>JAEWHE010000021.1 GCA_023387965.1 Bacteroidota bacterium | reverse complement strand
ATCCTGCACATCAACGATCTCCATTCCCGGATCGAAGCGATCAACAAATACGACAGCACGTGCTCGGCAGAAGAAGCCTCCAAGAACGAGTGCTTCGGCGGCATCGCCCGCGTGAAGACCGCCATCGACACCCGTCGCGGCGAATTGCAGAACGCAAATGTCCTGGTGCTCGACGCCGGCGACCAATTCCAGGGCTCGCTCTTCTACAGCATGTTCAAGAGCGGCCCGATCGCCGACTTCATGAACGGCATCGGTTTCGACGCCATGGCGATCGGCAACCACGAATTCGACGACGGGCCGGAAGAACTGCTGAAGTTCATCGACAAGGCCGAGTTCCCGATCATTTCCGGCAACACGCTCGCAGCGGACAACAGCCCCGTCGCCGGCAAGTTCGAGGGCTATATCATCAAGGAACTCGGCGGCGAGAAGGTCGCCGTCGTCTCCGTCCTCGCCACCGACACCGACGAGACCTCCGCGCCGGGCGACACGATCCGCTTCGAGGACGAGATCGCCTATCTCAAGCGGGCGGTTTCCGAAATCGAGAGCAAGGGCGTCAACAAGATCGTCCTCCTCTCGCATGTCGGCTATGCGCGCGACAAGCAGATCGCCGCGGCCGTGAACGGCATCGACGTGATCGTCGGCGGCCACAGCCACACGCTTCTGTCGAGCACCGACGACAAGGCGGCCGGCCCCTATCCGACGCTGGTCGAGAACCCGGCCGGCACCCAGGTGCCGATCGTCACCGCCTATGCCTATTCGAAATATCTCGGCGACATCAAGCTCGTGTTCGACGACGCCGGCGTCGTGACGTCCAGCGAAGGCGCGCCGAAACTGCTCGACAGTTCCATCGTGCCGGATGCCGGCTTTGCCGCAAAGGTCAAGGAGCTCGGCCAGCCTCTGGAAGAGCTGAAGCAGAAGGTCGTCGGCTTCTCGCAGGATACCATCAATGGCGATCGTAACGTCTGCCGCGCCGAGGAATGCACCATGGGCAACCTCGTCGCCGATGCGCAGCTCGACCGCGTCAAGGACCAGGGCATCACCATCTCGATCGCCAATGGCGGCGGGCTGCGCGCCTCGATCGACGCCGGCGACGTGACGATGGGCGAGGTCCTGACCGTCCTGCCGTTCCAGAACACGGTCGCGACCTTCCAGCTCAAGGGCGCCGATCTTCTCGCCGCACTGGAAAACGGCGTCGGCAAGATCGAGGAGGGCGCCGGCCGCTTTGCGCAGGTCGCCGGCATGACGTATTCCTTCGACCGCTCGAAGCCTGCCGGCAGCCGCGTGTCCGACGTCAAGGTGAAGGAGGGCGACGCTTTCGTGCCGCTCGATCCGGAAGCGACCTACGGCGTCGTCACCAATAATTATGTCCGCGGCGGCGGCGACGGCTATGACATCTTCGCCACCAATGCCCTCAATCCCTACGATTTCGGCCCCAATCTCGAACAGACGGTGGCCGATTACCTGACCGCCAACAATCCCTACACGCCCTATACCGACGGTCGCATCACCGACGTGACGCCCGCCGACGAGACGGCCGAAGCGCAGGCAGAAGCCCCCGCCGCAGCGGAAACGGCACCCGCTTCGGATGAAGCCACACCGTCCGCGACTGCCCCTGCAACGACACCGGCTCCCGCTGCCGAAACCACGTCCTCTGCGCAGACCCACACGGTCGCGCGCGGAGAATCCCTCTGGAAGATCGCCGAAGCCGTCTATGGCGACGGCGCCATGTGGACCAGGATTGCCGAGGCCAACGCCCTGCGCAATCCGGACCTGCTCGCGGTCGGCCAGGGACTCGAACTGCCGGCCAGATAAGACGATTTGTCCCGCACGACGGCACGGCCCGGGGCTTTCCCGGGCCGTTTTTTGTTTCTAGATAGGAGCCAAGCTTCTGCGGCGCCCTTCCTGCGCCGGGCGCAACGGAACGGGAAACCGAAATGAAAGCAATCGCCAGCCCCATGGCCTCCGCTCACCCCGAGGCCAAACCCGCCAAGGTCGGGGTCCTCCTCGTCAATCTCGGCACGCCCGACGGCACCGACTACCGCTCGGTGCGGCGCTATCTGGCCGAGTTCCTGTCCGACCGCCGCGTCATCGAATGGTCGCGGCTCTACTGGTATCCGATCCTCTACGGCATCGTCCTCAACAAGCGGCCGCAGAAGGTCGGCAAGGCCTATGAGACGATCTGGAACAAGGAGCTGAACGAAAGCTACCTGCGCACCTACACCCGCAACCAGAGTGAACTGATGGCCGAACGCCTGAAGGACCTGCCGGATGTCGTGGTCGACTGGGGGATGCGCTACGGCAAGCCCTCGATCGCCGAAGGGATCAACGCGCTGCAGGCCGCCGGCTGCGATAAGATCCTCATCTTCCCGCTCTATCCGCAATATTCGGCCTCGACGACGGCGACCGTCAACGACAAGGCCTTCGAGCACCTGATGTCGCTGCGCTGGCAGCCGGCCGTCCGCACCGTTCCACCCTATCACGACGACCCGGACTATATCGACGCGCTTGCCGTCTCGGTCGAAAAGGCTCTCGCCAAGGTCGACTGGGAGCCGGAAATCCTCGTCGCCTCCTTCCACGGCATCCCGCAATCCTATGCCGCCAAGGGCGACCCCTATCCCGAACACTGCCGGACGACCGGCCATCTGCTGCGCCAGCGCCTCGGCCTACCGGAAGACCGCTTCATGCTGACCTTCCAGTCCCGCTTCGGGCCGGAGGAATGGCTGCAGCCCTATACGGAC
>JAEWHE010000011.1 GCA_023387965.1 Bacteroidota bacterium | reverse complement strand
TCAACTTTCGGGACACATTTTACGCAGGAACTGAAGGCGGAACACCGATGCGATCTGGCCGCCGCCGCCGATGCCTTAGCGGTGCTGAGATCGATCAGGAATGATGCTGCAGCAATCGAACCTGCCCGCCACCTCCTGAGGGGATTCGCGGAGTCGCTGCGTCGTCATATCAATTCCGAGAAACTGATAATCGAGGCGCTGTTGTCTTCTGAAGCGGAAGCCAGGCCGATATTTTCCTAGAAACGCTTGGCCGGCGAGCCTTGCGGCCTATTCGATCACGGCGCAAGCCAGTCGATCACCAGCATCTCCTGAAGGTTGGCTTTCATAATCATCGGCCTTTGCGTGTACCATCAACGCGCGTCCCTTGATGCCGGTCTCACTGTCGTCAAGCGAGATCATGTGGTTAAAAACTTCAGCGCGCAATGCGCCATCCGAACCAACATACTGATTGGGCATGTCGCCGGCATGGGCTCCACTGGCAGACTTGTAGCCGTGCTCCTTGGAGCCTGGATTGAAGTGGCCGCCCGCAGATTCATGATTGGTTTCATGGTCGCAGCTTCCTGTCTCATGGACGTGGAAAGCAACCCACTGATTGGCTGGAAGGCCGGTAATTTCCAGCTTGATCAGAACACCACCTGCAGCCATACCGGTCAACTCTGCATTGCCGTTTGCCTGCCCGTCCGCATTGACGAAACTCGCAGAGGCTGTTGCGGCGTCCTGCGCATTGGCGGCTCCGCCGAGCGCGAAGACTGCGATGGTCGTGGTCAGTATGCGGCGTATCATCTGAACTTCCTCTGTTAGGTCGTTAATCCTTCAGTGCTTCACGCAGATCCGCCACCTGGTCTGCGGTGACGGCATTTGCCTGATTTCCCCAGCTTGAACGAATGTAACTGGCAACGGCCGCGACTTGTTCATCCGTCAGTTTCCAATCGAATGCCGGCATGGAAAGTGGAGAGGGGTGGCTCTTGGTCGGCACGGAACGGGCGCCTTCCAGGATGACCCGGATAACCGTGGTCGCGTCGTCGTTGTTGACTTTGCCCGAGCCCGCCAAAGGGGCGAAGAAACGTGGTACACCTGACCCATCAGAGGTGTGGCAGGCACTACAGTTGTCGAGGTAGATGGCTTCACCTGCCTGCACAACGGCGGCATCCGGGACATCCAACTCCTCGCCTTCACCGTTACCCTCGCGGTCTTTCAAATAGGTGGCGATGGCGCGCAGATCGGCCTCGGTCATGTGTTGCGTGGAAAGTTCAATGACCTCTGCCATCGTAGCGAAGGCTGCCGTATGTCGGTTCCTTCCGGCCCGAAGAAACTCGACGATGTCGTCCTCCGACCAATCCTCCAGCCCGCCATTGCTGCCGCCGCGGATGCTCGGTGCCGCCCAGTTCTCCAACTGGCCGCCTTGCAGGTCCTGATCCTTCTTGTCCGCTCCGGCGAAGTTCTTCGGCGTGTGGCAGCCGGCGCAGTGGCCGGGGCCCTCGACAAGGTAGGCTCCACGGTTCCATTGCGGACTCTTGTCAGGATTTTCCTCAAACTCGCCGGGTTCGAAAAACATCCACTTCCAGCCCAGGAGCGCCATGCGCTGGTTGAGCGGGAACGGCAGGTCGTTCTCCGGCTTCTCACGTCTGGCACGGGGAATGGTGGCGAGATAATCGTAGATGGCGTCGACCTCTGCTCGAGGCATCTTCGTGAAGTGCGGATAGGGAAATGCGGGGTAGAGGTGGGAGCCGTCGCGGCGTAGGCCGTCATGCATGGCGTCCCAGAATTCATCCTTGGACCACTCCCCCAGACCGGTCTCGACGTCAAAGGTAATGTTCGGGGTGTAGATGATGCCGAATGGCGTCTCCAGTCCACGTCCTCCGGAAAAGGGAGCTTCACCGGGAATGGTATGACACCCCTGACAATTACCGGTAGCCACCGCGTAACGTCCTCGTTCGACCTGAGCGAAAGAATTCTCCTGTGCATGGGCGGTCGTGGACAACAAGCCCATGAGCAGCGGGACCGTTGCAGCAGTGAGAAGCGGCACTTGGCTCATGCCTGCACCAAAGGACCGGGACTGCGAAGGTATTGGGTGCGGATGGCATCGGCCGCCCAGTAGGTGAGGGCAGCCACCGTGCCTGTCGGATTATAGCCCGCATTCTGAGGGAATACGCCGGCGCCCATGACGAACAGGTTCGGCACGTCCCAGCTTTGCAGATAGCGATTGACGACGCTGTTCGACGGATTGGTGCCCATGATCGTGCCGCCCGTATTATGGGTCGTCTGGTAGGGCATGGAATCATAGGGGCCGTCGCGGGTATTGAGCTTGATCTCCCGCCCGCCCATTCGCTCCGCGATCTGCTTCACGCGCTCCGTCAGGAAAGCGCTCATCTTCAAGTCATTAGGGGTGAAGTCATAGGTCATCCGCATCAGCGGACGGCCATAGGCGTCCGTGTATGTCGGATCGAGATCAAGGTAGTTGGTGGCATAGGCCATGGAAGCCCCATGCGCTCCGACGCTGGTGGACTTGAGGAAGTTCTCCTTGACGGCCTTCTTCCAGGCCGATCCCCAATTGGGCGTCCCCTCCGGTGTAGGGTGCGTTTCAATCGGACGCGCATTTGTGGTCCAGTTGGCAATATAGCCGCCGCCGATGAAGTCTAGCCCTGCGTGATCGAAGTTGTCGCCATTGAAGTCATCGACGCACATGCCGAGCGCGCCCGCTCCGGCGAATTCGTTGGTGTATTTGTCTTCGTAGAACACGTCCGCCGACGACATCACCTGGTAGCAATAGTTCTTGCCGACGAGACCCTCTCCCGTGGCAGGGTCATAGATCTCGCCAATGCCGGACAGCATCATCAGATGCGTGTTCCACAGTTGGTATGCGCACAGGATAACAAGATCAGCAGGCTGCTCGTATTCGTTGCCTTGCGTATCGACATGAATGACGCCTGTCGCGCGGCGGCCCGACTTGTCGAGCTTCACCCGCAGAACCTCATTGTGTGTTTTCAGCTTGAAGTTCGGCTTCGTCATCAACACGGGAAGAATCGTGGTTTGTGGTGAGGCCTTGGAATAGTTGCCGCAGCCGTATTTCTCGCAAAACCCGCAATAGGAGCAGGGGCCGAGCTGACAGCCCAGCGGGTTCGTATAAGGCTGGCTCATGTTAGCGGAAGGGCCGGGGAAGGGATTAAGACCGAGTTCGCGCGTAGCGCGTTCGAACTGATGCTGCGAGAAGGTCATATGCATCGGTGGATTGGGATATTCCGAGCCGCGCGGACCTTCAAACGGGTTGCCTCCCTCATGAATCTGACCTTGGATATTGCCCGCCCGGCCACCGATGCCGCAGAGCTTCTCGAACCTGTCGAAATGCGGCTCCAGTTCGTCATACGTCACGCCATAGTCTTGCACCGTCATGCCGTCTGGCAGAGGACCATATCGCTCCGTATTGTGGCTGGCGGCGACAAAATCGCTTGGCAGGAAACGCCATGTCTGGCCGTTCCAGTGAACGCCTGCTCCACCCACGCCCTCGCCAGGCAGGAAGGAGCCCCAGCGGCGCATCGGCAGTGCCACCTGACCGCGGTTGTTGCGGAATGTGAGGGTACTGCGGGAGTTGTTGGCAAACATCTCCTTGCGCCAGTACCAGCGCAGTTCGTCAGGAGCGAGGGTGGGAGGAAAGTCCGTGGGCGTGTCCCGCCACGCTCCCCGTTCGAGCGCCAGGACCTCAAGCCCCTCATCCGTCAGTTCTTGCGCCAGAATGGCGGCCGTCCAGCCGAAACCGACGAGTACAACATCAACCGGGGGCAGCTTCCGCGCCATTTTATCCTCCGTCTAGCCTGTCGCACGGGTCGGGTCAGGCGGGGTTCCAGCCCGGCCGGCCCTTCAGGCTGACCGGCTCAAGCTCGATACGTGCTCCGTTGTGGTTGAGAAAATCCCGGTAGTCGTAGCGCGCACCGGGAAAGCCGACGAGCTTCCACCCGACCATGTCGCGGTTGCCGCCGTAGATAGGGTCACAAAAGAAGCCCTCGATCGC
>JAEWHE010000044.1 GCA_023387965.1 Bacteroidota bacterium | reverse complement strand
CCTTGCGCCGGTCGATGTCGAGCACGACATGGGCGCGTTCAAGCGCCGTCACATAATCATCGAACCGCCGCACGCGGATCGGTTCGGGCGACAGGAAGCGATGGCCGTAGGTCGTCTGCCCGGCCGCGAGCCCGTCGACCTCGAAGCCGACCACCACCGGGTCTTCCGTATCCGGCCCGAAGGTCGCGGTGATGGCGCGCAGCGGGCGCACCCAGCTGAACGAGCCGGTGCCCCAGCGCATGGATTTGGGCCAGGGGAAATCCGCGAGCAGTTTTGGCAGCAGTCGCGCCAGAAGCTCGACCGCCTCAACGCCCGGCTTTTCGATGCGCGCCACGTAGAAATCGCCCTTTTTGGGGTCAGATTCGATAGCGGCATCCTCAATGCGCGACAGCCCGGCAGCGCGCAAAAAGCCGTCGATCGCCGGCTGCGGCGCGCCGACCTTGGGCCCCTTGCGCTCCTCGCGCGTATCGGGCGAACGCACCGGCACGCCCGCCACGGTCAGCGCCAGCCGGCGCGGGGTGGCGAAGGCGCGTGCGCCCTCATAAACGAGACCCGCATCGACCAGCGCGCCGGTCACGGCCTTTTTCAGATCCTCGGCGGCGCGGCGCTGGAAGCGCGCGGGAATTTCCTCGGAGAACAGTTCAAGCAGCAGTTCGGGCATGGTCGTACCGGGGAGTGGGACTGGCGCTGTGCTTAGCGATTGGGGGGCGTGCTGTCCACGTCCTACCAGCCCCCGCCCCCGCCGCCGCCACCGCCCCCGCCCGAGCTTCCGCCGCCGCCGAAGCCGGAGGAGGACGAGGTGGAAGGCTGGGCCGCGACCATGGCCGCGCTCATGGCGCTGGCGGTGCTGGAGACGCTGTGCGCCAGCTCAGACGGGGTGAAGCCGCGCCCGTCCGAGCCGCGATACCAATGCGGCGCATAGCTGTCGCCCGTCACGCCGGCGACGGCATTGCGCGCCAGCTCGGCTTCGAAATGCTCGGTCCAGGGTTTTTCGACCCCGAGCGCGACGGCATAGGGCAGGATGCGCTCGAAACGCTCGACGGTCATGGGCGGCTCATCGGTGATGTTGAGCCGTTCCTTCTCGGCGGTGTCGAGATAGAGCTTGAAGCCGTCGATCTCGTCCATCACCTTGCGCCCCTGCACGGTCGGCGCGCGCATCAGCACGGCGAACAGGATGCAGATGGCGACGATGCTGACGGCTGCGATCAGCCCGGTCGAGACCAGCGCATTGGTCGAGAGCGCGCCGAACCCGCCGGCCATGTTGACGCCGACCCCGGCGATCCACACGCCAACGAACAGGAATTGCACCTTGTTGCCACCCGACCAGGCGGAGCGGAACAGGGAGACGGCGATGCCGAGAAAGATGCCGAGCACGCCCGCGAGGACGAGAAAGGCCAGCTCGAGATAGCCCAGCCACACCATGGCCGCCAATGCCAGCGCGGCGACGACGAAGCCGAGCACGGAATAGCCCAGATGGTCGCGAAACCATTTGTTGCGATTCTCGGTCTCGACGGCATTGGTGAATTCGGCCCGCTTCTGCGCCAGCAGCGAGCCCACCGCCTTGCCGATGGTCAGCGACTGGCGGGACTTGAGAAAGCCGAACAGCACGGCTTCGCTCGGCGGCAGCGGCTCGCCGGGCTCCTTGCCGGTCGCCGTCAGCGTCAGGCCATTTTCTGCGTTGTCGATGGTCACCAGTTCCTTCACCCCGAGGTTGAAGGCACTGGCGGTGAAGGCTGTCCAGCCGCGCCAGCCCCAGTAATGCACGTAATGCGTCAGGGCGGGCGAGAAGCCCTGCGGCGGATGGAATAGCGGGATGATGGTGCCCTTGGGCGGATCGCGCCCCACCGCCCTCCAGGCCAGCGAGAAATAGCCGAGCACCAGCAGCACCAGCGCCGTGGGCACGATGACATCCTGGCGATCCGCGAACCAGTGCGTCAGCCGGGTGATGCTCTCGGGCTCGACCAGCACGCCCTTGGCCAAGCTGACCGAGACGGTCAGCCCCTCCCCCGCCGCCAGCGGCCGCGTGGCGCGTATCACGACGCGTCCGGCCGGCCCGCTCGAAACGCTCACCGCCTGCTCCGTCGAGCCCGGCCGGCCGGTATAGCCCTGCACATCCGCGACCGCCGCCCCTTCCGGCAGCCGCACGCTGGCCACGGCGCCGAGAATGGGAAAAATCCAGTAATTGCCGGTGGCGTTGAAATAGAGCTCGTCATAATCGGCGAAATAGCGCGCCATGCGGCTCATGGCGTAGCGCACCACATAGCGGTGCTCGCCGCGCGAGACGAAAGCACTCGAATCGCCGATCCAGATGCGCAGGAAATCGCCCATGCGCTCGACGCGATAGGGCTCGGCGGACCCGTCGCGCGTCACCGAGACGACATCGAGCGCCGGGCGCAGGCGGTTGCCGCCATCGTCCAGCATCACCACCGGAATATCGCGGAAGATGCCGCGCCTGATCTCGATGCCCTCGGCGTTGATGTCGATGGTCTCGGTCACCAGCACCGAGCCGTCGGCGCGCAATTCGATATCGGTGGCGAAGCTGCGGATTTCCTCGCGCGCGGCCGCGGGAACGAGGCTCGCGAGAACGAGCAGCAGCGCGAGGACGAGACGGCGCATGGGTGCGATCAGGAGAACTTGACCTGCGGCGCCTGGCGCTCGCCGGCGTCGTCGAGCTCGAAATACTGCGCCTTGATGAAGCGGAACAAATTGGCGACGATATTGGAGGGAAAGGATTCCACCGTGACGTTCAGGTTGCGCACGGCGCCATTATAATAGCGCCGCGACATCTGAATTTCGTCCTCGACCGTCTGCAGGGCCTGCTGGAATTCGAGGAAGGTCGTGTTGGCCTTGAGGTCCGGATAGGCTTCCGCCACCGCGATCAGCCGCCCCAGCGCCGCCGACAACAGGCCCTCCGCCTGCGCGCGCTGCTCCGGGCCGGCGCCCTGCGCCCCCTGCACCGCCGCGCGGGCATTGGTCACCGCCTCGAGCGTCTCGCGCTCATGGCCCATATAGCCCTTCACGGTTTCCATCAGGTTGGGGATGAGATCGAACCGGCGCTTGAGCTGCACGTCGATGCCCGACCAGCCCTCCTCCACCATCTGCCGCTGACGCACCAGCGTGTTGTAGAGGACGATGGCGTAGCCGATGACGACGACGACGATCGCGAGCAAAACCCATTCCATGGCGCTGTCCCTTCCGCCGCTACGGATGCGAGAGTGTCATCGAATCGGGGTGGGGATCAACCGGCCCCGCCGCCCTCGGT
>JAEWHE010000034.1 GCA_023387965.1 Bacteroidota bacterium | reverse complement strand
GGTCCAAGCTCTACCGCTAAAGCCTTGGTGAACCCCTCGATGGCCCACTTGGAAGCGCAATACAGTGTGCGATTCGCCGCACCCACATGCCCCATCTGGGACGACATGTTGATTACGGACCCGCCGCGCGCACCGCGAACCATCTGCTTCGTAACTGCACGTGCACCGAAGATCGCGGCCTTTACGTTAAGTCCTATGACAGCATCAAAGTCCTCCTCGGTCACATCAGACAACGGCTTCGGGCGATTGGTACCGGCATTGTTTACGAAGACGTCGAACGCCGGACGTTCTGATATCGCCTCTTCGAAGGCACCCAATTCGGTCACGTCGAGCGTAAGTGCTTCTGCCGCCAACCCGTCTATTCGTAGCTCCTCAGCGGCCGCTTCGATCTCGGTCTCGGTGCGGGCGCAGAGGGTGACCTCTGCGCCCGCCTTGGCGTAAGCACGTGCAATTGCCAGTCCAATGCCACGCCCCGCACCGGTTACCAGGGCTCGCTTTCCATCAAGTCTGAAATCCGGCGCGGGCTTAGTCATTCAGCCGCCTCGCGGAAGGGCGCCGCTTCCCCATAAGGCACATTAACGCCGCCATAACGCCTAACGCGAATGTTGCACTGCTCTGCGTGACCGACAAAACCCTCCAACAAGCAGAGGCGCGAGCCGTACTCGCCGATCATAGTTGCGGCCTCGTCGGTCAGTACTTTCTGGTAACTGTGGGTCTTCAAAAACTTTCCAACCCATAGACCACCGGTATAGCGCCCAGCCTTCTTGGTCGGCAGAGTGTGGTTGGTCCCAATCACCTTGTCGCCATTTGCCACGTTGGTGCGCGGTCCAAGGAACAACGCACCGTAGGAGTGCATCTTTTCCAGGAACCAGTCGTCCCGATCCGTCATCACCTGAACGTGCTCTGAAGCGATGTCATTGGCGACTTGAAGCATCTCTTCATAGCTGTCGCACAGCACAACCTCTCCGTAGTCTTCCCAGCTCACGCGCGCTGTTCCGGCGGTGGGAAGGATCTTGAGAAGCCGTTCGATCTCGTTCATGGTGCTCTCGGCCAGTTTGCGAGAGTTCGTCACAAGTACTGCAGGAGAGTTGTAGCCGTGCTCCGCCTGGCCGAGAAGGTCCGTCGCACAAAGCTCACCGTCGACGGTTTCGTCGGCGATCACCATCGTTTCCGTCGGACCTGCGAAGAGATCGATACCTACGCGTCCATACAACTGGCGTTTTGCTTCAGCGACGAAGGCGTTCCCCGGACCGACCAGCATATGCACTGGTTCTATCGTCTCGGTTCCTAAGGCCATGGCGCCAATTGCTTGAATGCCGCCGAGTACGTAGATTTCGTGAGCCCCGCCAAAATGCATCGCCGCGATGACGGCGGGATTTGGCTTTCCTTGGAATGGAGGCGTACATGCAATGATGCGGGGCACACCGGCGACCGAAGCAGTGGCTACCGACATATGGGCTGAGGCCACCATCGGGAATTTGCCGCCAGGAACGTAGCACCCTACCGATTGCACTGGAATGTTCTTGTGACCGAGAATCACGCCAGGTAGCGTTTCGATTTCCAAGTCCAGCATCGTATCACGCTGCGCCTGCGCGAACTTACGTACCTGCTCCTGTGCAAATTTGATATCAGCAAGCTCCCGCTCAGAAAGCTGCCCAATTAGAGCGTCGATCTCTTGTGGGCTGAGCCGGAATGATGCTGGAGAGTAGTTGTCGAATTTCTCCGATAGCTCACGAATAGCAGCATCGCCCTTAGCCTCGATTTGCTGAAGAGTAGCCTCAACGATTGCTCTGGTCTTTGCGTCATCCTGAGCGCGTTCTGTCTCGGGTTTCCCTCGTTTTAGGTAAGTTACTGACATGTGCGGTTCCTCGTGGTGTTTTTGGGCGGCGGGCTTTCAGCCCGTAAGCCCTTCAGATTTCTTGAATGCTGTGAGCCGCCCCAGAACGGCATCACGCCACGCGCGTTTCGCGGCCAGGTCTTCGGCTGGAAGAAGAGCACGGCGTTCCTGTGAAGCCTGCTTGATCACTCTGTCCGACCAAGGCCCGTTTGGTGGCCGGATCATCCCTGCATAGAGATCACGTAGACGCGCCGCATAGTCTTCGATGCCGCCCGGTGCATTTAGATCGATAGTCTCGAATGGGCCCATGAAGGACCAACGCAGCCCGAGACCATGAGAAATTGTCGCATCAATGTCCGCTAGGCTGGCAACGCCATCCTCATAGAGAGCCCATGCTTCATTCAGCAAAACTCCCTGAAGACGGTTCAGCACAAAACCATCAATCTCGCGGTTGAGACGCACCGGAACCTGCCCAACCTTGTGCATGAGGTTGCTCACCTCTTCCACCGCCGTGGCAGACGTCCAAGGCGCAGGCACCAGTTCAACCACCGGCACAAGATGTGGAGGGTTCACCGGATGTGCTACTAGGAAACGTTCTCTATTTTTGCAGTCAGTGGTGAACTTAGAAGCTGGAATGCCTGAAGAAGAAGAGCCCACAAACGTCTCGGCACCAATTAGATTATCCAGCTCCAAGCTAACTTTTTGCTTTGCCGAGACCGTCTCGAAGACCGACTCCTGCACATAGCGAGCACCGCGCACGGCATCGGCCAGAGACGCTACAACCCGAATTCGTGACAAGATTGACTGCGGGTCAGTGACCAGACCGGCTTTCTCTAGGTCCGCCAAGCTATCCACAGCCCATGGCAGAACTCTATCTCTAACGTCAGCAGATGGGTCGTACGCGCGGACGGAATACCCCGCCCGCGCAAAGACTACAGCCCAACCGGAACCAACCAATCCGGCTCCCACGACGGCTACGTGTCCGTTCTGTTCCATCAAGACACCCGGGAAGCTTCGCCATCTGCAAGGCAGATTTCTGTGATCCGCAAGCCTTCCTTAGAAATCCGCGATGGGAAAGCCTCTCGTAGGCGCTCTTCATGAATCGGAATTACCCGGCGCGCCTCATAGCCGACCTGGGACATCATCTCTTCAGTCGCCAGGATGAGGTTTGCTTGGCTTCCAACGGCAAGGCCGACCGGCGTGTACATTTCCGCCACGTCAACCACCGCACCCGAATTGCTCAGATTGTCGAACTGATAAACAAGATCACCAGCGAGGACCCAGGTGTCCTGAGAATCCTTCTGGCCGTCGTTGCGTACCGTGACCCACATCGAGCCCCAAGTATGGCTATCGGGCGCCGCGTGCAAATCGATACCGGGAAGGACATCCTCCATCGTACCATCCACCGTTACGAGCCGCTTGTCCCGGGCCAAGTCGACGCCGCGCACGATATCACCTGGGTCAACCGCGACCATCATCCAGCGCATGCGGTCTGGGAGAGACATCGCCCACACCCACTTCGAAATCTCGCGCTCCTGGATATAAAATTTCGCCTTCGGGAAGTCTTCAACGTTACCGAAGTGATCGAAATGCGCATGGGTAATAAAGCAAGTGTCGACGTCCGCAGGCGTGAGTCCAACCTCAGACAGTACCGTATTGGGATCACGCCAATTTTCAACGCCGAAGCGGTCACCCAATGTTTTCCCGTAGTCCTTGTCGTTGTAGCCGACATCGACCATCGCCACGTGATCGCGACCCTTAATGACAACGTAGCAGTAAGGCAGTTTCACATAGCCCTCATTGTGGGCCCCATAAAGTACTCCACTCTTGTGGTAGTTCGGCACATAGGAATATTCCAGAACCCAAATTGAATAGTCAGCCATGACTTCTCCTTCCCGTTGATTTCTTTGCTTTTAGACACCCTGACTGCAGCAACAGCAGGAGTGCGAAAAATCCACCATGTCCAATCCGGCCTTCTGAGAGCTTGCCGCCTGCAGATGAGCGTAAGCCCGCTTGACCTGCACGCCTGCCTGATCCAGAGCGTTTTCGAGAGCGCCCTGTCCATGAAGCTCCGAGAACGTTCTCATTGCGGCCCAGCAAAAACTAAGTGCAGCTTCAAGTTGGCTCTTATGGCTTCCGGCTCCCGACGGAGCTTCCAACGTCGATAGCCTTTCGAAGGCTTCTTTCCAGCGCGTTTCGCATTTATGCAACTCTGGAAGGTCGCGTATCTCTTGCCGGGTGGTAAGACGCGCGAGGATGGTCAAGCCTGCCAGTTGCCCTACGATCCTTCGTAGATCGTCATAGATAGGGCGGCAGTCTGCGGCATATTTTGCGAGTGCTTCAGAGCCGAGCGTTCGTGCCAGCTCTTCCGGTGCCGGAACTGCCTCAGGCAAGGGTCCGTCAAGAGCCATGATGCATTCCGGCTTATGCGTCTGCGCTAGTCGAGTAAAAAGGCGGAGAGACTTAGACATGCTGCTTCCTCCGATCCGCAACAGTGCTGCGCTCGATAAGCGGTCCAGGGGTGATCCGTAACGTCCGCTGATCGACCTCAGTGGAGCTAGCCAACTGGGCGGCCAAAGCCACGGTAGCCGCCATCATAGCATCCAGCGGCTGAGCAATTGTCGTCAGCTTGTGAGAAGGCCAAGCCGCCATCGCTATGTCATCATAACCAATAACGGAGATATCCTGCGGCACTCGCAACCCCACTCCTTCTTGGACTCCTTCAATGAACCCAATGGCAACGATGTCGTTGGCACATAGAACTCCGTCTGGTCGATTACGTAGCTGTCGTACAGACAGTCCAGCCTCGTAGCCTGCTTCATAAGAAAATCGGCCCGCTTCGATCACTTGAGGTGCATCCAGGCCACGCAGTACCGCTTGCTCGCAGAAGCCCTGCTGACGTTCGACGTTTGTAGAGGCACCAGGGAAAGCAGAAACGTATAGAAGCCGCTTGTGGCCAGTGTCTGCAAGGTAGTCAGCGGCGCGTTTTCCGCCCTCGATATTGTCGCAGGAGACACCGTAGCCTAGACCATCGGCTGAAAGGCGATTGAAGAAAATCACTGGAGCGCCTGCCGCTTCACATCGCTCACGAGCATGCGACTCGAGACTGGTTGCCAGAACGATCATCAAGTCCGGCTGATACATCAGAAGCAAATCAACTGCTTCGTCTATGCCATCAGGTTGCTCGGCTGAGGACAGCATTACGTTCATGCCTTGCTTCTGAAGCAAGGTCGTGAGCTTCGTCATGACTTCAGGATAGAATGGGTTGGTGAGATCAGAGACTACCATCCCCACAATCTGCGTCCTCTTGGTGATAAGGCTCTGCGCAAAAGGATTGGGCCTGTAACCAATCTCCACCGCCTTCTGCAGGACCAACTTTCGGGTCGCCTCGGCGATCACGGCGTCTGGGTAAAATGCGCGCGACACAGTGGATACCGACATCCCCAATTCACGGGCCAAGTCCTTCACAGTAATCCGGCTTGTTCGAGTTTTGGGCATCGGGTTCCAGGCTTTGTTCAACTGTCCGAGAGGATTAGAGAAAACAACTGCTACCAAAATCAAGATAACGCGTGTTTGCGTGTGCCGCGCCCGATCCATCCACTTTGGAGACGGGCGCGGCACCCTTCGTCAGGGCTGAACCGTCGGCTCGACCTTGGTCAGCTTATAGAGGTCCGCTGGAGCCTCACAACGGCTGCAGTTGATGCCCGGCTCATTAGCTGCCTCGGTTACTTCTTCAGGCAGAGGCTGGATCGTTGCACCGGCGACCGGTGTACCGTTCAAAGCCGATTCCACGTTCACCTCGGGAAGAAGCTCCGGATTGAGCACCTCGGAAACGAAGGATGAGGGAACCTTCTCCGGCGGGAACACATTGCAGCCGTTCTCGTAGGTGTCCCCTTCGCAAACCTTCACATCTTCTGCGGTGACCCACGGCAGCGGATACTCGATATTCATCGGTTCGAGCTTCCTCTTGCCCGTGAGAATCTCCATCGCCAGTTTGAACGCGTAGCCTGATTGCGCAGGAGGGGAGCCTGCGGACACGCCCGTCAATCCTTTCGCCTGCATTTCCGGATTGGCCAAAGCAAGACGGAAGCCAGCGGAATTTTCACCGGTCATGGGAACCAGACGGTCACCAGCATCAAGCAATGCCTGGATAGCTCCGTACTCACCTGCCTGAGCCCAAATACCATCAACGTCTGGATGCGCAGTCAACGCCTTAGCTGTCTCTTGCTGGGTCGTGCGGTCATCCCAATAAGAGTAATATTCCGCAACTACTTCAATTCCGGGATACTTCTTGAAAACGCTGAGCGCACCGTCGGTGTGGCGCTGGTCAACTGAGTTCCCTGGCACTCCGCGCGACAGAAAGATTTTACCCTTACCGTCGAGGGCATTCACCAGCGCCTGAGCCGAATTCTCGCCGAACCCAGAGGAAATGTAGCTGACGTTATAGGCGCAGTTTTCAGTGACTGTAGCATCGTACATGAAGAACAGCACGCCTTGGTCGCAGCCGCGCTTGATTGTACGATTTAGTGCTGTCGAAGAGATAGGAAAGCTGATGATCGCGTCGGCGCCCTCATCAATCATGCTCTCATACGCCGAAATTTGCGCCTGCGGATCGGTACCGGAGATGACCTCTTTCAGCTCAACCATCTTGTCATACGGTGCTGTCTTTGCGAGCGCCTTAACGATGTTCGCCGCTTCAGACTGCCAAGCATTGCCCGAGTAGGAGAGGCTCAGAAAAACTTTGAACTTCTCTTGATCTTGAGCACTTGCTCCACCCGCAAATGTCGCCGCACCCATCATGAGCGCCAGTGCCGCTGCTTTCAGTTTGAACCCTGTTTTCTTCATCTCGTATTCTCCTCCTGGTTGAGATTAAGACTGATCCGCTTCACCTCTTGAGCGAACGCAGTTTTTGGAAAAGCTCTTCGCGCAAAAGCAGCAGAGCGATCAGAATGATTGATCCTTCGATTATCGTTCTGAGCCCGAAGTCGAACCCCAAGGCAGAGATGATCGTACCGAGGATCGTCAGCAGGAGCGCACCACCAATAGTGCCGAGAAAGGTCCCGCGACCGCCAAGTATGGATGATCCTCCGATGACAACAGCCGCAATGGAAGGCAGCAAATAATCGTCACCCATCCGTAGCGTCGCACCGCTAGAGTAGCCAACTAAGGCGATACCAACGAAGCCTGCGCACATGGCACTGATTACGTATGGAAGGATACGCGCTGCGGTTACTGGAACACCCGCGTTGCGGGCGGCATCAACGTTCGTCCCGACGGCATAGAAATAACGACCGTAGACGGAGCGGCTTTGAAGCAGCCAACCCAAGGCAGAGAAGATCACCAGCGCTACAATGGGCGTAGGCAGACCACCAACATGACTTTTCATGAGAGCGACCGCTGCATCCGGAGCTGAACCACGCGGGGTTCCACTAGTATAGCCGAGTAGTGCCGATGACACGATGATCGACATGGCCATGGTCATGATGAATGGAGGCACGCGGAGCCAGACGACCCCAACCGCCGACGTCAGGCCGACCAAACCACAGACGCCTAGCACTGCTGGAAGCAAATACCACTCAGCCGCGTTGCCCGCACCAGCCCAGCTAGTTGCCAATATCCCCCCGAGGGTGATGAGGGCTGGGATAGAAAGGTCCAATCCACCAGTGAGAATTACCAGACCTTGTCCATATGAGAGAACGACGAGGAATAGCCCCAGAACCAGTACCGTCTCGACCTGGCCCCACGATCCGAGCGCGGGATTGATGAAGCGCGCGGCCAACAGGAGCACCAGGCACAAGATAGCGACACTGATTGTGCTGATGGTCTCACGAGAGATTTTTGAGCTAACGCGAGTGTCTCCAGTTTGCGTAAAGGGTTCGACTGCGGAAGATTTGCTTGTCCCATTCATTTCACTTCTCCCCGTCGAGCGAGCAGCGCACTGAAGACAACCGCCAAGATCAACACCACCCCCTGAAACACCCCAGTGTAGAATGATGAGACTCCGCTAGAGAAAAGTACTTTCTGGAGAAGGGTGAGCGTTGCCGCGCCCATCACGGAAGCGAACACACCGCCTCTGCCGCCGGACAATGAAGTCCCGCCCAGTGCCACAGCGGCAAAAGAGAGCATCAGCAGCGGCGCCCCAGCCGTGGGACTTCCAGTTGCAGTTTGCGCACTGAGCATGAAGCCTGCCAGCCCATAGGCGCAACCCGCTACCACATGAGCCGCAAACCTTACTCGTACAGTGTTGATGCCGGATAAGGCGGCTGATGTTTCATCAGCACCGATTGCGTACAGCGAGATGCCGAACGCCGATTTTTTAACTGCCAGCCAGAGAACAACGACGCCGCCAAGGAACAGCCCCGATACGGGTACAATTCCCCAGAGAAGGTCCGTCATCTCATAGCTGATCCACTCAGCTACGTAGCCGCCCGGAGCCTTCAGGATGATCAGAGCGATACCCTGGCATATGATCATGGTTGCCAACGTGGCGGCAATTGATTGCAGTCGGAGAACCGCCACGAGGTAACCGTTGACTGCTCCTACCGCCGTTCCGATAGCCAGGCACACGAGGAGGGACACGGCCGCACCACCGGGACCCTCTAGTGGATAGACTGCAAGCGTTACATTGCAGATCGAGATCACACCCGCGACCGAGAGATCAAAACCGCGACTGATCACAATAATCGCTTGTCCCGCAGCAGCCAGAGCAAGGGGTGCGGTATTATTGAGCAGTGCAGCTATGGAGTACGCCGTAAGGGCCTTTGGCTGCTGCACTGCATATACTGCATAGAGGCACACGTATATTAGAACGATCAACCCTGCACCGGTCGCGAGGCTTCCAAGTGTGGGGGTGCTTCGCGCATCCGCCATTG
Organism: Bacteroidota bacterium; assembly: GCA_023387965.1. Classification (GTDB taxonomy): domain Bacteria; phylum Bacteroidota; class Bacteroidia; order Flavobacteriales; family Flavobacteriaceae; genus Flavobacterium. The sequence continues at coordinate 1,819 of JAEWHE010000034.1, read as the reverse complement.
GCGCTTGAGCCGGAATTGTCATGCATGAACCCTTTCTTCGAGATGGGCTTCACCATGACCGAGCATCGCAGCCACGAGCGCCTGCTCCGATATACCGTCCGCTTCGAACTCTCTGAAAATTCGTCCGCCATAAAGAACGAGACATCGATCTGCTAACTGCACCACTTCAGGCAGTTCAGACGAGTAGAAGAGGACGGAACCGCCCTCATCGGCAAAGGCGCGGATGGCTTGGTAGATCGACTGCTTCGTCCCGACGTCGACGCCTCGGGAAGGATCGAACAGAAGAAGTGTCTTAGCTCCTGTAACCAAGGTGCGAGCGATCAACGCTTTTTGCTGATTCCCACCTGACAGGTCACCGATTGCGAAATCTAGGTATCGTGGATTCATGTCCACCTTACTTGCAGCACCCTCGGCGGCCTTTGTCTCAAATCCTGGTGTGATTATGGATGCGCGGGACACATGGGACATGATGGGGAGAACAATATTGGTGGCAGCGCTAAGTCCGGATAGAATCCCCTCCGTCTTGCGCTCCTCCGGGAGGTAAGCAATCCCGCTACCAGCCCTGAGAGCAGCTCGCGGCCCACGGATATCAACCGACTGGCCATCCACTAAAATCTGCCCATGAAGGGGAGCTTCAACACCAGCGAGCATACGGAACAAGGACTGTTGCCCCTGCCCTTCCAGAGCCGCTACACCTAGGATTTCGCCTGGATGAAGCTCGAATTCAATGTTGTGCAGATTGCGCCCAGTAAGCTCTTTCGCTGCAAGGCGAGCGCGTCCACGGCGATCTGGCTGGGCCGCTCTTGGCAGCCGCTCGTGCGCCACCTTGCGCCCCACCATCATCTCGAAGATCGCGCTGTCTGAAGCTTCCGATAAGCTCACCGACGCGATTGATGAGCCGTTTCTTAGAACCGTCGCCTCGTTGCAAATTTCGCGCACCTCACCAAGACGATGAGAGATGTACAAGACTGCAATGCCGCTATCCGTGGCATGCGCAATTCGCTCGAACAGCCAATCCGTCTCCGCCAGTGAAGCTGTCGGCTCATCAAGAATGAGCACTCGCTTCGCATTCTCGATAGCTCGCGCTATCTCAATTCGCTGACGATCCGCCAGCGGCAGTCGGCTAATTTCCGCGCTGGGATCAATTCTCTCCAACCCATGACGAGCAAGTACCTCATCACCTAGCTCAAATGTGCGTCGAGTAGACACCAAGCCTGCTGCCGACTTGGGCAACCTAGGAAGCAAGAGGTTCTGCGCTACGGTGAGGTTTGGAACCAAGCTCAGCTCTTGGAAAGCTGTTGCTACTCCACTCGCCCGAGCGTCCATAAGCGAGTGGGGGCGATATGGTAGGCCATCAAGGAACATGTCTCCCGCGCCCGGGAGCACAGCCCCTGCGAGAATCCGCACTAAGGTAGATTTACCTGCACCATTCTCTCCCAACAGCGCATGCACCGTACCAGCATTTAATGCGATGTCTGCCCGCTCAAGTGCAACGGTGGCGCCATAAGCTTTATGCAATCCAGTTGATTGAAGGACGCATTGACGGTCGCGCGGCGGTTTAGCCCCAGCAGCAGCTTGGTTTGATGACATATCTCCTCCCTCGTCCTGAGACACGCACCTCAATAGGAACGTTCTCAGAGAACGTTCCCATCTAAAAGGTTCGTTCTGAGTTCGTCAAGCGACTTTGGCCGCGCTGACCTGCCACTGATTTTTTCCTCCACCTGGAGTTAGAGTCCGGCCTCAATTTGAAGGACGGACAGATGAAGCGGAAGCGGTTTACGGAAGAGCAGATCATCGGAGTTCTGCGTGAGCACGAGGC
>JAEWHE010000023.1 GCA_023387965.1 Bacteroidota bacterium | reverse complement strand
GGCCGACAACAGACGGTCCGGTCTTAGACATTTAAGGCCCAATAGCTGTCAGCCGTAGCACCCCACAGCTTGCATCGTGGCCCGAAGATCCTAGAAATTCGCTTCGAATGCCAAGCGGCTTGTTAGGCTGACTTGTCGCCTCGCAGCGATGTCTTCCTGGAACTGGGCGGGGCCGTGGAATTGCCGATGGACAGGCGAGGTATGAGGATTGCTTCCCGCGCTGGTATTTCTTTTGTTGAAGTAGCCTCAACTCTGTCGATTAGATAGTCGGCAGCGGTCTGTGCAATCTTTTCGATGTCCTGCAAAACCATAGTCAGCCGCGGATGGATAACAGCGCTCCAGGGTATGTCATCAATGGTCGCCAATGATACATCCATAGGGCAGGAATAGCCGAGCTCCTGAATTGCCTGAAGCGCACCAAGCGCCATCATGTTGCTGGCAGCGAGCACCGCAGTTGGCCGGTCGTTGCGCGCCATCAGGCGCATGGTTTGGGCATAGCTCTCGGTGTCACGATACCGTCCGTCGACGACCAGGCCTTCGTCGAACTCGATCCCGGCTGCATCCAGAGCCTCCCGGTATCCCTCAATGCGTTCCGCAGCAGTATAGAGCTGAATGGGTCCAGTGATCTGTGCGATCCTGCGATGCCCCAAGTTGATGAGATGATCCGTCAGCATTCTTGCTGCCAGCCTCGTATCGGATGCCACATAATCGAGATCAGCACCACGGAACCGATGGTCGAACATCACAATAGGTGTTTGGCACTCGGCCAGCCGGCGACCATAGGCTGCACCGCTGCCATGCGGGGAAATCAGAAGTCCCGCGATCCGCTGAGCAGTGAATTGGTCGAGCAGTTCGAGCTCACGATCAGGATCGCCGTCCGTGTCTGCAACGATCATCAGATAGCCCCGTTCCAAAGCGCGCTTTTCCACCGCTTTCAGAAGCCGGCCGAAGAATGGGCTGGATATATCGCCGACCAGGACCCCGATCATCCGCGACCGTCCCCTCTTCAGGCTCTGGGCCAAGGGATTGGGCCGGTAGCCAAGTGCGTCTGCCGCCTTCCACACCTTCTGTGCCGTTTCCGGGCTTACGCGGTCAGGCGTCGCAAACGTCAGGGAGACCGTTGAGGTGGCGACACCTGCTTGCTTTGCAACATCTTTTATTGTGGCCATATTAGTCTCGAATTGGTTCGATGAACGCCTTGAAACTCTTGGCCTAACATCCGTTGCAAATCAATCGTCAAAGCTAGAAATTCTTCATCGCTGCCGCATTGGCAGCCATTCTCAGGTTGGCGTACGCTTGACAACGCCCATCCTCAGGTGTTTCCTCTCAATCGTATCGTTTCGATGACATCCCGACCGGAGGAGTTCGGCGAGCGGCCTTGGTGTACATGGAGGAGAACCAATTTGACCAGAGGTACAAAAATCACAGGCGTTGCGCTGGGGATCGGGCTTGCGCTCTTCAGCACGACGGCACTGGCGCAGTCGACTGAGGACATCAATCTGCTCACCTGGCTCGGCGGCCCGGACCGAACGGTCCTCGACAATCTCATCGCTGGCTTTGAAGCCAAGCATCCGGAGTTTAACGTTAACATCAATGTTGTGACGTCGCAGGGTGACGCACGCGGCGGAATGCGCACTGCCCTCCTTGGTGGAGATCGTCCTGATATCCTGACCAACACCTGGCCTGCCTTTCGCGATGAGCTTGCCGAGGCGGGCATCCTGCGCGACATCACGCCTGTCTGGACAGACAAGGGATGGGACAACGCCCTTTCTTCGACCTGGCGCGACATCAGCACGACCGAAGGCGCGGTTTACGGGATCCCCTATATCTTTGGGTATCGCAGCGGCATCTGGCATGTGCCGGCCGATCTGAAAACCATCGGGCTGGAAAACTTTCCGGCCGCCTATGACGACTTCCTTGCGACATTCGATCCATTGCGCAAGGCTGGCTTTTCCGAGCCTCTGGCTATGCCTGCCAAGGTCTATGCCCATGCCGAGTGGTTTGAGACGCTGCTTTTGCGCACTGGCGGACCGGATCTGATCACCGAGCTTGGCGCTCACTCGATCGCCTGGACCGACACAAGGGTCGTCGATGCGTTGCGGGAATATGCACGCCTGTTCAGCTCCAACTGCTGCAGCGATAGCGGGATGATGTACGCAACCCATTGGGACGATGCGGCTGACCGGATCTTCGTCGAACGCAAGGCGAACTTCCTGCAGATCGGCATGTGGATCAATGCGCGCGCCATTTCCCAGTACAATCTGACGCCCGGCACCGATTTCGCGCTGGGTAAGTTTCCGGCGCTTGGACGAGGCTTCGACGATGCCTCCATCGTCGATGCGAAGGAAATCCTGGCAACGGGGATCGGCGAAAACCCTGAGGGCGCAGACTTGTTCCTCGATTATGTCTTGAGTGCCGAGGGAGCAAACATCATCGCCAAGCTGGGCTTTACGACGCCAAGCTCGAACGTCGATACCGCGATCTATGACCCGGTTGCTGCAGCCTCGGTCAGCTACGTCAACGAGGGCGCAGTTCGCTTCGTACTCGGCGACATGCTGCCGGGCAGCCTGGTTGACGAGTACCGCCTTGCCTTGCAGCAGTTCATTGGCAATCCGACGGAGGAAAACATCATGCCGACCCTTGAGCGGATCGAAGCCGCTGCAGGCCGGGCCTACTGATGCGTTCCAACCAACCAATCATCGACGAAGGTGCTGGGCGGTCTCCGCCCAGCGGCCCAGGGAGACACGACACGCAACGCCGCAGCTTCCTCATGCCAGAATCGGCGACGGCATTTCTGCTTCTTGCACCCGTTGTGCTCCTCTTCGGACTTTCAGTCATTTATCCGGTCATTGAGACCGTCCGCATCAGCTTCTGGGAGATCCGCGGGCTGGGACGCCCCAGCTTTGTCGGGTTCGACAACTATATCCGCCTCTTCAGCGATCCCGTCTTTCTCGGCACGCTCTGGACGACACTGGTCTTCACCCTCGGCGTCACAATCGTTGCCGTCGGCATCGGCTGGTCGATTGCGCTGCTATGCGCCTTCGCACCCCGGCAGACCTCGATCTTCCGCCTGATGATCTTTGCAACCTTCGGGATCTCGGAAGCCGTTGCCGGCTATATCTGGATCGGTATTTTCCGTCCGGGCGAAGCCGGTCTGTTGAACGGCATCCTCACCGCCGTCGGCCTGGGAGACATGGCTCAGCCCTGGCTCGGCGGGCCGAACACTGCGCTCATTGCCCTCATCATCACAGCCTCCTGGAGCGCCGTCGGCCTTCCGCTGCTTCTGAGCTTTGCCTCCGTGCAGGCCATTCCCCGCTCCATTCTGGAAGCCGCCTACATGGACGGCGCAAAACCGTTGAAGATGATGTGGCACATTATGATGCCGCTCTCCCTGCCGGGCGCGCGTGTTGCGATCTTCCTAACGCTCCTCAGTTCCCTGCGCGCCTTCGATATCGTCTTCGTCCTTACCGCCGGCGGACCGGCGCGGGCGACGGAGACCGTCGGCTTCTTCATGTATCGGGAATCCATGACCCAGTTCAATCTCGGCTACGGCGCCGCGTCGACGATCATACTCTTGATTGCGGTCTTGCTTGTCTCCACGCCTGCCATCGCGCAGCGTACGAAAGGAGCCCGATAATGGCAGGTCGCGCTCCCAAATGGATCATCTTCGTCGTCGGCTTTATCGGCTGGATATGGATTCTCCCGATCATCGGCATCATTGCCACCTCGCTCCAGACCACGGATTCAATCGCGCGAGGCTGGTGGCATTTCACCGAGAACCAGTTCTCGCTCCAAGCCTGGCGGACAGTCTGGACAACCTATCCACTGGCCGACAGCCTGTGGGTTTCGGCCAAGATCACCTTGACGGCCACCGTCCTGACGATGGTGACGGCGCCGGCCGCCGCCTATGCCTTCCACTACCTGCGTTTCCCGATGCGGCGGCTCTGGCTGATCATCATAATCAATGCCTTTGTCCTTCCCCAGCAGGTAGTGATCATTCCGCTGTTCCAGCTCTGGCGTGACGTCGGTCTCCTCGACAATATGGCCGCCGTCGTCATTCCCTTCGTCGGGCTGAGCTATGCTTGGTCGATCTTCCTGGTGAAGTCTTTCCTAGAGGACTTCCCAAAGGAGTTGATCGAGGCGGCGCGGATCGACGGATGCGGTCCGATCCGGACCTTCACACAGGTCGTGCTGCCCAACCTGATCTCGCCGATCGCGGCCTGTGGCATCCTGCAGTTCCTGTGGTGCTGGAACACGCTCCTCCTGCCCATGCTGTTCCTGCGCAGCGACATCTCGCTCACTGTGCTTCTGGCGCGGATCGCGGGCACCTACGATCCCAACCTGGATCAGCAGGCCGTCGCCGCCATCGTGACTGCACTCATCCCCCTCGCAGTTTTCCTTCTCTTCCAGAAGCAGTTCGCTGCCGGCAACCGCGTTTCCAGCGGCGGCAAAGAATGATGCTCGTCTACTTCCCAGTGGAGATCTCCCATGGCTCGTGTTGAGCTCAAGAACGTCAGCAAACGCTACGGCAACGTCGAGGTCATCCGCAATCTCGACCTGGTCGTGGAGGATGGCAGCTTCACCGTCCTCGTCGGACCGTCCGGCTGCGGCAAGTCCACCCTCCTGCGCATGGTCGCAGGGCTCGAGACCATCTCAAACGGCACCCTGGAGATCGCCGGACAGACGGCAAACGATCTCGATCCCGTTGCCCGCGGCGTCGCCATGGTCTTTCAGAACTACGCCCTTTATCCGCATATGACCGTTGCCCGGAACATCGGCTTTGCCCTGAAGATCGCCGGTCACGACAAGGCGGATGTCGAGGCGCGGGTCAAGGAGGCTGCAAACGTGCTGCAGATTGGGCATCTGCTCGACCGCAAGCCGGCCAACCTGTCGGGCGGACAACGCCAGCGCGTCGCCATCGGCCGCGCCATCGTCCGCAATCCGAAGGTCTTTCTGTTCGATGAACCTCTGTCGAACCTCGATGCCGAACTGCGCGTGTCGATGCGCGTCGAGCTGGCGCGGCTGCACCAGCAGATCAAGTCGACCATGCTCTACGTGACCCACGACCAAACCGAAGCTATGACGCTCGCCGACAAGATCGTGGTGATGCGTGACGGCAAGATCGAACAGACGGGCACGCCGGAACAGCTCTACGGCGATCCCGACAACATCTTCGTCGCCGGCTTCATCGGCAGTCCGCGGATGAACTTCGTCACCGGACATGCGGATGGCGGCATGCTGAGGCTTGGCACCGGCGTTGCCCTTCCCTGTGCTGCGACCCTCTCGGGCCCCGTGGCGATGGGCATCCGTCCGGAACGGATGACGCCGGGAGGTGAACAGGCCCACAGCCTCAAGATCACTGTGGACATGGTCGAGTATCTCGGCGGCACCCGCTACCTCTACGGACGCCTTCCCGACGACACCCCGGTTGCCGTCGAGGCCCGCGAGCGTCTGGACATCCGGCCGGGCGAGCAGATCGACGTCACGTTCAACGACGTCGACGTGATGCTCTTCGATGCATCCGGCAAGCGGATCCGTTCCGCTGCCTATACCCCTTCATGACTCAAAGGCAGAACATGTCGAACATACTTTGGTACCAGCGCGAAGCCTGGGTGGATTGGACACGGGCCCTGCCGGTCGGCAACGGCCGCCTCGGCGCCATGGTTTTTGGAAGCAGCCGTAAGGAAAAAATCCAGCTCAACGAGGACACCCTCTGGACAGGGTCCCCCTATTGCGCCGCCAACGCAGGTGCGCACAAACATCTGCCGGAACTGCGCGAGCTGATGTTTGCAGGGAAATATGCCGATGCCGAGCGGTTGGCGGATGCGAAGATGATGTCTCGGCCGAGGATGCAGATGACCTATCAGCCCGCCGGCTGGGTCTTCATCGAAACCCGTCATCGCCCCGATCGGGACAGCTTCAAGCGCTGGCTGGATCTGGAGACGGCGATCGCCTCGGTCGATTACCGCCACCAGGGCATCAGCTATAAACGTGAGACCTTCGCCTCGGCGCCCGACAACGTCATCGGTACGCGCATGTGGACGGGAGGCGGCGAGACCTTCAACACCGATATCAGCTTCGACATCGAGCAGACCGTCGCGCCGGTCATCGATGCGGGACGTGGTGAAATCACCTGCCACGGACGCAACCGCGCCGAATTCGGCGTGCCGGCGGGCCTGGACTGGGTCGTGCGCGTGAGAGTGCTGCCCGACGGCGGCAGCATGGAGGCCTATGACGGCGGGTTGCGTCTCACCGGTGTCAGAGGCGTCACCCTCTGGATCGACGTCGGCACGAGCTTCAAGCGTTTCGATGACGTCTCCGGCGACCCGGACGGCGCAACGGCCGACCGCATCGAAGCCGCCGTCGCGAAAGGCTGGGAGGCGATCCGTGCCGACCATATCGCTGACTACAAGCGGCTCTACGACCGGTTCTCGATCGAGTTCGGACCCGGCCGAACCGAACTGCCGACGGACAAGCGAATTACCGCAACCGACAAGGAAGCCGACCCTGCTTTGGCGGCACTTTACGTCCAGTTCGGACGCTATCTGATGATCAGCTCCTCGCGGCCCGGTACCCAGCCTGCCAACCTGCAGGGGATCTGGAACGCCGAGTTCCGCCCGCCGTGGAATTCCAAATATACGGTGAACATCAACACAGAGATGAATTACTGGCTACCGGATCCGACCAACCTGCAGGAATGCTTCGAGCCGCTGATCTCAATGCTGGAGGACCTTACCCAGACCGGCGCAGAAATCGCCCGCGAGCATTACGGTACTCGGGGCTGGGTGCTTCATCACAATACCGACCTCTGGCGCGCCGCCGGGCCTATGGATGCAGCGGATCCCGGACTTTGGCCGATGGGTGGCGTCTGGCTGTCGTGCCAACTGTGGGACCACTGCGTCTATGCGGGGCAACCCCCGGCGCTCGTCGAGCGGGTTTACCCGATCCTGCGGGGCGCTGCCGAATTCCTGTTGGACTTCTTGACGGAATTGCCCGGCACCGATGCGCTGGTCACGGTGCCGACCAATTCACCGGAGAACATACATCCCTTCGGCGTCAGCCTCTCGGTCGGCGCCGCAATGGACAACCAGTTGGGTCGCGATCTGTTTGACGCCATCCTCGCTGCGGGCATCGAAACCGATACCGCGTTTCTGGACAGGGTGCAGGCTGCCCGAGCACGGCTCCTCCCCGACCGTATCGGCAAGGCCGGACAGCTCCAGGAGTGGCTCGAGGACTGGGACATGGAAGTATCGGAGATGGACCATCGTCACGTTTCCCACCTTTACGCGGTCTATCCGGGCCTGGCGATTGACACTGTCCAGAACCCCGAACTGGCCGCGGCAGCCAAGCGATCGCTCGACATCCGAGGCGACAATGCGTCCGGTTGGGGTATCGGCTGGCGCATCTGCCTCTGGGCCCGTTTGGGTGACGGGGAGCGCGCATGGGCCGTTCTCAAGAGCCAGCTATCCCCGTCTCGGACCTACGCCAACTTGTTCGATGCACACCCTCCGTTCCAGATTGACGGGAATTTCGGCGGAGCGGCCGGAATATGCGAGATGATCGCGCATAGCCGGCCAGGCGAGGTTCGTCTTCTCCCCGCGCTCCCAAAGGCACTGTCAACAGGCCGAGTTTCCGGCATGCGTCTTCGTGGCGGGATAGAGCTAGACATGGTATGGTCGGATGGCAGAGTGGTGGAGGCGAAGCTGATGTCCAGTTCTCGGCAAACGGTTTCTCTATGGAGCGGCGGGCACCGTTCAGAGGTCAGTTTGACTCCTGGTCAATGGACGTCGGTGATTTGACTACCTGGTCGGATTTCGCGCTGCGCCGATCCCTGTAGCCGGTTTGCTACATCCGCGATTCGGGCTGCACGCCACTGTGGCAGACCAGTTTCTGCCACAGTATGCCAAGTCGAAAATTCTGCGCCCGGTGGGATTCGGTCGTAGCAACGCTGACGAATTAGACGGACGGCTATGAAGAACTTCACGCAATGAGGCGAACGTCACCATAGGGGGCGCATAGCTTGTCCTTCAAATTTCGTTGCGCCGATGGTGAAGCCAAGGGAGATACACGACATCGCAACGAGATTAACATTCCCGCACGTCCAGATGGCTTGCCCGCACGTCAAAACAAAATGCGCTCTTTTGATTCACACCTGCGGAGTTCCGATTCAAGCCTCTGTGCATCCGATTCATAGACGCGGTTTACCGGAAGACACGTAATCTCGACCTGAGGCAACGTGCGGGCAACTTGTGTCAAGTTG
>JAEWHE010000016.1 GCA_023387965.1 Bacteroidota bacterium | reverse complement strand
GAGACGGTGGTTCTGGGCCTAGATCTGGCGCGGGGCGAACGCCCGCAAGCTATCGTTCCGGCAAATGTCTGGCAGGCGGCCGAACCGACAGGCCGCTTCGCGCTGGTCGGCTGTACAGTAGCACCCGGTTTCGACTTCGCTGCCTTCGAGATGGCGCCGCCCGACTGGCAGCCGGCCACCCCGAAGGTTTAACCCACGGCACTTGCGGCTTCCTCATCAACGGCCGATAATGGCGGGTTGTGCCTCAGTCCCCGTATTTTGCCGCCTTCACATACACCTGCCCCATGCTCGTGGGGATGCGAGCGTAAACTGGAGCATAGACATTCGGCTCCTCTGCCTTGGCAAACCAGATTTCCATCGGCGTCTTCTTGAGATGCTCGATGTCGCTGCGGCCGCGGCGGAAGCCTGACTTGGGAACGTAACGGACCTCACAAACGATCGCCTCGCCCTCAAACCCATCCGTGGAGAAGGGCTTGCTGCCCTTGGACGTAAGGACGAGATCCATGCGGGACTCACCGTCATAGATCGGCAGCCGGCTGGGGCAAACTTTCGCATTGCCAGAAAAAATCAGGCCGCTCAGCGGGTCGAGAACCGAGCGTAGATCCGCATCCGTCACCGGCACCCAGGTGGAAGGCCGCTTCTTCGGCTCCGGCTTCATCACCGATCGCGTGACATTGCCGTCGCGATAGGTCACATCATAGGTGCGGGTGCGCTTGCCGGTCTTGTAGACAAGGTTGTATCGCTCTGCCTGCAGCCGGTCACCCTGCTTTCGTCCGCTGACACTTGTTTGCGCCGAAATCTTGGTGATGATCTCGGCCAGCCCCCAGGATCGGAAACTGCCGGAAATTCGGTAATCGCTGCCGCCAAACTCACTGGAGAACGATGCCTTTGCGATCGGCAAAATCCCGAGCGAGATGTCATATTCGCTGACGTGGCGAACGCCCGCCGTATCTGCCGGACCGGCGAGCAAGATGGCCGCGAGTGCGGTCGCGAGAAACGATCGATAGCGTGCGATCATGGAAGTGCCCCGGATGTTCAGAAAGGACATCATGTCCTGTTGATCACCATATACGCTTGGCATCATGGCAAGAAAAAGCCTGAGGACCCCTGTCGCCAAGGAATCTCGTATGCGAAAGCCATGTTTGGCTTGACGTGACGGGACACACTGACTATAGAACCGCAACTTTCCAATCAGACCAGTTGGATCGGCGCGCTGGCATTGTCCGGAAGCACCATTCGACTGCACTAAGAAAACAAAGGTGTATCATGTCCCGCATGTGCGAATTGACCGGCAAAGGCGTCCAGACGGGCAACAATGTCAGCCACGCAAACAATAGGACCCGCCGCCGGTTCCTGCCGAACCTGTGCCAGGTCACGCTGATCTCGGACGCTCTCGGCCAGCGTTTCCGTCTGCGCGTTTCGGCCCATGCCCTGCGCTCCGTCGAGCACCGTGGCGGCCTCGATGCCTTCCTTCTGAAGGCCAGCGAAAACGAACTGTCGATGCGCGCCCGCCTGCTGCGCCGCCAGATCGCCAAGAAGACCGCCGAAGCCGCTTAAGGCATCAACCGCTTATATCATCGGTTCGGGGAGGGCTTGACGGGATACCGGCAGGCCCTTTCTCTTGGACCACACGAACTCCAACTGGTGGCATCACCCAGGATAAAAAAATGCTATATCTTCGCCATACCGCCATCTACGCAATGCTGATGGCGGCCATCGTCGTTGCCTCGAACTTCTTCGTCCAGTTTCCGCTGTCCGGATCGCTCTTCGGGATTCAGCTTGGCGATCTGTTGACCTGGGGCGCCTTCACCTATCCGGTCGCCTTCCTGATCACCGATCTGACCAACCGGCAGTTCGGCCCTTCGATCGCCCGCCGGGTGGTGCTGGCAGGCTTCATTGTCGGCGTTGCCGTATCCTACTGGACCTCCGTACCGCGCATCGCCATCGCCTCGGGAACAGCCTTCCTGATCGGCCAGCTTCTCGACATTTCCGTCTTCAACCGGCTACGTCGCCAGACCTGGTGGCGGGCGCCGCTGGCCGGCTCACTGATCGGTTCCGCCATAGACACGGCGCTGTTCTTCTCGCTGGCCTTCGCCCCGGCTTTCGTCATGCTGGGCCCGAATGACGGCTTCGCGATCGGATGGGCGCCCATTCTCGGCGTTCTGGCAAGCGATGCGCCACGGTGGGTTTCCTGGGCACTGGGCGATCTCGGCGTGAAGATCCTGGTCGGCATCGTGCTGCTCCTGCCCTATGGCGCCCTGATGAGCGTGCTCAGGCCCATGCCGCCGGCAAAAGCCAGCTAAAGAATTTCCGGGCCCGCGCTCAGTTCGCCAGCCCGAATTCCAGCATCAGATTGCGCTGCAGGAAGGACTTGTTGTCGTCCGAAACGACGATGATACGAATTTCCCCATCGGGGCCGGCGACGACATCGATACCTTCCATATTGTCGATCTCCGCTCCCATGCCCGCGTCCAGCAGGACATCGCCATCGACCAGCGCGCCGGCACGGATCGCATCGCCCGCAACCCGGCGTATGCGCATGCCGAGACCACCGGTATAGCTGAACCGCCGTTCGAGCAGCAGCAGGTCGCCATCCGGGAGGAACGCCCCATCCGTTACGTCCCATGGGATATCGCGAGCGACCTTAAATATGCCCTTGCGCGGACCATCCAGAACCGCAGCGAACAGATTGCCGGCCTCGTCGATACTTTTTTCCGCGATCGCGATCGCTGCGCCGCGTAGCGGACCTTCGAGCGGCGACACGGCTACGGTTTCAATACCGCCATTCGCCCGCAATTCACGGCGGGGAATGATCATGGCCACCGACGTCAGGCGGGCTGCCTGGAACCCGGGATCCGGGTAGACATCGATCCTGTGCCGGCGCTCGCAGCTGACGAGGACCTGCCCTTCGCGCAGCGCCAGGCCTTCGCAATCCATATCGGATTTGCGCGAGGCGGGGTGTCCGTCCGCGTCCAGCATAGGCGTGACCGAGACCTGCGCGAGGCCGGAGAGGCGCCCCTCCCCGTCCCGCTCGATCGCACCGGTCATCCATTTGCCGGTATCGAGAACCGCGAGGAAATCCCGTCCATTCGGCCTGAAGCGGATCGCTGAGACGCCGCCGAC
>JAEWHE010000043.1 GCA_023387965.1 Bacteroidota bacterium | reverse complement strand
CGGCACGCCCTGCTGCCTGCGGCTGCGCGCTTCGGGCGGATAGCGCTTGTGGCGGTCGAGATGGGTGATGACGCGGGTCTGCCATTGCTGGGGCGAGATGTTGGGCGCCGATGAGCTGACGACGGTCTGCGGCGCGGCGGCCTGCGGCGCCGCGGGTGCGGGCACGGAGGGCGGCGCGCTCTGCTGACTCGCCTGCTGCGGGGCCTGCGGACGCGGCTGGGTGCGCTGGGGCGGCTGGAACACGGTGGCGGGCGTGGCCTCGCGCCGTTCGCGGATATCGGCGGGCATCGGCATCGGCAGGAAGGCTTCGGCGGCCTCGGCCTCGACGAGGTCGGGCACGATCTCTTCGACGGGCTCGGGTTCCGACTCCGGTTCCTCCATCGGCTCTTCGGGAACGTCCTCGGGCTCCGGCTCGGGAAGCGGTTCCTCGACAAGAACCTCGTCCGGCTCGGGCATTTCCTCGGGCTCGGCTATTTCTTCGGGCGGCTCTTCGACGATCTCGGGTTCGGGTGGCGGCTCCGCCTCCGGTTCGGCCTCGGGCGGCGGCTCCGCCTCCGGTTCCTGTTCGGGCTCCGGGGCCTCCATCTCGGCGAGATCGTCCTGGTCGACGGCCTGCGGCCCGGGATCGGCGACGATCTGTTCCTCGGTCTCGGGCGCCATCGCCAGGTCGGCGAATTCGACCATCACCATGGGCGGCGGCGCCGCCTCCCCGGCCGGCTCCGGCGGCATGCGGGCATAGAACCAGACCGCGCCGGCCTGCACGGCGATGACCAGCGCGATGGCGCCGCCCCACAGGGCGATGTCGTGTCCGCCGAAGCCGTGGAAGCGGTCCGTGCCGATGGTTTCGACGGTATCGATCATGGAGCCGGCGTGTCTTGCGACGTGTCTTGCGGCGTGTCTCGCAGCTCGGCTTCGGGTCCGGACGCCGCCGGCGCAGCATCCGGGGCGGCGAGGCTTTCGAGTCCCACCAGCCCGATCCTGAGATAGCCCGCCTCGCGCAGCAGGTTCATCACCCCCATCAGCTCGCCATAGGCCACGGACTGGTCGGCGCGCAGGAAGATGCGCGCCTCCTTGTCCGCTTCGGTAAGCCCGTCCAGCACCGGGCCGAGCCCTTCGCGCGCCACGTCGTCATTGCCGATGGCCAGCGTCAGGTCGGCACGCACGGTGACGAACACCGGCTCGTCCGGCCGCGGCGTCGCCGGCGCGTTGGAGGCCGGCAGGTCCACATTGACGTCGACCGTCGACAGCGGCGCCGCCACCATGAAGATGATCAGCAGCACCAGCATCACGTCGATGAACGGGGTGACGTTGATCTCGTGATTGACCTCGAGATCGTCCTCGTCCCCGGCGCCGGTCTGCCTGATGCCGCCGGCCATCAGCGCGCCTCCGCGCCATCGGCCGGTTCGGCGTTCGGCATGCGCTGGCGCAGCCCGGCGGGCCGGGCCGGCACCTTGCGAAAATCGAGGTCGCGGCTCACCAGGCGCTCGATGCCGCTCGCCGCATCCCCGAGCAGCCGCCGATAGGCGCTGATCGAACGGGCGAACATGTTGTAGACGATCACGGCCGGGATCGCCGCCACCAGCCCGATGGCGGTCGCCAGCAGCGCCTCGGCGATGCCTGGAGCGACCACGGCGAGGTTGGTGGTCTGCGTCTCGGCGATGCCGATGAACGAGTTCATGATCCCCCACACCGTGCCGAACAGCCCCACGAACGGCGCCGTCGAGCCGATGGTGGCCAGGATACCCGTGCCGCGCGACAAGCGCTGGCCGGCCGCGCCCACCAGCCGCGACAGGCGCGAGCCGACGCGCTCCTTGAGCCCGTCGCCGCCGGCGTCGTCGAGCGCGGCGAGGCTCATGCGCACCTCCTCCTCGGCCGCCCTGATCAGCAGCACGCCCGCCCCGCGCCTGCCCCCGACCGCCCGGATCGCCTCGTCGAGGCTCGCCGCGCCGCTCACCGCCCTGAGCGCCCGTTTCGCGCGCGCATTGGCCCCGGCGATCTCGAGCGACTTGGCCAGCCAGATGACGCAGGTCGCAAGGGTCGCGAAGGCCAGCCCGATCATCACCGCCTTGACCACCCAGTCGGCGGCCTGGAACATGCCCCAGGGCGACAGGTCGTATCCGAGACCCGTCGGCACGCCGGGCGCCGCGGCTTCCGGAACGTCGAGCGCGGGCAGATCCGTGGTGCCGGCATCCTCGGGCACCTCTGCATCGGACCTCGCCGCATCCGGCGCTTCCGCATCCGGCGCGCCGTCTTCCGTCACCGGTTCGGGCACCGGCGTCCCCTCTTCATCGGCAGGTGGCGAGGTCGGCGCTTGCGCGAATGGAGCGGTCGGCGCTTGCGCCGGTGGCGTGACCGGCGTCATCTGCTGTGCCGGCACGGCGAGGGGCAGCGCCAGCAGGGTGGCGAGCAGCAGCGAGCGCAAGAGCAAAAGCATCGAAGGACGGCCTCGTGGATGATGTTTCGGGGTCACGCGCCCGACCGCGCCATGGCGCTGCCGGCTCGGCTTCATGGCGCTAGCCCAGGCGTTTTTCGACGAAGCCGAGCACTTTCGCGAAGGCATCGTTGGCCCCGGCGATCACCCGCGCCTCCTCTTCGGGCGAAAAGGCGATGGCGTCGATCGCTGTCGTGAAGCTCTTCCAGTGCAGGCCGCGCCCTTCCGGCGCCGGCGCCAGGTGGCGGGCGCCGAACGTTTCCGAAAGCTCGAGCTTTTCCCTGGCCCATTTGAGCAGGAAGGCCGCGCCCAGATTGGAGCCCTCGGCGACATAGAGCCAGCCGATCGCCGTCGGCACGTCGAGCGGATAGTCCTGGTCCGCTCCCGGGCGCGCCGGCACCGTCAGCCCCAGATCGCGCAGATCGAGCTCGATCGCCGCCAGCCGGTCGCGGTTCTTCAGGTCCGCCAGCAGCACCCCCAGCGCGCCATGCTGGTAGAGCGGGCTGACCAGCACGTGAAAATCATGCTGCACCTGCACGAAGCGCGCATAGCGCTCGCGGTTGTCGAACGGGCTGCCGGCCATGATCCGGCTGTCCAGCCGCTCGTGCACCGCGCGCGTCCCCGCCTTCAGCCGCGACCACAGGCCGGGGGCTTCCGCGGCGGCACCCGGCGACGGCGCGCCCAGTGTCTCGGACATGATGTTTTCTCCTGTTGCTATCGAGACCGCCATGCGTTCAGCCCGGCGTTAGCGTGCGCGCCCGCTCGAGCGCGGCGGCAAAACCCATCAGCGACACCGAAAAGACGACGCTTTCGCCGTCATCGTCCGCCGTGGCGTCGAGGCTCAGCACGCTGCCGCCGCGCAGCGCGGCGACGACGTCGGCATCGAACGGCGCTTGCACGATGCAGCCCATCGGCAGGCAGGTGGAGAACGGGCGCGTCGCGAACGGGCCCGCCTCGTCGATCCGCATCCCGATCCCGTCCGCCAGCCGCAGCCCGAACGGCAGGATCAGCGATCCCGACGCGCCACCCCCGACCGCCGGCAGCAGTTCGAGCGCCAGCACGAATTGCTGCGTGGCCGTGTCGCGCTGCGCCTGCGAGATGGCGCAGACCGGCGTGCCGTCAATGAGCTCGCAGACCAGTTGCCAGTCCTGGAACGTCTCGCGCAGCGAGCTGGCCCCGCCCGGAAAACCCGCCTGCTGCCCGGCCGCCTGGCCTATAGCACAAAGGCAGAACAACGTTGCCAGCACCGCCCTCCACCTCAAGGCCAAACCCGCATTCATGCCGCGTCCCATCCCGTTCATCCCCGATCCCCGCCCAGCACCAGCGCGCGCTCATAGGCGGCGGAAAAACCCTTCAGCGACACCTGCATGTCGAGCGCGTCGCCGCTCTCCTCGACCACCGCCGACAGCGTCAGCACCGCCCCGCCGCGCAGCGCGGCCAGCGCCTCGGTCTCGAACACCACCGGCACGATGCAGCCGACCGGCAGGCAGGTGGAGAAGGGCTGCGCCGCGCTCCGGCTTCTGTCGTCTATGCCCATCGCCACGCCCTCCGGCAGCCGCAGCCCGAACGGCATCACCACCGTGCCGCCCGCCATGTCGGGCGAAGCCGGGATCAGCTCCACCGCCAGCACCAGCTGCTGGCTGTCCTGCTGGCGCAGCGCCTGCGAGATGGCGCACACCGCCGCGCCCTCCCGGCTCTCGCAGATCAGCTGCCAGTCCTCGAACGTTTCGCGCACCGACGAGGCGCCGCCCGGAAGCTGTTGCCCCGCGGCCCCAGCCGTCGCCGCCGCCACCAGCGCCACAGCCAGGATCCTGCGCATCGCACGCCCCATCAGAAGGTGAAGCCCACTTTGGCCAGCACGGAATTCTCGCTCACCCGCGAGCCGAACTGGCCGTTCCACGACACGCCCGCCACCGCATTGGCATTGAGCTGCAGATCCACCCCGGCGCCCGCCAGCACCACGCCCCCGGAGACCGCCGTGTCGGCGACCGTGAACGCCTCGCTGCCGGCGAAGCTGGCAACGATGTTCGGGTCCGACCCCAGCCCCTGCCGCCAGCCGACCGAGCCGTTCACCCGGGCCGTGATGCCTCCCAGGTCGAGCTCCGTCGAGGCGCGCAGGCCGAACATGGCGAAGGTCGCGTCGATGAACTCGTCCGACACGCTCAGCGCCGCCGCCCCGCCCGTCTCGGTGAACGGGCTGTTGCGCGCGACGATGGTCGAGAAGCCGACGAACGGCTCGATGGCGGCCATGCCGGCATCGAAGCTGTAGGACATCTCCCCGAACACCTGCAGCGTGTCGCCCATATAGTCGGCGCTCAGCGCGTCGGTGAAAGTGGCCCCGGTGATGCCGGCGATCGATACCGAACGTTGCGTCTCGATGTTCTGGAAGCCGTAGAGGATGCCGGTCTGCAGGCTGAAACCGTTCCACTGCCCGCCGCCATAGAGCCCGAGCAGATAGCTCTGCGCGCTGGCCGTTTCGGTCGCCCCGTCCAGCGACACCGCGCCATAGCCGAGCACGCCGCCGAGCCGCAGCCCGCCCCAGAAATCGCTGTCGATGCCGAACAGCACGCCGTGATTGGTGGTGTCGTAGGTCGCGATCTCGCCCTGCAACTCGCCCCAGCCGCCATAGGCGCTGGCCCAGGCCACCGGCGCATTGGTCGGCTCCCAGCCGGCCGAGCCCGAAAAATCGGAAAAAATATCCTCGAGCAGCGGCGCATAGGACATGACCGGCGAGCCGCTGGTCTCGACCAGCCCAAAGGCAGTGCCGAGCCGCGCCCCGATCGCATCGCGCGCCCGCAGATTGTGCAGGATCAGCGCACCCTTGGTCGAGGCGTGCACCACGCCCGAGAGCTGGTCCAGCGCATCCGGCGTGCCGCCCGCCTCGACGAGGAACATGGTATTGTAGAGCGTCGTGCCCTGCGGCACGGTGTTGAGC
>JAEWHE010000018.1 GCA_023387965.1 Bacteroidota bacterium | reverse complement strand
CAAATATGGCTTCATCGAGACCCCCTATCGCAAGGTGGTGGACGGGCAGGTGACTGACGACGTGGTCTATATGTCCGCGACCGAGGAGATGCGTCACACTGTGGCGCAGGCCAATGCCGAGCTGGATGACGAGGGCCGTTTCGTCCAGCAACTGGTCAGCACCCGTCAGGCGGGCGATTTCATGCTGAACCCGGTCGATGCCGTCGATCTGATCGACGTCTCGCCCAAGCAGCTGGTTTCGGTTGCCGCCGCGCTGATTCCGTTCCTTGAAAACGACGACGCCAACCGCGCCCTGATGGGGTCGAACATGCAGCGTCAGGCGGTTCCGCTGATCCGCGCCGAGGCGCCTTTCGTCGGCACCGGGATGGAGGGCGTCGTGGCCCGCGATTCCGGCGCGGCCATCATGGCGCGGCGGGGCGGCGTGATCGACCAGGTGGATGCGCAGCGTATCGTCGTGCGCGCGACCGAAGATCTGGGCGCGGGCGATGCCGGCGTCGATATCTACCGGCTGCGCAAGTTCAAGCGCAGCAACCAGTCCTCGACCATCAACCAGCGTCCGCTGGTCAAGGTCGGTGAGCGTGTGGTCAAGGCCCAGGTCATCGCCGATGGTCCCTCGACCGATCAGGGCGAACTGGCCATCGGGCGCAACGTGGTCGTGGCCTTCATGCCTTGGAACGGCTATAACTTCGAGGACTCGATCCTGATTTCCGAGCGGATCCACCGCGACGACGTGTTCACCTCGATCCATATCGACGAATACGAGGTCGCGGCGCGGGATACCAAGCTGGGACCGGAGGAGATCACCCGCGACATCCCGAACGTCGGCGAGGAAGCCCTGCGCAATCTCGACGAGGCGGGCATCGTCTATATCGGCGCCGAAGTGGGGCCGGGCGACATCCTGGTGGGCAAGATCACCCCCAAGGGCGAAAGCCCGATGACGCCGGAAGAAAAGCTGCTGCGTGCGATCTTTGGCGAAAAGGCCAGCGATGTGCGCGACACCAGCCTGCGTCTGCCGCCCGGCACCTATGGCACGATTGTCGAGGTTCGCGTGTTCAACCGCCACGGCGTGGACAAGGACGAGCGCGCCCTGCAGATCGAGCGCGAGGAAGTCGAGCGTCTGGCGCGCGACCGCGATGACGAATTGGGCATTCTGGAGCGCAATATCTATGCGCGCCTGAAATCGCTGATCCTTGGGCAGATGGCCGTCAAGGGGCCGAAAGGCGTCAAGGCCAATTCGCAGGTGACCGAGGATCTGCTGTCCACGCTGAGCCGCGGGCAATGGTTCCAGCTGGCCATCGCCGACGAGGAAACCGCGCGCGAGGTCGAGGCGCTGCAGGACCAGTTCAACGTCCAGAAAAAGGCGCTGGATGCCCGTTTCGAGGACAAGGTCGAAAAGGTCCGCCAGGGCGACGACCTGCCGCCGGGCGTGATGAAGATGGTCAAGGTCTTTGTCGCGGTCAAACGCAAGCTGCAGGCCGGCGACAAGATGGCCGGGCGTCACGGCAACAAGGGCGTCGTGTCCAAGGTCGTGCCGATGGAGGACATGCCCTTCCTGGCCGATGGCACCCCGGTCGACCTGGTGTTCAACCCGCTTGGCGTGCCCTCGCGGATGAACGTGGGCCAGATCCTGGAAACGCATATGGGCTGGGCCAGCCGCGGTCTCGGCATCAAGATCGACGAGGCGTTGCAGGAATATCGCCGCAATGGCGACATGACCCCGGTGCGGGCGGCGATGCAGAACGGCTATGGCGACGAAATGTATGCGGAAACCTTTGCCGATATGGATGACGCCCAGCTTGTCGAACATGCCGATACCGTGCGCAGCGGCGTTCCGGTTGCCACGCCGGTCTTTGACGGCGCGCGCGAACAGGACGTGAATGACGCGCTGTCGCGTGCCGGTTTCGACACGTCGGGCCAGTCCATCGTTTTCGATGGCCGCACGGGCGAGCAATTCGCGCGGCCGGTGACCGTGGGGATGAAATATGTCCTGAAACTGCACCACCTTGTCGATGACAAGATGCATGCGCGTTCGACCGGGCCTTACAGTCTGGTGACGCAGCAGCCTCTGGGCGGCAAGGCGCAGTTCGGCGGCCAGCGTCTGGGTGAGATGGAGGTCTGGGCACTGGAAGCCTATGGCGCCGCCTATACCCTGCAGGAAATGCTGACCGTGAAATCCGATGACGTGGCGGGCCGCACCAAGGTCTATGAATCCATCGTCAAGGGCGAGGACAATTTCGAGGCCGGCGTGCCCGAATCCTTCAACGTGCTGGTCAAGGAGGTCCGGGGTCTGGGCCTCAACATGGAACTCCTGGATGCGGAGGAAGAGGAGTGAGGGCGTTTGCCCTCGCCCATCCAGCCGCGCCCGTCATTTAGGAATATGGAATGAACCAGGAACTTGCCACCAACCCGCTGAACCCGCTGGCCTCGCCGCGGCAGTTCGACGAAATCCGCATCTCGCTGGCCAGCCCCGAAGAAATTCTGGCCTGGTCCTTCGGCGAGGTGAAGAAGCCCGAAACGATCAACTACCGCACGTTCAAGCCCGAACGTGACGGGCTGTTCTGCGCGCGTATCTTTGGTCCGGTCAAGGATTACGAATGCCTCTGCGGCAAATACAAGCGGATGAAATATCGCGGCCTGGTCTGCGAGAAATGCGGCGTGGAGGTCACGCTGCAAAAGGTCCGCCGCGAGCGTATGGGCCATATCGAACTGGCTGCGCCGGTCGCGCATATCTGGTTCCTGAAATCGCTGCCGTCGCGCATCGGGTTGATGCTGGACATGACGCTGCGTGACCTGGAGCGGATTCTTTACTTTGAAAACTATGTGGTGATCGAGCCGGGCCTGACCGATCTGAGCTATGGCCAATTGCTGGGCGAGGAGGAATTCCTCGACGCGCAGGACCAATATGGCGCCGATGCCTTCACCGCCGATATCGGGGCCGAGGCGATCCGCGCCATGCTGTCCAATATCGACCTGGCCGCCACGGCGGAACAGCTGCGCGAGGATCTGAAGGAAGCCACGGGCGAACTGAAGCCGAAAAAGATCATCAAGCGGCTGAAGAT
>JAEWHE010000040.1 GCA_023387965.1 Bacteroidota bacterium | reverse complement strand
CCGTAATTGCAGTGTGCAACAAGCTGCTCAAGATTGTATTTGGGGTGGTAAAAAACAGGGAATTTTATCATGAAAATTTTATTGTAAAAAGTACTTAAAAAGTTTGGTTTTTTACACAGTTCATGTTAGCGGTTCGTTGTTTATTCAATTTTGTTTCTTGCAATTCTAAATCCAAGGTCGTCAATTTTAAATTTTAACGGATGACTTCTTCTTCTGGTAGTCGCCATTACACTACGTTCTTCGTCACACCAACCGCCACCTCTGAAAATCCGATATGAGCCATAAACTTCCGTGTCATACAAATCTGAACACCACTCCCAAACGTTACCTAGCATATCAAAAAGACCCCACGAATTTGGTTGCTTTTGTCCAACGTTTTGAGTTGTTTGGTTAGAATTGTCTTTATACCAAGCAATCAAGTCTAATTCATTATATCTAATCCCTGTTGTCCCTGCCTTACAACTGTATTCCCATTCCGCTTCTGTAGGTAAGCGAAAACCGTTTGCCGATTTGTTGAAAATAATTTCTTCTGTATTGTTGTCAAACGAATAGCACGGTTTTAATTCCATTTGAACGGACAAGGCGTTACAAAAACTTACGGCTTCCATCCAAGTAACTGTTTCAACGGGCAGGCTGTTACCTTTGATAGTGCTTGGATTTTCTTTTATAATTTCAAAATATAAGTCCTGAGTCACTGGAAATTTTGAGAGTAAAAAAGTTTTAATATTTACAGACCATTTTTGTTTTGTTCTGTCATCACGCAATTCAATTTCTCCGCTTGGTATTTCTACCATTTGGTCGTTTAAGGTAGTGCTTAAAATATCTGTGTTCATTGGTCTGACAATACTTTTAGTGCTTCTGATTGAGAATTCACAAAGTTAATTTGTTTGCCTTTGTTACTTTCATAAATGAAGTCGTTTAAACTTTTGCTATTAAACTTTGAGAAATCTCCAACAATTGTCAAAGGCATTTGATATTGCGTGAACTTTTGAAGTATATCTCCGGCGATTTTAGTTTTCAAGTCAAAAAAATCGCATATAATGTTCTTTTCGTGAATAATGATTTTGTCAAAGCCTTGATAGTATAGATTTCCTAATAAATCTAACCCATCTTCGGTTGTCTTTAAAATTATTTCGTCCGTAATTATTTCGGCTATTTTTCTGTCGTTAATATTGTGAGTTTCAATGTTCATTTTTCTTGTCAGTTGTTCGTTTTGCACAGTCGCTCCTACAATGACCGCTAACGTTTCGGGGCTTGGAGATGTTGCGAAGTTCGGAACCGATTATTTTCTGTTAAAGATAAAGTTTCTTGCGAAATGTAAAGGTGATTTACCGCAAATTCGCAATCTCGCTAAACGCCTGTTAGCGGTAGTTTTTTATTCAAGTATCGAATTTTCAGGTAATGATAATATTTTAAATGTTCCCCATATTTTTAAGGTTTCTGTTTCGTTCCAACAATCTATATTTACATCACTAACAACTAAACTCAAAATATATCCAATTTTATTTTTTGAATAGTAATAAGTCATATGATATGAGTTTTTAACAGTGTTATTACTTTTGTAAGTGGATTGAGTTTTACAGTAATAAAATGTTTTACCATTGATTTCTTTTATTCCTTTGCTTATTATCTTCTCTTTATAACCTTCTCCGTTATTATAATCTGCTAATTGTTTTTCAAAATATTCTTTAGCAGAAAAATCGTTAGCAAGTTTTTCCATTCTTAGCGTGTAAGTTTTAGTTCCAGAGTATAAAGTAGATTTATGTAAAGAAATGAATTTTAATCCATCTTCTTCTTCTATTGCCCAATCTTTGTCAGGTAAACAAAATTCTACACCTAATTGTTCAATTTTTACTGTATTATTACACTCATTTTGTCCAAAAAGGATATTTGTTGTAAATTTTATAAAAAAGAGTAGCAAAAGGCTGTTTTTCATTATGTTGAAATTTAGATGTTATATTTCTCGTTTTCCGTAAAATTACCGCTAACGTGTCGCCGGCAGAAGCAGTTGCCAATGCCAGCGAGATGAGTTCTATCGGTGAAGATAAAAGTTTTTCTGAGAAAAAAGCTAACGGTGAAAACCCACAAGGCAATTGATTTTGCCTGGCTGTTAGCGGCTGGGCATTTTACATTATATATCTCTTTTAGAAATCACTACGATAAAATAAACTAATCCAACAAAAAAAAGTGCTAGACCAAGCAATAAACAAATTGTGCTTATTGGATGTCCATATTTTGTCGTCCAAGCAAATGCATTTAAAAGCCAGCCTAAAACAATTGTGGCAATAGAAATCAATATTTTCTTTTTTCTACTCAAATTTGGGATGCTTATTTTTAGATGAATGTTTGATTTGCCTTGCTGCTAAAGAGTCGCGCAGTTACGCAGGAGCGGCAAATCGAACTGAGTTCTCTCTGCCGAAGATAATCTTTCTTCGTGAAAGATCCAGCGCTTGCTTAAAGGCGTTGTTACCAGCAGGATTAATGCTTTCCACACAAAGGCTTAAGCTTAAAAGCTAGAATTTTCTCTAATGTATTTAAATATTCATTTGGTAATTCTTCAAATTGAATAACTTTTAAATTTACTTTACAGTCAACGTTTTTAGCCCAATGCGCTAATTGTAAACCTTGAGTTGAGCCTTTAATATAATAACCTAGATGAATACTTATTCTTCCGGAGATATGTGACATGTTATACTTCTTTATTAAACCGCCTCGACGGATTCCAACATACAAAACTTTGCTATTTATATTTTGATTTTTTACAGGAACTGTTCTGAAATTATTAGATAATTCTATTCTTTGATCATCAAGTAACTTTTGAAGTTTATTTCCATCTTCTATATTTTCAACTTCAAACCAATATATACAACTATTAAGTTTTTGATCAAGATGTTTATATATTTCATCAAATACTTTCTCTTTCCTAATATCAGTTTTGTAATCCGCAATTTCTGGTAAATCTTTTAGATTAAAACTAAAGGTTTCTGCTTCTAAAATAATTTCTTCAGCTAGTTCATCAAATTTTTTCTTGATAGAAATTGTCTTCATACTTTACGGTTTTTTAAATCTTGCTGGTAACGTTTCGGGGCTTGCCGAAGGCGGGGATTTTTAGCACAAAAGCTCAATAGAATTACTAATCTTGAACCTTGCACAAATGCCCAATCGAAGAACTTCAGCCCCGCTTTTGGCAAGCCCTTGTTAGCGGTTCGGGCTTTTATTTATGTTATTATCTTTCAATTTTGTTCAACTTTATACTGTCACTTTCATTTCTAAATTTATACAAATATCCGTTTTTGATAATAAATTCAGTTGTATCTGTCTTCAAATAATATTCGTTTCCCTTTTTAATAAATTTTCCGTCTAAAAAGCCTGTTGAAGAACCTGGATTATTACTTTCACTCATACTAAAAGTGTTTTCGAGTTTCCAGTGTATAATGTTATAGGTCGTATTTTCCAATTTAAAGTTCCAACTTTCAAGTCTTTCATTTTGATATCTATCAATGCCTTTATTAAAAAGATAGAATATTAATATTCCAGCAATGATTGAATTGACTAAAAAAAGAGAAACAAATTCACTTTTCGTGAAATATAAAACTAAAGCAATAATCAAATTCAAGATAACAACAAAAGGAACAAGTATTAAAATTCCAATTGAAACGCTTGGGTCAAGGTTCATTTGTTTAACCCACAACCAAATTATTACAAAATCAATGATTGTCAGTAAAATTATTCTAATCCAAAATTTCATTCAATGTCTAGTAATGTTATTCTTAGTTGAGTTCTGTTAGCCTGACCGCTAACGTTAGGCCGCTTCACGCGGTTGCGGATCAAAGCGAACTGAGTTCTCTCTGACAAGATAATATTTCTTCGTGAACTAGCAATTTCCAGTTACGAACAACTCCGCAATGGCTTGAAACGGCGGTTGTGCGACGCTTGTTTGCTATTAACTTTTTTATTTTACTAAAACTAAATTATAATCTGAACCTCGTAAAGTATCTCCTTGTTGTTGGTCAATTTCATAAAACCCAAGTGGGAAATTTAATTGGTAACTTGCATCGATAGTAAAGCGATAGATTGCTAAATATTTTTTTGCAATTTCACTTTTCGATTCAGTATTTAATTTTTCGATTTTATATGAAAAAGGAATTATTTCGCGTTCATCAATAACAATTTTTCCTTTTTTTGAATTTGTAAATTGAACGGCAATGTTCTTGTTTTTAAACTGGCCTTTGTAAATTCTTTCTTTAGAAGAGGTGCAACCTCCAGTTACCATTAAAAACGCGATGTAAATCAAAATACTTTTCATCATCAATTGTTTCTGTTTTCTCAGTGTTATGTAAGTGTCGCACAACGTGTCGCCGGTAAGCGAAGTTGCCGACCAAAGCGAGCTGAGTTCTCTCTGCCGAAGATAATGTTTCTTCGTGAAACCACAACTTCCGGCTACCGAAAACCCGGCAATTTTGCTTACCGGCTGTTAGCCGTTCGGTTTTATTTTTTGACAGTTTTACTTTTCAAGTCATTTTGCGCAATGTATATTAGAGTTCCACCAAAAGCAAAACAAAATATCATTATTAAAAAGCCAAAACCTTCATTATTGTTGGAGTTTACCAAAGCAAAAAGACCAAAAAATATCATGAACAAGCCAAATAAAAACATTAAAGTAAGAGCAAATGTTGATGTTGCTTTTTTAAGCATAAATATTGATGATTGTAGAAAATCATCAAAAGTCATTCTTGAGAAATATTCGGCTCTTTTATTAGCTTGTTTTTTTACAGTTTCATACGTTTCGCTTTTCGAGTATTTTTCGTTACTAAATTCAGAATTTTGGTGATTATAAAATTTCCTTCTACGTTCATCAAAAATGTCTTTAGTGATTTTGTCTTTTAGGATTTCGTATGCTTCAAAAACTTCTCTAAATTTTTCATTTGCATCTCTAGATTTGTTTTTGTCAGGATGATATTCTTTTGCGAGTTCTCTAAATGCCTTTTTGATTTCTTCTAAAATTGCATTTTCTGAAATACCTAGAACTTTATAATAATCAATGAATTCCATTTATTTCATATTATTTATTTCATCACTTTCTTTTTTCTCTAAAGCGGTTTGTTTGTCCTCAACTGTTTTGGTTGCGCTATAAAATAAATATGCTGGAATTAGAAGAAAAACTAATATTATAATTACATACATCAAAGAGTTTTCTGGTTCTTCATTACAAAGGTCAACTCCACTTTTGATAAAAGCGTATGTAAGTATCAAAGCGATAATTATTTTTAATGTTTTCATATTTAGTTTGCCAGAGTTTTAATTAATTTCGGACCTGCTGTATATGGATTGTTATTGATTATAGTTTCAATTCTTGATAGGAAATCTCTATTTTTTAAATAGGATTTATATTTTTGAGTGAATTGACTTCTACAAGCATAAATATCACTTTCAATTGCTGAATAATTCAAATTTAATTTTTCATTTATTTTTTGTACTTCCGATTTGTATTTACTCAACAATTTTTTATTTGTGTTGTATGATTTATATATTTCGGCGAGCTTAATAACATCAATATTGTTTTTTGAAAGTGAAGTTTTTGTGCAATCACAAATTAGTTTAGCTCCTGAAGTTGCTTTAATATCAATGTCTGATTGGGCGATTGATTTTAATGGAATTAATGATAATAAGCAAAGATTTAAGAATAGTATTTTTTTCATATTCATTTATTTTGGTTTTGTATAAGTTGAATTTTTGCAATATTTCTCCGGAGTTCCGCAAAACTGACGGCTAACTCTTAAATACACGCTACAATCAATCACATATCCACCCCATTTAAGATGTGCTTGCGCAACCATAGCTTAATTCCCGCCTAAAATATAAAAAATTACAATACAATCGCTTTCAAAGTAATCCAATACCCATTTAGTGAGTTCGTTCCAGCTTTTTTGAAGATAGAAAGGGCTAATCGCTCGAGTTCAAATCTGACAGATAAAATTCCAATACAAAAAATGCTTAGCCTGTTCGCTGACGATCGAGTCCAAATTCCAATTATCGCTTTGCCTGTCCGCTTTAAGATTTAGGATTTAAGATTTAAGGTTTAGGATTTAGGATTTAGGGCTTTAGGTTTTCGGTTCCAAGTTTAAAGTTTAAAGTTCAACGTTTACAGTTTCAATTCATCAGTTACTAATTCCAACTCTGCTTCTTGCTTCTTGCCTCTTGCTTCCACTTTCTGCGTCCTCCAAACTCATAACTCATAATTCATAACTCATAAATCATAACTCATAACTTATAACTCATCATTACCCAACACCCCATACAACTTCTGCGTTATGTCCGTCAGTTCTGGCAAATGCTTGGGAAACAGCGCCAATGCCAACTGCAACAAAGTATACACATCGACTTCCTAGACACCTTCGCCAAAAGCACCTTTATTTTCGATCATCAGGACCGATACTTTCAATAATTCGTGAATCGAGCACAGCACGTCGCTGTAATGTTCAAACGTTACCGTAACCGCCGGCTGCATGTGACCTACGATAGGCGAAGTTTTGCGAACGATATCCATTGTCAACATAAATTGCACAATTGTATTCATTTGTTCCGCCCCAATTTGAGGCATTTCTGTTCTATTTTTCATAAAATTTGTTTTTTTTTAAGGGTTTGGGGGGTTGGGTTTTGGGTTCAAGGTTAAAGGTGTAAGGTGTAAGGTTTAAAGTTCAACAATAACAGTTTCAATTTGTCAGTTCCAAATTCCAATACCGCGTCTTTCTTCTTTTCTCTTTTTCTTTTTCCTGCTTTCTGTCCACTGCCCACTGCTTTCTGCCCACTGCCTTCTGCCTTCTGCCCACTGCTTTCTGCCCACTGCCTACTGCCTTTTGCCTCCTGCTTACTGCCTACAGCAACAAAAAAAAGCCCCAGAGAAAATCCCCGAGGCTCTCTACTAGTTGGGCAATTAGATCACCATGATGGCTCCCAAATACTGGCTCGTGCTTTTCAGTCCGTTACTAACGCCTGTCATAAAGCCCCAGCACTGCACCTCGCTACCGGTTAGGTACGGCGGAAGCGTAACGGTTGCAGTCCCATCGACACGTGTGGCGACATTAAGGAAAAATTCATAGAAACCTCCCACCGGCTCATACACCACCACCATCAAGGTGTCAGTTGCCAGCGCATTTCCGTGCGAATTGTTCGTCCAGTCCAATTGCAACTGATTTCCTACCACCGCCGTAGCGTTCAAATTCTGCGGTGCCAAAAGTGATCCTTTGGAGAACAGTGTCTTGTCGTACATGATGGTCGCCACCGTTCCATCCCAATCCACCGCTTCCTGCAAGTGGTAAGACGTTGCCAAGTTGTAGCGCGACTTTGCTCCTGTTGCCGTCGCATAATAATCCGACAAAATGCTGTTGGCAGGCGTCAAAAATTTGGTCACCACCGAAAACTTCGCACGCTGTACCAATTGCGTTTCGGTTGGCGCCTTGCTCGTTTTTCTCGGCTTGCCGCGCATCACATTCTTGCCTCTAAAGGTAGATCCAACCACCGGACCCACCAATCCCGAAAAAGCTCCCAGGATTCCTTTCTCATAAGTTCCCATGTTTTTAAATTTTAGGGGTTAATAATCATTGTTCCGCCACCCATTGAGGTGATTGATAAGGCGAATGTAGCACGGTTTTCTTTCGGTTTTACAACGCGAACGCTCTTGAAAGCATTTGCCATTGTTAGCACGTTAACGGTAGCAAATGAAACCGTATGACAACCGTGAAAGGATGTGAAAGCTATTGAAAGGATTGTGCCATTTTGGTGCAGGTTTGTTCGAGGTTTGTTCGAGGATGGTTCGGCTCAGCTTTTGAAAAATGCATCATTCTTCGAACAACGTCCGAACCCAGGCGCAGCAAGGGTTGAACAAAATTTATAACCGTAACGAAAAAGCACAAAAAAACCCGTTTTTTGCAAAACAGGCTTTAGGGGGTTTTTTAACAGTAACATACTACACTTCTTCCGCTCGGGCTTTCATAAAATTCACCACCAAATGATAAGAATAATAAAACTTGCGGCGTACTTTTTTAAACTTGATCAGCTTATCCCTCCGCCACCGCCACAGGGTAGTATCACTAATCTTGAACATCATTTTCATCTGAGCATTGTCTAAATACAGCAGCTCCAGATTGGGCTGGTGGACAGCAGGTTGTTCGCTATCCATTTTTGATCGACTCATATACATACGGGTTTAATGGTTAATAATTTCTTTTTGTACGGTAACCTGCTCTTATGCAAGTTGTTAAAATCAATAATTCATTGAGCGCTCTTAACACACATAACTATAAAATATTCAATTTATTATGAATTAACTTATGAAAATGTTATTTTTTGTTGAAATTTTATTTGGGCACGGAATTTTTTTGGGTGCATTACGGGAAACCGTAAGGATATAAAAAATATTTTTTATAGAATTGTAATGTTATTAAAAGAACTAAAATTACAGTTACTCATCGCCATTTTAAACTCGAAATATTTGTTTATAGTGCAATAAAAATCACAAAACCCCCTTTAATTAAAATATTTTATATGTCAAAAAAACCCAAAATAGAGTTTTTCAGAATAAACCTTGAATCAGTCGGAAGTGAAGAACAGACTTTTAGAACAGTTTTAACCGAACTTTTTTTAACGTTTCAAAACTCATTACCTGAAGAAGAAAAGCAGATCGCAGAGCCAGATGACAATGATTTAATGAGATATTTTTTTCGGTATTTCATATCACGTTTAGATAATGGAGCTGTAAAAAACGAATCAAAACGAAAAGCGTTCAAGATAAAAGCATCAATGGACAATCGTATAAACGACAGTATTGGATTAAAGTCAGATGAAAAAATCATTCATGGGATAGTAAAAGGTGGTGAATATGATACAGGAAAAAATCTAAGTGAAATCGACAATCCAGAAGATGAAGTTGAAAAACTGGGTCGCAATAAATTGATAACGGATGATTTTTACTTTTTGCTTTACACACCATTAGAAAAAACCAAAGGTGTATTGATATTACAAAGCTATACCAAAGATGCAATTTTTGATATTTTCGTTCCGTTTATTGAAAACCTATTTAAAGTTTCGAGACTAACAAATAAAGCCACTCACAGCCTGTTTATGCCTCTAACTATGCAAGAGGAATTTAAACGATCAAGTGTAATAAAAAGTTTTGTGTATAAAAACCATTTTATAATCGATGATGTAGAGGATAAAACGCTACAATCAGGTGACTTTACTGTGAACGTCGAAATCAAATCACATGGCGACCAAATAAATTTAGAGAACCTGTCATGGTGGAGACGTAAATTAGGCCAGGCCATTTTAGGAATGCCAAATCAAGAACGACGAAGTTTAGAAACGTTTAACACCCAACGTGGTTACATTCTGAGTAACGAGGGAGAAAGCAATCCTACCAAATTCGAACTACAAGCTGAAAATATTCAAATTACCGCAACCATTTATTTATCAAATCACATTAACCTTGAAGACAATGGAGTTCCATATTGGGAAGAATTAGAGCGATTTTCGCTAGAAACGTTACAAAATGATGTCTTGCCAGAAATGTACCCAGAAGATTACCTAAATGAAGATTAAAAAAAACATAGGCTTGATATTGTCCGAAAGTTACAGATGGAGAAATAGAAACCTCATTGAACCTGCAGGCTTTACCGAGCCCAAATTGTCTTGGAAAAACTTCGTTAAGTATAACATAGTTATTTTTGCTATCTCAACACCTCTTTCACTTGTTATTTATGAATTTATAAATGAGGATTTCGCAGGTTATGTAATTAGCAGTTTATCAATTTTTGTTGGTTTATTTACAAGTGTACTTATATTGATATTTGATAAGTATTTATCTATGAAAAAAATATATGAGGAAACTATCAATCCTAGTGATAACGTTACGACAAGCCAAAAAAAGATTAGAAATTTTTCTATGCAATTTGTTTTTATTTCTTTGGAATCATTGCTTATTGCCGTAACATTAATTGCGTTACTCCTTTTGCCTCTGTTGTTTAAAGACAGGTATCTTGAAAATGTGTTTTCTTATTTTTTCGTCCAAATTGAAGATTGGACTGCAACTAATATAACCACGTTTTTTGTAAATATTTTGTCATGTGGAAGTAGAATATTTATTGTAATGCTATTGTATAGGTTCATAAAATATTTGTTTTACATATTTGGCTCGCTCGGGGCATTTTTATTAGGTGTTTTTAAAAATAATATTAGGGTTTAATACTTTGTAGAGTTGTAATATAAAAACTACTTTTAAGCACTTAAAACATTTATTTCACTATGGCTAAAACCGATACAAGCACTTTCGAGCAAAAACTCTTTAAATCAGCAGATAAACTCCGTAAAAATATTGACGCGGCAGAATACAAACATGTTGTATTAGGTTTAATTTTCCTTAAATATATTTCTGAATCCTTTAGCGAACTGTATGATAAACTAAAGGAAGATGAATATTCCGATGCAGAAGACCGTGACGAATACCTGGCAGCAAACACTTTCTTCGTTCCAAAAGAAGCACGCTGGAGTCACATTCATGCCAATGCCAAGTTGCCTACTATCGGGCAAACCATTGATGAGGCGATGCAGGCTATTGAACGTGAGAATAAAGAATTAAAAAATGTTTTGCCTCAAGTATATGGAAAAGCCAATCTTGATAAGACTTCGCTTGGTGAATTGATCGATTTGATTTCCAATACTGATTTACAGGTGGAGAACGGAAAGTCCAAAGACCTTTTTGGCAGGGTCTATGAATATTTTTTGGGTGAGTTTGCGAATGCGGAAGGCAAAAAAGGTGGGCAGTTCTACACGCCAAAATCTATTGTGAAACTGATGGTTGAGATGATCGAACCTTACAAAGGGAGAGTTTATGACCCAGCCAGTGGTAGTGGTGGAATGTTTGTAATGAGTGAAAAGTTTGTTACGGAACACCAAGGAAGAATTAGCGACATTACCGTTTACGGACAGGAAAGCAACCAAACGACCTGGAAACTTTCTAAAATGAATCTTGCTATTAGAAACATCAACTCTAAGTTTGTAGCCTGGAATACCGAAGGTACTTTTTTAAAAGATGCACACCCGGATTTAAAAGCAGATTTTATATTAGCCAACCCGCCGTTTAACCAAAGCGAATGGGGTGTCAATATATTGCAGGAAGACGGTCGTTGGAAATACGGTACGCCACCGAGCGGAAATGCCAATTATGCCTGGCTACAGCACATGTTGTATCATTTGGCACCACGAGGCGTGATGGCAACGGTTTTGTCTAATGGTTCTTTGAGTTCCAACACTTCAGGAGAAGGCGAAATACGGAAAAACCTTATCGCCAATGATTTGGTGGAATGTATTGTTGCCTTACCCAAACAACTGTTTTACAATACCGGAATACCAGCGTGTATTTGGCTGATGCGCCGCGAAAAAAGCCAGCACCACAAAGAAGTACTTTTTATAGATGCCAGTGAAATGGGTTATATGAAAGATCGTGTACACCGTGATTTGGCAGATGAAGACATTGACTTAATAACTGACACCTACCACAATTGGCGTAAGGGCGAAAACTATCATAACGTAAAAGGGTTTTGTAAAAGTGCTACCCTTGAAGAAATAGAAAAGCACAACCATGTTTTAACACCAGGTCGTTATGTTGGGATTGAAGATGCTGAAGATGACGGTATTTCCTTTGCAGATAAAATGCATGAGCTAACCACTACCTTAAAAGAGCAAATGGATAAGGAAGTGGAACTAAACAACGAAATTGCTACACAATTGGCTAAAATTGGTTTGACACTATGAGTGATGTAAAAAAAATACCTGATGGTTGGTTGGAAAGTACGTTAGGTGAAATTGCTAAAGTACAAACAGGCCCATTTGGTAGTCAACTAAAAAATGAACAATACATTACTGGTGGTACACCTGTTATAACGGTTGAACATATTTCAGATTTTAGAATTAAAAATTTCAACTATCCTAGTGTTACGGAGGAAGATAAGAATAGATTATCCAAATACTTGCTTAAAACTGGTGATATTGTATTTACTCGTGTGGGTTCTGTTGATTTAAGTGCCTATGTAACAGAAAGTCAGGATGGATGGATGTTCTCATCAAGAATGCTTTCTGTAAGACCTTACAAAGAAGTTAATGCTAAATTTTTAAGTTATTACTTTCGTCAACAAAGTTACCGAAATTACATATTAAAGATTGCTGTAGGAGCTACAATGCCTTCAATAAATACTGGTATTTTAAAAGAACTGCCAGTATCATATCCTCAACTACACGAACAAAAATCCATAGCTTCCATCCTTACTGCCTTTGATGATAAAATAGAATTACTACAAGCGCAAAACAAAACGCTTGAAGAAACGGCTCAGACCATTTTTAAGGAATGGTTTGGGAAGTATCAAATTGGAGATGAATTGCCTGAAGGTTGGAGAGTTGGGAAGTTGGGAGATGTTTTAAACATAAAGTACGGAAAAGATCATAAGCATTTAGCAAATGGCAAATTCCCACTATATGGTTCGGGCGGAATCATGAGATATGTCGAAAAGCCATTGTATGAAAAACCGTCAATTTTAATTCCTCGAAAAGGAACTTTGAGTAATTTATACTATTTGAATGAACCATTTTGGTCAGTGGATACAATGTTTTATAGCGAAATTATAAAAACTTTCCACGGAAGATATGCATACCTGTTTTTAAAAACTTTAGATTTATCTGCAATGAATGTTGGTTCAGCAGTACCGAGCTTAACCACCCAAGTATTAAATCAAATACCTCTTATACTTCCTTCCGATGAAATTGTTCTAAAATTTGATGAGGCAGTAAATACTTTTTATAAAAAACTAGAAGAGAATATTAAACAAATCCACACCCTCACCAAAACACGTGATGAACTATTGCCACGATTGATGAGTGGTGAAGTGAGAGTAAATGAATTTAAAGTTTAATCGATGAAAGAGAAAGTAATTTTTGACACAAACTTTTTATTTAATAAGGTAGCATCTTCTTTTTTTGGAAACCGAGAAGAATTAGCATTATTCAGTAATGATGCTGAAATAATTTTACCAGAAATTGTACTAGAAGAGTTAGAGGCAAAATATATTAGAACTTTTGAAGATGATAAAGGTAAATTCGTTAAAACTTTACTATCCCAAATCGTTGAGCACAATACAAATGAAATTATTATTGAGAGTAAAATAAAAGAACTAATTAGTAAAGAAGTGATTCCGTATTCGGTTATCGGGTTGACTAACTATAATATATTACCAGAGATTAAAAGATTAGCGATAAAAAAACAACCTCCATTTGAAATTGGAGAGGGTACAGATAAAGGTTTTAAGGATGCTTACATTTACTTTACTGTTCTAGAATTTATTCAAAATATTTCTGATAAATATGTTTTTGTATGTTCAAAAGATAAAAGATTTAAGAATGCTTTTGAAATCCATCCAAATATAATTTCTATCGAATCATACGAAGAATTTAAAAAACACAGCATTTCTCAATTTTTTGACGATTACTTTATTGAAAAAATTAATGAAGAATTTGGGGCTACTATAATAAAAGAAAATGTCAAAGAATATTGGTACAATATCAATAATAATAAAGTAGTATTAATTGAATTTGACGGAGAAGAGTATGTAATTGAGATAGATTCAGGAGAAATTATAAATTCAATCGCAAGAAGTGAATATAAGGTATTAATTGATGCTTTAGTAACATCATCGAGCTTTAATCAAACATATGAGATTGTTGCCGAATTAGTTTCATTGGAAAAATACTTTAATAATGAAGAAATTATACAGATTTTAAATGCATCATGGAAAAACACCCAAATTCGTTGGATTATTAAAAAACAAGAAATCAAAGAACTTATAGGTAATTTGTATGAATCGAAAAAAGATATACTTACGGATAGGAAAGTGTTAGATTTTCTTGAAGAAACGTTTAGTTAAAAACATGAACAATCAACCAAATATATTTAATTACGCAAAAAGCGAATTAACTCAAGACGCATTTATAATATGGTTATTGCATTGGGCAAATCCGACTTACAAAATTCAAAATGTACAACTACATGAATTAGGAACATCATTCTTACAATCCTTAGTAGCTTTTCGAAATATAACAATTGGAGAAATATCAGAACTAGATATTAAACCTCAATATAAAAAAATTGATGTATTTGTTACTTTCAAAATGAATGAATGCATTTATGGAATTATAGTAGAAGATAAAGTGCATTCCTCTGATCATTCCAATCAATTAGAGCGTTACATAAATAAAATATCTGAATTAAAAACTTGTAATGTTTTAGTGCCTATTTATTTCAAGACAGGATATCAAGTAAATCTGTCAAGAATTATTGAAAACAAATATCATCATTATACGGTAAAAGATTTTTTAAGTGTCCTTACTCCTGAAAAAGTTAATGCTATTGACCATGATATTCTATCACAATATCACAGCTATTTACTGCAAAAAGAAAATGAGTTCGACAATGCAGAAATTGAGTCAAATTGCTATTTAACAACACCTATTAATGATTGGAAATGGTGGTCTTGCGTTCGCTTTTTTCATGATTACAAAATTCACTTTAACGCTAAATGGGGTGAGGTTGCAAATAACAGAGAGCGCTTGCTGGCTTTCTGGTTTGGTAGCAGAGAAATAACTGTAACGAGTGATGACAACCAACTAATCGTACTTAATTTGTATATGGATGTAGTTTTTGGAAAAAAGCA
Source organism: Bacteroidota bacterium (assembly GCA_023387965.1). Taxonomy (GTDB): domain Bacteria; phylum Bacteroidota; class Bacteroidia; order Flavobacteriales; family Flavobacteriaceae; genus Flavobacterium. The sequence goes on along the minus strand of JAEWHE010000040.1, from coordinate 108,387 downwards.
AATTCAAGTTAGTTACAGAATAAATTTATTAGGTAATGAACAAAAAAATGCTTTCATTAAAAATCAAATCTATGAACCCTTTCTTCCATTCTTGAAAGAAAATAAAATTGAAGTTAGAAAAGCAAAATTTACTCAAGCTAAAAGATCGCTTCTATTGGCTCAAATATCTAATCTAGATAGAAACATGAAATATGAAAGTTTTGTCGAAAAAATTGAACACTATCAAAAGGCTTTAAATAAATTTGTAGATAGCAGGATTTAAAAACTCTTAGAAAGATTGTAATGAATGAAAACTTAATAGAACTATCGCTAATCACTCAACTGCAACAGCAAGGCTATACTTATTTATATGGTCCAGACATTGCGCCATATAGTGAAAATGCGCAAAGAGAAAACTTTGCTTCGGTTATATTAGAGCAGCATTTTAAGGACTGTTTAAAAAAACTGAATCCCACATTACCGGAATCGGCACGAGTGGAAGCTTTTCAGAAAGTCATCAATCTAAGAACAGAAGATCTGATGGAAAACAACGAGCGTTTCCACAACTATCTTACCAATGGTGTTACGGTAGAATATACCAAAGGTGAAAACACTATTGGTCTTCCGGTTACGCTGTTAGATACGGAACATATTGAAAATAATAGTTTTTGGGTAGTCAATCAGTTGGTCGTTAAAGAAAATAATAATGAAAAGCGTTTCGATGTAGTCATTTATATTAACGGTTTGCCATTGGTATTTATAGAATTAAAAAATGCCACTGATGAAAAAGCGACGACCTTAAAAGCATTTCAGCAGATACAAAATTATAAAAAGGCTGTTCCGAGTATCTTTTACTACAATGCACTTTGTGTAATATCTGACGGTATCGATGCTAAAGCGTCGAGTGTCTCCGCTCCTTTTTCGAGATATTTGCCGTGGAAAGCGCCCAAGCATTCGGAGAACGAAGTGAGAACCGAACTTCAGATTCTGGTGGAATATATGTTAGAGAAGAAAACTCTTGTAGAACTGATTAGGTACTGCACTGTTTTTGAATCGGAAGAAAAGAAAGATCCAACTACCGGACTGATCTTTCAGACGAAAGTAAAAAAGGTAGCAGCGTATCATCAATATTATGCTGTGCAGAAAGCGGTTGCAGAAACTTTACGCGCTACTCATAACACAGAAGGCGACAGAAAAGCAGGTGTGGTTTGGCATACACAAGGAAGCGGTAAATCACTAACTATGGTTTTTTATAGCGGGCAAATTATTACACATCCGCAGATGGAAAACCCAACCATTGTAGTCCTGACCGACCGTAATGATTTGGACGATCAGTTATTTGGAACTTTTGGCAACTGCGTCGGTCTGTTGCGCCAAAAACCCATACAGGCTGAAAACAGAGAACATATTAAAGAATTATTGAAAGTTTCGGGTGGTGGTGTAATCTTCACGACCATACAAAAGTTTTCACCCGAAACAGGAAATGTTTACGATACATTATCAGAGCGTACCAACATAGTAGTAGTTGCCGATGAAGCACACCGAAGCCAATATGGTTTTGCCGGAAAAGAATTTGAAACCAAGGACGGTATGGAAACCCGATATGGCAATGCAAAATACCTGCGTGACGCTTTACCTAATGCTTCCTATATAGGGTTTACAGGAACGCCAATTGAAAAAGAAGACAAATCTACACCTGCAGTCTTTGGGGATTATATTGATGTTTATGACATAAAACAGGCCGTTGATGATGGAGCTACTGTGCCTATCAGTTATGAATCACGTTTAATTAAGATTAAACTAGACGATGCCACAACCGCGACAATAGATGCAGAAATAAATGCTATTGCTGATGCAACAGAAGAGCAATTGGAAAAAGCAAAAAAGAAAGTAGCCGCCATCGATGCCGTTGTAGGACATCCGGAACGTCTGAAAGATATCGCTAAAGATGTTGTTACTCATTTTGAGAAACGTCAGGAAGTATTTGAAGGCAAAGCTATGATAGTCTGCATGACAAGAACAATCTGTGCTAAGCTTTATCAGGAAATCGTTGCGTTGAAACCTGAATGGCACAACGCCGATGCTGACAAAGGAAAAATAAAAGTAATCATGACCAGTTCGTCGGATGACATTGATTTGTTACAACCTTTTCATACGACCAAAAAACAGCGTAAAGATTTAGCAACAAGAATGAAAGACCCTAATGACGAACTGAAAATAGTTATCGTTAGGGATATGTGGCTGACGGGATTTGACGCACCAAGTCTGAATACCATGTATGTGGACAAAAAAATGCAAGGTGCTAATCTAATGCAAGCAATTGCAAGGGTAAACCGTGTTTATAAAGATAAGCCTGGAGGCTTAATCGTAGATTATATAGGAATTGGACAGGATTTAAGAAACGCAATGGCAATCTATCTCCAAAGTGGCGGTGAAGGAACGCCAATATTTGATATCAAGGAAGCTATTGCAGGCATGCGAGAAAAGTTTGAGATTATAGAGCAGATGTTTAACGGTTATAATTTCAAAGTATATTTTGCATCTGAAACAGCGCAAAAGTTGCAGGTATTATTGGGAGCACAAAACTTTATTTTATCGAGTGATTCTTTAAAAGATCGTTTTTTAAAAGAAGTAACGTTATTATCAAGACTATTTGCAATGTCTATTCCGAGTGCCGAAGCCGACAGAATTAGAGATGGTGTTGCTTTCTTTCAGGCGGTAAAGTCTAGAATTAATAAGTTCAACAGTAATGGCGTTAAATCGGATTATGAGGTAGAAACGGCCATTAAACAGATTGTTGATGAAGCGCTATCAAGTGATGGCGTTATTGACATATTTGAAGCCGCAGGAATTAAAGCACCATCCGTTGGAATTCTGTCTGACGAGTTTTTATTGGAAGTAAAAAATATGCAACAAAAGAATCTTGCATTTGAATTACTTAAAAAGTTATTAAGTGATGAGGTAAAAGTCCGTAAAACAAAAAATCTCGTTCAGGGGAAAAAATTCTCTGAAATGCTGGAGTCCGTTGTAAAACGCTACCACAATAATCAAATAGACTCGGCACAAGTATTAGCTGAGTTATCGGAGATTGCAAAAGAAATGCAATTGGAGGATAAAAAATCTAAAGATTTGGGATTAACTCCCGAAGAATACGCTTTTTATAGCGTATTGAAAGATAATGATTCCACTACTTTTTTAGATGATGATAAGATGAAAGATCTTATACATACAATTGTTGATGTAATCAGAAAAAATGCTACTGTTGACTGGAGTAAAAGGGATGATGTTAGGGCACAACTACGTCTTACTGTAAAAAAGATTTTGATGAGATACGGTTACCCGCCTGACGTAGCTAAGATGGAAGCTGATAGGGTGATTGCGCAAAGCGAGTCGTTAGCTGATGTATTTAGTAAATTATAGTACTATGGACGAATTTAGAGGAATTGTTTTGTATAACATAGAACGAAACGGAAATTTGAATGGTGTTTACACTAACAATCACCCAGTAACTGAAAGCAGGATCTTTACTGAAACTGCGAGACTAGTTGATGACACTTTAATAGAAGGAAATACTGAAATTCATATATATGAAAGTTGTTATTTTGACGCTATAAATGGAGGAGTAAATCGCAACTTGACGTTTAGAATTTCTGATGGAATTATTAATGCACAATGGTCGATTGGTGAACAGATACTTTTTGTTGGGCAGGGATTTCAAATGAACGAGAGACAAATTGCTATAACTTATGAGCGCAAAAAAAAACTTTAGCGAAGTGCTGATTAACTTTGCCAAAGTTACTGAACGCAAAAAAACTTTGGCAAAGTTCAGAACCGCACAGTAAAAACTTTGCTGATTAACTTTGCCAAAGTTACTGAGCGCAGAAAAACTTTGGCAAAGTTCAAAATTGAACGCAGAAAAAAAAACTTTGGCAAAGTTCACAACCGAGTGCAGAAAAAAACTTTGGCAAAGTTCAGAACCGCAGAAAGAAAAGCTTCGCCAAAGCCCCGAAGTCAAAAAAATTAAACGCCAAAAAAAAAATAAATAATGGACATCAGAGTAGAAAACTTAGAACCAGGTTGTTTTTATCATATTTACAATCGGGGTATCAACAGTTGCAAAGTATTTCTAAATGACGACAATCGTTTGTTTTTTCTAAAAAAATTCAAGGAGTATTTGGTACCCTATGCCGAAATATATGCATACTGCTTGATGCCAACACATTTTCATTTCGTGATAAGAGTTAAAGAACCCGAAGAAACTTTAAAAACTTTGCCAAAGTTAGATGACACACAAAAAACTTTCGCAAAGTTGTACGGAGAAAAAACGCAAGCGAAGCTAGAGGAGGAATTACCGAAGTTTGAAACTTTGCCAAAGTTAGATGACACACAAAAAACTTTGGCAAAGTTAGATCACGAACCTACAAATAAAACCTTTATAAAGTCTGACAACGGCCTACATGCGGATAAATCTATTGTAAGTAAACAATTTGCAAAATTAATAAGCAGTTACACCCAAGCTTTTAATAAATACCACCACAGGCACGGCAGTTTATTTGAGAGACCTTTTAAAAGAAGAAAAATAGATTCGGAAGAATATTTAAGGCAAAGCATCATTTATGTTCACCGAAATGTTTTAGACTTGAATTTGAAGTTGGACGCTTATGATTTCTGTTCGTATAAAAGTATTACCAGCAATAAACCGACTGCTGCAATCAGAGATGAGGTTATTGAACTTTTTAGCGATCTCGACAATTTTGTTTTGGTTCACAAAAAAGATGGTGATTACAGCGTTGACTAACTTCGCTAAAGTTTAGAAAAGTAACTTTGCCAAAGTTAAAAACTTTGGCAAAGTTGGAAGTCTGAGAAGTTAACCACTAAAAACTTTGCCAAAGTTAAAATTTTATCTCCACCCTAATTCTGGCGCTACATATTTCAGTATCGCTTCCATCACGTGTACATTGTACTCCACTCCCAACGTGTTGGGAATCGTTAACAACAGCGTATCGGCTTCTTGTATGGCTTCGTCCTGCGCCAATTCTTTTACAAGTTTTTCAGGCGAAGCGGCATAACTTCTACCAAAAATAGCTCTTTTCTCAGGTTCGATATTTCCAAAGCTGTCCGCACTAGTGCCTTGACCTCCAAAATAATAACGGTCCTGCTCATTTACAATGGCAAAAATAGAACGGCTTACCGAAACGCGCGGCTCGTGTTGATGACCTGCCTTTTTCCAAGCTTCTTTATACATCCGGATTTGTTCGGCTTGTTGGATATGGAATGGCTTTCCGTTTTCATCAAACTTTAAAGTTGAGCTTTGTAGGTGCATCCCGTTTTCGGCGGCCCAAACAGCCGTTGCATTTGAAGCGGCACCCCACCAAATTCGATTGCGTAGCCCTTCGGAATAAGGTTCCAAACGCAACAGTCCCGGCGGATTCGGAAACATTGGAGTCGGATTTGGCTGGGCAAAACCTACTCCGTTTAACCGCTCTAAAAATTCAAGCGCTTTCTGACGGCCCATATCGGCATCGGTTTCACCTGGTTTTGGTTCGTAACCAAAGGCACGCCAGCCTTCAATAACCTGTTCTGGCGAACCGCGACTTATGCCTAACTGAAGCCTTCCGCCCGAAATCAAGTCGGCAGCACCAGCATCTTCCACCATATAAAGCGGATTTTCATAACGCATATCAATCACACCCGTACCAATCTCAATTTTACTCGTTTTGGCTCCGGCTGCCGCCAATAATGGAAAAGGCGAAGCCAATTGTCGGGCGAAGTGGTGCACACGAAAATAAGCACCATCCATCCCGATTTCTTCTGCCGCAACCGCCAAATCGATAGACTGTAGCAAGGTGTCGCTTGCTGTACGAGCTTTGTACGAAGGATGTTCCGCCCAATGCCCGAACGACAAAAATCCTATTTTCTTCATCGTAGCATTATTTTTTATTTAGTTTACCAAAGATACAGCTTATCGCTAACTTCGCCAAAGTTTGGAACTTTGGCGAAGCTTGATGAAGATTAATCGATACGGGAATCTCATTTCGTTGCTAACTTCGCCAAAGTTTGGAATTTTGGCGAAGCTTGATGTAGATTAATCGATACGGGAATCACATTTTCGTTGCTAACTTCGCCAAAGTTTGGAACTTTGGCGAAGCTTGATGTAGATGTCCTGTTTCTTTCAATTATTTTATTCCGGATAGTTGGATATCTCAACTTTACGGCTTTACCGGCTGAAACACCGCCAACTGAATGGAAAATTCCTTTGACGGAACGTTATTGCCTTCGGCGAGTTCACTGAAATTGGCATTCATCACCCATGTTTCAGAACCGGCAACAGTGGCGGTAGATGGGAAAGCGAAACGGTCTTCGGTTGAAGTGGCTTCTACTACTTTGGCGGAAGCCCAATTATCAGTACTAAACAATTTAAAAATCTTATCTACACCACCATTTTGAACCAAAGTCAACGTGTTGGCGTCATTGAGAATCAGTCCGTCGGCTCCCGGAAAAAACTGGTCAATCTTCACTTTTGAAGCCATCGCTGTATTGTCCAAAGGAATTTTTATTAAACTACCGCTACCATTGTTTGCCACAATCAAAAATCCTCCATCATGTGCAACAATACCATTCGGCCCCACTCCTGCCGATTTTAACAACTCGTGTTTACTCAACACACTCGCCTTACCTGACGCATCCACTTTGTAAACGGCATTAGCAAAACTATCGGTAACATATGCATTTCCTTTGGCGTCAAAAGCAATGTCGTTAGGGAAATGTTCGCCTGCCACTAATCCCGATAAATCAATATCAGAAACTTTCTTACCGCTTTTGGCATCCAACACCAGCAACCTTGCTTCTTTCTTTTTGGTTTCTGGCGTGCTGAACTTGCTGTAATTAGCATCGCCTGCGCAAACGTATATTTTTTTGCCATCCGGATGTACCTTGAGACCATAAGTGGATTTTAAGGATTGATCCGAATACAAAGCGGTGTATTTCCCTTCACGAGTGACTTTCCCAACGGTACCAAGTCTGGCGGAAGAAACAATAAAAGAATTTGAATTTTTGTCAAAAGCAACTCCTTCGGGATAACTTTCGGGTGCTGTGAAAACAATACGTTTGGTGGGCTGTTGTGCCATTCCGGCAACGCAACATAGTAAGAATAATAGCTTTTTCATAACATTAGAGAGGTTTGATTAGGTAAATGATGCCGTTTGCGTCGTCTGAAACATAAACTTGCCCATTATCGGAAATGGCCACTCCGGCAGGACGTCCAAAACGTTCTTCGCCAATCAGAAATCCGCTCAAAAAATCTTCGGACCCTGATGGATTTCCCTTTGCATCAAATTTGATTCGCTCCACTTTATAACCCATAGGCTGGAGTCTGTTCCATGAGCCATGCCAGCATACCAATGCATCGCCATTCATCTTGCCTTTCTTAAAAAAAGTAAAAGCAATAGGGGCACTATGGGCAGGAAATTCCATTACCGACGGTTGCGTATTCTTCACCCAGCCTTCCTTCGTATTTCCGTTGGGATCTTCGCGACTTTCATCTACTACTTTTTTGCCATACGCGAAAGGAAATCCGTAATTGCCTCCCATGACAATTTTATTCAACTCTTCAGGCGGCCAATCATCGCCTTTGGCATCACCTCCATTGTCAACACCCCACATTTCCTTTGTTTTCGGATGCCAATCAAACCCGATAGTATTGCGCAACCCGGAAGCGTACAAGGTGCGTTTCCACGTTACAGGATCAACCTGAAGCATGGCGGCTGTTTCTTTATCGCTTTCCTTACAATCGTTACACACGCTACCTACGGAAATGTATAATTTTCCATCGGGACCAAAATCCATCGTACGGTTAGGATGTTGGCCACCGCTTGGCAAATCTTTAATCAATGTATCCGCCACTTTGGAGAGCGTTCCATCCGACTGAATGTCGTAGCGGAGCAACTTGTTGTTGTTACACAAATACATCTTCCCATCTTTAGAAGTAATGCCGTGAACGCCAGGAAAGTTGGCCACACGAATCATGTCTTCAAAAAGTCCGTCACTGTTTTTGTCTTGCATTAACAAAACGTCGCCGGCATCCCGACGCGTAACATACAACTCCCCGTTTTTGCCCATGTGAAGCATTCGTGGCTTACCCAATCCTTTGGCAGCGGTTTCCACCTTCCAGCCTTTGGGTACTTTCAACCCACTGGCCAATGCTGTGCTGTATTCCAAATGGGTGGGATAATTAGTGATGGTGGTTTTTTCGGTATTTTCTTTAGGTGGAATACCTTTTTGAGCCAAGACGGCTGCCGTGGCAAAGAAAAACCATGCAAAGCAGAAGAGCGATAGTTCTCTCATAAAATCATTTTTAGCTTACAAATAATTAACTTTCTTTAAGCGACTTATCTAAATTACCACTTAATGTGGGCTAAATGTTTATATGATTCAGATGCTTTTTTTACAACATTATTCAGATAGGTAATTGCACTTTTTATCGGCACTAAAGTTTAAAACCTCAGACACGTTTAAGCAGTACGTTGTTTTAGTTAAGGTAATTTTAAAGTGATCCATTTTTAAAAGTTGAGAAATAAAATGATTGCTATTCTTTAAATTTTTAGCACTTAAAAACAATGGTCTATTGACGAAGAAATAAAAAAAGGGAAACGTAATGTTTCCCTTTTTTGTTTTAGTAATTGAAATCTCTCGGTTCGCCGTTTAGTTCACGCCCTTTAAGGATGTAATTTGCAATGTCTTCTCTAATTGACACGTAAAAATCATCATACTTATCTTTCGATGCTCCCAAATTCATCTTTCGGTTGAATAAATATTGTTGGTGAGCAATCGGCAAATGTTCGGCAATTTTTCCAAAAAAATATTTTTTGTAGGCAATCTCCAATGCTTCCCTAAAATCTTCATGACTTTCCACGGGAATAGGTTCATCAACTTCATTTAATGAAAACCAAATATCGTCCAAATTCCTGTCGCTTATTTTTTTGAACCTATGATAAATCTCTATGTATTTTTGTGATTCAGCGTCTTCTATAATCTTGGCGACCTTGCGTCCAACCTCTTCTTCTTTATCAATTATAAAAGGGCGAAAATCGGGTTCGTGAGGGGGAACTTCTGGTCTTTGCTCAGAATTGTATGCCAGCGATTTGTAAAATTTTTCCTTTTCGCCTTTAATGTCCTGAAGTTGGATCAAAACGCCGTTTCCTGTCTTTAGATTGTGAAACTCGTACCAAAGCGCTAAATCGTTCTCGCTTCCATCGTCAGTTTGTTTATAAGAATCGTAATCTTGCCAACCATCAATGAGAAACTCGAATAATTCGGGCTTACCACTTCGCAAAAACTCCTGATAAAGCTCGATATCACCTTCGTCGATTTCTAAAAACGGACAGTCTAAAATTTTATGCTCCCACATAATGAAATCTTGCGCAATTTCAATTCCATCGATAGTAAGTTGATTCGCTCGCCACAAACACTGCATGTCGAACAGTTTTTTCTGCAAAAGAACCTTGAGATGTTCGGTTGCCGTATCTATATAAACCGTCCGCTTCCTCTCCAAAAGATCGGCATAAAGTTTTTTGTGTTTGTAAGCGAGGTATTTATGTTCAATGTATTCCTCGAAAAAACGCGAAACACCAAAATGATTGAATTGACTCAAGTATTCCTGGACATCTGGATTATTTTCCAAATCATGCCTCCACTGCTTTTTCAGTTTCTTCTCATCAATTTTATGTTTCACTTCTTGTTTGATTCTTTTTTTCGATAAATCATCCAATCCGGATAAATCTAATTCTTCTGACATGGCTTTTAAATTTTTAATAAATATAGCAGTTTTCAATTATAATCAAGAACTTAAAACAATTTTACTTCAAAATCTAAAGCTAGCCTTAGTAAACTTTCACTCATCGATTTTTATTACCTTTGATTTTTACAACCACATGAGTTCTATTACGATCAAAGAATTTTATCAGGAAATCTTGGGACCTACTTGTCCCGACATTGAATCGTTTCTTACAGAAAACATCAACAAGGACATTGGTCACTTCAATGTGTTTGATATTTCCGAAATGTACCGCGCTTGCAGTTCGAAACCGGAAATGCCTTACAACAAACGGACGTATTACAAAATCAGTTTGATCAAAGGGCAGAACCGAGTGGAATATGCGGACAAGGTCATCCACATTGACGATTGCGCGATTTTGTTTGCTTCGCCGAAAATTTCCTACAACTACACCCACAAGAACGACGAACAATCGGGTCACTTTTGCGTGTTTACGAAGGATTTTCTGCCGATGAACAAAACCGGAATGGAACTCGACAACCTGCCAGTATTTGCCCCACAAAGCGATTTTATCTTTCAAATCTCATCGGAACAATTCCTACAGTTTGAAGCGATCTTCTTGAAGATGCACGACGAAATCAATTCGGACTATTTGTACAAATACGATTTGCTACGAAACTACGTGATGGAACTGATTCATTTCGGACAAAAACTAAAACCGATTCTTCCCGTGAAGAGCAAAACCGCCGCGTCGCGAACCACTACTTTGTTTATCGAACTGCTAGAACGCCAATTTCCCATAGAGAACAGCAGCCAACTTTTAAAGCTTCGAACGCCTGCGGATTATGCGGGAATTTTGGGTGTTCACGTCAACCACCTCAACAAGGTATTGAAGGAAACTACCGGAAAGACCACAGGCGAAATAATTGGCAGCCGAATGTTTCAGGAAGCCAAAACGCTGTTGTCGCGAACGCATTGGAACGTTTCAGAGGTTGCCTTTACGATGGGATTTGAAGAAGTGGCCCATTTTTCGAACTTCTTCAAAAAGCACAGCGGACAATCGCCTCAACAATTCAGGGAATTACAATTGATTTGATTTTTGCAAATGATCATTTGATTTACGCAAACAGAACCATGCTTGTGCAGACGAACTTTGCAGTATCATTTTAAATCTATACACATGGCAAATCAACAAAATAAAATCGTTTTGGTAACTGGCGGAAGCCGTGGTTTGGGGAAAGATTCCTCCCTACAATTGGCGAAAAAGGGATTCGATGTGATCATCACGTATCAGTCCCAAAAAGATGCCGCAGAAGACGTGGTAAGAGAAATTCAATCGATTGGACAAAAAGCGTTCGCTCTTCCTTTGGACATTGCTTCCATCACTGGTTTCGATCCATTTGCGACACAAGTAAAAAATCTGTTGGACGAAGAATTTTCATCGGCGAAATTGGACGCCTTGGTGAACAACGCCGGAATTGGCATTACCGCGACAATTGACAACACTACCGAAGAAATCTTGGATGCCATGACCAACATCCACTTTAAAGGTCCATTTTTCCTGACGCAAAAATTACTGCCGTTGATCAACGATGGCGGAAGCATTGTCAATACCTCATCGGGCTTGGCGCGTTTTTCTTTTGAGGGATATGCGGCTTACGGTGCGATGAAAGCAGCGGTAGATTCGCTGTCACGCTACCAGGCTTTGGAATTTGGAAGTAGAAATATTCGAGTAAATTCCGTTGCTCCTGGAGCCATTGAAACCGACTTCAACGGTGGTGCTGTTCGCGACATCGCGGCTTACAACCAGGGAATTGCTTCTCAAACGGCTTTGGGAAGAGTGGGTTTGCCGGACGACATTGGAAGCGTGGTGGCATTTCTATGTTCGGAAGAATCGAAGTGGATCAATGCACAACGAATTGAAGTTTCTGGAGGATTCAGGATCTAAGTGCAAACTCAGAAAAAACAAAACCCGTTCTATAATGAACAGGTTTTTTTATGGATTTGAAATGTTGATGTTACTTCTATCTTGATCCAATCTGGTTCATGATAATCTCATGGTCTTGAGCAGCCGATATTCGATTGCTATATTCAATTTCGTGTTGGGCTTGCCCAGGTCGCAAAGGTGCTTTGTTGGTTATCAGCATAAAAACGATTTGTTCATCGCGGGTGGTGAATATTTGAGTCTCGCCAAGTTCAGGAAAACTATCAGCGGAAATTTTTTTCTTACCTTCAAACAACGACACGATTTTTTTCATATTGGTCTCAGGCGTACTTCGGAACTTCACCTTGATAATTTTTCCTTGATGAGTATCGATGTTGATGTCCGAAACCATCCCGATGCTGTCTCCCAACGTATGACGCTCCAAGAAATACGTATCGTCCATGATGGTACGGAACTGATCCCGAAAGGCAACCGATTCAAATTCGGTGTCAATGTTCAGGCCTCCAAGTCCTTTTACATCGGTTTTTTTGGGTGGACTACAAGAAAGCATCATCAATACGGCCGCAATAAGTAGTAGTGGTTTCATGTTGGGAAAATTATTGGTTATGGCTTAAAGATACGGAATATTGTGTTGTAAACCAATCCCTTAAACCAAATACACCTTCTATTGGTACAATGCTTCCCTTATTTCAATCAACGTTTGAATTGCTTTTTGGTGGTTGGGAAGTTCGGGCAAGTTGGACGTTTCATAATGGGTATCAATTGATGCCATCAGTTCATCGGCCAAACGCATCAGGTCGTCGTATTCTTTTTCACCGGCTTTGATAGAAAGCAATTCTTCCCGATTATCCACTCTGATGTTGAGCGTTCCCTTGGAAAGGATCTGTTCTGCCGTTTGCAACAGCCTTATGGTATGCATCATATTTTTGCTGTCGTAATTCTTGCCGTGGTTTTGGTTGGTTTCGTAACGATCTGCATTCCGCTTTTCTACCCAATCCCAATATTCCGAATATTCCTTGCAATATTTGGAATACCCTTCCTGATTGCACGACACATACCCAATGGGTTGTTCTCCTTTTGGAACAGGCGAAAGCGATACTTCATTAGACGTTTCTTTTTGAACGATGCCCTTGTAGCCTAACGAGTCATTTTCATCGTAAAACAACGCATACATCCCTTTTGAATTCGGTAAATTGATCAAACCACATTGCTGTTGACTCCAATTCTTTTGAGCCAAAAACAAAGGCAAGGCAACCGTATTATAACCCTCAAGCACATAGCAGAAATCCAGCAGACTTTTCTTTTCCTTCGGCATTGGGTTAACGATTTTCTTGTTCAGTCCCCTCGCCTTTCTAATTTGCGTCACGGCATAACCGGCAAAAGTTTCCTTGCATAACTTGGACAGAAAGTCCTTTACCTGCAACTTTTCCATAAGCGGATGCTTGTATAAAATGCAGTCGTCTGGTGTTGCCAATAGCTCCAGTATATTGGGATTGTTCTTTAAGAGCAGTTCCACAAAACGCCCAATCTCATAATACACCTCGTCATTGGTTTCATTGGAAATCTGCGGAATATATTCCAACCCAAAGAACTTTTCTTTTGGCAGGTAATACACGCCTTTGATGTCGGTATCAGATGTAGGCGTATCTAAACCAAAAGATTTGCTTCCGGAGATGACTTCGAAGAGGATGAGGTTTTGGGATTTGAGGGAGTGGATGGTCATTGTTTTCCTGTAATGAAATTATAAATCTCAACTGTCAAATTTTCAATTTCTTTGTTTTTAGACAAAACTTCCCATGAGAAGTTTTTATTAAACACAAGTTCGCTTAATTCTCTCTTGTTGATAATAGTCCCACATGATCCACCTTTAACCTCATATGTGGATTGATTTAAAATATATTTTTTTGAAATTTTACCCATTTTTGTCCGAACATTTTCAAGAAATTCGCCTGTATAATTTTTCAAATAATCAGATGAATTAACTTCCGACAATGCTTCCTCTATTCTTTTTTCAATTTCCTCTTTGTGCGATTTCACAAGTGATTTATTACACAAATCCAATAAAACTTCTTTCCAAATATCGTTTGTCAAGAGGTTCTCTACCTCTCTTATCTTCCAAAGAATTTTTGGAACAAAATTTTCACTTTTTGCATCCTCTAAAGCCTTTAATCTTTTACCTTTATTACATCTTAAATCAGAAACGTCTGAGTCTGCTAAAAGAAATATTCTATTGCTTACCGCTAAAGCTTGAATATCATTTATCACAAGTCCTGCATCTTCCTTTTCTACTTCTTTCTCAAAAATATAATGGTCTATATTTGAGCCCGCATATTCAAAAAAAGCAAAATCAATATCCTCTTTTATGCTTTTGAAATTTTTTTTATCATTTTTTAGGATATGATTAGTGTAAGATTTTAAAAAGGCTTTTATATAATTTCTATCCGAAATTCCTTCGACCCAAATGCTACAATTGGCCATAAATACGGATGAATTGTTTACTCCCAAATCTTTGAGTAGCTTATTATCTCCTCTATTTACATTTTTAACTATGAACTGCTTATCATCAGTTCCATCAGTTTTCTGAGAGAAAGAGTACATAGATACATTCTCTTTTTCAATTGTTAAATCTAAAAAATGATTAGAGTGAGTCGAAATAATATACTTTAAATTCTTCTTAATTAAATCAGGATTAGTACAAATTTGTTCTAGGAATAATCTCTGCATCCCTGGATGTAAATTTAACTCGGGCTCATCGATATAGATAAAAGCTCCTGACTCCGCCATAAATATCTTGTACATCAACACAATTAAAGCTTGAATTCCATCTCCCAAATCGTAAAGTTTTCTTGTATCCCTGTCTCCATCGACATGTATTAGGATTAGTTCAGATTCGTTAATCCCTCTCTCATTATCGCTTTTATCAAACTTTGCAACAATATCAATCTGCCTTCCATCGAAAAAATTATTGCTTAAAAATTTTTCAAATTTTTCAAATTGATTTCTTATTGCTTTTTCAGAGTTCCTTGAATTTAGAATATCTCTATATAGATGTAGCCCTGTAAAAATCTCTACTTTTTTGTCAACTTTATAGTTTTTCGTGTAAGTATGCAGAAAAATGTCCTTTTCAATTTTTTCATAATCATCTGTCCCTGGTTCATCCAACCCCTTTTCTGAACCTAATTTAGAAATCTGAAATAATGAATGTGCAGATCGTAAGGTTGGAATGTAATATTTTTTAAACTTAGCATAATGGATAAAAAAATCATCGTCAAGGTTTGAATAATTCCGAATATTTTCGGAGTCTATACCGTATATTTTGATTTTATCAATTATATCTTTATTATTCGAAATTATAGACAAATTACTTTCAAATTTAGATTTATCAAGTATCGCTAACTTTATTCTTCGTAAAACTGCTGCGTCATTCGAAAACTTATCTCTCGTCGATACTGAATAGGTGATTCTTGCTTTGCCTTCTTTTTCTGACGCTTTGTTTTCAATTATCTTATTGATTTCTGAAATTTCAATGTTATATTTTTTTATCTCTTTTTCATATAACGACTTACTTTTCGTACCATAAAAACTGTCTATATTCATCAGCTGTCGCATGAATCTACTTTTTCCACTATTGTTCGCTCCAACAATAATGTTTATTATATTAAACTTTGGAATGTATGAAATAGATTTTTCATCATCAATTAAGAAATAATCTTTAAAATTTTCAGCATTACCCAATACCAAGTCATATATACCATCCACCATATTCTCTTATTTTACCCAATTAATAAAAACCCTATCCAGTTCCTCTCCCATCTTCTTCCCACTTCCCAAACTTTTTGCATGTTCCTCATTGTACTTAACCGTCTCCATCAAAAACTCCGTAATCATATTCTCCTTCGGGTGCAAGTATTTCTCGTTTTGGTTGGCTTTAATTGCTTGTAATTCCGCTATTTTTTGCTGTATGTGCAACGGTGCAATCGGTAACAGTTCTGCGAAAGCCGCAGGCGGTATGCTGTTTTTTTCAATAATCCACTTTCCAGCCAATGCCGTACGCAAGGCATAGAAATAATTTTTCAGCTTTACTTCTTCAGCTTGGCAGGCTTCCATAAAATTCTTGGTTGTGCCCAAATAATGGTGCAGGCTCGCAATGGGCGAAAAACATTCCGTTGCCAAGGCCTGCATCTGCTGTACAAAAGCCTCGTCCTGAAAATACACCACAGGCGAGTACAACCATTCCAGCAAAGGTGCGTTGGATTTTGCCAATAACTTTACGGTTTTCCGTAAATCCCATCCGGAACCGTCCAAATCGTCTTCGGTCATGAACTCAATTACGTCGGGTTGTTCCCAAAGCGAGAGGTAATAGTCCAAATCGTGTTTGTAAATAAACCGAATATCATAGTCGCTGTCCGGAGAGGCAAATCCCCATGCCCGACTTCCTGATTCGCACGCAAATAAAATCTGAACGTCTTTTAGCGCTTCTATTTCTTTTAATTGGAGTAGTATCTTGTCTTCCATAATGGTATCAAATTAACAAAAAAACAACCACAAAAACTATAATGCATTTTTTCAAATACACGGAGCTGTTTTCAGTTGTATTTTCCTACATTTCACTATCCTTTTTCAACACCAAAACCTAAAAAATTTTAACAATATTTTTCTTAGTTGGTTTGGTCGGGGTTTGTTCGAGGTTTGTTCGAGGATCGTTCGGCTCGAAGAACGGGTCAGAAATCTGACAATTTAAGATAATTTTAACAGTACTTTTACCCTATTTTTTTTAAAATCGATTTTATCCAAATAAACCCCGAACAAACTTCGAAGCAAGCGCGTGAAAAACTAGTAAAAACGGTCTAAAAATACCTATGGATTTTCCCTATCGATTCACCATAAAAAAAACGCCTGCATCATTTCGACACAGGCGTTTTAGGAATTGAAACAATGGCTCTTGTTTCGGTCTATAATTTATTTCAGCGATTGCATGTCGATCACAAATCGGTACCGCACATCGCTCTTGAGCATTCGTTCATACGCTTCGTTGATTTCCTGCATCTTGATAAGTTCAATTTCGGAAACAATATTGTGTTCGCCACAAAAATCAAGCATTTCCTGCGTTTCCGCAATTCCGCCGATGACAGAACCAGCGACCGCTTTCCGACCTAAAATCATCGGAACGGTATTCAGCATCGGCTCCAAACCGCCTAAATACCCTACCACAACCAACGTTCCGCTGATACCCAAAGTCGCCACATACGGATTCAGATCGTGCACATACGGAACGGTATCAATAATCAGGTCGAATTTTCCTCGTGCTTCCTTCATCTGATGGTCATCCGTAGAAATTATGACAGCATCGGCTCCTAAGCCCAACGCATCCTGTTCCTTGTCTGGTGTTCGGGAAAACAGCGTTACTTCAGCCCCCAAACCTTTCGCAAGTTTGATGGCCATGTGTCCGAGACCTCCCAAGCCGACAACCGCAACTTTGCTTCCTTTCCCTACTTTCCAATGCCTTAACGGCGACCAGGTGGTGATTCCGGCACATAACAGTGGCGCTACCGCAGCCAAATCCAAGTTTTCAGGAATTTTCAGTACGAAATCGTCTTTTACCACCACACTTTCGGAATAACCGCCAAACGTTTGTATGTTCAAGTGCTTGTCGTGTCCTCCATAGGTTCCGGTAAAACCGTTCAGGCAATATTGCTCCAAATCCTGTTGGCAACTGCTGCAGGTTTGGCAAGAATCGACTATGCAACCCACGCCAGCCAAATCGCCCACTTTGAACTTGGTAACTTCGCTGCCGACATTGACAATTCGACCCACGATTTCGTGTCCGGGAACTACGGGATAAACGGCTCCACCCCAATCGTTTCGGGCAGAATGCAGATCGGAATGGCATACGCCACAATATAAAATTTCAATTTCAACGTCGTTTGGAGTAACCGTTCTTCGCTGAATGGTCATTTGCTTCAAATCGGCCTCCGGTGCTTCAGTTCCGAACGCTTTTGTATTTTTTGTTTCCATGTTTCGTTTTTTGTTTTTCGATTTAAAGTTAGTAAAGATTTAGCTAAATATGACCTATTTGGTTTTGTTATAAAAAGCCACGTCGTATTCTTCAGGTGTGTAACCCAATCTCAGATCAACATTTAAATCATCGATAGTTCTCATCTCAACTTCGGATAATACAAAATCGAAAACATTAAAATTTTCTATAATTCTATGTTCTTGAACTGATTTGGGAATCACAGACCTACCGTGCTGTAAATGCCATCTGATAATCACTTGTGCTGAAGATTTATCATGTGCTTCTGCAATATCTGTGATTGTAGTATGTTGTAAAATATGTGGAAGCGGACGTTCTTCGGGATGATAAAGTAACGCCCCTCCAATTGGCGACCAAGCTTGTGTTACAATACCTAATGCTGTATCAACTTTATTAATTCCCTGCTGGCTAAAATAAGGATGAAGTTCAACCTGATTTAAAACTGGTTTAATGGTAGTTCTGCTCATTAAATCATCCAAATGATTTTTATTGAAATTACAAACACCAATTGCTTTTATCACACCTTGCTCGTATAAAGTCTCCATTGCACGCCAAGATTCAATTGTTTTTTCAAAATTGGAAGGATTCGGCCAATGCAAGAGATAGAGGTCAAGATAATCCAATCCTAACTTCTGTAGACTTTGGTCAAACGCTTTCAATGTTTCGTCATAACCATAATCAGTAATCCATAATTTGGTGGTTACAAATAATTCTTTTCTATCGATACCGCTAGCTTTAATTCCTCGCCCTACTTCCAATTCGTTTTCGTAAATGGAAGCGGTGTCTATCAACTTGTAATCATTAGCCAATGCTATTTCTACGGCAGTTTGCGTTTCATTTCCATCAGCCAAAAAAACGCCTAACCCCAAAACAGGCATTTTCACATCATTGTTCAGTATAATTGTTTTTTGATCGTTCATTATTTTAAATTAGTTTTAAAGAAATTATCCAACTTTTCAAACGGAATCACCTCCACTTTATCATATAAATCCACGTGAACGGCATTTGGAATAATCATTAATTCCTTAGGTTCTGATGCAACTTTGTAGATGTCTTCACTCATATATTTTGAATGTGCGTTTTCTCCTGCAATCAAAAGCATTGGTCTTGGCGAAATCTCTTTGATGTAACTCAACATTACCGAATTGGCAAAAGATAAAGAATTGGTTTTTGTCCAGCCTTTGTTGGAATTTAAAGAACGTTTGTGGTATCCTCTTGGCGTTTTGTAATAATCAAAATAATCTTTGACAAACTGAGGTTCGTCGCCTTTTAGTTTTTCAGGTAAATGAGTTGTCGGATATTCTGGTTTTCCGTTTTCAGCATCCACCCAACGTTGCTGGCTCATCGATTCAAAGGCTTTTGCACGCTCTTCCTGCGTCATTTTATCATAATATCCTTTAGCATTTACCCTTGAAATATCGTACGCACTCGTTGTCGCCACTGCTTTCACCCGCTTGTCAGCAATCGTAGCATTCAAAGCAAAAGTGGCAAAACCACAGATTCCTATGATCCCGATTTTATTTCGGTCAATGTTGTTTTGAAGTCCCAGAAAATCAACTGCCGCACTGAAATCTTCGGTATTGATGTCGGGCGAAGCAATATTTCTCGGCTCGCCACTGCTTTCTCCTGTGTAAGAAGGATCAAAAGCGATAACGGCAAAACCTCTTTCCGCCATCTGATTAGCATATAAACCGGAAGACTGCTCTTTCACCGCACCGAAAGGTCCGCTGATTGCCAAGGCTGCTAATTTTTCGTTTCCAGCATTTTTTGGAAGGTAGAAATCTCCGGAAAGTGTGATTCCGTAGCGGTTTTTGAAGGTTACTTTTTGTCGGGTTACTTTATCGCTGAGTTTAAATGTATAGTGTTCAGTTGTTTTCATTTTGTTTGAATTTGATGTTTTATTTTGTGCGAATACTTGTCCGAAAGTCATCAGAAAAGCGATCGCAAGAATTGCTATATTTTTCATTTTGTATAATTATTTTTTAGCTGAATACTGTTCATCGGTAACCGCTTCGTTCCAGTTTACTATGCCTTTTTCTGTATTTGGAACGATGTATAATTGCTGTAAACCCACTTCTTCACTTGCTCCGTGCCAGTGAAGAACATTGGGCGGGCACTTTACAACGCTTCCTTTTTTTATGATTTCGATTTCTTTGCCTTCGATTTGATGGTAACCGATTCCGTCAGTAATGATTAAAATTTGTCCCGCCGGATGACTGTGCCAGTTGCTTCTCGCCCCCGGTTCGAAGTATACATTACCCACTGCGGTTGTGAAAACTGAATCTGCATCCACCAAGCCAATGTTGTAGGCATTTCCGATGAATAAATCTTTGGAACCTTTTTCACCCTGTGGGAAAATTGCGTTGAGTTCTGTATTATTTTCCATTTCTTTTTGATTTTTGTTCGTGCACGAAAGCATTGCCAAAGTGCCTAAAAGTGCTAGTGTTATTTGTATTGATTTCATTTTTCTTTTATTTTTCAGTTAATATTTTTTATGATTTTCGCGGGGATTCCGCCTACAACCGTATTGTCGGGAACATCTTCTGTAACTACTGCTCCGGCGGCAACAACGGAATTTTCACCTATTGTGACACCAGGTAGAATCGTAGCATTGGCGCCAATCCATGCATTTTTTTTGATATAGATAGGTTGCGCAGTTAATCCTTGTCTCTGTGTAGGTTCTAACGGATGATTTTCTGTGATAAGACTTACCTTTGGACCTATTAAAACACCGTCATCAATGGTGATCCCGCCGAGTGCCAAAAATGTGCAGTCGAAATTGATGAAAATATTTTCGCCTAAATGGATGTGTCTCCCAGAATTGATGTAAAGAGGCGTAAATACGGCTACGTTCTTAATATCTTTAGCTACAATTCTGCTTAAAATGCCTGATATTTCTTCAGGATTTGAAGAATTATTCATTTCAATAAGCAATTTCTTGACAGCAAAAGCTTCTTCACGCAACCTTCCTAATTGCGGATCATTCGGACGAATCGTTTCTCCAGCTGAAAGCCTGCTAAAAATATCGTCTGAAGGAAGTTTGTTATCTGAAATATTTTGTAAGTCTGACATTTTTCTTTGATTGGTTTATACATACAAAGGTATAACGGCCTCTTCCAAAGCCGTTAAAGATATTCAAACCAAAAATTAAGAAATTCAAACTTCCGTTAAACGAAAAGCTTTTGGATTGGTTCCTGTCTGTTTTTTGAAAAAATTATTAAAGTAGGTTGGATAATCAAATCCAAGTGAATAGGCGATTTCTGAAATACTCCAGTCTGTGTGCAGCAACAGTGCTTTTGCTTCTGTAATGATTCTTTCAGAAATATGAGTTGTAGTAGATTTTCCTGTGATTTCTTTTACGGCACGGTTCAGATAATTAATGTGGACGTTTAGGTATTGAGCATAATGTTGAGCAGTTTTCAATTTTAAAGGAGTATCAGTCGTCTCAATCGGGAATTGTCTTTCCAATAACTCTAAGAAAACTGAAGCCAATCTGGAGGAAGCATTTTTGTTTTGTTCAAAATTTTCTTCGGGCTCAAGTTTTAAAGATTCATGAATAATCAGACTGATGTAGTTTCTAATCAACTCATCTTTATAGACATAATCGCTTTCCTGCTCAGCAATCATTTTCTGGAAAATAGTATTGAGAAAAGTTCTCTGTTCTTCTGTAATTTTCAAAACCGGTGTTCCGCCAATTTTAAAGAATGACGATTGTTGCAGGCTCTCCGAACGTTCAGAATTTTTAAAGAAATCTTCAGAAAAAAGTATAGTATATCCAGTGTAGGTTGTTGAAATTGTTTCCCAGGAGTAAGGAATATGCGGATTTCCGAAAAAGAGAACTGTTCCTTCCTGTTCGTATGTTTTATCGGAATAATGAATCTTGCTTTTCCCGGTCGTCAGACAGATTTTGTAGAATTCTTTTCTGCTGTACGTTCTTGTATCCCCACTGTCTTGCTCAATCCGAAATGCTTTAAAACCCTGAAGTTTCAGTTCATTATTAAATTCCGAAATAACTCTTACAATCTTTTCCATTTTGTAAAATTAAGAAATTCAAACAAACAAAAATTACTTTTTTCGAAACAACAAACGATAGAAAAGTATTGTTGCTTAAATATCTCAATTTGTTTCAATCAACATCAATCACAATCAACGGCTGTCAACACTTCCTGCCCTTCTTCGTTTGTGATCATTTTAAAACCGTTATCGAGCATGTCCTGCAGGTTTTTTCTTCCGTTTAAGTGCCGTTAGTCCTTGTTCTACCTTCGCTCGCCCTTTGTTCGGAAAAAGCCTCTCTTTTCAAAACCTGACCCGAACAATCCCCGAACAAACCTCGAACAAACTCCCTACAAAACTGGAACAAAGTGTCAAACAGCGTCAAAGAACGTCAAACAGTGTCAACTAAGAACACTCGAATTCTTAAAGGAAACCCATCCAATCTCAACATGTAGTCTAAAAAACTCCAATTTCTTCTCAATACTCAATACTCCAATCTCAATTCTCAATTCTCACTATCAAAACTCCCCATAATACACCTGAAAACACGGCAGTTTCAAGTCCTTTCGCCACGTATCTACCACTTGGTTGCGGTCGTCCAAAACAAATTCAATAAAATACTTGCCTTTGATGTGGTTGTTGTAAATCTCCGTTTTGATGATGGAATCCTTCCTGTTGTCTTTCGACTTCCGCATCAGCAAAGCGTCAAAAACAATTTCATGAGTGGTCAAAAAGCGGAGAGTAGGTTCGCGATACCGGTCTTCCCTCCCCGATACCAACAAAATATGGTAACCGAGTTTTTTGTAGTTTTTCAGCAAGTTGGATACGGGTTCGTTGATCAGGTCGAGGTCACAAGTGCTGGCGTCAAAAGGATTTCTTCCGTTCATAAGGGCAAGCGTTCCGTCGAGATCGCAAATAATGGCTCGTGGACGTGCACGATCCTGTTGGCAATACTCGGGCATGTCCTTATCGAATTTAGTGCGACTCGGTCGGTTGTTCTTGTAGGCTGAATTGGGTTTCATGTGGTGCTAGTATTAAGGTCAATTCTTTTAAAGATACAACTTTTCGAGCACAAGCAAAAACGAAGAAAAAAAGTTGGCATGTCGCGCCACACTGAAATGATTTCTCATAAATTCACAGCTTTTGCAAGTTAAGCCGGCCAATATTCGTAAATTAGGATCATAAATTTCAAGCCATGGATCTGCAACATACATTTACGGAACTGCTACTACGAATCGGAGTGCCATCTTATAAGATTCGAACACGTTGGGATGAACTCGAAAAAGCATACAGCCAAAATAACCGCCACTACCACAACCTGTCGCATCTGGAAGAAATGCGGAAAAGTTTTTTCGATTACAAATCGGAATTGCAGTTTCCCGACGAAACGCTTTACAGCTTGTATTACCACGATATCGTCTATGTAAGTACTCGAAAAGACAATGAGCAGAAAAGTGCGGAGTGGGCAATTGCCCTTCTTCCCAAAGAAATCAATCTAAACAAACAAATAATATTCGACTTGATTCTCGCAACCAAAGACCACAACGCAAATGGTGTGGCAGACGCGAATTGGCTGATTGACTTCGACTTAAAAATTCTGGGCAAAGATTGGGACGACTACAAAATGTATGCCGAACAAATTCGGAAGGAATACAGCTTTTACCCTGACTTCCTGTACAATCCCGGCCGTGTAAAGGCCCTCAAACATTTTCTGGAAAAGCCACACATCTATCAAACGACAAGCTTTCAGGAAAAATTCGAATCCAAAGCCCGTAACAACATCCAAAAAGAAATTGCAAGTCTTCAATCTTGATTGTACACCTCCTCAGAACGTATCCTTCAAAAAAACTTCGCCAAAGTTTAAAACTTTGGCGAAGTTTAACGCCAAACAAATTCGGAAGGAATACAGTCTCTACCCTGACTTCCTCTACAATCCCGAACGTGTAAAGGCCCTCAAACATTTTCTGGAAAAGCCACACATCTATCAAACGACAAGCTTTCAGGAAAAATTCGAATCCAAAGCCCGTAGCAACATCCAAAAAGAAATTGCAAGTCTTGAATCTTGATTGTACACCTCCTCAGAACGTATCCTTCAAAAAAACTTCGCCAAAGTTTTAAAACTTTGGCGAAGTTTAACGCCGAACAAATTCGGAAGGAATACAGCCTTTACCCTGACTTCCTCTACAATCCCGAACGTGTAAAAGCACTCAGACATTTTCTGGAAAAACCAACTTTCAGGAAAAATTCGAAGCCAAAGCCCGTAGCAACATCCAAAAGGAAATTGCAAGTCTTCAATCTTGATTGTACACCTCGTTGCGACAGATCCTTCAGGCAAACTGCTAACTTCGCCAAAGTTTAAAACTTTGGCGAAGTTGAATTTTGGAGAAAGTTGAAAAACTTTGGCGAAGTTGAAAATTTTGGCTAAATTGAAGGTTTAAATGCCTCTCCCATTCCAACCTATCAAACTTTAACACAAAAATATTCTTATATAGTATGCATGCATACTATTTTTTTATATATTTGAAATAACCAATTCATTTTATGAAAGATAAAACAATAGATTATATTTTAAGAGCCACATGGCAAGCTGTCTCCAGGATGTATAACGAAGAAGCATCGAAGTATGGCGCCAGCATGTCAACGGGTTTTGCATTATTGAGCTTGGATCGCGAAAAAGGAACGCCTTCCACTACTTTAGGTCCCAAAATGGGCATGGAAGCCACCAGCCTTACCAGAACTTTGAAATCAATGGAAGAAAAAGGTTTGATTGTTCGGAAAAAAAATCCTGAGGACGGACGTGGTGTCTTGATTCACCTGACGAAATTCGGGAAAGAGAAAAGAGAGTTGTCCAAAAATACGGTGATCAAGTTTAACGAAACCATAAAAGAGCATATTTCGGAAGAAAAATTACAGCATTTCATAGAGGTTTCGGAGATGATTAATGAGCTGATTGCGGAAAAGAAAATATTTTAGTAATAAACAAACAACGAATAAACATATAATAATGAAACGACTGATTAAAAAAGTTGCGGTAATTGGTTCGGGAATCATGGGATCGGGCATCGCCTGTCATTTTGCAAATATCGGTGTAGAAGTATTGCTTCTCGATATTGTGCCCCGTGAACTCACCGAAGCCGAACAGAAAAAAGGATTGACACTCGAAAGCAAAGTAGTTCGAAACCGGATTGTAAACGAACATCTGGCGAACGCCTTGAAGTCGAAGCCCTCTCCTATTTACCACCAAAAGTTTGCCAGCAGAATCACCACTGGAAATACCACTGACGATTTGGCGAAGATTGCCGATGTCGATTGGATCATCGAAGTAGTGATTGAAAGATTAGACATTAAAAAGCAGGTTTTCGAACAGATTGAAAAATATAGAAAACCAGGGACGCTGATTACTTCCAACACTTCAGGAATCCCAATTCATTTTATGAGCGAAGGCCGAAGTGAAGATTTCCAAAAACATTTCTGCGGTACGCATTTCTTTAATCCAGCCCGTTATTTAAAGTTATTCGAAATCATTCCAGGACCAAAAACTTCTACCGAAGTATTGGATTTCCTGAATGAATACGGCGAAAAATTCTTAGGAAAGACTTCGGTCGTTGCCAAAGATACTCCGGCATTCATCGGAAACCGTATAGGAATCTACGGTATCATGAGCATGTTCCATTTGGTAAAAGAAATGGGATTGACGATCGAAGAGGTAGATAAACTAACAGGACCAGTCATCGGCCGACCAAAATCAGCTACGTTCAGAACCGTTGACGTGGTCGGTTTGGATACATTGGTACACGTTGCCAATGGACTTTATGAAGGTGTTCCGAACGACGAAGCGCATGATTTGTTTAAACTTCCAGACTTCATCAGCAAGATGATGGAAAACAAATGGCTCGGAAGCAAAACCGGTCAAGGTTTTTATAAGAAAGAAGGCAAGGAAATTTTGTCGTTGGACTTGGATACATTGGAATACAGAGGTGCCAAAAAAGCATCTTTTGCAACTTTGGAATCGACTAAAACCATTGACAAACCCATCAACCGCTTCAAGGTTTTGGTAAAAGGAACCGACAAGGCGGGAGAATTCTACAGAAAAAACTTCTCGGGAATGTTTGCCTATGTGGCCAACCGAGTTCCTGAAATAACAGAAGACCTATACAAAATTGACGACGCCATGAAAGCCGGCTTCGGTTGGGAAAATGGACCGTTTGAAATCTGGGACGCCATTGGTGTCGAGAAAGGTATCGAATTGATGAAAGCTGAAAACCTAGAACCAGCAACTTGGGTTACGGAAATGTTGGCTTCTGGGAACAAGTCGTTTTACACGATTAAAGACGGCGCGACTTTCTATTATGATATCGCATCAAAGTCTCAGAAGAAAGTTCCGGGTCAAGATTCATTCATTATTTTAAACAATATAAGAGAAAGTAAAAAAGTTTGGAGTAATTCAGGTGCTGTAATTACTGATTTAGGTGACGGTATCTTAAACCTTGAATTTCAATCAAAAATGAACACCATTGGTGGCGATGTCTTACAAGGAATAAACAAGGCAATTGACTTAGCCGAAAAAGAACACGCAGGTTTGGTAATTGGAAATCAAGCTGCTAATTTCTCTGTAGGAGCCAACATCGGAATGATTTTTATGATGGCGGTGGAACAGGAATACGATGAATTGAACATGGCAATCAAATTGTTCCAAGACACGATGATGCGTGTTCGGTATTCAGGCATTCCAGTCGTAGTCGCTCCACACGGAATGACTTTAGGCGGTGGTTGCGAAATGAGCATGCATGCCGATAAAGTGGTCGCTTCCGCAGAAACGTATATTGGTTTGGTGGAATTTGGCGTAGGAGTAATTCCAGGCGGTGGTGGTTCAAAGGAAATGGCGTTGAGAGCTTCGGATTTGTTCCGAAAAAATGACGTGGAATTGAATGTACTGCAGGAATATTTCTTGACGGTAGCCATGGCAAAAGTGTCCACTTCAGCTCACGAAGCTTTCGATTTGGGCATTTTGCAACACGGAAAAGACATCGTAGTCATCGATAAAGACCGACAAATTGCGGAAGCCAAAAAACAAGCATTGATTTTAGCAGATGCAGGCTATACACAACCTATCCGAAGAAAAGATGTAAAAGTCTTAGGAAAACAGGCATTGGGAATGTTCTTAGTTGGAACCGACCAAATGCAAGCCGGAAGCTATATTTCTGAACACGATAAGAAGATTGCCAACAAACTGGCTTATGTAATGGCCGGTGGTGATTTATCTGAAGCTACTTTGGTAAGCGAGCAATATTTATTGGACATTGAAAGAGAGGCCTTCTTGAGTTTGTGTACAGAGAGAAAGACTTTGGAGAGAATTCAGTATATGCTGACGAAAGGGAAACCTTTGAGAAATTAAACTCCGTAGGAGTATCCTGTTTATAGCACAGAGAATCAGATCAGATAAGCTCCATAGGAGCGACCTGTTTATAGCAACAAGATCATACAGGTTTTAAAAGCTCCATAGGAGCGACCAGTTTATAGCTCCAGAGGTGCGACCCGTTATACATTATACGAACATTAAATATAAAAATACATGCCAAACACCTATTCCCAAATTTACATACAAATTGTATTTGCAGTAAAAGGAAGACAGAATTTAATAGATAAAGAGCACCGAGAAGAATTACATAAGTTCATAACGGGCATCGTCAAAAATAGAGGACAAAAGTTATTATCCATTTTCGCAATGCCAGATCACGTTCATTTGTTTATCGGATTGCAACCAAATTGTAGCATTTCAGATTTGGTTAGAGATATAAAAGCAGGCTCATCAAAGTTTATAAATGACAGCCAGTGGATCAAAAGCAAATTCAATTGGCAGGAAGGATTTGGCGCTTTTTCTTATTCTCGAAGTCACATTGATAACGTAGTAAAATATATTTTAAATCAAGAAGAACACCATAAACAGAGAACATTTAAAGATGAGTATTTAGACTTTTTGGAGAAATACGAAATTGAATATGAAGAGAGGTATTTGTTTGATTTTATTGATTGAATGATATAACAATGGATTGTTAGAAATGGAATGATTGATTGTCAGGTCGCTCCTACGGAGCTTAGCCCATAATTCACATTCGTTTCTACAGACAGTTTACCCCAACGGGGCAATATTGCGAAATAAAATAAACTCGAAATAATGTTTGTAAAATTTGTTAAAACAACACAGATAAAATGAATAAAACAGCATACATCGTTAAGGCATACCGAACAGCGGTAGGCAAAGCACCAAAAGGCTTATTTAGATTTAAACGTCCTGACGAATTGGCGGCAGAAACCATCCAATACATGATGGAACAATTGCCTGATTTCGACAAAAAAAGAATAGACGACGTAATGGTCGGAAATGCAATGCCCGAAGCCGAGCAAGGTTTGAACGTGGCGCGATTAATCTCACTGATGGGATTGAAAATCGACGACGTTCCAGGAGTTACTGTCAATAGATATTGTGCTTCTGGATTGGAAACCATTGCAATGGCAACAGCAAAAATCCAATCGGGAATGGCAGACTGTATTATTGCCGGTGGTGCCGAAAGCATGAGCTTTATCCCGATGGGAGGCTACAAACCTACACCGGATTATGCCGTGGCAAAAGAAGGTCATGAAGATTATTACTGGGGAATGGGATTGACAGCCGAAGCGGTTGCAAAACAATTCAACGTTTCGCGTGAAGACCAGGATTTATTTGCGTTTAATTCGCACCAAAAGGCGTTGAAAGCACAAGCAGAAGGTAAATTCGACAAGCAGATTGTTCCTATTACTGTGGAGCAAACTTTCATCAATGAAAACGGAAAGAAGGAAACAAAATCATACGTAGTCAACAAAGACGAAGGTCCTAGAGCAGACACCAACTTAGAAGCATTGGCAAAACTACGACCTGTTTTTGCCGCCGATGGAAGCGTTACTGCAGGAAGTTCGTCACAAATGAGTGACGGTGCTGCCTTTGTAATGATAATGTCAGAAGATTTAGTCAAAGAACTAAACTTGGAACCAATTGCCAGAATGGTGAGTTACGCAGCCGCAGGAGTTGAACCAAGAATCATGGGAATTGGACCTGTAAAAGCTATTCCGAAAGCTTTACAGCAAGCGGGATTATCATTGAACGATATCCAATTGATTGAATTAAATGAAGCTTTCGCATCACAATCATTGGCCGTTTTAAGAGAGTTGAATATCAATCCAGATATCGTAAACGTAAACGGTGGCGCAATTGCTCTAGGTCATCCGCTGGGTTGTACAGGAGCCAAACTTTCGGTACAACTATTTGACGAAATGAAACGCAGAGGAAATAAATACGGTATCGTGACGATGTGCGTTGGTACAGGTCAAGGTGCTGCGGGGGTTTATGAAGTTTTGTAAGAGAGATAAGGGACGATAGACACGAAATAATAGACGATAGACATTATGACTGACTTTAAAAGACACAATTTTAAAAAGCTTAAAATTTGGCAGATGGCAATGGATATCACTAAGATTATTTTTGACTTAACAGATACTTTTCCTTCAAATGAAAAATTTGGATTGAAGAATCAAATGGATCGCTGCAGTACTTCTATACCTTCAAATATTGCAGAAGGTTCAAGTAGGACTACGAAATCTTTTAGTCACTTTATTGACATTTCTTTAGGTTCTTCTTTCGAATTACACACACAATTATTACTCGCAAACCATAGAAAATATATTTCAAATGAAGCAACTGCAGATTTAGAAAATAAAATTGAAGAATTTCAAAGAATGACAATGGGTTTTCAAAACTCTTTGCATTCGAATTAAAATCTATCATCTATTCTCTATCATCTTAAGTCTAATTATTAAACAAAAAAACAATGGCAGATACAACAGAAAAACAAATCGCACGTGGTGGTCAATTCCTAGTGACAGAAACAAAAAGCGAAAACATTTTTACTCCCGAAGATTTTTCGGAGGAGCAATTGATGATGAAACAAACGGTGAAAGAGTTTGTGGACAAAGAGATTTGGCCCAACAAACACCGTTTTGAAAACAAAGATTATGCCTTCACCGAAGAGTGTATGAAAAAAGCGGGCGAATTGGGACTTCTTGGCGTTGCTGTTCCGGAAGAATACGGCGGACTCGGAATGGGATTTGTTTCCACAATGCTC
Source organism: Bacteroidota bacterium (assembly GCA_023387965.1). Classification (GTDB taxonomy): domain Bacteria; phylum Bacteroidota; class Bacteroidia; order Flavobacteriales; family Flavobacteriaceae; genus Flavobacterium. Next base: position 78,508 of record JAEWHE010000040.1, on the reverse strand, counting down.
GTTTGCGATTATATTTCTGGAGCAACAGGTTCGTTCTCTACAGCTTTTGGAGCACATACGGGAATCGGAACCATGCCGATCACTTTATACGGGACAGAGGAACAGAAGAAAAAATATGTACCAAAATTGGCGTCAGGCGAATGGTTCGGAGCGTATTGCTTGACAGAACCTGGAGCAGGATCGGATGCTAATTCTGGAAAAACAAAAGCTGTTCTTTCAGAAGACGGAACGCATTACAAAATCACAGGACAGAAAATGTGGATTTCTAATGCTGGTTTCTGTAGCGTGTTCATTGTATTTGCAAGAATTGGCGACGATAAAAACATTACGGGATTCATCGTTGAAAACGATCCGTCAAACGGAATTTCGATGAACGAAGAAGAACATAAATTAGGAATTCGTGCCTCTTCTACCCGTCAGGTTTTCTTTAGCGATACCATAGTTCCTGTAGAAAACATGCTTTCGGAGAGAGGAAATGGCTTCAAGATTGCCATGAACGCTTTGAATGTTGGCCGAATTAAATTGGGTGCCGCCTGTTTAGATGCACAAAGAAGAGTGACTTCAGGAGCTGTAAAATATTCGAATGAAAGAATCCAGTTCAATACTCCAATTTCAAATTTTGGCGCCATCCGTGCTAAAATCGCAGAAATGGCAACTTCTTGCTACGCAGGTGAAAGTGCTTCGTATCGTGCCGCTAAAAATGTGGAAGACCGAATTGCAGCTCGTGTTGCCAACGGCGAAAGCCATCAAGATGCGGAATTAAAAGGCGTTGAAGAATTTGCAATCGAAGCTTCAATTTTAAAAGTAGCAATTTCCGAAGATATCCAAAATTGTTCAGACGAAGGAATCCAGATTTTGGGTGGAATGGGATTCTCTGAAGATACGCCAATGGAAAGCGCTTGGAGAGATGCCCGAATCGCCCGAATTTACGAAGGAACAAATGAAATCAACCGTATGCTTTCTGTAGGAATGTTGGTTAAAAAAGCGATGAAAGGCCACGTGGATTTGTTAGGTCCTGCGATGAAAGTGCAAGAAGAATTGATGGGAATTCCTGACTTCAACACGCCGGATTATTCGGAATTATTTGCTGAAGAAAAAGAAATGATTGCCAAACTGAAAAAAGTATTCTTGATGGTTGCTGGTGCCGCGGTTCAAAAATATGGTCCGGATTTAGACAGTCACCAACAACTATTAATGGCTGCCGCCGATATTTTAATCGAAATTTATATGGCAGAATCTACTATTTTGAGAACAGAAAAATTAGCCAAATCTAAAGGTCAGGAAAGTGTGAAAGAACAGATTGCGATGGCACAATTGTATTTGTACAAAGCGGTTGACATTGTAAATTCAAAAGGAAAAGAAGGAATTGCTTCTTTTGCCGAAGGCGATGAACAACGCATGCTTTTAATGGGATTGAAACGTTTTACCAAATACAACAACCTTCCGAATGTGGTAGGATTACGCGAAATCATTGCAGAAAAATTGATTGCGGAAAACGAATATTGCTTCTAAAAAATTAGAAAAATTTAATCAAAATAAAAACCGCTGATTACTCAGCGGTTTTGTTGTTTTTGGTAGTATTTAAATAAAAAAATTTATAGTGGTTTTCTACCTGAAATTACTCTAAGCAACACAATAATAATTGCGATTACCAAAAGAATGTGAATTAATCCTCCATCTGAAATACCTTCCCCTAAAATTCCGAAAAATCCTAAAGCCCAGATAATTACCAGGATGACTGCGATAGTGTACAACAAATTTCCCATAATGTAAAGTTTTTATTGGTTAGCATTTAATATTTAAAAGATTTAACTTTATAAAGGTTTTCTTCCTTGAATTATTCTTAAAAGTACAACAATAATTGCAATTACCAAAAGAATATGAATTAAACTTCCGGTAACAAAACCGCCGAGGAAACTAATGGCCCAAATAATCACAAGGATTACAGCGATTGTATATAACAAATTTCCCATGATTTAATTTTTTAGATTATTTGATTGTTTCTTGCAAAGCAACAATTTTGTCGTGATGTGCTTGTAAAGAAGTTACTTTTCCCATCAACCAGTTTTTCAATTCTACGTCAGTAGTTTTTTCAGCATCTTGACGGTAATCATCAATCGCATCTTTGTGGTCTTTCGCAATTCTATCTAAATATTCTCTATCGAATTTTTTAGCATCAACTTTGTTTAAACGATCGTACTCTTTTTGTCCGTCATCTGTTAAAGCCGTTGGAATCGAAATTTGTTTGCTTTGTGCTAAAGCCGAAATTTCATTAAAAGAGGTATTGTGATCGTTTTCTACGGTTTTTGCTAAATCTTTAATTGCTTGCGAGGTCGCTTTTACTTGTGCGACTTTTGCCAATTCTCTTTGCATCAAATCAAATTCTGCAGCATCAACAACAATTTCGGAGTTATCTTCTAAGTTATCTGCTTCGTCAAATTTCGCTTCGTTTTGCTCTTCAGCAACTTCTTTTGGATCTTCCGCTTTATTTTGATCTTTACAAGAAACAGTTCCTAAACTTAAAGCGATCACCCCAAGGCTTAAAATTGCTTTTCCAAAAATTTGTGGCTTTTTCATAATAATAATGTTTTATGGTTAGTGTAAAATTTTAATAATCTAAAATTACTTTAACCAAAAGCATTATGGATTATAGAATTAATTCTTTATGTTATAGAATTTTTGTAGTAGGAAATTTACTGTTATATTTTTATCTGTCAAAAGAAAAAATTGCTGCATCGGGATTGTTTTTTCCTAAAATTTCATCCCTGATGATTTCTGCAGCAATCAAGCTGAAGGTAATTCCGTTTCCGCCAAAGCCCAAGGCAAAATAACTATTGGGTAGCGGTTTATATTTCCCGATGTATGGCAATCCGTCTTTGGTTGAACCAAAGGTTCCTGTCCAGCTAAATTCTTTTTTAAAGTTAATTTTCGGAAAAAGTTTTTCAAAATCACCTACTAATTGATCGGCTTTTTTCTCAATTAATTCATCTCTTTTTTTGGGATTGTGAAATTCCTCATCTCGACCGCCAATTAAAATTCGGTTGTCCGAGGTGGTTCGCAAATACAAATAGGGATTTGCGGTATTCCAAATTAAAACTTCGTCTTTCCAAAAATTCTTTTCGTTAAATTGCTCACTTACCACCGCATAAGTCGAAAGCAAATTCACAATTTTTTTGTCGATGAAATCCACCACCTCATAACCAGTGGCATACACAATTTTGTTGGCTTTGATGGTGTAACCGTTTTCTGTGGTGGCAATAATTCCGTTGGATTTGGTATCAATTTTTGTGATGGGTGTTCGGTCAAAAATATTTAATTTTTTACTTTTACCTTTATATTGAAGCAACTCATGCGAAAAAGTGTAAGCATTGGTTTCCGCGGCAAGCGAAGACAAAATAGCGGCGGGAGCTTCAAACCCAAATTGTTTTTTTACTTCTTTTTCCTGCAAAAATTCAACTTCAAAACCGGCTTTTTTCCGTGCCTCAAACTCTTTCTCAAGCATCGAAACATCCTTTTTGTAAGCAGCAAAAAATAAACTTTTCCGAAGTTTAAAATCTTCAAATTGAAGTTCTTCTGCTATGTTTTTTAAGTCTAAAATTGCTTTTCCGCAAAGCTGGTAAGCACGTTCGGCATTTTTTTCTCCCACCATCTCAATCAATTGATGCAAAGGCGTGTCAATTTCATATTGCAACAAAGAGGTGCTTGCAGAAGTGCTTCCCAAGCCAATGGTTCGGGCGTCAATCGTGGTGCAATTTATTCCTGCTTTTAGCAAATAATATCTTACTAATGCTCCGGAAATTCCGGCCCCAACGATTAAAACATCGGTTTCAAGATCATGGTCTAATTTTGGAAAAGTGTGAGGTAATCCTTCTTTAATCAGCCAAAAAGGCATTCCGGACTTTAAGTTCATGGTATTTTTTTTTACTCTAATTTAAACACATATTTTTTTGATTTAAACGAATTTAGCAGAAATTTAAGTCGGCTTCTTTATTTTTTTGTTTGATGCAAAAATAAATTAGCTTTGCATCAGCATTTTACAGTTATGATTAACCCTTCGGCATCCGGCTGGATCGACAAATTTTTTGTAGAACAACACCATTTGCAACTTCCAGTGGTAATTTATCCGCGTGAATTTTACGAAAATGTTCGCGCAACCGGATTTGTGTACGGATACGTAACGCACTTTGACACGCCCGTAAACATTGATACGAAAGGTTGGATTTCTGAAGAATTTTCTAAAGTAGCGCTTCTTAATACTTTATATGGAATTTTTGGTTTGGTGACTCACGAAACTAATTCTGCTGATTTTATCAAAAAAGCGATTACTTTCTACGAAGAAATGCATCCAAAAGGCTTGAATTTTTTAGACAAAATGCTTCCGGAGAATCCCCCAGCTATTAATTTGGAAAAAATTATTGCTACCCGAGTTCAAACGAATGAAAATATCATCAGCAAAAATTTTTCGCATATCTTAACCAATGCTTTGCTTTTCATGGATGTTTTGGCGTTCTATCACTTTTTAAAACAAGGAAATATTCCCGGAAATTATTTGCGAAAGCTGGAAGAAACCGTAGTAAACCTTGTAGCAAAAGCTTTGGAAGTGAAAACGGTGAAATCAGATTACGACAAATTGGTGATTAAATTGTTTGAATCTTCGGTTCGCTACACCAAATTTTCTAAAACCGAAGCCAAAGACGTCGCCTCTTTAGAACTTGATTTTTTCAGTGAAAATCTCGAAAAATATTATTTGCTCGACATCGTTGGTTTGGCAATGTGGACGGATCTTGAAATGGAAAAATCTGAAAAAAATTTCTTGTTCGAATTAGCGCAAAACATTAATCTTCCGGCAGAATTTGTAACCAAAAGTATCGCCGAAACTGATATTTTTATCAAAGCCCACAAAAAGAAAATCCCGTTTTTTAATTATTCTAATCCGGTGAAACATTTTTATGATCACGCTACGCAAAATGTAAAAGTGCTCATCACCCGAAACAGTCATCGATTGAAGAAAGAACTGAGCAACAACGCAGAGTTGATGTCACTTTTATCAAAATCTACCACCAAAAGTTTAGACGCCAAAGAGAAGAAGAAAGTAAAAAAACAATTGCTGGAAATTTGCAAAACCATTCCATCATTAACGATTTTCTTGCTTCCGGGAGGTTCACTATTACTTCCGATTTTGGTAAAATTCATTCCGCAAATGTTACCGTCAGCCTTCAACGAAAACAATAGTAATTAGTGTTCAGTCGAAGTTGGCAGTTTTTAAGTTGGTTTGGAATTTGGAATTTAAAAAATAGGAATTTCTCTATACTTGCTTAAATCCTTTTTTCCGACTGTAAACTTTTAGCAAAATAAATCCAGAAATTCCCGCCAAAACGGAAGCTACTAGAATTGAAAATTTGGCTTCGGTTTGTAAAAATACTTCGTCAAAAGATAACAATGCGATGAAAATTGACATGGTAAAACCAATTCCTCCCAACAATCCCAAACCTAAGACGTGAATAAAATTAGTATTTGCAGGCAATTCGCAAACGCGACCTTTGACCGCCAAAAAAGACATTAGGAAAATGCCAATTGGTTTTCCTAACAATAATCCCAAAACAATTCCTAAACCCAAACTGCTTGTTAAACCTTCCACCATGCCACTTTCAAAAGTAATATTGGTATTGGCTAACGCAAAAATAGGCATAATCACAAAATTAACGGGTTGGGTTAAAGCGTGTTCCAAAATTTCCAAAGGCGATTCCTTTTCGGTGTCATTTGTAGGCAAAGTGATAGCGGTTAGAACCCCAGCAATCGTAGCGTGAATCCCAGAATGATGGATTAAATACCACATCACCACTCCTGGAACGAGGTAGCAAAAAATATTTTTCACCCCTAATCTATTCAGAATAATCAAAAATGCAAAAACACCTGCCGCATATCCTAAATAATCTAGATGTAATTCTTTTGAATAAAAAATGGCAATAACCAAAATGGCAATTAAATCATCAACGATAGCCAATGCCGCCAGAAAAATTTTCAGTCCAGTTGGAACACTTTTGCCTAAAAGCGACAAAATTGCTAACGCAAAAGCAATGTCTGTTGCCATAGGAATTCCCCATCCATGCATAGTTTCGGGAGAATTATTATTAAAAATCGTATAGATTACCGCCGGAACGACTACCCCACCAATGGCTGCTAAAACCGGCAAAGCGGCCTGCTTGAGTGTCGAAAGTTCGCCTTCAACTACTTCACGCTTAATTTCCAATCCTACCAACAAGAAAAATATTGCCATCAAACCATCGTTAATCCACAAAATTATCGGATAACGCAGTTTTAAATTTTCGGTTTCAAAACCTAATGGGATGTTTAAAAATTCGGCAAAATCACCAGCCCAATTGGTATTGGCAATAATCAATGAAATGGCCACAGCAAAAAGAAGTAAGATTCCTCCTGCTGAAGATGATTTGAAGAAATGTGGGAAAATTTTTAAGTTGATTAACTTCGCCATTATAAAATTTTAAGGAAAATTGACAAAAAAAAGGCCGTCTCAAAAAAGACAGCCTGTGTTTGAGCGCAAACTAATTACGCAGATTTTTCTAGTTTCTTTTTAGCTTTTCTTTCTTTGTACAATTCTGTCAAAGCGCCGCCAACCCAGTAAGGAAGGAAGCTTACCAAGAAAATCATCAACCAAAAGCCCATGGTTAAAATGGTAAGGAAAAGTAAAAAGCCTAAATACTGTTGAAATTCAAACATGTTTTCCGGAATTTTTTGAATACCCGCCAAAGATAAGGCTTAAAATTTTTTCTACCAATAAAATTGATTCAAAAAAACAAATATTTCTCTTTTTATACCTTAATATAATGCTTATTTTTGGACTGTTTAAAAATAATCTCGCAAGATGAAATCTAATCCTGAAACCATTACCGTTCCCTTGAGCAAAGTTAAAATGCTGATTTCTTTATTATTGGCAATGGGTTTTGTAACGTTAGGAGTTTGGTTAGCTTTTTTCAACCAAGAAGTTTTAGCTAACACCAATCCTTTTTTACTTCAGGTTTTAGGTTGGATCACTATTTTATTTTTCGGAATTGCATCTGTAATCATTTTGCGTAAGCTAATGCTTCCAACTAATGGTTTAGAAATCAATTCTGATGGAATCACAGACAATTCCAGCGGAATTAGCGCAGGATTTATTCCTTGGAACATTATTGTTGATGTAGAAGAAATTTCGGTAATGAATCAAAAATTTATTTCGATACAATTAAATAATCCGGAAGAATTCATCGCTTCGCAACAAAATAATTTTACTAAAAAAGCAATGACGGTAAACCATCAAAAATTTGGAAGTGCGGTTTCGATTTCGGCTAACAATTTGAAAATCAAACACCAGCAATTATTGAATTTGCTGCAAAGCAATTTAAAAAAATACAAACAATTTACTCAAAACAACTAAAAATTTTACGCAAATGAGTTTTAGAATAGAAAAAGACACCATGGGTGAAGTGCAGGTTCCTGCAGAAAAATATTGGGGAGCACAAACGGAGCGTTCACGAAATAATTTTAAAATTGGTCCTTCGGCTTCAATGCCAAAAGAAATTGTGGAAGGATTTGCTTATCTTAAAAAAGCGGCGGCTTACGCCAATAGCGACCTTGGCGTTTTATCGGTAGAAAAAAGAGATTTAATTGGCGCTGTTTGCGACGAAATTTTAGCGGGAAAATTAACCGATGAATTTCCGCTTGTGATTTGGCAAACTGGTTCGGGAACGCAAAGTAACATGAACGTTAACGAAGTAATTGCTAATAGAGCTCAGGTTTTAAACGGAGGGAAAATTGGTGAAGGTGAACAATTTGTAAAAGCAAATGACGACGTAAACAAATCGCAATCTTCTAATGATACTTACCCAACAGGAATGCACATTGCAGCCTACAAAGCGGTTGTGGAAGTGACTATTCCTGGAGTTGAAAAATTAAGAGATACGCTTCAAAAAAAATCTGAAGAGTTTAAAAATGTCGTGAAAATCGGTCGAACGCATTTAATGGACGCAACGCCTTTAACGCTTGGACAAGAAATTTCTGGTTACGTAGCGCAATTAAATTACGGTTTGAAAGCCTTGAAAAACACACTTTCGCATTTATCTGAAGTAGCTTTAGGTGGAACTGCCGTGGGAACGGGCTTGAACACGCCAGAAGGTTACGACGTGAAAGTGGCGCAATATATCGCAGAATTTACCGGACATCCTTTTGTTACGGCGCCAAATAAATTTGAAGCTTTGGCGGCTCACGATGCCATTGTAGAATCACATGGCGCTTTAAAACAATTGGCGGTTTCGTTGAATAAAATTGCCAATGACATTCGTATGTTGGCTTCTGGACCACGTTCGGGAATTGGAGAAATTTTTATTCCAGAAAATGAACCAGGATCTTCCATTATGCCAGGAAAGGTAAATCCTACGCAATGTGAGGCGTTGACGATGGTCTGTGCTCAAGTTATGGGGAATGACGTGGCGATTACAATTGGCGGGACTCAAGGTCATTACGAACTAAATGTTTTCAAACCTTTAATGGCGGCAAATTTCCTTCAGTCAGCAAGATTAATTGGAGATGCTTGTGTTTCGTTTGACGAACATTGTGCACAAGGAATTGAACCTAACCACAAAAGAATCAATGAATTGGTAAATAATTCCTTAATGTTGGTTACGGCTTTGAATACAAAAATCGGATACTACAAAGCTGCTGAAATCGCACAAACCGCACACAAAAACGGAACAACTTTGAAAGAAGAAGCAGTTCGTTCAGGTTACGTTTCTGCAGAAGATTTCGACGCTTGGGTAAAACCAGAAGAAATGGTGGGAAGCCTTAAATAATTATGAGTTATGAATTATGAATTATGAGTTTGGAGAATTGAGATTTGAGGACTTTGTAACTCTTAATACCTGAAAAATGAAAACGGCGGAAAATTTTCGCCGTTTTTTACTTTTCTGAGTGTCTATTTTTCAAGTACAAAACTTATAACTCCAAACTCTTTTCTCTTTTCTCTTTTCTCTTTTCTCTTTTCTCTTTTCTCTTTTCTCTTTACTCATAACTCACAACTCAAAACCAGTGTTTCCTTTTAAAATAAATTACCATCACTACCGCTATTAAAAACATCACAGCTAAAGTCATGTAGTAACCATTTTGCATTTCAAGTTCGGGCATATTTTTAAAATTCATTCCGTAAACCCCAACTATAAAAGTAAGCGGCATAAAAATCACGGAGAAAATCGTAAGCGTTTTCATAATTTGGTTCATCCGCTGACTTTGGGACGAAAAAAATAAGTTTGAAGCACTGTCCAACGACTTCATATCGTAATCAATTTGCTCCAAAAGTTCCAAACTTTTCTGATGCAAACGTTCGAAGAAAACTACATTTGCATTTGCCACAATTTTATTTTCGGTTTCATTACCATGTTTCAGGTTGTACATCGCATCGCGCAACGGCACAATTGATCGCTTCAAAAAGTTCAAATCTTCCCGCTCTTTCTCAATCCTTTCCAAAAAAGTTGATTTATAAGCCGATTTCGACTCTACCAACAAAACCTCAATGCCATTTTCATAATTTTCAATCGTCACGAAAAAATTTTCCATCACAGCATCCAGCAACAAATACATCAAGTAATCCGCTTTTTTCTTTCGAACAATCCCGCTATGCGTGCGGATTCGCTCGCGTATATGCGTAAAAAAATCGCTCTTTTTCTCCTGAAACGAAACCAGCAAATTATCTTTCAACAAAAAACTAATTTGCTCCACCCTAACTGGTTCGCTTTCTTCACGCTGTAAAATTGATTTGATGCTAAAAAAAAGTACATCGTCTAATTCGTCCATTTTTGGACGTCGCGCCACGTTTAGAATATCGCCAATGACAAAATTTTCCAAGTCTAAAGCCTCGCCAATGTGCCGAATCATTTCTTCATCATGCAATCCGTGAACATTAAGCCATTTCACATCGTTCGCTTGTTTTTCGTCAGAAATTTCTTTCTTAAAACGCTCAACAGTTGCCTTTTTATACTCCTCAAAACCTTCATCATTGTACACAAACAACTGCATTTCAACAGGTTCAGTGTTGTAAATTCCAGTGTATTCCAAATAATTCGGTTGCAACTTCCTAACCTCCCGATACTTAATTTTTCTCACAGCAATAAATTTGAATAAATATAGCAGTTTTTAAAATTCAATTTTAACTTTACAAAAATTTTATCCTTAATGCCCGATAATCTTTTTTAGAAGCCAAACAACAGGCATTTTTTTAAAGGTTTTGCAAAAAGTTTAAAGTTTGAAGTTTCTGGTTTCGAGTTGACGAACCAAACTTCTTAAATGTTCTTATATGCAATGGTAAAAAAATTGTTCCAAGTTTCAGGTTTGAATTTCAAAGTTTTAAAATCTAAAATCACAATTCAAATGTCTTCCGTCTTAAATCTTAATTCTTAAATCATAAATCCCAAAATGACCACATTAATCACCAACATAAAACAACTGCTTCAAGTTCGGGAAAATCACGTAGAAAAAGTTTCCGGTAAAGAAATGGCGGATTTACCACTAATCGAAAACGCCTTTCTCCTACTCCAAGACAACCTCATTTCCGATTTTGGATCTATGGAAAATTTGCCAAAAATAAACCCCGATAAAACAATCGATGCCACCGGAAAAGTAGTTTTTCCAGCCTGGTGTGACAGTCATACTCATATTGTTTACGCAGGAAATCGTGTGCAAGAATTTGTGGACAGAATTAACGGACTTTCGTACGAGGAAATCTTCAATCGTGGTGGAGGTATTCTCAATTCGGCTAAAAAATTAAACGAAACGTCAGAAGAAATTTTGTATCAAGAATCTAAATTACGTTTAGAAGAAGTCATGCAGCAAGGTTCTGGAGCCGTGGAAATTAAATCGGGTTACGGATTGACTGTTGAAGGCGAACTAAAAATGCTTCGGGTAATCAAAAAATTAAAAGAAAATTATCCCGTTGCCATCAAAGCCACATTTTTAGGAGCCCACGCTTTTCCTTCGGAATATAAAGAAAATCATTCGGAATATATTGACTTGATTATCAACGAAATGTTGCCAAAAATTGCTCAAGAAAATCTTGCAGATTACATCGATGCATTTCTTGAAACGGGTTATTTTTCCATCGAAGAAACCGAAAAAATCATGGAAGCTGGAAAAAAATTCGGACTTCCGGCAAAAATTCACGTGAATCAATTTACCGCCATCAACGGCATTGAGGCTTGCGTAAAACACAACGCGATTTCCGTTGACCATCTCGAAATTGTTACCGACGAAGACATCGAAATTTTAAAAAATTCAAACACAATGCCGGTTGCTTTACCGTCGTGTTCATACTTCATCAGCATTCCTTATACGCCAGCGAGAAAAATGCTTGAAGCCGGATTGCCATTGGCTTTAGCATCAGATTTTAATCCCGGAACAACACCGTCTGGAAACATGAATTTTGTGGTGGCAACGGCTTGCATCAAAATGAAAATGACTCCCGAAGAAGCGTTCAATGCCGCCACAATAAACGGAGCTTACGCTATGGGAATTTCCGAAACTCATGGCTCGATTACCAAAGGAAAACGTGCCAATATCATCATTTCAAAACCCGTAACTTCGTTTTACCAATTGCCTTATCAATTTGGAACTGACTTAATCGAAAGCGTGATTATCGAAGGAAAAATCATTCGTTAATTCAGGTTTATAAATAAAAAAAGGAGCTTTTTCAAGCTCCTTTTTCGTATAGTTTAAATTTATTTTTATCGAAAATTATTTCAATGTAAAGCTGGTTTTTGACACTAATTCGCTTTTATCAAAAATGTTTACAAAGTAATTTCCTTTTTCAAAATCTACTCCTTGGCCATCCAAAAATTCGCATACATTAACTGATTCATTGTTGTAAGCAACCGTACTCATGAAACTGTAAGTCAAAGTTTTTTCACCAAAATTCTCAGTTCTTTTTTCGCCAACAACATTATTTTTGCTATCGATAATTTGCACATAATAATTTTTGCTTCCAGATTTTGCCACAGCATTTTGCGCAATTGTGAAACAAACTTTCAATTTATCCGCACGTCTGGCTTTTTCAGTAACAATTTGTTTCCCAGAATTTCTTTCTTTAATCGCTTCGGCTTTAGTATTGGTTACTACTAACTTCGACGCTTTTTCTACAGTTTTCGAAAGATTTTCATTTTGAGAAATCAAAGTATCATTAAATTTTCTTGATTCGTCAAGTGCCACAGTCATGCTGTCTTTTTCGGTAATCAACGTTTTGTTTTGCGTTTTTAAACCTTCGTTTTCAGCTAAAAGCGTTTTCAATCTTGCGTTCAAAGCATTATATTGTTGTTGTACTTTTCTCAAAGTGGCCACATCGCCTTTAGATTTTTCGAGTTCGGCTATTAATTTCACCACTTTTTCTCTTTCGGCAATTAATTCGTCTGAAACCGAAGTATTTTCCGCAATAGCTTCGTCTAACTTGGTTTTCATTTCCGTTAATTGGGTCATCGCGCTTTCTTTGTCGCTCACCAATTCGGTTTCGGTAGCTTTGGCATCGCTACTAATTTTGTACATGTACACTAAACTTCCCGCCAACAAAATTGCCAGCACTGCAATAATAGCCTTTAAGCTATTGTTGTTTTTCTGATTTTCCATAGGTTTTTTGTAAGGTTTAAAACAAAAATAATTATTTTTTTGGGGGATTTTCAGAAGTGTTAACGCAATTTTTAATAAAAATATTATTTTTGAGGGCAAATATTTTTTATGGAAAAGCTTATTCCCTTCACTATCCACGACTTAGCTAAAATTACAAACTTCAGAAGCGGCGAAGTAAAATTCGGCGAAAAGATGCAAACTGTTCCCAAAGGAAAAAATTTCAACGAATTTTTAACCGAATGTGATGCGCAATTTGTTCTTTTTGGTATCCCGGAAGACATTGGCGTAAGAGCAAATTATGGCAGACCTGGAACCGTTTCTGCTTGGGAAAGTACTGTAAAAAGCATTGCTAATCTGCAACATAACCGTTTTTGCAAAGGAAATCAAGTGCTGGTTTTAGGACATTTGGACACAACCGAAGAAATGGACGAAGCCAAAACTTTGGATTTCAATAATTCTGACGAAAGAAAAAAATTGTCGGCTTTAGTAGAAAAAGTAGATAAAGAAGTAGCCCATATTATTTTTCAAATCGTAAAATCGGGGAAAATTCCCATCGTGATTGGTGGTGGTCATAACAACGCTTACGGCAATATTAAAGGAACGGCTTTGGCTCATGGAAAATCCATCAACGCCATTAACTTTGATGCTCATTCCGATTTCAGAATTCTTGAAGGACGACACAGCGGCAACGGATTTTCGTATGCTTTTAACGAAGGTTTTTTAAAAAAATATTTTGTTTTTGGTTTACACGAAAGTTACACTTCCAAAAGCGTTTTGCATGAAATCAAGAAATTAGAAGACCGCGTTCGCATCAATACTTACGACGAAATTAAAATTCGTAAAGAAAAAGATTTTACCAAAGAAATTGAACGTGCTTTCCAATTTATCAACAACGATTGTTACGGCATTGAAATCGACTTAGATTCAATTCCAAATATTCCTTCAAGTGCGATGACTTTAAGCGGATTTTCGGTTGAAGAATTGCGACAGTTTATTTATTTTTTCGGAAAAAATAAAAATGCTTCGTACTTGCACATTTGTGAAGGCGCTCCTGATTTGGGCGATGAAAAAAATAGCCATCTCGTAGGAAAATTAATTGCTTATTTAATTACCGATTTTATTAAAGCGAAAACCACAACTTCCGATTAATTATGAAAGTTTTACTCATTGAAGACGATACCCGAATCAGTGATTTTGTGGTGAAAGGTTTGACAGAAAATAATTTTTCGGTAAGTCTTGCCGTAACCGGAGAAATCGCACGAGAAATGATTGCCGAAAATGATTGGGATATTATTTTGATGGACATCATGCTTCCCGGAATTGACGGAATCCAATTGACAAAATTAATTCGGTTTAAAAAAAATCACACGCCAATTTTAGTTTTAAGTGCACTCGATGATGCAGATGATAAAGTGGCAGCTTTAGATAGTGGTGCCGACGATTATTTAGCAAAACCATTTCATTTTAAAGAACTTGTTTCCCGAATAAATGCTTTGACGCGTCGAACCAAGTTTAATTTTGAAGAGAAGGAGCAAGTTTACTTTTGCCATAATTTAAAGGTGAATTTCGACGAGCATTCCGTTTTGCAAAACAACCAACCCATCGATCTTTCTCCTCGAGAGTACAAACTGCTCACATTTTTACTTGAAAATAAAAACAAAGTAGTTTCCCGAACCCAAATTCTAAACGCCGTTTGGGGTATCAATTATCAAAATAATACGAATGTTGTGGATGTTTATATTTCTTATTTGAGAAATAAAATTGATGAAACCGATTTTAAATTTATTCATACCATCAAGGGCACGGGTTATATGTTAAAAGAATAGTGATTAGATTAGCGTTTTTTTAGTTTAGCAAAAAAATTGAATTACCGACCATGAAAATCCGAAATCGATTGACCATTATTTCTTCTGCTATTTTCGGATTTGTATTTGTCATTGCGTCTATTTTAATCTACATCTCTTTTTACAATAGTTCCGAAAAAGTTGTTTTTAAAGAATTACAAAAAACTTGTTTGCTTTCGGCAATTTTTTATTTAGAAAAAGATGAGCTAACGCAAAACGAACATTCAGCGATAAAAAGCCAATTTGAAGAAAATATTCAAAACGATGTGGTTTTGGTGTACAACGAACAAAACCAAATTGCCTATGGCAATAAAAACATTGATAAAAATATTGACCCTGAAAAATTAGCGCTTGTTAGAAAAAACAAAAAATTAAGTTTTAAATCTCATAACCACTTTTACCACGGGATTTTTTATCAGGATAATCAGGGCAATTTTGTAGTATTTGTAAAAACGAATAACGAGGTATTTACATCGCAGACCAATCGATTGTTAGTGATTATGATTATCGTACTTTTTAGCGGATTGTTGCTCATTTTTATATTAAGTAAATTTTTATCGCAAATTGCCTACAGACCTATCACCAAAGTAATCGACGAGGTAAATGCCAAAGAACTTACCTCATTAGACAAACCCATTAACAGCTCAAATACTAATGACGAAATTGCTGATTTAATTCTTACTTTCAATAATTTGCTGAGTCGGTTGTCGGATACGTTTGCTATTCAAAAAAATTTTATAAACTACGTATCTCACGAATTTAAGACGCCATTAGCGGCAATATCTGGTAGTTTAGAAGTTTTTGCACAAAAAGAAAGAACGCCAGAAGAATACCAAATGGTTACCTCCGAAGCGCTTAAAAATGTTTATCACATTGAGGCGATTTTGAGTAATTTAATGATGCTTTCCGGCTTAAAAAATGCACAGGCCGACAATGTTTTGTTCCGAATTGATGAAACTATTTTTAATATCAATGACAAAATTTTTGAAAATTACGGTCCACAAGAATTTGATATCCAGATGAACATTTCCAACGAAAGTTTATTTTCGGTGAAAGGAAATGAAACACAAATTCAGCTTGCTGTGTATAATTTGGTAGAAAATGCTGTAAAATATTCTAACGGAAAGGTGATTAAGATTTTACTGTCGGAAATTGAAAATCAACTTCAATTAATCATTCAGGATTTTGGAACTGGGATTTTAAAAGAAGATCTGGAGATGGTTCAGCAAACATTTTACCGTGGTAAAAACGTGGGTGAAATTAAAGGGAGCGGCATTGGACTATCTTTGGCTACCATTATTTTTAAACAAAATAATATTCAATTTTCGATTACTTCGCAACCTAATGCCGGAACTAGGGTTACACTCCTTTTTCCTAAACTCTAATCGTTTTCTAATTTTAGATTAACCAACTTTTAATGTGAGTCAAATTTGGCTGTAATTTTTGTAAAATAAATTTGCAGTGATAAAAATTATTCACATTGAGAACTATTGTTATTTGTGTCATTTTAAGTGCTTTTAACTTTTCGACAAAAGCACAAATTGGCACGCAAAAAGACACCTTAAAACTTTCCAGAGAAGACGCGGAAACCATTTTTTTACAAAATAATTTACAACTTCTTTCCGAAAAAATAAATATCAGTCAAGCCGAAGCGCAAGTGATTCAGGCAAAATTGTGGCCAAATCCCACATTGGAGGTTGATGAAGTGAATTTGTGGGCGAATGCTAAATCAGAACAATTACCTCCTATTTCCGGAAATTGGGGAAAAACCTCGCAAATTGGCGTGAGTTTGGAACAATTGATTTACACCGCAGGAAAAAGGAAAAAATTGATAGCCATGGAAAAAGTAAATGTAGAAATGGCAGCACAATATTTTGAAGATTTTTTACGTGGTTTAAAAATTGAATTTCGGAATAACTTGACTGATTTGCAGTACGTTCAGCAAAAACAATTGGTTTATAAAAAACAATTGAATGCCATGCAAAATTTACTCAAAGCCTATCAAAATCAGGCAAGTCAAGGTAATATTAGCAAAGCCGAATTTACCCGATTAAAAGCTTCGGAATTAGAATTTTTGAAAGAAATCAGCGATTTACAAAGAGAAAACAATCAACTGCAACAAGAGTTGAAAACGCTGATGAATCTTCCACCCGAAAATTATTTGTTGATTGAAAACAGCCACTTTGTTCCCGATTTGCAAAAAATAGTAAACCTCAACTTAACTGATTTAACAATCAAAGCGTTAGAAAATAGACCGGATGTAAAAACCTCCATTTTAGAGGAAAAATTTAACCAAAAGAAATATCAATATGAGTTGGCTCAAAAAACGCCAGACATCACTTTTGGAATCAATTATGACCGTGGCGGAAATATTATGACGGATTTTGTAGGTATCGGATTTTCGATGGATTTGCCTTTTTTCAATAGAAATCAAGGAAATATCAAGATCGCACAATTTGAAATCGACAAAAGCCAATACGCAAAAGCGGCAAAAGAAATCCAGACAAAAAATGAGGTAGCTAAAACATTCGAAAACTTCATCACCGCCCAAACGATGTATGAAAATATCAACAGTCAATACGAAAATGACCTTGATATTTTATTAGAGAATTACCTGAAAAATTTTTCGCAACGAAACATCAGCATGCTTGAATACCTTGATTTTGTTGAAGCCTACATCGACAATAAAACTATTATTCTCGATTCTAAAAAAGAGCTTAACGAAAATTTCGAAGAACTTCAGTTTGTAATTGGAACGGAACTTTAAAAACTAAATTTACTATAATTAACATGAAATATTATTTGTATCTCTTACCCCTTGTCACTTTTTTATCATGCCAAAAAGAAGAAAAAATTGTGACCGACAATAAATTTTGCTTGAACGAAGATATTAAGCAAAAAATAGTCATTGAAGAAGCTAAGAAAGAACTTGTAACTGAATCTTTTTCGCTAACCGGAAGCGTAACCTATAATGCCGATAACGTAATTCAATTTACCAGCTTGATAAACGGAGTTGTAACGAACACTTATTTTTCATTAGGTGATTACGTAAAAAAAGGTCAGGTTTTAGCCGAGATAAAAAGCACGGAATTGAATAGTTTACAATCCGAAAATAAGTCGTTAGCTTCTCAAATTTTAGTTGCAAAAAGACAATTAGAATCAACAAAATCAATGTACGAAGATGGCATTGCTTCGCAAAAAGATTTAATTCAGGCGGAAAGCGAGCTCAATGTTTTACAATCGTCGCTGAATAATATTCAATCCAATTTGGCTTTATATAGTGCAAGTTCAGAGAAGTCTGTTTTTCAGATAAAAGCACCTTCAAACGGGTTTATTGTGGCAAAAAATATGAGTTCGGGAATGCAAATTTCTGACGGAAGTGATGCTTTGTTTACCATTTCCGACTTAAATGAAGTTTGGGTACTCGTGAATGTTTATGCAACTGATATGCAAAATATTCGCGAAAACATGGAAGTTAAAATTAAAACTTTGGCGTATCCTAACGAAATTTTTGATGGAAAAATAACCGCACTTTCGCAAGTTTTTGATGCTGAAGAAAGGGTTTTGAAAGCCAGAATCGTCATGAAAAATTCCAACTTAAAACTCAAGCCAGGAATGTCAGTGGATATTGTTTTGAATAAAAAATCAAAATTTAAAGATCCTCTTATTGCTATTCCTACTAAAGCAATCATCTTCGACAATAACGCTAACTACGTTGTAATTTATAAAGATGACTGCAACCTCGAAATCAGACAAATTACAACTACTGCAAAAAACCTCACCCACACATTTCTCACTGAAGGAATTTCTGAAAATGAAAAAATTATTGCTAAAAACCAGCTTCTAATATACGAGAACTTAAAGTAATAATTTAATAGAAAATGATTAACTGCCAGTCTTAAAATAATTGGCAATCCAAAAATATTTTATGCAAAAATTAGTTCAAAGCCTCGTTGCGTTTTCGCTTAAAAACACCCTGATTGTTTTTTTTGCAACGGGAATTTTACTTGCCGCGGGAATTTACAGCTACATGCACACTCCAATTGAAGCTTTCCCCGATGTGACAAATACCCGTGCGAGAATCATTACCCAATGGCCTGGTAGAAGTGCGGAAGAAGTAGAAAAATTTGTGACGCTTCCTATTTCAAAGGAAATGAATACCATTCCTAAAAAATCTCAGGTAAGATCCATTTCACTGTTTGGATTGTCGGTAGTGACAGTTCTTTTTGAAGATGACGTTGATGATTTTTATGCACAACAATATGCCTCTAATCGTTTGAGCGGAATCGATTTACCTGAAGGAACGGATCCTTCAATTGAACCGCCTTACGGAGCAACGGGAGAAATTTTTAGATACGTCGTGAAAGGAAATTTGCCCATTAAAGAATTGACCGCTATTCAAGATTGGGTCATTGAACGCGAATTAGTATCTGTTCCTGGCGTGGCCGATGTTGTAAGTTTTGGAGGTGAAGAAAAAACCTATGAAATCAACATAAATCCAACCGAATTGGTGAATTATGGATTATCGCCTTTAGATGTTTACGAAGCCGTTTCTAAAAGCAATATCAATGTGGGTGGCGATGTGATTCAACGTGGCGATCAAGCGTATGTGGTTCGTGGCGTCGGTTTGTTAGATAATATTGAAGACATCGGTAATATTTTAATTCAAGTAAAAGGCTCTACTCCAATTCTAGTCAAGCATGTGGCGGAAATTTCAATTGGATCAAAACCCCGATTGGGAAAAGTAGGACTCGATGACGAAGATGATTTAGTCGAAGGAATCGTTGTGATGCTTCGTGGAGAAAATCCAAATGAAGTTATCGCCAATCTAAAAGAAAGAATTACCGAATTAAACGAGAGAATTTTACCGAAAGGCGTTGAGATAGTGCCGTTTATCGACCGGACAGATTTGGTCAATACCACCGTTCACACTGTCACAAAAAATCTGATTGAAGGCATTTTACTGGTTTCGCTCATTGTTTTTATTTTTTTATACAACTGGCGAACCACGGTAATTGTAGCCTCGGTTATTCCTTTGTCTTTCCTCTTTGCCATCACAATGTTGAGGATTCAAGGACTTCCGGCTAATTTAATTTCCATGGGAGCTTTAGATTTTGGTCTTTTGTTAGAAGGAACTTTGGTAATTGTAGAACAAGTTTTTGTTTCTCTCGAAAAGAAAGCGCATAAAGTTGGCATGGAAAAATTCAACAAAATGTCAAAAATGGGCTTGATTAAAAAATCCATCGGGAATGTGGCAACTTACATATTTTTTGCCTTAATTATTTTAATCGTAGCATTAATGCCAATATTTTCGTTCCAAAAAGTGGAAGGAAAAATGTTCTCGCCGTTAGCATTTACACTGGGTTACGCATTATTGGGTTCTTTAATTTTAAGTCTTACTTACGTTCCGGCGATGTGTAAAGTATTGTTAACCAAAAACATTGTTGAAAAAGAAAATAAAATTTCGAGATTTTTTAGGGAAAATTTATTCAAGCTTTTTAATTTTTCTGCCAAAAGAAAAAAACAAACGATTGCTGTCTTTTTATTAATTCTTGCAGTTTGCATGGTTAAATTTGCTTTTTATGGTTCAGAATTTATTCCAAAATTAAACGAAGGTGCCGTTTACATCAGAGCGACTTTGCCTAACAGCATTCACCTCGAGGAATCTACAAGGTTAACTAACGAGATGAAAAAGAAATTACAAGAATTTGAGGAAGTAGAATTTATTCTAACTCAAACGGGAAGGCCAAATGATGGAACGGATCCTACAGGATTTTTCAATATCGAGTT
The DNA here is from genome assembly GCA_023387965.1 of Bacteroidota bacterium. GTDB lineage: Bacteria > Bacteroidota > Bacteroidia > Flavobacteriales > Flavobacteriaceae > Flavobacterium. The sequence continues at coordinate 58,217 of JAEWHE010000040.1, read as the reverse complement.
CAACGTTCAGTTAACACCCGAAAGCAAATGGAGCCGAAAACTTTCAAAAGAAGAACTGATTGCTGAAATTAAAGATGTTTTAGACGATTATCCCGGAATTAATTTTGGCTTTAGCCAACCCATTCAAGACAACGTGGAAGAATATGTGGCTGGAGTGAAAAGTCCTCTTGTGATTAAAATTTTCGGCGATGATTTAGAAGAATTAGAAAAATACGCCGGACAAGTGGCCAATTCCATTAAAACTGTCGAAGGTATCGAAGATATCAATGTTTTTAAAAATATCGGTTTGCCCGAATTACGGATTCAGCTACATGATTCGCAAATGGCAAAATACGCAGTTACAACCGCCGATGCACAAGCTGTAATTGCCATGACTATCGGTGGACAAGCTGCTTCTACTTTTTACGAACATGAAAGAACTTTTGACATTAGACTCAGATTTTTAGAAGAATACCGAGATTCTAAAGAAAAAATTGAGACAATATTAATTCCTACAATGGACGGAAAACAAGTTCCTTTAAAAGAAATTGCAACTGTAAGTTATCAAACCGGACCTACATTTATTTACCGCGAAGGAAACAGCCGTTATATCGCCATCGGGTTTGCCATAGAAGGTAGAGATTTGGGAAGCACTATTGCGGAAGCACAAACTAAAGTGGCGAAAGAAGTCAAATTACCTAAGCAAAACACCATGACTTGGGCTGGCGAATTTGAAAGCAAAGAAAGAGCTTCAAAGCAATTGGCAATGATTGTACCTGTGGTGCTCATTTTCATCATGTTTTTACTATATTTTAATTTTGGAAACGTCAAAGACACTCTTTTAGCTTTAAGCACGATGCCTTACGCATTTATCGGCGGATTTATTTCACTTTGGGTAACAGGAACTATTTTCGGGATTTCCGCCGGAATTGGGTTTATCATTTTATTTGGCGTTAGCGCTATCGACGGAATCGTTTTAATTGGAGTTATGAAAGAAAACCTAAAAGCGGGAATGCCTTTAAAACGCGCAATTTCAGAAGGAGTTTATAGTAGAATCAGACCCGTTGTTATGATTGCTTTAATGGGTTCATTAGGATTACTTCCAGCTGCTTTGTCAACTGGAATGGGTTCTGAAATACAAAAACCTTTAGCTATTATGATTGTTGGCGGGATTATAATTTGTATGATTTTATCTTTAACCGTTTTACCCCAAGTGTTTTATTACGCTTATAAAAAGAAACATTCGTAATATTTTTTCTTCATTTTTTACGTGTGTCAGAAAACCTTCGCATTTTATGCGGAGGTTTTTCAATTTAATAAATTGCTAAATAAAGCCTATCTTTGCCGCTTGCGCAAAAAACGTGCATCCTCAAAATATGCTATTCGAAGATTTATCTATATCCAAAAGTTTACAACGTGCCGTTATAGATTTGGGTTACAAAGAAGCCACTCCTATTCAAGAAAAATCGATTCCAATTATTTTATCCGGAAGTGATCTAGTGGGTTGTGCCCAAACCGGAACCGGAAAAACGGCGGCGTTTGCCATCCCAATCGTGAACCATTTGCACAAAATTGTGGGTTCGTCTAATAAATCAAAAAAAATTAGGACATTGGTTGTGACACCAACTCGTGAATTGGCGTTACAAATTGGCGAAAGCTTTGATAATTATGCAAAATACACCAATTTAAGACAACTTACCGTTTTCGGAGGCGTTTCGCAAGTGCCACAAGTAGATGTTTTGAAAAAAGGAATCGACATTTTAATCGCCACTCCTGGAAGATTACTAGACCTTCATAAACAAGGATTTATCGATCTTGATCATTTGCATACTTTGGTTTTAGACGAAGCGGATCAAATGTTAGACATGGGTTTTATTAACGATGTCAAAAAAATTGTAAAACTGACGCCAACCAATCGGCAAACGCTTTTATTTTCGGCTACAATGCCAATGGCAATTAGAGAATTAGCCGAAAATTTTCTGAACAAACCACAATATGTTTCGGTTACTCCGGTTTCTTCCACTGCCGAAACTGTACAACAACAAATTTATTTTGTAGCAAAAGAAGACAAGCGGAAACTTTTGTATCATTTGCTTCGCAACGAAAATATCAAACACGTTTTGGTTTTTGCCCGAACAAAACATGGAGCCGACAACGTGGTAAAAGCGTTGAAAAAAAATGGCGTCACTGCCGAAGCCATTCATGGCGATAAATCTCAAGGTGCAAGACAACGCGCTTTGGATAATTTTAAAAACCGCGAAGTGGATGTTTTGGTTGCAACTGATATTGCCGCTCGAGGCATTGATATCGACCAATTGCCCCACGTAATTAATTTTGATTTACCCAATATTCCCGAAACTTATGTCCACAGAATTGGCCGAACTGGACGTGCCGGAAACGGCGGAATTGCCATTTCTTTTTGTGGAAGAGACGAAGAACCGTATTGGAAAGACATTCAAAAATTGATTAAAGTGAACGTCAAAACCATTAAAGATCATCCGTTTCCTTGGAAAGAAACTGAACCAAATCCGGAGGCAAAACCCGATTTAAGAAATAAGAAAAACCCTTCAGGCAAAAACAATTCACGCAAGTCTGATGCTTCTAAAAAAAATAAAAAACGCTGGTATTAACCGGCGTTTTTTGTAGTTTTGGATTTCTCAAAAAAATAATTTCCCTGTTATGAAAAAAATTCTGTTGGCATTTTCATTTTTAGCTTTGCAAAATATTTCCGCACAAGACGTGACGATTATGAGTTATAATATTCGTTTGGATGTGGAAAGCGATGGCGAAAATAAATGGGCAAACCGCAACGATTTTTTAACTGATCAAGTGAAATTTTACGCTCCAGATTTTATGGGCGTTCAGGAAGCTTTGCCACATCAAATGCAATTTATTGAAGAAAATTTACCCAATTACGAATTCATAGGGATTGGTAGAGAAGGTCAAAGTAAAGGTGAATTTAGTGCCATTTTTTTCAATGCCAAAAAATTTAAAATGCTGGAACAAAATACGTTTTGGCTTTCGGAAACACCTGAAAAAATATCGAAAGGTTGGGATGCTGCTTATAACAGAATTTGTACTTACGGACTCTTTCAGAATAAAAAAACAAAACAAAAATTTTGGGTTTTCAACACACATTTTGACCACGTTGGCGATGTGGCTCGAGTGGAAAGTTCGAAATTAATTTTGAAAAAGATTAATGAGATTAATGCAAAAAAACTTCCGGTTTTACTAACGGGAGATTTTAATTTAAAAGAAGAAACTGCGCCAATCAAGGAGATGTTAGTGGGATTAGATTTGGCAAAAAATAAAAGCTTGACGAAACCTTTCGGACCAGACGGAACTTTTAGCGGTTTTCAATTCAATAAACCTGTGAAAGATAGAATTGACCATATTTTTGTAAGCAAAAAAGGTATAAAAGTGCTCAAATTTGCCACTTTAAGCGATAGTAAAGATTGTCGTTATCCAAGTGATCATTTGCCGGTTTACGCGGAAATAGATCTTGAATAAATCAACTTGCAACCGCCACATAATTGTGAATCATATCAAAAAAATGTTTCGGGTCAAATGGTTTTATGAGTACGTCATTCATTCCTACATCTCGCGCCTCATCCACGACTTCTTCTTTATTATAAGCAGTTAACGCTACGATTGGTATCTTTTTATCAATTTCACGGATTAATCTGGTCGTTTCAAAGCCATTAATCATCGGCATGTTGATGTCCATCAATATTAAGTCAAATTTTTCCCGTTTGAGCAAATCTAATGCCGCAAATCCATCGTCAACGACTTTACATAAGTGACCGTTTTTCTCTACATTTTTTTGAGTAACAATCTGATTGATTTTATTGTCTTCCACTACTAAAATTTTATATTTTGTAGGTGCTAATGTAATGTCCACCTCCAAGTTATTGATGTACGCATTTGCCATTTCCATATCGTAGATAAACGGACAGGTAAAGGCAATTTTGGTTCCAACATTTTTCTTACTTTCTAGTTTGATAGTACCTCCCAATAAATCCACAAGTCTTTTTACAATTGATAAACCAAGACCAGTTCCTTTATATCCGCCTTCTCTCCTATCGATTTGTACGAATTCTTCAAAAACTTTTTCTTGGTTTTCTTCGGCAATCCCGCAACCGGTATCTTCAACTGTAAATTCGAGCCAATAGATTTTACCTTCTATTCTGTCGATTGTTGCTGTAATATAAATGGTTCCATTTTGCGTAAACTTCAATGAATTATTTAAAATGTTAAGCAAAATTTGCGAAAACTTACATTTATCTCCTAAAGTAACCTCTGGAATTGCGGGATCACATTCTATGATGACTTTATTTTTGCTGGAAACCACAAAAAATTCCAGAGTTGTCTCACAACGTTGTATTTGCTCCAAAAGATTAAAAGTTTGATACACGATAAAATCCTTGTGCTCATCTATTTTATTAATTTTGAGCAAATCGTCTACCAAAAAAAGTAGATATCTGCCCGAAAATTTAAGCGAATTGATACGTGAGCTATTTGCTAGTTCAGGATGATCTTCTAATATCAAATCAGTGATTCCAACTACGCCATATAACGGAGTTCGAATTTCATGTGAAATAGTGGAAATAAATTGTCGTTTTAAAACTGCTGCCTCTTCTGCTTTTTTGCGAGCGAGTTCGAGTTCGCTGTTTTGTTTTACTAATTCAATGTTTACGTCTTTTCTGTAGTTGTTGTTTTTGTAAAAATTAAAAAACAAAAGTAATAAGACGATGATGGTCGAAAGTGCTAATATTGTAATCGTTCTAGTGTAATTTATGGTTTGGTCTTTAAGGATATTTTCTGATTCTATTTTCGAAATTTCGCGTTTAGATTCTTCTAGTTCAATTTTCATGCTCAAAAAATTTGCGTTTTTGAGAATTTCTTTATCAAAAAGAGTTTGTTTGATTTGGGTAAACTGCACTTTTGCAGTATAAGCTTCTTCGAACCTTTTATTTTGATACAAATGTTTAGAATAAGCTTCGTAAGCGTCCGCGAGCGGAACCAAATTAGGGAGCCGTTTGCCATAAAAAATTGCTTTTTTAAAACTTTGATCGGCTTTGTCGGGCTGGTAGGTTTGGCTAAAATAAATTCCATAAAGTGTATGAAATATTACATGGCTTTGTTCATCATAATATTTACTTAAATTTTCTTCTACGAATTTCAGATGCTCGTAACCTTGGTCTGTTTTTTTTAAGTTAAAATAGGCCCAAGAAAGATTGAGTTTGGTAAAAAGTATGGACAAAGTGTCTTTTTGTTTGGTCGAAATTGCCAATGATTTTTGATAATATTCTATACTTTTCGCATAGTTTTTTTTATCAAAATTATAAATGTTTCCAATATTGTTATTTGCCCAATCTTTTACTAGGTCATTCTGGCTTATTTCTGCATAATGAAGTGATTTATAATAGTATTCTAATGCTTTGTCAATTTCAGAAAGATTTTCATGACAACCGGCAATAGTATTGTACGCCATTGCAACGAAATCAAGTTGATTTGTGCTATAAGCCATGTTTAGCGCTTTTTTTGAAGTCTCGAGCGATTCACTGATTTTAGAATCTTCAAGTAAATGATCGGCTTCAAGAATTAAGGCATAAACTTCGTGTCGGGCTATTGAATCTTCTTTTTGAGCGAACATGATGGTGACAAAAAAGAAGATTAATAGTAAAATTATTCTATTTCGGGGCATAGATTAATTTTTTTATGTAAAATTACACAAAAACAAAAAATCCTCATAATTTATGAGGATTTTTTTAAAAATTTAAAAAATTAGTTCCGAATTAATTTTTTATACTTGATTCTCGTAGGCATCACGTCACCTCCAAGGCGTTTCTTTTTATTTTCTTCGTAATCAGAAAAACTTCCTTCAAAGAAATACACTTCAGAATTTCCTTCGAAAGCAAGAATATGCGTACAAATTCTATCTAAAAACCACCTGTCGTGAGAAATGACAACCGCACAACCTGCAAAATTTTCTAACCCTTCTTCTAAAGCTCTCAAAGTATTGATATCCAAGTCGTTGGTTGGCTCATCTAAAAGCAACACGTTTCCTTCTTCTTTCAAAGTCATCGCAAGATGTAAACGGTTTCTTTCTCCTCCAGAAAGTGCTGAAACTTTTTTATTTTGATCACTTCCAGCAAAGTTAAATCGGCTTAAATAGGCACGAGAATTGACTTGTTTACCACCCATCATTACTAATTCTTGTCCGTCAGAGAAGTTTTCGTAAATAGATTTCTCCGGATCGATATTTGAATGCGACTGATCAACATAAGCAATTTTTACAGTTTCTCCAATAGAAAATTCTCCTTTGTCCGAAGTTTCTTCGCCCATAATCATCCTGAAAATTGTTGTTTTTCCGGCACCATTCGGCCCAATAATTCCAACGATTCCTGCTTGTGGCAAAGTAAAGTTTAAATTTTCGTACAATAATTTATCGCCATAACCTTTGGCAACACCTTTGGCTTCAATAACATTTGTTCCTAAACGTGGCCCATTTGGTATGTAAAGTTCTAGTTTTTCTTCTAGCTGTTTTTGGTCTTCGTTCAATAATCGATCGTAGTTTTGCAACCTTGCTTTTTGCTTGGTTTGACGACCTTTTGCACCTTGACGAACCCAATCGAGTTCTCGTTCTAAAGTCTTTCTTCTTTTAGAGGCAACTTTTTCTTCTTGTTCCAAACGTTTTGATTTTTGGTCTAACCAAGAAGAATAATTTCCTTTCCACGGAATGCCTTCACCTCTATCTAATTCTAAAATCCATCCTGCAACATTATCCAAGAAATATCTGTCGTGGGTTACGGCAATAATGGTTCCTTTATATTGTTGCAAATGTTGTTCAAGCCAATGAACCGATTCGGCATCAAGGTGGTTAGTTGGCTCATCTAAAAGCAAAACATCTGGTTGTTGCAATAAAAGTCGGCAAAGTGCCACACGTCTTTTTTCTCCACCCGAAAGCACTTTAATTGGCGTATCCGGATCTGGAGTACGAAGTGCATCCATTGCAATTTCTAATTTGGTATCTATTTCCCAAGCTCCCAAAGCATCGATTTTATCTTGAAGCACAGCTTGCCGATCCATCAATTTGTCCATTTTATCCGGATCAGAATAATTTTCTTCAAGACCAAACAAGTCATTGATTTTGTTATATTCTTCCAATACCGCCATGGTTTCGGCAACACCTTCGCGAACAATTTCAATCACGGTTTTGTTTTCGTCCAATTGCGGTTCCTGTTCCAAATAACCTACGGTATAACCAGGTGCAAAAACCACATCGCCTTGATAATTTTTATCAACACCGGCAATAATTTTTAACAAAGATGATTTTCCTGAACCGTTTAGACCTAAAATACCAATTTTGGCACCGTAGAAAAAACTCAGGTAAATATCTTTTAAAACTTGTTTATTCGTGCTAGAGTAAGTTTTACTTACCTTAGACATTGAAAATATTACTTTCTTATCGTCTGACATATTTATTTATTTTTTAACTTGTTAAATTGGCGTTTTGTAAATCCTAAACCCTTCCTTTAAGCGAACTAAACACCCATGCAATTGCAAAAAAACCGATTCCCACGGCTCCAAAACCCCATCCTGCAACATCATTATATCTAAAAGCTCCAAGGCAAACCAGCAAAATTCCCATTAAGATCATAATAAATGAAGCCCAACCGAGAATTGTATTTTTGTTCATTCCCATTTTTTGATTTTATTTTATGGCAAATATCGTGATTAATTGAGTGAAGTACAACTTAAAATTGCAGTTCCATTTCATATAAATCAAAGCCTAAATCCCAGTAATCTTTTGTGATTTTTTGCAAAATAAATCCTTGCTTTTCGTAGAATTTATAAACCAATTGCGAAGTTCTAACGACTACTTTTTCAACTTTATCAAATTTTGTAATCTCGTTCAGCCGATATTTTAACAACGATTTTCCAATTCCTTGCCCTTGAAAATCTGGGTGCAAAATATCCCAAGAAATCCGAACCATCGTTCCCTCATCCCAAAAATTAAATCCACCGCAACCGACAATCTGGTCATTTTTTGTGGCAACAAAATAATATTCGACTTCATTATTAAGGTAATGGACGAAATCAGCTTTTTCATTTTCAGAAAAAAATTTTGGCGTGTTCAATCGCAATAATTCTAATAACTGCGGAACATCCGAAGGATTGAAAGAGCGAATTTGAAGCATTAGTTAAAAATTTTGACCAACATTTCTTTCAACAGATCCTCTTGCGGAACATTTGCAGCGCCAACACCTTTACTTTTCATATCCATCTCCCGAATATTAGCAATAATCTGACTCACTTTTCTCATCGGGTAGGTTTTTAAAGCCAAATCATATTCTGACATAAAAAACGGATTTACTCCTAAAACAGGTCCCGCAACTTTTGGATTTTTGTCTTTCATGCCGTGGTATTTTAGCAAGGTCACGAAAAAAGCAAAAACTTGTCCGGTAGTCATCACAATAGGATGGTCTTTAGGATTTTCAGCAAAATATTTGATGATTTGAAATGCCTTTTTTTCCTTCTTTTCCGCGATGGCTTTTCGCAATTCAAATACATTAAAATCTTTGCTAAAACCGATGTTTTCCTCGATAACATGAGGTGTCACGATTTCGCCGGGTTTTAGAATAATTGCCAATTTGTCGATTTCATTTGCAATTTTACTCAAATCGTTCCCTAAAAAATCTACTAACATCGAAGCCGCTTTTGGCTCGATTCCCAATTTTTTTCCTTGCAAAACGCGCGTTAACCAAGTGCCAACTTGGTTGTCATACAACTTTTTACTTTCGTAAACCAAACCGTTTTTTTCTAAGGTTTTAACCGTTTTCTTGCGTTTATCAAGGGTTTTATATTTGTAAGCCATTACTAAAACGGTGGAAGGCATGGGATTTTCGGCATACGCCAAAATATTATCGATGGTTCTCGACAAATCTTGTGCTTCTTTCACAATAACCACTTGCTTTTCGGCCATCATCGGATACCGTTTTGCAGTTGAAACAATATCGTCAACCGAAACATCTCGACCGTAAAAAACCGTTTGATTAAAACCTTTTTCGTCTTCAGACAGCAAATTATCTTCTAAATATTCCGTGAGTTTATCGATAAAATAAGGTTCTTCGCCCATAAAAAAATAAATGGGTTTGAGATTTCCTGACTTGATTTCGTCAATGATTTGTTTGGGTTCGTCCAGCGGATTTTTTTTCATCTGCGTTGATTATTTTAAACTTGGAATCGATGACTTTTATCCCGAAAATTTATCTTTGCAACATGACAAAATTAAATTTTCCGGCATATCAATTCCGCTTCAAAAATAGCGAAAATAAAGTAGCCATTTTTGACGAAATCAGAAAAAAATTTGTGATTCTAACCCCTGAAGAATGGGTTCGTCAACACGTTGTCCGGTTTTTGATCGAAGAAATGAAATATCCAAAATCGTACATTAACGTTGAAAAAATCATTAGATTGAATGGTTTAACTAAACGCTACGATGTGGTTGTATTTCAGCCAGATGGAAAATTATTTTTGTTGATAGAATGTAAATCTGTGGATGTAATGATTAGCCAGCAAACGTTTGATCAAATTGCAAGGTATAATTTGGCACTCGAATCTCAGTTTTTGATGGTAACTAACGGATTAAATCATTACTTTTGCCAGCTTGATTATCAAAATGAACGGTATAATTTCCTTCAAAATTTACCCGAGTTTATTCGATAACATTGTAAAAATTTCTTCAAAAAATGAAAAAAATTGCGGTCGTAATTTTAAACTGGAATGGTAAAGGTTTACTCGAAACTTTTTTACCTACGATTTCAGCCTTTTCAAACGAAGCAAATATTTACGTTGCCGACAACGCTTCAACCGATGATTCTATCGAATTTGTAGAACAAAATTTTCCCGAGATTAACATCATTCAAAACAAAGGAAATTACGGTTTTGCAAAAGGTTATAACATTGCATTACAACAAGTTGAGGAAGAAATTTATGCCTTAGTCAATTCGGATATTGAAGTATCAGAAAATTGGCTTCAACCAATATTGCAAATGTTTGAAAATGAAAACGATACAGCCATTATTCAGCCGAAAATTTTGGATTTTAAAAACAAGAAAAAATTTGAATATGCTGGAGCTGCTGGAGGATTTATCGACAAGTATGGATTTCCATTTTGCAGAGGAAGAATTTTTCAGGAAATTGAAGAAGATTTAGGCCAATATGATGACGAACATCCAATTTTTTGGGCTTCGGGTGCTTGTTTTTTCATCAGAAAAGAAGTTTTTAGAGCGTTAGAAGGTTTTGACGAAGATTTTTTTGCACATCAGGAAGAAATCGATTTGTGTTGGAGGGCTTTCAATAAAAATTATAAAGCAAAATATTGTGGATTTTCATTGGTTTATCACGTTGGTGGTGCAACTCTCAAAGAATCGAATCCGCATAAAACATTTTTGAATTTCAGAAATTCATTATGGATGTTAGTCAAAAATTTGCCCTCAAAAAATATGTTCTGGGTATTATTTATCAGGCTTTCGCAAGATGGTTTGGCGGGAATACATTTTATAAAACAAGGTAAATTCGTCCATGTGTGGTCTATTTTAAAAGCACATTTTTATTTTTATTTGTATCTTTTAAAATTCATAAGAAAAAGAAAGTCAACACAGTACGTAAATTACTACAAGATTAAAAGCATTGTTCATTATCATTTCCTAAAAAAAGGCAAGATATTTGCTCCGTGATTTTTAACATTTGTTTATAATCGCAAATTTTTTAACCTTTTTAATAATCTGTAAATTTGTTAACATTGAAATCAAAACTATAACCTATGAAAAAAGCCTTTTTAATACTGTCAGTTGCTACATTAACACTGACGTCGTGCGGTTCGAAGAAAAAAATCGCCGAGCTTGAAGCAAAAAACAAAGAAATTCAGGATTTACTAAATACCGCTACGGTAAAATTAAATTCTTGTTTGACGGAACGCGACATGTTGTTGAGAAACGTGGAAGATTTGCGAAATGACAAAACTGATTTGATCAACACACGAGATAATTTAACTACGTTATCGTCTCAAGGTGCTTCGAATCTTGAAAAATCTTTAGAAAGTCTAAAAGAAAAAGATTTAAAAATTACACGTTTGCAAGATGCATTAACCAGAAAAGATTCGGTTACTTTAGCATTGGTTACCAGCCTAAAAAGTTCTGTGGGAATCAACGATCCGGACATTCAGGTGAATGTTGAAAAAGGAGTTGTTTTCATCTCGATTGCTGATAAATTATTGTTTAAAAGCGGTAGTTACGTAGTAAGTGACAGAGCAAGAGAAGTTTTGGCAAAAGTTGCAAAAGTTGTAAACAGCAAACCGGATTTTGAGTGTATGGTTGAAGGACATACTGATAATGTACCTTATAAATCTAACGGCGTTATCTTAGACAACTGGGATCTTTCGGTAAAAAGATCAACTTCAATCATCAGAGTTTTACAGGAATTAAATGTAAATCCTAGACAGTTAATTGCTGCCGGAAGAAGCGAATACATTCCATTAGTAGATAACAATTCTGCCGAAAATAGAGCAACAAACAGAAGAACGAGAATTGTGGTTCTTCCTAAAATTGATCAGTTCTACGACATGATTGAAAAAGAAATGAAAAACATGGCGGCGAAAAACTAAGTCGTTTTAAAATATCAATAAATGCAAAAGCAGGCCCGTAAGCCTGCTTTTTATGTATCCCTAATTTTTATTTATAACCAATTAAATATTTAAATTAAGAATAGCATATGGTAAATATTAACTTCGCATTAGTTGGGGAATTCTTAATTGGTGATGCTAATTTATGATTATTTATTTCAAAAGCAAAAATTTTGCCAAAAGATATTTTTTTTAAAATAAAAATTCGATATCGCCTTTTCCTTCCCTCACCACAACCGGTTCATTTTCAGATAAATCAATGATAGTCGAAGGTTGGTTGTCTCCGTAACCGCCGTCAATGACCATATCCACTTTGTTTTGCCATTTTTCAAAAATTAATTCAGGATCGGTTGAATATTCTAAAACCTCGTCATCGTCATGAATGGAAGTGGAAACGATCGGATTGCCCAGCAACTTCACTATTTCCAAAGCAATTCGATTATCTGGAACACGAATCCCAACAGTTTTTTTCTTGCGAAATTCTTTTGGCAAATCATTATTTCCCGGAAGAATAAAGGTGTAAGGACCCGGAAGCGCTTTTTTCAAAATCTTAAAAGTTGCCGTATCAATCTGCCGAACATAATCTGAAAGATTACTCAAGTCATGACAGATAAAGGAAAAATTTGCTTTTTCGAGTTTGATTGCTTTCAGTTTCGCAATGCGTTCCAAAGCTCGAGAATTGGTAATATCGCAACCCAAACCATAAACGGTATCAGTTGGGTAAATCACCAAACCTCCATTTCGCAACACATCAACCACTTTTTTTATAGCGGCTTCGCTGGGTTTGTCTTCATATATTTTGATAAATTCTGCCATTTATTTTTTACGATAATTTACGCAAATTTAGCGAAATATAGAAGGTTATTTTGATTTTTATTTTAAATACAAAAACGGATCAACCAATTTATATTTTGGACTTCTTCGCATAAAATCATTAAAAAATGCTGTGTGAGAAGCTCCCATTAAAATAAAAACCCGATCTCCCGGAGCAAAGTGAATTTGGTTAAGATTAGAAAACATACGCAAATTTCTATGGTAATATCGAGCCGCTTGGTCTGCTCCTTCAAAATTATTTTGCGTGGAAACGTAGGTTAGAACATCAGCATTTACATTTAAAAGAAAATCCAAATACTGCGGATGATTGTCCACTTTCAACTTGTCCAAAAGCGAGAGATTGTCATAGTTTAGCTTTTCCTCTTCGGTGTTGACCAAGGCAAAATATCTTTCGTAGGTATCATCATTTATTTTGTTTTTAATTTGATTGCCAATATTATAGTTGTAACCCATTTGATGGTCAATTCCGTAAATTTTCGCTGCTTTGCTTAACCGTCCCACTTCATACGCCAAAAGTTCAATCTCCGAAGGTTTTTCAAATTTCATTTGCGGATTTTGTAAATAATTTTGATAATCTTCTTGAAGCTTTTCGTTATAATCCGGAGTGGTTTCCACAATGATTACCGTGGGTTTGAAATCGGCTAACATTTTGGCAATTTTATGAACTTCTGCTTGATTTTTTTTGTCATTTTCGTCAAAGTCAACTGTATTAGCATCAGGCGTGTAACCCATGTGAAAAGTTCCAAAATTGAGCACTTCGATCGCATCTGGAAATTTATCCTGAAAAATTGGAGCCTGAGCACTTACTTTTGAAACTGCGAAAATTGCGAACATTAAAAATAATTTGGTCATGAGATTTATTTTTTAAAATTATTGATACAAAATTGACGCTTCTTACCTTTTCAAATCTCATTTTTTCGATGAACACCTTGCAATTATCGGTCAACGCTTTTTGAGTTTGTAAAACCCGATGTACTTTTACAAAATCAAAAAAAATGTAGTTTATGAAATTATTTTCAAGACAAAAAGAAATTATAATTCACCTTATTTTTTGGACAATTTTCACCTTCAGTCATTTGGTTGAACTAAAACCAACTCCAGATTTTGGCGTAATCATTGACACGATTAGTCCTTTCAGTATCAGCTACATTTTGATAAATGCTGCAATATTTTACCTGAATTATCTCTACATTTTAAAGCGATTATTTAATGTAAAAGCAATGAGTAAATTTTTCATTGGTTTAATCATCGTCTATTCGTTTTTTATTTTTTTCAGATATTTGGTAGAAGAAATTTTGTTTTTAAAAATCTTCGGCACCGGAAATTATTTTGAAGGAACGCCTCTATCCTATTACGTTTTAGACAATTTATATTGGGGTTCGATTCCTATTTTTGCCAGTTCTGTAATTTGGATTGTAATTAATTTGATCAGAAGTTTACAAAAAGAGGTATTTCTTACCGAAGAAAAAAAACGAGCTGAAATTCAATTTTTAAAGTCGCAGATAAATCCTCATTTTATTTTCAACACGCTCAACAATATTTATTCTTTGGTTTTTAGGAAATCGGATCAAGCTTTGACGGCAATTGAAAAATTGAGCGAAATTATGCGGTTTACTACTTACGAAACTCAGAAGGAAAAAATAAGCATTGCCAGCGAAATCAACTATATAGAAAGTTTTATTGACTTGGAAAAAATCCGAAATAACCATCCGGTTTTTTTTAACTTGCAGTATGAAATTGACGATAAGAACCTGCTGATTCCACCCTATTTGCTACTTCCTTTTGTGGAAAATTCTATCAAACATGGAATTTTAGATGACGCTGAAAATCCGGTATTTTTTTCGGTGAAAGCTTCTAAAAAAATGTTGATTATTGAGTCTGGAAACAAAATCAATCGGAAACTGAAAGATAAACAGCTTGGAATTGGACTTGAAAATCTAAAGAAAAGATTGGCTTTTTATTTTCCTGAAAAGTATGAATTTACAATAGTTTCTGATGAAAATATTTTTAAAAGTTACCTCCAAATTCAATTGTAAAAAATGAAAAAAATTAGATGTATCATTTTAGACGATGAACCTCTTGCGGTTGAACTTTTAAAAAGTTATGCCGAAAAACACCTGCAATTACAAGTGGTTTTAGCCACAACCGATGTATTTCAGGCAATTGATTTATTGCAAAAAGAAACCGTCGATTTAATTTTTATTGATATCCAAATGCCGGAATTGTCTGGAATTCAGTTGATGCAAATGTTCAACAAAGAAAATTATTTTGTGGTTACAACTGCTTATCCTGATTATGCCTTGGAAAGTTATGATTATCGCGTGGTTGATTATTTGCTGAAGCCAATCAGTTTCGACAAATTTCATAAAGCGGTTCAAAAATTTTCTGAAATTACGAATGTTGAAACCAAGTTGCATTTATTTGTTAAAGTTGATGGCAGACAAGTGAAAATCAATCCTGAAGAGATTATTTTTATTGAAGGTTTAAGCGATTATATTCGAATTCATCTTTTGGACGAACGCTTGATTGTATTGGATAATTTGAAAGATTTTATTCTAAAACTTCCCTCGAAAAAATTCATGAGAATCCATAAATCTTACATCATCAATTTGGAAAAAATAAAATCGGTTGACGGGAATCTTATCTACCATGATTTAGGTTCGACACCCATTGGCGAAACTTACAAAAACGAGGTGAAAAAGTGGATTTTTTGATTTTAAATTTTGCTTGAAATTAGTTAACCACGAATGCACGAATTATTATTATTTTAAAAGTTGCCACTAATTCACAGATTAATTACTAAACATATTTTTTCAAGGCAAAAAATTTTAAAAACATTCGCGAATTCGTGGCTAGAAAAAAAACGTTGTGATTTAAAATTGCCACTGATTCACAGATTATTCCAAAAAATCTGTGAATCATTGGTTTTAGAAAATTGAGTCTGAAAAAAACTACTCAATTACATCGAGTTTGGCAAATCGAAGTAATAATTTTTTGATACCTCCCACTTCAAATTTTATTTCTGCTTTTTTATCTGCTCCAGCTCCTTCAAGATTCAACACCTGACCTTTTCCGAAACGTTCGTGCATGACCACATTTCCTACGTTAAGTTTAGTATCATCGTGTAAACCAGGTTTTGAACTTCCAGAATCTACAGGTTTCAGCTTTCGGATATTTGCGGAAACAGCGGGTTCTTCCTCACCATATTTTTTTGGTGGAATTCCGCCAACAGGCTTGTTCAATCGTAGTTTCGACTTGTCAACATCGCCAAAAATATCCATGTTAATCATTGGTTTGTAGCGATAACTGCCTTCGTTTGGCGTGAGATATTCCAAATATTCTCCTTCAATTTCCTCGATAAAACGCGACGGTTCGCTGTCCGTTAATTTTCCCCAACGGTAACGCGATTGAGCATAAGTTAAATACGCTTGATGTTCCGCACGAGTCAAGGCAACGTAAAATAAACGACGTTCTTCTTCGAGTTCACTTCGCGTGTTCATACTCATGGCGCTTGGAAAAAGATCTTCTTCCATTCCAACCACAAAAACGTATGGAAATTCCAAACCCTTTGCCAAGTGAATCGTCATCAATGCCACACGATCATCGTCGCCAGTGTCTTTATCCAAATCGGTTGCCAGGGCGACATCTTCCATAAATTCTGAAAGCGAACCTCTTGCACCATCAATTTCTTTTTGCCCTTCGATAAAATCTTTAATACCGTTTAAAAGTTCTTCAATATTTTCCAGTCGAGCGATTCCTTCTGGTGTTCCGTCTTTTTTCAGTTCCTGAATCAATCCCGTTTTTTTGGTCACGTGTTCCGCCAAATAAAACGCATCTTGGTTTTGATCAATTACCTGAAAACTTTTAATCATCGTGACAAAATCTTGAAGTCTTTGTCTTGTCCCCGAATTTAATTTTAGATCAATTCGGTCGATGTTTTCCATCACTTCAAAAATGGATCGTTTGTAGTGATTCGCAGCAATGGTAAGCTTTTCGACGGTTGTATCACCAATTCCTCTTGCCGGATAATTGATCACACGAATCAACGCTTCCTCGTCTTTTGGATTAATAATCAATCGCAGATACGACAAAACATCTTTGATTTCTTTTCGTTGGTAAAACGACAAACCGCCGTAAATTCTGTAGGGAATATCACGTTTTCTCAACGCATCTTCCATGGCACGAGATTGTGCGTTTGTACGATACAAAATGGCAAAATTTCCGTTCATCATCTGGTTTTGCATTTTCTTTTCGAAAATTTCTCCAGCTACAAAACGGCCTTCTTCTCCATCGGTTAAACTGCGGTGGATTTTTATTTTTGGTCCGAAATCATTTGCGGTCCAAACCACTTTGTCGAGTTTGGTTTTATTTTTGTCGATTACGTTGTTGGCGGCTTCCACAATATTTCGGGTAGAGCGATAATTTTGCTCTAATCGATACGTTTGTACGCCAGCATAATCTTTTTGAAAATTTAAAATATTGTTGATGTTTGCGCCACGAAACGCGTAAATACTTTGCGCATCATCACCAACTACACAAATATTTTGAAACTTGTCTGACAAGGCACGAACAATTAAATATTGTGAATGATTGGTATCTTGGTACTCATCAACTAAAATATAGCGAAAACGGTTTTGGTATTTTTGCAAAACATCTGGATGGACGTTTAGCAACTCATTAGTTTTCAGCAACAAATCATCAAAATCCATGGCTCCAGCTTTAAAGCAACGTTCTACATAATTTTGATAAATTTCACCCAAACGTGGTTTTTTAGACATCGCGTCTTGCTCCTGCAATTCAGGATTGTTGAAGTAGGCTTTTACGGTAATTAAACTGTTTTTATACGAAGAAATTCTGCTGAAAACTTGCTTGGGTTTGTAAACGTCTTTGTCCAACTGCATTTCTTTGATAATCGCACCAATTAACCGAACTGAATCTTGAGAATCGTAAATAGAAAAGTTCGAAGGATAACCCAATTTATCCGCTTCGGAACGCAAAATTCTGGCGAAAACTGAGTGAAAAGTTCCCATCCAAAGGTTTTTGGCTTCGTTGCTACCCACGATGTCTGAAATTCTTTTTTTCATTTCGCGGGCGGCTTTATTGGTAAAGGTTAACGCCAAAATATTAAAAGCGTCAACGCCTTGACTCATCAAGTACGCAATTCTTATGGTTAACACTCTGGTTTTTCCCGAACCTGCTCCTGCGATAATAATCATGGGTCCGTCTTTTTGCAAAACCGGAGCTTGCTGTGCATCGTTGAGTTGGCTAATATATTGTTGCATTTCTTTTTCTTTGCTTTTTGCAAAAATAAGGATTTTTGAGCAAATTTTGTACTGGCAATTTTACGCATTGTGGGAAAACGAACCTTAAAAAAATGCCTGGAGTTTTTAATTAGCCCCGGCAAAGTGAAAATCTTTCCTGCTCTTTTTTTAGAGCAGGAAAATTGAAACGGCGACGGGAACATCGTTCAAAAAATGCCTAGTGTGTTGCTCCTAAAAAAAAACACAACGCATGCAACCTTTTTTATTTTTATTTCGTCTTTATTAAAAAACACTTTTATGAGAAAATTTCTACTTTTAGGATGCGTTACTTTTATGTTTGTGAGTTGTAACATGACGAAAACTTTTACGATGCTCAACGCAAAATCTCACATGAGCATGGAAAAAAATGATTATATCGAATCGAAAATTAAGCGGGTGAATTACCTCGATTTTTCTGATGATCAAAAGGTGAAATTGGAGCGTTTGTGGGAGATTGAGAAGGAAAAATTAAATGCTTTGAACGATAGAAAAAACAAGGAAATTGCGCCAATTATTTACGAAAGTGAGATGAATTTCAGGGAGATTTTGACGGCTGAACAGCGGGAAATTTATTTGCAACGAAAGCAAAATACGATAGAACCGCAGTTTTTAAGTGACAAACAATTAGCAGAATTGAAGCGGATTTATAAATTACAATAACATTTGGTGGATTTTATATAACAATTGTTTGATTTTTTTGGTTTAATTTTAGAACACTAACCAAAACAAACATTATTATGAACGGATTTTTTAAAACAATTCTTGCCGGCTGGGGTGCGAAAAAACTCGGCGGCGGATGTTTGGGAACTATAATTGTTTTCATCATAATTTACTGGCTTTTAGGCTACTTCTAAAAAAAATAAAATCCCCAAATTGGGGGATTTTTTATTGGGAAATGGCTTCTTTGCCACGTTTTTTGCTGACTAATTTTATGCTCACTTTTCCGTCTTGGTTGCCTTTATCAGTGGCGAGAAGATGCAAGACGATGCCGCGATTTCGGCGTTCTTCGAGTTTTTCTTCGTCGGTGATATTGCGGTCGTTTTTAGGATTTCTCAAGGGAACATCAACCAAAATATTCGTGCCTTTTCCGAAAGAATAAGTTCCGGCAACATCCATATTGAGAACGCTGGAGCTGATTTTCATGGGTTCGATTTCCACTTTTTCGCCGTTTAGAATTAATTTTCCGTTAAGTTGACTAAACGTGATATTGTTGAGATCGCGGAACGGAAACGCAAATTTTCCGGCATTTTTTATGGGTTCGAAGTTTAGCAATTTTCCGTTTTGTAATTGAAAATTTAAGTTGCCATAGATTGATTTTGGTGACAAACTTCCATCGTCTTTAATCAATCCCGAAATTTTTGAGGTGGACGACAAATTGCCCTGAAGGTTTTCGGCTTTTAAACTTTCTAACCCGAAATTATTGAATGCCTTGAAAAATGAAGCGATTTCCACTTTTTGAATATTCGTGTTCAGGGAAAATTTATTGGCATTTTGACTTTGAAACAAGTTTCCGGAAAAGTTTAAAGTTCCGCCGGAATTTCGGGCAAACATTTTTTTGATATTAATTCCTTTTTCTGAAACAAAAAAATCAGCTTTGACATCATTAGCAACAAACTTATTGTAGATCAGTTTTTTAACATCAATATTTATCGCGACGCTACTTTTTTCAAAAAGGAAATCAAGTTTGTCACTAATATCAGGATTTGTAGCTGTTTTTTTACTTTTTACCTTTTTACGCGAACCAAGAAATCCAAGAAATTCATTGAGTTGCAGTTGTGGACTCGTGATGTTCCACTGCAAGATAATTTTGTTCGGATCTGTATAATATGTGTTGAGAAAATTTTTAACTGAACCTTCAAGTTTCACCACACTTTTTGGCGTTTGCAAATTGAGATTTCTGATAAAAAGATCTTTGTCAGTAAAATCCAGCGCCAAACTCGTATTGGTAAAGGAAATATTCCTTGGTACATATTTTATGCTGGCGTTTTCTACCGTAACCAGTCCAGAAACGTAAGGTTTTGTGATGGAAAAATCTACGATATCTGCAATGAAATCTAACGCAACATTGGCGTTTCCGGCGGAAAAATGGAGCAGATTTGGATCAATCGTTTTGTTTAATTTTTCGAGAGGAAATTTAGATTTGAAAATTCCGGTTGCCAAAGGTTGTTCGAGATTGCTGATGATGACAGAATCCATTACCACCGGAATTTCGTTATAATCGCCTTTAAAATCGTAAATTTTGATGACAGAGTTAGGGTCGTTGAATCCTTGTCCTTTTCGGTATTCGTTAGAAAAAATGCCGCTGAAACTACAGTTTTCAATTGTTCCATCCGGAATCGTCAATTGGTTAGCCTTGATTTCGGCATTTACCAAAATATGTGGATCGCCTTCTACGTTCAAATCTCCAGCGATGTCGCAACGTACGCTAATTTCTTTTTTTAAATCGAATCGTTTTAGTTGTTTGGTGATATTTGGCGAAAGCAAATTAGCGGCGTTTAACCATAGAATTGATGGTGCTTTGATGTGAAGTTCGAAAGGAGATTTTGCATCAGAATCGGTAGAGAATTTACCAGAAATATCAAATTTATCGCCTCCAATTTCCAGCGTATTTTCGAGTACTTCGAGTGTACTTTTTTCCCGATTTGAAATTACAGCCAACTTACCGGAAATTTTTTTCGATTTCACAAAACTTCCGTGTTTCGTATTGAAAGCCATGTTGTTAGCAAACGCATTAATCTTTCCGGAAGATTCCCAACCTTCAGAATCAAACTTAAATTTTGCATAAAAATCATGGATTAAAAAATCAAACAACTTTCCTCCTTTTTTATTTTCGGAAATAAATTGAACATTTTTAAAGTCGAAGCCTTTGATTCTGCCAAAAGATTCATCCGATTTTTCATTTTGGCTTTTATTGTTTTTTTTGCCAAAAACAGAAGTATTGCTGTAACCATTTTCATCCGTGAACAAATGAATTTTCGCATTGGAAATCTCAATTTTTCTAATTTCGACTTCGCCGAAAAGAAACGCAAGTGCATTAATCGAAAGATTAAAATCGTTGGCTTTTACCAATGTCTTTTGATGTTTTTGCCAAAGTTTATCGGTGATTTCTACGTTTTTTAAGCGAAGGGAAATTCGGGGAAATCCTTGCACGAAAGTGGGATCCATCGCACCAATTTTAATTTTGCCATCAATATTTTCGTTGATTTGCGATGTCACCGAAGCTAAAATTTTTTCTTTGTTGGAATTAATGTAAAATGCCATCGACAAGTACAAAACGACCATCAACACGAATATTATTGCCAAAATTTTAAAAACAATTTTCAGCCACTTCGGAATATTTTTTTTGACGTGTAATGTTTCTTGCATACGCGATGGATTTTCATTTAAATTTAGCGGATAACTTTGGTGAAAAACGTTTAGATGATGTTAATTTTTCAAATAAAAAAGCTTCCATTTTATGGAAGCTTTTTCGGTAACTAACTCAAAGTTTTTATATTTTTTTTTAAAATTCTTGAATTAAATTGACAATTTTCCTTCAATTCCGTCGTCGAGTGGCTTGCCAATTACAGCTCCAACTGCTATTTTTAGCATCGAAATCATTTTGTCGCTTTTAGTATCCCAATAATAAGTGTAATCCGGTTGGACTCTGATAACGGTTAAATTCGGGTCATCTTTTCCTTCGGAAAACCAAGCTTTTGCCATTGGCGACCATTTATTTTCAATGGTATTTTTGTCTTTGTAAATAAATGCTTTTCCAAAAACATTGATATAATCTGTTGAAGACGGGTTGGCAAACAAAAGTTGCACTTCTTCGTCTTGTTTTATTTCAAAATTTTTATTGCTGTCAGCTCCGCTTAAAAACCAAATATTTCCAGATTCGTCCACTTCCTGAACCGACATCGGTCTTGTGGAAAACGGAATGTGCGACAAATCTGTGCAAAACATACAAATGCGGATGCTTTCTGCCAGTTTTTTTAGTTTTGCGACCGCTTCCTCATTGCTTAAATTTTTGTGATCTCCCATGATTGCTTTAATTTATTCTTCAACATCAATTTTTTCCGAAGTCCAATCAATTGCGCGTTCCAAATCATTTTTCTGAAAAACTTTAAATTCTCCAGGCATGACTTTGCTAAAAACAGCCGTAAATTTATCCACCGTTTCAGAGTCAGAAATAATTGCGGCGCGATTCCATTTTGTTAAATTTTTAATGCCCAAAAGCGCATCTTGAAGCCAAGCTCCAACGGTGAAATTTTTCGGGGAATCTTCGAGATACAATAAATAATTCAGCTTGTCGGTTTTTTCTACCAGTTTTTCAACTTCTTGGTGAACGATTTCAAAATCGTCTTTGGTCACTTCGCCACTTGAGCGAAAACCTACCATATTTTGTGGTAGATTGTGTATTTTCTCGATCATAAATTTGAGTTTTACGTTAGGTTTTACTCAAAGTTAAGCCGAAAAATGAATGCTTTTAGTTAGCAGTTTCTTAATCTTTACCCAAATAAAATACAAAAAATCAGCAATCTAGCTGCATGACAAAATCTTCCATTAAATAACCGTTTCCGATGGAAATGTCTTCTTCTTTTACAATTTCAAAACCTAATCTTTGGTAAAATTGAATGGCTGGATTATTTCGGTTTACGTTTAAGGACAAGTGCGAAAGATTTTCTTTTTTTGCTTGACGCAAAATGTACTCAACCAAATTTTTGCCAATGCCTTTGCCCTGATTTCCGGGCAAAACGTACAACTTGTGAATTTTTGCGGAAGCATCATTTGGAAAAATTTCATAAGCAGCAAATCCAAGTGGCAAGTTATTTTCTTTCAACAAAATAAATTGCTGTTTTTCAGATTGTTGCCGTAAATTTTCTTCGCTGTAAAAAAGTGACAGCATATAATCCAATTGCTCATTTGACAAAATATTGCCGTAGGTTTCTGGCCAAGTTTTGAGTGCAATTTCTCTAATTGTTGGAAAATCGTTTGTCGGTTCGATTTTAAAATTCATTAAGATATCCTTTTACAATTGATGGGTTTTACCCAAATTTCTTTTTGACAAACCTCACATTTGCCGTGATCTTGATGATGTTCTTGAATATTTCCGCAATTACAACACGCAAATTTACCGCTTTCGGGAATGTGTTTGCTTTTTTTCTCAAACAATTCGGGCAAAATAGGCAACCCTAATTTTACTTCCTCATCTTCATAGAAAAAAACGCTCACATCACCCGTAGTTTCGAGGTAAGCATTTTTTACTTGTCCTAAATGTGATACGTTTCTAAGTCTTAATTCGGCAAAAAATTCATCTTGTGCCAAACCTTCCCTTTTAAAATTTTTTACAGCAAATCTTCCATCGCGAATCAAACAATGCGTTTTTCCTTCGACTAAAACTTCAAACCATCTGAATTTTCCCGTGAGATATGTGACAAAACGATACAAAGCGATAATGATGACAAAAACTGTAATGGCTGGCAAAATTCCGACATCTTCGTAAAACATTGGATCACCGGCGGCAGAACCTAAAGCAATAATAATTACGGTTTCAAAAATGGAAAGTTGCCGAACGCCACGTTTTCCGGTTAATCGTAATGTGATCAGTAACACGATGAACATAACCGAAGCGCGAAAAAAAATTTCGAATAAAAATTCATACGGCAAATCGTTCATTAAAATCCTACTCCACTCAAAAATAGTTTCCATAAATGGTATTTCTTTTTTTGAATTAAGATACGATGATTTGCCCGATTCTTAACAAAGATTAACGATTGTTTAATAAGCATTTGGGCGAGTTTGGGCGGATTTCGGCGTAATTTTAATATTCAAATTTAATCAACTTAAAAAATAATATTATGAGTAAAAAAATTGCCATTTTAGCCACAAACGGATTTGAAGAAAGCGAATTACAATCACCAAAAGAACATTTGGAACAACAAGGCTGGACCGCAGAAATTGTAAGTTTAAAAAGCGGTTCGATCAAAAGTTGGGCTGATGGAAACTGGGGAAAAGAATACAACGTAGATAAAACTTTAAGCGAAGTTTCGGCGAGTGATTATCACGCTTTGGTATTGCCTGGAGGCGTTATTAATCCTGATTTGTTGCGTCGCGAGGAAAGTGCTGTAAATTTTGTAAAAGATTTTTTTGAACAAAAAAAACCCGTTGCCGCTATTTGCCACGGACCACAAATTTTAGTTGATGCAGATGTTTTAGAAGGTAGAAACGTTACTTCGTTTTTTTCGGTGAAAAATGATTTAATCAATGCAGGAGCCACTTGGACAGATGAAGAAGTTGTGGTAGATAACGGCTTGGTAACCAGCAGAAATCCTGACGATTTACCGGCTTTCAACAAAAAAACGGTGGAAGAAATTAAAGAAGGTAAACACGAATTACAATCACGTTAATTTAGAGTTTTGTAATTCGAACCGCAAGGCTTCGATGCAGCAATTGCATTGAAGCCTTGTTTTTTTTTGTGTAGCAAAAAATTTTTTTAGTAGTTTTAGTGCCGAAACAACGGTGCCACATGGGAAATCATAAAATCAGAATTGACAAAACCTGCCTCAACTGTAATTATGTGGTGGAAAATAAATTTTGCCCTAATTGCGGTCAGGAAAACTCCGAAACGCGGCAATCTTTTCATTATTTATTTACCCATTTTGCCGAAGACTTGGCCCATTACGACAGTAGTTTTTGGAAAACCATGAAGGCACTTTTACTGCAACCTGGAAAATTGACGCAGGAATATCTTTCGGGAAAAAGAAAAAAATACGTACCTCCGGTGAAGTTGTATATTTTTATCAGTTTTATGACTTTTTTAATTCCAAATCTTTTGCCGGAAGTATCGCTTTTCGGGGATGTTGTAACAATAGAAGAAGTTCCAAACATCGATGAAGAAGATGTGACTGAATTGGAAGGTTTTACGATGTTTGAAAAGGAAAAATTTAATAGCATTCAGGAATTAGATTCTCTTCAGCAATTTTTGCCAAAAAATAAACGTTATACGCCATTGGAATATAAGGCAGCGAAAATTTCTTTTAATTTGAGGAAATTACGGTCGAATCAACAACTACATGATGAAGTTGTCGAGTCATTTATGCACAATTTGCCAAAAGTACTTTTTCTCTACATGCCACTTTTCGCATTTTTTCTTTGGCTAATACACAACAAAAAGAAATGGTTTTATTTCGATAGTGGTGTTTTCACCTTACATTATTTCTCCTTTCTATTGTTGGTAATTACTGTAAATGTGTTGTTCAACTGGCTTTTGGAACTAATTTACTACATCGATGCTCTTTATAGCTTCGTCGCGTTGGTTTCTACTTTGTATTGCTTTTTCTACTTTTTTCGAGCTCACAGAAAAGTGTACGGAGAAAGCAAATTTGTTTCCAGATCTAAAGGATTTTTACTATTTTTCGTAAATGCATTCTGGATAGTTGTCGCCTTGATCGGATTGTTCATTTATAGTTTGTCACACGTTCAATAAAAATTTATTATGAAAAAAAGTTTGCTTTCCGGATTTGTACTGTCACTATTTTTGGTGAGTTGTTCCGGATCAAAATCAGTTAAATACGTAGATAATATTTCTGCCGAAAATTTAAAAACCCACCTTTACATCGTTGCTTCGGATGAAATGGAAGGTCGAAACACAGGCGAACCCGGACAAAAAAAAGCTGGAAAATACCTGATTTCGCAGTATGAAAAAATGGGAATTCCGCATCCAAAAGGTGCCGAAAGTTATTACCAAGCCGTTCCTTCAAAATTTATGAAGCGCCAATATTCTCCCGCTTTAAATGACTCTGAAAACATTTGGGCATTTATCGAAGGAACAGAAAAACCAGAAGAGATTGTGGTGATTTCTGCACATTACGATCACGTGGGAATGAAAAACGGCGAAATCTACAATGGTGCTGATGATGACGGTTCAGGAACTGTGGCACTTTTAGAAATTGCACGTGTTTTTAACCAAGCCAAAAAAGACGGAAAAGGTCCGAAACGTTCTATCTTATTTTTGCACGTAACAGGTGAAGAACATGGATTGCACGGCTCGAGATTTTATGTAGAAAATCCAATTTTCCCGCTCAAAAATACAGTGGTTGATTTGAATATTGACATGATTGGCCGTCGCGATGATTTGCATAAAAATAACGGAAACTATGTTTATTTAATTGGTTCTGATAGATTAAGCACGGATTTGCACAAAATTTCCGAAAAAGCCAATGAGCAATACACCAAACTTTTGCTCGATTACAAATACAACGATCGCAATGATCCTGAAAGAATTTACTACCGTTCAGACCATTATAACTTTGCTAAAAACGGAATTCCTTCACTTTTTTATTTCAATGGCGTTCACGAAGATTACCACAAACCGGGCGACACACCTGATAAAATTGAGTATGATTTATTAGCCAAAAGAACCCAATTGGTTTTTGCCACCGCTTGGGAAATCGCCAATAGAAAAGAGCGGATTAAAGTGGATAGAGATGGAGAATAAAATTAAAAATCTTTCAAAAAAATACCCCGAACCAATCATTCGGGGTATTTTTTAAAAAGTCATTTTCTGTAACGTTTCCATCACATAAGTATGCATCACATCGCGGTAATCGAGATGCGTTACAATTCGTAATTTTCCTTTGCCTAAAACACTAATCAAAACATTTTTCTGCTTTAATTTTTCAATCACCAAACTTTCCGGAATTTGTGGTTTTACCGCAAAAATCAAAATATTCGTTTCCACCGGTTCCACACTTTCCACCCAACTCAAATTTCTCAAAACATACGCCAATTCTTTCGCCTTGTTATGATCCTCCTGCAAACGGCTCACGTTGTGTTGCAACGCAAAAATTCCCGCACCAGCCAAATATCCGGCTTGTCGCATTCCGCCGCCAAAAATTTTTCGCACCCGCAAAGCACGGTCAATCGTTTCTTGGTCACCAATTAAAACCGAACCCACCGGAGCTCCCAAACCTTTAGACAAACACACCGAAATCGTATCAAAAATTTCCCCAAAATGCTTCGGGTTTTGTCGTTTTGCCACCAAAGCATTCCAAATTCTCGCACCATCCAAGTGATATTTCAAGCCATTATCGCGGCAAACTTGTTCAATATCACGCAAAGTTTCAACATCATAACAAGCGCCACCACCTTTATTTGTCGTATTTTCAATACTCACCAAACTCGTTTTCGGGCTGTGATAAAAATCCGGCGGATTAATCGATTCCGCCACCTGATCAGCCGTCATCATTCCCCTTTCGCCATCTACCAAACAGCACGAAACACCGCTGTTAAACGAAGCACCACCGCCTTCATAATGAAAAATATGCGACCATTTATCGCAAATAATTTGTTCACCCGGATTCGTATGTAACTTAATTGCCGCCTGATTTGCCATCGTCCCAGACGGAAAAAAAAGCGCCGCTTCCATCCCAAAAATATTCGCCACCATCTCCTCCAGCTCAATCACAGTCGGGTCTTGCTTGTAAACATCATCCCCCACTTTCGAGCGAAACATCGCCTGCAACATCTCATTCGTCGGCTTGGTCACGGTATCACTCACCAAATTTATTTCCATAAAATCAAAACTATCTCTTATTTTTGTTCTTTCAAAAGCTGGATTTTTTTTAGAAGCCACTTCCTGCTGTACGTTACAATCTTTTTTGCTAGCTCCTTTTTTTTGTAAAATAAAAAAGAGCTTCCTGCCGGTCGCTTTTTTTATTCAACAAAAAAATAGTCGCAAGCTTCAAAAGGATTTCCACTTCCATCAGGGCTAGGCACAAAATCCTGCTTCAACCGAACACAAAAGTATAACTAATTTATGACAACTACCGAACAAATTAAAGGTATCGTTGAACGCCTTGGAGCGTTGAGGAGGTATCTTTGACGTTGATAAAAAACTAATCGAAATTACCAACGAAGAGGAAAAAACACTCGCACCTGACTTTTGGAACAACGCCAAAGAAGCCGAAGCCCACATTAAAAATCTCCGATCCAAGAAAAAATGGGTCGAAGATTACAACAAAGCTGAATCTTTAGTAGACGAACTCCAGTTAGCCTCAGAATTTTACCGTGAAGGCGAACTTACCGTGGAAGAATTAGACCAAACCTACGATTTGGCCAACAATCACTTGGAAAACATCGAATTCCGCAACATGCTTTCAGACGAAGGGGATTCTATGAGTGCGGTTTTGCAAATCACTTCAGGAGCAGGCGGAACTGAAAGTTGCGATTGGGCTTCAATGTTGATGAGAATGTATTTGATGTGGGGTGAAAAAAACGGTTATAAAATCCGCGAACTGAACTTTCAAGAAGGCGATGTTGCCGGGATTAAAACCGTAACCCTCGAATTTGAAGGCGATTTTGCTTTCGGCTATTTAAAAGGTGAAAACGGCGTTCATCGCTTAGTCCGAATTTCGCCATTTGACAGTAACGGAAAACGCCACACTTCGTTCGCTTCAGTTTATGTTTATCCTTTGGTTGATGATTCAATCGAAATCGAAATTAATCCTGCCGATATTGAGATTGTAACGTCAAGATCAAGTGGAGCTGGTGGACAAAACGTGAACAAAGTGGAAACCAAAGTTCAATTGTTTCACAAACCAACGGGAATCCAGATTCAATGTTCTGAAACACGTTCTCAGCAAGACAATCGTCAACGAGCGATGCAAATGCTAAAATCGCAGTTGTACGAAATCGAACTCAAAAAACAAATGGCGCAACGTGCTGACATTGAAGCCGGAAAAATGAAAATCGAATGGGGATCGCAAATTAGAAATTATGTGATGCATCCTTATAAATTAATCAAAGACGTCAGAACCGGTCACGAAACCAGTGACGTTGAAGGCGTGATGAATGGCGATTTAGACCCGTTTTTAAAATCGTTCTTGATGATGATGGGACAAAAGGAGGAAGAGTTATGAGTTATGAGTTGTGAGTTTGGAGTATTTGAGGTTGGTAGTTTTATTTTTTTTAAAATTCGCTAAACTTTGAAACTCTGAAACTTTGAAACTCTGAAACTCAAAAAAAAATAGCTGCTCAACTGAGCAGCTATTTTTTTTATCTCTAAACTATTTTTTAAAACGCAGAAATCAAGTAATAAACCAAGGCCGCAATCAACGCCGAAACTGGAATGGTTAAAATCCAAGCCCAAAGTAAGCTGATAGTTACACCCCAACGAACTGCAGAAACTCTTTTGGTTACTCCTACTCCAATAATCGAACCTGTGATTGTGTGTGTTGTAGAAACCGGAATTCCAAAATGTTCTGAAATGTATAAGGTCATTGCTCCAGCAGTTTCGGCACTTACACCTTCAAGAGCATTTACTTTCGTGATTTTAGAGCCCATAGTCTTTACAATTTTCCAACCTCCACTCATCGTTCCTAAACCAATTGCAAGGAAAGATACAAAAGGTACCCAAGCATAATCGCTTACAAAATACTTGAAAGTGTCTTCAGCGTTAAGGTAATTTGGATCAAAATCAACTTTTAAATGGTAATAAATCACTGCAGCACCAATGATTCCCATTACTTTTTGAGCATCGTTTGCGCCATGACCCAAACTAAAAAGTGCCGACGAAACTAATTGCATTCTTTTGAACCATTTTTCAGCTTTTGCAGGTCGGACTTTCCTACAAATATTCATAATTAAAATGGTGAGAAAATAAGCAATAATCATCCCGATTAACGGTGCAAGGAAAATAAATGCAATGGTTGGAATCACTTTTACGTAGTTGATAACATCCACTCCATCTTTTGCCAAAGCTCCAGCGTGAGCCAAAGCAGCTCCCATAAAACCACCCAAAAGTGTGTGAGAAGATGACGAAGGAATTCCTAATTTCCAAGTCAATAAGTTCCAAGCGATTGCCGCAATTAACCCAGCAAAAATTACTTCGAGAGTGATGAAATTTTCGTTTACCGATTTTGCAATCGTATTACCAATTTTAAATTCTCCAATCCAATATTTGGAAATAAAATAGGCTAAAAAGTTAAAAAATGCTGCCCAAAGTACTGCTTGAAAAGGCGTTAAAACCTTTGTAGCAACAATGGTAGCAATTGAGTTTGCCGCATCGTGAAAACCATTGATGTAATCGAAGATTAAAGCAAGTACTATAATGATAATTAAAAGCGTCATAGAAAATGTTTTCTGTGAAAAAAATTTACGAGTGTTTCACCACTACCGATTCGAGTACATTGGCAACACTTTTGCATTTATCAGAAGCAGACTCCAATGCCGAAAGTACTTCTTTGTATGCAATAATATTTTTGGCATCAGTTTCATTTTCAAAGATATCCGCAACGGCTTTATCAAAAACATTGTCGGCTTTACTCTCTAACTTATTGATTTTTTTACAAGCGTCAGAAATAGCTTTTAAGTTTTTCAAATTTTTAAGTTCTGCAATTGCTAAACCAATTTGCTGACAAGCTTCTAAATTAATTTCAGTTAATTTTCTGATTGATTTAGTGATTTTTTCTACTTGGTACAAACGCATTCTGCTTGCAGAACCATGTAAATAATCAGCAACATCATCAATAGCTTTTACCAAAGCATGAATATCTTCGCGATCGAATGGCGTGATGAAATTTCGGCTTAATTCTAAGTGGGTTTTGTGGGTAATTTCCTCAATTACAGCTTCTAACTCTTCAATTTTTTTAAAATAAGCATCACGCTCCGTTTTTGGAGCATTTACACCATCGTGTAAAGTTTGTGCCAAAAGGGTTAAATTTAATGAAGCTTGTTCGAAAAGAGGAAAGAACTTTTTATCTTTCGGAACTAAAAATTGGAAAATATTGTTCAAAGACATAATGGTACATTTTTATGGTGCAAATGTACCTCTTTAATGTTAAGACAATATTAAGAAATAGGTAAAATCAGCGACATTCTGTTTACACAAAATTAATGTTTCAAAATTATCCCTCGGAAGAATTAGCACTACTTTGCAAACGTTTTCGTACATTAGCACCACATTAAAATAGACAACCAGAATTTAATTTTATGGACATCAACTTCAATAAAAACGAAGATCACAACAAACTTTTATTATCTGATTTAAAGAAAAAATTCGCCAAAGTAAAAATGGGTGGCGGCGAAAAACGCATCGAAAAATTGCATTCCGAAGGAAAAATGACGGCTCGCGAAAGAATCGATTATTTATTAGATAAGAATGCTCCATCAATCGAAATTGGCGCTTTTGCCGGCGACGGAATGTATGCAGAACACGGCGGTTGCCCAAGTGGTGGGGTTGTTGTGAAGATGGGTTACATCAAAAAAAAGCAATGTATTGTTGTGGCCAATGATGCTACCGTAAAAGCTGGAGCTTGGTTTCCTATTACTGGCAAAAAAAATCTTCGGGCACAAGAAATTGCCATTGAAAATAAATTGCCCATTATTTATTTAGTAGATTCTGCTGGTGTTTATTTGCCCATGCAAGACGAAATTTTCCCGGACAAAGAACATTTTGGAAGAATTTTTAGAAATAACGCCATTATGAGTAGCATGGGAATTACCCAAATTGCAGCCGTAATGGGAAGTTGCGTGGCTGGTGGAGCTTACCTTCCGATAATGTCTGACGAAGCTTTGATTGTTGATAAAACTGGAAGTATTTTTTTGGCAGGAAGTTATTTGGTGAAAGCCGCAATTGGCGAATCTATTGACAATGAAACATTGGGTGGCGCAACAACGCATTGCGAAATTTCCGGCGTGACAGATTATAAAGCTAAAGATGATAAAGACGCTTTAGATAAAATAAAAAATATTGTGGATAAAATTGGTGATTTTGAAAAAGCGGGTTTCTCCAGAAATGCGTCGCAAAAACCAGCTTTAGACGAAAAAGATATTTATGGAATTTTGCCAAAATCCCGTTCGGAACAATACGATATGATGGAAATCATCAGCCGTTTGGTCGACAATTCCGAATTCGAACCTTACAAAGATGGTTACGGTCAAACGATTATTACGGGTTACGCCAGAATCGACGGTTGGGCTGTGGGAATTGTAGCCAATCAACGAAAAGTGGTCAAATCTAAAAAAGGAGAAATGCAATTTGGAGGCGTAATTTATTCTGATTCGGCGGACAAAGCCACGAGATTTATTGCCAATTGTAATCAGAAAAAAATTCCGCTCGTTTTCCTTCAAGATGTTACCGGATTTATGGTTGGCTCGAAATCCGAGCACGGCGGAATCATTAAAGATGGCGCCAAAATGGTAAATGCTGTTTCTAATTCTGTCGTGCCAAAATTCACAGTTGTAGTTGGAAATTCTTACGGAGCCGGAAACTACGCCATGTGTGGAAAAGCCTACGATCCAAGGCTTATTTTTGCTTGGCCAAGTGCCGAATTAGCAGTTATGGGTGGAACGCAAGCAGCAAAAGTTTTGATGCAAATTGAAGCTTCTTCGCTAAAATCCAAAGGCGAAGTCGTTGATGAAGCCAAAGAACAAGAACTTTTTGAAAAAATTAAAGCCAAATACGACGCTCAAGTTTCACCTTATTATGCGGCTGCGAGAATTTGGACGGACGCAATTATCGATCCGCTTGATACCCGAACCTGGATTTCCATGGGAATTGAAGCCGCTAACCACGCTCCTATTGAAAAACAATTTAATTTAGGGGTGATTCAGGTTTAGTTTGGAGGTTAAAGGTTTAGGTTTAAAGTTTTAAGTGCAAGTCTTCAGTTCCATTCGTCAGTTGCTAATCTTATTTTTTCAAAAATTTAAAACTAACTGATTAACGTGTTTTGCTATCTCATTAGACTTTTTTCAATGGATAACTTTAAAGAGTCAAGAACTTGATTTATTACTTTTCGTTTCAATTTTGAGTACAATTCTCAAATTATTGGTCAACTTCCAACTCTCGAGAGTAAGAGAAGTGCCAGTGGACAGTTTTATCGATTATTTCTATGCGAATTTTTTGCAAAGATAAGGGGTAATTCATCAACCACAGTCTTCAGGGACTTCATGTAAAAGATTACTTTCAACCTATTTTTTTAAAACGACAATAAAAAAACCTTTAAATACCGAAAGTATTCAAAGGTTTTTGTTTTTTAGAATTTCAATAAAAACTCTAGGTTGCGGAGAAAGAGGTTCTCCTTAAAATTTTGAACTTTCCAGTAATATCAATTGTTTTCAAACTATATAGATTGTCAGGTACACCGATAGGGTAACTTAAAAATATTTCTTATACAAATATAAATATAAAATCTAAAAATAGACTACTTGATAAACAAAAAAAATACCGTTAATGATTGTTTTAAATTCTAGAGTAGGTATTAAAACAGCAAAAAATTCTCTATTATTTCAACGATTCTAAGAGAATCCCGTTATTTTTTTATAATTTACCAACGTCCTTTTTTCCCAATTACGAAATATCAATTCCTTTTGGCTTTGGAAAATCTTTTCCTAAATGGTTGTATAACTCTCTTACCTTGGAACGCCAGCTTATTCGGGCTTCTATCCAAGTTTTACTCTCTTTAACGATATTGATATTGTCGTTAGTGTGTGCCGGAAACTTTGAAGAACCGACTGTATTATCAAAACGAATTAATAATTCCGGGTTGCCTAACACCGATTCATTTTTGTCTAAATCAAATATCGTTTGGTGTTCTTTGTTACTAAATTTAGTTGTCTTTTCTATCAGATTTTCATAGAGGTTTACTATATTGATTTCCTCTGTAATAAAATCTAAATCATAAACGTCTTTTTTGGTAGAACGGTTAGCAAGGCTTACTAATTTGTATAAACCAATATCAGCTTTACTAAACAAACGAGTGTTATTAATCATTTCAATATCGAATAGATGTTTCATATTCTGTAAAAGTTCTATTTTTATTGTAGTTCCATCTTCTGCATCGACAAAAAATCTCAAAAAACAATATTGGTCATTTATATCGCAAGGAAAATCAAAATTTCTAGCATTTTTACCAAAATGTATTTTAACTTCTTCTATAACTTTATTGAAACCATCCATTCCTATAATGTCAGGACAAAATAAATCAATATCATCTGAAATTCTATGATTGTAACGCAGGGCCAAATTGGTTCCACCTGCCAAACTAAAATTGGCTAGGGATGGTAGGCTTTGTAATTGAATAATTGTTTTTACAATTGCCGGAGAAACTGCGTTCATTTTAGAGGGAATAACGAAGAAACGGTTTTACATTATATCTTTTTGCCACGCTAATACAAACTCTATTGCTAATGTTTTCTTTAGTGTTCTTAAGATATTTTATAATAACTGCCGGAGTGTAGAGCTGTTCCAGTCTTTTAATGTCTTGTTCAAAAGTATCTGCAGTTGTGGCATACATAGCCCTAGGAATAATAATAGCCTTATCTCTATCAAGATTAAGCTTATCATAATCCATATCCCAAAATAAGTGTTTAGGGAAAATTGTCGCTATGTTTGCTTTTTGTTTCATTATTATTGTAAATCAAATATAATACCAATGTGAGGTATTATGTTTTGATTGTCATTATACTATATACTATTATACAAAAGTATCAATTTTTATTTAATTATCTAAATTGCTGTTTTACTTCTCATTTTGAATTAATTGGTTAATCTCCATTTTCAATTCATTTGCACTTCGTAAAACGAATTCAATGTCACTTTTTGAAAATTTGTCTTCCTTTGTATTAAACCGTACGAGATTATGCTTTAATAAATATCCGACAATATTTCCTTTTCCAATGGATTTTAGAACTTTGCATGAAATTAATAAACCTTAATTTAAAGGCTAAAAAATGGCAATTTATCATTATACCAAACTTGCGACACTAGTTGAATACATACTTCCAACAAAAGCATTGAAATCAAATAGTTTTAGTAACATGAATGACCCGAGAGAATCAACTCCTTGGTCAATGGGAAGTATTAATCTTCCCTTGGAAAAGTTATTTCCCGAATATTATAGCGATAAAACCCATATTGATTGCCAATATAGGTTTGGGCAAATGATAAAAGAACGATTTCAAATTATCTGTTTTTCAGGCGCACAGCAAAAAGGATGGGATAATGAAATGATGTGGTCAAACTATGCAGATAATCAAAAAGGGGTATGTCTTGAATTTGATGAAAACTTGTTAATGGTTGAAGCAAAGAAAATGTTCCCAAATATTGATATTCTATTGAAAGAGGTCAATTATATTACTAAAAAAAAGGAAAAGCCTTGGGTTAATTGGAACAATTTGCTTTCCATAGAAGCAAACATTAATAA
This sequence comes from Bacteroidota bacterium, assembly GCA_023387965.1. Taxonomy (GTDB): domain Bacteria; phylum Bacteroidota; class Bacteroidia; order Flavobacteriales; family Flavobacteriaceae; genus Flavobacterium. Next base: position 23,229 of record JAEWHE010000040.1, on the reverse strand, counting down.
TTATTTATTATTATTGAGCCACAAAGTTGTTTTTCATAAGTCCCATTTTTGGGAAAAAGAAGACGAAAAACGATTATTGTTTTTAAATTGTTCAGAAAATTTGTTTTTACCTTATGGCCAATCTCTTAAATCAATTCATATTGGTTTGGATTTTCCCCGAACTTATTTACCTGCTATTGAAAAATTAATTGAAGGTACTTCCATAAAGCTTTATACTATGATTTACCAAAGCGATAAGTATGTTAGATGGAAGCTTACACGAAACGAGGGGGATTGGTTTACATCTATTGATGAAAATTGAATTTAAGGAAGAGTTTATGAAAAATAGCACTATTGACGAAAATATACCTTCCAAAAAGGCGACATAGAAACAGTTAAATAAGAAACTCCATGAATAGCAAAGCTTTAAAGTTCTCACATTACGAGTTCTTTTTCTTGTAGACTAACAACACTTATAACACTTTAGACAGTGCGAACATCAAAATAAAAATAAGTTAACAATTTAGCTAAAATATGTCATAGATTCCATTGTCTAGTCTATTCGTCATAAAAACTGCAACTTAGAGCGGTATCCAATTGCCTTTATTATTTTACAAAAAATCACGCTTGCTTTTATCAATGAGAAAAGTCCTATATTGGATTTAATATGTTATGGTCTAACCGCTTCAGGATTTGAAATTTCATTCCGATCCGAAACAATCGAAGATGGATTGTATCAATTAGCTTCCTTGAAAGAACTTCCTAAAGTTTGTATAATCGGCCTTGATTTTTACGACAAGCACATCCTGTCACAACTTCGACAATTAAGAGCCAAATATCCTACAATCAAACTGATTCCCATAGTGGGATATTGACAATGAGAAAATAGGCAAAGCTCTTTTATATATCGGTTTTTCGAATTGTTTGTTGGTTGGTAGTGATGTTGATGATTTTAGACGAGGCATTGATAAGATATTCAATAGCCGAAAAAGCTTATAATATTATAAGCTTCTTGTTGAAATTGATATTGTAGGATATTTTGTAAAATTCTTATTAGAATCAGTAAAGTGGATTATAAAACCTTTTTTAATTCATCATATTCTAAAGAACTATTTTTAAAGGATTTTAAAAGAGCCTCTTTATTCACTCCAACTAATTTTTTGTCCTTAATTTTTAATGCTTCCCTATTATTTTTGAAAATTTTCAGAGCAGTATTTCGCGAAATACCAATATTTTGAAGTGCTATAATCAAAGGGTTTTGAGTTCCATATTCTAACAATGTAGCCCAATTATCACCAGCCTTTTCTTCTCCAATTACACTAATTAAGATTTGATGATAATGATTGAAGTATTTTTCTAAAAGAAATCTCAGTATATATTCCAAATCATCAATAATAAATTCAATTAAAAAATTGATATGTTGTTTGCTATACTTGTTAAATGGTTCAAATTCGTTATAACTGACCTTTATGTCGTATGCTTTTTCATCATACCATTCTATTGACTGGTTTATAATCTGACTAAGAGACAAACCATTTATCCATTGATTCATCAAAACAGCATAGTATTTTAAGCTATTAACATTAGATAATCTTTTTTCATTTTTATCCCAAGAATACAAGCTGTGAAACTGTTTAAGAACTTTCAAACAATTCTCATAATTGATATCATTGCTAGCTGGCAAAATACTTTTCTTAGCTTTTTTTACAAACTGGTAAATCTGATCTTGAACTTTAAAGTCTATTGTTTGGTTAAAATTAAGTATTGCTGATGGAATCTTATAATCCTGAACCTTACTTTTTGCTAATTCAATTATTTTTTCTTTATTTTTTTCTACCAATCTGTCAATAACAGGGCTACTGTAATTTGAATTTGTTTCTAGCGTATCGACTTTTATAATATTTGCTATATATTTTAAAATTTCTTTTTCAGTTTCAGTTCCTGAAACGTCTTTGTCTTCAAGAATTTTAGCAATCTTTTGAAGGTTTCTATCGACCTTTGTTAGTATTGTTGGGTTTAATGTTATATCCTTCTTTATTAATACATCTTTATTTTCCCATTTAAACTCTTCATGCTGAATACAAAAAATGTTACCTTCCAGTTCTCGACTTAAGCGTCCAGCTCTTCCTGATAAATTCCAAAAATCAATCGGTGATAAAGGGCTTCTTCCTCCATTTCTATTATCGAGTATAAAAATATTTTGCGTTGGCATATTTACTCCTTCTAAAAGGGTAGATGTGCAAAAAACATATCTTATTTCTTCTTTTTTATATAAATCCTCAACTAAATTTCTAATTAGTTGAGGTAATTTTCCATAATGATAGGCAATACCCTTTTCTAAAAAGTCAACTAAGTAATACTGCGGATGTATATATTCTTTAATATTTACTATTGCTTTTTGAATTTCGATGTTCTCAATTTTTCTATTAATCCTCTTTGAAAAATCTTTTGCTTTATCAATGGTGTTACGCTTGCTGTTACAATAAACAAGATTGTTCTTGTTCTCTCCAATGAATTCTATAAACTCAATAACAGAATAATTAGAATTTTCATGCAGAATGTCTTTTAGTATATGTGATTTATTCTGCGAAAATGCCTCTACTTCATTTTTTTCTAAATCCACGAAATAGATATTCTGTGAAACAGGAGATTCGATTGTTTTAAATGAATTTTGATTATTCCTGTTGAACAGTGATAAGAATATTTCAGGGTTTGAAACATTTGGAGAAGAAAAGTATAGTTTAATATTTCCAAATTTTTTCTGCGCCTTTTCTATTGCAGAATATGTTGTTATACTTCGAGAGTCCTTTTCACTTGCTAACTTATGTGCTTCATCAACAAAGAGAAATCCAATAGGAGGATTATTTTCTTGAGATAAATAGCTTAAAAGACGTTCAGGGGTTAAAATAAAAATATAGTTAAATTTCTCTTCAGTAATGATGTCCGAAACATTCGAGTTAATAAAAATTTTATATTTATAGATTTCAAGTTGCTCATCTAAATCGGTTTTAAGATCAGAAAAAAATTGATTTATAAGAGCACGTGTCGGAACTATGATTACGATATTTTCTGGGGGACTATTTTTAATTACCTTCTTTATAAAAGATTTAATTATGAATGATTTACCCATAGATGTTGGACCTGAAAAACTAAACTCAATACTATTTGATAGCTTGTCATATAGCTTAAATTGAGTATCAGTAAATATCATACCTTTTCCATCCGGTGCTTTCTGAATAAGCTTTTTAGACTCAACTTCAATTTCTCTCATTAGAGGCAGACTAGCAAAATTATTATTCTTCGTTTCTAAATAGTTGATTGCAGGGAAATTTCCTAGTTTACTAAATACAGCTTTAGAAATGGTTCGGTATATTTTGTTGTCACTATAATCGTGATTTAAAGCGGAAATAATTTGATATGCTTTATTTCTGGCATTTGAGTTGGATGAATTTGAAAGTATATCAGCAAATCGAAGAAGATCTTTTAACTCTTTCGTAGACAACTTCGGTTCATCATTCTTTTTAAAAATGTTTTCAGCAGTTATCAATATACATTTATTAAAGAGTTCGTTGAAGTATTTATCTGTGAAAATATCTTCAACTAATTTTTCTATAAGTTTCATTATTCGGTAATCTGTTTGATGATGTCTTTTCTCTTATTTTGTAAATCAGAAAAAGGAACAACATAAACATAAAATTGGTATCCTGAATATCCTTCTTTCTTAAGTTGGTAATTTATAGATTCTTTTGCTTTTAAAATTTCATTTTTTATTTTTTCTCGAATATTTGTTCGAAACTCACTGTTAGATAACTTCAATTCAATATCAGTAATTGTAATATTAAAACCCAGAAAAATACCGAATGAATAATCTAGATACGTTTCATCTTCTTTTGCGCTAGGAACGATTATTTTTTTTAGAACATTGTAACTATCTTCTTCATATGCTTCTTTTACAAGCTCACTATTTATTAAATCAATTTCAAACTCCATTTTCGAAGTTGAAGTTAAGAGTTTATTAATTGAACCAAATGCTTCATAGATTCCTTGTTTTAAATCAGAATTTAATTTGGATTCTCCTAAAATTAACTGATAATCAGAATCGCTAAGTTTCAGTAAGTGAACACCGTCAGCTCCCTTTACATAATCATTCGAATTGGTTTTTAATTCAAGTTTAGTAAGGATTTTTGGAGCATTAAGATGAGACTCTAAAAGACAGTAAAGCAGTATTTCGCCAAGTTCTCCTTCATTATCTGTATGATATTTCAGTTTTGCTTTAGCTTTTTTTACTAGATCATTAAGTTTATCATCCTTTTTTAATTGATTAATTTGCTTTCTTGAAAGAGCAAAGTAATGTAGTTTATTACCTAATTCAGCAATTAGTTCATCATATGAAAAAGCATTGTTCTTTACTTTAAGAGTAAATAAATTTAATCGATTTTTGTTTTCTAATTCTTCATCGCATAAATCATTGTAGAATAAATCTAAAAAATCTTCTTTTATATTTTTTTCAAGCATTCTATAATTTGGTTCTGATTATAATTATTGACTTAATATCATAACAACCAGAATTTGATTCAGGTTGTTATAATATCCATATAGTATTCATTATAACAAATTTAACAAAATAAACCTGTTCTTCTACAAATACTTCAATAATAGAAAATAGCAACCAAGCGACGTTCTTTTGCTTCTTTTCTTTGGTCGCTGTGTGAAAAGAAAAGAAGTTTTCTAAATTCAACAATGGGATACCAAATATCCCACGCAATAATGTCGCAACCTATTTGCTAAAATGAAGAGAAAGGAATTTGTGGAAACTGTGCATTTTGCAAAGTGGTTGCACCAATTTTAAACGCGAAAAGGCGGTTCCGACCAACGGAAGGATGCGTCTTTTCGCCGCCCGACTTTGGCTGTCAGGCGACTTTTATCGGGTGGGTTCGGAAATCTTTCAGATTGTGAAAAAATCCTTTGTATTCGGTCATTCCTCTACGAAACAAGTTCCAAAGTAAAGAACAACCCATTTGTGTCAATGATGAATTGATAAACAAATCTTGTTTTTCCAATGCTTCGGCAAGGGAACAACTTGGCGTATTATCTTCCTGTTCGGATTGCCTCAGCAATTCCCCAAATTCATCTGTAACAAATGACAGGCTTGCCACCGTTTGGTATTTCTCTGAATTAGGCTGTTTTATCTCTCCGATAGTAGATAGTACTACTTGTCCTGTATCTTGGCTGTTTCCGAAATCCAACCAATATTTGGGGTCGTCCATGTAATTCTTGCAGTAACTTATTTCTTTCAATATTTCGGCAACGTCAAACCTTGCCTGTACATTATCCACACAAGTAATAGTTATGATTGCCTTTGTATTTTCGGGCAGTCTGCCAAATTTGTCCTTTTCAAATTTTCGAGTTTCGGCTTTCCAATTCGTACCGATACAACGATTGATACGGTTTATCAAAGCTACGGATTTGTATAAGCCTGTTTCACTTTCAAAAAATCGCTGTCTTCCTAAATTAGCTGTTGTAATAATATCATCATCCCACAAACGCACCTGCAAACCTGCGTGTTCTAATGCTATCAAACTTTCGTTAATTTCCATTAAGGCTGTCAATACTTTTGAGCCTGTACCACCTGCTCCGATAAGGTTTACCGAAATCGGGTTGGTCGGGTTAAGAAGGTAATTGTCCGTAAAATGAACTGCTGTTTTTGTCGTTTCCATTACAATAGATGTTTAAGGGTTTTATTATTCGTTTTCAATACCTCAATCGGAAAGGGTTTATTTGTATTGATAAGGCTTTTCCAAAGGTTTACAATGTTCTTCTTTGTTAAATTCGCACTCAATGAATGACTAAAATAGCTGTTAAAAAAATAGTCTTCCCAAGCCTGTATAAATTCCTCAACCGAAGCGGAATTTTTAATATCCACGCTTACCGTACCCATACACACATTGCCTTTTTCATAGATGTTAAAGAACGGTGCGTGATGCAAAGGCGTTTTTGCCGTTGGTCTTCTGCTGTTTGCCAAAGCAAATACGGTCAGACTGTTTTTATCGGCAAACCATAGCATTGGCGGTACTTGTGCCTTTCCGTTCGGAATTTGCAGACTATCCACAAAGTATAGTTGTCTTTGCTGTGCTTTGGTGTACCAGATTACCGAACCCTTTTCTACATTTGGATTGATATGCAGAATGTTTGTAGGCAAAATTCCATTTGATTTCAGAAAGGCTTTGTTCTTTTCCTGCTCGATATTTAATGACTTTGCTAATACGTTGGCTTCCTTTACTGTCAAGGGGTGGGCATTTATCGGATTGCCGTTTTTGTCCATGTCAAAATGCTCTACATAGGTTGCGGTATCTGTTTCTTTGGCTTCGTAGAAAACCAAAGCAGATTTTGGATAATACAATATTCCAAAATTCTCGGTTATGTCGTTAATGGTGTTCATTGTCTTGTTGTTTTATAGTTATATAATAGGCAACACAAGTCGTCCAATACAGCAAAAAGGCGGTTTTCAAAATCAAGGCTGTCCTGTGTTACTTTACTTCCGTCAAAGGATTTACTGATACTTGGCTCTTCCATTATTCCATATTCGTTAAACTCGTTGTTGATGCTGTCCGAAAGGTTTTCATACAACCAACCTTTGGTGTCTGCGATAAACGAAATGTATTTTTCCATTCCGATAGCTTCATTGTCGTAATCATCGGAATAAGGGTCTTGTTCGGGCAATGGTGCGTTTCTGAAAATGCTTGCTGTGGGATATTCTGTATAAAGGGCAAAGGCATTGCAAGCCAACTGCCAACATTCTATTTCAAATACATCACGGCTTACAAAACTGCTTAAACGCTTTTCAAACATTCCTAAATTGATGCGATTGAATAGTCTTTGTTCTATACAATCGCCTATCAGTTCCGCTTTGGCAAATTCTCGCTTATAGTCTTCGGTTTCTTCGTCCTGTTCCACCCAATCTTTGTGCATTTCATACAACCAATACAAATAGGTGTTTTCCTGTCTGTAATACGGAATGTCGGCAATATGGTACAGATAACTGCAAACCGAAACAAGCAATTGTGCCGACTTTTTCCGTCTCGGGTCTTTGAGCATTTTAAAGAGTGGCGCAATAGGAATGTAATACAAAGTTGTGCCTGTGTTGTACCGTTCCTCACTTCTCAAAAACGTTTTCTTGCTGTCCTGTACCAAACGTAAATCATCCCAATTGATATGGTTAAGTTTTAGTTTGATTTGCATATCCCACATACCCAAAACGATATTGTAGGGAAATGTAAATTCTTGGGTCTGCATTGGCTCAATGCTGTAATGTTCAGCAAGTTTGAAAAGGGACTTATAAAAATCCCTTTCTGTTTTGTCCGATTTATTGCAAGCCTGTATAGTTTTCGTTTCTTTCAGTTTAGGCAGAAACTTACAGTTTAGAAAACCATTGGCAACATTGCTGTCGGTACTGATTTGCGTTTGTCTTTCCGCACTTCGTTTGCATCCATTGGTTTTTGCATCCAATTGGCGAACTCGTTCAATTGGCGGTGCAATTGCCGTTGTCGTTGCTGTTCGGGTATTGTGATAGTTCCCGATATGATGTTGCGTCGCATAATTCATTGTTTTTCATATTTAATTTAACCTTTCGTACCCATTACGCTCTCAAATTTGTACTCGACTGCATCATCTTTTATCTGTGGTGCTGATGCTTTTGCCGTTGTAAGTATCGGGTACATATTGGCGTAAAAATTCATTACGGCTTCTACGCTCCAACGTGGTTCCGGGTCGGTCAGCCTGATGTCCTGTCCTTTATCTTTGAGTATAAACACTCGTTCTAATTGCGTTGCTGATAACATAATGTTCGTTTTTAATCGTTAATATTCTGTTTCTTCTTCCGTATCATCGATGGGATAATCGGCTGTAACTTCTTCCTCCTGGCTCGTTTCGGGTTGCCGTTCTTCCGCTTCTCCGAAAAGGCTTGGGGTAGCGAATTTTGCAGACAATGCCGTTTTGCGTTTGCGAATCTCGTCCGCTTTTTCGGGAAACTCGGTAATGTCGGGAACTTTCATCCACGCTTCACGGAATTTGCCCTCTTTTTCGAGTTCGTCAGCCTTTGCCATTCCGTCGTTAAACTTCTTGTCTTTGGCTTCTTTTTTCTTTTTGGCTTTCTCGGTTTTTTCTTTTTCCATTGCCGATTGCTTTTTGGCTTGTTCCAACTGTTTTTGAAACTTTTCCATATCTACCATTAATCCCGATGCCTTCTGTATCGGTGCTGTTAATTGCTCAAAAAATCCCTCATCAAACTCTTGTGGTGTCGCATTGAACACTAATGGTGGGACAAGTTTTTTGGCACTGTCCCCACATTGTTCGTTGTTAAGCAAAACTGATACGATTAGTTTATTTTCTGTTCCTTTTGAAATGTTCAGTTGTAATACTCCTGTAAAGTCCAACTGTTGTATCTGATTGAAAAAATTTGCATTCATTGTTCTGAAATTTTTTTAGTAGGCTACCACCGATTAAGGCGGTAGCCTGTGGTTATTTAATTAAGGTTTAGGATTTCCGCTCCGTCCAATGCAATTGAGGTACACAATTCAAATGTTTTTTGTGATTTCAGTTGAGCAGTACCACCGAGTACAATGCTCTGTAGCTTGGCTTCATCATTCTTGTAATTCCTTACATTCTGATAGTAGCCTGTCACGGCATTATACGCTCCGAACAATGTGCCTTTTGTCGTGTCCATTTGTTGGGTATCGCTCATCATTGCATAGCTGAAAGCATCATCGACCACATTTTTGAACACGGTGGACATTTCATCTTCTGCCCCTTTTTTGAGTAGGTCAAATGTTTCCTTATTCGGGCAAAGTGCCAATTGGATTAGCTTTTTAACCTCTTGGTCTGTAACTCTCACTTTTGACCAGTGATTAAAGATATTTTCTAATTGGTTGCTGAGTGTGTTTGCCAATCCCATAATCTTGTGCGCATTCTCAATTCGCTGTTTTGCTCCCGAGGTATGTCTAATACGGACTACGTTGGTCATATTGCGTAATGAAGCATTCAGCGTGTTTTGGCAAACAATTCGTATAGGTGTAAACGCTGCGGTAATACTTCCGCTACCATCGTGCGAAGTGGTGAGAAAAATGTACTTTTCCGTAACATCATCGCCATTTCCTACTCTAATGTAATCGGGTAATTTTGCTGTAATAAAAATGCGTTCTCCGTTGCCCAATGCTCCTGCGGTTTCATAAAGAATACCCTCGCCACCGCCTACAATGGCATCAAAGAAATTAAAGGCTTCTCTATTTTGTACGATTTGATAATCTTTACCTACTACGCCCAATACGGCGTTGTTATCAGTGCGTATATTGGCAAAATAATTAGGAACTTCCAATTCGCTATTGCCTATTTCGATCGCTCCCGAAGTTTCGATGATGCCCGAACCTTTGGTAAAGAGTGGAGATTTGACCACTTCGTAATCTAAACCTGCGTGTCTGATAGCTTCTTCACTTGTTGGGTATTGCTCCACGATTTGCCCTAAGCTGTGCCACGCTTTTTGCTGTACGGAAAAGAAACTATGCTTTCCTGTTCTCTCGTTGAAATGAATGTTGTGTGCCATTTTGATAAATTTTAAGGTTAAAAAATGATTGTTATTAGAATGGTAGGTCGTCCTCTGTACCTTGTTCTGCCTTACCTCTAGTTTGTGCAGTAGCCTGCATTGTTTGCGTTCTCTTACTACCTCCATGCAGTTTGATTTGGGAGGTATGGAAATTCAGTCCTGCTCTCGGCTCTCCGTCATTGTCTGTCCACGCCCTTGTGCTTACTCGTCCAGTGAGTTCTACCAAAGTGCCTTTAGTGAGTAATGTGGCTACTTTTGAAGAAATCCAATAAGAGCAGTCGAAATAGGTGGTTTGCTCAATACGTTCGCCCAGCTTGTTTTTGTAGCTATGGTTTGTGGCTACCGAAAAATTTACTACTTGTTTGTCCTGTGACATAGTGCGCACTTGCGCATCTTTTGTCAGTCTTCCGATGATGTTCATAATCGTTCCTTTTTAAAAGTTTACATTTTGTGATGCTCGATTTTCTTGTTTTTCTGGCTTACTTTTGAGGTTTTACATCGCTTCGCATAAATCTTTCCAAAAGAAAAACCGGAAAAAAGAAAGCAGACTATCAAGGCGGTCAAAGGGAAAACCAAAAGGAAACGGAATAATTGGAGGGTACCTTTAGGGAGGAAACCGTTTGTGCCGTAGTCTTTTGGTGGGATTATGGCTAGGATGAGCGCCGTAAATTGGCTGCCTTTTTACCGGTTGATTATGGAATGTGTAATCTTTTATAAATCGATTTAAAACTACGTTTTTGACACGGCTTGTAGATCATTTTGTGATTTGTCTCAAGGTGAATGGATGGTGTCGAATTTCTTGTAATTTAGCGCCTTCCAAATTCCATAAAGAACATATTACCACCTATGTTTCTGACCCATTATTTCCTGAAATTTATTTCGGAGCGACAGCGTTTTATTAACAATACTACTTTTTCTCCTTGTGGACTTTTATGAGTCCATAAGCATTAAATTCCCAAATCTGTACTTAACATTTAAACATTTTATTATGGAAGAATTAATAGGAACTATCAAGCTTTCTGCCGGAAATTTGGTGCCGGTGAGCTATCTCGAGTGTAATGGACAAACGCTCTCGATATACTGTAACGCTGCATTATATTCTATTTTAGGCGTTACTTATGGAGGAGCCACTTTGCATTCCCAAATTTGAGTGGGATCGTCCCGGTTGGTCGCTCTGCGGTGTTGCCTGTAGAGGCAGTAACAGGTGCTTCGAGCGTTCAAGCTCAAGGCCAAAGAGTTTTAGGTGTGACCAATGCCAGCACATACTCACAATGCTAATGCAACATCAATGAAAATAACGTACTTGGAACGGATACCGTCCAACAAACATTTTTTTGGGCAGTTCAGACCCGGCAACCGACAAGGAATATAATAATTCTTCAGTCACTGGGACTATGAATTCTGAAGCAGTGAGTGTTGTTGTCGAGAGTATTAGTAAAGGCGCTCCGTTTAGTGGTACAATCTTTAGGAAGGTGGAGTGTGGAGTGGTAGATAATGTATTGGATAATGATCTTTTTCAATGGACAACCTGCAGATGCCCAAAATGTTTCAGTTAAGAATCTAGATAATGGAGGCCTTAATGACTTGGAAATGGACGCCAATGATGCTCTGATAGTTTCTGCAGAACCTCTTGAAAGGAATTACACCATTATTTATAGCATGTGTGAGAATACTCAGAGTTCAAACTGTAGCAATGCAGCGGCGACATTTTCTGTTGGTCCGAATTTAAGTACTGAAAAATTCTTTACTCTTAATGCATTTTTTATCCGAATCCAGCCTCAACTGTGGTCTATATTAAAATTCCAGAGGTATTGGCGAGTCCTGCGGAATTACAACTTTTTGATACGCGGTAGAAAGATTTTAAGCAAATCGATCCAGAATCCATAGTCTATTGATGTATCAAATCTTAATTATGGTCTTTATTTATTTAAAGTTGTCTCTCAAGGGCATTCATATGTCAAAAGGGTTGTTGTTAAAAAGTATTTTTGAATCTGTGATATGTAGTAAAATGGAGAGTGTTTTAAAAACATTCTCCATTTTCTTTTGTTTTAGTTTAGAATATGTTTTTTCGCGTATTGATTTACAAAATTAGAACCTTTAAAAGGTTGTTCGAAATTCAAATAAAGCAAACTTCTAAAAAAATTTAAAATGACTAGTACAAATTTGTTTAATTTGTTTTTTCAAATCTTCAAAACTAGTGGGCTTTACAAGATACATATTTGCACCCTTGGCGAATGCTTTTTGTTGATTACTTATGGAAGTTGAATCTGTATAAATAATTATTTTGGGAACATTTTTAAAAAAAATGTGTTGTCTTATTTTATCGATCATATCGAACCCGCTAACACTGCCCAAATTTAAATCCAAAAACAACAGTTCGGGAACATTGTTTAAATTAAGTTCAGTAATAATTTGTTTCCAATTACGAAATGTGACTAATTTATATTCTGGGTTTAGCTCAAAAAAAGCTTCTTTGAAGAGTTTTAAATCGTCTATATTATCATCAAGCACCCATATTGTGTTTTTTTGAAAAACCATCAATCAATATTTTTTATTATAAAAAAGAGGCTAAATTATTTAACCTGCAACATTAAAAACAAATTTATTAAATAAAGAAAAAGATTAAATTAGTTTTGGGGAAATTTTATTAAAAATGCCGTGCCGTTACCTTGTACAGAATCGGCAAGAACTGTGGCTCCAACAGATTTTAGTTGTGCTTGGAGTTTAAAAAGTCCCATTCCCCTACCTTCCACTCCGGAATGAAATCGTTGATACATTCCAAAAAGTCTCTCTTGATAGAGTGCAGGATCCATTCCAAGTCCGTTGTCTTGAAATTTTAAAAACCTATGATTGGATTCGATCCAAGCGGTAATTTTAATCTTGAGTGGAATTTTTGGATTTCTAAATTTGTTTGCATTGGTTAAAAGCTCATAAAAAATACTTTCCATATAATCTGTATCAAAATAGATTGTCGTAACCGAAAGATTCATCGAATACGAAATATCGATGTCTTGATGAGACTCTTTAAAGGCTAAATATGCCTTTTTAAAACTATCATTAATATCAATTATTCTTAACTGATTATTCGTACGATTACGAATACTTAAAATTTGATACAAGTCGTCAAATGTCCTTTGGAGATGCGCTCCTGAAGCATCGAGCATTTCAAGAGACTCTTGCAGGTCTGGATCTAACATATCTCTTTCAATGTGCGCTAGTAGTCCTAAAATATTGGAAAGAGGAGACCTTAAATTGTGAGATGCAATATATGAAAATTGTATTAAATCTGCGTTCGTCCGTGTTAACTCTCCAACCATATGCTGCAACTCAGTTTCTTTATGAACGCTATCTGTAATATCTCTTGCATTAATTACTATTCCTGAAACTGCAGAATTTTTCAATAAATTATCTACGGTTGCCTCTAACCAAATCCATTTTCCTGTGCTACTTTTCACTCTAAAGGGAACTAATTTAAAAGTATTCGAATTTTGATTCATCTTAAAAGTGAGCGCTATGGTCTGATAATCATCTTGATGGATGAGTAGTCTGAGTTTCCCGCTGAATAACACATTCTTTCCAAAAAGATCGTTAGCTGATGGGCTAGAGAATTCTAGCACATAGTTACAGTTAAAGATAAAAATAAGATCTGAGCCATTTTGAACCACTGCTTTAAAACGTTCTGCCGATTCGATATTTACTCTTTCGAGTTTCCTTAGCTCAGAAACATCAACTGAATGACATGCGACTCCAGTAATTTTTCCTGTATTATCAAGAATAGGATTCACCCGAGTTAGTCTTTCATGAATGAGATCAATATCGTTATTAAACGGATTCCCCTTTAAGCATTCTCTAAATATTTTTAACCATTTTAAATGCAATGCTCCTTTTATATTTCCTAAGACAATCAAATCCCCCGGGAGAGCATTACGATTTGTTTTCATGTAAAGAAAGTTTAAAAATGCATCATTTGCGAATATCAGTCGCATATTTTTATCAACCGACCACATGAAATCTTCTGTAGAATTTAATAACGTGTGAAGGTTGTTTTTAATTTCAAATATTTCTTGTTCAGAGTTTTTCCGATCAGTTATATCTTTAAAATATATGGTAATGGTTCCATCATCGTTTGGATGGACTGAATTATAGTACCAAGTACCAGTAATGCTTTTATGATCAAATTTGCTTTTCCTCCCATCAAAAGCTTCGATGCAGCGGATATGTAATTCAGAATTTTTTTCTTTCGGAAATACTTGCCACATATCTTTTCCCAGCACTTGGTCAATTTTTTTGCCTGTTGTAATTTCTGCTGAGTAGTTCCAATATCTGATTTTCCAGTTTTGGTCTATTACGCAAAAACTCTCAGAAATAGTATCTAAAATACTTTCAGCAGTAATTTGGGTATTTTTCAAAGATTCCCAAGGATTTTGAAGGTTAGAAACTTTCTGAATACATCGCTGCATTGTGATGGCATACCATTTAATTACCTGTCCGTTTTTTTCGACCGCGCAGTTTACATCAAATTGAGTTCCTTCCCAATTCAGTTGAAAGCGAATGTTTTTAGCGAATATTTTTTTCTGAGTAAAATTTGCAACTTGTGTAGATAATAAGCCTCCAAGAACCCTCAATTTGGAACTAGACTTTTTCCCAAAAAGATCCAGCACCGACTGGCTAGCGTATATACAAAGCCACTCGGGGTTCCATAAGGATATCAAAAGTTTGCGGTCATTAACTAGATGCTTATTAATAGCATGGTTATTTCTTCTTTTCATTTTTCAAGCACACACTTTCTCGCATGTTGAATTCAAATCACTGAAATATGAAAACTATATTAGTCCAAAAATTTTGCCGAAGAAATTTTTATTACACTTTGCATAAACACATGCATTGATATGGATAACGAGATAGTTAGAATTTATACAGCAGAATTGTATTATTGTATAAAAAATCTTTTAAATCTTCGATTTTTTTTTCTATCCGATTATGAAAAATGGAAATTAATGGAAAAATGTAGTTTTTACTCATCGTAATTGTAGGTTAATAAAGTAAGTCGATATCACTCTTTGGGCCTTAAGCGAATCATATAACAAATTAAATAAAAATTTAGATTATAACAAAATTATCCTAAGCCTCAAAGCAAAGCTTACTAACAAATTGTGAAACTACTGCTAAAAAACCTGTCTTAACCTTAGCAGCAGTTGTATGTCTAAAGGATGCCAAAATCAGCAAAATATAATAATGAAAGTATTTTTTAGATACTCCATTACTTCAATTTAAACGTCAGATAAATAAAATAAAAAAACGCTAAAATTAAGATTTAGCGTTTTTTTTTTTTTGATCTCTTCTCTCGATAAAGAAGAAAATCAGAAAAGTATAAATTACCACTTATGATTTTATACTTTTTTGCTAAATAAAAAAAAATTATTTTTTTTAGAAGATACTTTTCTAGTTTATACTAGCTTTAAAATTCCATTATCGGATACGCAAAAAAATCAAAAAAATTGAGGCTGTACCAACAGCCCCGATTTTAACTAAATTAAAAAAACTAAACAAATTGATAAATGTAAATATCTGAAAAAATATATTTTCACATTTTAATACATGTCATAAATATTCAAAAATCTCACTACTTTTCAGTCCTTATTAAAACAAAAAGTTTGACGGTACATTTTGAATACTTCGACGCTCATCAAAAATAACGCTAGACAAAGCGAATAGCGTTATTTTTTTACCCTCTTTCTCCCCAGAAAAAGAATATTGTTATATCAACCACGATAAGTAGAACAAAGGTAAATATTTTCTTCTTATTATAATATGGTTTTATAATTTTTATTGAAACTCTATTTTTATAAGATTTTTTTAAGGTTTTAAAAGTTTTTTTATAAAGGCTATCTCAATTTTACTGCCGAATTATTTGGATGGTAAAAGGAATAAAAAAATTGAGCATTTCATTCTTTAGCTTTGTTCAAGTTTTCTATTAACTTTGTCTCAAGTAATCGGCTTTTTTTAAAAGTGTTTGGATGTCTATTAAAAGCTTGGTGCGGATTTAAAATTCCGAGAAATCTAGTAAAATTACTTGCATTAGAGTTATTTTATTTGAGGTTTATAAAGAATTTGGACTTTTTCCATTAATTATAAATGTAACAAAATGAATTCAAAGGTAAAAACTATTTGGATGGTTGACGATGATGCAGATGATCGAGAAATTTTTCAAGAAATAATTGAGAATCTAGATTGTGAATACAACTTTCATGGGTTTAATAATGGTAGTTCGGCAATCGCGCGTCTTGATGATGAGGTACCTGATATACTATTTCTTGACTTAAACATGCCGCCTTTGGACGGATACCAAACGCTTGAAAAAATACGTGAACACACCAAGTTCAACGAAATTCCAAGAATTATAATTTTTACTACATCAATTTCTGATTTTGATCAAAATCAAACATTTGAAATGGGCGCCTCAATGTTTTTGACAAAATTTGCTGATTACAATAAAGTACGGGAAACCCTAAAACAAATTTTAGATATCGATTGGGAATCGAGGGAGATCACTCGAGAGACTTTTATTTACAAACCGTTGAATAAATAGTGGCGTGGGAACTTAAATTTTAATAGAATTCGAATTTATGGTGTTGATGGTATTAGTTGCATTACCCATAATTATCACCAATAATTTTTCGGAAAAATAACAAACCTAGTCTGGCCGGTTAAATTTTTAGTAAAATAGTTAATTGTGAGCAGCGTTTAAACTAATTTCTGGATTTTTGCTTGAAGAGGGGATTTCAAGGCATTACAATTTTATCATTTTGAGCATTCATTTTTTATAGTTTTTATATTGGATCATTGGGCACAAAAATTGTAAAAAGACTCCCTTCTCCTTCTTCACTTTCCAAGCTAATAGTCCCTCCTAAGGCTTCAATTTGAGCTTTTACAATGAACAATCCTAATCCTTGACCTTCAATGTTGGCATGAAAGCGTTGATATAAACCAAAAATCCTTTCACCGTGTCTTTCTAAATTTATGCCTAGACCATTGTCTTTTATTTTAATTTCTACGCCATTTGAAACGGCTTCAGTTGATATAGAAATCGTTAGATTTCTCTTTGGGTGTCGATATTTAATAGCGTTTGAGATTAAATTAACAAAAATACTTTCTAGATAAACTGGATTAAAAGATACATATTTAACCTTAAAATTGAAAACTACCTCTGCATTGATGGATTTCTGCGTATCCAAAAAAGTCCTATTCACATAATTAAAACATTTGTCAATATCGATGTTTTCTCTAGTAATATTACTGTTATTTTTAATCACTAAAATCTTTGAAAGATCCGTAATGGTGTCTGACAATTTATTAGCTGCCTTGTCGATCATGGAAATTACTTGATTGCTTTCGACCGACATACTCTCTCGATCTAAAAATTTAAGCAAGCCATTGATGTTTGAGAGTGGTGAACGAAGATTGTGAGAGGTAATGAATGAGAATTGCATTAAGTCCGCATTGCTTTGCATTAACTCTCTAATTAGATTTTCCAGTTCAATTTCTTTAGCTTTGAAAAAGCTGATATCCCTTGCATTAAAAACCAAGCCCATAACGTGAGCATTATTGAGTAAATTATCCACGACTGCCTCAAGCCAAATGTATTCTCCGGTTGAGGATTTGATTCGAAAGGCTGGAATTCTAATATTGCTTTTTTCGCCAATTTGTAGTAACGATTCTTTTAAAATATTAATGTCAGCAGGATGCACCAAAGATTGAAATTCTTGAAACGAACAATCTATTTCAAAATTAAAATATTTTGATATCGACTTACTAGTATAGGAAATCTGATCATGATGATTTACAATAAAAATCAAATCTGAACCATTTTGAACCAAAGCTTTAAATTTTTCTGAATTTGCAACATTTTGGTTTTTCAGTTCATCAATTAGAGAAGTATCTACAGCGTGACAAGCAGCGCCGACTACGAGTCCAGAAGCGCCGTACACAGGATGAAATCTCATAAGATAGTTTGGCAGGATATCTATAGAGATGCTAAAAACATTCCCAGTCATGCATTTATCGTATAGTTTCTCAAATTGTTCATTGACTTTTTTACCATTACTAGAGAAAAAGCCAATTCCGTTTAAACCATTGCTCATCTCTCTATTTGAGAGATTTCGAAAATTTTCGTTCGCAGTTATCAGAGAATACTGCGAATTAACCGCCCATATAAGGTCATCTGTTGCATTGATGGCGGCGAAAAGGTTATTTTTAAGTTCAATCAATTCAATTTCTCGAAGTTTACGCTGGGTAATATCTTTAAAATAAATTGTAATACCTCCATTTTCATTAGGGTGTACAGAATTGTAGAACCATTTTCCGTAATCACTCTTATGTTCGAACATCGCTGACTTTCGCGTTTTCATTACTTGATTACAGTAGGATTTTAAAAGCGAGTTTTCAGATTGAGGGAAAATATCCCAAATATCGTGGCCTATTACTTGCTGTTTTGTCCGTCGAGTCGATTTTACTGCTGCACGGTTCCAGTATTGTAATTTCCATTGACTGTCAACGGTGCAAAAACATTCAGAAATACTATCCAGAATATTTTCGAACTTATCAATTTTAGAAAGAAGCTCGTTTTTAACTTTTAAAATTTCGTTTTGCTTTTGAATTTGTTTTGAAAAATCTGTGAACGACAAAATCATAAATTGGTCGTTCTGGATTTTTATACTGTTTGCGAGAACGCTAACACGAAACTCTATATTGCCTTTTTTTAAAGCTAATATTAAGGTATCTTCTGGATTTTCCGAATAGAAATTGGATTTTAAATGCACATCTTTGATGAAGTCATGATAACCTTCCGAGAACAAAACGTTCAATGATTCACCTATCAATTCATTATTGCGATATCCAAAGATTTCTCTCGCTCTGTCATTTTGATAATGTATTAATCCTTGAGAGTTAACAATTACAAATGCGTCAGGTAAACCATCAATCACATTCTTCCAGCTTTCTCTGACATTCAATTTGAATGGTTCCTCTTTAGAAACGCAGTAATCCTCGACTTGAATGAAGATATAATTTACTCCTGAATCAGATAAAATTTTTTTCTGAGATATTTTAAAACGTTGCTTACCCACTTGCATCTCATAATCTGTTAACTTTTGATCGGAAAAAAACCTAGGAATGTGATGGTGATTGATGTTAACTGTTTGTATTGAGTCTTCAGAGATGGAAGTTGAGATTTTTTTTTTAGCCCATTTTTTAAATTCAGAATTAGCAAGAATGCAATTTCCATTCAATTCCCAAATCGAAATCTTGTGATTACTTGCTTCTAAAATTTGGTCTGTGCTTATTGTTATATTAGTAGATTGAAACATTTTACATTATTTACTATAAAAATACGTTTTATTTTAATTAAAAATACTAACTACGTAATTTTAAGCTAGACAGTTTGGCTAATTAAAATATTGTAAGAACGCTTGTTCGATGAAAAAATATCGAAAAAAAAGAATATTTTTTCTAAAAAGATTTCCTGCATTTTTGTATTTGAGATTATATTTGTAAAAATATCTTTAATAAACCATCTGCAATACTCAGCCATTCTTTTGCCAAAAGTGCGATATTCTTCCCGAGAGATGCTATGATTTCTCGCTATCCAAGCAATATGAGAGCGCTTTCTCTTGAGAGTCAATAAATCCTCTTTGGTGGAATTCAATTACCATCTTTTGTTCACTTGATTACATTATAAATTTCTTTTTTATTTTTAAACATTTAAATCTAAAAAATATGATTGTTCCACAAGACGAAAAGAACATTGATTAAAAATATTCGTCAAAAATCCAATATTCATTGATGATACCCGTCATACGAGTAAATTGTTTTTGACATTTTAATTCTGGAGGAATAATGAGTCAAATAAAAATATAAAGTTGAATGCGGGAGTTTTTGGAATCTTCATCACTATTAATTTTTTCAATAAATTGGAACAAAGAGACGATTTTTTTATCAAATTTTTCTGAGATGATAAATTGCCAAAAAATTTTTATTGTGGATATTTTTTTTTAAATTTGAACTATACATCTTAATAATTAGTTTTGGAAAAACGTAAGAAGGGAGCTTTTATATAAAAGCTTCCTTTTTTATAAAGTGGGAATTATATAAAACATTACCAAATATTCTCTATAAATTTGTACTTTCATACAGTGGTATGTATGTTCTGACACATCCTTCTATGGGGGAAGGAGCTAAAACGCTTAGCCTTTTGGGCTGAGCGTTTTTGGTTTCCAAACACACCTCTGTTTATTTTACATTTTTATGGGTAACTTCTTAGGTAATTTTCAATAGTTTAAGTTTTGCCCGGATTACGCTCATCACTTGATAATTCTTATAGATGCGGTAATTTTTCTTGGTTTTTTCGTTTCGTTTCAACAAAAATAAGGATCCGCCAAATGATACAATAGTGACTCGGGATTTTTGAACGCATATTTGGTTTTGTATGCTTCAAAACCTATCCTCCCAGAGATTGCCAATGAGGATAAAAGTTAGCTCGTGCTGATTTTACATCTAATTCGGCGGCAACTAATTCGAGTTCGGCTTTACAAATGTCTCGGCGATTATTGATACCTTGTGGAGGAATTCCTTCGTGTCACTACGTGATCTGCTTCAAAAGCAGCGTTATTGCGAACGCTCTAATGTTCTGTTTCCCATTACTCCGGCACCGATGACAAGTATTAATGGAATGAGTCCGGCGACAAATGCAAATGATGTCATTAAATAGGGCGAAAACATACTGTTGCACATTCCATATCCACATAAGAGGATAACGGTTTCTATATTAAAAAAACAAATAAGATATTGTCAAAATAATCTTAAATTTGCCAATTTATTTTTCACCTGTAAAAAATCTAAGTTCTATGAAACAAAAACTACTTTTTGTTTGGCTATGCTTTTGTGTTACCATATCCTCATTTTATGCTCAAGAGCGTACCCGTACCCGAGATAAAAACGCCAAAGCCATTCAACAGAAAATTGACAATAAACAAGAAAATGAGGTTTTTGCTACCTTAAGCTGTAATACTAATACAACAACTTGTGTCCCCGGAATTGCAGGACCATTCAACTTTCAGAACGGATCATCAGATTTCTTCGAGGGATGTCTCGATGGGGGCAATAGCAGGTATGCGTATATTTTACTTAATATATCCGTTACTGGTCCTTTGCAGCTATTAGTTAATGGTAATGCATCAACGGGCTTTCTAGATGTTAGCGTATTTAATATTCCTACTGGCACTTCGCCTTGCACAGCAATAATGAATGCGAGTAACCTTATAGCGTGCAACTACGCATCATCGTCATCTGGATGTACTCAATTCGGAAACTCATTTGCATGTGCTTCAACAGTCCCTGCTCCAATTGTGGCTGCCGGCTCATTGATTATGGTTGTTGTACAGGATTGGAGTGTAAATCAATCAACATTTACTTTACAGCTTGGTCCCGGAGCACAAACTAATCCTCCCGATGCCACTATAAATCCATTACCTCCAATGTGCGTACGGGATGGAAATGTGCAGTTGACTGCGGTTACCAATGGGGGTACTTGGTCTGGTTCGGGGGTCTCTTCAACCGGTATGTTTAATCCTGCGGCGGCTGGCGTGGGTACCCATACAATTAATTATAATATAGGTGTCGCACCGTGTAATAGTTCCGATTCTCAGACCTTCACAGTAATTGAATCTCCTACAGTGAGCGCAACTTCTAACCAGACGAATGTCTGTTATGGAGAGACACTAGAATTTACAGCAACAGCAACATCGGGTACGACATATTTATGGACCGGACCTGGGGGATGGACTTCAAATCTATTAAATCCAACTCGATCAAATGCCGATTTTACCGTGAATGGTAACTATACTTTTACAGCAACCTTACCTAACGGATGTACTCATAGCGCGTCAGTACTTGTTAATTTAGTAGATACCACTCCTCCCAATCCTATTACTCAAAATATATCAGTAATCCTTGATAGCACAGGAAATGCGACCGTTACACCTGGTCAAGTTGACTACGGATCGAATGATAATTGTGGCATCGATACCCTAACTTTAGACCAAATAAATTTTGATTGCAGTAATATTGGTGCAAACACTGTCAATTTAACTGTGACCGATGCAAGCGGTAACAGCGCTAGTGCAACAGCAATAGTAACGGTAATTGACAATATTCCTCCTACGGTTGTGACTCAAAACATTTCAGTTATCCTAGACCCGTCAGGAAATGCTATTATCACTCCTTCTCAAATTAATAACGGCTCTAACGATAATTGTGGCATTGATACCCTAACACTAGACCAAACTAATTTCGATTGCTCTAATATTGGTTCCAATATTGTAACTTTAACAGTGAGGGATGATAATGGAAATATTTCTACAGGCACAGCAATAGTTACCGTTATTGACAACACCGCTCCTACAGTTCTAACACAAAACATTTCAGTTAACCTAGACCTGTCAGGAAATGCCATTATCACGCCTTCTCAAATTAATAACGGCTCAAACGATAATTGTAGTATTGATACCCTAACGCTAGACCAAACTAATTTCGATTGTACGAATGTTGGAAACAATACGGTTACTTTAACGATAACTGATACAAGTGGTAATTTCGCTAGTGCAACAGCTACGGTAACTGTAAATGACAACATTGCTCCAACAGTTGTTACGCAAAACATATCAATTAACCTTGATGCAACTGGAAATGCTATTATTGCTGCTTCTCAAGTTGATAACGGATCCAATGATAATTGCGGCATCGATACCCTAACTCTAGATCAAACTAATTTCGATTGCACTAATATTGGAACCAATACAGTTACTTTAACGGTAACTGACACAAGTGGTAACACTGCTAATGCAACAGCTACGGTAACCATAAATGACAATATTGTCCCAACAGTTGTGACGCAGAACATATCAGTCAACCTTGATGCGAGCGGAAACGCCATCATCACAACTTCTGAAGTTGATAATGGCTCAAATGATAATTGTGGCATTGCTACCTTAACGCTTGACCAAACTAACTTCGATTGTACAAATGTTGGACCAAATACTGTCACACTATCGGTTACGGACACTAGTGGAAATAGTTCAAGTGCAACAGCTACGGTAACAATAATTGACAACACCGCTCCTGCTGCTCTAACACAAAACATTTCAGTTAACTTAGACACGGCTGGAAATGCCATTATCACGCCTTCTCAAATTGATAACGGCTCAAACGATAATTGTGGCATTGATACCCTAACGATAGACCAAAATAATTTTGACTGCACTAATATTGGCCCCAACATTGTTACTTTAACGGTTACTGACACAAGTGGTAACAGTGCTAGCGCAACAGCTACAATAACAATAATAGATAATATCCCACCTACGGTTCTAGCACAAAATATTTCAGTAAATCTAGATGCGACTGGAAATGTTATCATCACTGCTGCACAGATTGACAATGGGTCGTCTGATAATTGTGGCATCGATACCCTAACTCTGGACCAAACTAACTTCGATTGTACAAATGTTGGAACCAATACCGTTACATTAACAGTAACTGATACAAGTGGGAACAGCGCTAACGCAACAGCTAACGTAACCATAAATGACAATATTACACCA
>JAEWHE010000026.1 GCA_023387965.1 Bacteroidota bacterium | reverse complement strand
TTGCCCAGCTCGCGAAGCGCGATACGCGACATCTTGAGCTTGCGATAGAATGCGCGCGGGCGGCCCGTGACTTCGCAACGGTTGCGGATACGCGTCTTCGAGCCATCGCGCGGCAGTGAAGCGAGTTTCAGAGTTGCCTTGAACCGCTCTTCGATCGGCAGTTCCTGGTTCATGATGGTTGCCTTCAGGGCCGCGCGCTTGGCGGCCTGGACGGCGACCGTCTTGCGGCGGCGCTTGTTCTTTTCAACTGCGCTGGTCTTCGCCATATCGGAGTTCCTTTTCTACGCTCGTCGTTACGGTTACTGACGGAACGGGAAGTTGAACTCTTTCAGAAGAGCCCGTGCTTCGTCGTCGGTCTTTGCCGTCGTGCAAACGATGATGTCCATGCCCCACATCTGATCAACCTTGTCGTAGTTGATCTCAGGGAACACAATGTGTTCCTTGATGCCCATGGCGAAGTTGCCACGGCCGTCAAAGCTCTTCGGGTTCAGGCCGCGGAAGTCGCGAACGCGCGGCAGCGCGATGTTGATCAGACGGTCCAGGAATTCATACATGCGGGCGCCGCGCAGCGTCACCTTCGCACCAATCGGCATGCCTTCGCGGACCTTGAAGCCGGCGATGGAATTGCGCGCCTTGGTGATCACAGCCTTCTGGCCGGAAATCGCAGCAAGATCGGCAGCAGCAACGGTCGGCTTCTTGGAATCGGCAGTCGCCTCACCCACACCCATGTTGATGACGATCTTCTCCAGCTTGGGGATCATCATTTCGTTCGAATAGGAGAACTGCTCCTTAACGGCGGCGCGGATACGCGAAACATATTCAGTCTTCAGCCGCGGCTCGTACTTTGACTCAGCCATCGATCACATCTCCCGTACGCTTGGCTACACGCACCTTCTTGCCGTCGACCACGGAGAAGCCAACGCGGGTCGGCTTGCCGTCCTTGCCGACGATGGCAATGTTCGACAGGTGAATGGATGCTTCCTTGTTGATGATGCCGGCTTCCTGCGTCTGCGTCTGACGCTGGTGGCGCTTCACCATGTTGATGCCACGCACGACGGCGCGATCTTCCTTCGGCAGGACCTGGAGGACTTCACCAGTCCGCCCCTTATCCTTGCCAGTCAATACGACAACGCTGTCGCCCTTGCGGATCTTTTGCATCTAATCGCTCCCTTACAGTACTTCTGGAGCCAGGGAGATGATCTTCATGTGGTTCTTGGCGCGAAGTTCGCGCGGAACCGGTCCGAAGATACGGGTACCGATCGGCTCTTTCTTGTTGTCGATGAGGACCGCTGCGTTGTTGTCGAAGCGGATGACGCTGCCATCAGCGCGACGGATGTCCTTGGCGGTGCGCACGACAACCGCCTTCATCACGTCGCCCTTCTTCACGCGGCCGCGCGGGATGGCTTCCTTGATCGAAACGACGATGACGTCGCCGATGGAAGCATACTTCCGCTTGGAGCCGCCCAGCACCTTGATGCACATGACACGACGAGCGCCGGAATTATCCGCGACGTCGAGGTTTGTTTGCATCTGAATCATGTCAGGTCGCCTTCTTGTAATGACCGAATCGACAGGGCGCGAACGCCCCGATCCGGCTTATGGACAGAATTTCAATGTGCGCGGGATGGATCTTGACAAGGTGGTTTCCTCAAAAAGGACCTTCCGTGCGCTCAAAGCAAAAGAACGCTCGTTTCCGAGCGTCCTGCGCCAGTGGCCTGCTTCATATAGATTTCTGCACCAGAAGCAAGCCCTGATGCAGAAATGAGGCAGATTAAGCCTGGGCGGAAACGACCGTCCAGCACTTGTCCTTGGAGATCGGCGCGCATTCCTGGATGGAAACGAGATCGCCGGTCTTGAACTGATTGTTTTCGTCGTGCGCCTTGTACTTCTTGGAACGGCGGACCGTCTTCTGAAGCAACGGGTGCGCGAAGCGGCGCTCGACACGGACAACGACGGTCTTGTCGTTCTTGTCGGATACTACTACGCCCTGCAGAATGCGTTTCGGCATTTTGTTCTTCCTTTACGCCTTGGCTTCTGCCGCCTTCTGGCGGGCAATGGTTTTAACGCGGGCAATGTCCTTGCGGACCTCGCTCACACGCGAGGACTTCTCGAGCTGACCGGTCGCCTTCTGAAAACGCAGGTTGAACTGCTCCTTCTTCAGATCGGCGAGCTTGTCCTTGAGCTGGTCGGCCGTGAGGCCGCGAACTTCTTCGGCTTTCATGGTGCCTACTCCTTACTCTGCGATGCGCTGAACGAAGCGCGTCTTCACCGAGAGCTTGGCGGAGCCGAGACGAAGCGCCTCACGGGCGATCTCCTCCGACACACCGTCGATCTCGAACATCATCCGGCCGGGCTTGACCTTGCATGCCCAGTATTCAACCGAACCCTTACCCTTACCCATACGGACTTCGGTAGGCTTGGCCGTGACCGGCACATCAGGAAACACGCGGATCCACACGCGTCCAGCACGCTTCATGTAACGCGTGATGGCACGACGGGCCGCTTCGATCTCACGTGCATTGACGCGGTTCGGTTCCTGAGCCTTCAGGCCGAATTCGCCGAAAGCCAGGTCAAATCCGCCCTTGGCCACGCCCTTGATGCGTCCCTTGAACTGCTTGCGGAACTTTGTACGCTTTGGCTGCAACATTTTCTTACTTCTCCGAGCTTATCTTTCGCCAGCGTTGGTCAAGCGTTTTCGCGTTCGCGGCGTCGATCGCCACGGTCGCCACGTTGTTCACGGCTTGCCGGACCCTGTGCATCGCCCTCAAGCGCACGGCGCTCGGACGCCATCGGATCGTGCTCAAGGATTTCGCCCTTGAAGATCCAGACCTTGATGCCGCAGATACCGAAAGCGGTTTCGGCTTCAGCCGTTCCGTAGTCGATGTCGGCGCGCAGGGTGTGCAGCGGCACGCGGCCTTCGCGGTACCATTCGGTACGAGCGATTTCCGCACCACCGAGACGACCGGCGCAGGTGATCCTGATGCCTTCGGCGCCAAGACGCATGGCCGACTGAACGGCACGCTTCATGGCACGGCGGAACGCGATGCGGCGCTCAAG
>JAEWHE010000032.1 GCA_023387965.1 Bacteroidota bacterium | reverse complement strand
GCCTTCAGCCTCGATCAGCTTGTTCAGGATGGCCAGCTTGCCTTCCTTGGTGAAGGCGTTCTTCTCGAACTTGTCCGAGCCTTCGATGCGCTCTTGCAGCCAGGCTTTTTCTTCCGGCTCAGAGATGTGCATGTACTGCACGCCGATGTTGCCGGCGTAGGTGCGCTTCAGGATGTCCAGCACCTGGGTCAGGGTACCGGTCTGCAGGCCAAGGACGCCATCCAGATAGATGGGACGGTCCATGTCGGCCTTGGTAAAGCCGTGGAATTCCGGGGTCAGTTCAGGGTGCTGAACCGGCAGCTCGATGCCGAGCGGGTCAAGGTTGGCCTGAAGGTGACCACGGACGCGATAGGCGCGGATCAGCATCAGAGCGCGGATGGAATCGTGAGCAGCCGCCCGCACATCAGCGGCGGTCACGCCACCGGCAGCCGCCGGAGCCGCTGCGGGCTTGCCGCCCTTGGCGGCCTTGGGGTCAGCCTTGGGGGCCGGCCAGATGCCGTCAAAGACAGCCGTTTCTTCCGAGGGTTCCGGGCTGCGATCGCGGCCCCAGCTGCCAGCCGCCGCATTCTCGCGGACCTGACCGGCATTGTCCTTCAACTGATCGAAGAAGGCGCGCCATTCACCCGGGACGCTGCCCGGGTCAACCGCCCATTTTTCGTGCAGGTCCTCGATAAAGGCGGCATTCGCGCCATAGAGGAAGCTGGTCTCGGCAAAGACCTGGTTCAGCTGACCTGCATCGTCCGCCATAGTTCTCTCGTCGTCCTACATTTACCCGCTGATAGCGCGCCTGCGCCTATCCAGCGGCTCCCATATAGGACCTGTTTCCTTACGGGTCATGACCGAAGGAGGGCGAGAAGGGTGGAATTTGGTCGAATTGTCATAAAAAAACGCCCCCGAGCGATTTCAGGAGCGTTTTTCGAGGTTACCGAGCGCGAATTTTCGCCCCGTACCCTAGGTATTTATACCGACACCCGGTTTTAAGCCCGAGATCGAACGAGGGACGAGCAGATCGTCCCTCGTTTCCAGTCTTAGCCCTTGAGGACTTCGACCAGGGTCTTGCCCAGACGTGCCGGCGACGGCGAGACGGCGATGCCGGCGGCCTCCATGGCAGCGATCTTGGATTCTGCATCGCCTTTGCCGCCCGAAACGACTGCACCGGCGTGGCCCATGGTGCGGCCCTTCGGAGCGGTACGACCGGCGATGAAGCCAGCCATCGGCTTCTTACGGCCCTTCTTGGCTTCGTCGATCAGGAACTGGGCGGCGTCTTCTTCGGCCGAACCGCCGATTTCACCGATCATGATGATGGACTCGGTTGCGTCGTCGGCCAGGAACATTTCCAGGACGTCGATGAACTCGGTGCCCTTGACCGGGTCGCCACCGATGCCGACAGCCGTGGTTTGACCCAGGCCTTCGTTCGAGGTCTGGAACACAGCTTCATAGGTCAGGGTGCCCGAACGCGAGACGATGCCGACGTTGCCCTTCTTGAAGATGGAGCCCGGCATGATGCCGATCTTGCACTCTTCCGGCGTCATGATGCCCGGGCAGTTCGGGCCCAGCAGACGCGAGTTGGAACGGTCCAGGCGAGCCTTGACGCGAACCATGTCCTGCACCGGGATACCTTCGGTGATGCAGGTGATGAAGGGGATCTCGGCCTCGATGGCTTCGATGATCGCATCAGCCGCACCTGCGGGCGGGACGTAGATGACCGAGGCGGTTGCGCCGGTCACGTCCTTGGCTTCGGCAACCGAAGCGAAGATCGGCAGGCTTTCGCCGTTGGCACCGGTCCACTGCTGGCCGCCCTTGGCCGGGTGGATACCACCGACCATTTGCGTGCCGTAGTAGGCCAGAGCCTGCTCGGTGTGGAAGGAGCCGGTCTTGCCCGTGAGGCCCTGGACCAGGATCTTGGTGTCTTTATTGACGAGGATGGACATGTGTCTGTTCTCTGAAATCTGGTCTTAAGGCTTAGGCGACAGCGGCGACGATTTTCTGGGCGGCGTCGTCCAGATCGTCAGCAGCGGTGATGGCCAGACCCGACTCGTTCAGGATCTTCTTGCCCAGTTCGACATTGGTGCCTTCGAGGCGAACCACCAGCGGCACCTTGAGGCCGACTTCTTGAACCGCAGCGACAACGCCTTCAGCGATGACGTCGCACTTCATGATGCCGCCGAAGATGTTGACGAGGATGCCCTCGACCTTCGGGTCAGCGGTGATGATCTTGAAGGCTGCAGCAACCTTCTCCTTGCCGGCGCCGCCGCCGACGTCGCAGAAGTTGGCCGGCTCTTTGCCGTACAGCTTGATGATGTCCATGGTAGCCATGGCCAGACCAGCGCCGTTCACCATGCAGCCGATGTTGCCGTCCAGAGCCACGTAGGCGAGGTCCCACTTGGAGGCTTCGATTTCCTTGGCGTCTTCTTCGGTTTCATCGCGAAGCGCACGGATGTCTTCGTGGCGGTACAGGGCGTTGCCGTCGAACGAGACCTTGGCGTCCAGAACGCGCAGGTGGCCGTTTTCCATGACGATCAGCGGGTTGATCTCCAGCATGTCCATGTCCTTCTCGACGAAGGCCTTGTACAGGGCGGGGAACAGGGCCTTGGCGTCTTCGGCAGCGGCATCGGTCAGCTGCAGAGCGGCCGAGATGGCAGCGACGTTCTCGTCGGTGACGCCGGCTTCCGGGTTGATGGCGATGGTGTGGATCTTTTCCGGAGTGGCGTGGGCCACTTCTTCGTTGTCCATTCCCCCTTCGGTCGAAACGACGAATGCGGTTTGACCGACCGAGCGGTCAACCAGCAGCGAGCAGTAGAGTTCGCGAGCGATGTCGGCGCCGTCTTCGATGTACAGACGGTTGACTTGCTTGCCCGCTTCACCGGTTTGAGCGGTGACGAGGGTGTTGCCCAGCATTTCCTTGGCGTGAGCGACGACTTCGTCGATCGAGAAGGCCAGACGCACGCCGCCCTTGGCGTCAGCGCCCAGTTCCTTGAACTTGCCCTTACCACGGCCACCGGCGTGGATTTGCGACTTCACGACATAGAGGGGGCCAGGCAGTTGCTTGGCAGCGTCAGCGGCTTCTTCAACCGAGGTGATCGGCACGCCAGCAGCGACCGGGGCGCCATAACCCTTGAGGACCTGTTTGGCCTGATATTCGTGGATGTTCATGTCTGATCCGCGCGATTGGG
>JAEWHE010000008.1 GCA_023387965.1 Bacteroidota bacterium | reverse complement strand
ATTTCCGCTGCCATTAACGGCAGCCAGATGAACGGCGTCAACCTCCTCCGCACCGAGCCGGTGCCAGGTCAGACGAACTATACGGTTCTTGCATCACTTGACCGGACCATGGGTGACGTGCAGACTGACAAGGTAGCCATTACGGTTGACTCGATCAATTTCCAGGAAAGCATCCAGGATATTGACATCACCGAGATCACCGATCGCGACAGCGCCCTGGCAGCTCTTGAAGAGATCGAGGCCCTGATCGACGTTGCAATCACTGGCGCAGCCAAATTGGGAACGGCCAGCAAGCGCATTGCGGATCAGTCGAACTTTGTGTCCAGGCTGACCGATGCGCTGACCAGTGGTATCGGTGCGCTGGTGGATGCGGATATTGAAGCCGCCTCCGCACGCTTGCAGGCGCTGCAGACCCAGCAGCAGCTCGGCATCCAGGCGCTGTCCATCGCAAACCAGGCTCCGGCTGCAATTCTGTCGCTGTTCCGCGGTTAATCAAGGTAAAGGGGCGCCTGCTGCGCCCCTTTGCATTCCTGCCGTGCTAGAATTGACCGGAGGTTATGAACATGAGCGCAATCACTAAATTTGCGGAATCGGGCTATCATAACAATTTTATGCATAGCCCACGTGACAGCGAATATAATGCCTTTTCATATGTGACCCGCCTGCTACGAGCGGCGCAGGGCGACCAGCCCGATGCTGCCTTGATCTACGCCGTTTACCAAAACGACGAGCTGTGGACCACCCTGGCAGCGGACCTTGCCGATAAAAACAACCTCTTGCCGGATGATGTGAGGGCGGGGTTGATTACCCTATCAATATTTTCCCTGAAACACGGCCGCAAGGTGGTTCAGGGAGCTGCAGAAATATCGGACTTGATTGAGATCAACCTGTCTGTGATGAAGGGCTTGCGGGGCGAGGCAGAGCAATGACAAGGTTGATCTTGAAGCTGGCCCCGAAAGAGCGCTTGCTGATTAATGGCGCTGTTATCGAAAACGGCGAAAAGCGAACAAAGATATCGATCCGCACCCCGGATGTGCATGTCCTGCGGTTGAAAGATGCGATTCATCCCAATGACGTAAAGACCCCGGTATCCCAAGCCTGCTACATAGCGCAACTCATTCTTTCAGGAGATATCGAGAAGGCCGAAGGTCACCGCGAGTTGCTGGAAACAATACATCGTCTGGGACCTCTGTTTGTTGATCGCGACAACAAGGAGACACTCGAAAGGGTCGCCGATTTAGCTGCCGGGGGAAAATACTATCACGTCATAAGAAAATTGCGTGACCTATTGCCCGCGGAAGCCCAAATTCTTGGAGGATAAGATGAACAACGTGCTATATGTTGGCGCTACGGGCATTGCAGGTTGGAATGCCCTGCAGAGAATGGAGAGCAGATATATAGAAACTGTCTCCAAGGATTCAACAGTTACTCGAGAAGTAGAATACTTTAAAGGCAACTTCATTTCCGAAACGGACTCCCAGAAACTGGTTGGGGATTTCCGAATGCTCAGCGTTGCCCTTAAGGCATTCGGACTGGAAGGGGATATCGCCAACAAGGCGTTTATCAGGAAGGTTCTCGAATCAGATCTGTCAGACGAAAAATCTCTAGCTAACAGGCTAAGTGACAAACGCTATCTTCGCCTAGCTGAAGCCTTTAGTTTTTCAGGAAATGACGAGTTTGGAGAAACGCACCTGGCATTGACTGAACAAATCAGCGAAGCTTTCATCGAGCGAGAGTTCGAGCGACGTATCGGTGAGGGCGATGCAAACCTCCGCCTTGCGTTGAATGCGCGTCGCGAGCTTATGGCGATGAGTTCTCGCGATTCGAGTGACACTACGCTATGGTATGAGGTATTGGGGAATCCTCCATTGCGGAGTGTTTTTACGAGCGCGTTGTCTTTGCCGGAAAACTTTAGCAAGCTGCCTATCGACAGGCAATATTCTGAGATCACGTCTCGCGCTGTTCGTCACTTTGGCACAAGTTCGTTTTCAGCCATCACAAGCAGCGGCAGTATGGACCAGCTGATCAATAACTTTCTGGCCAGATCTCAGCTACAAGCTAGTCCCTCTCTGAGCAGTTATGAAATAGCTCTTTCTATACTGAGCTGATTATTTCCCGGATGCAACTACTCAATCTTAGTATCTGTCGGCTCTAATTCCGGCGGCCAGTTTGGCGGTGTTAGGCCACGCCCCGAAACGGTCGCCAGAAAACACTTCGTAGATATGCTTCACATTCGTTAACAGGGCGGAACGATTAAACTTGGAGCAATATTACGTTTGGGAGGCTGTTCTGACTGCCATTGCTCGCGAGCTGACCTTAGTTCGACAGGCTACGGTCAGGACCCATAAATTCACATGAGTGCAGGCGGACGTCATGGTTCTACCCACCCGACCTTGAGAGGGATGATGAGCGAGCTTTTCTGGCTGACCGATGCACAGATGGAGCGGCTGCGGCCGTTCTTTCCAAAGTCGCGAGGAGACCTCGGGACGACGACCGGCACGTGCTGAGCGGGATAATCTCATTCAGCGCAATGGGGTGATGTGGAAGCACGCGTCTGCCGCCTATGGTCCTGCGAAGACGCTTTACAACCGTTGGAAGCGCTGGAGCCGGATGGGCGTGTTTGCCACCATTATGACCGAACTGGCCGCGCGGGCGCAGGAAACCGACATGGTGATGATCGACGCGACGCATCTGAAAGCGTACCGGACGGTGTCGAGCTTGGCTCTCCAAAAGGGGGGACGCGGACGGCCGATCGGGCGCACAAAAGGTGGGCTGAACTCGAAGCTGCATGGTAAGCGTTCGCAGGCGACCACGGCCAGCTTAGCTTGACGGCCTGAAGTTTCAGGGCAGCAGGTCGTCGAGACGGCTTTGTGGATGGCCGGTGGCAATGGCGGTGAGCGTGGCGTTGAGGCAGGCGAAGGGCTCGATGCCGTTGATCTTGCAGG
>JAEWHE010000002.1 GCA_023387965.1 Bacteroidota bacterium | reverse complement strand
ACCGGTAGGCACAGCAGCAGTGTGAGCAAGACGAACCAGCGCTTGCGGTAAATGGGCACGGTTTCATAAGAAAGACGCGTTTTTTCGAAACGTTTGATATCCATATTGATCACGCTCCTAGTGTTGGGTGCGATGGTAGTCCTCATAGCAGAGGCGCCTCTTTCGCGCGGCGCATTCTACGTACATGACTTTTTCGAAAAAGTGAGCTGGTTCGTGTTCGAGCTTCTTACGGGGCAAGGGAACAGTGCGGAAGTGGGTGAAGGTGGTGCCGGGTTGGTTGTGAGTTTTAGCCGGCGCGTCTCTTTTCGTTCGTGCCGCTGGCGTTTTTCGATTTGGTTGAGGCTAGGGCCCAGCTCTGCTGAGCGGGTCACTTTTTCCTGTTGCGGTGTACGGACCGGAGACATAGCTGACAGGTGTGCGGGAACATGGTTGATACTTTTCGGTGAGCCAACTTTGCAGGGAAACGATCGTGACCTGGGACGCGAGAGACGCTATGAGCCTCAAAGAAGAGTTCATCGCTTTGGTCCTGGATCCGATAGCAATCGGAGGGATCTTTGCCGGCGCTTCAACATCAGCCCCAAACGGCCTACAAGTGTTTGACGCGGCATTGCAGAACACGGTTGCAGTGGATTGGAAAAGCGCTCCAAACTTCAGCGCAAACAGCTATACATTGAACAAATAAATCAATACTCCGAATACGTGTCTGTCCATGAGCGAAATCATCTTTGTCTCTGTTATTTAGGTGGCTTACTGGCAAGGTGAATTGATGGGCGTCCATCTGGATCGTTGCGAAACCTGCCAGTTGTCGGAATCCAAGGCGGTCCCCTACGGAAGCTGTTGGCTTGTCTCGCTAGTCTGCGGTCGTTGCATCGCAGCTAGCAACTCGGGTGCCGCATTTTAAGGCTGGGGCGGAGCGAGAATACGCCGTTCAAAGAAAGCACTACTGCATTGCGTTTAGAAATGGCTACTTCAGCGAAGTTATGGCCTGGCCGTAGATAGTCAGAGAGTCCTGTTGGGAATTCAACGGTGACCTTATCGATAGTTATGTGCTGAACTTTCGCAGTCATCGATTCGAGCCCGAAGCCGCCCACCGTGCCTTCCAGAAGATAAACATTGTCATTTTTAGGTATCAACAACGCACCGGCTCTCTTATCTATTTTGCTCAAGGCAGCGTAATCCGCCATGAGCCGAGATTTTTCGGTCTTGTGAACCGCCCCGGGTTTCGTGGAGGCCGTTTCGTTTAAGTCAGGCCGCCACGGCCTGATCTGTTTGCTGCTGGTGGAAGTTTGCCTCAGCCTCCGCAGGCGGGATATAGCCGATTGAGCTCAGCAGGCGTTGGTGGTTGTACCAGTGCACCCATTTCAAGGTCGCCATTTCGACGGCTTCGCGGCTCTTCCATGACTGACGGTAAATCAGCTCGGCCTTGTACAGCCCGTTGATGGTTTCGGCCAGGGCGTTATCGTAGCTGTCTCCCTTGCTACCCACCGAGGGCTCTATACCGGCCTCTGCCAATCGCTCAGTGTAGCGAATGGAGACGTACTGACTGCCACGGTCGCTGTGATGGATCAGCCCACCTGTGCAATGCGGCTGACGGGCATACAGGGCTTGCTCCAAGGCATCCAGTACGAAGTCTGTGTTCATGCTAGTACTGACTCGCCAGCCGACGATCCGGCGTGCAAAGACGTCGATCACGAACGCCACGTACAGCCAGCCCTGCCAGGTCGATACATAGGTGAAGTCCGACACCCACAACTGGTTCGGGCGGTCGGCATGGAACTGGCGTTGGACGCGATCCAGCGGGCAAAGAGCCTTGTCGCCAGCCACCGTTGTGCGCACGACCTGGCCACGCCTTATGCCCTGTAATCCAGCACGACGCATCAATCGCTCTACCGTGCACCTGGCAGCTGCGATGCCTTCTCGCCGTAACTGCTTCCAGACCTTCACTGCGCCATAGCACTGCATGTTGGTGTCCCATACGCGCTGGATTTCCATGATCAATGCGTCATCGCGTCGAGCGCGGCAGCAACGTAATTCGGGGTTGCGCTGCTGGGCCGCATGCCTACGGTAACCGGACGGGGCGATCTGTAAGACGCGGCAGATCGACTCGACCCCAAGACGGTCACGGTACTGATCGACAAAAGCCCTCAGGACTTGGTGCGGCGGTCGAGCTCCGCCTGGGCAAAATACGCACTGGCCAGACGCAGAATTTCATTGGCTTTGCGCAGTTCGCGGTTCTCCCGCTCCAACGCCTTGATGCGTTCGCGCTCTTCGGTTGTCGGGCCTGGACGCTGACCTGCGTCGGTCTGATGACGGCGAATCCAGCCATGCAACGTCTGCGCTGCACAGCCAATCTTCGGCGCGATGGCTTCAATGGTGGCCCACTCGGAGGGATAGTCGTTCAAATGCTCCAGAACCATGCGCACGGCACGTTCACGGACTTCAGGGGAGTAGGTCGTAGTCTTTTTCATGGCCTCATCTTCTCAAGAGTTGAGGCCTCCACGAAACCCGGGG
>JAEWHE010000045.1 GCA_023387965.1 Bacteroidota bacterium | reverse complement strand
GCAAAGAACGCAAGGTTTTTCGCAATGCTCGCGACGTCATTTTGCCCAACAATGAATGACGTTTAATTAAAAGAATAAAAATTCCTGCGAAGCGTAACTGTAAAGCTCACAGAAATATGTAGAAAGTCTAGCCGGCAAGCACTTGCTTGCGTGAGGAATTATAGTAGAAAGCCCACAGAAGAGGAGGCACGACGAGCGAGGACTTGAAACGATCCCGAAGCTTCGGGGCGACCCGCCGCGGCGGGGCACGCCCAAATATTATTAAGAAATTAAATCAGTGATATTGGTTTCAGGAGGAATTTCATTAGGATTAGCGGCTTTTTTGAAGAATCGGGCGGCTAAGTTTCCTTTAAGAATTATTTCATTATTGTGGACTTGTAGCCAACTTCCTTCCCGAAGGCCGAGAACATGGACGTCGTTTTGGCTGTGAAACTCACTTATTCTAGTTTCCCGCGTTTCGCCCATGTGTTTCGAATTAAGTTGTGGATCAAGATAATGCGGATTGAGGTTGAAATTTAAAATTTTTAGCGCTTCGAAACTCGGTGGATAAACGATTGGCATATCGTTTGTGGTTTTAATTGAAAGTCCGGTAATGTTACTTCCGGCACTTGTTCCTAAATACGGAGTTCCGTTCTCCATGACATTTTTTAATGGATCCATTAAGTTGAAATGATATAATTCCGCAAGAAGTACAAAAGTGTTTCCCCCTCCAACGAAAATTCCCTGAGCCTTTTCAACTGCTTCAATTTTATCAGAAAATTCGTGTAAACCTTCTATTTTTTTATTAACTTTAGAAAAAGCTTCCGAAACTATTTCGGTGTATTCGTCATGAGAAATTCCGCCTGGTCTTGCGAATGGAATAAATAAAATCGTGTCGCAGTCTTTGAAAAGTTTTTCAATTTCTGGCAGGAGATATTCTAAATAATTTCCACCGTGTAAAGTGGAGGTAGAAGCTATGAGCAGGTTTTTCATCAATAAAGTGTTTAACACAAATTTATTACCTCTTTGGCAATATATTTGGATGTTTCCCAAATATTTTTACATAATTAATATCTACAGCTATGAAAAAATTCTACACCATATTATTTTTTGCGTTAAGTTTTAGTCTTTCAGCGCAATATCAAGAAAAAAAAATAACCGGTATTGTGGTGGCTGGCGCCTATTCTGCGGAAGGTATTGAGATTTTTTCATTGTCGAACGCTACCACAATCAAATCGAACGCCAAGGGAGAATTTTCGGTATTGGCGAAACCTAATGATGTCTTTGTTTTTTCGGGTGCTAATATCGAAATCGCTCGTAAAACCTTGACTGTAACCGAATACCAAGCCGGAAAAATTACAGTTAATTTGACCCCAAAAGTTACCCAGCTCGAGGAAGTTTTGGTGGAAAATAATTCTTTAACTTATGGCACCGGTTCCGATGTGAGGCAATATTCGCCGGCTGAGCGAAAATTACGTACTGGAGCGACTCCGGTTCGCTTAGAGCAAGGCATTATGGTGAGCAATGATGCAATAATAAACGCGGTTTCCGGACGAACTAAGGAAATGAAAAAGGAATTAGCGGTTGAGCATCGGGAAAAAGCTTTGGCTAAGTTAGAGGCCTATTTTCCTGACGATTATTTACTTGAAAATTTTAGAATAAAGAAACAATTTCTTCAAGGTTTTCGTTACTTTGCGGTAGAGGACGAAGACATTAGAGCGCTTCTGGAAACCGAAAAATCTCTTGAACTCGAAATTGAGATGGCAAAATTGGCCGCTGTTTATAAAGATGCTCACGCAAATGAATAAAATTATCGGATTAATTATTTTCTGGGTAGCGACGATTTCGTTTGCGCAGGAAAAAATGATTTCTGGTAAAATTATATCCGAAAATAATCCAGTAGCAGGAATTGAAATTATTAATTTGGTGAACGACCAAAATGCTGTTTCTGGCGTGGATGGTGCGTTTTCTATTTTGGCGAAAGCCGATGACTTATTAGTTTTTGCCTCAAAAACTTATCGGTACAAAAGAAAAATAATTTCGGAAGATGAAATACTTTCTGGGAAAATAGTGATTGAGTTAGAATCGAAGCCGATAGAAATTGAGGAAGTTGTAATCTTCAACCTACAACTAGATCCCGTGGAAATGGGGATTTTATCCAAACCCGCAAAACGATATACTCCAGCCGAAAGACGTTTAAAAACGGCATCTGAGGCGAATCTTTTTTTAGGACCTGGAATAATTTTAATGCCAACCGATTTTATCATTAATGCAATTTCCGGGCGAACCAAAATGTTAAAAAAAGAATTGGAAGTTGAAAGAAAAGAACTTGCATTGGTGTTTTTAGAAAATCTTTTTGATGAAGAATATATCATTACTTCACTACAAATTCCTGAAGAACATGTAGGAGAATTTAAATATTTTGCTGTTGAACAAGATGATTTTGGCAAAATTCTTCAGGAAAAAGACCGAACAAAAGCTGCATTTTTACTTACGCAAATTTCTGAAAGATTCAAAACACGACGTGGTTTATGAGGAAAACTGTTTTCTTATTTTTTTTATTTTTAAATATAATTTCGGTTGCACAAGATAAAATGCTTGTGGGAAAAGTGAATGCCTTCGGTAACCTCGAAGGAATCAACGTGGTAAATTTAGTGAACGAGAAATCCGCCGTAACTAATGCAAATGGGGAGTTTCAAATTTTGGCAAAGGAAGACGATCTCATAATTTTATCTTCTTTAAATTTCGAATAC
This sequence comes from Bacteroidota bacterium, assembly GCA_023387965.1. Classification (GTDB taxonomy): domain Bacteria; phylum Bacteroidota; class Bacteroidia; order Flavobacteriales; family Flavobacteriaceae; genus Flavobacterium. The sequence goes on along the minus strand of JAEWHE010000045.1, from coordinate 183,089 downwards.
AAAAGAATAATTATTTCTGAAAGCGAATTTGCAACAGGAAAATTCACGGTCGAAATGGTAGCGAAACCCCAACAAATTGAAGAAGTGACCATTACAGAATACCGAATGGATGCCGTAAAAGCCGGAATTTTATCGAAACCAGCCAAACAATATACACCAGCCGAAAGAAGGTTATACACCGCAACAACCGGAGGTGGAATTTTACCACTAGACCCAATTATTAATTTGATTACAGGAAGGACTCAAATGCTTAAAAAGGAAATTGAAATCGAAAAAAAAGAAATGGCTCGGGAACAAATAGAAAACTGGTTTGATGACAAATACCTCATGGAAACCTATAAAATTTCGGAGGAAAAACTGGGAGCGTTTAAATTTTTTGTGGTAGAAAATGACGAGCTGAGATCTTATTTGCAAGCGAAAAATAAGGAACGAGCCAAGTTAATGCTTACCAAACTTTCTATCGAATACCGAAATCTAAATTCCGATCAATAATTGTAAATTTACCAGATGAAAAAATGGGCATTTTTAATTTTGGTTTTTGTGGCAATTTGCGGTTTTACCACGCATAAATTCTATGTTTCCATCAACGAGGTAAATTTTTCTCAAACCAAAAACCGATTAGAAATTACTTCTCGAATCTTCATCGACGACCTTGATTTGGCATTAGAAAAAAGATTTCAAACCAAATTTAACCTCGGAACTTCACAGCAAAGAAGCAATTTCGCAGCATTTCTTCAAAAGTATTTCAACGAAAAATTTCAGGTGAAAGTAAACCAAACATCAAAAACACCTCAAATTGTCAACACCGAAGTCGAAGATGGCGTATTTATTTGTTATTTTTTGGTAAAAGATATTGCAAAAATTCAAACGATCGAGATCAAAAACACAGCATTAATGGAGCTTTACGACCAGCAGCATATTTTTCACGTCAACGTTTCGGGAACTAAAAAAAGTGTGATGCTTACTTCCGAAAACCAATCGGAATTGTTAAAATATTAGCTTTTTTTTCGGCTCTCAATCTAAAACCGTAATTTTCATCGGTATTTCAATTTTACAAAATGAAAAAAATCAGTTGCCTCTTATTACTTTTTCCAGCAATAATTTTCGCCCAAGAAAAAAATTCGGAAAAAAACCGTGAATCGGGACGTTATGACAATAATCGTTTCAGTCAAATGTACGATGTAATGGCAACTCCAAATATGTTCAGAACGGCTTCCGGAGCTCCCGGACCTGCTTATTATCAGCAACAAGCCGACTATAAAATTGACATTGAATTGGACGATAAAAACACAAAAATTTTTGGAAAAGAAACCATTACTTATCATAATAACGCGCCTGAAGGTCTAGAATATTTATGGATTCAGCTCGACCAAAATCAAAACGCACGTTCTTCAAAAAGTCCTTTGGTCGAAAATCAAAGAATGGATCAAGCCTTGACTCCTTCAGGTTTTGCCAGAAAATATGTAGAAGAAGATTTTGACGGCGGTTTTAATATCGAATATGTTCAGGATGCTTCGGGAAAACCAATGCGTTATGTGATTAACGAAACCATGATGCGGATTGATTTGCCAAAACCATTAAAGCCTAACGAAAAAATTTCTTTTTCAATAAAATGGTGGTACAACATCAATAATTACAGGGTTTATGGGGGAAGATCTGGTTACGAGCATTTTGATTCTGACGGAAATAATATTTATGTAATTGCGCAGTTTTACCCTCGAATGGCGGTTTATAACGATGTTGAAGGTTGGCAAAACATGCAGTTTTGGGGTTCGGGAGAATTTGCGCTTCCGTTTGGAAATTTTGATGTAAATATTACCGTTCCTGCAGATCATATTTTGGAAGCTACCGGAGATTTGCTCAACCGCGATGAAGTTTTTACAAAAGAACAATTAAAACGGTACAAACTCGCCGAAAACACTTTTGACAGACCTATTGTGATTGTCACCCAAGCCGAAGCCGAAGCCGCGTCTAAGGGATTTTCTACCCAGAAAAAAACATGGAAATTTAGTGCGAAAAATGTGAGAGATTTCGGGATTTCTTCTTCCAGAAAATTTATTTACGATGCGATGGCGGTTCAATTACCATCTCGAAAAACCATGGCAATCTCGCTTTATCCGCCAGAAGCCAATCCGTTGTGGGGCGAACTTTCTACCAAAACTGTGGCTCATACTTTAAAAAGTTATTCTGCCAGAACTTTTGATTATCCGTATCCGAAAGCCATTTCAATTTCGGCGGAAGATCAAGGGATGGAATACCCGATGATTTGCTGGAATTACGGTCGTCCGGACGAGAAAGGTTTCGTGAGCGACAGGATTCGTTATGGTATGCAAAGTGTGATTATTCACGAAGTGGGACACAATTTTTTCCCCATGATTGTCAATTCTGATGAACGCCAATGGTCTTGGATGGATGAAGGTCTCAACACTTTTTTGCAATATTTAGCCGAAAAAGAATTGGATCCAAATTATCCTTCGCAACGTGGTCCGGCAAAAAATATCGTGCCGTACATGAAAGGTGCGCAAAATTTTTTGGAACCCATCATGTCTAATTCCGAAACCATTCATCAATTTGGCGCCAACGCTTACGCAAAACCGGCAACGGGACTCAATATTTTGCGGGAAACCGTGATGGGACACGAACTTTTTGACCATGCTTTTAAAACTTACGCCAATCGCTGGAAATTTAAACATCCCACTCCAGAAGATTTTTTCCGAACTATGGAAGATGCTTCGGCTGTGGATTTAGATTGGTTTTGGCGTGGTTGGTTTTATTCCACCAATTATGTTGACCTTGCCATAAAAGATGTAAAGCAATATCGCGTAACCGATAAAAAACCAGAAGATTCGGAAAAAGTTTCCATCAGACGTGGCAGATTTAATCAGGAGGATGGGCCGTTTGTATATTTCGTAGAAGATAAAAATAATCTAGCTTCCGCCGAAGTGACGCTTTTGCAGGATTTTATTACGCAGAAATATTCAGTTGAAGAACGGGCGAAAATCCGCCAGCCGAAATATTTTTACGAAGTAACTTTTGAAAAACCAGGCGATATGTTGATGCCTATTTTGGTGCAACTAACTTATGAAGATGGTACTACAGAAGATTTTAATTTCCCGGTTCAAATTTGGCGAAAAGGCAACGATATTGTAGGAAGAGTTTTTGCCACAGAAAAAAAAGTGACAAAAATTCAATTGGATCCAAAAGAGCAAACTGCCGATATTGATGTCACAAACAACTCTTGGCCGAAAGCGGAGGAAAAATCTAAATTTGATTAAGCGTTAAAATTTTAGTAAGGTTTGAGTTCCAAAAAAGCCAAACGCACTTTTTTAACGTATCTTTGAAAAAAAAGAAAGACTATGTTTGGAATAGGAGGTTCAGAATTATTTTTTATCATCATCGTGGCAATTATGCTTTTCGGTGCTGACAAAATTCCCGAGGTAGCAAGAGGTTTGGGCAAAGGAATGCAACAATTGCGCAACGCTACGGACGATTTAAAGAGCGAAATTCATAAAACTGCCGAAGAAAGTGGCTTAGACAAAAGTTCGTTAACCGGCGGAATTTCGGACGAAGTACAAAAGGTAAAAGAAAATTTCAATAAAATAATGGAAAATTCTAACGACAGGAGTTTTGGTTTAGACAAAATTACCGAGGATGTTTCCACCGAAATTAATTCGGTTAAAGAGGATATCGAGTCAATGGATGGACCAATTAAAAGACAACGCTAAGCTTTGATGGAAACTTTACTGGAGTTAGACAGAAATATTTTTATTTTTCTCAACAGTTTTGGCTCTGAAACTTTTGATGGTTTTTGGGCTTTTATCACCAAACAAATAAACTGGATTCCGGTTTTTGCCATTTTTGCCTACTTGGTTTTCAAGCATTTAGGTTGGCGTCATGCGGTCTTAATTTTGTTAATGTTGGCTTTGCTCATCACATTAACAGATCAAACCACCAATTTTTTCAAAAATTATTTTCTTCGTCTTCGTCCCGGAAGTGATCCTTCACTCGACGGATTGATTAGAGCTGTCCAAACCCGAAAATCTTACAGTTTTATTTCGGGTCACGCGTCAAATTCTATGGCGGCAGCTTACTTTTTGTTCAGAGTTTTGAAACCCTACGTAAAATACATGGGCTTCATTTTTATTTGGCCGTTTATCTTCGCTTATAGCCGGATTTATTTAGGATTGCATTATCCTGGCGATATTTTGGCTGGATATATTTGGGGAATTTTAACCGCTACGTTAATTATGCAGTTGTATATCTTTCTTCGAAATAAATATTTTCCGCAGAAGGAACAAGTGGATCATCCTACTAATGACGAACCTTTAACCTAATTACAGAACCCGGCAAACCGTTAAACCGTCTCTTATAGGCAACAAAACTGTTTCCACTCTCGGATCGTCTTTCAACTTTTTATTGTATTCCAAAAGAACCTGCGTTTTTTTGTCGTTCGTTTTTATTTCATCCAAAATTTTTCCGCTCCAAAGCACATTGTCCGACAAAATGATGCCGCCTTTGTTCATCATCGGAACAATCATTTCAAAATAATTGATGTAATTGTCTTTGTCAGCATCGATAAAAACCAAATCGAATTTTTTGTTTAGATTGGGAATAATCTCCAAAGCATTTCCTAAATGTTGAAAAATTTGGTTTCCCCAATTTGATAAATCAAAATATTTCCGTTGAATCGAAACCAATTCTTCGTTATTATCAATCGTATCAACCGAACCATTTTCTGCCAAACCTTCCGCTAAACAAAGCGTGGCATAACCGGTATAAGTTCCAATTTCCAAAATATTTTTCGGCTGAATCAATTTGGACAACAAACTTAAAACACGCCCCTGAAAATGTCCGCTTAACATTCTCGGTTGCATAATTTTTTGATGCGTTTCCCGGTTCAAAGCCGCCAAAAGTTGGGGTTCATTTTCCGAATGTTGTTCCACGTAAAGTTCGAGTTCTGGAGAAATAAAATGCATAATCGATGGGTTTTAGGCAAAATTATAAAAATATAGCAGGTATTAAAAGTAATAATTACCTTTGCACCATGCAAATGGAGAAGAAAGACATCAGGGCGTTAAGCAAAGAACAATTGCGTGATTTTTTTGTGACAAATGGCGACAAAGCCTTTCGTGGCAATCAGGTTTACGAATGGTTGTGGAGCAAATCTGCACATACTTTTGCCGATATGACCAATTTGGCAAAGCCAACACGTGAAATGCTCGAAAATAATTTTGTTATCAATCACATCAAAGTCGATCAGATGCAAAAAAGCGAAGACGGAACCGTGAAAAATGCCGTTCGTTTGCACGATGGTTTGGTCGTAGAATCGGTTTTAATTCCCACCGAAACCCGCACAACAGCTTGCGTCTCCAGTCAAGTAGGTTGCAGTCTTGATTGTAATTTTTGCGCAACAGCGCGACTCAAAAGAATGCGAAATCTTGGTCCCGACGAAATTTTTGATCAAGTTGTAGCCATCGATAACGAAAGTAAATTGTACCATAACCGTCCGCTTTCAAACATCGTTTTTATGGGAATGGGTGAACCGCTCATGAATTACAACAACGTTTTAAAAGCCATCGAAAAAATTACTTCGCCTGAAGGTTTAGGCATGTCGCCAAAACGCATCACCTTGTCCACTTCCGGAATCCCGAAAATGATAAAAAAATTGGCGGACGACGAAGTAAAGTTCAAATTGGCCGTTTCGCTTCATTCCGCAATCGACGAAATTCGTAGCAAAATTATGCCATTTAGCGAAAATTTTCCGTTGAAAGATTTGCGCGAAGCCTTACAATATTGGTATTCAAAAACCAAAAGTCGCGTTACCTACGAATACGTGGTTTGGCGTGACATCAATGATAACAAGGCTTCCATCGATGCGTTGGTCAAGTTTTGCAAATACGTTCCTTGCAAAGTTAACTTAATTGAATACAATCCAATCGACGATGGCGAATTTCAGCAAGCTTCGGAAGCCTCGATAAACGCTTACATCAAAGCCTTGGAAGCTAACGATATCGTGGTAAAAGTTCGCCGAAGCCGCGGAAAAGACATCGATGCCGCTTGTGGTCAATTGGCCAATAAAGAAGGATAATTTTTTATTTTGGAGCCTCCCGAAGCTTCGGGACATTTTCCCGCTTTCCGCTTCAATCTTTTATCAATTACCTTGGTTTTCAACACAAAGCAATTGATAAAAGGATTTCCGCTTCAAACACGAAGTGTTCACCGAACACCAATCAAAATAATTGTATTGTGAGGTAATCGGGGCTAAATAAAAGCTAAGGGCATTTTCTAGTCTTTTGGGAAAATGTTTGCGTAAAAAGCTAAAACATAATGGAAGTCTCTAGCCGAAATCACCTCAATCATCGCGCATAAATCTTAAATCATAAATCCGAAATTCCTATCTTTGCTTCAATGAAAATCACAGAGCAAATAAAGCAGCCCATCTTGCACGAAATGGAACTTTTCGAAAAAAAGTTTCACCAGGCAATGTCTTCAAAAGTGGCTTTGCTCAACCGAATCACCTATTACATCGTCAACCGAAAAGGAAAACAAATGCGACCCATGTTCGTATTTCTGACCGCTAAAATGGTTTCGGGTGGAACAGTTAACGAACGAACTTATCGTGGTGCTTCTGTAATCGAATTAATTCATACGGCAACATTAGTACACGATGACGTCGTGGACGACAGCAATCGTCGTCGCGGATTTTTTTCGATAAATGCTTTATGGAAAAATAAAATTGCCGTCCTCGTTGGTGATTATCTGCTTTCAAAAGGTTTGTTACTTTCCATAGACAACGGCGATTTTGATTTGCTAAAAATCATTTCCGTAGCGGTTCGGGAAATGAGTGAAGGCGAATTGCTTCAAATTGAAAAAGCCCGAAGATTAGACATTACGGAAGACGTTTACTACGAGATTATTCGCCAAAAAACCGCCACTTTAATTGCGGCTTGTTGTTCGCTTGGAGCTTGTTCAGTTTTACCGGAAGATACAGAATTGGTCGAAAAAATGCGAAAATTCGGCGAGCTTATTGGTATGGCTTTTCAAATTAAAGACGATTTATTTGATTACACCGATGACGCTATTGGTAAACCAACCGGAATCGACATCAAAGAACAAAAAATGACGCTTCCTTTAATTTACGTGTTGAATAATTGTTCGCCAAAAGAAAAATCGTGGCTTATCAATTCCATCAAAAACCATAACAAGAATAAAAAACGCGTCAAAGAGGTTATAACTTTTGTAAAAGAAAACAAAGGCTTGCTTTACGCTGAAGAAAAAATGATTCAGTTTCAGCAGGAAGCTTTGTCGTTGATTGAAAATTTTCCACCTTCGCCATACAAAGACGCTTTAGTTTTGATGGTAAATTATGTGATTGACAGAAAGATTTGATAATTAGATAATTAACTAATTAAATATCTATAGTTTAGCGAGCATTATCTGATTACCCGCATTAACAATTTATCTAATTTTTTTTCACCTCCATGCAACCATTTTAATTCCGCAATCGTCTATGTTATAGAAGTCGGTTAAATATTTCGATTTCCAAAAAAATAAAAAAGTTGAAAGTAATTAATTTACATCAAAACGAGAAAAATCTGATTTTGCAGGCGACAGAAAATAACCGTCAAGCACAACAGCAACTTTACTCGAAATTTTCGCCTAAAATGTTAGGGGTTTGCCGGCAATATGTAAAAGATTTACATCAAGCCGAAGATGTTATGATTACTGCTTTCATGAAGGTTTTTACCAACTTAAAAAATTTTGAGCACAAAGGAAGTTTTGAAGGTTGGATCAGGCGAATTATGGTGAACGAGTGTATTTCCTTTCTTCGGAGTAATAAAAAATTACAATACACAGAAGATGAAAATTTTTTCGAAGAAAGCCACAACAATACGGAAAGTCATTTTAATGTTGAAGAAATCCAATTGTTGATTGACAGTTTGCCGGACGGTTACAAAATGGTTTTTAACCTTTATTGCATCGAAGGCTTTAAACACCATGAAATTGCAAAAATGTTGTCCATTTCCGAAGGAACATCAAAATCGCAATTATCACACGCCAGAAAATTATTACAACAACAGATTAACAAGATAAAGAATTTTCAAAATGGGACTGAATAAATTAGAGCAGGATTTTAGAGAAAAGCTGGGTTCCCGAGAAATTCAGCCGACTGAAATGGCTTGGGACAAACTCAACGCCATGTTGGATCAAAACGAACAAAAAGTCGCCAAAAAAAATAATAATAAAAATTGGTTATACGTTGCCGCAACAATTTTTGTTTTCGTAGGATTAGGTTCAGTTTTTTTCAATAAAACAGAGCCAATTTCGGTAGAACAAACCATCACCGAAGCGCCAAAAAAAGTAGAAAAATCGGTGGTATCAGAAATAGTTTCGGTTGCTGAAAACACGAGCCAAATTGCCGCTGCCAAACCTTTTGCGAAAGCGAAAATGATAGAATCAAAAATTCCTAAAATTGCTCCGGAAGCAAGCGTTGAAGAAACTCCGGCGACAACTCCGGCAAACCGGTACATCGAAGCTGATCAACTTTTGGCGGAAGCCGAAACCAGAATCCAAGCGGACAGAATCAATAAATACGTAGCCAAATCAAATATTAAAGTGGATGCTAAAAACTTACTTCAAAATGTTGATAATGAGGTAAATGAAAATTTTAAAGAAAAATTAATTCAGTCCATCAATAAAAATTACGAAACCGTAAAAACTTCTCTTGCGAACCGCAATTACGAATAAATCAAAAATCGAACAATAATTAACACCATCAATCATGCAAAAAATAATTTTTTACGCAGTGGCAATGTTATGCCTTTTTACCGCCAAAATTTTCGCACAAGAATCTTTTGAAACTCAGGCGAAAAAAATTGCCAAACAAATCCAAGTCATCACTAAACAAGAAAAAGATTCCCTAAAAATGGAAATCGAAAAGGTTAACGACGATCTTGATGACAACAAAATTACCAGCGAGCAAGCCGACGAACGCAAAATGCAGTTGGCTGACAAACGCGCCAAAAACATCGAAACTCGCGTAGCTCTCGAAGAAGCAAAACTTACGGAATTGGTTAAAAAACAAGTTGACGGCACTTTGCCAAGTCAAAAAAGCGTGAAACTTTCGTACCAATGGGACAATTGGGAAAACGACAAAAAAGTGCGTGACAGCGTGAGAAAAACCATAAGCGAATTCCGTACAACTTCGCAATTTGTCATTGCTTTTGGATTAAATAACGTGGTGGAAGACGGCGATTTAGGCTCAATTGAAGGCAACGATTTCAAAGTTTGGGGTTCTCGATTCGTAGAAACCGGAATCACTTTCAACACCCGAATTTTTAAAAATCACAACCTTTTACACGCCAAATACGGAGTTTCATTAATGAAAAACACACTTCGTCCTACAGAAAATCGCGTTTTTGTGAATCAAGGAGATCAAACTACACTCGAAAATTATCCGGTTAACTTGAAAGACAGCAAGTTGCGAAATATTTATGTAGTAGTTCCCGTACATTTAGAGTTCGATTTTACTAAAAAACAAAACACTGGCGAACGCACTTATTTTCGCACGCACGAGAATTTCCGCATCGGGATTGGCGGTTATGCAGGAGGAAACATCAAGTCGAAAAGCGTGATTAGATATGAGGAAAACGGTAACAAAGTTCGCGAACGCAGCCGTGGCGACTACAACGTCAACGATTTTATCTACGGCTTGAGCGCTTACATCGGTTACGGCGAAATCGCTTTGTACGCAAAATACGACCTGAATCCCATTTTTGAGAACAATACAGTCGATCAAAATAATGTTTCGCTCGGAATTCGTTTCGACCTTAATTAGTAGTTAAATAGTTAGTTATCAAATACCTGCAAAATTTTTGCGGGTATTTTTTTTTTGGAGCAAACACTTTAGTCATTTTTTAATCGTCGTCCCGCTTTCCGCTACAATCTTTTATCAATTGCCCCGGATTTGAATCCGGGCAATTGATAAAAGGATTTCCGCTTCAATCGGGGCTAAAATAAAAGGTCATTTCCTTTTTTAATCTTTCGGATAAAAGTAGCACGGGAAACTTTGGCGAAAGCCAAAAAATTTTCCACACAAAAAATAAAAAGGTAAATTTACAGGCTCAAAATAAGCCAATATGATTTCTCGAAATACCATAGATACCGTTTTTGAAACCGCTCGCGTAGAAGAAGTCATTGGCGATTTTGTACAACTCAAGCGTGCCGGAAGTAATCTCAAAGGTTTGAGTCCTTTTTCTGACGAACGTTCACCTTCGTTTATGGTTTCGCCCGTCAAACAAATCTGGAAAGATTTTAGTTCCGGAAAAGGTGGAAATGCCGTCACATTTTTGATGGAACACGAGCATTTTACGTATCCCGAAGCCATTCGTTACTTGGCCAAAAAATACAATATTGAGATTGAAGAAACCGAGCAAACGGACGAAGCCAAAGCCGAAGCAAACGAAAAAGAAAGTATGTTTTTGGTTTCGGAATTTGCAACCAAATATTTTCACAACACTTTATTGAATGACGACGAAGGTCGAGCCATTGGTTATTCATACTTTAAAGAACGTGGTTTCACTGCCGAAACCATCAAGAAATTTCAGTTGGGTTATTCGCCAGATTCTTGGGATGCTTTTACCAAAGAAGCCTTGGGAAAAGGCTATCAATTAGAATTTTTGGAAAAAACCGGACTGACAATTGTTAAAGACGAAAAACAATTTGACCGTTTTAAGGGTCGCGTGATGTTCCCGATTCTTAGTATTTCCGGGCGAACTTTAGGTTTTGGAGGCAGAATTTTAACTGGTGACAAAAAGGCGGCAAAATATCTCAATTCGCCAGAAAGCGATATTTACCATAAAAGTAAAGTGCTGTATGGAATTTTTCATGCCAAGCAAGCCATTGCCAAACAAAATAATTGTTTTTTAGTCGAAGGTTATACCGATGTAATTCAGATGCATCAATCTGGTATTGAGAATGTTGTGGCTTCTTCTGGAACGGCTTTAACTCCGGATCAAATTCGGTTAATTAATAGATTGACCAAAAATATTACGGTTCTTTTTGACGGTGATGCGGCTGGTTTAAGAGCTTCGGTGAGAGGAATTGATTTGATTTTAGAAGAAGGTATGAACGTGCGTGTTTGTACTTTTCCGGATGGAGAAGACCCGGATAGCTTTGCCAGAAAAAATTCGCATGAGGATTTAGTCAAATATTTGGAGGAAAATGCCAAAGATTTTATTCAGTTTAAGGCTTCACTTTTAATGAAAGAAGCGCAAAATGATCCCATCAAAAAAGCCGAATTGATTAGAGATATGGTTTCGTCGATTTCTAAAATTCCGGACAGAATTCAGCGGGAAATTTACATTCAGGAAACTGCAAGAATCATGGATATTTCGGAGCAGGTTTTGGTGAATACTTTGGCACAATTGGTTCAAAAAGATATTTCGGATTTAGACAAAAAATTCAAACAAGAGCAAAAAGTTTTTGAAGTTGTAAAAAATGAAAATTTTCAACAAACTTCAAAAATTGACGTTTTGTATGAATTGGAACGAAAAATCATTGAAATTTTATTGTTGTACGGAAATAAACAAGAAGAATTTGAAGATGTTTTGCTAAAAACCAATGATGATGGTGAGATTCAAAAAGCCACCGAGAAAAAGGAATATTCGGTTCATCAGCGGATTTATTTGAGTCTTCAGGAAGATGAAGTGGAGTTAACAAATCCAGTTTTTAAAGAGATTTACAATAATCTAATTAATTATTTTCATCAAAACGAAAATTTTAGCGTAGAAACTTATCTCATGCAACTTCCAGTTGAATTGGCTCAGGAAGTAACCGATATTTTGATGCAAGATGAAAAAGAAGTTTTGCACAATTGGGAAGGTCAGAATATTATTGTGAAACAAAAAGACCAAACGATTGGACAGTATGTTGCCGAAACAATTTTATCTTTACGTTGGTTTTTGGTAAATAAAATTATTGAGGATTTAAAACAAGAAATTTCCACCGAAGCCGATGCCGACAACAGTGAAATTCTTTCTATGGCAATGGACTATTACCAGTTAGTAAACTTTTTTTCGGAGAAATTAGGAAGAGTAATGTCGCGCTATAGTTAAACGATTTCTAAAGTTTTTGCTTTGTTTACCAAATCGACCAAGTTGGTTACATTTAATTTTGTGAGTAATCTTAGTTTGTAAGTACTCACAGTTTTTTCGTTCAGGTCTAAAATTTCGGCAATTTCTTTGTTCTTTTTTCCTTCACTTAAATAGCGTAAAACCTCAATTTCGCGAGAAGATAATTTTCGGTAGAGCCTTTCGTTTTTGGCTTTTTTGCCGATCATCGCAAGATTTTTTTTCACGATGTCGCTAAAAACCTGATTACCGTTTTTCACTTTATTTACGGCATTTACCAAATTATCCATTTTAGAAGTTTTGTTGATGTAAGCACTTATACCGGCTTTCACGGCGTTTGGTCCAAACATAACTTCGGATAAACTAGTGTAAACAACAATTTTCAAATCAGGGTAATCGCGTTTCATCGCTTTCAGGAGGTTTATACTTGAAAGTCCTTTTAATTCGAGATCTAAAATGAGTATTTCGATATTTTTGCTCGAAAGAACATCTTCTAAATCTTCATAATTTTCTACGTGTGCCAAAATGCTAATATCTCTGTCGCGGAAATAGCTTTTTAATCCGAAATGCACAACAGGATGATTGTCGGCTATGCAAACTTTTATCATAATGTCGTTATATTTTAAAGTTAATTATTTGAAATATATAGTAAATTTAGTTAAAAATTTAAAATAATTTCAAATTTTAGTGAAATCATTTTAAACTTTTTGGAATTTCACACACGGGAATGGGATCCATTTTATGCTTATTATTCTTGTTAAGCCTTGTAAATATTGAAAAAACTTCTTTTTCTCTACCCGAAAAATCGTCTATTTTTTTTCCGTTTTCATGCTGTATCATTGCCCATTCTAATTCGTCGTAACTTGCTCCTAATTGCTGTTCATCAGTTCTGTCATCTCCAAACAATCCGTCAGTTGGTGCGGCATTCAAGATAGAATTGGGAACTTGTAAGTGTTTTGCCAACAAAAAAACTTCTGATTTCATCAAATCTGCAATTGGACTTAAATCAACACCACCATCACCATATTTTGTAAAAAAACCCACGCCAAAATCTTCCACTTTATTCCCGGTTCCAGCAACCAATAATCCATTTATTCCGGCGTGATAATATAAAGTTGTCATTCTCAATCTTGCACGAGTGTTGGCGAGCGTTAAGTAATATTTTGTGTCGTCTTGGCAAACCGGAACCACAGTTTTATACAAATCGAACACGGTTGTCAAATTAGTTTCTGCCGAAGTAACGTTGCTGAAGCGAGATTTTAAATGCGCAATATGTTCTTTTCCTCGAGAAACATGACTTTCTGCCTGATGAATAGGCATTTCCACACAAAGCGTTGGTAAACCCGTTGCCGCACAAAGCGAGGAAGTAACTGCAGAATCAACTCCTCCGGAAATTCCCACAACAAAACCATTCACTTTTGCGTTTTGTGCATAATCCTTCAACCAATTTATAATGTGATGGGCAATTTTTTCCGCTTGAAATGTGTTATTTTTTTGCATTTTATTTTAATTTGATAATATTTGTTCGCCTTATATTTGCAACCGTTACATAAAGTTAGCAAAAACTAATCAAAAGTAAAGGTTAAGTTTTAAAAGAAAAATACTAATAAAACCTAAATGAAGAAAATTCCAATATTGCTTTTTTTGATGATAGCGTTTGTCAATTGCGACAAAAAATCAAAAACCGAAAAACAAATAGAAGAAGTTCCTGTAGAATTAACCGTGGAGCGGTTTGACAAAATTTTCTACGAATCGGCTCCGACTGAATTAGCTGCAATTAAAGCTAAATTTCCGTATTTTTTTCCTGCCGGAGAACCTGACGAAGTGTGGTTTGCCAAAAAGAAAGATCCTTTGCTGAACGAAGTTCACGACGAAGTACAAAAAATTTTTGGCGATTTTTCCGCAGAAACAACTGAGTTAGAGTCAGTTTTTCGCCATTTGAAATATTATTATCCGCAGACAAATTTGCCGAAAGTAGTCACGCTAATTTCTGAAGTAGATGTGGAATCGCGGGTGATTTATGCCGATACTTTACTTTTAATTTCTTTAGATGTTTATCTCGGAAAAGAGCACCGTTATTACGAAGGTTTTCCGCAATATCAAAGAAAAAATTTCGAAAAAAATCAAATTTTACCGGATGTTGTTCAGGCTTTCGCCGAAACCAAAACCGCACCTCCAACAGATAAAAATTTGCTTAATTTATTGATTTACCATGGCAAAATGCTTTATCTGAAGGATCGCGTCATTCCAGAAGTTTCTGATGCTGATAAAATTGGTTACACTAATGAAGAATTGGCGTGGTCCCAAGAAAACGAAGGTTACATTTGGAGGTATTTTGTAGATGAAAATTTGATATACGACAATGATCCAAAATTACCCGGGAGGTTTGTAAATCCGGCTCCGTTTTCTAAATTTTATTTGGAAATTGATAACGAATCTCCGGGAAGAGTTGGGCAATTTATCGGTTGGCAAATTGTTCGCTCGTATATGAAAAACAATGATGTATCTTTGCAAGACTTATTGCAGAAAGATGCAAAAGAAATTTTTGAAAATTCTAAATACAAACCCAAAAAATAATGTCGAAAATCATTAAATCTGACATAAAAATTACCGTAGAACTTGATGAAAATCGAGTTCCCGAAAAATTATTCTGGACTGCAAAAGATGGTGGTCTTGCCAAAGAAGAAGCTAAAGCCATGATGCTCTCCTTCTGGGATAGCAATGTTCAGGAAACCATGCGAATTGATCTTTGGACAAAAGACATGCCGGTGGATGAGATGAAAAAATTTTTCCATCAAAGTTTAGTGGCGATGGCAGATACTTTTCAGCGTGCTACCGATGACCAAAAAATGGCCGACACCATGCGTGATTTCTGCGATTATTTTGCCGAAAAAATGGACTTGATTAAAAAATAAAAAAAGCGGATTTTCAACAATCCGCTTTTTTTTATATAAAATTATTTTGATCCTGAAACATCTCTTGATTGATGTCGTCAATATATTGTAAAACAGTATCTTTTCCCGTTCCTTCGGTCGAAGACGTGATAAAATAAGGCGGCATTTCTTCCCAATTGTTTGCCAGAAGTGCTTTTTTGTAAGCGGCAATATTCGTTTCCGCTTTATTTTTTCCAATTTTATCTGCTTTGGTAAAAATAATTCCAAAAGGAATTTCAATCGTGCCTAAATAATTGATGAATTCTAAATCAATTTTTTGGGCTTCATGGCGAATGTCAATCAACACAAAAGCGCAAACTAATTGTTCCCTTTTTTCGAAATATTCGGTAATAAATTTCTGAAAAACCTCTTTAGTTTTTTTTGAAACTTTGGCATAACCATAACCAGGCAAATCTACCAAAAACCAATTGCTGTTGATTTTAAAATGGTTAATAAGCTGCGTTTTCCCTGGTCTTGCAGAAGTTTTTGCCAAATTTTTATTTCCGGTAATCATGTTGATTAAAGACGATTTTCCAACGTTCGACCGTCCGATAAACGCGTATTCCGGGATTCTTTCTGCGGGACATTTGGCAACGTCGCTGTTGCTGATGATAAATTCTGCCGTGTTAACTTTCATGAAAATGATTTTGGCAAAGGTAATTAAAATAAAAAAAACCGTTTTCGGTTATCAGAAAACGGTTTCAAGTTTTATAGATTAGTTTTTTTGAGCCAATCGTGCATCAATTGGTTAAACTCATCCGGATGTTCCATCATGGCAGCATGACCACATTTGTCAATCCAATACAAGGAAGAATTGGGTAACAATTGGTGAAATTCTTCCGCAACTTCTGGTGGCGTAACTTTATCATTTTTTCCCCAAATGATACAAGTTGGCACATGCATTTTTGGTAAATCCTTTGCCATATTATGACGAATAGCACTTTTGGCAATTGTAAGCGTTTTAATCAATTTTATTCGGTCGTTCGCTACAGCGTAAACCTCGTCAACAATTTCTTTAGTGGCAATTTTTGGGTCATAAAAAACATCTTCAGCTTTTTTCTGAATGTAATCATAATCACCACGTCTCGGATAACTGTCACCCATTGCGCTTTCGTAAAGTCCTGAACTTCCGGTAATTATCAGTCCAAGCATTTTTTCCGGATACATTTTGGTATGGTACAAAGCAATGTGACCTCCTAAAGAATTTCCTAACAAAATAACGCGGTCGTATCCTTTATGCGTGATAAAATCTTTTACAAATTTTGCAAAAGCTTTTACGTTAGTTTTTAAAATACTTTGGGTATAAATCGGCAATTCCGGAATAACAACTTTGTAGCCTTGTTTCGGAAAATATTCTGCAACACCATCAAAGTTACTCAAACCTCCCATCAAACCATGCAAAATGATAATTGGAGTTCCTTCTCCAGCTTCAAAATAGGTGTATTTGCCGTCTTTCTTTAAATTCTCTTTCATAGTGTGATGCCTCATCTACGAGGTACACAAATATATAATTTTATCGGGAAAATTGTAATGCTTCGGTTTAAAAACAATTTTCATTTTTGTAAGTGTTGACTTTCAGTGGTTTATTATTTTTCTAAAAATTCCACTTACGTAAAATTTACTCGTCTTCGGTTGAAATTTCCCGTGAAAACTAGTTCCAATCTCTTTTAACGTTGATAATCGCTGCAAATCTTTTAAAAAACACGGGTTCAAATTTTTGTCAGAATTTACTATCAAGTGGTAAAACTTATTAACAAAGTGGTAGATTGTGGTAAATTGTGGTAATAATTTTTTTATTTTTGCTATTGAACAATTTAAAATGTAACTCGTTGAATACCATTACTGGAACATACGAATGTAAGGTTGATGCCAAAGGACGGATCATGATTCCAGCTCCTTTGAAGAAGCAATTAACCGATTCGCTCAACGATGGGTTTGTTTTGAAGCGTTCCGTTTTTCAGCCTTGCCTCGAATTATATCCGATGCATGAGTGGAATAAAATGATGGAAAAAGTAAACAAGCTTAACCGCTTTGTTAAAAAAAATAATGATTTCATCAGGAAATTTACTGCCGGAGTAAAAATGGTAGAAATTGATAGCTTAGGCCGATTGCTAATCCCAAAAGATTTGGTGGTTTTTGCCAATATTTCAAAAGATTTGGTGCTCTCGTCAGCGATAAACATCGTTGAAATTTGGGACAAAGATTTGTATGAAGCCTCGCTTTCTAATGACGATATCGATTTTGCAGATTTGGCAGAAGATGTAATGGGAAATTTAAACGATGACAATAATGGAATATCATAACCCTGTACTTTTAAAAGAAACCGTTGATGGACTGAACATTAATCCTAATGGGGTTTATGTGGATGTTACTTTCGGTGGTGGTGGACATTCCTGCGAAATTATGACTCGTTTAGGAGCGAAGGGAAAATTGTTTGCTTTTGATCAAGATGAAGACGCACTTGCCAATGCAATCGACGATGAAAGATTCACATTGATTAATGAAAATTTTCGCTTTATCAAAAGATTTTTACGTTTTCACGGCATCAAAAAAGTGGACGGAATTTTGGCAGATCTTGGCGTTTCATCACATCAGTTTGATGTTGCCGAACGTGGTTTTTCAACGCGTTTCGATGCTTTATTGGATATGAGAATGAGTCAAAAAAGTGAACTTTCGGCTTATCATGTGGTAAACGAATATGACGAAACTTCGCTTCGACGTGTTTTTTTCGATTACGGCGAACTCAAAAATGCTCCGGCTCTTGCCCGAACCATTTTGGAAGCCCGAGAAAAAAATCCTATTAGAAATACCGAGCAACTTAAAAAGGTGTTGGCAAAATATTTACCGGCACACAAAAGCAATAAAATTTTGGCTCAGATTTACCAAGCCATCCGGATTGAGGTAAATCAGGAAATGGAAGCTTTGAAAGAATTTTTGCAACAATCGCTCGAAATTTTAAACGAAAACGGTCGCTTGAGTGTGATTTCTTATCATTCATTAGAAGATCGATTGGTAAAAAGATTCATGCGAAACGGTTTGTTCGAGGGTGAACCCGAACGCGATTTCTTTGGGAATTTCACTGTTCCGTTTAAAATTATTGAAAAATTAATTGTGCCAACTGAAGCCGAAATTGCTGTAAATAATCGTGCCCGAAGTGCCAAATTAAGAGTAGCAGAAAAAGCTCAAGAGTAAGGAGTTTGGAGTAGGGAGTTTGGAGCAAAAATCTTAAATCATAAATCTTAAATCATAAATCTAAAATCGTAAATCAAAAATCACACATAAAAAATGAAAGGAGGAATGTACAGCATCTTAAAAGCAAAATTTTTAATTAATGATGACGCCGCAAAAAACTGGCAGTTCATCATCTTTTTAATTTTTTTGGCATTGCTGATGATTGCCAACTCTCACAATTACGAACAAAAAACCTACAGAATTACCGCATTAGATAAAGAAGTAAAAGAACTTCGATCAGAATTTGTAGACCGCAGATCTGAGTTGATGAAATTAAAAATGGAATCGACTATTTCGCAAAAAATGGAGCCAAAAGGAATTTTTCCGTCATCGGTTCCGCCAAAAAAAATTAAAGTAGTAGAGAAAAAAGAAAAAAACTTTTTTGAAAAATTATGGCAGTAGAAGAAAAAAATATTTCTTCCAGAATTTACTGGGTTGCGTTTGCAATTTTGGTGATGTCCGTGGGAATCGTTGTTAAACTCACAAATATTCAGTGGGTTGAAGGCGATTATTACCGCGAATTAGCCAAACAGCGAACCGTGAAAACTTTTGTGATTCCTGCTAACAAAGGAAATGTTTATTCATCTGACGGAAGCTTGCTGGCTACTTCAATCCCAAATTATAATATTCGTTTTGACGCAGTTGCGCCAAAAGAAGAAGATTTCAAAAAAAATGTAGAAAATCTTGCCGATTCACTTGCGGTTCTTTTGGGAAAACCAAGTTCTTTTTATTTAAACGAATTTAGAAAAGCACGTGCTAACAAAAATCGTTATTTGCTGGTTGCCAGAAATTTAAGTTACACGGATTATATGCGGATCAAAAGTTTTCCGCTTTTTAAATTAGGTCCAAACAAAGGCGGAATTATCGCTGAACAAAAAACCGTAAGAGAACATCCTATTGGTAAAATTGCCGAAAGAACAATCGGTTACGAACGTTTCGACGAAAACGGAAAACCCACAAGAATTGGGATTGAAGGTGCTTTCGAAAATTACTTAAATGGTAAAGACGGACGCATTTTGAAACAAAAAATTGCCAAAGGTCAATGGAAACCCATTAGTGATAACAACCAATTGGAGCCTCAAGACGGTTACGACGTAGTTTCTACCATTGATGTTTACATTCAAGATATTGCACATCACGCTTTGTTGAAGCAATTGGAATTTTATGAAGCCGAACACGGTTGCGTGGTGGTGATGGAATCTCACACGGGCGAAGTGAAAGCGATTTCTAATTTAGGTCGCGCTTCTGACGGACATTATTACGAAAAAATTAATTATGCGGTTGCCGAATCTCACGAACCTGGTTCAACTTTTAAATTGATTGACCTAATTGCTTTGCTCGATGATAAAAAAGTAGATACAAGCCACATTTACGATACAAAAGGCGGCGATATCGTGATCAGAAATCGTCACGTGCGCGACTCAAAAAAAGGAGGTTACGGAAAAATTTCTTTAGCAAGAGGTTTTGAGGTTTCGTCCAATACCGTTTTGGTTCAGGCAGTTTACGAAAATTATAAAAATAATCCGAAACAATTTATCGATCGCATTAATTCTTACGGATTGAACAAACCTTTAGGGTTGCCATTTGCTGGCGAAGGAAGACCTATTGTGCCGCAACCTGGAGACCCAAATTGGTACGGAACCACTTTGCCTTGGATGGCTTTTGGTTACAACGTTTCGGTTACACCTTTGCAAATGTTGTCAGTTTATAATGCTGTTGCAAATGATGGCGAAATGGTAAAACCAATTTTTGTCAAAGAAATAAAAAATTGGAACAAAACCATTAAATCTTTTGACAAGCAAGTCATTAACCCGAAGATTTGTTCGGATGAAACCCTTAAAAAAGTAAGAGCGATTTTAGAAAATACGGTAAAACGTGGAACGGGTTCTAAATTATATTCCAAAGATTTTTCTATGGCGGGAAAAACCGGAACAGCTCAAGTGGATTATGGCAAAGGAAAGCATTCGGATGCGATGTATTACGCTTCATCTTTTGCAGGATATTTTCCGGCAGATAATCCAAAATATTCTTGTATTGTCATTATTCACAAGCCATCGAAAAGCAAAGGATATTATGGAGCAGACGTTTCGGGACCGGTTTTTAAAAGAATCGCCCAAAAGATTTTTACCGATGTTCCTTCCACTAATGAAATTAAAAATTTACAGCAAAAGGTAAATCTGCAGGAAAAAAGTTATGCGAATTACGGCAATTTGACCAGCAGTCATAAAGTACCAAATGTTCACGGAATGCCGGCAATGGATGCAATTGCTTTGTTTGAAAATTTGAAAATGAAAGTGAAAATAATTGGTTCGGGAAAAGTAAAAAAACAATCGATTCCGGCTGGAAATCCAATCGAAAAAAATAAAACCATAATATTAGAATTATCGTGAAGCCGTTAAAAGACATATTGTATAAAGTTGCCATCGAAGCGGTAAAAGGAAGCACTGAAGTGAACATCAATAAAATTGATTTCGACTCCAGAAAAATTGCTTCAAGTGATGCTTTTGTTGCCATTCGTGGTGCTTTGGCTAACGGTCACGATTTCATTGAAACTGCTGTAAATAATGGAGCTGTTGCGGTTATTTGCGATATTTTTCCAGAAAATATTCAACCGAATGTAACTTATATTTTGGTAAAAGATACCAATGCGGCTTTGGCTTTTATGGCTTCAAATTATTACGATAATCCTTCACAAAACCTGAAATTGGTTGGGATTACCGGAACTAATGGAAAAACCACAATTGCGTCGCTTTTGTTCCAATTATTCAAAAAAGCCGGTTACAAAGTGGGATTGCTTTCTACCGTAAAAAATGTGGTTGATGAGGTCGAATACAAATCGTTGTTAACCACTTCAGATTCGCTTACAATCAATAAATTTTTGCGTCAAATGAACGATGTTGGCGTCGAATATTGCTTCATGGAAGTGAGTTCACACGGCGTTGCACAAAAAAGAACCGAAGGTTTGCAATTTGCCGGAGGCGTTTTTACCAATCTTTCGCATGACCATTTGGATTACCACAAAACTTTCGCGGAATACCGTGATGTAAAAAAATCGTTTTTTGATCATTTGCCCAAAAATGCTTTTGCTTTGGTCAATATTGATGATAAAAACGGTTTGGTAATGCTACAAAATACGCAAGCCAAAAAGTTAACATACGCTTTAAAAACCTATTCGGATTACAAAGCGCAAATTCTCGAAAACCAATTGTCAGGTTTGTTGATGAAAATTAACGGACAAGAAGTTTGGGTAAGATTGATAGGTACTTTCAATGCTTATAATTTGTTAGCAATTTTTGGAACGGCGGTTCAATTAGGTTTGGAAGAAATTGAAGTTTTGAGATTATTATCAGAATTGGAAAGCGTTTCGGGAAGATTTCAATTTATTATTTCCGAAGGAAACATCACGGCAATTGTTGATTATGCCCACACGCCAGATGCGTTGGAAAATGTGCTCAATACGATTAACGACATCAGAACTAAAAACGAACAATTAATTTCCATTGTAGGTTGCGGTGGCGATCGAGATAAAACCAAACGACCTTTGATGGCGAACATTGCTTCAACCTTGAGTGACAAAGCTATTTTAACTTCGGATAATCCGCGAACAGAAAATCCGGAAACCATCATTGAAGAAATGGAAAAAGGAGTCGAAGCTCAAAATTATAAAAAAACGCTCTCAGTAACCGATAGAAAACAAGCGATTAAGACGGCTTGTCAACTGGCAAATCCAGGCGATATTATTTTGATTGCCGGAAAAGGACACGAAACATATCAGGAAATTAACGGCGTTCGCCATGATTTTGACGATATGAAAATGGTAACAGAAATTTTACAACAACTGAACAAATAAAGAAACTATGCTTTATTACTTTTTTGAATATTTAAACAGTTTAGACGTTCCCGGAACCGGTGTTTTTCAATACATCACGTTCCGTTCAGGACTTGCGATCATTCTATCATTGTTGTTGTCAACAGTTTTTGGGAAAAAAATCATCAACTTTTTGCGTCGTCAGCAAGTAGGTGAAACCGTTCGCGAATTAGGTCTTGCCGGACAAAACGAAAAAGCGGGAACGCCAACAATGGGTGGATTGATTATTATTTTTTCAACGTTAGTACCAGTTTTGTTATTGGCAAAACTCAATAATATCTATGTGATTTTGCTGATTGTTACCACACTTTGGATGGGAACCATTGGATTTATTGACGATTATATCAAAATATTTAAAAAAGACAAGGAAGGTTTAAAAGGAAAATTTAAAGTAATCGGGCAAGTTGGTTTAGGTTTAATCGTGGGAACGGTTTTATACTTTCATCCGGCCGTTACCGTGAGAACTGACACCGGAAACACGAATATTTTTTCAACGAACCAAACCACGGTTTCGGCAGCTCCTTTAGAAGAAAAATCTACGGCTACAACTATTCCTTTTTTCAAAAATAATGAATTTGATTATGCCGAAATTTTATCGTTCATGGGCGATGATTACAAAGATTTTGCTTGGTTGATTTTTATTCCTGTGGTCATTTTCATCATCACAGCGGTTTCAAATGGTGCCAATTTAACCGATGGAATAGATGGTCTTGCCGCCGGAACTTCCGCCATAACCGTAGTCGCCATTGGGATTCTCACATTTGTATCCGGAAATATAATTTTTTCCAATTATCTCAACATAATGTACATCCCAAATTCCGGAGAAATGACGGTTTACATCGCCGCATTTGTAGGAGCTTTGGTAGGATTTTTATGGTACAACACTTATCCGGCATCCGTTTTTATGGGAGATACTGGAAGTTTGACCATCGGTGGAATTATCGCTGTTTTGGCAATCGCTGTTCGAAAAGAATTGATGATTCCGGTTTTATGCGGAATTTTCTTGGCCGAAAATTTATCCGTGATGCTACAAGTTTCCTACTTCAAATACACGAAAAAACGTTTTGGCGAAGGAAGAAGAATTTTCCTCATGTCGCCTTTACATCACCATTACCAAAAGAAAGGTTACCACGAAAGCAAAATCGTAACCCGTTTTTGGATTGTAGGAATTTTATTGGCAATTCTTTCCATCGTAACCCTAAAATTGAGATAATATGGAAAAACGATTGGTCATTTTAGGAGGTGGAGAAAGCGGGGTTGGAACCGCAATTCTGGGAAAGAAGAAAGGCTATGATGTTTTTCTTTCTGACTTTGGAAAAATAAAAAATAATTACAAAGAAGTGCTTACTCTTAACGGAATCAAATGGGAAGAGGAAAAGCACACCGAAGATTTAATTTTAAATGCCGATTTAGTGATGAAAAGTCCAGGAATTCCGGATAAGTCACCGATGGTAAAAAAGATTTTGGCAAAAAATATTCCAGTGATTTCCGAAATTGAATTTGCCAACCAATACACCAAAGCTATAACCGTGGGAATTACCGGAAGTAACGGCAAAACCACCACCACAATGCTTACTTATCATCTGCTGAAACAAGCCGGATTAAATGTAGGATTGGCGGGAAATATCGGGAAAAGTTTTGCTTGGCAAGTTGCCGATGAAAAACATGACGTGTATGTTTTAGAATTAAGCAGTTTTCAGTTAGACGGAATCATCGATTACAAGCCACACATCGCCATCATTACTAACATCAGTCCGGATCATTTAGACCGTTACGATTACGATTATGGAAAATATATCGCTGCCAAATTTAGAATTACGGAAAACCAACTCGAAGACGATTACCTTATTTATGACGCCGATGACGAAGCCATAACCAATTGGCTCAAACTCAATAAAACCAAAGCGCAATTATTACCTTTTTCGATGAAAAAAACTATTGAAAACGGGGCTTTTTGCAAAGAACAAACCATTAATATCAACATCAATAACCACCAATTTACCATGCCAACTGACAAATTAGCTTTAGAAGGAAAACACAACGTAAAAAACGCAATGGCAGCCACAACCGTTGCCCAACTTTTACGCATCAGAAAACAAACCATTCGCGAGAGTCTTTCTGATTTTCAAGGAGTTGAACATCGATTGGAAAAAGTTTTGAAAATTCAAAACGTTCAGTACATCAATGATTCTAAAGCCACAAATGTCAACGCAGCTTTTTTTGCGTTAGATAGCATGAATGCTCAAACCATCTGGATTGTTGGCGGTGTTGACAAAGGAAACGATTATAACGAACTCATGTCTTTGGTTCGTGAAAAAGTAAAGGCAATTATTTGTTTAGGAATTGATAACGCTAAAATTATTGACGCTTTTGGCGATGTTGTGGACGAAATGATCGAAGCACAAAACATGAACGATGCTGTGAGATATGCTCAAAAAATGGCGGAAAGTGGCGACGTAGTTTTGCTTTCGCCTGCATGCGCGAGTTTTGATTTATTTGAAAATTATGAAGATCGCGGCAGGCAATTTAAGCAAGCCGTGCAAAATTTATAGTATGATTTTTTGGAGCTAATCCCGCTTTCCGCTACAATCTTTTCCCTCGCAAAAAGAGCGAGAGAAAAGGATTTCCGCTGTAATCGGGGCTATGGCATCCTGCTAAAAATAAACATTTGTTATGAAAGAACTAATAAACAATTTAAGAGGAGACAAAGTCATTTGGGCGTTCATCGCACTTTTGGCGTTGATTTCGTTTATGCCCGTTTATAGCGCAAGTAGTAACTTGGCTCATGGAGCAAATGGTTCAGGAAATACGGTTAGTTTTTTAGTAAAACATTTTGCTCACGTAGGTATTGGTTTTTTAATGGTGTATTGGGTTCATAAAGTTCCCTATCATTACTATAAAGCTTTGGCAACGCCATTAATGTTTATCGCTTTTGCGGCATTGGCATTCACATTATTTCAAGGGAAAACCATTGGTGGCGCTAACGCAAGTCGCTGGATCCAAATTCCTTTTGTAGGAATAAGTTTCCAACCTTCTACCATGGCGTTTATGATTTTAATGATTTATGTGTCACGATATCTTTCTAAAAAACGAGAGGTCGAAGATACTTTTCAGCAGTCGCTCATCAACCTTTGGCTACCGGTTTTTGCCATTTTAGCGTTAATTCTTCCGGCAAATTTTTCCACAACAGCGTTAATTTTTTCAATGGTATTAATGTTAGTTTTTGTAGGAAAATATCCAATAAAATACATCGGAATCATTTTAAGCGCCGGAATCGTTTTCCTCGCATTTTTCGTTTTGCTTGCCAAAGCGTTCCCGGATGCATTTCCAAACCGTGTGGACACTTGGATCAGCCGTGTAGAAAATTTTACCAGCGACAAACCGGACGAAGATGTGTATCAAATCGAAAAAGCTAAAATTGCCATTGCCACAGGTGGCGTTTACGGAGTTGGACCAGGAAAAAGTGTGCAAAAAAACTTTTTGCCACAATCTTCATCCGATTTTATTTATGCCATTATCGTAGAAGAACACGGACTAATTGGCGCCATTTTAATTTTGTCGCTCTACCTCATTCTTTTTATCCGATTTTTAATCGCATCGCACAAAGCCAACACGCTATTTGGAAAATTACTCGTCGTCGGGCTCGGATTTCCCATCGTTTTTCAAGCGTTGATCAATATGGGTGTTGCGGTAGAATTACTTCCCGTAACCGGACAGACATTGCCGTTAATCAGTTCCGGAGGAAGTTCCATTTGGATGACTTGCATTTCATTGGGAATTATTTTAAGTGTTACTAAAAAAGAAGAAGAAGTAGCACAAGAATTAGAAGAAAAACAACAACGCGAAGAAGCATTACAACGCTTAATTGACAGAGAAATTAACGGCGATACCGAAGAAATTCTGGAAGCTACTAAACAATATACTAACGAAAACGTAGAAAAAAGTTACGCCATTGAAGATCAATCGGAAAATCCTATGAAAGCCGTAATGGGGAAATGATTTAGGATATAAGAATTAAGAGTTCATAGTTATCAAAAATTCTCAAAATCATTTTAATCAGTGGCAAAAAGAAAACAAAAACAGTAAACAAAAAGATGCAAAAATTAAAATTCATATTAAGTGGTGGCGGAACCGGAGGACATATCTATCCGGCAATTGCAATTGCCAATGAATTAAAATTGCGTTTTCCGGACTGCGAAATTCTTTTTGTGGGTGCCAAAGATAAAATGGAAATGCAAAAAGTACCACAAGCGGGTTATCCCATCAAAGGGTTGTGGATTGCAGGTTTGCAAAGAAAATTTACCATCGACAATGCCATGTTTCCGGTAAAGTTGATGGACAGTTTATTGAAATCAAGAAAAATTATTAGAGAATTTAGCCCAAATGTAGTTATCGGAACTGGAGGTTTTGCTAGTGGTCCGTTGCTTCGTGCCGCTGGTTTTGCCAATATTCCTACAGTAATTCAGGAACAAAATTCTTTTCCGGGAATTACCAACAAGTGGTTGAGTAAAACAGCAAATAAAATTTGCGTGGCTTACGATAATTTAGAAAGATTTTTTCCGGCGCAAAAATTAGTACAAACCGGAAATCCCGTTCGTCAGGATCTATTGGATATTGAAAATAAAAAACAGGAAGCCATTCAATATTTTGGTCTTTCAGAAAATAAAAAAACAGTTTTAGTGCTTGGTGGAAGTTTAGGCTCTCGCCGAATTAACCAATTGATTGAACAAGAAATGCCAAATTTCAAAAACCAAAATGTTCAGGTAATTTGGCAATGCGGGAAATTTTATTTTGAAGAATACCAAAAATATTCCGATGAACAAATTCAAGTGAAAGCATTCATTGACAGAATGGACTTGGTTTATGCTGCTGCAGATTGCATCATTTCTCGAGCTGGTGCATCATCAGTTTCAGAACTTTGCTTGGTAGGGAAACCGGTAATTTTTATTCCGTCGCCAAATGTAGCCGAAGACCATCAAACCAAAAATGCCAAAGCAATTGTGGATAAAGACGGTGCTTTGATGTTGAGGGAAAGCGAACTAAACGAAAAATTTGCATCAACTTTCAGCGATTTGCTAAACAACGAAAATTTACGAATTAGCTTAAGTCAAAACATAAAAAAATTGGCGAAACCCAATGCCACAAAAGACATTGTGGACGAAATAGAAAAACTAATAAAATAAAGTACACAAAAAAAGTTTGAGTTAATGGTAATCTGAAAACTCAAAAACTTAGCAATTAAAAAAATGAATCTGAATCAAATACATAACGTTTATTTCATCGGTATCGGTGGCATTGGGATGAGTGCTTTGGCGCGATATTTCCACGCTATCGGGAAGAATGTTTGTGGTTATGACAAAACCGAAACTGAATTGACCAAAGAGTTGGAAACGTTAGGAATTTCAATTCATTTTGAAGATAATTTGCAAAATATTCCTTCAAATTATTTACCCGAAAATACTTTGGTTATTATCACGCCAGCCGTTCCGAAAGCACATTTGGAGTGGAATTATTTTTTGGATAATCATTACCAAGTAAAAAAACGTGCCGAAGTTTTGGGCATTATTACCAAAGATACTTTTTGTTTTGCCGTTGCCGGAACACATGGAAAAACCACAACTTCGAGTATTCTCGGACATATCTTGTACAAAAGTAGCGTAGATGTGACCGCATTTTTAGGCGGAATTGTAGAAAATTACAATTCTAATCTCATTGGTTCAGGAAAAACTGTGACGGTTGTAGAAGCCGATGAATTTGATCGGTCGTTTTTACATCTTCATCCTAATATCGCTTGTATCACTTCCATGGATGCGGATCATTTGGATATTTACGGAAATTCAGCCGCAATTGAAGCGTCGTTTGTAGAATTTGCAGAAAAAATTTCGAACAAAAATAATTTATTTGTCATCGACGGGCTTCCGTTAAAAGGCATAACCGTTGACGTGGCAGTTAAGGGCGAAACAATCAATCCGAATGCTACGCCAAAGTTTTTTGCACATAATGTAAGAATTGAAAACGGAAGTTATCTTTTTGACGTGGCAACACCATCCGGAATTGTGAGGAATATTGCTTTCAATCTTCCTGGAAAACATAATCTGCAAAACGCACTCTTGGCTTTCGCTATGGCTTTTACCTACGGAGTTTCTGCAGAAAATATTGCGGCGGCTTTAGCTACTTTTAAAGGTGTAAAAAGACGTTTTTCGTACCAAATCAAAAAAAATAATTTGGTTTATATTGATGATTATGCACATCATCCTACAGAAATTAATGCAGTACATCAAGCTGTGAGAGAATTATATCCGGAGCAAAAAGTGTTGGCTGTTTTTCAACCGCATCTTTTTTCCAGAACGCGTGATTTTTTAGAAGGATTTGCCGAAAGTCTTTCGCAATTTGACGAGGTAATTTTGCTAGATATTTATCCGGCGAGAGAATTGCCAATTCCGGGCATTACATCAAATTTATTGTTAGAAAAAATAACAAAAAATAACAAGAAAATAATTGCAAAAACCGATTTAATTTCCGTAATTTTAAATACAGATGCAACTGTGATTGTTACAATTGGAGCGGGAGATATTGGTGAAATGGTTAAACCAATTAAAGAAGCGTTAGATGAAAAAATTTAATTGGACAAATATCAGATTGATTGTCATTTTTGGTGTCGCAATTTTCTTGTTTTCTTTTTCAGGAAAAAGAAACGATAACCGAAAAATTTTGAAAACGAAGGTGGAATTTGTGTCAGAAAACAATCCGTTTTTAACTAAAGAATCGGTTAATAAATTGTTAATAGAAAAAAATCAAGGGCGTTTGGGCTTCAAAAAAGTTGAACTAGATTTGAGTAATTTGGAGAAAAAGCTCAACAGTCACAATATGATTAAAAATACGGAAGTATATGTGAGTGTTGATGGTGTGTTAAAAACTGTGGTGGAGCAGAAAACTCCCGTTGCCAGAGTGTTTAACGAAAACAGTTCTTTTTATATTGATTATCAAGGTGGTAGAATGCCTGTTTCTGATAATTTTTCGGCGAGAGTTCCGCTGGTTGATGGTAGTTTGAGTGAGTTGAAAAACGAAAAAATCACTCAGGTTTTACAAACCATTCACGATGATGAATTTTTGCAAAAAAACATTATTGGCGTCAATATTTCGCCGTCTGGAAACCTTCAAATGAGCTCGCGCAATTTTAATTACGTGATCGATTTTGGAAAACCCATCAACATTGAAAAGAAGTTTAAAAATTATAAAGCGTTTTTTCAACGGGCCGTTCATGACACTTTGATAAAAAATTATAAGACAGTAAATCTTAAGTTCACGCAACAGGTTGTTTGCACCAAAAATTAAGTTATGGAAAAAGAGAGCATTGCAGTAGGTTTAGACATTGGGACAACAAAAATTGTCGCAATGATTGGGAAGAAAAATGAGTATGGAAAACTAGAGATTTTAGGCGTTGGACGATCTAAAAGCCTTGGTGTGGCACGTGGTGTTGTAAATAATATTACCCAAACCATTCAATCCATCCAGCAAGCAATTCATGAAGCAGAAGAAAATTCTGGATATAAAATTAAAGATGTGGTAGTAGGAATTGCCGGACAACACATCCGCAGTTTACAACACAGCGATTACATCAGCCGAAATAATCCTGACGAAGTGATTAGCGACAATGACATTGATTTATTAGTGAATCAAGTTCATAAATTAGCGATGCTTCCGGGAGAAGAAATTATTCACGTTTTGCCACAAGAATTTAAAATTGATGGTCAAAGCGAAATTAAAGAACCAATTGGCATGCATGGCGGAAGACTTGAGTCAAGTTTTCACGTTGTTGTAGGTCAAGCGGCTTCTATCAGAAATGTTGGCAGATGTATCAAAAGTTCTGGTTTAGACCTTTCGGGATTGACCTTAGAACCTTTGGCTTCTGCAGATGCGGTTTTGAGTCAAGAAGAAAAAGAAGCAGGTGTTGCTTTGATTGATATCGGAGGTGGAACGACTGATTTGGCGATTTTTAAAGACGGAATTATTCGCCATACCGCCGTAATTCCTTTCGGAGGAAATGTGATTACCGAAGATATTAAAGAAGGATGTTCGATCATCGAAAAACAAGCCGAATTGCTGAAAGTAAAATTTGGTTCAGCTTGGCCTGGTGAAAATAAAGACAACGAAATTGTATCAATTCCGGGATTGAGAGGAAGAGAACCCAAAGAAATTTCTTTAAAAAATCTTTCGAAAATCATTCACGCACGTGTAGTGGAAATTATCGACCAGGTTTTTGCCGAAATCAAAGCGTACGGTCATGAAGATCCACGTAGAAAATTAATCGCAGGAATTGTGTTAACCGGAGGTGGCTCGGAGCTAAAACATATCAAGCAATTGGTGGAATATATCACCGGTATGGACACTAGAATTGGTTATCCTAACGAACATTTGGCAGGAAATTCTGACGAGGAAATTTCAAGTCCGTTATATGCTACAGCCGTAGGGTTAGTGATGAATTCTGTCAGAAATAATACAAGTAGTGCGGTTCCAAAAGAAATTCAGCAACCCGTTAAGCAAGTTTATCCAACTCCAGTGGCTCCAATAGCACAACCAGAAGAGGAAAAACCTTTGGTAGTTGAAGACATTCAGGAAACCCCAATGACCGTTCCGCCAAGTCAAGGAGAAAGAGTGAAAAAATCGATCCTCGACAAATATTTAGAGAAAATTAGAGAATTTTTAGATAATGCTGAATAAAGTAGTATCAGCCAAATAAATTAAGTAGAAAAAGAAATTAAAAAACCAAATATTATGACAAGCAACTCAGATTTTGGAAATATTGCATTCGATTTGCCTAAAAATCAATCAAATGTAATTAAAGTAATTGGCGTTGGAGGTGGCGGAAGTAACGCAATCAACCACATGTTTCAACAAGGAATAAAAGGAGTAGATTTTATCGTTTGTAATACTGATTCGCAAGCGTTGCAAAATAGTGCTGTTCCTAACAAAATTCAGTTAGGAGTGAACCTAACCGAAGGTCTTGGAGCTGGAGCAAACCCTGAAGTAGGACAACAATCTGCAATTGAAAGTATTTCCGACATCGAAAAAATGCTTGACAGCAATACCAAAATGGTTTTCATTACTGCCGGAATGGGTGGTGGAACCGGAACTGGTGCAGCTCCAGTAATTGCGCAACTAGCAAAAGAACGCGACATTTTAACCGTTGGAATCGTAACCATTCCGTTCCAATTTGAAGGAAAAGTACGTTCAGAACAAGCACTTTTAGGAGTTGAAAGATTGAGAAAACAAGTAGATTCATTAATTGTAATTAACAACAACAAACTTCGTGAAGTTTACGGAAACCTTGGTTTTAAAGCTGGATTCTCGAAAGCTGACGAAGTTTTGGCAACCGCTTCAAGAGGAATTGCCGAAGTAATTACACATCACTACACACAAAATATCGACCTTAAAGATGCTAAAACCGTTTTGTCAGACAGCGGAACAGCCATCATGGGATCATCAACAGCAATTGGAGATAATAGAGCTAAAGAAGCCATTGTTGCCGCTTTGGATTCGCCATTGCTTAACGACAATAAGATTACTGGTGCCAAAAACGTATTGTTGCTTATCGTTTCTGGAACCAATGAAATTACCATTGACGAAATTGGAGAAATCAACGATCACATCCAAGCCGAAGCAGGATACAACGCAAACATCATCATGGGTGTTGGCGAAGATCAATCTTTAGGTGAGTCAATTGCAGTAACTATTATTGCAACAGGTTTCAACATCGAGCAACAAGCCGAAATCGTAAACACAGAACCTAAAAAAATCATTCACGCGCTTGAAGACGAGCAAAGAATGGGACGTGATTTATCTCACAAACCCGTTCAGTCGTTCGATTTTGCAGCACCAGTCGTAGAAGAAAAAAAAATTCCGGTAGTTGAAGAAAAAATAGTTTTCTCCTTAGAAGAACCAGAAATCATTCCCGCAAAGCCAGAACCGGTTGCAGAAGTCTCTGATTTAGTGAAAACTACAGAATTCATCAAAAACATCGATGTAGAATTTCAAATCGTATCGCCAATCAGCGAACACGAATTTTACATCACAACTGACGAAGTAAAAGAGATGGAAGTGCGTGAGCCCGAATTTATCATCCATAAAAAAGAAGAAGAACAAATCACATTTTCCTTCGATGTTCCCGCTCCAAAACCGGTAGCCGAAACACCAAAACCAGAAAGGATTTTCTTCGATTTAAGCGATGATACTAAAGAAATTCAGGTAAACCAACCTGTTCAAGTTGTGCCTGTTACTGAAGTAAACCAAAACGGCGTTATCAAATATTCCTTGGAAGATTACATGGAAATCGAAAACGAACTGACACAATCAAAGCCAGTCGCCAAAACCGAAATGCCAATCGACAAAGAACTCGACCTTCAGGTAAAAGAAGTGGAAACGCCAAAATTCAACAATCCAAGCTTCGAAGAAATTTCGCCATTAGAAATGACAATCGAGCAAACCTTGAAAAAAAGAGCAGACGAGAGAAGAGCTAAAATGAAAGAATTTAATTACAAATTTCACAACAATCCTTCACGCGTTGACGAATTCGAAAAAGAACCAGCCTACAAGCGAATGGGAATCGACCTCACCAGCAATCAGGCAGACAATAGCAAGTCCCGAATGTCGTTAGGAACCGATAGCAACGACGATTTACAATTGCGTTCTAACAACTCGTTCCTTCACGATAACGTGGATTAACTAACTCAAACCAAAACCCTGTAACCCGGATTTTTCATTGAAATTCCGGGTTATTTTTTTATCTTCGCTTCGAGAATCAGGAGCCAATCGCTTAGGCATTTTTTAATCGTAGTTCCCGCTTTCCGTTCCAATATTTTTATTTTTTTCAACCAAAACTATTCAGTTCAAGTTCCATAAAAAAAATAAAAATATTTCCCCTACAATCGGGGCTATTAAATTAACAAAAGGCATTTCTTAAACATTAGGCAAAAAAAAATAAAATGAGCTTACAAAACCAAATCAACGACGAAATCAAAAACGCAATGCGAGCCAAAGACACATTAAGTCTTGAAGCCATAAGAGCTGTTAAATCGGCATTGTTATTAGCCCAAACTGAAACCGGGTCAAAAGAAGAAATTTCGCAAGAAAACGAAATCAAGTTATTACAAAGACTCGTAAAACAACGTAAAGATTCGGCTAACATTTACAAAGAACAAGGACGCGAAGACCTCGCAGAACCCGAAATTCAACAAGCCGCCATCATCGAAAAATTTCTTCCGGCACAATTATCCGAAACCGAAATTGAAGCAGTTGTTTCTAAAATTATTGCGGAAAATAACGCTTCGGGAATGCAAGCCATGGGATTAGTTATGGGGTTAGCTTCCGCAGAATTAGCTGGCAAAGCCGATGGAAAAACTATCTCCACCATCGTTAAAAAATTATTGGCATAGTCCTATTTAACAATAAAATTCGGCTATATTTGCAAACCGAAATGGCCTCGTAGTTCAACTGGATAGAATGACGGATTTCGGCTCCGTTGGTTGGGGGTTCGAATCCCTCCGGGGTCACAGACCGTAAAATCAAAATTTGATTTTACGGTTTTTTTTATTTTCCTCTTTTTTTATTTTCTCAGTAAAACTTTCCAGTCCCACAAATAAGTTTTATCTTGAGCCTTCTGAAATTTTTTATGGAAAGTTCCACCATTTTCGCGTTTTTTGTCGGGTTTGTTTTAATCGTTTTGCTTTTCAATAAATTCATTGAACCGGCTTACGCTATCATATTCAAAAAACCGCTTTTAGTTCATTTTTATTTGTTTCCTTCCAGATTTTCTCCTGAGCAAAAATCCTTCATGCTCAAAGAATTTCCATTCTATAAAAGGTTGTCGCCCAAAAAGCAACGGTATTTTGAAAACCGGGTGAAGTGCTTTTTAGAACGGCACAAATTTGTAGGAAAAGACATTGAAGTTACTGCCGGAATGAAATTTTTAATCGCAGGAACCTACGTCATGCTTACCTTTGGCTTCCGGAATTACTTAACCGGACTTTTAAAAACCATCGTAATTTATCCGGATATTTATTTTTCCGAAACAAACGGAACCCATCACAAAGGTGAATTTAATCCTAAAATGAAAACCGTTGCTTTTTCATGGCAACATTTTATCGAAGGTCATCAATCTACCAATGACAATGTAAATCTGGGTTTGCATGAATTTGCCCATGTAATTCACCTACATTCCATTAAAAGTCGTGATGTGAATGCCAGCATTTTTTTCGACGAATTTACCTCGATTACCAAGTTACTTCAGGATGAGAATTTTACTAAAAATTTAATCGAAAAAAATTATTTCCGGAAATATGCCTTTGAAAATCAATATGAATTTTTGGCGGTAATTTTGGAGCATTTTTTTGAATCGCCGCGTGATTTTGAGAAACATTTCCCTGATTTATTTCAAAAGGTAAAACGAATGATTAATTATCAATAATTCTTGATTTTTTATCAAAAAGAAAGCCTGCAAAAATAAAGTTCTGCAGGCTTTTTTATTTCGTTGTAAATTTTTAAACTGAAGCAATTTTTTTCAAATCGGCAATGGTCTCAATTTGGTTTTCGGCTTTAAAAACGTAGCTTCCGGCAACCAGAACATCTGCACCAGCTTCCGCTAATTGTTTGGCATTTTTGTTGGTCACGCCGCCGTCAACTTCAATTAAAGTGGATGCGTTGTTGCGAACAATAATTTCTTTCAGTTGTTTGACTTTTTTATAAGTATTTTCAATGAAAGATTGTCCGCCGAAACCTGGATTTACGCTCATGACGCAAACCACATCGATGTCGTTGATTAACTCTTCAAGCAAAGAAACTGGAGTATGCGGATTGATGGCAACACCAGCTTTCATACCTTCGGCTTTGATGGCTTGCAAAGTACGGTGAAGATGGTTACACGCTTCGTAATGCACGCTCAGAACATTGGCTCCAAGAGCGGCAAAAGTTTTGATGTAACGATCCGGATCGACAATCATTACATGCACATCGATGGTTTTTTTGGCGTGTTTTTGAATGGTTTCTAAAACCGGCATTCCGTAGGAAATATTGGGTACAAAAACGCCGTCCATGATGTCGATGTGAAACCAATCGGCTTGGCTGTCGTTGATCATTTCGAGGTCGCGTTGCAAGTTTCCAAAATCAGCGGCAAGAACCGATGGTGCAATTAGGATATTTTTCATTGTGTTGTTGTTTTGGCAAAGGTAATTTTTATTTATGATATGGGATTTATGATTTATGATTTAAGAAGTGAGATTAGATAGGAGAACTGAGATTTTGACTGATTTGAAATAGAAATTGTAAATTTTTGCAGATTTTTTCTATGGTTGCGTGAGGGATTGCAGCGGAAATCCTTTTATTTTTTTCTTTAAAAAATAAAAGATTGTAGCGGAAAGCCCGACCCGCAGGGGCACGCCATAATTTTTGGATTTCAGATATTAGATTTCAGATATTAGATTTCAGATTTGAACTTCGGATT
Organism: Bacteroidota bacterium; assembly: GCA_023387965.1. Classification (GTDB taxonomy): domain Bacteria; phylum Bacteroidota; class Bacteroidia; order Flavobacteriales; family Flavobacteriaceae; genus Flavobacterium. The sequence continues at coordinate 147,431 of JAEWHE010000045.1, read as the reverse complement.
GAAAACTAATTACTGATCACTACTTACTGATAACTAAACTACTTAAAAAGCAAAACTCCGGTAATCAGCCGGAGTTTCAATCATCAATCAAAAAACGAACAGTTTTGAAACTGTTTGTTGCGGTATTTCCGAAATGGAAAATATTTTAGCCTAAATAGGTTTTTAAAATTTTGCTTCGCGAAGTGTGTTTTAATCTGCGAATTGCCTTTTCTTTAATTTGACGAACACGTTCTCTTGTAAGATCAAAAGTTTCGCCAATTTCTTCCAAAGTCATTGGATGTTGATCGCCTAAACCGAAGTAAAGTCTTACTACATCTGCTTCTCTTGGCGTCAAGGTTTCTAAAGAACGCTCGATTTCGGTACGCAAAGATTCATGGATTAATTCTCTGTCAGGGTTTGGCGATTCACCAGAACGCAATACATCGTAAAGGTTTGAATCTTCTCCCTCAACTAACGGAGCATCCATGGAAAGGTGACGACCAGAATTTTTCATGGACTCTTTTACGTCGTTCACGGTCATGTCCAATTCTTTTGCGATTTCTTCGGCAGATGGCGGTCTTTCGTTAGATTGCTCTAACAAAGCGTACATTTTATTGATTTTATTAATCGACCCGATTTTGTTCAAAGGCAAACGAACGATACGTGATTGTTCTGCCAAAGCTTGCAAAATCGACTGACGAATCCACCAAACGGCATAAGAAATGAATTTAAAACCACGAGTTTCGTCGAAACGTTGTGCGGCTTTAATCAATCCTAAATTTCCTTCGTTGATTAAATCGGGAAGTGTAAGTCCTTGATTTTGATATTGTTTTGCTACGGAAACTACGAAACGCAAGTTGGCTTTTGTAAGTTTTTCAAGAGCTCTTTGGTCACCCGCTTTAATCCTTTGTGCTAATTCTACCTCTTCATCTGCGGTGATAAGGTCAACTTTACCAATTTCTTGTAGGTATTTGTCCAGGGAAGCAGTCTCACGATTTGTTACCTGCTTGGTAATTTTGAGTTGTCTCATTTAAATTGTTCCTTCAAATTTAGTTTCAGATTGTTATACGTAAGCTAACGCAAAAAAGTTACAAATGTTTTGAATTTTTTTTCGAATGTTGGTTTTTAACTAAAAATCGAAAGCGGTTGTATTTATTTTTTGTAAGTAAAAATCTACTTTTTGGTTGGCTTTGTTGAAAAATAATTTGCGGTCACGAGTTCCGGAAAGGTTTAGGGATTTCGAGTTTTTGATTTGATGTAAAAAATATTCAGAAGCATTGTTACAAGTGGAAATGTCTTCGGTAATGAAATATCCGAGCATGGTGTAAGGAACAAAAAGCGATTTTTTTTCGGGATTCGACATTAAAACATTGTTGTTGAGAATCAAGAGTTCGTTGTAATAAAGATGGTAATTTGAAGTATTCTTGTTGGACTTTTCTTCAGCTTTTCTAAGCAAATTTTTCAAATCTTCGTATAATAAAGTAGCGTTTTCGTGCGACAATAATCCGGATTCAAAAAAATATAAAATTTGCTGAAGCGTACTGTTGATGGTCGTGTCGTTCCATATTTCGTGTACTTCTGCGTTTTCGTAAACTTTCTGCAATTTAAAACTGTATTCTAAAAGCGATTGATCAACGGTAAATTTTTCAAAACGCTCTTGATTTTCGCGAGCAATCAATAAATTCATCCAAACATACAACTTGAATTTCGATAACAAAGTTGCTCCAATGGTGTAAAAAAGCGGAATGTCTTTCGCCGAATAAAACATTTTTGAATTTGCTTCGTACGACTTTAAATTATCTGCAGATTGCTTGAAATACAAGTTTAAATCCGCGAACGATTGAATTTCTTTTGTTTTTTCAACGATAACTTTATGGTGGTTTTGACCAAAAATTTTATCCATGGAAATTGAAAAATGCTGGCAAAGTTTCACAGTTTCTTCAATCGAAAATTTACTTTTTTCCGAAACTCTTCGGTGTGAAGCGTCATAACTAATCTCCAAAACCGTGGCGATTTCCTCAATAAGCGAAGAATTTTTGGTTAACAATTTCCTGATGATTCCCAACAAAATGGACTGGTTATTCATTTTATTTGCGATTTTCACAAATATATAAAATTTAATAATTGTTTTTAGCGATACGATTTGTGTTTACTGCAATAATTTTGATTTGAAATTTTAAATCGATTATTATGAAAAAACTTTTTAAAATCATGATTCTTTTAGCTCATGCTAATTGCTTTCTTTCGTGTAGCGTGCAAAATGAGTTGAACGCTGACAGTTTTAAACGAATTCCGAAAAGTTTTTCGGGGCGATTTTTTGATGTTTTGGACACGCTTGATAATCCTCATAATGACAGAATTTACACCCGAAGCTTATTAAAAACTTTGTCGAACATGGAAAATATCGATTATTCAAAACCGATTCAGATTTCCATTTTTGAAAAAGAATTGCAACTTAAATTCAATTGTTTAAATGAAAAATCGGTGGTATTGAAAATTCCCGGACAGCGTTATCGTAGAAGATTTGTGTTTTACACGAATTATGAAACGGTTTCGTTTCCGGTACTTTTTATCGCGAAAGAAATGACGAAGTACACAATTTATCTGCCTGATGAAAATGAAATATTGTTCAGGAAACACAACGTAAATGAAGGAATGTTGCTCATCTTTGGAGCAGGCAATTCGTATAAATCAAATACTAATTTTAAACTTTTGCCAAATGAATAAGCTGCTATTTTTTGTTTTGATGGCATTTCAAATGAATGCTCAAGACACAATTGTTTTTCCTAAAATAGATTTGTACAAACGAAATATTTTAGATGTAAGTTATGGAATTCCACTCGGGAATTTATCGGACAAATACCAAAGTTCCATTAATACCGCGTTTTACATGAGAACAAAAGTGGCCAAAAGACAGTTTATAGATTTTGGTGCTGAATTAAGCGGAATCATTAGCGGAAAAAAAGTGGCGTACCGATTTAACAACGAAATTTTGAATTTAGAAGGAAGTAAAACTTCATTTCTGCTTGGTTTCCGATATTCGAGATTTATTGTACAATCTAAAAACGAGAATTTCCACATCGAAACTAATTCTGGATTGGGTTGGAAATATTTGCATTACACTAAACCAGAAGGTGATTCGTACAAAGGTTTAAAACCTACCCTGAATACTTTTGCGGTTACGCAAGGTTTAAAAATAATATACCACGGTTTTGGAGTACATTGCAGTTATCACTATTCGCCATACGATTTATTTAATTCGAAAGTGGAAAATAATTTTGGAAGTTCATCAGTTAATTTTGGTATTTCGGGGAGTTGGAATTTTTGAAAAAAAAATAAAACCCTCGTTTCAACTGAATGCAACGGGGGTTTAGGTGAATTAATCAAAATTAAAATTTATAGGTTAGTCCGCTTCTCACGGAAAAAAAGTAGGAACTGTAATTGGAATTATCGGTATCACCCATAATTCTGTATTGCATGGAAGGAAAGAGTTCCACTTGAAGCGATGGGGTTAATTTGTAAAACAAATATACTTTTGCATTTGCTGTGAAACCTGAACTGATGGTTGTTTTAAGATGACCAATTTCCATTTGTTCTACATTTTCCGAACTTGCGAAAATTTTATTTTTTCCTGCTAACAACATACTTACGCCAGCCGAAAATGCTACGCCAACATTCCTTTCTCTTACCACATAATAAGCCTCGAGCGGAATTTCAACATATTCACTTTCATATCTGAATCTCACTTTAGTTTCATTTTGAAACACAGAATTTAGTTCAGAAATAAGCATGTTAGTACTTACATTTTGAGTGTTGATAAAATCAGTTCCCGGCTTTTCGATAGTAGAAAAATAACGGTTATGGATTTTTCCGACACCTAATTGAATGCCTAAATTTTCATCGAACATAAAACGTCCTAATATTCCATAAACAGATTGAATTTGAGGACTTTCTTTAGTGATTTCATTATTCGAAATGGGAGTGAAGTCGCCAAAATATCCGCCATAATTTAAGCCACAATATGCACTTACGTGAAATTCGTCATATGGCTGTTCAAGTTTTTTTTCAGATTCTTTTTCTGTATTTGGCAGCTGTTTTTTCTTTTCTGTTTTTTTGTTTTCTGCAATAGTATTTTCGGTTGATGTTGAATCGTTTGGTACAAAAATATTCTCTCTTTTTCCTTTCCCGTCATTTAAATTATTTTGAGAAATGGTTTCTGAATCAGTTCGGTTTGGGTCGAAAATCAGAGATTTATTTTGATGATTTTTATTTTGCTTTCTGTTTTGTTTAGAGAAATTTGAAATATTTGCACTTGAGGAGTTTAGATTGGTACCAACTATGGATCTCTCAGATACAGCTTTCTCAGATTGTAATTTATCAACCTTAGTTTTTAAATCATTGTCAATTTTTGTTTGATCTCCGTTTAAATTAATTTCCGAACTTGTTTCTGAGTTTCCTTCTAAATTTCTTTCTAAATTTCTTTCAGAACCTGATGGGGTTATGTTCTGGAAATTCATTCTTAAAAAACTTCCGCCTAAGAAAACGATGCAAAGGAAAATTCCCGAAAACAACCAAAGAGCTCTTTTTCTTCGCTTCTTTTTGTCTAAATCAGCTTCAATTTTTTGCCATAAATCAGCTGACGGTGATTTATCAATGCCTTGCAATCCGTTGCGAAAAATTTTACCGATATCTTTTTTAGATTCCATTAGAATATTTTTTGGGTTGAAGAGCAATTATTTTGTTCTGAAGAATCACCTTCGCTTTGTGTAAGTTTGATTTCGATGTACCTTCTGAAATCGACAACATTTGAGCGATTTCCTTGTGCGAATAATCATCTAACTCAAATAGATTGAAAACAATGCGGTATTGATTGGGAAGCTCTTGAATCAATTCCAGAAGTTTATCCATCGAAACTGGTGGCGGCTCAATTTCATCTTCCACCACGGGAAACATTTTTGCATCAATTTCTTTTGTTGAGATTGAAGATTTGAATTTCTGTATGGCTTTATTGATGGTTATGCGTTTCATCCAACCTTCAAAATTACCTTCGCCTTTGTACTTTTTTATATTCAAAAATATTTCTACAAAAGCGTCTTGCAAATTGTCTTCGGCTTCAGCTTCATTGGTACAGTATTTTAAGCATAAGGCAAATAGCGGCTTCTTGTACATTTCATACAATTGTTGCTGCGCTTTTCGGTTTTGCTTTACGCAAGATTTTATTAGTTTTGACAGTTTCAAAAAAGTTTGCTTAAGGTTATGGCTATCAACGTTTTAATTGAAATAAAATTCATATAAAAAATGGTCCCACGGCTGATTGTCAACATATGCTTTGTAAATAGTTTGGTCACTGAAATTGTTAGCGTTAATGTCGTGAATTATTTCAAACGATACGTTCTGAAAGCTCGATTGTTCAAAAGTCAAGATGTTGTTGCGAGACAGCGTTTTCACACTAACATGGTTAATGGCGTTTTGTAGCGTGTGATGTAGTAGCATTAAATTTTTTCTACCATACGTTTTTTCCATAACTAAGCCGTAAGCATTAAGAGTGGAATCGTAAGTAATATGTTTGGTTTGGGGCGTCATTATTAAGCCGTTGTATTGTAAGATTTCTGATACTGGATTACCGTTTCCATCATAAGTAGATTGAATGATTGTTGTGTGGAGGTCGTTCATTGTTCTGTCTTCAAAATAAACCCGATCATTATTTACCAATACTATTTTGCTTTCAGACAAGATTTCGAAATTGATTCCATCGTTAGATTGATGAAGCTCTGAAAAAATAGTGTCATTAGTATGTGTGAACAAATATTTATATGTACTAGGATAATTTGGGGAATAGTTTGCAGTTTTGTATTCTACTAATTCGTCATTTTCATAAAAATAATTTTCTTTGGAGGTCAATACTCCAGAAGTGTAAGTTAATATTTCAGAAATCGAATTGTTTTCGTAAAAATATTCTTGTAAAGTTTGGTTTCCTTTAGTGACCCTGATAATTCTGTTGTTTTGTAATTCATATTGGGTCGGGTTTGAGATGGATCCATCAGCACCTACAGACCTATAATTAAAGTGTGTGATTTCTACATCGTTAGTAACATCAACGCTCTCGCTGTCTGCAGAGCAAGAAGATAAGACGTAAAGTAACCAAAAGCAGCTGATTAATTTTAAATTTTTCATAGTAAAACGATTTAGTTATAAACCTAAGTGTTGACTATACATAAAAGGTTGCCTGTAAAATGAAAATAATTTAAAACCCCCATTTCAAATACATGAAATGGGGGTTTAGGTGAATTAACCTTTATTTAAAAAATTAATTTTCTTTTTTATCCTCACGTGGCGGACGATTGTCGTTACGAGGTGGTCTGTTTTCATCTCGTGGCGGACGGTTTTCGTCTCTTGGAGGTCTTGGAAGAAGTGCTTTTTTAGAAACTTTTTCTTTTCTGGTTTTAGGATCAAGTCCTAAATATTTCACTTGAAACACGTCGCCCATTTTTACAACATCGGCAACATTTTCTGTTCTTTCCCAAGCCAATTCAGATACGTGAAGCAAAACTTCATTTCCTGGTGCTGCTGTATATTCTACAACCGCTCCAAAATCAAGCATCTTGATTACTTTTACTTCGTAAGCTTCTCCTAACTGTGGTTTGAAGATAATTGAGTCGATTTTTGCCAAAACAGCGTCAATTCCTTCCGGACTTGTACCTAAAATTTCTACAACTCCTTGCTCATCTACTTCGTTGATTACAATAGTAGTTCCGGTTGCTTTTTGTAATTCTTGAATCACTTTTCCACCAGGTCCAATCAATGCTCCAATAAAGTTTCCAGGAATAGTTCTGGTAATGATTTTTGGTGCATAACGTTTCACTTCCGCTTTTGGTTGAGCGATTACTTCGGTAAGTTTTTCCAAAATGTGAAGACGTCCGTCTCTTGCTTGTTCCAACGCTTTTTCCATGATGTCATACGCCAATCCTTCGATTTTAATATCCATTTGGCAAGCGGTAATTCCGTCAGCAGTTCCGGTAACTTTAAAGTCCATATCTCCAAGGTGATCTTCATCTCCTAAAATATCAGACAATACAGCCCATCTTCCAGATTTATCATCAGAAATTAATCCCATGGCAATACCAGAAACCGGTTTTGTCATTTGAACTCCAGCATCCATCAATGCTAATGTTCCCGCGCAAACTGTTGCCATTGATGATGATCCGTTTGATTCCAATACTTCAGAAACAATACGAACTGTATAAGGATTTTCTGCTGGAATCATGTTTTTCAAAGCACGTTGTGCTAAGTTTCCGTGACCAACTTCTCTTCTTGACGTTCCTCTCAAAGGTTTTGCTTCTCCAGTTGAAAAAGGAGGGAAGTTATAGTGAAGGTAGAATTTTTCTTCTCCTTGTTCCGAAGGCAAGTCAATTTGGTTAGCTTCTCTTGAAGTTCCCAATGTTACAGTTGCCAACGCTTGAGTTTCTCCTCTAGTAAAAATTGCCGATCCGTGAACTGATGGTAAATAATCAATTTCACACCAGATTGGTCTGATTTCGGTAGTTTTTCTTCCGTCAAGACGAATTCCCAAATCTAAAATTACGTTTCTAACGGCTTCTTTTTGCGATTTGTAAAGGTATTTACTGATTAAATCTGCGTTTTCAAGTAATTCTTCTTCGCTAAAAGCAGCTTTTACTTCATCTTTTACCACGCTAAATTTCTCCGAACGTTCGTGTTTTGCAGAGCTTTCTTGAGCAATTGCAAAATATTTATCGTAAGAAAGTTCGTACACTTTTGCTTTGATAGCGTCGTCGTTTCTTTCTTCGTCGTACGTACGCATTTCTTTTCCTAAAGCAGCTTTTAATTTTTCTTGAGCCGCGATCTGAAGTTTAATGGCTTCATGAGCAAATTTAATTGCCTGAACCATGTCTTTTTCAGAAATTTCTTTCATTTCTCCTTCAACCATTGCAATCGAATCTTTCGATGCTCCAATCATCATATCGATGTCCGATTGTGCTAATTGCTCACGGCTTGGGTTGACGATGAATTTTCCGTCGATTCTCGCCACGCGAACTTCCGAAATCAAAGTTGAAAACGGAACGTCTGAAACAGCCAAAGCTGCCGAAGCTGCCAAACCTGCCAAAGCATCCGGCATTACTTCTTCGTCGTGAGACATTAATTGGATCATTACTTGCGTTTCGGCATGGTAATCATCCGGGAAAAGCGGACGCAAAACGCGGTCAACCAAACGCATTGTCAATACTTCTGCGTCACTTGGTCTTGCTTCTCTTTTGAAAAATCCGCCAGGAAAACGTCCTGCTGCTGCAAATTTTTCGCGGTAATCAACAGTCAATGGTAAAAAGTCGATGCCAGGAGATGCGCTTCTTGCCGAAACTACTGTTGCTAACAACATCGCATTTCCCATTTGCACCACTACAGAACCATCTGCTTGTTTTGCCAATTTCCCTGTTTCGATTGAGATGCTTCTTCCATCTCCCAAATCGATAATTTCTTTTGAAACTTGTGGAATCATAAATTTCTTTCTTTTTGATTAAACAATGGGTTTTAGTTGTGTTGTTGTGTGTTGTTGTAGTGTAGTTGTCTAAAACCCAATGAAAAACCAAACTTTTTTCGGCAATATTTTATAAAACAAAAAGAGGCGCGTTTGCACCTCTTTTCTGTATCGAATTATTTTCTGATACCCAATTCTTTGATAATCTCACGATATCTGTTGATATCTTTCTTTTTAAGATAGTCAAGCAAGCTTCTTCTTTTACCTACCAAAAGAACAAGCGAACGCTCAGTATTGTAGTCGTGACGATTTTTTTTCAAATGCTCAGTCAAGTGGCTAATTCTAAATGTGAACAACGCAATTTGACCTTCTGCAGAACCGGTGTTTTCTGCTTTTCCTCCGTGTTTAGCGAAAATTTCCGCTTTAACTTCATTAGTTAAGTACATGCCAATATTTTTTTAAATGATTTTTATGTATGAAAAGGGTTTTCCTATTCGGGTGCAAAGGTAAGATTAAATTTTATAATCGCAACTATTTTTTCTTTTTTGTAAGGATGAAATCAAAAAAAAATAGTCGCTGATTATCAATTGACAGACTTCCAAATTAGACTATATATTAAGGTATAAAATTAAATTATAAATGAAGATTTAAAAATTTGCCTACTTTTGCTCCAGAAAGAAAAAAATGTTATGGCAAAAAATTTAGTAATTGTTGAGTCGCCTGCCAAGGCAAAAACCATAGAGAAATTTTTAGGAAAAGAGTTTCAAGTAGAATCGAGTTACGGTCACATTGCGGATCTTCCTTCAAAAGAAATTGGTGTAGATGTAGAACACGGTTTTAAACCTAAATACGAAGTTTCTCCGGATAAAAAAGCTTTGGTAAAAAAACTCAAAGATTTGTCGAAAAATGCCGAAACGGTTTGGTTGGCAAGTGATGAAGACCGCGAGGGAGAAGCCATTTCTTGGCACTTGGCGGAAGAATTAAAATTGGATAAAAAAAGAACCAAACGTATTGTTTTTCACGAAATTACTAAATCAGCAATTCAAAAAGCAATCGAAAATCCACGTGATATCAATTATGATTTAGTTGATGCCCAACAAGCGAGAAGGGTTTTAGATCGTTTAGTTGGTTACGAACTTTCTCCTGTGTTATGGCGAAAAATTAAAGGCGGACTTTCGGCTGGAAGAGTACAGTCGGTTTCGGTAAGGTTAATCGTAGAACGCGAACGCGAAATCCAAAACTTCAATGCTGTTGCTACTTATTCGGTTACAGCAGAATTTTCAAACGAAGCAGGGAAAACGTTTAAAGCAAAACTTCCAAAAAATTTTGGTACCAAAAAAGAAGCTGAGGATTTTTTGCAAAAAAATATCGGGTCAACTTATAAAGTAGGAGATCTCGAAACAAAGCCTACTAAAAAATCACCAGCTGCACCATTTACAACTTCCACTTTACAACAAGAAGCAGCCAGAAAATTATACCTTCCGGTTGGGATTACGATGCAATTGGCGCAAAGATTATACGAAGCCGGTTTGATTACTTATATGAGAACTGATAGCGTGAATCTTTCGCAAGAAGCGATGACTGCTGCTCAAGCCGAAATTATTCGTTCTTACGGAAAAGAATTTTCTAAACCTCGAAATTTTACCACGAAAAGTAAAGGAGCTCAAGAAGCTCACGAGGCCATTCGTCCGACGGATATGTCGCTTCATACGGTAAATGTGGATCGAGATCAAGCGCGTTTATATGATTTAATTTGGAAAAGAACTTTGGCTTCGCAAATGGCTGATGCCGAATTAGAACGGACCAATGTGAAGATTGAAGCCAATAATCATCCGGAAATTTTTTCTGCGACAGGCGAAGTTTTGCTTTTTGAGGGTTTCTTAAAAGTATATCTTGAAGGAAACGATGACGAAGATGAAGAGCAAGAAGGAATGCTTCCGGCTTTAAAAATTAACGAAAAATTACTCAATAATTACATCACGGCAACCGAAAGATATTCGCGTCCGCCGTCAAGATATACCGAAGCTTCTTTGGTAAAAAAATTAGAAGAACTCGGAATTGGTCGTCCTTCAACGTATGCACCAACGATTTCTACTATCATCAACAGAAATTATGTGGAAAAAGGAAGTTTGGAAGGCATTGAAAGAAATTACACACAATTGACATTGGAATCTGGGAAGTCACGCGAAAAATTGCTGACCGAAACAACCGGTTCTGATAAAGGAAAGTTAGTTCCAACGGATATCGGGACGATTGTTACGGACTTTTTGGTAAAAAATTTCGAACGTATCTTAGATTATAATTTTACTGCAAAAGTAGAGCAGGATTTTGATGAAATTGCCGAAGGAAACATGAATTGGGCAAAAATGATGCAGGAGTTTTACAACGAATTTCATCCTACTGTTAAAGATGTTGAAGCCAATGCCGAAAGAGAATCAGGCGAAAGAATTTTAGGAAAAGACCCAAAAACCGGAAAACCTGTGAGCGTTCGTTTGGGGAAATTTGGTCCAATGGCGCAAATTGGCGATGCAGAAGACGAGCAAAAAATCTTCGCAAGTTTAATGTCTGATCAAAATATCGGAACCATAACTTTGGAAGAAGCACTGAATTTATTTTTGCTTCCGAAAAATCTCGGAACTTACAAAGACGAAGAAGTTGAAGTGAATAACGGTCGTTTTGGACCTTATGTTCGTTTTGGAAAAACTTTTATTTCTTTGCCGAAAGGCGAAGATCCTTTGGATGTAACTTTTGAACGTGCCAAAGAACTCATCGCCGAAAAGGAGCAAGCCGATGCGCCAATTGCTACGTATAAAAATGAACCTGTTCAAAAAGGAGTGGGACGTTTTGGGCCGTTTATCAAGTGGAGCGGTATGTTTATCAACGTGAATAAAAAATATAATTTTGATAATCTTTCCCAAACTGATATCGTTGAATTAATTGAGGATAAATTGCAAAAAGATATCGATAAAGTGATTCATCATTGGGAAGACGAAGGAATTAAAGTGGAAAAAGCACGTTGGGGAAGATCCGTAATTACAAAAGGTAAAATTAAAATTGAGTTGAGTAAAGACGTTGATGCTGCTGCCATGACGCTTGATCAGGTGAAAGATTTGATTGAGAAAAAAACGCCAGCGAAAAAAACGGCGGCTAAAAAAGCTACTGCGACAAAATCAACAGCTAAGAAAAAAACTACTGCTAAAAAGAAATAATAAATGGAATTCGATTTTCTTTCGCCGCTTGATTCGGAAACTGTGGCAACCATCAAAAACTTGACTTCACAACATTTGGGAAGCAAAGTGGTTTTACATACCGATGAAGATTTTCCAGATTTGAATAAAATTAAAATTGCCATTTTTGGAGTTAAGGAAAATCGAGGCGCACATTTGGAAGTTGAAAACACCAAGTTATCGCACATTCGAAGAGAATTTTATAGTCTTTTTCCTGGAAATTGGGAAGCGTCAATTGCTGATTTAGGAAATATTTTGCCTGGAAATTCCTTAGAGGATACTTATTTTGCAGTGAAAACAACGGTGGCTTTTTTGCTTAAAAATAAAATTATTCCGGTAATTATTGGTGGTTCGCAAGATTTGACTTATCCTATTTACAGAGGTTTTGATCAATTGGAACAAATGGTAAATCTGGTTGCTATTGACAGTAAATTTGATTTTGGAACAGCAGAAAAATTGACTTCTAATTCATATCTGACAAAAATAATTGTTGAAGAACCAAATAATCTTTTTAACTTTAGTAACGTTGGTTATCAAACCTACTATAATTCGCAAGAAGAAATCGATCTGACCGAAAAATTATTTTTTGACGCTTTTCGTTTGGGAGAAGTTTCTAGTAATATCTCAATTGCAGAACCCGTTTTTCGTGATGCCGATATTGTAAGTCTGGATTTAACATCAGTAAAATCTTGTGATTCGGGTAATTTTGTTACTTTTACACCCAACGGATTTAACGGAAAAGAAATATGTTCTTTGGCAAGATATGCCGGAATTAGTGATAAAGTTTCAGTTTTTGGCATATTTAATCACAATAATTCAAAACAAGAAGCGGTATTAGTTGCGCAAATTTTATGGTATTTTATCGAAGGCTATCATTATCGCTCTAACGAATATCCTTTCGGAACCAGGGACCATTATACCAAGTATATTGTACCTTTAGAGGAGGAAGAATTGGTTTTTTACAAAAGCAATAAAACAGAAAGATGGTGGATAGAAATACCTTTTCTTTCTAATGTTAATAATAAATTAAAAAGAAATACGTTATTACCCTGCACACATGAGGATTATTTGGGTGCATGTTCGGCTGAAATCCCTGAAAGATGGTGGAAAGCGCAACGAAAAAACGTAGTTTAGAAATATTGAAAAAAAATGCGTAAGGCTTAAATGATTTTTTTAACAAAAGTTTATTTTAATATTATAGTTTGATTAAGGAATTTTTGAAAAAAAAATTGCTTTTTAAAAAAATTATAGATAGGTTTACGCCCTTAAAAATTAAAGAATTTATAATAACCCAAATTTATATGAAGAAGTTCATTGCATTTGCAGCATTAGCGTCAATTTTATCCAGCTGTGGCTCCAGCGATAAAGGGGAATTGGTAGGTGTTAAAGGCAAAAAGTGGCATCCGGAGAAACCTTACGGGATGACTTTAGTTCCTGGAGGTGCTTTTATTATGGGTAAATCGGATGACGATTTAGCTAACGTGCAGGATGCTCCAACCAAAACGGTTACCGTTCGTGCTTTTTACATGGACGAAACCGAAATTACAAATAGCGAATACAAGCAATTTGTGGAGTGGGTAAAAGATTCTACAATCAGAATGCGTTTAGCAATTGCTGCTGAAGATTTCGGTCAAACGGCTGGAAGTGGCGGGATTGGTGAATTTGCTTTTGATGATACTGATCCGGCAACAATGTCTCCTTACGATAAATATATGTATGAAAATTACTATAGTTTAGGTACAGGTGATGATCCGTATGCAGGAAGAAAAATTAATAAAAAGGCGAAATTAATTACTGATCCTCAGAAATATCCGGATGAATATTATGTTGAGGTAATGGATTCAATGTATTTGCCTGCTGCAGAATCGTATAATGGTTTAAGAACAATTGATGTTTCTAAATTAAAATTCCGTTATTCTGAAGTAAACCTTAACGAAGCTGTTAAAGTAAAAGGAAGAAAAGATTTCTACAAAAAAACTGAGCCAATAGAAATTTATCCTGATACAACAGTTTGGATTAAAGATTTCGCTTATTCTTACAATGAGCCAATGCATAACGATTATTTCTGGCACCAAGCGTATGATGATTATCCGGTTGTGGGTGTAAGTCATAAGCAAGCTAAAGCTTTTTGTGCTTGGAGAACGCTTTATAAAAATGCATTCATCAAATCAAAGAAAAAAGGTAGAAACCAAATCAACTCTTTCCGTTTACCAAGTGAAGCTGAATGGGAATATGCTGCGAGAGGTGGTCTAGAATCAGGAACGTTCCCTTGGGGTGGTCCTTATGCTAAAAATGACAGAGGTTGTTTCTTGGCTAACTTTAAACCAAATCGTGGAGATTATGCGGCAGATGGTGCTTTGTATACTGTAGAAGCAAAATCTTATGATCCTAATGACTACAACCTTTATAATATGTCAGGAAACGTAGCAGAATGGACAAACACTTCTTATGATGCTGCTGCTTATGAATATGTTTCAACCATGAACCCGAATATCCCGGATGTAAAAAACCAACGTAAAGTAACACGTGGTGGTTCTTGGAAAGATGTTGCTTATTTCTTGCAAGTAAGTACCCGTGATTTTGAATACGCAGATTCCGCAAGAAGCTTTATTGGTTTCAGAACTGTTCAAGATTACATGGGAACACAAAACACAGGAAACACAGCACGATAATTTGTAACCAACTTTTAACTATTTATATTTCTTAACTAACTAAAAACTATTATTTATTATGGCAATTTTAAGCAAAAAAGCAATGAACTTCGCTTACGGTATGGGTGCAGCAGTTGTAATCCTTGGAGCGTTATTCAAAATTACTCACATTGAAATCGGTCCTCTTACTGGTAATTTAATGTTGACTATCGGACTAGTTGTTGAGGCATTAATCTTTGCTTTATCTGCATTTGAACCAGTTGACAACGAATTGGATTGGTCTTTGGTATATCCTGAATTAGCAGGTGGTGAAGCAAAGAAAAGAGAATTGAAAAAAGAAAACCCAACTGAAGCACAAGGACTATTATCTCAAAAATTAGACAACTTGTTGAAAGAAGCTAAAATTGATGGCGATTTGATGGCTTCTTTAGGAAACTCTATCAAAAATTTTGAAGGTGCTGCTAAAAACATGGCGCCAACTGTAGATGCTATCGCTTCTCAAAGAAAATATGCTGACGAAATGACTAACGCAGCATCTTCATTAGAAGCGCTAAACGGTCTTTACAAAGTGCAATTGGATAGCGCATCAAGAAACGCTGAAGCTAACAAAGAAATCGCTGACAACGCGGCTAAATTGAAAGAACAAATGCAGTTGATGAGCTCTAACATTGCTTCTTTGAACAATGTTTATGGAGGTATGTTATCTGCAATGAGCAACAGAGGTTAATTAGTTTATCACTCAGTTATTAATTAAAAGTAAACTAATAAACACACAATGGCAGGAGGAAAATTAACCCCTAGACAGAAGATGATTAACCTGATGTATCTGGTTTTCATCGCAATGTTAGCTTTAAATATGTCGAAAGAAGTTTTATCTGCTTTCGGTTTGATGAAAGTAAAATTAGAAGAATCAAACGTAGATGCTACTAAAAGAAACGACGCATTTATGGCAGGACTTGAGAAAAAAGTCGAAGAAAATGCTTCTCAATATGGTCCGTTAAAAGCGAATGCTGATAAGGTTGAAGCTTTAGCAAACGATTTAAATGGATATTTAGAGAATTTGAAAAAAGAGATGACCGGTTCCGTTGATGATCCAAATGATTACGAAGTAATGGATAAAGGCGATTTCTTAGATTCAAAATTTTTTACTGGTGATAAAGTTTCGGCTGAAGGTCAAAAATTTTTAGCTAAAATTGCTGCTTTCCGTGACGGTGTTGCGGCAATAGTTCCTAACGTAGCTTCATCGGTAAAGTCTAAATTTGCAACTAATCCCGTTAAAAACCGTGATGGAATCACAATTGATTGGTTAGACTATCATTACAAAGGATTTCCATTAATCGCGTCGCTTACCAAAATTACCCAATTACAAGCAGATGTTAAAACTACTGAATCTGAAGTTTTAAGTAATATGCTTCAAGGTAACTTGGCTTCGCAAGTTTCAATGAAAAATTATGAAGCAATTGTTGTTCTTGATAAAAACGCATATTTCCAAGGAGAGAAGGTTACTGGTAAGGTTGTATTAGGGCGTTATGATGCTAATACAAAGCCAACAAGTTTTAAGGGTCCTGGAAGTATTGAAAACGGTCAAGCTCAAATTAATTTGACTGCAGGTGGAGTCGGAGAACAAAATATTGCGGGTCAATTTACATTTATGGAAGATGGTAAAGAAGTGCCGCTTCCGTTCAAAGGAAAATATGTTGTAGTTCCTCGTCCAAACTCAGCTACTATTTCTGCTGATAAAATGAACGTGGTTTACCGTGGTGTAGATAACCCTATGACAATTTCATTTGCTGGTATTTCTGCAAATGATGTTAAAGCAAATGCTGCTGGTTTAAGTGGAGGTGCTGGAGGTAAATATGTTATGAGACCTGGTGCCGGACGCGAAGTAGTAATCAATGTTAGCGGTAAAATGTCTGACGGTAAAATGGCCAATGACAAAAAAGTGTTCCGAATCAAAAATATTCCTGGACCAACAGGAGCTTTGAGAGGTAGAGAAACTGGTACCATCAAAGGACCGAAATCTAATTTAGAAGTACAAACGGTAAACGCTATTCTTGAAGACTTTGATTTTGATGTAAACATTACTGTTACAGGATTTAATATTAAAGTACCTGGACAACCGACAGTGGTAGTTTCTGGAAACAAAATGGACGGTAGAGCTAAATCTGCAATCCAAAAAGCAGGACGTGGTGATGTTGTAATGATTTCTGAAATTAAAGCTAGATTAGAAGGTAGCTCGATTATGTTGCCTAAAACAGCACCAGTAGCTTACGAGATTACACAATAATTTATTAAAGTTTGAGTTATAAACTCTGAAAACTAATAAGATTAAAAAATGAATTGGAGAAAATTTTCATTAATGATTGCATTCGGTTTAGCTACTGCAACTGGTTTTGCACAGTCAAACTTGCTAAATGCAAAAACTCCTGAAGAAATCGGGAAAAAAACTGCGGCTCAATTAGAGTCTGATAATGATAAGCCGCTTCCTTACGGATATGTTCACGATCGTGACGTATTGATGGGGAAAATGGTTTGGGAATTTATCGACCTTGATGAAAGAATCAATTTTCCAATGTATTTTCCGGTTGAAGGAAATCTTGGGGAAGGCAGAAAGTCATTGTACCAGACGTTAATTGACAATATTAAAGATGGTTCGATTACTGAGGTTTACGATGATAGTTATTTCACTACCAAAAAAACGATGAAAGATATCAACTGGACTCGTATTGATACGACTGATGCAGCTCGTGAGCAATACAACGCAGGTGAACAAATTTCAGAAGAATATTTGGTAAAAACTGAAATTACTGCTGCTAACGTTATGGGTTACAAAATCAAAGGATACTGGTATTTTGACAAACGTCAAGGTGAATTAAAATACCGTTTGCAAGGAATTTGTCCTGTAGTTCCAGATCTTTACACAATGGGTTCTGAAGAAGAAGATCCAATTGAATTGTTCTGGGTTTATTTTCCATCAGCAAGAGATGTTTTGCATGAAGCAAAAGCATTTAACAATAAAAATTCTGCGTTACCAATTACTTTCGATCACTTGTTAAATTCAAGACGTTTTAACGGAACAATTTACAAAGTTGAAAATGTAATGGGCGACAGACAAATTGAAGAATACATTAAAGACAACGCACAAATGCAGTTGCTTGAGTCTGAACGAATCAAAGATAATATCCGCAATTTCGAACAAGACATGTGGAATTATTAATTAAAATTTTCTCCAATTACAACATAAAACTCCTGCTTAACAGCGGGAGTTTTTTATTTTTGTACCATGATAGACTACATAATTGTGGGTTCGGGGTTGGCAGGAATTTCTTTCGCCGAAACCGCTCTTCAAAATAATAAAAACATCATTCTGTTTGACAATAATTCGCAGAACTCTTCTACAGTTGCTGGCGGAATGTACAACGCTGTAATTTTAAAACGGTACACAAAAGCATGGAAAGCAAGTAAGCAATTGCAATTGTTAGATTCGTTTTATGATGCCGTTGAAAATAGATTGGGCATTGAAATTAATTTCCCGATTCGGTTTTTTAGAAAAATATTTTCAGCCGAAGAGCAAAATGATTTTATCCATGCAAGCGACAAGCGCGAACTTGAGGAATTTCTATCGCCCGAAATTATTTACAAAAATTATAACGGAATTGCAGCTCCTTTCGGTTTCGGAGAAATCCTGAAAACTGGTTATGTGGATACCGCATTGTTACTTAAGGAATATCGAAATTGGCTCAGAAAAAATAATTTGCTACAAGAAAATTCTTTTCATTTTGAGGAACTTCAGATATTTCCAGAGTATGTTCAATACCAAAATATTCAAGCAAAAAATATTGTCTTCGCAGAAGGTTTCGGGGTGGTAAACAATCCGTTTTTTAATAATTTACCTATCATTGGAACCAAAGGCGAATTACTTTTGGTAAAAATTCCAAACCTTAATCTCGATGCCGTCATCAAATCTTCCGTATTTATCATGCCTTTAGGGAATGATTTGTACAAAGTTGGCGCCACTTACAATTGGGAAGACAAAACAAACGTTCCCACAATTGAAGGTAAAAAAGAATTAATTGAAAGTTTGCAATCTATCGTTTCACTAGACTTTGAAATCGTCGATCATGTGGCTGGAATTCGCCCGACAACTAAAGACCGCAAACCTTTGGCAGGAACACATCCCAAACATTCAAACGTACATATTCTAAATGGTTTAGGGACGCGAGGTGTGATGATTGGACCGCATTTAGCGCTTCAATTATTTGATTCCATTGAAAAAAATACAGAAATCGATTCTGAAGCCAGCATAAAAAGGTTCAAGAAAATAATCTGGTAGTTATTTTTTTGCTTCGGCAGGATTATAATCGACAAAAAAGTTAATCCAAATATTTCTCGACAATCGCATGATTATTGGCATAAAAATCACCAAGGTAGCAATAATCGCAATAAACGCCGTTTTTAAATTGCTATTGAAGAAAAAATACGAAACAATAAATGCCGCAACGCCAAATGCAATTCCCACGCCATAACTTACATACATCGCACCATAGAAAAAAGACGGTTCAATTTTGTACTTTTGCCCACAATGTCCACAATGCTCATGCATTTTGAAAACTTCGGTTAAAACAAATGGATTAGGATTGACGTACATTTTTTCATTTTGGCATTTTGGGCACGTTCCTGTTAAAATGCTATTGAGTTTGGTTCCTTTTTTAAACATTTGCAAAATATTTTAGGAGTAGTAATTTTGCTGCAAATTTACGCATTACAAATCATCAAATCATGTTAAATATCCACAATTTATCGGTTTCTTTTGGAGGAACTTATTTATTTGAAGAAATCACTTTTCGTTTAAATTCAGGAGATCGCGTAGGTCTTGTTGGAAAAAATGGAGCCGGAAAATCCACCATGCTCAAAATTTTGGCAAGAGACATTGCACCAGATTCCGGAAGCATCGCAACCGAAAAAGAAGTGAAGATTGGGTTTTTGCGACAAGATATTGATTTTGAACAAGGTAGAACCGTACTTGAAGAAGCCTATGAAGCTTTTACCGAAATTAAAATTGTAGAAAAAAGATTGGCCGATATCAATCAGCAATTGGTAGAAAGAACCGATTATGAAAGTGAATCTTACTCCAAATTAATTGAAGATTTGTCAGATTTGACCCATCGATTTGAATTGCTCGACGGTTATAATTATGTGGGAAATACCGAGCGAATTTTGTTAGGTTTGGGTTTCAAACGAGAAGATTTTAACAACCAAACCGAAACTTTTTCCGGAGGTTGGAGAATGCGAATTGAATTGGCAAAACTACTCTTGCAATCGAACGATATTTTACTTTTGGATGAACCTACCAACCACTTGGATATTGAGTCGATAATTTGGTTGGAAAATTTCTTGAAAACCTTCCCGGGTGTTGTGGTGATTGTTTCTCACGACAAAATGTTTTTGGACAACGTAACCAATCGAACCATCGAAATTTCCCTTGGAAAAGCCTATGATTTCAACAAACCGTATTCGCAATATTTAGAATTGCGTCAGGAAATTCGCGAAAAGCAATTGGCTACGCAAAAAAATCAGGCTAAAAAAATTGAAGAAACCCAAAAATTGATTGAACGTTTCCGTTATAGCGCTACGAAATCTTCAATGGCACAATCGCTGATTAAAAAATTAGACAAAGTAGAAAGAATTGAGGTTGATGAAGACGATAATTCGGTAATGAATATTTCTTTTCCCGTTTCTATCACACCAGGTAGAGTGGTGGTTGAAGCCGAAGAAGTGACAAAAAAATACGGCGAAAAAACCATTTTGAAGGACATTTCGCTTTTGGTGGAAAGAGGAAGTAAAATTGCTTTTGTGGGGCAAAATGGTCAGGGAAAATCAACTTTTATCAAAGCCATTGTAAAAGACATCGATTACACCGGAACCATCAAATTGGGGCATAACGTGCAACTGGGATATTTTGCCCAAAACCAAGCCGAATATTTAGACGGCGAAATTACACTTTTGCAAACCATGCAAGATGCCGCAAACGATTCTAACCGCTCGAAAGTTCGGGATATGTTGGGTGCTTTTTTGTTTAGAGGTGATGATGTGGAAAAAAAGGTAAAAGTGCTTTCCGGAGGTGAACGAAACCGATTGGCGCTTTGTAAATTATTGCTTCAGCCGATTAACGTTTTGGTGATGGACGAACCTACAAATCACTTGGATATTAAATCGAAAAATGTTTTGAAAGCCGCTTTGCAACAATATGAAGGCACGCTTTTACTGGTTTCCCACGACCGTGATTTCTTGCAAGGAATGTCAAACATCGTATACGAATTCAAAGACCAGAAAATCAAAGAATATTTAGGTGATATTAATTTTTTCCTCGAACAGCGAAATCTGGAAAACATGCGTGAAGTGGAAAAGAAAGACGTAGTGAAAGCCGAAGTTCCAAAGGAAAACAAATCGCTTTCATACGAAGAACAAAAGAAAAACAAGGCGTTGCAAAATAAATTGAGTAAAGTGGAAAGCCAAATCAAGCAATTGGAAACCGATATCCAAAACGACGATAAAATGCTCGCTTCCAACTACGACAAACACATTGAAGACGCTGCGTTTTTTACGGCTTACAACAAAAAGAAAAAAGACCTTGACCAACTTTTAGAAGATTGGGAAATGATACAGTTGGAACTTGAGGGATAGAATAGAACACGGTCAAAAGCCGTGTTTTTTTGGATTTTAATGTGCCGCAATAATCCCAATTTTCTCAGAATGCGACAAAGCTTCGCTACTTTCTCTAAAATAACAAGTGTCAACTCCCATGCTTTCCATGTTTTTGAGAGCGTCAATGGCTTTCTGTTTTTTCGAACTTCCGGTTTGGCGGATGTAAACGGCTTTTACCGTAATCGGGAAAATTTTGCAAATATCTTCATATAAAAAAGGATCATGTTGCGAATCATCGCCTAACAACACATATTTCAAATGCGGATAAAACTCTAATATATGTTTGATTTTGTCAAATTTATGGTCGTGATCGCCTCTTCCTGTGAAGAAAAAATCCATCAAACTGGTTTTAATGTCTTTTAACAGTAAAACCGCTTTAGGCAATTCATGTAGCTCGGCAAATTTTGTAATAAAACGATACAAATTCCATTCGCTACTCGATACATAAAAAAACGCATTTTTCTCGGCATCGCTATCTCTTCCAGCAGAACTCAAGGCTTGGTAATGCGGTACTACATCTTCAAAAATTTTGCGGTCGTTTACATTTCTGAACAATAAAATATACATTTTTTTAAGAATATTCCGCGTATGCGAAACCAAAAAAGTGTCGTCAATATCGCTGATAAAACCCAAATCTCCTTCATGTGGGCGAACATACTTTCCTTTCACCGTAATTTCTTTTTGGTCGTGGTAAATGCTCACGCGGTATTCGTTCCAACCATAAGCCAAATCTTTGTTGAGCGGAATACAAAATTTAAAATAACCATCGTCTAAGGTTTTGGTGTGAATTTTCAACCCGTTGTGTTCCAAATATACCGACGCATTTTGCTGGGTTTTAATCCGAAACATACGAATTACCGAAACGGCATTTTTAAAATTTTTTTTCTGAAAATCGTAATCAGTTTTAGTCGTGGGTTTAAAAACGTGTCCCATCACAATAAGCTCCTGATCGTTTGCATAACCGCGGTATAATTTTAAGATTGGCTTCATAAAAAAAAGATGTATATTTAGATTGCGATACAACAATTTACAAAAATCGTCGCAAATTAAAAAGTATGAAACCGAATAAAACCGTTTTATTAGTGGTAAACCCAATTTCGGGAGATGAAGATAAAGCCGAATTAATCGAGGCTGTGACTGATTTTGCAACTGCAAAAAATATTGATTTGGAAGTATATGAAACTACCGGAGATGATGACGAACAAAACATTTTGGAACTGCAAAAAAAAGTAAATGCCGAAAGAGTTTTAGTGGCGGGAGGCGACGGCACGGTTAAAATGGTGGCCGAAGCGTTGCACGATTTAGAAGTGATTATCGGAATTTTACCCGCAGGTTCGGCGAATGGTTTGGCGGTAGATTTAGGTTTACCCGATGATATGCTCGAAAATATTAAAATTGCCTTTGAAAACGACGCCATGGAAATGGACATGGTATGCATCAACGGTAAAAAAAGTCTGCACTTAAGCGATGTTGGTCTTAATGCCGAATTGGTAAAAAACTACGAAAACAGTTCGATTAGAGGGAAATTAGGCTATGCTTTGCAAGCGATTACCACTTTGGCAGAAAGGAATGGGCCGTTTTTGGCAAAAATTTCCGCAAATGGTGAAAACATTGAAACCGAAGCGCGGATGATTGTGATTGCTAATTCCCAAAAATACGGAACCGGAGTGGTTATCAACCCTGACGGGAAAATGAATGACGGAAATTTTGAAATTGTGATTTTAAAAAATTTGGATATTGTGGTTTTCACCAAAATTTTAGCCGGAAATATTCCGGTAGAAAGTGGCGATGTTGAAATTATTTCTACCCAAAAAGCCGTTATTGAAACCGAAAAACCTGTAAGTTTCCAAGTTGATGGTGAATATTGCGAAGAAGTTTCGCGACTTGATATTTCTATTTTAAAAAATCAGATGAAAGTGGCTGTTCCATAAAAAAATCCCATCAATGCGATGGGATTTTTTGTTTCTGATTTTTCTGTGGTTTTGCAAAATCTTTTCGGTCCGCAACTAAATCTTTTCGGTCCGCAAGATACCAGAGAAACTAAAAATAGGGAAGCTAAAAAATAGCGTAATTTATTCATTTTTAAAAATTTACAACCATAACGCTACAATGTTGCTGAATATTGCATGGCTTTTAATTCTTCTAAATAATTTCTTTGGTTAGACAATCTCGGAATCTTGTGTTGTCCGCCTAATTTGTCGTTTTCTTTGAGCCAATCATAAAATAAATTTTTTCGGGAAACATTTAAAACCAACAAATTAAGTGTCATGTTGTTGTGTCTTTTCGCTTCGTAATCAGAATTTAAGGCTTGCAAATTTTTATCCAAAAGTTGTCGAAAAGCTTCAATATCTTCCGGATCATGCTTAAATTCAACCATCCATTCGTGAGCGCCTTTTTCTTTGCCTTCCATAAAAACCGGAGCAACGGTGTAATCCATCACTTCACAATTTAATGTTGCACAAGTTTTAGCAATCGCCCTATCGGTATTTTCTACCATCAATTCTTCTCCAAAAACATTAATATGGTGTTTGGTTCTTCCGCTTACGCGAATTCTAAACGGGTTCAGGGACGTAAATCTCACGGTATCGCCAATCATGTAACGCCACAAACCGGCATTTGTAGTGATTACCACCGCATAATTTTTGTTGATTTCCACTTCGGAAAGTCGCACGATTTTTTGATCCGGAGTTCCAAAGGTGTCCATCGGAATAAATTCGTAAAAAATGCCATAATCTAACATCAACAGCAAATCACTGGAATCATTCAAATCCTGAATGGCAAAAAATCCTTCCGAAGCATTGTAAATTTCGTAATATTGAAAATCTTTGCTCGGAATAATTTTGTTGTATTGGTTTCGATAGGGTTCAAAACTCACGCCACCATGGAAATAAACTTCAAGATTTGGCCAAATTTCGAGCAAATTTCCTTTTCCGGTAGCTTCTAAAGTTTTGTTCATCAAGACCAACATCCACGACGGAACGCCTGCAAAACTGGTTACATTTTCCTGAACTGTTTCCTTAATAATCGCCGGAATTTTTGTTTCCCATTCGCTCATCAGCGAAACTTTATTGCTTGGCGTGGAACTGAATTCAGCCCAAATCGGCATGTTGTCAATCAATATCGCCGAAAGGTCCCCAAAAAAAGTGTTGTTGTCTTCATACAATTGTTTGCTTCCACCAAGGCGCAAACTTTTTCCGGTGAAAAGTTGGGATTCTTCGTTGTTATTCAAGTACAAACTCAGCAAATCTTTACTTGCTTTGTAATGGCAATTCTCCAAAGCTTCGCTACTTACCGGAATGAATTTACTTTTAGCATTCGTTGTTCCGCTGGATTTGGCAAACCATTTAATTGGCGTATGCCAAAAAACATTTTGCTCGCCTAAACGGGTTCTTTCAATCATGGGTTCCAAATCTTCATAGGTAGAAATCGGAACTCGATTGCTAAATTCATTGTAAGATTTTATTGACGAAAAGCCGTAATTTTTACCAACAAAAGTATTTTCGGCTGATTTAACTAAGCTAAGTAACAATTCTTCCTGAACTTCGTTCGGGTATTTTAAAAACAATTCTATTTGATGGATTCTTTTTTTCAAAATCCAACTCGCAAGCGAATTGATGATCGGTAGCGCCATTTTTTTGGGTTGCGTTAGGTATAATTTTTTTCGAATGTCTAACTTTACCAAAAATAAAAAAAAGTTTTTAGAAGACAATGATAAAAAGGCAATAGGCAAAAGGCAATAAGCACGAAACGCTTCAGTCGTAAATCATATATCTAAAAAATCCCTTAATCTGTGGCAAATAAAAAATTCCAATAAATAAATCCCAAATTCCAAGGATAATAGAAAAACAAATTCGTGAATTCGTGGCGAGAAAATCTAAAAAATCCCATAATCTGTGGCAAAAGTTTAAAACAAAATCCTGCTTCATCACTCAATCAAATCATATATCTAAAATCATAAATCAAAATGCAATACCAAGGTGTACTTTCTAAAATGGAAACCGAACTCGCTAATCCGATTCAGTATTTTCTTACGTTCGACAATAATTTTTTAAATGTCAATCAAGCCATCGGAAAAACGGTAGAAATTAGTTTTTTAGGTTACCAATGTTTGAATTGCGCCAAAAAGAAGAAAATTTTCCGTCAGGGATTTTGTTATGATTGCTTTTATAGTAGTCCTGCAGTTGGCGATTGGATCATGCGTCCGGAATTAAGCACGGCGCATTTGGGCATTCCCGATAGAGATTTAGATTACGAAACCCGGGTGCAATTACAACCTCATGTGGTTTATTTGGCACTTTCAAGCGACGTAAAAGTTGGCGTTACCAGAAAAACCCAAGTTCCCACACGATGGATTGATCAAGGTGCTTGCGAAGCAGTTTCTGTGATAGAAGTTCCTAATCGGTATCTCGCAGGAATCACGGAAGTCGCGCTGAAAAATCATTTTGTGGACAAAACCAATTGGCGAAAAATGTTGCAAAACGAAGTCTTAACTTTAGATTTATTGGAAGAAAAATTAAAAATCGAAGCCTTTTTACCAGCGGAAGTTTTGCCATATTTCAATACCGATTTACACGAACATTTGGTTTTAAATTATCCGGTTTTAGATTATCCGAAAAAAGTGACCGGTCTAAATTTGGATAAAACACATTCTTTTTCCGGAAAATTAATTGGAATTAAAGGACAATATTTAATGTTTGAAGACGGAACGGTTTTCAACATCCGGAGCTTTGAAGGTTACGTTGTAGGTATCAATATTTCATAAAAAAAACTGCAGGTTAAACTGCAGTTTTTTTGTTTTCAATTTTGTCCTCCCGACGAAGGAGGAATCTAACTTTTAAAGAAACGTTATTCTTTTTTCTTTTTGTCGAATAAACCTTTGATTCCTTCACCAATCTTGGTTTTAACATCTTCTTTCGTGGTTGGCGTTTGTGTTTTGGTCGTGTCTTTCGGTTTGTTTCCACCCAAAAGATTTCCCAAAGCATCTTTACCTTGATTGACCAATTTGTCTTTTTGCGCTTTCACCAATTGCGTGGTCAATTTGGTTACTGCAGCTTGAATGTCGGTAGAAACTTTTGGATTTTTAAAATTCCCCGAAAGCATTGCCGTCACCGGAATATTCTCTAATTTGTTGGCTTCTGCCGGAGTTAATTTTGCAATTAATTTATTGGCTTCGGTTCCCAAATATTTTGCCGGAACATCAAATTTTAGATTGTAATTCATTGATTGGTCAAAACCGTGTTGACCGCCAATATTCACTTTAATATCCTGGTATTTTAAGTCGAAAGGTTTCACGTTTACCTTACCATTTTCAAAAGTAAGATTGGCTTTTAAGTCATTCAAATTTAATTTTTGCAAATCAATGAAGTTCACCTTTTCATCAAGTTTGTTCAACACCTGAGAATTTTTTGCATTGATTGTTGTCGAAAGAAATTGCCCTAACAAATCACCACTTAAAGTATTGAGATCCGGAGTCATTTCTTTCGCATCCAAATTTCCTGAAAGTTTAATGGTCGAATTTAATTTTCCATTGATTACGTCGGCAATTGGCGCAATTTTTTTCAACATGTCTAATTGCGTAAACGCTTGCGAAATGTCAACCGTATTCAAACCTAAATTCATGTTGAAAGTGGGTTTCGCGGTTTTAGTAGAAACACTTCCGGTCGCGGTAATCAAACCGTTAAAAATATTGGTTTTCAAATCTTGTAGCGAAACCGTTTCGTCTTTAATCGTTACTTTTCCGGATACATTTTTGAGGTTCAAATTATCGTAAACCACATTATTTGCAGTTGCGTTCAAACTTACATTTAACAATTTCGGAACCTTTACCGCTTCGGTTGTGGTGGTTTTATTGTTTACTGTAGTTTCAGTTTTTGTCATAAAATCCGAAACCAAAAACTGATTGGATTTGGCAGTAAAATTTCCGCGTAATTCCTGATTTTTAAAAGCATAACCCAAGAAATTTTCTAATGTACCGTTGATTGCCAAATCGGTTTTTCCGGTGGTCATATTCAATTGCTGCAAATTAATTTTTTGGTTATTAAATTGTGCCGAAGCCGTATTAATTGTGTACGTTTTTTTGTCTTCGTCCACATATTTAAAACCTGAAATCGTTGCATTTCCGGAAGCTAAAATTTTATCGTAATTATTAGTTTCCACAGATTTCATATCGAATTTTGTGGAAACATCGGCTTTTAAAATTCCGGTTAACGGCGTTTCTAATTTAATCGGATATGCTTTTGAAACGTTCGCCAAGTTGATTGTTCCGTTTAATTTCGCATCAACTAATGGATTTTCATCCACGTTTCTGACATTTGCTTTAGCATTAAAAATATCCTGATCAATTTTAAACGAAAGTTTGTCCAGATTCACGTAAGTATCGTTCAAAGTTCCGGTTTCGTTGATAATTTTTGTGTCAATTACAATATTTTCCACTTTTTTAGGCAAATCGGCATATTTAAATGAAGCATTGTTAGATGCAATTGCCAAATTAAATTTAGGAACTGTTGTGTCAGAATAAATTCCTTTTGCAAAACCTTTTACCATAAAATCTCCCGTAGTTTCTACATTGGCAAGGTTTCCAGCATAACTTTCCGGAATCACGCCCAAGAAGTTTTTGAAGGAAGAAGTTGGCGTTTGAAACGTCAAATCGTATTCTTGACCAGTTTCTAATAATTTGATAAAACCATTAAAAGTAAGCGGCAATTGATTAATCATCGCTTTATTTTCCTTAAAAGTGTATTTGTTTTGATCCAAATCAATGCCTAAAATCGCTTCTAAATCCAGCTTGATTTTTTTCATATAGTTGGTTTTGTCCATGTCAAGCGAAACGGTTGCGGTGGTTTTTGTGTTCAAATCTAACTTCGATTCGGCAAAATTTCCTGTTCCTGTGTGGTTCAAACTATCAATAACCATTTTCACTTTTGAACGATCATCATAATATTTGAACCTGAAATTTTCAAGTTCATAATTCTGAATATTTAAGGCAAAAGGTTTGCTCTCGCCATCCTCTTTTTTGTCTTTTTCATCTTTGATGGCAATATCGAAATTCCCCAAACCGTTTTTGTCAAACAAAATGTTCACTTTTGAATTTTCGGCATAAAAAGATTCGATGTTCATTGCTTCGCCATCACCTTTAAAAAGTTCTTTAACCGACATTTTTAAATTTAATTCTTCGGAATAAACCAAAGTATCTCCGGAAAATGGCGCTTTATTGATGATGCTTAATTTGTTGATGGTAACATTGGCTTGCGGAAAGCTTTTGAACAAACTCAAGTCAACATCTTCCACAGCAATTGTGGCGTCAACTTGTTCGTTAATCGACTTTAAAACAAGTTGTTTTATTTTGTCTTTAAACAAAAAAGGAGTTACTGCTAAGGCGATGATTAGCAAGAGTAAAATAATTCCTGTGGCTTTTAAAATTTTTTTAAGCATGATGATATTTTTTTTGCGAAATTATACAACAAAAATTAAACCAGACTATTTAAGGATGAAATAAATAGGATTTTTTTTACTAAAAACAAAAAAACCGGAATGTTACTTCCGGCTCTTTCTTCTGATAAATAAAACTAACCCACTAATTAATATTGATTTCAAATGGCATTAAAGCCTGAATTCCTTTTTGAGCACTCATGCGTCTGATTTGTTCAATCATACGGTAATTTTCCTCGCCAACTTCTTCTTTTATAACTTCTTCTCTAGTTTGCATAAATGGCATTCCCCCGAAAAAATCACCAAAATTTTTCTCATATTCCGGAAAATTTTTGGTTTTATAATCTTTCAAATTGGCTTTTTTGGCAGCGGCAACAATAGCTTCGTCTAAACCACCAATTTTATCCACCAAACCTAATTTTTGCGCGTCAACACCAGTCCAAACGCGACCTTGAGCAATGCTGTCCACTTGCGCAAAAGTCATTTTTCTGCCGGTTGCCACACGCGTTACAAAAGTTTTGTAAATATTTTCTACACTTTCCTGAATCGTCGTTTTTGTGGTTTCGTCAAGTGGCATAAAAACGCTGTAACCTGCTGCATTTTTGTGTGTATTAACTTGTTCGGTGTGAATCCCGATGTCGTTTGTAATTTTGGTCAAATTTGGTAACGTTCCAAAAACGCCAATCGAACCCGTGATGGTGTTTGGTTCTGCGAAAATTTCGTTGGCATTACAAGCAATGTAATAACCTCCCGAAGCCGCAACATTCCCCATAGAAACGATAACCGGTTTGGTTTTTTTGGTGATTTCAATTTCTCTCCAAATTAATTCCGAAGTCAAAGCGCTTCCTCCAGGACTGTCGATTCTCAGGACAATGGCTTTGATTTTTTTATTGGTTCTGGCTTCTTCAATGGCACGTCTCATCGAACCTTCGCCAATGATATTTACATCGCCTTCGCCACCTAAAATGGTTCCTTGTGCATAAATTACGGCAATGGTATTTTCGGAAGATTTTTTACCGGAAGTCGCTGTTTTTTCAGCATAATCTAAAATGCTAACCGTGTTGTATTCCTTGTCTTTTTTAACTTTCAAGGCTTTGCGAATCCCGTTGTGGTATTCATCTTCGTAAGCAATTTTGTCAATTAATTTTTCAGATTTTGCCATTTCCGGCGTTCTTGCCAAAAGATTATCGGCAATTTCGTTCAAGTGTTCCACCGAAACATTTCTGCTTTTAGAAATATCAGTAACCATCGAACCCCAAATGGAATTTAACAACGCCGAAATTTGCTCACGATTAGCATCGCTCATTTCATTGGCAAGGTAAGGTTCAACCGCGCTTTTGTATTTTCCGTGACGAATCACCTCCATTTTGATTCCGGTTTTTTCCTGAAAATCTTTAAAAAACATCACCTCAGATGAAAGTCCTTTAAAATCCATTTCACCTACAGGATTCAGGTAAATCGTATCGGCAACAGAATTTACGTAGTAATCTTTTTGCGAAATTACATTGGAATAAGCCACCACAAATTTCCCCGATTTTTTAAAATCATTTAATTTATCACGCAACGATTTACTTTGTGCAATTCCTAGAAAAGAATTGTTGTTTAAAATCGAAATCCCTTTAATTTTATCATCTTCTTTCGCCGCTTCAATCGCATTCAAAACATCAATAAAACCGTCGTGACGTTCTTCGTTTAAAAATGTAAAATCTTCATATTTCACTTTTCCGCCGTAATCATTCGTCACCATCGCCAAGTCTAATTCTATAACCGAATCACTTTTGACAACCACCTCTTTTGAATTACTATTTCCCGCCAATGCAGCGAAAATAATCATCAAAAAAAACATTAAAAAGCAAAAAATAAAAAGCCCAAGAATTGTGGCCAATACGTTTTTTAAAAAATTCATAGTTTCAATTATTTATAGGATTAGTAGCATTGGCGTTGAAATTGTTACACAAAATCGGAAGAAATTTGCGCCAATAATTCGCAGAAAGTGCAAGGTGAAGTGAAATAGTTTCGTTTAATTTGCAAACTATGAAACTCCAGCACAAAGTCATTTTATCTCTCGGAAGCAATTTGGGCGATCGCTTGTCAAACCTGCAAAATGCGGTCGATTTGTTGCACAAAAAAGTGGCAACTGTGGTAAAAATTTCTAACGTTTACCAAAGCGAAGCTTGGGGTTTTGTAAGCGAAGATTTCTTGAATTGTGTAATTTTATTGCATTCGCAAAAGGATTCCAGGCAAATTTTACGAGAAATTTTGGCCATCGAAAAAGAATTAGGAAGAATTAGAACCGCCGAAAAAAATTATCAGGCACGAGCGATTGACATTGATATCATTGCTTTTGACGATGAAGTAATCGCTGAAGAAGATTTGCATTTGCCACATATCGAAATGCAAAATCGCAAATTTGTGCTTTTGCCTTTGCAGGAAATCATACCCGAATTTGAACATCCAATCCTTAAAAAAAATATTTCGGAATTAATCCATATTTGTTCAGATGAAACGCGTTGTGGGTATTTTTCGACTTTAAATCATCCGCTGAAAGTTAATTTGAATAACATTAGCTATTTGGCAATTGAAGGAAATATTGGTGCCGGAAAAACCACTCTAACCCACAAAATCGCTGAAGATTTTAAAGCCAAACCCGTTTTAGAAGGTTTTGCCGATAATCCGTTTTTGCCAAAATTTTACAAAGACCAAGCCCGTTATGCGTTTCCGTTAGAAATGTCTTTTTTGGCAGATCGATACCAACAACTTTCCCACGATTTGTCGCAATTTGATTTATTTTCCGATTTTATTGTGGCAGATTATCACATTTTTAAATCGCTGATTTTCTCAAAAGTAACTTTAGGAGACGACGAATATCGCTTGTACAAAACGCTTTTTGACATTATTTACAAAGAAATGCGAAAACCGGATTTGTATGTTTATTTGTACCAAAATACCCAACGTTTGCTGGAAAATATCAAAAAACGCGGCAGAAGTTATGAACAAGAAATTCCGGCAGATTATCTCGAAAAAATCAATCAAGGTTATTTGGATTACATCAAAACCCAAACTTCTCTAAACGTTTTAGTCATTGATGTTTCCGATAAAGATTTTGTGTCAAACCAACAAGATTATTTAGATATTTTAGAGGAAATTCAACGTAAAATATCGAGCTAATTTTTTTAAAACCAGATAAGGCAGATAAGTTTTTTTTAAAAAATTCTCTGGCTGAAAACTTAAATGATCTTATATGTCTTATATGGTAAATTTCATTATTGTAGCTTCTGAAATAAATCCCAAACCACAATCCCGGCACTAACCGAAATGTTCAGCGAGTGTTTGGTTCCCAATTGCGGAATTTCAATCGTTCCTTCGCATAAAGCAATGGCATCTTGGGAAACGCCTTTCACTTCATTGCCAAAAATCAAAGCATATTTTTTATTTTTTTCGGGCAAAAAATCATTCAACATAATGGAATTTTCCACTTGTTCAATGGCGTAAACATTAATATCTCCGGCTTTTAAATTTTCAATCGCAGTCAAAACATTTTCTTGATATTCCCAAATCACGGTTTCCGTTGCACCCAAAGCTGTTTTATGAATTTCTTTATTCGGCGGAACAGCCGTGATGCCACACAAAATAATTTTTTCAATCAAAAAAGCGTCAGCAGTTCTAAAAACCGAACCTATGTTGTGCAAACTTCTAATGTCGTCTAAAACAATGATTATAGGTGTTTTTTCGGCTTGCTTAAAATCCGAAATAGATTTTCGAACTAATTCACTGTTGGCAAGTTTTCTCATAAAATGCAGATGCTTTTGGGTTGATTTTTTAATTTAGCAAAATTAATTTAAAATTCCCAAAACGCCTTGGCTACAAAAGATAAATCTCCCAAAGAAACCCCGTTGATGAAACAATACAACGAAATTAAAAGCAAATATCCCGACGCTTGTTTGCTTTTTAGAGTTGGGGATTTTTACGAAACCTTCGGGGAAGATGCCGTTCGTGCTGCAAAAATTTTAGGAATTGTGTTGACCAAACGTGGGGCAGGTTCTGAAACCGAAACGGCTTTGGCAGGATTTCCGCACCATTCATTGAATACTTATTTGCCAAAATTGGTGAAAGCTGGACTTCGCGTGGCGATTTGTGACCAACTCGAAGATCCTAAAATGACCAAAACCATTGTTAAACGTGGCGTTACAGAATTAGTAACTCCTGGAGTTGCCATGAATGATGAGGTTTTACAAAGCAATTCAAATAATTTTCTGGCATCGGTTTATTTTGGTAGAAAAAATATCGGGATTTCTTTTTTGGATGTTTCCACCGGCGAATTCCTGACTTCGCAAGGAAATGAAGAATATATTGACAAGTTGCTGCAGAATTTTGCGCCAAGCGAAATTTTAGTTCCAAAGGATAACAAATCGGAATTTAAAGAAAAATTTGGTGAAGATTTTAATACTTTTTATTTAGAAGATTGGATATATAAGCAAGATTACGCCGAAGAATCTTTAACCAATCACTTTCAAACCAACTCTTTAAAAGGTTTTGGAGTAGAAGAATTGACTGAAGGAATCATTGCTTCGGGAGCCGTTTTATATTACCTTTCTGAAACGCAACATAATAAAATTCAACATATTACGGCTATTCATCGCATTGCTGAAGATGCTTATGTTTGGATGGATCGTTTTACTATCAGAAATTTAGAATTGTACCATAGTTACAATCCAAATGCGGTGACTTTGCTGGATGTAATTGACAAAACCATTTCGCCAATGG
The DNA here is from genome assembly GCA_023387965.1 of Bacteroidota bacterium. Taxonomy (GTDB): domain Bacteria; phylum Bacteroidota; class Bacteroidia; order Flavobacteriales; family Flavobacteriaceae; genus Flavobacterium. Next base: position 114,186 of record JAEWHE010000045.1, on the reverse strand, counting down.
GAGGAAGATTGCTCAAACGTTGGCTTGCACTTCCGCTAAAAGACTTCAATAAAATCAAGGGAAGGCACGAAGTTGTATCGTATTTGCAAGAAAATTATGACGTTCTCAAAACTTTTCAACAGCAAATCAAACAAATTTCTGACCTTGAACGATTGATTTCAAAAATTGCTGCTGGAAAAGTTTCGCCTCGCGAAGTGGTTTTGCTTTGCGAATCTTTGGACGCAATTATTCCCATAAAAAATTTGGCGCTTCAGAGTAAAAATGAGGCTTTGAAAGTCATTGGCGATAGTTTGCACAGTTGTGATTTGCTTCGCGAAAAAATAAAAACCACGCTAAATCCGGAAGCTCCCGTTGCCATCAATAAAGGAAACGCGATTGCCAAGGGAATTCACCCGGAGTTAGACGATTTGCGTGCGATTTCTACTTCTGGGAAAGAATATCTGGAAGCGATTGAACGTAGAGAAAGCGAAAAAACAGGAATTTCTTCGTTGAAAATTTCATTCAATAATGTATTTGGTTATTACATCGAAGTGCGAAATGCCCACAAAGATAAAGTGCCGGAAGAATGGATTCGCAAGCAAACATTGGTCAATGCGGAACGATACATTACAGAAGAATTAAAGGAATATGAAGCAAAAATTTTAGGTGCCGAAGAAAAAATTCAGCAGCTTGAAAACCAAATTTTTGATCAGTTGGTCGCTTGGATGGCAACGTACATCAAACCTGTTCAGTTGAATGCTAATTTGGTGGCGCAACTCGATTGCCTCAATTCGTTTACACAATTGGCGATAGAAAATAAGTTTGTGCGTCCGGAAATCACGGATTCTTTCGATTTAGAAATAAAAAATGGGCGTCATCCCGTTATCGAAAAGCAATTACCGGTTGGCGTTCCGTATATCGCAAACGATGTTTTTCTGAATACTGAAAATCAGCAAATTATCATGATTACGGGTCCGAATATGTCTGGTAAATCAGCGATTTTGCGACAAACGGCATTGATTGTTTTGTTGGCGCAAATGGGTTGTTTTGTTCCGGCCGAATCGGCAAATATCGGTTTGGTCGATAAAATTTTTACCAGAGTAGGAGCGAGCGATAATATTTCTATGGGCGAATCTACGTTTATGGTGGAAATGAACGAAACCGCTTCTATTTTGAATAATCTATCCAACAGAAGTTTGGTTTTATTAGACGAAATTGGTAGAGGAACCAGCACTTACGACGGTATTTCAATCGCTTGGGCAATCGCCGAATATTTGCACGAACATCCCGGAAAACCTAAAACTTTGTTTGCAACACATTATCATGAATTAAACGAAATGACGGAGATTTTTGAGCGAATTAAAAATTTTAATGTTTCGGTAAAAGAATTAAAGGATAATGTTTTATTCTTGAGAAAATTGGTTGAAGGCGGAAGTGCTCATAGTTTCGGGATTCATGTGGCAAAAATGGCTGGAATGCCGCAAACCGTGGTGGCAAAAGCACAGAAATTACTGAAAAAATTAGAAAAAGATCACGGAAGCGAAGCTTTGCACGGTATCAAAAACCAAAAGGATGAGCTGCAGTTGAGTATTTTTAATCTTGACGATCCGCTTTTGGAAGAAATAAAAGACGAAATCTTGAATTTGGACATCAACACGCTAACTCCCGTAGAAGCTTTAATGAAGCTTAACGAAATCAAAAGGATGTTAACCAAGAAATAAATTGCATTATTGGAAAATTATTTTTGATTGCATCTTTCTTTTTATCAGTCGGTTATATTTTTTAGATATTTTTTTTCGGAAAACTGCTTGTATAATTAAAGAATTGTATTAAATTTGCATCCGCAATACGGTTGAAGTGTTGACGTTCTTAAAAATGCGAAAATAGCTCAGTTGGTAGAGCGCGACCTTGCCAAGGTCGAGGTCGCGGGTTCGAGCCCCGTTTTTCGCTCTGTTGCAAAATCAATGATGATTAAAAAATTAAATCTGAAATGTTTGAGGATTAATGCTCGAATGGTTTTAGTTTTAATCAATTTTTAAAAAATTATCGTCAAAAATATTTGCTCGGATGGTGAAATTGGTAGACACGCTGGACTTAAAATCCAGTGAACAGCAATGTTCGTGCGGGTTCAAGTCCCGCTCTGAGTACAAAAGCCCGTAATTTTCGTTACGGGCTTTTTTTTTTGATAAAATTATTTTAGATCAAATCGTACGGATTCTTCCGAGGTTTTACGCAAAAGCCTGAAAGGTAATGCGGATATTGAAAATAATGTTTGTTGTTGGTGGCTTAAAAAATTTGCTTGAACAAAACAATCTTTTTAGTTTTTTATCCGAAACCGTTCTCCAATTTTTCTTATTTTTAGCCTTCTTAAAAACAATTCATGGGAGCATTTGTTATCACACAAAAAGACGAAGATCATTATAAATTTACCTACAATTCCAGAAAGGGAAAAATCATCTTTACGAGTGCAACTTATGAATTGAAAATGGATATCGAGGCTGATATCGAAATCATTCAAAAAAATGCTGAAAATGCTTTTTGTATGAAGTTTAAAACTTCGTCAGGAAAATTTTTCTACCGCTTGATTATTGACGATAAAGTTTATGCCACAAGTAGAAAATTTAATACGGCTTTGCGTTTAGAAAAAGGAATTGATGAGGTACGATTATATGTTCCTAAAGCGGAAGTCCTCGATTTTACTGGAGCAGATATTTTTGCCGATTAATTTTTAGCAAAAAAAATGAACAAAAAAAAACCTCGCAATGCGAGGCTTATTTTTTCTGTCTAATACTTGATTAGTTAGCTGGAGCAGCAGGAGCAGCAACAGTGTCAACAGCAACAGTATCAACTACAGGAGCAGCATCAACAGCTTGAGTTTCTTCAACTACAACTGTAGTATCTTCAGCTGGAACTTCTTCAGTTTTAGTTTCTTTACAAGAAACGAATGCCATAGACGCAACTAATGCAAGGCTAAATACAACTTTTTTCATCTTACTAAAATTATAAAGGTTAATTATTAATTCGGAGCAAAGATATAAATTTTTTAATATCTTAAAATATTTATCGAAATATTTTTTTTTATTTTTTAAAAATACGATAACTAATTGTAAAACAATATTTTGTATAAAGTTTAGAAAAATCAAATATAATCATTTTCTTACAAAAAATGCAGATTTTTTTAAACTTCGAAACAAATTATCTTCCGAATTTGCCATTTGTTAATTCAAACTCAAAATTTTGAGAATTATTCAATGACTTTCATTTCGTCAACCAAATGTTTGGCACCGGCGAATTTGTCAATTACAAATAATACATATCGCATGTCAACCATAATATTTCTACAAATTGCAGGATCGTAATAAATGTCGCTCATCGTTCCTTCCCAAACACGGTCAAAATTAAGCCCAATTAAATTTCCTTTCGCATCAATTGCAGGACTTCCTGAGTTTCCTCCTGTGGTGTGATTGGTTCCGATAAAGTTTACCGCCAATTTTCCGTTTTTGCCGTATCGGCCGTAATCTTTTTTGTTGTAAAGCTCGATTAATTTCGCTGGAACATCAAACTCATAATCTCCGGGAACATATTTTTCCATCACACCACCTAAATAAGTTGTGTGGTCGTAGGTCACGGCATCGCTTGGATTGTAACCTTTTACTTTTCCATAAGTCACGCGAAGTGTACTGTTAGCATCAGGGAAAATTCTGGCTTCTTTCGGGCTTAATTCCAAAATTCCTTTCATGTACGTGCGTTGCAAAGCAGCAATTTTCAAATTAATTTCTTCGTATTTTGGATTCACATCTGCAAAGAAAATATCGCTGATGGCTTTTACCACTTGAAAACCTTTGTCAGCATTTAATTTCGCCAAAACCGTTTTGGCATCGCCATCTAACAATTGCTTAAAACCGTTGTAACTCGTCAATTTCGATTGGCTATAAATTTCTGAAGTCAATTTTTTATAATCCACATTTTTCAACGAAGCAGGCACGAATTGTTGTGGCACTTTGGTCGCGTACAATTCAATCAAGCCTTCAAAAACTTTTTCGTCAACTTGAGCATTAAAATCTTTGTAGAAATCGCCCATTCCGGCAACCAAATTATTTTTTCTGTCAGTAAAAGATTGTTCACCACGAAGGTTGTAAATTTGCTCTAATTGATACAATCGATAACCTGCCGAAAGCAATTCTGTATTTCGCATTACCACTTCCATAAAATAATCACGAGCTAAAGAATAAGGAGCAATTTCGTTGTAATTTTTTTCAAAATCAGTAAACAAATTACCGTATTCCGCTTGTTTGCCGGCTTTTTGCGCTTTCGCCAAAAAATCTTTTTCAAAATTTTTCTTAATCGCGACCGCATTAGACTTTTTCAAACCTTGAGTTTCGCCAATCCATTTTTTCCAATAATTGGCAATGCTCGCATATTTCGAAGCATATTGAATTTTAATCGCATTGTCTTTCCGCATAAACGCGTCCGTGGCTTTCAACGCACGATCACGAACCTCGATTTTAGCAGGATTCAAGCTGTTTACGATTTGTTCAACCGCCACACTTGGCAAATATTCCGTGGTTCTTCCCGGATAACCAAAAACCATCGTAAAATCATTTTCTTTCACACCTTTAATCGAAACCGGGAAAAAATGTTTCGGTTTGTACGGCACGTTGTCTTTGCTGTATTTTGCTGGACGATTATTTTTATCAGCATAAATTCTGAACAACGAAAAATCTCCCGTGTGACGTGGCCAAACCCAGTTGTCAGTGTCCGAACCAAATTTTCCGATAGACGACGGTGGCGCTCCAACTAATCGCACATCCGGATAACTTTCTACCACAAATAAAATATATTGATTGCCTTCATAAAAAGTCCTCACACGGTTTTCCTGCCAAGCTTCTTTTGGGAAACTTTTAGTAACCGAAGTAATATTTTGCTGAATTTTTTTATTTTTTTCAGCCTCGCTCGAAATTCCGGCAACGCCTTCCAAAACCTGCGACGTCACATCTTCAATTTTTACGATAAATGTCACTTCCAAATCAGCATTTGGCAATTCATCTTCTTTCCGCATCGCCCAAAAACCATCCGTCAAATAATCGTGTTCCACAGTAGAATGCGACTGAATTTCGCCAAAACCACAATGATGATTCGTCAACAAAAGTCCCTGATCCGAAATCACTTCCGAAGTACAACCGCCGTTAAACTGCGGAACCGCGTCTTTCAAACTCGATTTATTCACATCATAAATATCTGAGGCCGACATTTTCATCCCCAAATTTTTCATCTCCTTTTCGTTCATCCCTTTCAAAAGTGACGGAATCCACATGCCACCTTGTTGGGCATTTACTGGCAAAAAAACCAAAAGAAGCAGTAATCTTAAAAATTTCATTTCGCTAATTATTGAAGTTTATAGTGGTCGCAAGTTACGATTTTTGCACAAAAACGCTTGCATTTTAACGATTTCAATAAAATTTTTTAGGAGCAATCCCGAAGCATCGGGAGAGGCATTTTCAGGAAGGCAATTCCCGCTTTCCGCTACAATCTTTTTTCAATTTTGTTAAAATGAAAAACGGATTTCCGCTTCAATCGGGGCTAAAGGAGAGAGGTAGGGGCTTTTTTGGAAACTTCGGGGAAAAGAAGCAAGAAGCAAGAAGCGAAAAATCAAAAACCAAATATCATAAATCATAAGTCATAAATCTCAAATCACTTCATATACGAAGCCGTCATTTTCTTGATTCTTTCCGCTAAAGTTTCGCTGGATAATTTTTCTCGAAGGCGATCCGTAATTATCGGGAAGCTGAAAGGCGTGGGTTTTTGCGTTTGTTTCCAAACAATTTCTTGGCTATTAATTCGTTCCAAAGCCAGCAATAATCGACCTTCTTCTAATTGGTGTTCGAAAGTTTCACGATACGCTTGCTGAAACAATAAATTATCAGGTTCATAATCCCTGAAAACCTCAAATAACAATTGAGAACTGCTTTGCAAATGCTTCGTTTTAATCAATTTACCCGGAAAACCCGTAAAAACCAAGCCCGAAATTACGGCAATATCTCTAAATTTTCGCCTTGCCATTTCGGTAGCATTTAAACTTTTTTGCAAATCATCATGCACATAATCGGATGAAAATAAATTGTTGTCCAATACCATTTGCATGTCAATCTGCTGATCTGAAAGCAGTTCAAATCCGTAATCATTGTACGCCAAAGAAAAACTTATCGGCGAAAGCAAACTAATACGATACGCCAGCAAACTCGCCAAAGCTTCGTGCACAAATCTGCCTTCAAACGGATAAAAAATGGCGTGAAAACCTTCGCGGGTTTTGAATGTTTCAATCAAAAATTCATTGGCATTTGGTACAATCGATTCTTTTCTTTGCCGATCAAAAGTAGGTTGCATCGCTAGTAATTCTGGCGTTAAATTTGGCGTATTCGCTTTGTATAATTCTTGTCGTAACAATTCGCTCATTTGTGCCGAAAGCGCCAATCTTCCACCCATCCAACTCACAATTTTTGCGGTTTTATTATCAGATTTTTTCACCAAAACCTGCATATTTTTGATGGCGTATAATTCTAATTTTTTTCCGGCAAAAGTAAAAACATCGCCCGGTTTTAATTTGGAAACAAACCATTCTTCAATAGTCCCGATAAAACCTCCGCCTAAAAATTTTACGTTCATCACAGCATCGCCCACAATGGTTCCAATTTGCATTCGATGGTGCATCGCAATCATTCTGCTGTTGATTTTAAAACGACCGTCTTCCTCAATTTCTACTTTTTTATATTCGTCATAAGCTTGCAAACTCTGGCTTCCGCGAACAATGAAATTTAGAATCCATTGCCAATTTTTATCTGTAATTGCTTGATAACAAAACGTTTTTTTGACTTCTTCATAAATTTCTTTTGGAAAAAATCCATCAGAAACCGCCAACGTATTGAGGTATTGCACCAAAACATCCCAGCTATTCAGGTACGGAATTCGGTCTTCGACAACGGTATTTTCGACCGCTTTTTTCAAGGCCGAAGCTTCAATCAATTCAATGGAATGTGTTGCCAAAAAATAAATATTACTTTCTTTCCCGGGCTGGTGACCGCTTCGTCCGGCACGTTGCAAAAATCGCGCAACGCCTTTCGGACCGCCAACTTGAATGATGGTTTCCACGGGAGCAAAATCGACACCCAAATCCAAACTCGAGGTACAAACCACGACTTTTAATTCTTCGTCACGAATGGCTTGTTCCACCCAAAGTCGGGTTTCGCGGTTGATGCTTCCGTAATGCATCGCCATTTCGCCCGCAAATTCTGGATATTTATCTAACAATCGCTGGAACCATAATTCGCAAGCCGAACGAACATTAGTAAACAAAAGTGTTGTCCGACTTTTTTTAATGATTTTGGCAACTTCGTCAATGAGATGCAAACCCATGTGACCTCGCCACGGATAAGTTTCGATTTTATCTGGAATGACGGAAATCACGTTAATTTTTTTGTTGATGGAAGCCTTTATCAACACCGAATTTTCAAAGGCTTCCGAGTCAATTCCTAATAAAACTTGACGGGCTTGCTCGAGATTTCCAATAGTGGCGGAAATACCCCAAATACGCATTTTTGGAGCGATAGTTTTGAGGCGTGAAAGTGCTAACTCGGTTTGAACGCCACGTTTTGTACCTAATAATTCGTGCCATTCGTCAATTACAATGGCGGAACATTCTTTAAAAGTTTTTTCGTAGCCTTTTGAAGCCAATAATAATTGCAAACTTTCGGGTGTGGTGACCAATAAATCGGGCATTTTTTCTTTTTGCCTTGCACGTTCTCCCGCAGAAGTATCACCGGAACGGATTCCCACAGTCATTCCAAGATTTAAATCATTCACCACACGTTCGGCAGATTGTTTTATTTCTACGGAAAGCGCTCGCAATGGCGTGATCCAAATCGCTTTGAGTCCGGATTTTTTTTTGTTCTGATAATCCGGATTTTTTTTGATGTAATCGAGAACAATCGGCAACCATAAGGCATAGGTTTTCCCGCTTCCTGTTGGCGCGTTCAGCAGACCGTTTTTTCCTTGCAGAAAAGCCGTCCATGTTTGCGTTTGGAACGGGAAAGGTTTCCAGCCTTGTTGGTGGAACCAGTTATTTGCTAAGTCAAAAAGTTGTTCTCTATTCATTGATTTATTCCTATTCTTTATTTTTTTTAACCGCAAAGAACACAAAGGTTTTACGCAATCCCGAAGCTTCGGGACGCAAAGCTTTGTCTTTAAAAATATATGTTTATTATCTCGCAAAAGCGCTAAGTCGAAAAGTTTTTGCCTATTGCTTATTGCCTTCTGCCTATTGCCTCACTCAAACAATCATATCCTTCAAATCATCAATCGAATTTGCTTCCTCAATTTTTTTGTCCATTCGCCAGCGTAAAATTCTAGGGAAACGGGTTGCAACACCGCTTTTATGTCGGTTGGAAAAAGAAATTCCTTCAAAGCCAATTTCAAAAACTAACTTTGGCGTAACGCTTCTTACAGGTCCAAAACGTTCGAGTGTATTTTTTTTGATAAAATCATCTACCATCCTAAATTCGGCATCGGTTAAACCGGAATAGGCTTTGGCAAAAGTCACCAATTCTCGTTCGCCGTTTTCTTTATTTTGCCATAAGGCAAATGTGTAATCTGTAAATAAATTAGAACGTCTTCCGTGACCTCGCATGGCGTAAGTCAAAACTGCATCGATGCTCAACGGCTCGACTTTCCACTTCCACCAATCTCCTTTTTTTCGCCCAACTTGATACGGGGAATTTTTATGTTTCAGCATCAAACCTTCACTTTTCATCTCTCGCGATTGCATCCTTTCTTCTGCAATTTCTTCCCAAGAATTAAAGGAGAATCTTTGCGAAAGCTGAATTGGCAAATTTTTATCAATTTTCAAAAATAAATCTTCTAATAATTTTCGCCTTTCAATTAAAGGTAAATTTCGAATGTCTTCGCCTTTCCATTCGAGTAAATCGTAAGCTCTGATGATAATTGGTGATTTTTTTAGCACCGAAGCCGAAACATTTTTTCGACCGATTCTGGTTTGGAGATCATTAAAAGTACCAATTTCACCATCGATATACGGAAGAATTTCGCCATCAATCACAGTTCCGTCGGGAATAATTCCTATGAGTTGATGGATTTCGGGGTATTTATCGGTAACCAATTCTTCGCCACGACTCCAAATATAAATTTCGCCTTCGCGGAAAATAGTTTGAGAGCGAATGCCATCCCATTTGTGTTCCACGATCCAATCTTCGGGATTTCCCAAATTTTCTGCTTCGCCTTCAACCGGATAAGCCAAGAAAAATGGATACGGTTTGGAAAGATAATCGCTGTTTTTTTCATCGATCACCAATTCTTGAAATGAAATTTTTTGCGGATTCCAATCGCCCATTAATTTGTACGCCAAAACATCTTCATCAACACCGGTAGCTTTTGAAAGTGCTCTGGTCATTAATTTTTGGCTTACGCCAATGCGAAAACTTCCGGTGATTAGTTTGGTAAAAACAAAACGTTCGTAATAATTGAGTGCGAGCCAATTTTCATGCAGATAGTCGCGTTTTTCTTCGTCAGATTTTTTTTTGAGTTCGATGATTTCTTCCACAAATTCCGTCAGCGTTTTCTCAGAATGATTTTCGCCGGCTGGAATAATTAAAGCGATTGTTTCGGCTAAATCGCCAACGATGTGGTAGCTTTCTTCAAACAACCACAAGGGAATTTTTGCCAATTCATTAGCCCATAATCGCAATAACGTAGTATTTACAGGTCGTGGCGGACGACGATGTGACAATATCGCAATCGTCCACACTTTGTCTTCATCGCTGGCATTTTTGAAGTAGTTGGTAAGCGCGTCAACCTTCACCGACGTTTTGTTGGAGCTGTCTAAGGATTTTATGAGTTCGGCGAAGTTTTTCATATTTTTAAGTTGCAAAGTGACAGAGTTTTTTTCTCGCAAATCCCGAAGCTTCGGGAGCTAAGTCGCAAAGTTTTAATTTTTTTCTCGCTTCTTGTTTCTATTCTCTTTCTATGTTTTCTTCTTGATTCTTGTCACTTTCTTCCTCTTCCATTTTGGCGTTCACTTCTCCAGATTCGCCTTCGTATTGGGTGTTGGCGGTTCGGGCATCGTAGCCTAATTCGATTAAATATTTGGAAAAAATATCGGAATAACCGTGGGTACAAATAATTTTTTCCGCTCCGGTGGCTTTGATGCTTTCGAGCAAACTTTGCCAATCGCAATGATCGCTTAACACGAAACCACGGTCAATGGCTCTGCGACGTCTTGCACCACGAAACGCCATCCAACCACTTGCGGTTCCGGAGACAAATGGTGTCATTTTCCTAATCCAAATACTTCCGTGTGCACTTGGTGGTGCGATGACAATATTTCCTAAAATTTCTTCTTTTTTTGTTTCTCGTGTAATCAAAGTTGTAGGTGGCAAATCGATTAGCGGTCGTAACACTTGTGTCATATTTTCGACCGCTCCGTGGGTATAAATTTTTCCGATTGAGGTGTCGAGGTATTTGAGCAATCGTTGTGCTTTTCCTAAGGTGTAACCGAACAAAACCGAGGTTCGACCGTTTGCTTTATTTTCGGCCCACCAATTGTTGATGTCGGTGAAAACTTCTTGTTGTGGAGTCCATTTAAAAGCGGGCAAACCAAATGTGCATTCGGTGATAAAAGCGTGACATTTTACGACTTCGTAAGGTACGGCAATGCCGTCGTCTTCGGTTTTGTAATCACCTGTGAAAACCCAGACTTCGCCTCTGTATTCGACACGAATTTGTGCGGAACCAATAATATGTCCCGCAGGATGCAACGAAAATTTTACACCGTTAATGGTAAATGTTTCGTTCCAGTCTTTTCCAGTGACATTTATCTCGCCCAAACGATGGCGGATAATCGGGACGTTGGTGTGATGCGTGATGTAATTTTTATGTCCCCAACGCGAGTGATCGGCATGTCCGTGCGTGATAATGGCGTTTGTTACCGGTCGCCAAGGATCGAGGTACACATCGGCTTGCTGGCAATAAATTCCTTTGTCGTTGAAGGCTAAAAGTGGTTCTTTCATTTTTGAAATGTTGCTACATAAATTTAAGATTTGGTTTTATTTTTTGGAAGTGAATTGTGGGAAGTTTAACGTTTTCAGTCGGGTTTGGAGTATAAAGTATAAAGAATAGACAATAGAGTAAAGAGTTTGGAGTATAAAGTTAGAAGTCATGTATTGAGATTGAAATTGAGATTGAAGTTAAGACTGAAATTAAGATTGAAGTTGAGAGTAAAGTTGAAATTGAGATTGGAATTTGGAATTTTTTTTATTGGAATTTCCTCACTAAAATGCCTGAACTTTTATTTTAGCCCCGATTGAAGCGGAAATCCTTTTTGTCAATTGCCCCGATTGAAATCCGGGGTAATTGATAAAAAGATTGCAGCGGAAAGCGGGACGACGATTAAAAAATGCCTAGACGATTGTGCTCCAAAAAATTAATAATGTATTGTGGAGCTGAGTTTTTCTGATTTCGGTAACGATTTTGTATCTTTGGAAGCAAAATTTTGATAATTCTTAAAAATTAAAAATATGCCGAAAGGAATTTTTCATGTCGCGAAAGCGGTGAATGAACCAGTGAAAACGTATGCTCCAAATACGCCGGAACGCAAGGCAGTTTCGGAAGCTTACACGAAGATGTGGAACGAGAAAATTGAGGTTCCGTTGTACATTGGAAGTGAAGAAATCAAGACCGGAAACACAAAAAACATGACGGCTCCTCATGATCACCAACACGTGGTTGGAACGTATCATTTGGCCGAAAAAAGTCATGTGGAGCAAGCGATTGCAAACGCGTTGGAAGCCAGAAAAAACTGGGCTTCGATGCCGTGGGAACAACGTGCGGCGATTTTTTTGAAGGCTGCGGAATTGGTTGCCGGACCTTACCGCGCAAAAATAAACGCAGCGACGATGATTGCACAGTCGAAAAATATTCATCAGGCGGAAATTGACGCAGCTTGCGAGTTTATTGACTTTTTGCGTTTCAACGTTGAATTCATGACGCAAATTTACGACGATCAGCCGAATTCTGACCAATCGATGTGGAACCGTGTAGAATACCGTCCGTTGGAAGGTTTTGTGTACGCGATTACCCCGTTTAACTTTACGGCAATTGCTGGAAATTTACCTGCAAGTGCAGCGATGATGGGGAATGTGGTGGTTTGGAAACCAAGTGACAGTCAAGTATTTTCGGCGAAAGTGATTATTGATATTTTTAAAGAAGCGGGAGTTCCGGATGGTGTAATCAACGTGGTTTTTGGCGATGCTGAAATGATCACGAACACAGTTTTGGAAAGTCGGGATTTTGCTGGAATCCACTTTACAGGCTCTACTCATGTATTTAAGGATATTTGGGGAAAAATTGGAACCAAAGTGAGTCATTACAAAACATACCCGAGAATTGTGGGCGAAACCGGAGGAAAAGATTTTATCATTGCACATCCAAGCGCGAACGCGAAGCAAGTTTCGACCGGGATTGTTCGTGGCGCTTTTGAATTCCAAGGACAGAAATGTTCGGCGGCTTCTAGGGCTTACGTGCCAAAAAGTTTGTGGAGCGATGTGAAGGAACAAATTATCACGGATGTAAAGTCGATGAAAATGGGTTCTCCGGAAGATTTTGGAAATTTTATCACGGCCGTTATTCACGAAGGTTCGTTTGATAAATTGGCGAGTTACATTGACCAAGCGAAAAATGATGCGGATGCCGAAATTGTGGTTGGAGGAAATTACGATAAATCAAAAGGTTATTTTATTGAACCAACAGTTATCGTGACAACGAATCCAAAATATAAAACAATGGAAACAGAACTTTTTGGACCAGTAATGACGGTTTACGTGTACGAAGATGCTGAATGGAGCAACACGTTGAAATTGGTTGACGAAACTTCAGAATATGCGTTGACTGGTGCGGTTTTCAGCACATGTCGTTATGCGATTACTGAAGCTACGAAAGCATTGGAAAACAGTGCCGGAAATTTCTACATCAACGACAAACCAACTGGAGCGGTTGTAGGAATGCAGCCTTTTGGTGGTGCGAGAGCTTCGGGAACAAATGACAAAGCGGGATCTGCATTGAACTTGTTGCGTTGGGTCTCACCGAGAACTATTAAAGAAACGTTTGTAACTCCTGTGGATTATAGATATCCGTTTTTGGGGGAGTAAAAATCAGTTTACAGTGGTCAGATTTCAGACCTTGTTTGCATATAAAAAAGCCGGTTCAGTTTTTGAATCGGCTTTTTAATTTTTTTGAATTTGGAGTTTAAAAAATTGGAATTTCCCTCGATTAACCCTTGTACTTTAACGGTAGATATACTACTTTTTTGGTTTCAAAAAATTCATCATTGAAAAAATCAGAAATGGGGAATTGAACGTTTTTTGGAAAATCTTTTAATTCTTCGGATAAATCGCCGCCTTTGAGGTATAAAATTCCGTTGTGGAATTCGTGTTTGTTTTCTTTTTTAGTTTTATTTTTAATCCATGAATGAAAATCAGGCATATTAGTTACCGCACGGCTCACGATGAAGTCAAAATTTTCTTCCACATTTTCAGCACGTTTCTGTTCTGCTCTCACGTTTTTTAGTTCCAAAGCATCGGCAACGGCCTGAACCACTTTAATTTTTTTGGCAATGACATCGATTAGATAAAAATTCGTCTCAGGAAACAGTATCGCCAACGGAATTCCCGGAAATCCGCCACCTGTTCCAACATCTAATACTGAACTTTCCGGCACAAATTCCATCACTTTTGCAATTGCAAGCGAATGCAAGACGTGTTTGGTGTACAATTCATCAATATCTTTTCGGGAAATGACATTGATTTTTGCATTCCAATCCTGATACAAGTCGTACAACTTTTCAAATTGTTGTATCTGATTTTCAGAGAGGTTAGGGAATTGTTTGAGAATTTCTTCCATGTTGCGAATTTTCGACAAAAATACTCTTTTAGTTGATAAAAAATGACGATTATCAGTTTTAAAAAAATTATAATAAGTACATTTGGGCAAATTTTCGAAATTGCATATGAATACCTCAGCACCTACATTTTCAACAAGAGACAGTTTAAAATTTTTTAGAACATTAAACAGTCGGGTGAATAATTATTTTAAAGAAAATAACCTTCAAAAAACCGGAAACTGGAAACTTCACCTCAAAGCATTTGTGATGTTTTCTATATTTCTTACGCCATATTTTTTCATTTTGTCAATGGACATGCCGTTTTGGGTAATGTTGCTGCTTTCTGTAGTAATCGGAATTGGGATGGCTGGCGTTGGGATGAACGTGATGCACGACGGTAATCACGGATCTTATTCTAATAAAAAATGGCTGAACAAAATTATGGGCGGCAGCATTTATATTTTGGCGGGAAATGTTTACAATTGGCAAGTGCAACACAACGTTTTGCACCATACTTACACTAACATTCATGGTCATGACGAAGATTTAGATGCTGGAAAAATTATTCGTTTTACGGAAAAAGCAAAATGGAGACGTTTTCACAAATTCCAACATTTCTATTCGATATTTTTGTATGGATTGCTAACTTTCAACTGGTCAATCACCACCGATTTTATTCAGATGAAGCGTTATTTAGGCAGAAAATTATCGTACGGAGAATTTAAAAATCCAGCTATTCGATGGACTACATTAATCATAACCAAAGTGATTTATTTCTCCATTTGGTTGGTAATCCCAATGGTTTTAGGAATCGTTTGGTGGAAGGTAATTTTAGGATTTTTAGTGATGCATTACACCGCAGGATTAATTTTGAGTGTGGTATTTCAGTTGGCACACGTAGTGGAAGAAACTTCCAACCCAGAACCTAATGAAAACGGTGAAATTGAAAACACTTGGGCCATTCACCAATTGTACACCACGGCAAATTTTGCTCCAAAAAATAAAATTGTAAATTATTATACTGGAGGATTGAACCACCAAATTGAGCATCATATTTTCCCAAATATCAGTCACATTCACTACGATAAAATTGCAAAAATTGTAAAAGAAACGGCTCAGGAATTTAATTTGCCTTACTACGAATTTAATACGATGCGAGGTGCTGTAATGGCTCATTTCAAACATTTAAAAGATTTGGGACAGAAGCCTGCACTTGCATAAAAAAATAACACACAACCACTAAAAGATTTTATTGTTAAATGAATCATTTATCAGACAGAATTAACAGTCTTTCGACATCGCAAACGCTTGCTATGGCAGCATTGGCAAGAGAATTAAAGGCTCAAGGAAAAGACATCATCAGTTTAAGTTTAGGCGAACCGGATTTCAACACGCCGGATTTTATCAAAGAGGCGGCCAAACAAGCCATCGACGAAAATTGGAGCACTTATTCGCCAGTTGATGGTTATGTAGAATTGAAAGAAGCCATTTGCCGAAAATTCAAACGCGACAATAATTTAGATTACAAACCGGCAAATATTGTGGTATCAACAGGAGCCAAGCAAGCGTTGTACAATATTGCTCAAGTAATGATTAATCCTGGTGACGAAGTGATTCTTCCGGCTCCATATTGGGTAAGTTATTTTGAAATTATAAAAATGGCGGGTGGAATTCCAGTAGAAGTTCCTACTTCGGTGGAAAGTGATTTTAAAATTACACCAAAACAATTAGAAGAAGCCATCACACCAAAAACAAAAATGGTTTGGTATAGTTCGCCATGCAATCCCAGCGGTTCGGTTTACAATCGCGAAGAATTAACGGCACTTTCAAAAGTTTTAGAAAAACACCCCAACATTTTTGTGGTATCTGACGAAATTTACGAACATATCAACTTTTCCGGAACATTTTGTAGTATCGCTTCGATTCCGGGAATGTTTGAAAGAACGATTACCGTGAATGGTGTTGCAAAAGCATTTGCGATGACGGGCTGGAGAATTGGCTACATTGGCGCTCCAGAATTTATTGCAAAAGCATGTACCAAAATGCAAGGTCAAGTAACAAGTGGTGCGAATTCTATTGCGCAAAGAGCCACAATTACAGCGGTTGACGCTAATCCAAATGTTTTAAACGAAATGGTTCAGGCGTTTAAAAACCGTCGCGATTTAGTTGTGGAATTGATTAACGAAATTCCGGGATTGAAATTGAACGTTCCCGAGGGTGCTTTTTATGTTTTTCCTGATGTTTCAGCGTATTTTGGAAAAACTTTGCGTGGCACAGAAATTAAAGATGCCAATGATTTTTCGATGTTTCTTTTATCCGAAGCAAATGTGGCAACTGTAACCGGAGATGCTTTTGGAAATCCGGATTGCATTAGATTTTCGTATGCCACGAGTGAAGCATTATTGGTGGAAGCACTCAAAAGAATCAAGGAAGTTTTAGCTTAAAATTTTTATGAAAATCCATAAAAAAAGCCTCGTAATGAGGCTTTTTTATTTGGTTAAAAATTTTACTTTTTTCCAACGTTAAGATTGTCGAAACTCGATACATCAATAATTTCTTCGTTATCAATATCAAAAGAAATACTGATAGAATCGCCAACGATTGTCACCGGTAATTCATTTGAAAGTTGCGACGAACCGACAAAAATATTCGGATAATCTTTTATGGTAAAGTAGTAAAAACTATTGCCGTTTTTTACATCATTTTGGATCCTGGTGATTACGGATTTGAATATTTTTTTATCCGAAACAGAAGCGTTGTCCAAGCCATTATCTGCCATATTGTAAACATTTTTATACGACATTAAAGTTTCTCGCATGGTATTTCCAACGCCAACAATCGTGTAATCGTTAATGGAAACCATGGCAAACATTTTCACCAAACCACCATCATCTTTTAAAGTCATCACGTACGTTGGAATATTATTAATCAAATACGGAATTGGCAACGAAGCATGATAACCTTTTTCCTGAACTTTTCCTTCCGCAGAACTTTGAGCCGCATATTCTGTTGCACCACTTTGATGGTAATAAGTCGCTTCTTTGGTTCGGGTATCTACCAAAACAAATCCCACCGCAGATTCTTCTTTTCCAACCGATGATAAACCTGTGTACCAATATGATTTGTGATTTTCGCCATAAACCAATGTCAAACCTTCGGTAATCATCAATTTGTCTTCGTTTGACCAGTTCCAATAACCTTTTACATATTCACCCCAATCGCTCAATTGTTCTTCAATAAAATTGATAGGTTGCATTCTATCTACCCAAAGTGGCGTATTTTGAATGTCATATTCCTGAATTTCTCCAGTTTCAGCATTCACCACCAGAACGCCTGTCGCGTCATTTCCGGCAAAACCCACTCTTTTTTTGTATTTGGTTACAATCCAAAATGGATTTCCTTCGTCATCAATTTCAAAATTAAAATCTTCGAGACCAACAGTCGCATAGCCACTAAAATAAACGTGTCTTTCAATATTTGAACCAAAAAAAGCTTCGGTTTGGTATTTAATTTTTACGGGTTTACCGTTGGCTTTTTGTACTAATTTTACATCTCTTTCATTAGTAGCGGAAACCATCACGTAACCTGGTGTTCCTTCGGAATTGTCTAACCATTTAAAAAATCCGGTGTGCAAAAGTGGTGCAATCCAGTACAATTCGCCATTTACTTTTTGAATCGTAAACGAACCAATTTCTGTTTGACTTCCGAGGGAAGGTTGTGATCCTATGATTTTTTCGCCCAAAAGCATCGCTAACTCTTCATCAACCACACGAATTTTATCGAGAGAAATTGGAGCAATATGATTTTTTAAATTGTCACCGTTTTTCACTTCGCCAATTAAATTTTGATAATCATTGGCATAAAACATTGGCAAACTCGTAATTAAAGGGAAAATGGCAAGGTAACCCACCAAAATTCCGAGTAGGAGATACCAAAATTTATGTGGCGATGCAACCCGCAACATTTTATTGGTTTTCGGTTCTACTTTTATTTTGGTAAAACCAAGAATACAAACTAAAACCAACACAATTAAAATAATCGGAAAAAGTACGAAACCGTAATTGATTACCGGGAAGGTTACATAAACTAGAAAGAATCCGAAAAGGATTACAGATACGATAAAGAAAATTTTTTTCATAAAATTATAGAAATGAACACCTATTTGACGTAAAAACCGAAAAACTGTTACAATCTTTTTTGCAGAATTTTCCGATGAAAAAACTTTAAATTTTTTTTATTAACAGTACACATTTGTTAAATAAAATAATATACTTTTACAGTCTAATTAACAATTTTAATACAAAGATGAAAACAAAAATGATCCAATCTGTAGCAAAAAAAGTGATGATGCTTGTTGCATTTGTTTCTTTTACAGCATTAACTTCATGCTCTGGCGACAACCCTGAAGCGGTTGCAGAAAAATTCTTGAACCACGTAAACAAAGCTGAATTTGAAGAAGCAAAAAAATATTGCGACAAAAAAACAGGCGAATTAATTGGCATGATGGCTTCAATGGCTGGTGGCAAAACGGAAGAAATGAAAAACAAAGACATCAAAACTGAAATTATTTCTTCTGAAATTAAAGATGAAAAAGCGTCTGTAAAATACAAAATTGTAGGAAAAGATGCACCAGCGGATTCTAAAGAACAATCAATTGATTTGATTAAAGAGGACGGAAAATGGAAAGTTACAATCGACAAAGAAAATGCTAATAAAGAAGGTGGAGCTCCTGCAACTGAAGAGCCAGTTGACACTCTTGCTGTTCCAGTTGACTCTTTAGACGTTGACACTTTAGAGATGGCTGAATAATCTTTAGTTTTTTTTAAATTTTTAAAAGCATTGCGGTATGAAAAAATTATTTTTGATTACAGCAATGCTTTTTATTTTGGGGTTAACTGCTTTCAAAATCTTTTTTTATTTCGATAAAAAATCTGAAGCCAAACAAGTTGTGCAACACCAAAATACCACCAGACTTTCCGCTGAAGAACTCTCAAAAATTCAGGAAGGCGATTTTATCTTAAGGCGTGGTTTTGGTTTTTTTTCTGATTATATTTCAACCGAATTGAACGATGGCGAGATAGATGTTACTCACGCCGGAATTATCGTAAAACAAAATGATTCACTATTTGTGATTCACTCGCTTTCCTCGGATGTTACAGATATTGATGGTATGCAAATACAACCTTTGCAACAATTTCTGTCATATTCTCATCCACAAAAAATCATTGTTTCGCGCGTTAAAAACAGCAATGATTCCATCGCAAAAGCAATTGCAAATCGCGCATTCTTCTATCTTTCTGAAAAAATTCCGTTTGACCACAAAGGGAATTATGATGACGATTCTCAACTATATTGTACCGAAATGATTTGGAAAATTTTGGAGAAAGATCTTCATTGTGTGACACTTCCACAAGAAATTGAAGCCCGAAAAAAGTTTTTCTATTCGATGACACCGCTTTACAGCACAGATTTTTTTGATATTGAAGTTAATCAATATAATTTATTGAATAAATAGTATTTTTGCATTAGCAAATTAAACAAATCCAAAATGAAAGCATACGTTTTTCCGGGTCAAGGTGCCCAATTTACCGGAATGGGTAAAGACTTGTACGAAAATTCGCCTTTAGCAAAAGAACTTTTTGAAAAAGCCAACGATATTTTAGGTTTCAGAATCACCGACATCATGTTTGAAGGTACCGCTGAAGAATTAAAAGAAACCAAAGTAACGCAACCAGCAGTTTTCCTACATTCAGTAATTTTAGCCAAAACTTTAGGCGAGGATTTTAAGCCAGAAATGGTTGCCGGGCATTCTTTAGGCGAACTTTCTGCTTTAGTTGCCAACGGAACTTTGTCGTTTGAAGACGGATTAAAATTAGTTTCCCAGCGTGCTTTGGCAATGCAAAAAGCCTGCGAAATCAAGCCTTCAACAATGGCTGCGGTTTTAGGTTTAGAAGATAAAATTGTAGAAGATGTTTGTGCTTCAATTGACGGTGTTGTGGTTGCGGCAAATTATAATTGTCCGGGTCAATTGGTAATTTCCGGCGAAACAACTGCAGTTGAAAAAGCTTGCGAAGCAATGAAAGAAGCTGGCGCAAAACGTGCTCTGATTTTACCAGTTGGTGGTGCTTTTCATTCGCCAATGATGGAGCCAGCGAGAGAAGAATTAGCGGCTGCGATTGAAAATACAAAATTTTCGGCGCCAGTTTGTCCGGTTTATCAAAATGTAACGGCAAATGCTGTTTCTGATGCAGCGGAAATCAAGAAAAATTTAATCGTGCAATTAACCGCTCCCGTAAAATGGACACAATCCGTGCAACAAATGATTGCCGATGGTGCCACGAGTTTTACAGAAGTTGGTCCCGGAAAAGTCCTTATCGGATTGGTAAATAAAATTGACAAAACTGCGGAAACTTTTTCTGCATAACCGAAAATAATTTCAAATAAAAATCCCAAGCGACAAACTTGGGATTTTTTTTATAAATACTTCACCTCGTCAGAATGACTGTTTAAAATTCCGGTGATTAGGTATTTTTCATTTTTTCTCTCGAAAAATAAATACCAGATTGTCTTAGAATTGGTTTTGTAAAAAATGTAATGCGAGCCAAGATGTTTGAGTTGTTTTGGAGATTGTTTGTGTGGAAAAGTATCAATTGAATTCATTACAAACGCCACAATTTTATCAACATATTCCTGCGCATTTTCCTTGTAACTGAAATAATCTTTGTAAAACAAAACAGAAATCAGCCGATCGAAATAGTTTAAAATTTCCTGACTAAAAACTATTTTTTCCAAGGATAAGCTTCAATTCGTTTATACATTTCTTTTTTAAATTCTTCCGGAGTGTATCCATTTGCAAATTCTCTGTCAAAATCAAATTCGGTGGCTTGCTCGGATTCTTCTTTAATTTTAGAAATTTTATACCAAACCTCAGGCTCTTCCAATTTAGAAAGCCACTCCATCAATTCATTTTTTCTGTATTTGGTATCCATAAAACTTAATTATTCGACTAATTTACAAATATTTAGGTTCAAAAATTTTCTATTGGCGAATCTTTTTTTCCCATTTCCATGCCGAAGCCATTGCTTTATCCAAAGTTGATTGGGCTTTCCATCCTAAAATTGTATTTGCTTTTTCAGTATCGGCAAAAGCTTCTGTGACGTCGCCTTCTCGTCGTTGGACCAATTTGTATGGCAACTTTTGACCGCTCACTTTTTCGAAAGAATGAATGACTTCTAAAACGGTGCTGCCTTTTCCGGTTCCAATGTTAAACGTTTCAACTTTCTCATCATTTTTCTTTGATAATAATCGTTTTAGCGCTACAACATGGGCTTTCGCCAAATCTACAACATGGATATAATCGCGGATGCAAGTGCCGTCAGTCGTTGGATAATCTGAACCAAAAACTGATAATTCTTTTCTTAAACCAATTCCCGTCTGGGTAATAAATGGTACTAAATTTTGAGGAACGCCAATTGGCAATTCTCCAATTTCTGCCGAAGGATGAGCTCCAATCGGATTGAAATAGCGCAACAAAATGGCATTAATTTCGCTGGAATTGGCTACATCTTGAATAATTTCTTCGCCAATTTGCTTTGTATTTCCGTAAGGCGAAATTGCGGGTTGAACCGAAGCATTTTCGGTAATTGGCATTTTTTCGGCTTGACCATAAACCGTACAAGACGAACTGAAAATAAAATTTTTATGATTTAATTTTTGCAATTCTTGCAACATGTAAACCAAAGTATTGATGTTGTTTTCATAATACAAAAGCGGATTTTCAACACTTTCGCCAACCGCTTTCGAAGCCGCAAAATGTATCACCCCGGAAATATCCTGATGTTTTTTAAAAAATTCCTGAACCGAAGTTTTTTCTTTTAAATCTAAATTTACAAAAACAGGTTTTTTATTCGTAATCGCTTCAATTCCGTCTAAAACTTTTTCTGAAGAATTCGAGAGATTGTCAACAATTACCACCTCAAAACCTTCATTTTGAAGTTCCACAACCGTATGCGAACCGATGAATCCTAAACCTCCGGTTACTAAAATTTTGTTCATCAAAAATTATTGTAAATATTCTAAAATAGCTTTCGTGATAAACGAGATTTGCTCATCATCTAATTCAGTATGCATTGGCAAAGACAGGACTTCATTTACCAATTGATTCGTTACAGCAAAGTCATTTTCGTTATAACGCGAATCAACATAAGCCTTTTGGCGGTGCAATGGAATTGGATAATAAATTGCGCAAGGAATGCCTTTGTCCAATAAATGTTGCATCAAGCCATCGCGATTGGCATCTACAATTCTCAAGGTATATTGGTGAAAAACGTGAGAATCCGGCTGATCTGCAGTGTAAGGCGTTACAATATTTTTGTGATTCGCCAAAGCCTGACTGTATTTTTGTGCTGCAACCTGACGGGCTTGGTTATATTGGTCTAATTTTGGAAGTTTTGCATTTAAAACCGCCGCCTGAATACTATCTAATCTCGAATTTACTCCCACAACATCGTGATGGTAACGCACGTACATTCCGTGATTTATGATGCCTCGAAGCGTGTGAGCCAAATCATCGTCATTGGTAAAAATCGCTCCACCATCACCATAACAACCTAAATTTTTTGAAGGGAAAAACGAGGTTGAAGCTACATGACCAATTGCTCCAACTTTTCTCTTTTTTCCGTCAAAATAGCGGTAGTTTGCGCCAATTGCCTGAGCATTATCTTCAATTACAAATAAATTATTTTCCTCGGCAATTTGCATGATCGCTTCCATGTTTGCCGCTTGCCCAAAAAGATGTACAGGAACAATTGCCTTTGTTTTTGGCGTAATTGCTTTTTTAATAGCTTCAATCGAAATGTTGAAAGTATCTGGTTCAACATCTACCAAAACGGGCGTTAGTTGTAAAAGCGCAATTACTTCTACGGTTGCGGCAAAAGTAAAATCGGCGGTAATGACTTCGTCTCCTGGTTTTAACCCAAGTGCCATCATCGCAATTTGCAAAGCATCGGTTCCATTGGCACAAGGAATGACGTGTTTTACGCCTAAATAATCTTCAAGATTTTTCTGAAATTTATGTACTTCCGGACCGTTAATGTAAGTGTTCGTGTCTAAAACTTCCTGAATCGAAGCATTAACTGTATCTTTTATATCTTCGTATTGACCTTTTAAGTCAACCATTTGAATTTTTTTCATCTAAAATTAAATTTTACAACAAGCAAAACTACTAATTAATTGACTGTTGACCAATGAAATTTACACAATCTGGCGTATTTTAGCCAATCAAAAAAAAGTATATGTTTTTCCTCTATAATTTGCTGGTTTATTTTGCCCAATTTTTCTTGAAAATCGTAGGATTATTTAGCCCGAAAATAAAACTTTTTGTATCTGGAAGAAGAAATGTTTTCAAAACGTTGCAAAGCAAAATTAGTTCTAAAGACAAAACCATTTGGTTTCACGCCGCGTCTTTAGGCGAATACGAACAAGGTTTACCGGTAATGGAAAAAATTCGAGCGCAATTCCCGAATCATAAATTAGTGCTTACATTTTTTTCCCCTTCGGGGTTTGAGGTTCGAAAAAATGCTACCACTGCTGATGTGATTGTTTATTTGCCTTTAGACACAAAATTCAATGCCAAAAAATTCATGGAAATTGTACATCCTGAAATGGCGTTTTTTGTAAAATACGAGTTTTGGCCAAATTACCTCAACCAACTCAAAAGCAGAAATATTCCAACGTATTTAATTTCCGGAATTTTCAGAGAAAATCAGGTGTTTTTTAAATGGTATGGCGGTTTTTATAGGAATGCGCTGAAAAGTTTTAAAATGTTTTTTGTTCAAAATGAATCCTCTAAAAATTTATTACAAAAAATTGGTTTCAGCAATGTAAAAATCAGTGGAGATACACGTTTTGACAGGGTTTTAAAAATTTTGAATCGTGATAATACTTTAGATTTTGTAGAAAAATTTACCGATAAAAAATTCACAATTGTTGCCGGAAGCACTTGGCAAAACGATGAAGAAAAATTGGTACAATACATTAACCAATGTAAGTTCGATATTAAATTTATCATTGCGCCACACAACGTAAAACCAAATCAAATTGCGGAATTAAAAAACAGTATTACCAAAAAAGCCGTTTTATTTTCGGAAATGAAAAATAAAAATCTGGCGGATTATCAGGTTTTTATTGTAGATACGATTGGGATTTTGACTAAAATTTATAGTTATGCCGATGTGGCTCATGTTGGCGGTGGTTTTGGTAGTTCGGGATTGCACAATATTTTGGAACCCGCCACTTTTGGAATCCCAATTGTGATTGGACATAATTTTAAGAAATTTTCGGAAGCGGTGGCGTTGGTGAATTTAGGCGGATGTATTGCGGTAAAAAATTATGATGACTTACACCAAACGCTGGATTTTTTGTTTACCAATGAAGACGAGCGTTTGGAAAAAGGACATATTGCTTCAACGTTTGTGAATATGAATAAAAATGCTACCCAAATTATTGTAAACAATTTATGACAATGGCACGTTTCAAACCTTTGCAAATTAGCGACATTGACACTATCGTGGTGATGATGCAGGATTTTTATGCAATTGATAATTATCCGATGGATGTGGCGGTGGCTAAAAATTTATTTTTTGACTTTTTAGAGAATGAAAATTTAGGCAAAGCTTGGTTAATTTATGCCGATGAAGAATTGGTTGGATACGTGATTTTGACTTTTGTTTTTAGTTTTGAATACAAGGGCAGAATTGCTTTTTTAGACGAATTGTACCTTTCCGAAATAGCGCGAGGCAAAGGTATTGGCAAAAAAACGCTTGATTTTATCCACGAGCAATCGATTTTGCTTTCGTTGAAAATAATTTATTTGGAAGTGGAAGGTCATAACGAAATGGCACAAAAATTATACTTATCTAAAGATTTCGAAGTTCACAACCGAAAATTGATGAAGTTGGTGGTGAAAAGGGATTTATGAAAAAATTGAAAATGTCGAGTAGCCACAAATGATTATGACGAATACTATAAAAATTAACGACAACACTTTTATTCTTCATTCCAACGGTGCGGTTTTTTGGGAGGAAAAAAATGCGATTTTGATTGCTGATGTTCATTTGGGAAAAGTGTCGCATTTTAGAAAACACGGTGTCGCAATTCCGAAGAATGCGGTTTCAAAAAACTTTAGTCGATTGACTGAAGTTGTGGATTATTTTGATCCAGAAAGCGTGATTTTTTTGGGAGATTTATTTCATAGTTCCAAAAACAGCGAATGGAATCTTTTTGTGGAATGGTCAGATTGTTGTGTAGCAGAAATTATTTTGATTGCCGGAAATCACGATATTATTGCAAAAGAAAATTACGATAAAATAAACGTTAAGATTTTTAGAGAATTGGAAATAGATGGTTTTCTTTTAACGCATCATCCCACTGAAAGAGAAGGCTTGTTTAATTTTTCGGGTCATATTCATCCAGGAATTGAATTGCGCGGTTTCGGCGGACATCATATAAAATTAGCTTGCTTTTTTCAGAAAAAAAATCAGATGATTTTACCGGCTTTTGGTGAATTTACTGGAAAATATATTTTGGTTCCGGAAAAGGATGATTTGGTTTATGCGTTGGCAAATGATGAAGTGGTGTTAATTGAAAGAGCTGAATCGTAAAAATTGTGTTCGTGGTTTTGCACGGATTTAGCCCCGATTAAAGCGGAAAGCTTTTTGAAGATTTTGACTATTTTTTTCTTGGAATAAAAGAGCGACCAAAGAAGCTCCTTTTATTCTTAGAAAAAAAAGGAAAAACCGAAAAAACTTGTAGCGGAAAGCGGGAAATGGCTCCTTAATTTAATGCAAATGGTGCACTTAATTTAAAATTTGGGACGATTACTCGGAAACTTTTTGTTGAGGTGAAATTAATCATGTTAAAGTAACCTTTCATAGCGCCAAATGGTGATGAAAGTAAACACCCTGAACTGTAAGTGTGTGATTCTCCGGGTTTTAAAACTGGTTTTTTACCAATAACGCCTTCGCCATCTACCATTTCTTGATGATTAAGTGAATCCGAAATTTCCCAATGACGCGACATTAATTGAACGGAATCTTTGGAGTAATTTTCGATGGTAATTTCGTACGAAAAGGCAAAATGAATCTTGTAGTTCTTGAAGTAAGTGCCTTCAAAACTAGTGAGAACTGAAATTTTTATGCCTCTTGTAATTTGTGTAACCATAACCCAAAACTTATTTTCAAAATTACAAAATTTATTTTTAATGTGTGTTTTCGGGTGGTGATTTTATCTTAACTCGCTTTAATTCACGATGTTTACGGAATTAGCCGAAGATTTTCCAACCACGCGATCATATCTTTCGTTGACACCGCGGTAGTAAACGATGGCTTGGTATTCGTTTTCGGTTTGGAAAAAATTTCCGTCAACAGCATTTTCGGCGTCGATTTTTCCTGAATTATCGGTTAGCACATATTGGTAGTTCGTAAAGCCTTGTTTGATGACCAAGGCTTTTTCATACATGCCGGTTTTGGCGTTGTAATCCATTTTATTTTCAGGCGAAATTGCGTAGTTGTTGAACATTCCGTTGATGTAAACATTTCGGTTTTTGGGAATCATTTGGGCATCAAGAAGAAAGAAAACCCAAGCATAATCGGCTTCAATTTGGTTGTTTTCTACATAAAGATTTCTCACCACGAAATTACCGTTAATGTCTGGCGCAAAGGTGTAAATTTGGGAAGCTCTGGCAACATTTGGGTACAAATGTGAGTGGTATAATTCTTTGGATTCCACATAATGAATATTGTTAGCAACGGCTCGAATTTCTTTGTTATCAAAATTTAAAAATTCGTTTCCAGCCCAAAATTGTGTTTCCTTATCGTACTTGTAAATCAGGTCGTTTCCTAAAGTATATTGCGGCTTGATGTTGTAAATGGCGTTGTTCAATTGTCCGTTTTGCATGAGCATTACTTTTACATTTTGCAACGGATTTACAAAAGTGATGAGTTGTGACCTTACGGCAAAATCTAGATTATGCTTGTAGTTTATATCCGAAACTTCGCGTGCTCTTTTTACTTGCAAAGGCACAGAAACTAAATCTTCGTACAAAATAAATTTTCTGGAAAAAAGCACTTCTCTGTCTTCGTTTAAAATTTTAATCAAATAATTTCCGGTAACTCTAAATTGTGTAAACTGGTTTGGAAATGACAATCGATAATGTGAATAGAGTTGCAAGGTATTGAAAGAATTTTCGTAATCCTGAATGCGTTGGTTGTCAAAACCATTGATATATTCTGCTTTTACTAATGGCGAAGGTGTCCAGTCATAATTACAATGTACAATTTCATAATAATAATTGGCTTCATTACCGTAAATATCGTCAAACTGAAATTGAAAATTTTCATTTAGGCGAAAAATAGGAATTACATTTTGTCCGTTTTGCCAGAAGGTAATCGTTTTGATATTAAACGGCGGCAAAACTTCATTTTGTACCTGCGCTTTTCCGGAAAAGGAAATTAATAGAAGGAATGCAAGAATATACTTCATAAAAGAGTATTTGGTTGTTTGGTAAAGATAGAAAAAATGTTTCACGATAAAATACGAATAATTTTTCAAAATAATGTTAAACCTTTTATAATAAAAGTCTTATTTGTAAGTTATAATTTTAGATTTACAAACCAAACAATAACTAAAAAACATGAAGAACAACAAAATTTTTGCACTATTGTTGGCGTTTCCGCTGACGATTTTTGCACAAGACTTCAAAGGTGATGCCAAAATTCCGTTTGACCCTTCAGTCAAAACAGGAAAATTAGAAAACGGGTTAACTTATTACATCAAAAAAAATGGAAAGCCTGAGAACAAAGTGGATCTTCGATTGGTTATCAATGCCGGATCTATCTTAGAAACTGACGAACAGCAAGGCCTTGCGCATTTTATGGAACACATGTGTTTCAACGGAACCAAGCGTTTTCCTAAGAACAAATTGGTGGATTATTTGCAAAGCATTGGCGTAAAATTCGGTCAACATTTAAATGCTTACACTAGTTTTGACGAAACGGTTTACTTTTTACCGATTCCATCTGATGATCCGGAAAAATTAGAAAAAGGTTTTCAAATTATTGAAGATTGGGCTTTCAATGCGGTGTTGACACCAGAAGAAATTGACAAAGAACGTGGTGTTGTTTTAGAAGAATACCGTTTAGGTCTTGGAGCCGATAACCGTATGATGGAACATTTCATGCCAAAAATGATGTACAATTCGCACTACGCTAAACGTTTGCCAATTGGTAAAAAAGAAGTTCTGGAAAATTTTACTCATGATAAATTAACGAGTTTTTACAAAGATTGGTACCGCCCGAATTTGATGAGTGTTGTGGTTGTTGGGGATATCAACGTGGATGAAATGGAGAAAAAAATCAAAGAACATTTTGCTTCATACAAAAATCCAGCTAATGCAAAACCGCGAAAAGTTTTTGATGTACCTAATCACCAACAAACGTTTGTAGCAGTTGAAAGCGATAAAGAAGCTTCGTCATCAGAGGTTCAAATTATTTACAAAGATCACGAAACACCAACGCCAACGGTTACTGTAAACGATTTACGTGGTGATATGATTGAAAATTTATATGCTACGATGTTAAACAATCGTTTGGAAGAACTGACTAATTCTGCGACACCTCCATTTACCTACGGTTACACTTACCACGGCGGAACTTGGGCTCGAACAAAAGAGGCTTATCAATCGTTCGCAATGATGCAGGAAGACAAGCAACTCGATGCGTTAAAAACTTTGGTAACTGAAAACGAAAGAGTGAAAAAATTTGGGTTTACCCAAAGTGAATTAGACCGTGCAAAATCAGATATTTTGGCTCGCGTTGAAAGATCTTACAATGATCGTGACAAGACAAATTCGGCAAATTTTGTAGGACAATATCAGTCGCATTTCTTAGAGCAATCACCGGCTCCAGGAATTGAATGGAGTTTCAATGCACTGAAAAATATATTGCCAACAATTAATTTAAAAGAGGTTGATGCTTTGATTAAAAATTATATCAAAGATGATAACCGCGTGATTATTTTAACCGGTCCTGAAAAAGATGGATTGAAAAAAGTTACCGAACAAGAAGTTTTAAATGCTATCAAAATTGATGAATCTTCGCTGAAACCATACGTTGATACAGAAGTTGCCCAAAGTTTAATCAGAAATACGGTAAAACCGGGTACAATTGTAAAAAAAGAGCAAAACGCCAAGTTAGGAACTACAACACTTTCACTTTCTAACGGTGCCAAAATTACCTACAAAAAAACTGATTTTAAAAACGACGAAATATTGATGGATGCCGTAAGTTTTGGCGGTTCAAATTTGTATTCAAACGAAGATTATCTTAAAACGCAATTTGCCAATGGTGCTTTGACAGAAGCAGGATTTTCTGGGTTAAAATTGAATGACATCAACAAATTTATGAATGGAAAAATCGCCTCGGTTTCGCCATACATTGGTGGTACTACGGAAGGTTTCCGCGGAAGCGCAACTCCAAAAGATTTAGAATATTTGTTCCAAATGACCTATGCTTATTTCACTGATTTAAATTTTGATAAAGAGGCATTTGAAGGTTATAAAACCAAACAATCTGCGTTTTTCAAAAACCTTTCTTCGCAACCAAGTATTTTCTTCCAGCAAGAATTATATGGTGTTTTGATGAAAGATAATCCGAGATTTACAGCAATGTTTCCTGATGAAAAAGCTTGGGAAAAAACCGATTATCAATTGGCTTACAATAAATACAAAGAAAGATTTTCTGATGCTGGAGATTTTGAATTTTTCTTCGTAGGAAACATTGATGATGCTAAAATGGAACAATTTGCTTCGCAATACATCGCATCATTGCCATCAAAAGGTAAAAAAGAAAAAGCTGTGGATTTAGGTTACCGCATGGCAAAAGGCGAAATCAAAAAAGTGGTTAATAAAGGTTCTGACCCTAAAAGTAATGTAAGAATTATGTTTTATGGAGACACTCCTTATTCTGCAAAAGAAGATATGGCAATCCAGGCTTTAGGCGAAGTTTTAACTATCAAATTAGTCGAAGAATTGCGTGAAAATGAAAGTGGTGTTTACGGCGTTAGTGCTCGAGGAAACATGAATAAAATGCCATACGGTTCTTACTCATTTGACATAAGTTTCCCTTGTGGACCGGAAAACGCCGATAAATTGACAGCTTCTGCTTTAAGAGAGTTGCAAAAAATTGTGGAAAACGGACCAACAGCAGAGGATTTGGCTAAATTTAAAGAAGGCGAATTATTGGATTACAAGAAAAACGTGAAGGAAAATCGTTTTTGGTTGTCCAATTTATCCAAAGCCTACACTAACGATATTAACGCAGAAGAAGTATTATCTTTTGAATCAAAAATTAATGCCCTTTCGGCAAAAGAGATTCAGGATGTGGCTAAAAAATATTTAACCAAAGATAAAGTGGTTGCGGTACTAATGCCGGAAAAAAGCTAAAAAATTAGTTTAGTTTTGAAAGTTGAACCCCGAAAATCTCAGTGAAATTCGGGGTTCTTTTTTTATGGTTTAAAACAAATCGGAATAATTTCTCCCGGAGCTAAACAGTATTTTTCTACCAATTCAGGCGATAGTTTTTTAGTGTAATCTTCTTCAACCACAGTAAAACCGATACTTCTTAATTTGTCGAAAAAATCTCGCCCGTAAATTCTTACGTGGTCATATTGTCCAAAAATTTTAGCGCGTTCTTTTTTATCGGTGATTGTGTCATCGGCAAAAGTTTTTTCTCGGGATAAATCCTGCGGAATTTGGAAAATCCCCATTCCACCTGGCTTCAACACTCTATATAATTCCTGCATGGCTTTAGTATCATCTGGGATATGCTCTAAAACGTGATTACACAAAATTACATCGTAAGATTTTTCTTCGAAAGGCAAATTACAAATATCCGCTTTCACATCCGCCAATGGCGACAATAAATCCGTTGTGGTGTAATCTAAGTTTTTTAAGTTCCTAAAAATTTTGTAAAAAGCTTGTTCAGGTGCAAAGTGCAAGACTTTCAACGGAGCTGTAAAAAAGTTGGTTTCGTTTTTTAAATATAGCCAAAGCAATCTGTGTCTTTCTAACGACAAAGTACTTGGAGAAAGTACATTGTTTCGTTGTGTTCCGTAGCCATATGGCAAAAATTTCTTGAAACTTTTACCGTCAATAGGATCGGTGAATTTATCGCCTTTTAATGCAAAACCTAAAACAGGTTTAATCACATAACTCAACCTGATTAACAAAGGCCGAGGAACGATATTCAGGATAAATCTGAAGATTTTTTTCATTACGAAAGAACCAACGGTTGTTTTCTAAACGCTACCTCTTCAGTACTTACAATTCCCAAAGCTTCATAAATATAAGCAAACGTTGAAAGTAACTCAGGTTTTCCATCAATCAAAGCTACATTATGTTCAAAATGCGCACTTGGTTTTTTATCGGCAGTTATAATTGTCCAACCGTCTTTGAGTTGTTTAATATTTTTGGTTCCCAAATTAATCATCGGTTCGATGGCAACAACCATCCCTTCTACAAATAATTTTCCACGACCACGTTTTCCGTAGTTTGGCATTTCGGGATCTTCGTGCATTTTTCGCCCTAAACCATGACCAACTAATTCTCTCACAACACCGTAACCGGCAGCTTCGGTGTATTTTTGGATGGCATTACCCACATCTTCCACACGGTTTCCGGCTTTAAATTCGCTAATTCCTATGTACAAAGATTCTTTGGTAACTTGCAATAATTTTTTTGTTTCCGGAGCTACTTCGCCAATTTCAAAAGTATAAGCGTGATCTCCGTAAAATTCATTTTTCAAAACACCACAATCTACTGATACAATGTCGCCGTCTTCAATGGGACGATTGTTTGGTAAGCCATGAACGATTTGTTCGTTTACGCTTGTCAAAATAGACGACGGACATCCATACAATCCCAAAAATCCTGGTACAGCTTGATGATCGCGAATAAATTCTTCCGCCATTTTATCAAGTTGCAAAGTCGTAATTCCAGGTTTTAATTCGGTTGCTAACATTCCTAAAGTTTTAGAAACAAGCAATGAACTTTCACGCATTAATTCAATCTCTTCACGGGTTTTTGGAATAATCATATCGTCAAAAATTTAGAAATGCAAAAGTAAGGTTTTTTTGGCAGTTATGAATGAGTTATGATTTAGAAGTTAGCCGTTTGGAGTTTATCTAAGTTGTATCATTTTTTAGTTCAAAAAAAATCTTTACAACAAAATCCTAAATCTAAAATTCTCAATTTACCTTTTCAGAGAGAAATGGTTTCGGTATTCGCCTTTTTCACCATTTTTTTCATAAATAATTTTAAACCAATAATCGTCAGCAGGCAAAGGTTTTCCGTTAAAAGTGCCATCCCAACCTCGCAAATTTCGGGTAATATCAGCTAAAAGTTTTCCGTATCGGTCAAAAATTAAAAGTTGGTGTTTGTCAAAAATTGCTCTTCCGCCAACGGTCCAAAAATCATTGTAGCCATCACCATTTGGCGTGAAAACTTTCATATAATCTACTACTACGATTTGTGTAGAAGCGGTTTCGCAACCAAATTTATTTCTCACACTAACCATGTGAAATCCAGGCAAAATATTTTGAAAAACCGGACTTTCTTGCCATCCGTTATCATCAATCATATATTGAAAATCTGCCGAAGGATTATCGATTGTTACCGTAATGGTCGCATTTCCTGCGAAAGAAACTTGTTGTATAGGAGTAGCTTCGATATTAAAAGGAATGTCAGCCGTTAAAACTTCAAAATTAGCTATCGTTTCGCACATTGCAGGATTGCTGGTGTTAATAATTTTTACAGAATAATTACCGCCAACCGTAGTTTCAAAAACAGCATCATTTTCACCTAAAATAGCAGTTCCGGGCAAAGCATCGAAACCTCTATGCCACGAAAATGCATAAACTGAAGGATCTAAATTTGTATCGACAATAGCAGGTTGCAAAGGTTGTCCCGCCATCGACATACAAATTCTGTATGGATAATCTCTTAGATTATTTTCGGGAACTTTTTCTACAAATAAATCGAGTTGCACTACTACAAAGCAATTACTATCCGGATTTGAGGCATCAGCAATTCTCACATAAACTGTGGATGCGTTAATGGTTGAATTGCTATGATCTTCAGGATCAGGAATAAAATTTCCGGCATTGTTTAAAGCGTCCGTTTCGTTTTCATAATATTTAAAACTCAAATCGGAAACGTATAAAGTTTCGGCCATTTCATCTTCTCGAACACGAAGATTAAAGTTGGCAAAACCTGAATTGTCACAAAGGTAAATGGGTTGTGGATCGTTATTTCCCGAAGGAATTTCAGATGAAACTACACTGAAGTTGATGATTCGTCCGCAAGCCGCGGGACTTGTGATATCAACAATTTTTACCGAATAATTTCCAGCCGTTGTGGTGGTAAAACTATTTCCGGTTTCCGTAGCAATAATGTTTCCGGGTAAAGCATTATGTTGGTTGTACCATTCAAAAGTAAAATCTGTTGAAGATAAACCGGTATTAACTTCTGCAGAAAAAATGCCAAAACCTCCTGATATACACGAAGTATAAGGCGTTATCGAGATATTATTTGGCGGAAGACTAAACACTCTTAAATCTAGTTCTAAGATACGGAAACACGAATTATCCGGATCTGAAGCATCTGCCAAGCGAACATAAATCGTTTGGGCATCTTCGACTGTATTGGTAAAATTCGAAGGCGTCGTGATAAAGTTTCCGGCATTTGCAAGTGCATCGTTTCGGTCAATGTAATATTTAAAATCAATAGAAGTAACGGTTGCCGGTGATGCCATTTGGGTTTCCCTAATTCTTAAATCAAAGGAAGAAAATCCGGTTTCGTCACATTTTTCAATCGCTTGCGGATTCGTGTCGCTTGCGGTTAAGGTAGTGATTATCAAGTCAAAACTTGTGGAAGCTATATTGCTCGTACAATTAAAATCATAAGCAGCTGTTACATAAATCGTTTGTGTTGGAGAGGTATTTAAAAAATCAGTTGCGTCGGTAATTTCTTGCGTATGAGCCGCATCTAACCAATATTTGAATAAAACTGGAAAATCACCTCCGGGAGTAATAGTGGATTGAATGTCGGTTAAATTAGTTCGTTCCAAGCCGTTGTAAGGGCTGGTATTATCGCATTTTTCTATACTTAAATTAGGAACCAAAGTAGGCGTTCCGTAAAAAATTAAATCAATTTCATCCGTGCTTACTTCTAAATCGTCAATGATTACAGACGTATCAGTACTGTCATAACCAGTCACTTCCACGCGATAATTTCCGGTTTGGCTTGCCACAAAAGTATTGGTGTTACTGGTAGAATTTGAAATATCAGCCACCAAAACGTCGTTGAAAAACCATTTGTAATTAAATCGTAAATCGGCTGCATTTCCTTCATAATTATCGGTGTCAACGCTTGCCAAAAGAGTTTTTGTTTGTGGTTGACAGTAATTAAATTGTGTTATTTCATCTCCTACTTCGTCTAAAATATCCACGGACGACAAAAAGCTACAATCCGAACTTCCGGTTCCACCAATTTGACTAATGGAAATTTCCCCAGGAGTATTGGCATAATTATCTACCAACAAAACATATAATTTTCCAGAAGCCGCTCCAAGAATATTCACTTGTTCTATTCCCGAAGCCGACCAACTACAGTCAACTTCATTTCCACGTGTTAATCTAGAACAAATATTATTTAAATCGTCAAAAGGTCCCCAAAGTACAAAATCCACATCGGCAGAATTGCCAAAATCATCCACTTGAGAAATTTGTAAACGAATGTCTCCAGACTGCTGAATCCTCATATAAAACCATGTAGGACCTCTAAATGGCGCCTGAATACAAGTGGTATTAAAAACATCGCCATTATTATTGGTAGAATTTCTAAAAGGAATGTTTGTTGCACAAGATTGGTATTGCTGAAAATTTGCTTCAAGTTCTGCACAAGAAGAAGCGCCTTCTTGCCCAAAAATGGAGCATGAAATCAGCAAAGCGAGTAGGGGAAGAAATTTTTTGAAAAGCATAGGTGCAACATTTATTATTTTATTAAACTCCAAAAGGGTTCAAATATTTTAATTATTAATCCGGATTGGCCATAATTCGGTAGAGTTCCGCATGCGAAATTAAAAAACGATTTTCTAAATTAAGTGCCGAAAGCTGAGAATTAACCAAATTATTTTCGCGGGAATTGATCAAGAATATCGAACTTTCCCCAAAAGAAAACAACCTTTCTTCAGACGTAAGCATGGTTTGATAATCCGTTACCAAATTATTGATGAGTTCTTGCTGGGTTTCAAGCGAATTAATCTCCGTTTGTTGGGCATTAATTTTATTTTTCAGTTGAACACGTTGCAAATCTAAATCAAAACCGGCATCCTGAATTTTAAATTTGGTAAGCTGAAGACTTCCGCGTTCCTTTCGCAAAAAAATAGGAAAACTAAAGTTTAGCGCTACTTTATAATTGTCAAAATTTCCTTGGTCAAAATAACTCGGTTCCGATAAATAATGGTAACCAACATCCACTTTTGGCAATAGCATATTGGCTTTAAATCTTCGCTCTACCTCGAGAATATCGATTTTTCGTTCCAAAGCATTAATTTTTGGATGATTTTCTAGCGAAATGGTTTCGGTTAAAAGTTCATTTGTTCTAAAAGTTTCTTCCACCGTTTGATGCAAATTGCTTTCCGGAATCAAATGATCCTGCAATTCCAGCGGAATATTATCTTCTAACCACAAAAAATTAGAAAGTTCAAGTTTAGCTTTTGTAAGTTTTAATTGCGAATCCACTAAATTTAACTTTCGGTTTTTTACAACAATTCCGGCTTCGATACTATCAATAGCTGGAGAATCTCCGTTTAAAATTAACTCCGAAATTCCCCTGAATCTCACTTCGGCATTTTCTAAATAATTTTTATACAAAATCATCTCGCTGTGGTTTCTTTTCCAATTAAAATATGCCACAGAAGCATCGTACAACACTTCAATTGCCTGTAATTTTCGTTCGGCAACACTTAATTGTAATTGAATTTTTGCTTGACGCAAATCCGCCATTCTTTGGTTAATGAACAAACCTTGACCAAGCGGAACGGTTAATCCTAACGAAGTTAAGCCGGAATTCGGTAAAGTATTTTGTGGATTTAAATACACGCCTTCGCTGTTGTCAAAACCAGCTTTTATTTCAATTCCGTACCAAGTGGGAATTTTAAAACTGCTATTTAAAAGTGAATAATATTCGGTGTCTTTAAATTGTTTTTTGTCAAAATCAACTTGTATTTTCGGGTCAAAACCACCTCTTGCCATCATCAAGTTTGCTTGCGAACTGCTGATTTCTAAGTTCGCACTTCTCACCATCGGATGGTATTTTTTCACATAACCCAGAAACTCGTTGAAAGAAAATTCTTCCGCGTTTTTTTCTTGCGCCAATAGCGAAAAACTACAAAAAAATAGTGCAAAAAGCTTCTTCATTTACTTCTTTTCATTAGTAGTTGCGCCTTTCGGCTGATAATAATTTGGTGGAAAACCATTAAGTGTTCGCCACATTTCGTACCAAATCGGAACGTTATCAAGTAAAGCTAACGTTTGTGCTCCCGAACCGATGCTAATTTGTTTTGGCCAAGGTTCTTCATTTTCATCTGGAGCAATCAACACGCGAAATTTTCCGTTGGTGCTGATGAAATTTTCGACCGCTACAATTTTTCCGCCAAAAGTTCCGTAGCTCATATTTGGCCACCCCGAAAAAACGACTGTTGGCCAACCGTCAAACCAAATACGGACTTTTTCGCCTTTGTGAATTAATGGTAAATCAGTTGGAGAAACGTAAGTTTCTACGGCAATTTCATAATTTGCCGGCATAATGCTCACAATTTGCGTTCCTTCTTTAATGGTTTCACCAATTCCGGACGTCAAAGCACGGTTTATGTAACCATCTTGAGGCGCTTTGATATAATACAAGTCATTTCTCATTTGGTAGTTAACGTATTGATTTTCAAGTTTGTTAGCTTGAGCTTCTGTGTCGAACTGCGAACTTAAAGCCGTGTATTGGTCACTTTTGGTTTTAGAAGATTTTTCGGCGTATTCAGCACTAATTCGGTTGACTTCAACTTGAGCGTTAATCAATTCATTTTTACTGGCTAACAATTTATTTTCTTGCGTAATGATTTTGGCTTCGGCTTCTTGTAATTTCAATCTTTTTTCTTCAACATCAGTCAAAGGTTTCAGTCCTTCCTTGTTTAAAGTAACGGAACGATTGTATTGGGTAGTTGCAATTTTTATCTGCGTTTTTACCGCTTCAAGATCCATACTGTCGCTTTTAATTTTAAGAAAAGCCTGACGAATTTTATTTTCTGCTTGTTGTAATTTCAGTCGTCGCTCGTTTTCAATGGCACCAATTTGAGTGGACAAAGTACTCACTTTATTCTCATAAGATTCAACCGCCATTTTTTTGGCTTTTACTTGGCTTTCCACATTTGCTATCAAATTTGGGTCGAAATATTCTTCTTTAATTTCCGAAATAAATAAAATCGTATCGCCTTTTTTTACATAATCACCTTCTTGAACGAACCATTTTTCGATTCTTCCGGCAATTGCGGAATGAACAGTTTGAGGTCGTTGATTAGGTTTCAGGGTTGTTACATTTCCTGATCCCGAAATATTTTGTGTCCATGGTAAAAACAAAAATACTACACCTAAAAGCGAAACGTATAATATAATTTTGTTCAAAATTTTATAATGAGGTCGCTCCCGTAAACTTTTTACGGTTGAATACTGCTCCATGTTTTCAGTAATCTGATTTTTTTTAGAAATGTTTAGCATGGTCTTTTAGATGTTAGTGTCGTCAATAATTTGCCCGTTTTTCATGGTGATTTTTCGGGAGCATTTTTGTTTCCAATAATCATTTTTAGACGAAACGATAAGCGTCCATTTATTTTTAGAATCGGTTAAAAAATCAATAATTTCTTTAGCCACTTCTTCGTCCATTTTTTCGACAGGATCTTCAAAAAATAAAATTTTAGGATGGTTGATGATGTTTCTTGCCAAAATGATTTTCTGAGCATTAGACGATGAAATTTGTCTCCCGTCAGGGAAAATTTTTGTTTTTAAACCATTCGGAAGCGACTTGATGAACGACCCGAGTTTTACATTATCAATTGCCCATTTTAATTGTTCGTTGTCAATCAACGGATTATTAAAAGTGATGTTTTCTAAAATCGTACCTTCAAACGGAGTTTCGCCTTGTGTGATTGTTCCAATTTGAGTTCGGTAATGATTCAAATCAATTTTTCGGTAAGTATCATCGTTGATGTAAAACGCCCCAGTCGAAGGTGGTAAAGTGCCGGCCAAAATACGCATCAACGTAGTTTTCCCCGAACCATTATCGCCATCCAAATAGATTTTCTCAGCCTGATCGATTTTCAAATTTATTTTTTCTAAGAAATAATCATTGCTTTCAGGAAATTTATAACTCACGTTCTCCATTTGAAGCGAAATATTAGTAAAGCAATAATCCGGCGCTTTTTCGTTAGTTTCCTCAATTTCTAAATCGGTTACTTGACCTATTTTTTCAACAGAAGTTAATACGTCGTAAATATTATCCAAACCCACAATTAATTTTTCTACTGAATTGATTACCAAGATGATAATAATTTCAGCCGCTACAAATTGTCCAATATTCATTTGTTGGTTTAAAACCAAATAACCACCAACTAACAACAAGCAAGCGGTAATCAAAACCTTGAAACCAACCAATTGGATAAATTGTTTTCTGATTACTCTGAAATGATTTTCCCTTGAATTTACATAGTTTGCCACCAAATCATTGTTGCGTTGCAAAGCATATTCAAAATTGTCTTTTTTGCGAAAGCTATAGTTATTTCGTGCCATTTCTTGTAGCCAACTTGCAACTTTATACTTGTATTTCGATTCTTTCAAACTGGAAGAAATTCCGGATTGGTACGAAAAATAAAAAATACAGTAGAGTAATATTGCTAAAAAAATTCCGAAGAAAATAAAAAATGCATGATACAATGAAAGCAATACCAAGCCGAAA
Source organism: Bacteroidota bacterium (assembly GCA_023387965.1). GTDB lineage: Bacteria > Bacteroidota > Bacteroidia > Flavobacteriales > Flavobacteriaceae > Flavobacterium. Next base: position 75,151 of record JAEWHE010000045.1, on the reverse strand, counting down.
ATAATTTGAAGCACGGCTGCCGGAAAATCCAGCAATAATTTTGAAGTTCCTTTTTGAACCGAAATCGTATCAAAAAAACGATTGGCTAATTCCGGTGGATATTGATCGTTCATGGACTCAAATTTGATTTTAGGCAATCGATAACCAAATTCAAATGAAGAGCGAATGAATATTTTTTGCTGCAAATTTTCGGTGATTCGCAATTGCATTACTGATAAAATTCCCACCAAAATTACTCCAATCACCACAATCACCACTAACATCACCCATGAAACGCTAACTTGCCCGGATTGAATTAAATTGATAATGGCTTGAATTCCAAGAGGTAAGGACAAGCTGATGATTCCCGCAAAAATGGCGTAGAAAATGATTTGGGAAACATCTTTTTTGTCGATCTTTAACAAACTGATAAATCGCTGTAATGGGGTATTTGTCATGGCTTGGCAAGGGTTTTTTCAATTAATGTAAGATAGAATTCTGTGGGTGAAACCTTGTCATTACAATCGGTTATGGTTTCAAAATGTTCTTTTAAAAAATGTTGGTGGAGAGAACCTTCAACAATGGTTGAGGCTAAACTTTTGGCATAAATATAATTCGGATTTACTTCAGAAATTAATTCGGTAATGTGGTTAATCACCCTTTTGTAAATCACAAAAAAACCTTTTTTATTTTCTTCGTCAACTTCCTTTGTCAGTAAGGTTTTAGTAAATTCTTGAATGATAATTTTGTTCAAAACCGATTCATTCACATAAGTAGTGTTACCATCGTCTTCAATTTTTTCAGTGACTACGATGATGGCTTGTTCGAGTTTTTCTTTTGGTGTGGAAAAATTTTGCGTAGCGGAAAACATTTTTTGCTCAATCCATTCCCAATACCATGATGAAAGGTAAATCATCAACTTGTGTTTGTTTTCAAAATAGCGGTAAATGGAACTTTCGTTGCTATTTATTTTTTCACCTAATTTTTTAAATGTGAAATTCTCAAAACCAATTTCATCAATCAATTCAATGCTGTTCCCGATGATTTTTTTGCCCAAAAGAGAAGTTTCGGGATTTTTTAAAAAAACATTTTTCGGAATATGTAAAAGCGTGTTTTGCATGCAGATAACGGTGGTTTTCAAATAAAATTTGATAATAAAAATACCAATGTCTGCAAAGATAATTATTGGTGAAAGTAATACTATCAATTTTTTAACTTTAACTTATATTTAGCTATCTGTTTAAAAAAAAAGACCCGATAAAATCGAGCCTTTGTTGATTGAAAATATTTTATAGAAGCGGATGTCTGGTCATGACTTCCGGTTGCGGGATTCCCATTAATTTTAAAATAGTTGGAGCAATATCACCCAAAACGCCGTCATGAATGTCTTTTAATTCATTATCGACCAAAATAATCGGAACGGGATTAGTCGTATGAGCCGTATTTGGACTTCCGTCAGGGTTAATCATGGTTTCGCAATTTCCATGATCGGCAATTACAATCGTTGTATAACCGTGATTTAGAGCGGCTGTAATTACTTTTTCGGCACATTTGTCAACGGCTTCACAAGCTTGAATGGCTGCTTCCATCACTCCGGTATGTCCAACCATGTCACCATTTGCAAAATTTAAACAAACGAAGTCAGTTTCTTCTTTTTCAATTTCCGGAACCAAAGCGTCTGCCAATTCATAAGCACTCATTTCCGGCTTTAAATCATAGGTAGCTACTTTTGGTGAGTTCCTCAAAATTCTGGTTTCGCCGCTAAAAGGCTTTTCGCGTCCGCCAGAAAAAAAGAAAGTCACGTGCGGATATTTTTCAGTTTCTGCAATTCTAATTTGCTTTTTACCGTGTTTTTCTAAAACTTCACCAAGAGTTTCTGAGATATTGTCTTTTCCATAAATTACATGAATTCCTTTGAAATTATCATCGTAATTGGTCATGGTTACGTAGTAAAGATTGAGCTTGTGCATGTTTTGCTCATGAAAATCAAACTGCGAAAGCGCTTCGGTTAATTGGCGACCGCGATCCGTTCTGAAATTGAAAAAAATCACCACGTCACCTTCTTCAATTTTTGCAACTGGATTGTTATATTCATCCGTCATTACCATTGGTTCCAAAAATTCATCGGTAACATTATTAAGGTAACAATTTTCAATGCTGGTAATAGCATTTTTGGAAGGAGTTCCAATTCCGTTTACCAACAAATCATACGCTTTTTTCACGCGTTCCCAACGTCTATCACGATCCATCGCAAAATACCTTCCACATACCGAAGCCAATTTCGTAGCTTTATCTTTCAAATGATCATTAAGTTGCGAAAGAAAATTTATGCTTGATTTGGGATCCACATCACGACCATCCGTAAAAGCGTGAACGAATACTTTTTGCAAACCGTAAGCTTCGGCAGCATTGATTAATCCTAACAAATGATTGATGTGAGAATGAACGCCACCATCTGAAACCAATCCTAATAAATGAACTTTTTTGTCATTATTTTTTGCGTAAGCGAAAGCATCAACCAAAGATTTTTCGTTGGCAATGGTGTTGTCGTCAACGGCCAAATTAATTCTGACCAAATCTTGGTAAATAATCCTTCCGGCTCCAAGATTCATGTGTCCTACTTCGGAATTTCCCATTTGTCCCTCCGGAAGTCCAACATTTAAACCGTCAGTTCGTAAGGATGCGTTTGGATATTTTTGGTACAAACTATCAATAAATGGGGTTGAGGCTTGGTCAACAGCAGATACTTTTGGGTCTGGCGATTTTCCCCAACCGTCAAGTATCATTAAAATTACTTTTTTGTTCATTTTTAAAACTTATTTTTTATCGAATTATAATCAATAAAATAGCGAACACTCAACGAAAAAATATTGTTGAGGTTGTTTTGGAAAAGATTTCTAAAATTATTTCCCAGCTCTTTATTGATGTCGTTTCTATAATCGGTGGCATTATTGCGGTACAAAACAGAAAGTTGGCTTCCGGGAGCAAACCACCAAGAATAAGAAAGATCAAAATTCCAGGTGCTGAAATCCGAATCCATATTTTCCGTAAAGTTAGGATTTACAAGCAAGCCACCATCTTGCTGAAGTGTTAAATATTCGTTGTATTCTGCGTAAGACCAGTAATGTCTTGCCGCAACATTGATGGTCATTTTGGGATTAATCGCATATTTTAAAGCCAAAGTATTGATCACAGTATTTCGGTCGCGTTTTCCCATAATAATATCGTCATCGGCAAAATCAACCCAACCAATATCGTTCGTTTGGCGTTCTACTTCGGTACTAATTGTAGCCAATAGATGATTGCTGAAACGGTATCTTGGCGAAACAATTATTCCGTAATAATTCCTTTTTTCTTCTGATGTAAATGTGGCATATGGCCGAATGTCGAGCGCAAATTTTCGGTTATAATTCGAAGAAAAATAAACTTCGGTGTAAATTCTTTTTGGCATTTCTAAAAACATTCCGTCAACGCGAGGTTCATAAAAATCAAAGGTTTTGAATGGATTAAAATACAACGAAGCTCCAATGTAATCATTTTTTACTGTGGTTGAAGTTAAGTCAAAATTTAATTGTGCTTGTTGCGATTTTCCGGTTACATTTTCAATTTCGTTGTAAATATTTGCGTTAATTCTGAAAGTATTGAAAAGTTTAGTCGGACTCAAAATTCTGTAATTATAATTTCCGTAAAAAGAATGATAATTGGTGATGAAAATTAATCCTAAATCATTGATGTCATATTGCTTTGAAACGTAGTTTGCACCTGCATTGTAACGCCACATTCCGCCTTTTTTTCCTAATTGGATGCTGGTAAAATAACCGTTTTTATTTTCGGCTTCGCCAAATTCATTCACGTGGCTGAATTTAAAATCTCCGGTTACGAAATACCGATTGTTTTTAGTGTTGAGGTTGTATAAAATTGCCGAAACATTCGCATCTCTAAATTCTCCTTCACGAAGCACATTAGTATTGATAAAAGACACGCTGGAATTTTGGTTAAACCTTTGATCAAGAACCATAATATTATAGTTGGCAAATGGTTCTACCAAAACTTTTCGGCGTTCGCCGGTTTCGAGATTGGTGGAAGTTCCAAAAGTTTTTTCGGTAATAGCATTTAGAACTCCAATTCCCAAACCGCCAGAAGTTCTTCCGGAAACCTTAACAGCATTGATTAAATTTACCGTCGCCGGATTTTCCACCTGCGTCAATTCGTTTCCATTTAAATAAGTTGAAGGTGTTCCGCCAATTCTTCGGGAATAAAAAAGTTCACCCTTGTTAAACAAATCAGTTCCTTCGGTGAAAAACGGACGGTTTTCGTTAAATTGTTGTTCAAACGGACCAAGATTTAAAACGACGTCGTCAAATTTGGTTTGCCCAAAATCCGGAACTAAAATCGCATCTAACGTAAAAGAATCATTGATACCGTATTTAACGTCCATTCCCACTTTAAAAGTATTATCAGTTCCCGCTTCGTTGCTTTCAAAATAATAAGACGAATACGGAATAAAAAAAAGTCGGGTAGGAGGTTTAATATTTTCAATTCCAGCCAATTGACCCGTTTGTTGCATCGTGTTTCCTACATTGAGATCCACGTGGTTCCAATGGTATTTTTGTCGATCTCGTTTGATTTCTCTATAAAAGTTCAAACCCCAATTTTGTACATTTTCGTTTGAAAATCGAAGTGCCGCATACGGAATTTTTATTTCCACGTACCAGCCGTATTCTGTTTTTGAAACTTCACTGTCCCAAATGGCATCCCAAGAATAATCTTCATTTCCTTCAGTTGCCAAACAATCCATTTGCACTCCGGAAGAACTTACAAAAAACCGAAAATCTTGTTGACCATCGTTAAAACCGTTAATAAAAACGCCAAAATGATCGGCGGTTCCAAAGTTGTCTCTTTCAGTTAGTTCCGATAAAATTCTATCAGGACGTTCGTCTCGTAAAATAGCTGAAACGTAAATCGCTTCGTTATCATACAAAACTCTGACTTCAGTACTTCTTTCATCGGAAATTAATTTTCCGTTATCAGGTTCGTACATCACAAAACCACTTGCAACGGGAGCCGAATTCCATTCTAACTCATCCATTTTTCCGTCAATAGAAATATTTTCTGTTTTTCTAATGGCGTTTAAGGATTTTTTTTGGGCGTGAGCTTTTGTAAGAATTAAATTAAAAAATACGAGAAGAATTAGGGTGAGGGGCTTATTCATTGATTTTTAATTGGATTACAAAAATAATCATAATTTAAAGATTTACAACAAGTTCGCAATAAATGTAAAATTTTTGCGTTTTGTTATCGATTGCCATTGAATAATGAAATGTTAAAGTTTACTTTGGCATAGAATTTGGTAACTTATTGATTATGAGAATAATATTTTATTAATATATTTGTCGTCCCCCAGCTTAAAATTTAAAAATTCTAAAACCCTACTTTTAATGATTTACAAATTTTTACCGGTATTGATGTTTTTGTTTGGTTCATTTTCTGGAAACGAAAAAACCACCAAAACAAATGAAAAGAAAAATGTAGCCGCTGTTACGGTTGAAAAAAATGTATCTTTTGCAGTAAAAGCAGAACAAATTTACCACTCTTTGCAAGCCAATAACTTTTCGCTTCCCAAATTAGAAAGTTTTTCTAAAGCGTTACAAGGTTTTTACAATCTAAAAGAAAAAGGCTTGGTGAAAAAAGACATTCTCACAATCATCGATTTTAGTCTTTCTTCGAACACTAAAAGATTATGGATTGTAGATTTGAAAACTAACAAAATTTTATACAATTCCTTAGTGGCTCACGGGCGTAACACGGGTGAAGAATTTGCAGATAAATTTTCTAACGCTTCTTCTTCTTACCAAAGCAGTCTTGGTTTTTATGCCACTGGCGAAGTGTACCAAGGAAAACACGGAACTTCTTTACGATTAGATGGACTTGAAAAAGGCATAAACGATAACGCCAGAAACCGTGCAGTTGTAGTTCACGGAGCAGATTATGTGGCAGAATCTTTCGTAAAAGCTCACGGACGTTTAGGAAGAAGTCAAGGTTGTCCTGCTCTTCCAATGGGAATTACTAAAGAAGTAATTGAAGTAATTAAAAATAAGTCTTGCTTGTTTATTTACCATCCAACCGCTTCGTACAAAACAAAATTATTGACTGAGTTTACGGTATAATTCCAGGTCTAAATTATAAATATCAGGACGGAAATGGAGCGTGTTTTCTTCGCTCCAAGCCGTCCAATAAAGCTGATGAATCAAGACATTGTTCTTGATTTTTGCGTTTTGGGTTTTTCCGTTTTGCAAAACTTCAGTAATTTTTTCTAAACTCCAAGCTTTAGTATTGTCAAGCAAATATTCCGTTAATTCAAGCGGATCTTGAACCCTCACGCAACCCGAACTTAACGAACGGTTTTCTTTTTCAAAATATTCCCGATGATTCGTATCATGCAAATAAACCGAATAATGATTTGGGAAAATAATTTTCACCATTCCTAAAGAATTAAACGTTCCTGGACTTTGAACATACCGATAATTATTCGCTTTTGCCGGAATCCAACTCCACGGACTAACCACTTTTCCAGCACTATCGTAAATTTTTATATTTTTTCCCGAAAAATAACTGCGGTTTTTGGTTGCCGCAGGAATAATATCTTCACGCAAAATCGTGGGAGGAACCGTCCACGTTGGATTTAAAACCACATAACTCAATTTCGAAGAAAGAATAGGCGTTTTTCGCGCAGCCGTTCCCACAATAACATTATGCGTTCTGATTGTGTCGTTTTGGCTCACCACATGAATTTTATATTCGGGAATGTTCAATAAAATGTAATGGTCAGAAAATTTTCTTGGAAACCAACGCCAGCGTTCTAAATTGGCAATAATTTGTTCTTTTCTGCTTGATTTAGAATAATTTAATTCCTTGATTGTGGCTGGACCGACAATTCCGTCTGGCATCAATCCATGTCTTTTTTGAAATTTTTTTACGGCAAAATCAGTTTCTTCGTCAAATTTATTGTTGATGGAATCCGTTTTGGGCAAATCATTCCAAAAAATCAACCGGTTTTTTAGCTGAAGCACCGCATGTCCGGAATCCTTTAGTTTTAAATTTTTTTCGTAAAAAATACTATCAAAAGCCACATCCGGAAATTGATCAATAAGCGTCAGTGCTTTTTTCAACTGAAGGTAAACTTGATGTTTAGGTTCTGATTTAATTATCGTTGATGACAAACTATCACCAGAAATTGCTCCTAAAATCAGATTGTTCACCTCAATTTTATTTCGTTTCAAATCCCAATCTTCATATAATTCTTGCGGATTTTTACGACCGTTTGTGCGATCGAGCAATAATTTTTGTAATCCAAAAGTGAGTAAAACTTCCAGTTCCTGTTTTTGATCGGCAGATTTTTTTTGATTTTGGTGTAAATCCACAATTTCATCCGCAAAATAATGCTTTGGGTTCAAGCCTTCCAATCCAGAATTTTTGATGGCATTTACGGCTATTGACTGATTTTGATTAGACGTCCAAATGTATTTGAAATTATTTTTTTGGTAAAAAGTAGCCAAACTATCATTTTGAAATTTCGCCACAAAAACCGAATCGACTTTCGCTTCAGACAAGGCAGATGCGTTTTTTACGGCTAAAATTTCTGAAACGGCATTGATTTGAGCCCATAATTTTGCGTTGGAAATCATTCCAAACGAAAAAACTAAAATCAGCAAGGGCATTTTTCTTACCATAATCGCCAAATATTATACTGAAAGATACGCAATTTTATCGGCAAGCCGGTTTTTGTAAAGTCAATTTTGGATTTTTTTAATTGAAATCAGAAAAAAAATATTGACGTAATGTTTTGGTAACAAATTCAGTTTTAAAAAATTAGCTTGTAAAACCCAATCATGGCTTGAAAAAACAATCATTTCTTTGAAATTTTTTTCAAAAAAAGCTTGCACATAAAAATACTTATTGCGTATATTTGCATCGTTGAAAAGCGGAAGTAGCTCAGTTGGTAGAGCTCCAGCCTTCCAAGCTGGTTGTCGCGAGTTCGAGCCTCGTCTTCCGCTCTTAATGAAAACCTCAAGTGAAAGCTTGAGGTTTTTTGTTTTAAATTTATTCCATGAAACAAAAGTTGCTCATCATCGGATCGGTTTTTCCTGAGCCAAATTCTTCGGCTGCTGGAACCCGGATGATGCAACTTATTGAATTGTTTCACAAAAATAATTTTGAAATTACGTTTGCTTCAACGGCTCAAAAAAGCGATTTTTCAGAAAATCTTTCCGAATTCAATGTAAGCGAAAAAAATATTTTGCTTAACGATGATTCGTTTGATGATTTTGTTACCGATTTACAACCTGAAATTGTCTTGTTCGACCGATTTGCCGTAGAAGAACAATTTGGTTGGAGGGTTTCAAAAAAATGTCCTGAAGCGCTTAAAATTTTAGATACAGAAGATTTGCATTTTTTGCGTTACGCAAAGCAAAAATCGGCGAAAGCCAACCAAAAATTTTCGATTGATACTATTTTTGACGAAGACATCACAAAGCGAGAAATGGCAAGTATTTTCCGTTGTGATTTGACTCTGATTGTTTCCAAATTTGAAATGGACTTGCTTCAAAATCATTTTAAAATAGAAGATTTTCAACTGTTGTATTTGCCGGTTTTTTCAAAAAAAAATAGTAAAAAGCCGGTCGATTTCGAAAGTAGAAAGGGATTTTTGTTCATTGGCAATTTTTTGCACGAACCCAATTATGATGCGGTTCTTCAGTTGAAAAAAAATATTTGGCCTGCCATTAAAATGGCAATTCCGGATGCGAAGATTCACGTTTATGGCGCTTATGCTTCGCAAAAAGTTTTTCAGCTTCACAATGATCGTGAAAATTTTTTGATCGAAGGTAGGGCAGACGAGGTGCAAACGGTGATGAATCAACATCGGGTTTTGGTAGCGCCAATTCGTTTTGGTGCCGGAATTAAAGGAAAATTTATTGATGCGATGCAATTTGGTTTGCCAACTGTTACCACTTCAGTTGGAGCAGAAGGCATGGATTTTGGCGATTGGAACGGATTTGTTGAAGATGATTTTGCAAAATTTTCTGAAAAAGCCATTCTTTTGTATCAAAATAAAAGTACTTGGGAAGAAGCGCAATACAGAGGCTTTTCTTTATTGAAAAATTTTGAAGCTGAGAATTTTGAAGCTATTTTCTGGCAAAAAATCGAAACTTGGCAAGTGAATTTAAGTAATTATCGGAAGCGAAATTTTATAGGCGAAATGCTGAATTTCCACACCATGAGAAGCACGGAATTCATGTCGCGTTGGATTCAGGAAAAAAACAAAAAATAAAAAATCCCGCCAAATTTGACGGGATTTTTTGCTTTTATTTCAATTTAGATTACGCCAGCATTGTCACTGGATTTTCCAAATATTGTTTCAATGTTTGTAGGAATTGAGCTCCTGTTGCACCATCAACTGTTCTGTGGTCGCAAGCCAACGTTACTGTCATTGTATTTCCAACTACAATTTGTCCGTTTTTCACAACTGGTTTTTCCACAATTGCTCCAACCGATAAAATCGCAGAGTTTGGTTGGTTGATGATCGATGTGAATTCTGTAATTCCGAACATTCCCAAGTTAGAAACCGTAAAAGTACTTCCTTCCATTTCCGCTGGTTGTATCTTTTTGTTTTTAGCTCTACCTGCCACATCCTTCACACTCGCGCCAATTTGCGTAAGCGAAAGTTGATCGGCAAATTTAAGAACTGGAACTACCAAACCGTCTTCAACAGCAACGGCAACACCAATGTTTACGTGGTGGTTGATGATGGTCACATCGTCTTTCCACTGCGAATTTACTTTTGGATGTTTTTTCAACGCCATCGCACACGCTTTGATCACCATGTCGTTAAACGAAACTTTGGTGTCAGGAAGCGAGTTGATTACGTTTCTTGAAGCTATCGCATCGTCCATTGTTACCTCAATTGTAAGGTAATAATGTGGTGCGGTGAATTTAGATTCGGCAAGACGTTTGGCAATTACTTTACGCATTTGTGAATTTTTCACTTCTTCTGCGTGCGTTTCTCCAGCCGGAACAAATGGTTTTGCAGCCGCTTTTTCTCCTTCTGCTTTTGCAGGAGCTTCAGTTTTTGCGGCTTCCGGCTTGAAGTTTTCGATGTCGCTTTTCACGATTCGTCCATTTTCGCCAGATCCTTTTACTTGAGAAATATTGATTTTTTTCTCTTCCGCGATCTTTTTCGCCAATGGAGAAATAAAAATTCTTTTTCCGTCCGCAACTGTTTCTTCTGTTTTAGAATCTTCTTTTGCGTCTTTTGAATCTTTTTCTTCTGATTTTTCCGAAGACTTTTCTTCCGATTTAGTCTCAGATTTTTCTTCTGATTTTGATTCTTTTGCAGGAGCGCTTCCGCCTTTTCCATGACTAGCAGCAATTCCGGAAACATCAGTTCCTTCTGGACCGATAATTGCCAAAACGCTATCAACTGGAGCAGATTCTCCTTCTTTAATACCAATTTCCAACAACGTTCCAGAATTGAAAGACTCAAATTCCATCGTTGCTTTATCGGTTTCGATTTCCGCTAAAATATCGCCTTCAGAAACTTTGTCGCCTACTTTTTTCAACCAAGTGGCAACCGTTCCTTCTGTCATGGTGTCGCTCAAACGAGGCATTGTTACCACTACAACTCCTTTCGGAAGTTCTGAAGATGCTGGTTTTTCGCTTGAAGTTTCTTTTTTGTCTTCCGATTTCTCTTCGGATTTATTTTCAGAGTCGTTCGATTTCTTTTCCTCTTTCGGCTCTTTTTTGCTTTCTTCTTTTTCGCTTTCTTCTTTTTTATCAGAAGAAGATTCTTTTCCTCCAATAATATCAGAAATATCTTCGCCTTCTTTACCAATTACGGCCAAAAGTGAATCAACAGGAGCAGATTCGCCTTCTTGAATTCCGATGTGAAGTAAAGTTCCGGCATCGAAAGCTTCAAATTCCATCGTGGCTTTGTCAGTTTCGATTTCGGCAAGAATATCTCCTTCTTTTACTTGATCGCCCACTTTTTTTAACCAAGTTGCTACAGTTCCTTCAGTCATGGTATCGCTCAAGCGAGGCATTGTGATTTTTACAGCCATTTTGATTATAATTTATGTGGTATAAACGGATAATTTTCTTGTTCGTAAACAACGTCATATAATTGTTGTACTTCTGGAAATGGAGATTCTTCTGCAAATTTTGCACATTCTTCAACCAAATCTTTTACGCGTTCATCAATAGTTTCAATTTCTGCTTCGGTAGCATAATTTTTTTCTTTGATGATATCTAAAACTTGCGTAATTGGGTCAATTTTTTTGTATTCTTCCACTTCTTCTTTTGAACGGTACAATTGAGCATCAGACATTGAGTGACCTCTATAACGGTACGTTTTCATTTCAAGGAACGTTGGTCCGTCACCACGTCTTGCTCTTTCCATTGCTTCATGCATTGCTTCGGCCACTTTTACAGGATTCATTCCGTCAACAGGTCCACAAGGCATTTCGTATCCTAAACCTAATTTCCAAATATCAGTATGGTTTGCAGTTCTTTCTACCGAAGTTCCCATTGCATAACCATTATTTTCTACGATGAAAACTACAGGAAGTTTCCACAACATCGCCATATTAAACGCTTCGTGCAAAGATCCTTGACGAGCTGCACCGTCACCAAAATACGTTAAGGTTACGCCACCAGTTTCAAAATATTTATCGGCGAAAGCGATTCCGGCACCAACAGGAATTTGCGCACCCACAATTCCGTGACCTCCGTAAAATCCTTTTTCTTTAGAAAAAATATGCATAGAACCACCCATTCCTTTAGAGGTTCCGGTTACTTTACCTAACAATTCTGCCATTACTGCTTTTGGATCAACGCCCATACCAATTGGTTGAACGTGGTTTCTATAAGCGGTAATCATTTTGTCTTTAGACAAATCCATGGCGTGCAAAGCACCAGCCAAAACGGCTTCTTGACCATTATATAAGTGAAGAAAACCTCTTACTTTCTGCTGAATGTATAAAGCGGCCAACTTGTCTTCAAATTTTCTCCAAAGGAGCATGTCTTCATACCACTTCAGGTAAACTTCTTTTGTAATTTCTTTCATTGTTCTTTAAGCTAAACGTTAGGTGAAGGCGTTATTTTTGGCAAAAAATGACAAGACTGCTATTTTTTCAAAAGCTAACACGCTTGCGTTCCGAGTTGTCGGAATGCAAAAATAAGATATTCCGCTTTAGGAGCGAAACGAATTAATTAATTTTTGGTAAATTTTACAAATAGTCTTTGTCAAACAAAAAAGGCAGTAAATTTTTAAGTGATTCGCTTTTGTAAACTTCGCCTTCTTCACCCATAAAATAAATTTCTATTGGTTCCTTTTGTTTGAACTCGTACTCCGAAATGGATTGTCTGCAAGCGCCACACGGTGGAATAGGTGAGGTTACCGGTTTTTCATCTGAAGTTGCGGAAATGGCAATTTTTAAAATTTTTGCATCAGGATAAATAGCTCCAGCCTGAAAAATCGCCACGCGTTCTGCACAAAGTCCGGAAGGATAAGCGGCACTTTCCTGATTTGACCCCAAAACGATTTTTCCGTTGTCTAACAAAATAGCGGCACCAACTCTAAATTTTGAATAAGGAGCATACGCTTTTTTCCGGATTTCGATGGCGTCATTCATCAAAGGAACGACGTCTTTGGGCAATTCGGTTTTAGAATCGTAAACCAAAAATTTGGTTGTAATGTTGATTTCTTTCATAAAAGTATAGCGGAAAAAAAATCCAAATTACTACTGAAAGCAATTTGGATTTTTTTGTTTTTATAGAAATTTTAATATTCGTCGTATTGGTCTCCAAAAGCAAAGCTTAATGAGAAACGCAATGTGTTTTCCAATGGATTTCTCACTTTTGAAGCAGAGAATAAATAAGAAACATCGAGTTTTACAATATTATATTTGAATCCGGCTCCAAGAGAGAAAAATTTTCTGGCTCCTTTTTCTTCACTTTCATTAAAATATCCTGCTCTAACGGCAAATGAATCTTGGTACCAATATTCGGCTCCTAAAGCCCAAGTAAATTCTTTTAATTCTTCGCTAAATCCATCTGGAGCGTCTCCAAAAGATTTAAAAATTCCTTCGGTCCAACCAATAGAACGGTAGTCACGGTTTAATTGTGCTTGGTCATCACTGTCAATTTCGCCATCACCATTTACGTCAGTTAACGCTGGAGGTGTTGGAACCAACAATTTATTTACTTCAGCCAAAACCGAAACCTTGTTGTATTCGTCAAAAATGAAATCAAAACCTGCACCTAATTTTAAATTCGAAGGCAAGAAGTTAGATCCTTCATCCGAATCGTCTAAATCGTAATTAATTTTTGGACCTAAATTTTGAAAGTTGAAACCAGCTCTCCATCTTCCGTTAAAATCGTCATACGCAATTTCTTCAGATTGGTAATAACCTGAAATGTCAACAGCAAATGAACTTGCCGCAGAAGCATCGTTATTTAATTGTGCCAATCTTAAATTAGAGCGGATGTAACGTCCGGCAACCGACATTGCAAATCTTTCGTCAATTCTCAATGAATAAGAAAGGTCAACGGCAAATTCACTCGGGTTTACTTCTAAAGCAGTTTCTTCAGGGTCGTTTCTAAATTCAATTACCCCTAAACTAAAATAACGCAAACTTCCGGCAAAAGCACTACGTTCGCTAATTCTATTAAAATAAGTTAATTGGCTTAACGAAATATCATTTACTAAATCGGGTAAGTACGGAGTATAACTCAACGAAAATCCTTGTTTGTCTAAAGAGAAAGCATATTTTGCGGGATTGTGTTGCTGAGAATAAGCATCTGGAGCCGAAGAAACTCCAATATCTCCCATACCTGCAGATCTTGCATCTCCCGAAATCAATAAAAAAGGAACTCCTGTGGTGATTACTCTGCTGTTGTCAATTTGTGCTTGAACAGCGCTAATTGCGAGGATTGCGAGGATTAATAGTGCGGTTTTTTTCATTCTTGAGTGTTAATTAATTCAACAAATATAATATTTTATTAAAGGATTACAAGTTTCTCGAATTTTTCTGTCTTTTTATTCGAGAGGTTTGATTTTACGGTTAGTTTGTAAACGTAAACGCCTTTTCCTATTTTATCACCAAAATCATCCAAGCCATCCCAAGTAATTTCTCTCGACAGAAATCCTTCGGTGTTGACAACTTGGTTGATGGTTTTTACAACTTTTCCGGTAATGGTAAATATCTGAACTTGAACATCTAACGGTTCATACGGTCGATTATGGGTAAACCAAAATTGTGTGTAACTCACAAATGGATTTGGATAATTTAAAACGTTTTTTAGTGTAACCGTATCATCGCCAACCACAATAAATTGTATTTCCGCAATAACCGGATTGTTGTAAACATCCCAAGCTTTAAAGGTGATGGTATGCAATCCTGGAGCAAGATTTCTGAACGGGAATCTAACTTTACCTTTTGTATAATCATCGAGTTCTGTTTCGTAATAATCGTTTAAAACGTACGGATTATTTTCGTCGCCATCTAAAATAGCAATGATGTCGTGGCCAATTCCACTTGCGGTGTTAATTCCGTTTTCGTCTTCCAAAAATGCCAAGAAAAAAGGAGATTCGTTCGTAATTCCGCCCGAAACAAAAGTTTCGTCATTCATGTACAATCTTACCGTTGGACCGATGTTATCAGCTGTGGCGTTTGCGTTGATTCCACCAATTCTAATTTCAGTGTTGTAACCGGTTTGATCTTCAAGCGGATTATTTTTTTTGGCATAAAAACTAACGCGACCATTTCCAACAGGAATCGTGATATCTCTTGGAACCACGAAAGAAATATCGAACAATCCGTTGGCAACCGAAGCATTTCCTCTAAAAATTGTTTCGCCTAAAAGCGTAAAATCCATCGTGATTAAACCATCGGAGTTGGTAACGCCATCATTTCCTAAAGTTGTTTTGGCTACATTTTTATCAAAAATATTAACCGAAAGTTCGCCGTTGTAACTATTAAGTAAATTAGTTCCGTTCTCGTCGCGAACTTCTCCGGAAAGTTTGATTCGGCTCAATGCATTCAAAACAATTGTAGAAGAGGCAATCGGTTCGTCATTAATTTTTGTCAATACAATGGTTGGTTTTGGAATCGCTAATTTTATTGCCGGATCGCCAATGTAGGAAACCATCAACACCTGATTACTGTAATTATTTTTGGCACGTCGAAGCGCTTCGGCGATAGGCACATAAGCATTATTGCCAAAACCAAAGAGCTCATCTCGAAACGCAATGTTGATATTTTTTCCGGTGTTTACGTCAATTTGCCTCGTGGTTGTCACCAAAGAAATTGCGCCACCAGCGGGATTCCAATACGTTTCTTCGCCTCCGGTTTGCTTGTACGGATTGTCAAATCTTGTGAATTCGCAAGTGATGGTTACAAAAAGCGGGTATTTGTGGCGATTGTTTAAAGTTGTCGCCGTGCTTCTTTCAAAAATTCTTTCTTTGGCCAAACCATCTTCACCACCATGACCAAAATAGTTGAACACCAAAGCACCTTGTTCAAATGCCGAAATAATATCTTCTTTGGCTTTTGGATAACGTTGTCCTCCTGAAGAAGAAGTTTGCACGTAAGCGTCTGTATGAATTTTTTTAATGTTGATGAAAGGTTTCTCAGCAGCAACTTGATCGCCTAATAAATCAAGGTCACGTTGCAAGGAAGCTTCCCAAGCTTCATCAACATCATCGGAAATTAAAACAAAATTATTACGCCATTTTCCATAAGATTCTTCGCTGTGGTATTCAATCACTTTGTTCACCATTTGTTGAGCTTGAAGCGAATTACTTACTAACATTCTTCCCACGGCAACTTCCATCGTGTGTGAACTGTTGTTCATTTGACCTTCTTGCGGATCATACATTGCATAAAAATCATCGGTCATGAACGAACCTCCAAGAGAAAAACTCGAATATGTTTCGAAAATCGGTACAATGTTCGTATTGTTCGGAATTCTGTTTTTATAATCAAATGAAGCATCGCCAAAAAGATTGATGTACTTTAAACGATTAGCCGGATTTGAAGCATTTTGGTACACATATTTGGCAAAATTTCTAATCGCGCCAATGTCTTGTTTTCCAGAAGAAAATTCTTGGTAAATGACATCTGTCGAAACCACTTTTACACGTAAATTCGAATGTCCACGGTGAAAATCAGCTAATCTTTCGGCTTGCGAAACCAAGTTAGGATGCGTGATGATTAAATAATCTACATCCTGAAAAGCGTTTTGTGCATTTTTAAAAATGGTACCTTTTAAATTTTGATTGGCCACTCGAGATTGCGATTCTTTTGAAGGCGAATAATAATCTTTCGGGTCAATGGCAATGTATTTTCGGGTTTCACCCAAATTAGCTTTGAAAGAAAATTGGTTATTGCCGGCATTTTCGGTTTTGGTAACATTATAAATATCGGTAATGTCCCAAATTTGAGAAATTTCGCTTGCGTTAGAAAATTGATATTCGGCAATTCCGGTGGAAAATGCAGCGTTGTTGTAAGTAAATGGAAATTGCTTGTTGTGTCCGCGAAGCAAACTTTTGGCAGAAATGGCAATAAAATCTAAATAACCGTTTGCGCTTGGAACGCCATTGTTATTATAATTAAGCGAAACTGTAATATTTTCTGAAGCGTTGATGTTGTTGTTAATCAAAGTTGATTCATTTGCCAAATTAGAATCGCTTGACGGTCCAAAATTTAAAGTTCCAATCGATTGGCCGTTTGCACTTGCCGTCATGTTGGTCGAAATAAATCCCGAACCAGCCGCTTTAATTGTAATGGATGCCGGAACCGATTGGTCAATTGTCGGGAAATTAAATTCAAAATCTTGCTGGTTTTCAATGTTAAAGGCTTCCCCAAACCATCTTCTTCCTAATCTTGCAATGTTAATCCGGTCGATTTCGTGGTATTTGTAATCGTCAAAATTATTGAAAACAGTTGTTGCATTTCCAGCAATTTCCGGCATATTTTGAATGCGTTTTCCGTTTCCGCCAACGGTTGTTACGTAGTAATAAGAACGATCTGCATATAAATTTTTGTGCGTGAGGCTTTCGCCGTTGTATAGGTCAGTTCCTTCGGCATAAAATAAAATGTAATCGCTACTATCAAATGAACCGTCATTTTCTCCCGAAACAAAAATGGCATTTTCGGCTAAATCTTCGGGGTAAGGTGTTGCGTTTAAGAGTGGCAACATTCGTCCGCCATTGCCATAAATTTTAATATTTTGCGGATTTACGTTATTTAAGTTCATGCCTAAACTTTGCAAAAAACTTCTGGAAATTTTGTAAACCCCTGATTTTTCTACATAAAAACGAAACCATTCGCCTGAAGATAGTACCGAATTGTAAACGGCATTGGCAGCAAAAGTGGTTTGTTGCACGCTTTTATTTTGCGTAAGCGAAAAAGAATAAGAAAAAGAAACCACGCGTTTGTAGCTATTTCCTACTTTAATTATAGGTGCGAGTTTTAGAACTGCTTTTGGAATTTCGCTATTGATGACATTTTCAATCTTGGCGGAAATATTTTCAGGAATATTTTTCAAATTTAAATCGCCCAAAGTCGAAATATTTACATCTTGATAACTGACATTGGTAATTTGTAGCGAATTTTCATCAACAAAACCATCGGTATTAAATTTAGAAATGTACCAAATGGCATTTTTTTCGTAATCGAAATTATAATTATTTGAATTAAAAACGGGAACATTTAGCTTAAATGCTTCGGAGGAAAGTCCTTGATTGTCCACCCATTTCAACTGAACATTGGTCAGCGATTGCGAAAATGAATGCTGAAATAAAATTAGAAAAAGTAAAGAGAGAAAATTTTTCATCAAAATGAATAACGCAAAGCGCATGTATTTATTACGAAATTCAAAAATAAATTTTTAACTTAATATTAAGTACAATAAAGCCAATAAATTTGCGTTATGAGTTTATCCTGTTAACAAAAAATTAGTTTTTAATTAAATTATAATTTTGTATTGCAATTTAATGGTTAATTATTATATTGCGCCACGAAATTTATTACCTACTGAAAGTATGAAAGTAAACAAAATTATGACTTTTAAGCTAGTGCTTGGTTTGGCATTAGTTGCTGGTTTCTCGAGTTGTAGCAAGAGTTCCAGTTCAAAAAACACTTCCTCTGCCACGGGTTGGAAAATTAATGACAAGAAGGGCGGTTTTCAGTACAATTCTAAGTTCAAAAAGCAAGAGACTGCTCCAGGACTTGTTTTGGTTGAAGGAGGAACGTTTACAATGGGTAAAGTTCAGGATGATGTGATGCACGATTGGAATAATACGCCAAATCAGCAACACGTTCAATCCTTTTATATGGATGAAACTGAAGTTACCAATTTAATGTATATGGAATATTTGGATTGGACTAAAAGAGTTTTTGATCCAAATGATGAAAATTATGCTAACATTTATGAAGGTGCTTTGCCGGATACATTAGTTTGGAGAGATCGTTTAGGTTATAATGAAACCATGACTAACAACTACCTTCGTCATCCTGCTTACGCAAATTATCCTGTAGTTGGTGTAAACTGGATCCAAGCAGTTGAGTTTAGCAAATGGAGAACAGATCGTGTAAACGAAAATGTTTTGGAACGTGAAGGTTACTTAAAGCGTGATGCCAAAGTTACTGAAGCTAAAGGCGAAAATACTTTCAGCACCGAAACTTATATCAATGCTCCAACAAAAACTTACGGAGGTAACGAAGAAATTGTTTTGAAAGGACAAAGAGGTAAACTTGCTAGTAAAGAAGATGCTAAAAATGTTTACGCTCAAAGAACTTCTGGAATTATTTTACCAGAATACAGACTTCCAACTGAAGCAGAATGGGAATATGCAGCTGCAGCCGATATCGGAAACCGTGAGTACAACCTTTACAGAGGTCAGAAAAAATATCCTTGGAAAGGTAACTACACACGTTCTGGAAAAAGAAAAATGCGTGGAGACCAATTGGCTAACTTCAAGCAAGGAAAAGGAGATTACGGCGGAATTGCAGGCTGGTCTGATGATGGAGCTGATATCACCCAATACGTAAAATATTATCCACCAAATGATTTTGGATTGTATGATATGGCAGGTAACGTTGCAGAATGGGTTGCCGATGTTTACCGTCCTATCGTAGACGATGAAGCAAATGACTTCAACTACTACAGAGGTAACGTTTACATGAAAAATAAAATTGGTGAAGACGGAAAAGTTGAAATCGTAACTACAGGAAATATCGCTTACGATACTTTATCTAACGGTAGAATTATCGCAAGAAATTTCCCTGGACAAATTGCGCAAGTGCCAATTGACGAAAGAGAAACTTACCTACGTCAAAACTTTGACAAGTCTGACAACCGTAATTACAGAGATGGTGATAAACAATCTACTCGTTATTACGATTTTGGAAGCGCTGAAGAAGGAGATAAATTAGCAGACGACAAACGTATGTACGATTCTCCAAAACACAATGTTTCTACAGACAGTTTAGGAAACATGGTAAGAAGATATGATAAATCTTCAAAAAGAACAACTTTAATTGACGATAACGTTCGTGTTTATAAAGGTGGTTCTTGGAGAGATAGAGCTTACTGGTTAGATCCTGCACAAAGAAGATACTTCCCGCAAGATATGGCTACAGACTACATCGGATTTAGATGTGCAATGTCAAGAGTAGGTCCTAAATCTGACAAGAAAAAAGCAAGAAATTAATTTCTGAATATTTTTTACAAAAGCCCTTTCATTTTTGAAAGGGCTTTTGTTTTTTTGTAAACTCTTACATCGCTTTTATGGAAATCAATCAAATTCACCAGAAATTTTTAGAATGCACCGCAGTTTCTACTGATACACGTAAAATAACCGCTCAAGTTATGTTTTTTGCCATCAAAGGCGAAAGGTTCGATGCCAATACATTTGCCAAAGAAGCTTTGGAAAAAGGCGCTTCTTACGTGGTTATCGATAACGAAGAATATTTTGTGGATGAACGAACAATTCTGGTAAAAGATTCTTTAACAGCTTTGCAGGAATTGGCTACCTTTCACCGTAATTATTTGAAATTGCCTATCATTGCCTTAACCGGAAGTAATGGGAAAACCACTACAAAGGAGTTGATTAATGTGGTTTTGCAAAAAAAATACAACGTGAAAGCTACCGTTGGGAATTTGAACAATCATATTGGAGTACCTTTAACCTTGCTGTCATTTAATAACGAAACCGAAATTGGGATCGTTGAAATGGGGGCAAACCATCAAAAAGAAATTCAGTTTTTGTGTGAATTAGCCCAACCTGATTTTGGATATATCACCAATTTTGGGAAGGCGCATTTAGAAGGTTTTGGTGGAACCGAAGGTGTGATTAAAGGCAAAAGCGAAATGTATGATTATCTTCGGAATCACAATAAATTTGCCTTTGTGAATTTAGACGATGCCATTCAGGTTGAGAAAACCAAAAATAATTTACGCATTACTTTTAGCTTGACAGATGATGAAGCTTCGGTGAAAATCAAATCGGTTGAAGCCAATCCTTTTGTAAGAATAACTTTTGACGGTCAAGGCGTAAACAGCAATTTAATTGGAATTTACAATGCTAATAATATCAATGCCTCGGTTACAATCGGGCGGTATTTTAAAATTCCGGATGAGCAAATCAAGGAAGCGCTTGAAGCTTACGTTCCCGATAATAATCGTTCGCAATTGTTGCAAAAAAATACGAACGAAATTATTTTGGACGCCTACAACGCCAATCCAAGCAGTATGGAAGTGGCTATCAAAAACTTTTTGCAACTCGATAAAACTAATAAAATTGCGGTTTTAGGTGATATGTTTGAGTTAGGAACCGAAAGCCTCGCCGAACATAAAAACATTGTGGATTTGCTCAAAAATCAAATCGAGGTGCAAACTTATTTTGTAGGAAAAGATTTTTATGCCAATAAAATTCAGAGTGATTTCATGCATTTTTTTGAAACCTTTGAAACTTTTGCGGAAGCATTTGCCAAAGCTAAAATTCAGCACAAAACAATGCTCATTAAAGGCTCAAGAGGAATGGCGCTGGAAAGGGTTTTGGAGTTGGTTTAGGGGATTAATCTAGCACTTTTTGTTTGGTCAAAGGTGTTTTTTTGATCGTGGAGAAATTCTATTATTCTAAAAATATTATATTCTCCTTTGTGTACAAAGTAATTTCCCTCGTTATCAATCATCACATAGCTTCCGCAAGGGTAATGGAGCGGAAGAAATGTATTTTCTATTGTGCTGTATCTGTCATTAATCCAATTAAAATTTTTCGAATACTCCTCAGCTCCTTTCAGAGATTTATACATGAAAATCTGACTGACATTTTCCACTTTTTTTAGTTTTCTCAAAAATTTTTTGTAGACAGGTTTAACTTGTTTAATGGTGGCATTGCATGCATCTTGTCCGTGATAATAATTAATGAGAATTACATTTTTATCCGGAATCGAGGTTCCTGAAATTTCTGCCAATTCAGATTTAAGGGCGTTAAATTGTTTTTGAGAAATCTTACCTTTTTTAATCCTTTGAACTTTTACGTGTACGAAACTTGTGTCTAATTCAAAATGAATATTGAAATATTCGGGTGAATTATTTGTCGTACTGTATTCAGTTTCCGAAATTTTAACTAAGTCGTCATTTAGATATACGTTGTTTTTCTGTGCATATGATGGTATCACGAGTAAACCAAATAATAACATCAAAAATTTTGTTTTCATGAGATTTTTTATTGGAGATAAATATAAGAAAAACTGCTGGAACTTTGGTTTTTGTTCACTTTTTGCCAAGGTATATTTTACATGAAATCACAGTTACATCCGATTCAATGACTAGCCACACTATCTAATAATTTTTCGATTTTTTGGTAATTGAGCTTTAGTCTCCGATAATCTTTGTTTCCAGCGACAAAATTATTTTGCTCACAATTAAAACAAATTTTAGCAATTGCGGTTGTGTCACCATTTTTTTTAAAAACTAAAATATCACGATAAAAAGGGTCGCATAACAGAGAAACATTTAAAAAAGATGCCTCCTCTAATTCTACTTTTTCGTTTTCTAAAGATTTAGCAATTAAAATATTGACACTTCGATCAAGTGTATTGAGGTCGTAAAATGTTGCAATATTTGTCAAACTAACATCGTCATTAATGACATTCCAAAGACTTTTCGAAACCGAATCTCGTTTTACTAAAATTTTATTTTCTTCCTCTTGATTAAATTTAATTCGATAAAAATCAACCTGATCGAATTGCACAGTTGGTTTTTGTTGACACGAAATAGCGCAGATAATGATCAGAAAAATAAAGAATTGTTTCATGGTGTCTCAAGAATTAAAAGTTTGAGTTTTCGGGTATGATTTAGTTAACGGTTTACGATTCGTTTTCTAAAAAGAACCATTCCAATTATAGCTAATGTACAAAATACAACTAAACATTTTAGTGTTGTAATCGCTAAGCATAAGTTTTGTCCACTTATCAATGAGATGCAGTCACCAGAATTTTCCGTTTCGTATTTCAAGCTTGCCATAGTATTAACCATTCCCAAAAGTAACATTGGAATAATTAAAATCATCAAGGCTAATAGGATATAAAATAGCGTCTTTTTCAAAGTTTTTGTTTTGTTAAGTTTTTTATGCTTGTCAAAATTTCCACCACGGTTTATCTTCCACTTTTATGTCATCTAGAATTACGTTAAGTATGTGGTGAAAATTTTCAAGTTTAGCGTTTCGAAAGTTTCTTCAACTATCCCGATTTTTTTCTGGTCTCATCGAAACAATATAAATATGTTTCGTTCTCTTGGTTAACGATAGTTAAGTTATCGTATTCATTGTCACTTTTTAGAAACATATAATTTGTTATATGAGGTTATTGTACTTCAAGCACCAAATCTTTCACTAACTTTTCATTTAATGTGATGTCATGGAATATTAAAATGTCGCCTGATTTAAGCATTCCAAATTCTTTCCGCATTTCGTCACTAAAGGAGTTTATCTGAGATTTAAATCTGACAATCTGATTGTTTGCCTTTGTGATTAACAACTCATAATGAAGATTCTTATTATCCCAATCCCAGCAAACTAAATCTTTATGCATAGTACCTAATCCTGGAGCATGAACAAATGCATCCATATTCTGTATGTAATTTCTCTCTTGATTTGGTATTCCCAATACGAAAGCTTCTAGAATTAATTCTTCAACTCTAAATACCTTTTTCTCGATTAACTTTCCATTATTTTTGAAAACTGATATTGTAATTTCGCCAATCCTTTCTGGAATAATTGAGTATTTACATTCATTGGATTCAATTTTTCCATTGTCAACCGTCACGTAAAATCTAGAACAATCATTTTTTCCGTCGACGTTTATATTTATGGGATTTGGCATAGATTTATAGAGCGACAAATTTCGTTCGCCATAAATACTACAGTTTTGTCCAAATACCCAAAAAGGCAAAAAGAATATCATATTTAAATATACGTGTTTCATAATCTCACATAACTCATGTATAAACGCTGCAATTGCGTTAGCATAATTCCACAATACTACAAAAAAATCACAAATACTTATTTGTAAAAATTACAAAGATTTAAAAACAAAAAAACGCCTCAGTTTCCTGAAGCGTTTCTAAATTTCTCTGGGTTCCGAAGCTTCGGAAAGGGGTTCGCACAACAATTTTTTTTAAACAAAAAAAACGCCTCAGTTTCCTGAAGCGTTTCTAAAAATTTTTGTGGGCGATGAGGGGTTCGAACCCCCGACCCCCTCGGTGTAAACGAGGTGCTCTGAACCAGCTGAGCTAATCGCCCTTTCGGGTTACAATCAAAATATTTCCTGATTGCGAGTGCAAATATAGGCGCTTTTTTTATATCTGCAAATATTTATTTTAAAAAATTACAAAATTTCCGCTATAACGAACGTACTTCCGCCAATGTAAATGAAGTCGGTTTCGCCTGCATTATTTTTCGCGACTCGATAAGCTTCTGTTACTGAATGATATGCTTTTCCATTAAGACCAAAAACTTCTGCTTTTTGTCTCAATTCTTCGGCTGGCATTCCGCGTGGAATATTTGGTTGGCAAAAATAAAAAATGGCATTTTTGGGAAAAAGTGGCAACACATCGTCCGGATTTTTGTCGTTTACCATTCCTAAAACAATATGCAATTGCTCAAAATCTTCCCGCTGAATTTGCTTCATTACAATCTCCAATCCGTGTTTGTTATGAGCCGTATCGCAAATAATTTTCGGGTTTTCGCCTAATTGTTGCCAACGACCTTGTAGTCCGGTATTTTCAATCACTTTCCAAAAACCATCTTTTATATTTTCTTCGGAAATAAAAAAATCTATTTGCGATTGAATAATTCTGATAATTTGTAAAACCGTCTTTTTATTGTGAATTTGATAATCGCCAAGTAGTGCAGAAGGGTAAGTTTCCTGAATTTCATCGGAAGCAAAATAAATTTTCGATTGCATTTCACGGGCTTTTTCCAAAAATACATCTCGAGTATCCGGAACGTATTCACCAATTACAACTGGTGTTTTGGCTTTAATAATTCCGGCTTTTTCAGAAGCAATTTTCTCTAAAGTATCGCCCAAAAATTGCACATGATCCATCCCGATATTTGTAATCACCGAAACCATCGGCTGAATGATGTTGGTTGAATCTAATCTTCCGCCTAAACCTACTTCAATGATAGCAATATCAACATTTTCCTGACGAAAATAATCAAAAGCCAAACCAACCGTCATTTCAAAAAAACTCAATTGATTTTCTTCAAAAAACGGTTTGTTGGAATTAATAAA
Source organism: Bacteroidota bacterium (assembly GCA_023387965.1). GTDB lineage: Bacteria > Bacteroidota > Bacteroidia > Flavobacteriales > Flavobacteriaceae > Flavobacterium. The sequence continues at coordinate 50,312 of JAEWHE010000045.1, read as the reverse complement.
ATTTACCACAAATTCTTCTGGAATGTTTTCGCCGTTAATTTTAATTCTTTCTCGGTAATCTTTGAGATGTGGCGAAGTATAAAGTCCGGTTTTGTATCCAGCTTCCTGAAAAATAGAGGCGAGAAGATGCGAGGTCGAACCTTTGCCATTGGTTCCGGCAACGTGTATGGTTTTGATTTTTTTTTCGGGATGGTTTAAATGTTTTGCCAACAAAAGCGTATTACTCAAATCCGCTTTATACGCTGAAGCTCCTTGTTTTTGGTACATGGGCAATTGGCTGAACATCCAATCCAGGGTTTCGGAATAATTCATAATAAAAAATTATTCTCCTAACTTAAAGTTGACTACAATAAAGCCAATTTGTGTTTCTGGAGCGTTAGAATCAGGTTGCCAACGGTATTTTCTGGCAGTTGCCAAAGCGGGTTCTACCAAGCAAGGATTAGTGTTGGTCGTTCCTTTTGTGTATTGTGCAGCAATCACGTTTCCGCTGCGGTTCACGGTAATTTGCACGACAACAGTACCAGATTCGTTACATTTTTGAACTTCTTGTCCGCTACTGCTTAATTTCCTGCCATTTAATCCCCAACCGCTTCCGGATCTTCCGGTTCCGTTACCATAATAAGAATTGGCGTAAGGGCTTCCGTTCAATTGACCTTTGTTCCCAGGAACGTTATCATCGCCTTCGCCTTGGGTATTTTTTCCATCAGATTTTGGACCATTTAACAAATTCGAAAGCGCATCCGAAGTGGACTTTGAAGGCGTTTGTTTCACAGGTTGTTCCACCGGTTTTTTTGTCGGTTTTTTGGTTTCCTTCACAACTGGAGCATCTTCAATATCTTGCGTTGCCAATTCTTCATCATCAGGAACGGGTTGCGAAGTGTTTGGTTGTGGAGCCGATTTTACGGTTTCGGTACTAGTTAGATTATCTCCCGAACCCATTTCGGTATTACCAAAATTAACGGCAATTCCATTTTCGGGTGGTGGATCGAGATAAGTTAACCCGAAAAAAATAAACAGCAAAAGCAACACAATGACAATTGCGCTGCTAATGGCAAATGATTTTTTTTCTTCGTTTGTTTCTAAATATTTCATACCTATTTTAGTATTATTTAGGTCGAACCGCCAAAACTACTTTAATTTGATTTCGGTTGGCGATGTCTAAAACGCTTACCGCTTTTTCAATCGGAACGCCTTCTTCGGCTCTTAAAACCAATGATTTTTCCGGATTGTTGGCGTAAATTCCGAGTAATCTGGTTTCTAATTCGGCTTCGGGAACTTGTTCTTTGTCAATAAAAAAGTTCAGGTCTTTATCGATGCTTACCGAAATACTTTTATTGTTGTCCGTTTTTCCTTTCGCCTTCGGCAAAACCAAATCGAGTGCGTTAGTCGTTACCATTGTTGAAGTAAGCATGAAAAATATCAGCAACAAAAAAACCAAATCGGTCATTGAAGCCATATTAAATTCTGGCGAAACTTTATTTCTTCCTCTAAAATTCATTTTTTTAGGTTGGTTCGTTCAACAAATCAAGGAAATCTACGGCGTTTGCTTCCATTTGATAGACCACTTTATTGGTTCGAACTACCAAATGATTGTAACCGATGTAAGCGATAATTCCCACAACTAATCCCGCAACTGTTGTTGTCATTGCGGTGTAAATTCCTTCAGCTAAAGCGCCAATTTCAATTTGTCCTCCGGCTGAGGCCATTTTGTGAAACGCTAAAATCATTCCCAAAACCGTTCCTAAAAATCCAAGCATTGGTGCAGCTCCTGAAATGGTGGCCAAAACACTCACGTTTTTTTCTAACTTGTTAATTTCTAATTTTCCAGCATTTTCAATTGCAGTATTGATGTCGTCTAAAGGTCTTCCAATTCTAGAAATTCCTTTTGAAATTAATCTCGAAACCGGCGATTGTGTTTGCGCACAAAGCATTTTGGCGGCATCTAATCTTCCGGTAATGATATTTTCGCGAATTCTACTCATAAAATTTGGATCAATTTTAGAAGAAGCGTTGATCACCATTAGTCTTTCAAAATAAATATAAAGTGCCACAAAAAGCATGATCCCAATGGCGAGCATGATGATATTTCCACCAATTCCGCCGCTTGTGATTAATTCCCAAATTGAAAGTGTTTTTTCTGCTGGAACATCGGTTACCGCTTGTTGGGTTGCTACCGAAGTAGTATCTGCCTGAATTAGATTTAGCATATAAATTAAAAGTGTTTTTTTTGAATAACGATTTTAAGCGAATTTAATTGTTTTTCCGAGAAAGAAAAATAATTACACCAATTGTTTCAAAGCAATTTCAAAAGCTGTAGCACTGATGTTTTTATTGTCAGAATTTTTAGCGTGAGCTTTTTCGATTGCAGTTTTAATGGTTTCCGATGTATCGCTGAAGATTGCCTCGTCCGTCATTTGCACTTTTTTCTCCATAAAATAGGCGAAAACACGCGCCATTCCACAATTAGAAATAAAATCTGGAATCAAACTCACTTCTTTGTCAGTCGCCTCCATAATTGGTCCGAAGAAAATTTCTTTGTCGGCAAAAGGAACATTGGCTCCACACGAAATTACTTCTAATCCAGCATTTTGCATCTTGTCAAGTTGCTCTTTTGTAACCAATCTCGAAGCCGCACAAGGCGTGAAAATTTCCGCGCCAATTGACCAGATTTTGTCGTTGATTTCTGCAAACGGAATCATGTTTTCTGCAACCAACTGGTTTCCATTTTTGTTCAAAAATAAATTTCTGATTTCTTCAAATGAAAAACCATTTTCGTTAATGACACCGCCATCGCGGTCGATGATTCCTACTACTTTTGCACCAGAATTAGCTAAATAATAAGCAGCCGCAGAACCTACATTTCCAAAACCTTGCACAATGGCACGTTTTCCTTTAATGCTTCCGCCATAAATGTCATAAAAATGACGAACCGCTTCTGCAACGCCAAAACCGGTAATCATATCGGCAACCGTATATTTGCGGTTTACATCTGGAGAATAAATAGGATTTTCGATCACTTTTACCACACCTTGACGCAATTGTCCAATTCTGTTAATTTTGTCTGCTTCTGTTGGTTTGAAATGTCCGTTAAAAACTCCTTCTTGTGGATGCCAAACACCACATTCTTCGGTCATTGGAATCACTTCGTGGATTTCGTCCACGTTTAAATCGCCACCGGTTCCATAATAACTTTTCAGCAATGGCGAAACGGCTTTGTACCATCTTTTCAAAACGCCTTCTTTTCTAGGATCATTTGGGTCAAAATTAATCCCTGATTTTGCGCCACCAATTGCTGGTCCGGAAACCGAAAATTTTACTTCCATGGTTTTTGCCAAAGACAGCACTTCGTTCATATCCAAACCTTTTCTCATTCGCGTTCCACCACCAGCGGCACCACCTCGGAGGGAATTAATTACCGTCCAGCCTTCAGCATCAGTTTCGGCATCTTTCCAGTTAAAAATAATTTCGGGTTGTTTATCTTCAAATTTTTTAAGTAAATCTTTCATTGTTTGTTGCGTAGTATTAATGTAAAGTTTTGCAAATATAGTTTTAAGTTATTGTTTAAAAAAAGGTTTTAAGGCATGAAAATTTTCCCCGAACTATGATCGTGTTTTGCTCCGGTAACACTTGCCAACACGTTATTTTCATTGCGTAATTTCAACACGCCAAGCAAGGCGAAAATCAACGCTTCTTTGTATTGAATCATTTTGTCGTTAGGTATTTCAAAAATCATTTCCGGAAGGTGAAATTGCATCCTTTCGATTAAAAAAGTATTGTAAGCACCACCACCGGTTACCAATATTTTTCCTTCTTTTTTAGGCAAAGCCAAAGCAGTTTGAACGGCAATATGCTCAATGAAAGTAGCCAACTTGTCTTCATCTGAAATTGAAAAAGATTCCATCAGCGGAAGAATTACAGTTTTTACAAATTCAAAACCAAGTGATTTCGGAAACGATTTTTGGTAAAATTCAAGTGCATTTAACTTGGATAATAATTCGTCTGAAATCTTTCCATTTCGGGCAATTTTTCCTTCATCGTCGTAAGCCAAGCCCAATCTTTCTGCGTAAAAATTTAAAACCGTGTTCACTGGAGAAATGTCAAATGCCACTCTTTGCTGATTTTGTTCAAAAGAAACATTCGAAAATCCGCCTAAATTCAGACAAAAATCATAATCAGCAAATAAAATTTTATCACCAATTGGTACCAACGGAGCACCCTGACCGCCTAATGCTACATCTTGCACCCGAAAATCACAAATAACTTTTTGCTGAATTATTTTGGCAATTTCCGGTAAATTTCCAATTTGAAGCGTAAAACCGTTCTGCGGTTGGTGCAAAATCGTGTGACCGTGAGAACAAACGGCATCGAGGTTTTCCAATTTATTTTTTTCGATAAAATGATGGATGGTTTTTCCTAAAAAAGCGGTATATTCCACATTGAGTTGGAATAATACTTCACCGTCAAAATTGATGGCATTTTTCAACCTTTGTAACGAACTTGAAGGATAAGCTACCGTCTCGGTTTCATGGATTTCAAATGTCCATTTTTCGCCTGAAATTCTAAAAATAATTCGGGCCAAATCAATGCCGTCTAACGAAGTTCCCGACATTATTCCGATAACGTTATAGTTTTCTTCAATCATACCGCCAAAATTAGGTAATCTTATTGAAAAATTGATATTTAATAGCTACATTTGACCGCAAAATTCAACAAAACAAAAACAAAACACTATAATTTTATGGATTTCAAATTAACGGAAGAACATTTAATGATTCAGCAAGCGGCAAGAGATTTTGCGCAAGCGGAATTATTACCTGGAGTTATTGAACGCGACGAACACTCGAAATTTCCTACCGAACAAGTAAAAATGATGGCTGATTTAGGTTTCCTCGGAATGATGGTAGATCCTAAATACGGAGGAGCCGGATTAGACAGCGTTTCTTACGTTTTGGCGATGAAAGAAATTGCTAAAATCGATGCTTCTGCAGCAGTGGTGATGTCAGTGAACAATTCATTGGTTTGTGCAGGATTAGAAAAATTTGCAAGCGAAGAACAAAAACAAAAATATTTGGTGCCGTTAGCCAAAGGCGAAGTAATTGGAGCGTTCTGTCTTTCTGAACCGGAAGCGGGAAGTGACGCGACTTCGCAAAAAACTACCGCTATCGATAAAGGCGATTATTATTTGTTAAACGGAACGAAAAACTGGATTACAAATGGAGCTACTGCTTCAACTTATATCGTAATTGCTCATACGGATATCGAAAAAGGCCACAAAGGAATCAACGCTTTTATCGTAGAAAAAGGTTGGGCTGGATTTGAAATTGGTCCAAAAGAACAAAAAATGGGAATTCGCGGAAGCGACACACATTCCTTAATGTTTACCGATGTAAAAGTTCCGAAGGAAAACCGAATTGGAGCTGACGGTTTCGGGTTTAATTTTGCCATGGCGGTTCTAAATGGCGGAAGAATCGGGATTGCTTCTCAAGCTTTAGGAATTGCAGCCGGAGCTTACGAGTTGGCGCTTCAATATTCAAAGGAAAGAAAAGCGTTTGGAAAAGAAATCAACAAACACCAAGCTATTGCCTTCAAATTAGCAGACATGGCGGTTAACATTACTGCTGCCGAATTGTTGTGCCTCAAAGCTGCTACAGAAAAAGATGCCGGAAAAGACATTTCAATTTCTGGAGCGATGGCAAAACTTTTCGCTTCGCAAACCGCGATGGATACAACTATCGAAGCTGTACAAATTCATGGCGGAAACGGTTACGTACGCGAATATCACGTAGAACGCATGATGCGCGACGCTAAAATCACTCAAATTTACGAAGGAACTTCAGAAATTCAACGCATTGTAATTTCTCGAGGAATCACTTCTTAAAATAATTTTTTGGAGCGAAGGGTCGGGCATTTTCAGGAAAGGAAATTCCCGCTTTTCGCTTCAATCTTTTTTTCAATTACCCCGGATTTGCATCCGGGCAATTGGAAAAAAAGGATTTCCACTTCAATCGGGGCTATTGAAAAAACTTTTCGCCCTTTTGGAAAGTTTTGGATTTAAAGTTTGAAGTTTCAAAGTTTCAAGTTTCAAAGTTTCAAGTTTCAAGTTTCAAGTTGCATTTGCACTCCAAACTTATATTTTCTTATATGTATTATATGGTATAAATTTAGGTTTTAGGTTTTATTGTTTCTGGTTTCAAATTTCTGGTTTCAAGTTTTACTCTAAACCAATCAAACCTTAATTAACCTTAACTTCTTAATGTTTCAAAAACTTTAAACCTGAAACTAAATTTTTACACTTTCAACTTTAAATATTATCTTTAGCTCATGAGCCACAAATCCCGAGCATTAAAAGGTAAAGTTATCGTTGGATATCTACTGTTATTTATTCTGGCAGTATTTTCCATTTGGTTTGTTTACACCGAAATTTTAAAAATTGCCAAACCCGATGCAACTGCCACAACCGGCAACCAAAAAATCATCAAAATCAGTAATGCGATTGCCAATTTATACGCTTCGGAATCTGCCGGAAGAAATTCTATTTTAACAGGTTCAACAAAAGATCATGCCGTTTACATCAAAATGGTGGATAGCGTAAGTGGCGAAATTGAAGCTATAAAAGCTGAAATGGATGCCGAACAATTAGGTAAACTTGACACCATCCAAATGCTTTTGCAACGCAAAAAAAGAAGTCTTACTGAGGTGATTCGTTTTAGAAAAGAATACGAAAAAGAAGCGCCTTTTGAAAGAGCAAGTCGGAGAATTTATGCTACAAAAGATTCAATGGTGGCGGAAATCAAACCAGTAAAAATTTCCGATTCCCGACAATTTCAAGGTTTCTTGCGTGACGTTCTTACCCAACAACAAATCGATTCGTTAAGTAAATTGCCACTTTCCAATGATTCTTTAACCATCGCTTTTGTCAACCAAATTACAAAAGTGGTCGTTCGAGAAAATAAATTGCGAAACCAACTTTTTAAAAAGGAACAAAAAGTTTTAGAAGAAAACCGTGTCATTTCTGATCAGCTTCGGGTGGTTTTGTCACAACTCGAAAAACAAATTCTCGATAAGTCCTATTCTAAAATCGTAGAGTCGCAAAAGACAATTGACAACACCATGAAAACCATTGCTTGGGTTGGTGCTATTTCACTTTTTTTACTGATATTATTTGCTTGGATTATTATTCGTGATGTGAGCATTAACCAGCGTTATCGTGACCAACTCGAAGTTTTAAATGCCGAAAAAGAAGATTTATTACGAAGTAAAACCATGCTTTTGGCAACCGTAACCCACGATATTCAAACGCCTTTGGGAAGCGTTGTGGGTTTTACAGATTTGCTTAAAAAAACCGAAATTAACTCGAAACAATTGCAATATTTGGAGAACATTAAACATTCGTCTAACTATATTATTCGGTTGGTAAATGATTTAGTGGATTTTTCCAAACTCGAAAATAATCGAATTTCCATTGATAAAGTCAGTTTTAATTTTAAAGATTTAATTCTAAATACTTGTAAACCGCTGGAACCAAACGCCGAAAATAAAGGCATTGAGCTTAATTGGGATATTGATGAAAAATTGGATTCCTTATATATTTCTGATCCTTATCGGTTGAAACAAATTTTCACAAATTTAATTTCCAATGCGATCAAATTTACTCAAGAAGGATCGGTTGAGGTTTTGGCAAGAAAAGAAAACGACAAAATTATTGTTTCGGTAATCGACACCGGAATTGGGATTGCCAAAGAAAAACAAAAAGCAGTTTTCAAAGAATTTACCCAAGCTCATGACGGGATTGAGAAAAAATTTGGTGGAACCGGATTAGGCTTAACGATTGCTAAAAAAATGCTTCGCCTGCTCGACGGAAAAATTTCGGTGGACAGTCAAGAAAATCAAGGCTCGATTTTTACTGTAATTATTCCTGCGATTGCTTCGGAAAATCAACCGGAAAATATCGAATCACAAGTCATTAATCAGGAGTATCCTTTTTTGGCAGACAAAAAAATATTGATTGTGGATGATGATGCGATGCAACTTTCGCTTATGCAGGAAATTTTTTCAAAATATCCTTGTCAAATCACCACTTTAATCGATGCCGGGAAAGTAATTAATTTGCTTCAGTACGAAAAATTCGATTTAATTTTAACCGATATCCAAATGCCAAATTTAGACGGATTTGAACTGGTAAAATTAATTCGGTTACACGAAAATAAACAAGTTTCAGAGGTTCCGGTGATTGCGCTTTCGGGAAAAAGAAATTTAACCGCAGATGATTTTTTAAGCAAAGGATTTACCGCTTTTCATTCGAAGCCATTACAGTTAGACTTGCTTCTACAATTGATGGAAAAAGTTTTTTCCGGAGAGGAATTAATTGCTTCGGAACAATTTCAAAATAAAAAAACCTCGGAAAAACTGTTTGACCTTAGTAGTTTGAATCAGTTTACACAAAATGATGAAGAATCTTTAAAATTAATTTTAGATACATTTTTTGAAAGTGTGGCGACAAATAAAGCGGAAATGATAGAGGCTTTTCAGGTAAATGACCAGCAAAAAATGTCGGCAACTGCGCACAAAATGATTCCGATGCTAAAACAAATGGAAGTGTATGAAATTTCGGATTTACTCGAACCAATTGAAGACCAGTCTTTGCAAATTTCAACTTCGGAAACAAAGGAATATCTGCAAAATATTTTCAAGAAATTAGACGAATTGGAAATCGCCATCAAAAAAGAATTCGACAAAAATTAAAGGTCGATGCTGTATAATTTTAATTTATTATAAAGCGTTTTTCTGTCGATATTCAACAATTTTGCAGCCTTGCTTTTGTTATAATTTACCTGATGAAGTGCTTTCCGAATAATTTCTTCCTCATTTTCTTTGGTAAAAGAAATACTCTGATTCGGTTGAACTTGTGTCATTTCCGCAGGTAAAACGGCTGCTGCAATAGTTTCGGTTTGGGTTAAAAGTACGGCTCTTTTTACCGTATTTTTCATCTCACGAAGATTTCCAGGCCAATCATAATTCATAAACAAACCACTTACTTCGCTGTCAAATCCTTGAATATTTTTTTCTAAATCGGTATTTGCCAAATCTAAAAAATGATGGGCAAAAACCATGATGTCCGTTTTTCTTTCGCTTAATCGTGGAGCCTGAATGCTAAATTCATTCAATCGATGGTACAAATCCTCACGGAAATCGCCATTTTTTACAGCTTCGGTTAAATCCTCATTTGTGGCGGCAATTACCCTGATATCAACTTTAACTTCGTGGTTACTTCCCACAGGTTTCACTTTTCGCTCTTGCAACGCACGAAGCAATTGCACCTGAACTTCGTAAGTTAAATTTCCTACTTCGTCTAAAAAAAGCGTTCCTCCATTTGCTGCTTCAAAATGCCCGATTTTGTCATTAATGGCTCCAGTAAACGAACCTTTCAAATGTCCAAAAAATTCGCTTGACGCCAATTCTTTTGGAATCGCACCACAATCTACGGCAATGAAAGGTTTTTCCGCGCGTTTGCTTTGCGTGTGAATCGTGTGAGCAATATATTCTTTTCCGGTTCCACTATCGCCCATAATCAAAACAGACATATTCGTTGGCGCCACAAGCGTAATATATTCGTGAAGTTTCCCGGACGAAGCACTAATACCTTTTACGAAAGTGTCAGTATTTTTAGGAGTTGGAGTAATCTCATTCGCGGTTTCCGCGGGAATATTTTCCGGCTTTTTTTTCAGAGATTGCGTGATCGTATGCAAAATTTCGTCTGGATTAATTGGTTTTCCAACATAATCGAAAGCCCCAATTTTCATTGCATTTACAGCGGTTTTTATATCCGTGTAGCCCGTCATTAAAATAACTTGTGTTTTGGGAGAATTTTGCTTAACAAATTTTAAAATTTCCAAGCCATCACTATCCGGAAGTCGGATGTCAGTAAGCACTACGGAAAAAATTTGGTTACTAATTTCGTTTTCCGCATCCTTAGCATTAAAAGCGTTTGTTACATCAAAACCTTTTTTTTGCAAGAAAGTTTTCAGCATTATGCAGAAAGAAACATCGTCGTCTATAACCAGAATTTTTTCGCTCATTTATTGGGGCATGGATTTATTACAAATTTAAAATTAAAAATGATTTTCAAGTGTTAATATATGTTATAATCTCGAGTAAAAACAATAAAGGAGATGCCCCCACATCTCCTTGTACTGTGAAAAGCACGAGGCTTTTCCTTCAACAAACTTAACTTAAACTATGCTTCTTTAATAAACTCACCTTTGCTGTTAAAATAGGCTGTTGTAGTGGTTTCGTCTTTTGCCAAAACCAATTTATATTCGCCATCTGCAGCAACGTGAGCTTCCCTAATTGTGAATCCGCCGTATTTCGAACTGATGTTTTTTAATACTTCTGCCGGAATTGCCGACGCTTCAATTGGGTTATAAGTTTTTTCCTGTTCAACAGAAATTATGTTTTGATTTTTGTGCGAAGCTTCTGCGTGGAAACTAGGTCCAACTGCAAGAACCATCATGATTATAAACTTTTTCATAGCAATATTTTTTTGGTAGTAATTTTCTTTTTCAAATTAAATAATGAAAGAAATGTGCCATTTTCACGAATGTAATTCGGATTAGTCGTAATCTATTGAAAAATAAGAGAATAGTGGTTTTGTAAGAAAATTTTCAGGACAACATAGTGTGGAAAAGTGTGGAAATATTTGTGTAATAATGTAGAAAATGAATCCTTATAATGCTTGTTTATATTTTTGTAAATTTGCGTTTGGTAAAGCTTTTTACTGCAAAAATTATTCTAATGAAAAACATTATTGTTACCGGAACCAGCCGCGGAATAGGGTTGGAGCTCGCGCTTTTGTTTGCCAATCAAGGTCATCAAGTTTTAGCGCTTTCGCGAAATAGCCAAAAATTATTACTTGAAAATCCAAATATCACTTGGTTGTCTGTTGACTTAGGGGTTGAGACCGAATTTGAAAAAGTAACTCATTTTTTAGAAAATTCTTGGAAAAAAATAGATGCAATTGTACACAATGCAGGAGCAATTGTCGTAAAACCTTTTGCTGAAACAACCGCTGCCGATTTTGAAAAAATTTATAAAGTGAATGTTTTTGGAGTGGCTGCATTAACTAAAATTGCATTGCCATTTTTACAAAAAGGAAGTCATGTGGTAACCGTTAGTTCTATGGGTGGCGTTCAAGGAACGATGAAGTTTGCCGGATTATCGGCTTATAGCTCGAGCAAAGGTGCCGTCATTACGCTTTCGGAATTATTGGCGGAAGAATACAAAGAACAAGGAATTTCTTTTAATGTTTTGGCTTTGGGTTCTGTACAAACCGAAATGTTAGCAGAAGCGTTTCCGGGTTATCAAGCGCCACTTTTGCCACAACAAATGGCACAATATATTTTTGATTTCGTGTTAACAGGAAATCAATTTTTCAACGGAAAAGTTTTACAAGTTTCTTCCACAACTCCATAATAAACATTTTTTTGAACGAAACGCTCGCGAAATATTTGCCCGAACACGCGGTTGAACCAATTTTTGAACTCATCGTTGCTAACGAAGTGCATTTGAAAATTGTAAACGAACGCATGACAAGACATGGCGATTATCGTAAAGGACCAACCGGAAAGCATGAAATTACGGTAAATTCAAGTTTGAATAAATATAAGTTTTTGATGACTTTAGTTCACGAAATTGCGCATTTGGTTGCCTTTAAAAAATTTGGAAGAAATATTAAACCGCACGGAAACGAATGGAAATACACCTTTCAGCAATTGATGGTGCCGTTCATTCGCCCAGAAATTTTTCCAATGCAATTGTTGCCGTTGTTGGCACGACATTTTAGAAATCCTTCGGCAAGTAGCGATACCGATGCCACATTATCATTGGCTTTGAAACAATTTGATGCGCAAAATGACAAAAATTATATTTTCGAAATTCCTTATGGAAGTGTTTTCAGAATTTATAATGGAAAAATTTTTCGCAAAGGTGCTCAACGAACCAAACGTTTTGAATGTGTAGAATTACAAACCGGAAAAATTTATCTTTTCAACCCAAATGCCGAGGTCGAAATATTACCGCAATAATGTTAAATGAAATTTAATTAACTTGTGTTTTCGCTGGAAATGTCGAATATTTAACATAGTTTTGAAACTTACGATAAGCAATGAATAAAAATTATTTTGCCATTTTGATGGCAGGCGGGGTAGGGTCACGTTTTTGGCCAGTTAGTACAAATGAATTTCCGAAACAGTTTCACGATATGTTAGGAACGGGCGAAACGCTCATTCAAAAAACTTTTGGGAGATTAGCTAAATTAATTCCAGCAGAAAATATTTTTATTTTAACTAACGAGCGTTACAATAACTTGGTTTTGCAGCAGTTACCGCAAGTAAAGCAAGAGCAAGTTTTACTCGAGCCAGCGATGAGAAATACGGCACCTTGTATTTTATACGCTTCTTTAAAAATTAAAAAACTAAATCCCGATGCGTTGATGGTTGTCGCTCCAAGCGATCACTGGATTGAAGACGAGAATGCTTTTGTCGAGAATCTTCAACAGTCATTTGATTTTTGTCAAAATAATAATGCGTTGATGACTTTAGGGATTCAACCTACTTTTCCCAACACTGGTTTCGGTTATATCGAATTCGATAAAAATGATGCAAACCCGATTAAAAAGGTTAACCAATTTAGAGAAAAACCCGATTATGAAACGGCAAAATCTTTTTTAGAAAGTGGAAACTTCGTGTGGAACGCCGGAATTTTTATTTGGAGTGCAAAAGCCGTAACTGAAGCCTTTGAGCAATTTCAACCACAAATGAATGCCTTATTTGAGGAAGGTTATCCAGTTTTAAATACCGAAAGAGAACAAGAATTCATCAATCAAAATTATGCTTTGGCAGAAAATATTTCAATTGATTATGCCATCATGGAAAAAGCCGAAAATGTGTATGTCTTGCCGGCAACATTCGATTGGAATGATTTAGGAACTTGGGGTTCTCTCTACGAAAAATTACCAAAAGATAATCAATTGAATGCCGTGGTTAATGCACAAGTTTTTTTAGAAAATGCGGCCAACAATATTATTCGAACTGATGCAAAAAAGCTAATTATTGTTGATGGTTTAAGCGATTATATTATTGTCGATAAAGAAGATGTATTGTTGATTTATCCCAAAGGAAAAGAGCAAGATATCAAACGAATTACTGCAATGGTGACGAAGTAAATTGGTAGCAGTTTTCAGTTGCAATTTCAGTTTTGAAGCAAAAAAGCCTAACAGTTATATTTAAAATCTGTTAGGCTTTTTTGTAAATTCTAAAGCTTGTACTTGGAATTCAGACTCGAGCGATAGCGAACAGGCGAAGCAATTTCTTAAATTGGAATTTACTGTACAGTTGGAATTTGGAATTTCTAAAATTGAAATTTATTCCTTTCACTCCTGATTTTCTTCATCGGCTTCCGCCAAAAGACTTTCGCGTAATTTTTTGAATAAGTCAGAAGAATAAACGAATTCTACAATTGATTTATTTTTAGTTTCTAAAACTTCTTCATTGTTTCCTTCCCATTCTTTTAAACCGTTTTTGAGGAACACAATTTTTTCTCCAATTTGTAAAACCGAGTTCATATCGTGAGTATTAATCACGGTTGTCATATTGTATTCTTTAGTGATTTCTTGAATCAAAACGTCAATCAAAATAGAGGTTTCGGGATCTAATCCAGAATTCGGTTCGTCACAAAATAAATACTTAGGATTGTTTACAATGGCACGAGCAATCGCAACACGTTTTTGCATTCCTCCGGAAATTTCAGACGGGAATTTTTTATTGGCATCCTTCAAATTTACGCGTTCCAATACTTCGTTCACTCTCGTTTTTATCTCCGAAGTCTTTTTGCTGGAAAACATTTTGAGCGGAAACCCAACATTTTCTTCAACAGTCATCGAGTCGAAAAGCGCACTTCCCTGAAAAACCATTCCAATTTCGGTTCTCAAAGCCCGTTTTTCATCTTTATCCATTTCGGAGTAAACTCGTCCGTCAAAAGAAATTGTTCCTTGTTCAGGGGTATGAATTCCTAATAAAGTTTTTAGCAAAACCGTTTTTCCGGAACCACTTCGCCCAATGATTAGATTTGTTTTTCCGGTTTCGAAAGTAGTTGTAATTCCTTTCAAAATTTCTGCATCTCCGAAAGATTTTTTTATGTCGTTAACTTCAATCATCTTAATTTAAAAGTAATTGGGTTAGAATAAAATTCATTAAAATCACCACAACACTCGTCCACACGAATGATGTAGTACTTGCTTTTCCTACTTCTAAAGCGCCACCTTTCATGTAATATCCGTGGAAGGAAGGAATAGTAGCCAAAATGATGGCGTAAACTATCGTTTTGATAAAGGCATAAAGGATGTGAAACGGAATAAAATCAGTTTGCAAACCACTGATGAATTCAGCACCTGAAGTTAAATTTCCGGCAACGGCTGCCATATATCCGCCTAAAATTCCTAAAAACATACTCAAAGCAATCACAAAAGGATAAAGCATTAAAGCGGCAATTTTTGGGAAAACCAAATAATTAAGCGAGTTAACTCCCATTACTTCCAATGCGTCAATTTGTTCCGTAACCCTCATCGTTCCAATACTCGAGGTGATAAACGAACCAACTTTTCCCGCCATAATAATCGAGATAAATGTTGGGGCAAACTCCAAAATTACGGATTGTCGTGTGGCGAAAGCAATTAAAGTTTTCGGAATCAATGGGTTGGTTAGGTTTAAAGCTGTTTGAATGGCAACAACACCACCAATGAAAAACGAAATAAAAGCTACAATTCCTAAAGAACCTATGATGAGGTCGTCAATTTCTTTTAAGATTAACTGTCGCATGTAGGACCATTTTACAGGTTTGTTGAAAACTTCTTTCAACATGATAAAATAGCGTCCTATTTGGGTTAAATATCGAATCATTTATAATTTCTAAAAAATATTGGCTAAAATACAAAATTAGTCAGCAGTAACGGTTTCGATTTAAAACGAATTTATTTTGAAGCCAAAAGAAAACTAACTTTTGTTATTAAAGATAATAAGCGATGATTTGTCAAACTACTAAATTAACTTTTTTTTCATGCTTTGCCAACGATAGTTTCTAATGAATTGGGCTTGTTCAGGTGTCACCAAAAGCGGTTTTTTTGAAGATTTTGCTTTAAAAAATCCATTTACGTAGTCAAAAAACAAGAACGGTTTTTTCTTCATAAACGCCAATTTCGCCGAAGCAATTACCGTAATGAAAAAGCCGTAACCCAAACTGTAAAAGGCTTCTCCTTGCTTATATCTCGCGGCTTTGTTGTATTTTGCACCTGTTGGTTTCAAGTGTTTGACGATTAATTTTTCGTCGGTAACAATTTTCCAATTATAAAATTTGCAAAGCAACTCGTCAACCGTATCCCAACCCATTGCAGGTTTGAGACCGCCAATTTGGTCAAAACATTTTTTTCGATACGCTTTAAAAGCCCCACGGATATGGTCTTTATTGGTAAGATTTTCCAAAACCCACTCGCCATTTTCTTCTATGTAAGCAAATCCGCCAGCCATTCCAACAGTTTCGTCGGTATTAAAAATATTGGCAATGGTTTCAAAATAATGATCTGGGAGAATTAAATCGGCATCGAGTTTTACAATCATGTCGTAATTTTCGTCCAAAGAATCATACCCAAATTGAAACGCCTGAATCACTTTGCTTCCGGGAAGGTGAATGGCATCAGAATTTTTTTTGAGCAAACTGATGAACGGATATTTTTGCGAAAAACTATGAACAATTTCCGAAGTTTTATCAGTAGAATTATCGTCAACCACCACTACTTTTACAGGTAACAATGTTTGTTCCGCAATGGATTGGAGCGTTAGAGAAATAAATTTTTCTTCGTTATGGGCTGGTATGACGATGTAATATTTCAAGTAATTTTATTTTTATTTCGAAATTTTTTCTGCGTAAACGATGTAATATCGGTTGGTAAATTGACGCAATAATGGTCTGATTCCAATTTGTTTTACGGGGTTGGTCCATTTTTTTCGGTCGATGATTTTCCAGCCTGTTTTTTCCAGAAGCCAGTCGAGTTGCCAATCTTCAAACTCGTGATAGTGACGGTCCCACATATCGGTTTTGCTCCGGTAAGCAGGCGAAAACCATAATCGCATTGGGATGGAAATAAAAATTTTGTCGGATTTTATATTTTGAAGAATGGTGTACGGGTTGAGTAAATGTTCGAAAATTTCGAAGGCGGTTGTTACCGTGTATTCTTCGGTTTGAAGCGTGGTTTGATCAATGTCTAAATCTTCGCCTTTTGTATTTGTAACCGAAAATCCTTCTTGTTTCATGATTTTGGAAAATGGGTTTTCGGTTCCCAAATCGAGAATTTTTTCTGTAGGACTGATGTGTTTTTTCAAAAATTCGAGTGTGAGCTTGAATCTTTTTGAGGGGTATGTTTTTTCGTACATGGTTTGTGTATAGCCCCGATTGTAGCGGAAAGCCCTGAGGTGAAAAAAAATTAATTTTCCCGAAGTGGCAGAGCGACTCCCGTCGGGAGAAGCTCCTGCCGCGAGATGGAAAATTATTTTTTTTACCGAAGGCTTGCAGCGGAAAGCGGGATTGGCTTCTTAAAAAAAAATATTTTATAACCTGTAGGTGAAGGCGTTAATGTTCATGCCGGCTCCAACCGAGGCAAAGATAATAACATCTCCTTTATTTAGTTGGTGATTTTCGAGATTTCCTTTGATAAGCTGGTCGAAAAGTGTGGGAACGGTTGCCACGCTGCTATTGCCAAATTTATGAATGGTCATGGGCATGATTTCTGGTGGTGGCGTTTGTCCAAAAAGTTTGTAGAAGCGATGGATTATGGCTTCGTCCATTTTTTCGTTAGCTTGGTGGATGATGATTTTTTTGATTTCGCCAATGGGAATATTGCTTTTTTCCACGCAGGATTTCATGGCTTGCGGTACGTTGCTTAACGCAAATTCGTAAATTTTTCGCCCGTGCATTTTGATGTAACGTACGTCGGGATTTAGCGTTTTGTTGTACGATTTTCCAAAAAATAAATAATTGGCTTCGTTGTAAGCGAAGGTTGCGGTTTCGTACGAAAGCATTCCGGTTTCGTCATATGAGGCTTCGATAATTGTGGCTCCAGCACCATCGGCATAAATCATGGAATCGCGGTCGTGCGGGTCGATGACGCGAGACAAAGTTTCGGCACCAATAACCAAACAGCGTTTTGCCATGCCAGATTTTATGAATGCATTGGCTTGTAAAACGCCTTCAATCCAACCAGGACAACCGAAAAGAATATCGTATGCTACGCATTTTGGATTTTTTATTTGCAGTTTATGCTTGACGCGAGTGGCTAAACTTGGCAAAATATCCGATTGAATTTTTCCGAGTTTGACGTCGCCAAAATTGTGTGCAAGAATAATATAATCGATTGTTTCAGGGTCGATTTTAGCGTCTTCAATAGCTTTTTGCGACGCGAAATAAGCAAGGTCTGACGCCAAAAATTCTTCGTTAGCGTAACGGCGTTCTTCAATTCCGGTGATGTCTTTGAATTTTTCGACGATCACATCGGTTCCTTGAGTGAGCGGTTCGCCGTCTTCGCTTAAAAAATAGTGTTGCTGAAAATCGCGGTTAGATATTTTAATTTCCGGAATATAACTTCCCGAACCAATTATTTTGATGGTCATGATGCTGTTGGACAATTTAATTCTTAGCTAAGGTATAAAAAAATAACAGTGAAAGTAGTTAATTTATTATGCGTGCATATATTTTTTGCAAATAAATATTTTTTTATGAATTATTTTTATGGAATTGATTGGTTTTTAGCTGCATGATTGTGGCAACTGATAACGCTCTGGTTTTGATAGAATCTGCATTGATGCCAGAAAAGTTTTCGTCGACGGTTTCAAAAAATGTGTCAAGCCAAATTTTAAAATGTTCGGGTTGAAGCGGAAATTTTTCGTTTAATTCCAGATGAACATGCATGACATTAGTATCATAACCTGGTTCGCCAAACATCGACAAGCACCAGAAGTTGATAATTTTAGGCAAATGCGATTCGAGATTTATTTTGGCCACATCAGTAAAGATGAAATTAATGTTAGGGTTTGAAAGCAACTTTTGATAAAATTTTTCTGAAAGAAGGATGATATCTTTTCTGTTAGAAATGTCAGTCATTACTTGGGTTTTTTATAGAATAAATTTACGTATTAATATTTTTTTAAGAAAATTTAATTAGAAGTTTTTTGTAAACAAAAACATTTTATATTTGCGGAAATCAAAAGTCTTAAAAACATGAAAAATTTTTTACTCTTGATGCTTTTAACAGCATCATCTGCAATTTTTGCACAAACAGACAAAATCTATAAACACAGCGGAGAAGTTGTGGATGGAAAAGTTATTCGCTTGGACGAATATGTTGTGGTTTTCCGTTATGACGGTGAAGATGCCGAAAATTCTATTGGAAAATATGCTATTGAAAAAATCGTTTACGGCAAAAGCGGTAGAACTGAAGAAGTTTCTGAAAAAATCATTATCAACGGTGAAGCTGACTGGGAGAAAGTAGTTATTTTAGAAGAAAAATCTTATATCGCTGGTTTGAAAAAAGAAGGTGAAGTAAGAGGAAAAACGGGCTTAATCAACTTTCAAACAGGTAATACTGGCGACAAGAAAGCTGAGAAGAAATTAAAAATGGAAGCTGCTAAAGCAAATTGTCCTTTTATTTTATTAACTGCTGATAAAGCAACTGTTGGTGCAAATTCTAACGCATTAGGAGGTTCTCAGAACATTAAAAAAGGAGTTGCTTACAAATATTAATTGTCACAATTTCTACAAAAAAAAATCCCGATTCAACTGAATCGGGATTTTTTTTGTGGCTTTATTTTTTTGGAATTAACTTTCCATATATGCTTCAATTGGCGCACAAGAACAAACCAAGTTTCTATCGCCATAAGCATCATCCACTCTCCTTACCGAAGGCCAGAATTTATTCTCAGCGATATAATCTAATGGAAAAGCCGCGGCTTCTCTGCTATAAGGTAAATCCCAAGTTTCGGCAGTTAACATGGCCAAAGTGTGAGGCGAATTTTTCAAAACATTATTTTTGTCTTCGGCTGTTGCGGTAGCGATTTCTTTTCTAATCGAAATCATCGCATCACAAAAACGGTCTAATTCTTCTAAATTTTCACTTTCGGTTGGCTCGATCATTAACGTTCCAGCCACAGGGAAAGAAACCGTTGGCGCGTGAAAACCATAATCCATTAAACGTTTCGCAATATCAGTAACTTCAATTCCCTTTTCTTTAAACGGACGACATTCGATAATCATTTCATGAGCCGCACGACCCATTTCGCCAGTATAAAGTGTTTCAAAATGACCTTTTAATCTTTCTTTAATATAATTG
This sequence comes from Bacteroidota bacterium, assembly GCA_023387965.1. Lineage (GTDB taxonomy): Bacteria > Bacteroidota > Bacteroidia > Flavobacteriales > Flavobacteriaceae > Flavobacterium. The sequence goes on along the minus strand of JAEWHE010000045.1, from coordinate 30,886 downwards.
GCATTTAAAATAGCATGATGTGTTGAACTTGTCAAACCTTCTGCGCCAAGCATTGTGATATATCCGTAAGAAATCAAGCAAACCAATGCAGAACCCCAAGGAGCTGCAGAAATTGCTGTGATGGCGTTATTTCCGCCTGTCGCAACAACAGGATTTGTAGGTAAAAATTCTACTAAATGTTTCGCTACGCAAATTGGACCCACTCCAGGACCTCCACCACCATGAGGAATGGCAAAGGTTTTGTGTAAATTTAAATGGCAAACGTCAGCACCAATAGTTGCCGGATTCGTTAATCCAACTTGTGCATTCATATTTGCGCCATCCATGTAAACTTGACCACCGTTTTCGTGGATAATTTTCGTAACCTCGATAATCGAAGCTTCGTAAACGCCGTGAGTTGAAGGATAAGTTACCATCAAACACGCCAAATTATCTTTATATTGAATAGCTTTTGCTCTTAAATCTTCCACATCAATGTTTCCATTTTCGGAAGTTTTAGTAACTACAACTTGCATTCCTGCCATAGTTGCGGTTGCCGGATTGGTTCCATGAGCCGAAGCTGGAATCAAAGCAATATTTCTGTGAGAATCTCCTCTCGATTCGTGGTAAGCTCTAATTACCATCAAACCTGCATATTCACCTTGAGCTCCAGAATTTGGTTGCAAAGTTGTTCCTGCAAAACCAGTAATTACATTTAATTGTTGTTCTAATTTCTTAAGCATGATTTGGTAACCTTCTGCTTGCTCAATTGGTGCAAACGGGTGAATGTTGTTCCAATTTGCCATGCTTAACGGCAACATTTCTGCGGCAGCATTCAATTTCATCGTGCAAGATCCCAACGAAATCATTGAATGATTTAGCGCTAAATCTTTTCTTTCCAACATTTTCATGTAACGCATCAACGCTGTTTCTGAATGGTGCTTGTTGAAAACTTCGTGCTTTAAAAATTCTGAAGTTCTTTTAACGCTGTCTGAAACCATTGAACTGTTGGCCAATTCTTTAACAGAAATTGTTTCTTTTGAAACCGCTTCTGCAAAAATCGAAATGATGGTGTTAATGTCAGCAATTGATGTAGTTTCGTTGAAAGAAATAGCAACTGTATCGTTGTCAATGTAATAGAAATTGAATGCTTTTTGCTCAGCAATTGCTTTCACTTTTTGAGCATTGGCTTTTACAACAATTGTGTCAAAAAAAGAAGTGTTTGTTTGGTAAACGCCAATTTTTTTCAAAGCATCGGCTGTTGTAACCGCGGCTGCGTGAACTTTATCAGCAATATAATTTAAACCTTTCGGACCGTGATAAACCGCATACATTCCAGCCATAACCGCCAAAAGCACTTGAGCCGTACAAATATTTGAAGTTGCTTTTTCACGCTTAATATGTTGTTCACGTGTTTGCAAAGCCATTCGAAGCGCACGATTTCCATTAGTATCAACAGTTACGCCAATAATTCTTCCAGGCATGCTTCGCTTGTATTCTTCTTTTGTAGCAAAATAAGCCGCATGAGGACCTCCGTAACCCATCGGAATTCCGAAACGTTGTGTGGTTCCTAAAACAACATCGGCACCCATTTCTCCAGGAGGCGTTAGTTTTACCAAACTCAAAATATCTGCAGCAACAGCTACTTTAATTTCGTTTTCTTTTGCTTTGGAAATAAACGAAGCGTAGTCGAAAACTTGCCCGTATTTTCCAGGATATTGTAAAATTGCTCCAAAAAATTCCGTTCCAAAATCAAATTCTTCGTGGTTTCCAACAACTAATTCAACACCAATTGGCGTAGAACGTGTTTGTAAAACCGAAAGTGTTTGTGGCAAAATTTCTTCGGAAACAAAAAATTTATTTACATTATTTTTTTTCTGATCACGGGTTCTCACATCGAAAAGTAACGCCATTGCTTCGGCTGCAGCCGTACCTTCGTCCAAAAGTGACGCATTGGCAATTTCCATACCGGTCAACTCAATAACGGTAGTTTGGTAATTGAGCAAAGCCTCCAAACGACCTTGCGCAATTTCTGCTTGGTAAGGCGTGTAAGCCGTATACCAACCCGGATTTTCAAAAATATTTCTCTGGATTACAGCCGGAACGATTGCCGGATGATACCCCAAACCAATATAAGATTTGAATACTTTATTTTTATTTCCTAATTGCTGAATATGGTTCAAATACTCGTATTCCGTCATTTCCGGATCCAAGTTTAGCGGCGCTTTTAAACGAATGTCGTCCGGAAGCGTTTCATAAATCAATTGGTCAATCGATTCTACGCCAATAATTTTCAGCATGTGCTGTAAATCATTTTGTTGCGGACCAATGTGTCTTAAAGCAAAAGCATCTGTTCTCATAAAAATAAGATATGTTGGGTTGTGTTTTTTGTGGCACAAAAGTACTTATTAAATTGAAAAAGAAATTTATTTTTAACACGTATTTTTTAGGAATTTTATGCCAAAATACCCAACACTTTTAACGATTCGCTAAATTTGTGTCATGCAAGTCGCTCAAAAACTATTTCAATTTTATGTAAAAGCAAGTATTCACGTTGCAATTGCTGTATTGTCATTGGTTTTAATGACGAACCACATGTTCCAAAAACCTTTCGATTTAGGGATGGCGGGTTTTGCGTTTTTCGGAACCATTTTCGGGTACAATTTTATCAAGTTTGAAAGTTTTTTCCGAACCAAAAAAAATATCTCTCGGGAAATGAAAATAATCTTTGGCTTGAGCGTTTTGGCACTTTTAGTCGCAGGATATTATTTTTTCCAATTAGAAAGTACCACACAAATCTTCGCTATAATCTTTTTTGGACTCACCTTTTTGTATGCCGTTCCGTTATTTTCTAACAAACCCAATTTCAGGAATTGGACTGGCATAAAAATTTACATCGTAGCATTTTGTTGGGCTGGAGTTACCATTTTGTTGCCCATGATCAACTTCGGAACCGAAATTTATCAAGACATTTCGATTAAGTTTTGTCAAAGATTTTTACTCGTTATTGTTTTGATTTTAATTTTCGAAATCATCGACCTCAAAACTGACGATGCCGCATTGCAAACCGTTCCACAAAAAATAGGCGTGAAGAAAACCAAAATTCTTGGCTTTTTACTGCTCATTCCGTTTTACTTTTTAGAATTTTTCAAAAGCGAAATCAACCCAACTCAGCTTATTATTAACGCCGTTTTGATTGTGGTTACTTCGCTTTTTATCTATTTTGCCCACGAAAACCGAAATAAATATTACACTGCTTTTTGGGTAGAAAGCATCCCGATTTTTTGGCTGGCAATGGTTTATTTGTTTAGAACTTAACTATGCCAGAGTTTTCTTTGCGGCTAACTTCGCCAAAGTTTTCTTTACGACTAACTTCGCCAGAGTGTTAAACTTTGGCGAAGCTATGCTGAATTGTTTTCCCTTTTTTTTGGGCGTTTCCCAATTTACTTCTAAACTACAAAAAAGAGAATACTGCAAAATTGGGTCGGGCTTTTCGCTGTATCTTTTATCAATTACCTCGGTTTTCAACCCGAGACAATTGATAAAAGGATGCCGCTTCAATCCCTAACGCAAGATCCTGCCTTAATCTGGTCAGAGTTTTTTTTGTGCCTAACTTCGCCAGAGTTTTTAAACTCTGGCGAAGTTCACACTACAAGTTTCGAAAAATCTAATAGGAATCTGTGCTCAATCAGCTTTGCCAGAGTTTAAAACTCTGGCGAAGTTTTAGTTAAGCTTTAAAGACAACGCGTTCTGTGACCTGAGTTTCTTTTGCTTTCCTCTTTCCTCTGAAAAAGAAATACAAATTTAAAAAGAGCATCACGCCAAGATAGATTGAAAATCCACCGATTTTGTAGCTCAAAGCTTCGATTAATTTTTGGTAATTATTGACATTTCCTTCTAATTTTAAAATCATCAAGGCAAAGCCAATATTTAAAAGATAAAATCCTGTTTCAAAAAGTGTGTTAGTGGCATCCGCAATTTCAGCCCGACCTTTAAAAATATCTAACATAAATATTTTACCATTTTTAAACAGAGTTTTAGAAACAAAATAGGTTAAAAACAGAGCGATTGGTAAATAGATAACATAGCCAATTAAAATTTTTGTAGTTTCCATAGTATTGAATTTTAAAGATTTATTTAATAATTTTTTGAATGTAATTGGTGAGCATGAAAATGTTGAAGTAATGTAAACACCCGAGAATTCCAATGATGGTGGCTGTTTTCATTGCGATGATTTCCGTTAAATGATGTATTGCTTCAATTTTAGACCAATTGATCAAGGTCATTGCGCAATAACCTATGTTTAACAAATAATAACCAACCAACAGAATTTTATTTATTTGTTGACATAATTCCTTGTGATCAGGAATTAGTTCCATAACAAAAATGTTTCCGTTTCGATAGCATATTTTTCCCACGTGAACGATGATGTAAATACATATGCTCAGAAAAATAATATAGCCTATAATATTTAGATTCATGATTTTTGCGAATTTTGATGAAGAATTATTGAAAAATAGATGGCTAGTATTGAAGGTATTCCGTAAAATATTTCGCCAAAGGGTGCAAGGCTATCCCACCAAAAGTCCATTGTAAATGCCAATACAAAAAATAATTGTACACTCAAAACATAAATTTTATAATGAATATTTTTTGAAAGATGAGTTGCAAAGCGAATAGCCACTATAATGTGATACATGCCTAAAGGAATAAATGATAGCAAAGAATAATAGATAAAATTGTCTTCGGCCATCCCACATAAAGCTAATATCGGTGGCATCGCTACGAAAAAATAATTTAGTTTGTAGGCGGCTTTCATTATTTATAAATTTTTAAACTTTCAGAAAAAATTGAAACTTTGAATTAAAAATTTTTGTTATTTCATCATCTTCAGCAACATTCTTCCAATCCAATTGTCCTGGAACTCCGTAGCTTTCTCAATCATATTATCTGCTTTTAGTACAAAATCATACAGTTCGTTCGTCTTTTCCACGAAATGTTTTGTCTCATTTGATTTATTTTTTTCAATTGAAGATACCTCTTTTAAAACTTTCAAAGCCGGTTTAATCTCGCGTTTACTTCGCTCTTTTGCAATTTTCACCGCTAACTCATCCAAATCTTTTTCCGCTGTAAAAAACTCCTTTCGTTCGCCTGATTTAAACTCTTTGTAAACAATTCCCCAATCCATCAAAGCCCGCAAATTCATACTCGCATTTCCTCTGGAAATCAGCAATTCCTCCATAATATTCTCCATCGAAAGCGGCTCTGGTGAAATCATCAACAATGCATGAATTTGTGCCATTGTCTTGTTGATTCCCCATTGCGAACCAAGCGAACCCCACGTTTGGATAAATTTATTTTTTGCTTCTTTGAATTCCATAGTTCAAATGTATAAAATGTTTTCAAACTTTCAAAAATAATTGAAACTTTATTTTCTTTTTTTTTTTTGGGCGTTCCCCAATTTAGTTCTAAACTACAAAAAAGAGAATACTGCAAAATTGGGTCGGGCTTTTCGCTGTATCTTTTATCAATTACCTCGGTTTTCAACCCGAGGCAATTGGTAAAAGGATGCCGCTTCAATCCCTAACGCAAGATCCTACCTTAATCTGGTCAGAGTTTTTTTTGTGCCTAACTTCGCCAGAGTTTTTAAACTCTCGCGAAGTTCACACTACAAGTTTCGAAAAATCTTATAGGAATCTGTGCTCAATCAGCTTTGCCAGAGTTTAAAACTCTGGCAAAGCTAAGAGCTTAATGTTAAATCATATGCTGGAAAAAAATTTGTTTGAGACTTAACTTCGTCAGAGTTTAAAACTCTGGCGAAGTTCACAATACAAGGTTCGAAAAATCTTATAGGAATCTGTGCTCAATCAGCTTTCCCAGTTTAAAACTCTGGCAAAGCTAAGAGCTTAATGTTAAATCGTATGCTGGAAAAAAATTTGTTTGAGACTTAACTTCGCCAGAGTTTTAAACTCTGGCGAAGTTTAAGAAGTTTACAAGCTTCTAACTTCCGGCAATCGGCGAACCAAAAATTCCCACCGCCATTTCCAGCCAAAGTAAAACCAATCCGAATAAAATTCCGGCGCAAATAATCAGTCGGTTTTTAGTAGTTTTTACATTTCGCAGCACCATTTCGCATAAAAATGCCGTCCCAAAAAGTAAAATTCCCATTATTACAAAATCAGATAATTCCCACCGGACTTCTTTTGTAAACTGCATGGCGATCAATGGAATTGCTAAAAGCACTAACGGGATTGAAAAAAGTAAAACGGTTCTTTGTTGTTTCGTAATCATATTAAAAGGTTTTATTTATTTTGTAAAGAACTTTGAATTACAAAGTAAATGTAAATTTTTCAAACTTTTATATTTTATTCAAAAAAAAAATTAATCGTAGATTATATTTCCCAATGCAAGTAAACCCAACCCGTTTTTTCTTCGCCAGATCTAAGTTTGAGGTAGTAAAAATAAGTAGCGGTTGGCAAGATATTTCCGTTAAAAGCTTGGCCTTTCCATTGATCAACATAGTCGTTCAATTCGTAAACCAAAGTGCCATAACGGTTAAAAATTTTGACTTTCATAATATCAAACCCCGAAAGATCCCACGAATCATTTTTGCCGTCGCCATTGGGAGAAATTCCCTTAGGAATCTTGCATAAACTTTTAGCGATTGTAGTTTCTAAGGTAACTTCACAACCATTTTCCGTAGTAACCGTTACGTCGTAAGTTCCAGAAATGCCATCGCTCAAATCAATTATTTGTGTGTTTGCTGAGAAATTTTCTGGACCTGTCCATGAATAACTTGCGGTATTTTCGTTGAAAGAATCGTTTACGGCATTAGCTCTTACCACAAATTTTTCATTTTCGCATTTGGCAGTAATCGATAGTTCAAATGGATTTTGATTTTCTAAAATTTCAACCGCCAAATTCTGAATGCAATTTCCGTTTGTGACTGTAACCGTGTAATTTCCGGGTTGGTTTACATTTAAGTTTAAAACATCTTGCGCCAACAAATTACCTTCTAAATACCAATTAATTTCAGAGTAACCGTTTGCCACAGATTCAGGAGTTAAAAGTAATTGCGTTTCTTGTCCGTTACAAATTATTTGGTTTTCTGCTGCTAAACGAAAATTGGGAACTGGCACGACATTCACTGCTACATTTGCTTCAGCCGAACAATTTCCGTTGACAATTCTTACAACATATTGTCCTGCATTTTCCGTTCCAGCATTCACAATTACTGGGTTTTGCAAAGTCGAAGAAAAATTATTTGGTCCCGTCCATTGATATGTATTTCCAGGCAAGGGATTGCTAATAGATAATGCAATATTTTGTCCTACGCAAATTGTGGGTTCAGTATCGACTACTGGATTTTCTAATGGTAATGTAAACGTGAGGGCAATAATGGCGTCGTCAGTTTCTCCACAAAAACCATTTACAATGTAGGAAAAATAATATGTTCCCGGCGTGATTCCGGTGGTGTCCCAACTTCCAGTATTGAAAGTTCCGCCAAGAGTGATTTGCGTAAATTCGCCATTTTCTGTAACATTTTCGTCCAAATAATCCGCTAAAGTAATCAGAGACGGAATACCACATAATTGGACATTTTTGTCGTTTCCGGCGTTTGGATTTTGCCCTGGAGCAATTTCAAAGGACAAGGTTTGGTTTAGACAAGAAGTGCCGTTTTGATTATAAGTAATATCTACAAAATAAATTCCCGCTTGCGTATTTAAATTCAAGGGAGCGAAATTCAGAGTAGGAGAGGTGCTCAAAGTAGCGCTCGGATTTCCGGATTTGTACCATCTATAAGTAAAACCGTTGATTTCTGCCACCTGCAAAAAACTGTTCTGATTGTTACAAAGCTGTGATCTAATACTAAATGTAAAAGGCGCTCGTACTTCGTAAGTGTACACCAAAATATTTTGACAAGAGTCTTCAATTTCAAAAACGTAATTCCCATATGGTAAATTTGTAAAAAGCGGATTATTTCCATTGTTTACTGCAAAAGGTTGGTCATCGCGTTCCACAATTCTATAAATTAAATCTCCTCGTCCGGAAGCATCAAGCAATACATCTGAAAGTTGATCAGCACATGAAAAAGAGTTTACATTTTCAATAGAAATTCTACCTGAAATTTCGTATTCGTGTATCACTCTCAAGCAATACGTACTTTCTTCAGGCGATGCAAATCGCGATGAAACAGTGACAATTCTAAAAATACCAGTTTCGCCCATATTATAAGTCCAGGCATTGTTCGTAATTACCATCGAATTGTTATTATTTGGAATTCCAGCACCTGGAAATTGAACGCCTGTTAACGGATGTTCCCAAAAACCAGTTTGCGGATTAAATTTTTGAATCCAATATCCTAAATTCGAGAAACCGCCATTAATGGTATGATTCAGAAAAATATTGTAACTCGAGCAAAATTCGGCGATTTCAACTTGTGTATTGCCTTGATATTCGTTAACTTGAAAACTAACCAATCGTTCCGTTCCGCAAACATCCCGAACTCTCGCCGTATAATTTCCGATAGGCAAACCACTCATAGACAACCTACCACTTACAATATTATGCGAAACATCTGCTTCATACGGCAAATGAAAATTTGGGGAACCCGAAACTAAAATTACACTTATCAATGGCGATTCAGGATTAGAAGACGTAATTAAAACGGTTCCGAAACCGCTGTCGCAATCTGGTTGTGTACTTACGTAAAAGTTACTCACGTGTGGAAACAAGACGGTTACAGGTTTTGTATAAACATTGCCACAATCATCAGTCGCTGAAATCACGTAGTTTCCCGGAATAATTCCACTTGAAATCATGCCCACGCCATCAATAATAAAATGCGAAGCATCGTAAGGCGCTGTAATTGGTGAACCCGGGGGAACCTGATCAATTTGTATTGAAACTACGTTGGATCCAGGAATTTCAACATTGATTATAGGATTTGAAGTGCAAGAATTTGTGGGACTTAATGTCATTTCAACCCCATAGTCCACGATTGTTGACGCCGTAAATTGTCTACCGCAAGAATCTGTCAACGTCATAATGTACATGCCTTCTGGCGTGGGATTTCCGTTGCTGCCAAAATCGATTGGTGTTTCTGAATAACTGGGATGATTCGGGTTAAATTGTTGAGGATTAAAACCCGGTGGTGATTGCGTAAAATTAACCGTCAAAGGAGGAAGAAAATTTTGTGGAACAAGCGAAAATCCTTTGGTACCGCATTCAAATTGCAAGGGAACTATGCGAAGCGTTTGCTCCTCATTTACAAGATTTGTGTTTCGAGTATACACGTTTCCACAACCATCAGTAACCGTTAAATTATAAGTGTAAGGTTCAGTAAAATAGGGGATGTCAAATTGCAAAGGAGTTTCAGGAAAAATGGTTCTTTCTTCAAAAAATGTTAAACCTGGACTTCCATGAACATAGGTACTTATGATTGGCGCGCCTCCATCTGGCGGAAAAACCGTATAGGTAAACGTCAAAGGAAATGCAACGTAGTATTGTCCAGCGACGTCCAACTGTTGTCCCACAGAAATTAGATTACAGCTCGGAAGTTGATCTTCCGAAAAAGAACTTGCAGTAATTTGAATACCATTTGTTTGAAAAGGAAGGTCAACAATGGTGTAAGACTTTGTGATTCCGTTTCCGCAAGTATCGAAAACTCTCACTAAATAACTTCCTGGAATCACACCGTTAAAAGTATTAGAAGTTTGTAACTGTCTTGTCACAGGTCCAGCAAGTATTTCATAGCCTGTTGCGATTCCAGAAGTAATATTGATGGTTAAAAATCGGTTATTACAGCTATTTGCTCCATCTGAGATACCATAATTAAGTGTAATTTCCGTGTTTTCAATCGTTGCTTCGCGTTCTACAGTTTGATTAGTAGTTTGATTAGTGCCAGTAATTCGATAATTTCCGGCAGAAAGTCCGGGAATTAAAGTATTGGTTGTGGTTGTGACAGCTTGCGTAGTATTGGGTAATTTAAAAACCGAAAAGACAATTGCATCGTTCTGCGGATTTCCAGTTACTGAAATGGTTAAAGTTCCATTATTTGGGCAATTTTCTGGTGTGGTGGTGATTGAAAAATTAAATTGCGAGAATGAAGAAACGTAGTAAAATAAGAAAAATAATACAAATGCATAATGTTTTTTCATAAGCATGGGGGATTGTAAATTTCTCAAATATAGGATTTTATTTGATTAGTCAACATGCTTAAAACAAAAAAACTGTCAAATTTTGACAGCTTTTTCTTAATTTTTTGTTTTAAAGCAATCCAGCTCGTTTCAGTAAAGCGTCAGGTTTTGGCTCGCTTCCGCGGAAACGTTTGTACAAAATCATAGGATGTTCGGTTCCGCCTTTTGATAGCACATGTTCCTTGAATTTCTGCGCCACTTCCGGATTAAAAATTCCTTGTTCTTTAAAATATTCAAAAGCATCCGCATCTAAAACTTCAGCCCATTTATAGCTGTAATATCCTGACGAATAACCGCCTTGAAAAATATGAGAAAACGAAGTACTCATGGCGTTTTCAGCCACATCAGGATATAATTTTGTGGAAGCAAATTGCTCATTTTCAAAATCTTTTACTGATGAAATTCCGCTTGGGTCTTGACCGTGCCAACCCATGTCCAACAATCCGAAGCTCAATTGTCGCATCGTTGCCAATCCTTCCTGAAAGCTTGCACTTTCTTTTATTTTTTCGATAAATTCTGTTGGAATGACTTCTCCAGTTTGGTAATGACGGGCAAACAATGCTAATGCTTCGGGTTCGTAACACCAATTTTCAAAAATCTGGCTTGGCAATTCCACGAAATCCCAATAAACGCTTGTTCCGGAAAGATTTGGGTAAACTGTATCGGCCAACATGCCATGTAAAGCGTGACCAAATTCGTGAAATAACGTTGTAACTTCGTTAAAAGTTAATAATGAAGGCTTAGTTTCGGTGGGTTTTGTAAAATTACACACAATGGAAATATGCGGACGTTCGTTGTTTTCGCCCAAAACATATTGCGATTTAAACGAAGTCATCCAAGCACCATTTCGTTTTCCTTTTCTCGGGAAAAAATCGGCATAAAAAATCGAAATCAAATTGCCGTTCACGTCTTTCACCTCGTAGGTTTTTACGTCTTCATGGTATTTTTCAACCGAATTTACTTCGACGAAAGTCAAACCATACAAGCGATTGGAAACCGTAAAAGCGCCTTCCAAAACGTTTTCTAATTTGAAATAAGGCTTCAATTTTTCATCATCTAAATTAAATAATTGCTGTTTTAATTTTTCCGAATAATAAGCGCCGTCCCATTTTTCCAATGTTTGAATTCCGTCCAAATCTCTTGCAAATTTTGACAATTGCTCAAATTCTTTTAACGCCGAAGGTTTGGCTTTTTCCAAAAGATTGTTGAGAAAATCATTCACTTTTACAGGACTTTCCGCCATTCTTTCTTCCAGAACAAAATGAGCATGCGAAGCATAACCTAATAATTTTGCGCGTTCAAAACGCAATTTTGCAATCTTCAATACAATCTCTTCATTATCAAATTCATTCTTCTGAAAACCTTTGGAACCAAAAGCAATTGCCATTTTTTTTCGCAATTCGCGATTGTCAGCATACGTCATAAACGGAACGTAGCTTGGATAATCCAAAGTGAAAATCCAGCCGTCTTTTTCCAATGTTTTTGCAGTTTCTTTTGCTCCTTCAATCGTTCCTTCCGGTAAACCCGACAAGTCATTTTTGTCGGTAATGTGCAATTGAAAAGCGTGGGTTTCGTTCAAAACATTTTCGCCAAATTCCAAGCTCAATTTTGATAACTGCTTATCAATTTCGCGCAATTTATTTTTCTTCTCTTCGGATAAATTGGCTCCGTTTCGGGAAAAACTTTTGTATTTTTTGTCCAATAAAGTTGTTTGCTCCGGATTTAAATTCAAAGTTTCTTTAGAATCGTAAACCGTTTTTACTCTTTGGAACAAATCAGCATTCAGACGAATATCATTGCCAAATTCAGACAAAAGAGGCGAAACTTCTTGTGCAATTTGTTGCAAGTCGTCATTGGTTTCCGCCGAATGTAGGTTGAAAAAAATATTCGAAATTCTATCCAAAGTTGCCCCGCTGAAAGCCATTGCTTCGATGGTATTTTCAAAAGTAGGCGCCTCCGGATTGTTGACAATGGCATCAATTTCGGCTTTCGCCAAAGTAATTGCTTCTTTAAAAGCCGGAAGATAATCTTCGTTTTTTATCTGCGAAAATGGAGCAGTATCGTGGTGTGTTGTGAATTTTTGTGTAAGTATCGACATGTAATGTTTCGTTGTTGATTGATTTCAAAAGTATAAAATCGAATAGCAATTTGAAAGATTGTTGGGAAAACGTTTGCTATTTTAACCGCAATCCCGAAGTTACGGGACGCAAAGGAATTTCGCAAAGTGACACAAAAAAAATAAAACTTTGTGAACCTCTGTGAGAATTCTCCGCGAATCTCTGCGTAACAACAAAACTACCTCAATCCCTCCGAAGCCTTTATTACAGCTTGTTTCAAACCTTCTTTGTAATCAATTATTTTTGCCAAGACAGAAGCATCAGAACTTCCAATAATTTGTGCTGCCAAAATCCCAGCATTTTTGGCTCCATTTAAAGCAACCGTTGCTACAGGAACGCCTCCCGGCATTTGTAATATCGATAAAACCGAATCCCAGCCATCGATAGAATTGCTTGATTTTACGGGCACGCCAATCACAGGAAGAGGCGACATCGAAGCGACCATTCCCGGTAAATGTGCGGCTCCACCAGCTCCAGCAATAATGACAGATATTCCTCGTGTATGTGCATTTTTACTAAAATCGAATAATTTTTCTGGCGTTCTATGAGCCGAAACAATGTCAACTTCAGTTTCAATATTGAATTCTTTTAGTATGTCGATGGCATCTTGCATGACTGGCATGTCAGAGATGGAACCCATTATGATGGCTACTTTGCTCATTTTTATTTGTTTAAGTCTGAATGTCAAAAGTCGAAAGTCTAAAAATCTAAGAAGTCCAACTATCTAAAAATCTATTTACTTATCACCCTAATCAATTTCTTCACTTCTTCCGCCACTTTCCTCGCTTCAGAGATATTTTCATTAACGATCGTTACGTGTCCCATTTTTCTAAACGGACGAGTTTCTCTTTTTCCGTAAATGTGAGGTGTCACGCCATCAATCGCTAAAATTTCTTCGATGTTTTCATAAATCACTTGTCCGGAAAAACCTTCTTCGCCAACCAAATTTACCATAATTCCCGCTACTTTGCTGTCGGTATTTCCTAAAGGCAAATCTAAAATGGCTCTTAAATGATTTTCAAATTGCGAAGTATAACTGGCTTCAATCGAATAATGCCCGGAATTGTGAGGTCTTGGTGCCACTTCATTTACCAAAATTTCATCGTCATTGGTTTGGAACATTTCCACCGCCAAAAGCCCAACATGATTAAATTTTTCGGAAACATTTAATGCAATTTCGCGTGCTTTTTTAGCGACTTTTTCATCGATTCTTGCAGGACAAATCACATATTCCACTTGGTTGGCTTCGGGGTGAAATTCCATCTCCACAACGGGATAGGTTTTAATTTCGCCTTTTGGATTTCGAACCACAATAACAGCCAATTCATTTTTAAACGGAATCATCTTTTCAGAAATACATTCCACATCGGGAAGATTTGCTAAATCGCTTACATTGCGAACCACTTTCACGCCATTTCCGTCATAACCAAATTCAGCACTTTTCCACACAAATGGTAATGAAACGGATTGGTTTTCCATTTCAATTTTTAAATCGTTTAAATTTTTAAATCGTTTATATGGAGCCGTTGGAATATTATTTTTTTGGTAAAAATCTTTTTGAATGCCTTTGTTTTGGATGTTTCGCAACGTTTTTGGCGACGGAAAAACTTTCGTTCCCTCGCTTTCTAATTGTTCCAAAGCTTCTACATTTACAAGTTCGATTTCAAAAGTCAATACATCGACTGACTTCCCAAAATTGTAAACCGTGTCAAAATCCATCAGGTTTCCCTGAAAAAATTTGTTGCAAGCCAACCGACTTGGTGCTTCATCGCTGGGATCTAAAACATAGGTTTGAATGTCGAATTTTCGGGTTTCGGAAAGCAACATTTTGCCCAATTGTCCTCCGCCTAAAATTCCGAGTTTAAAATCTGAAGAAAAATAATTCATTGTAGTTGTGTTTGTGCAAAGATAACTTTTCTGAATGATTTTTTTTGACCAAAAACTAACTACTAAGTTTTAAAAGGATTGCGAGATTGCCAAAGTGTTTTGGGTTCTAAAGTGTCAAAAATTTTGTCTATTTTTTTGTTGATAAGGGGATTTTGATGGCTGATAAAACCCTGCATTTCTACGGCTTCGGCACCAACAGAACTTTTAATCTCAAGTGCAGTTCTTCCGAAAATTATCTTTGTGAAATTATTGTTGATTGAAAACGCAATCATGTCATATAACATGTTGAGGTAAAGCATTTTGTCTTTTTGAATTGCTTCGTCATAACCCAAAAAATAAGTTTCCATGACCTTGTTGTTTTTAATCAAAGTGCTGAACCCAACGAGTTTGTCTTCTAAAAAATAGCCATACAACAGAAAATTTTCCCCAAAGTTTTTTTTCAATTCCGAAAAATGATTTTTTGCTAGAAAAAATGTATTAAAAGGCGCATTTTTTGCCACATGAAAATACAGTTCGTAAATCGTTTCCTCTTGTAGAAGAATTTCTTCTAAACTCAATTTTTTCTTGGTAATTTGTTCCGATTTTTTTCGGGCTCGTTTGTATTGATCGCGGTATTTTTTGGATAAATCCGAAATGTAATCGTCGAAAGTATTCCAGTTTTCCCGAACATTCAAAATCATATTGGGTTGAGTACCAAACTGATAAAATTTATTAAAAACTTTTGAGTCAAATGCTTTCGTGGTTTCCGGATAAAAATCTTTGTAAGAAACCAAGTGAATTTTGAAACCCTCTTTTTTCAACTTCAAGCGAATGGCTTCTGCGGCTTCACTTAAAATTTTGAAACCATTTTCTGGAGTAATTTTTTCTGTAAAAAAATAAGAATTTTCGCCTGTAAGCATATTATTGCCCATGAACAAAACATGAGAACTAAAAGTTTTAAAAATAAAATTTCTCACCGAAGTTTTGAGACAACGGTCGCGTTCTCCAAAGGAGTCAAGTAAATTCAAATTTAAAAATTGGGCAATTCCAATCCCGCAAAGTTCTTCGTTTTTAAAAATTCCAATGAAAAAAACCTGCATGTTTTCGGGTGCAGAATTTTCTAAAATTTTGAAGTAAGATTGCGAAAGAAAAATATTGTGATTAGCAAGAAGATTCCATGCTTTTGGCAACGCATTTGCATCGTCAAAAATTTGGAAACTATAACCCGATAAATTAACATGACTTAGAGAATTAAAAATCATATTCCGGATAATGGTAAATTTCCCGCTAATTCTTTCAGGCTTATTTCCGAAACTTTAGCGGCAAATTGAGCGTTGCTGTTTCGCACTTTGGCATTGACATAATTCAATTGTGCTTCACGAAATTCTAATGGAGCGATTGTCCCGATTCTGAATTTTGCCAATGTGATATCCATATTTTCTTTGGCAATTTCAAGGTTTTTGGCTTCGAGTTTGGTCAATTGTAAGTTAGTCAAATACGTTTGATAAGCTGATGAAAGTTGGGATTGTAACAATTGTTTTTGTTGTTGGATGGCAATTTCAGTATTTTCGATTTGGATTTTTGCAATGCGTTCATTTCGATTTTGCAAACCACCATTAAAAATTGGCAAAGAAGCGCTTATGCCGTAAGTCAAGCCATTTCCGGAAGATTGCGTGATGAAACCAAGTGAAGCTTCCTGTCGTGTAAAATTATATCCCGAAGTAATATTGACCAAAGGTAATCGATTGCCTTTCACTTGCTTAAGTTGTAATTCGGCGACGCGCTTGTTTACAATTTGGGCTTGAAGTTGCGGATTTTGTTTTTCTGCCAATTGCATCAATTCCGGTAAAAGCAAGGTTTCGTCAATCAATACGTCTTCCGGAATGTCGAAAGGCGTGTTGACATCGCGTGCTAAAATTTCGTTTAATAAAATTTTAGTATTGGCAAATAATTCCTTTTGGCGAAGCAACATCGTTTGATCAGAATTCATGTCAACTTCGGCATTTAAAACTTCTAATTTTGCAGCTTTTCCAATTGTGTAACGATTTTTTGCAGTATTTAATCGCAAATCAGAAATGGCGATTGCGGTATCCAAAGCCTGAAGCTGTTTTTTTTGTTGTACCAAATCGTAATAAGTGGAATAAACATCAGAAATTCTGGTGAAAACCGTAAGCTGAAACTCGGCTTCATCGAGTTTTTTTAATTCCTTCAACTGATCATATCTGGCGAACATCCCAAAACCGTTGAACACCGTCCAACTTAACTGGATTCCGTAATTTAAATTAAAATTTCGGGCGTTATCCAAGTTTCTCACGCTTCCATCTTGCTGGGTTTGTTCTGTATCAAGAATACTGTTATTATTGGTAACAACGGCATTTAAACCCGGCAAAATTCCTGCATTGGCAAGACTGATATTTTGCGTAGCAATTTTTACATCGTTCGAGGCAATTTTAATATCATAATTATTTTCCAATGCAATTTTTACCGCATCTTCAATTGTTAATAATTCTTGTGAAAAAGCGTTACAAGCGAAAAAACAAAGCAGTAATTGTATTTTAATATGATTGAAAATCAACTTCTTATTCTTTTTCATATTTCTCAATATTATCAAATTCTGGTCTGTGTTTTTTCTCTCGCGACCACATAAAATAAATTGCCGGAATGACAAAAAGTGTCAATACTAACGAAAATAAAGTTCCGCCAACAATTACAATTCCCATTCCCATACGGCTTTGAGAAGCGGCACCAAGCGACATAGCAATAGGCAAAGCTCCTAACGCAATCGCCAAACTTGTCATCAAAATAGGACGAAGACGACTTTCCGAAGCTTCCATGATGGCTTCAAATTTACTTTTGCCTTCTTCCCGAAGTTGGTTGGCAAATTCTACAATCAAAATTCCGTTTTTGGTTACCAAACCAATTAACATAATGGTACCAATTTGGCTAAAAATATTCCACGTTTGCCCAAAAAGCCAAAGCGAAAGTAAAGCTCCGGCAACTGCCATTGGAACGGTTAAAATAATAATAAACGGGTCGATGAAACTTTCAAATTGAGCTGCTAAGATTAAATAAATCAGTAAAAGTGCAAGTCCAAATGCAAAAGCAGTGTTTGAATTACTTTCGGCAAAATCACGAGATTCGCCACCTAAATCTGTTGTAAAAGTATCGTCTAAAACTTTTTCTTTGATGCGTTCCATGGCTTCAATTCCATCGCTGATACTTTTTCCTGGAGCCAAACCAGCGGAAACCGTTGCTGACATGTATCGGTTATTATGGTACAATTGTGGCGGGCTACTTTGTTCTTCAATTTCAACCAAATTATCGAGCTGAATTAATTGTCCCGAAGCGCTTCTCACAAAAATTGACGTCAAATCCATTGGAGCATCACGGTCTTTTTTATCAAATTGTCCCATTACCTGATACTGTTTTCCATTCATCAAATAATAACCAAAACGTTGACCACTTAAAGAAAGTTGGAGTGTTTGAGCAATATCAAAAACAGAAACGCCCAAACCTTCAGCTTTTTCGCGGTTGATGGTTACGTAAATTTCAGGTTTATTGAATTTTAAATTGACATCAGTAATCGAGAATGTAGGATCTTGCGAGGCCTCGTCCATGAATTCCGGAATTTTTTCACGCAATTTTTCAAAATTTTGTGCCTGAATAATGTATTGAATTGGCAATCCACCACGTCGATTCACGGAAATCGTAGGTTGTTCAGAAACTGAAACTTTGGCTTCAGCATATTTTTTTACATTTTTAGTAAGATCATCAGCAATTTGTTTCTGGGTTCGTTCGCGATCTCCGGCTTCAA
Source organism: Bacteroidota bacterium (assembly GCA_023387965.1). Taxonomy (GTDB): domain Bacteria; phylum Bacteroidota; class Bacteroidia; order Flavobacteriales; family Flavobacteriaceae; genus Flavobacterium. Next base: position 12,911 of record JAEWHE010000045.1, on the reverse strand, counting down.
CCAAAGCAATTCTAGCACGACCACTGTTCACCGAAGCCGAACCAAATCCTGGTGAAGTGATAATCAAACTCACTTTTTTCTCCGGAATAGAATCATTGATTAATTGCGACAAATCGGTCATGAAACGATCCATGTAATCGTACGAAGCACCTTCTGGAGCGGTAACATTTACGCCAACAAAACTTCGGTCGTCATACGGTGCGGTTTCTTTTTGCAAAACACTAAAAAACAGCGCAGTCAATCCTAAACAGACAATTAATATCGGAAAACTGAGCCATTTTTTCTTCATAAAATTACCCAAACTTTCAGCGTAACCTTTATTCATTTTTTCAAAATAAGGTTCACTCCAATTGTAAAATCGGGATTTTTTTTGTTCGCCACCTTTCATCAAATAAGCGTTCAACATCGGTGTTAATGTCAAAGCAACAAAGGCAGAAATTAAAACCGCGGCACCAATGACCACGCCAAATTCCCGGAACAATCTTCCCACGAAACCTTCCAAGAAAATTACCGGAAGAAATACGGCTGCTAAAGTGATGGAGATGGAAATTACCGCAAAAAATATTTCGTTTGAACCTTTAATTGCGGCTTCAATTGGAGTCATTCCTTCTTCTACTTTTTTGAAAATATTTTCGGTAACCACAATTCCGTCATCGACGACCAAACCGGTTGCCAAAACAATTGCCAATAACGTCAACACATTTACCGAAAAACCGAACAACCACATGATGAAAAACGTAGCAATCAACGAAACCGGGATGTCAATTAATGGTCTAAATGCGATGCTCCAATTTCGGAAAAAAACATAAATAATCAAAACTACCAAAACGATTGCAATCAAGAGTGTTTCGGCCACTTCTATAACAGCTTTTTTTACGAAAACCGTATTGTCGATGGCAATGTTGAGCTTGAAATCTTTTGGAAGATCTTTTTGCAATTGTTCGTATTGAACGTAAAACGCGTCGGCAATATCAAGATAATTGGTTCCGGGTTGCGGAATAATGGCTAAACCAACCATTTCTTGTCCGGAATCACTTAATTTTGTTTCGAGATTTTCGGCTTCAAGCGCGGCATTTCCAATATCGCTAAAACGAACGATTCTTTCGCCTTGCGCCAAAATAATAATATCATTAAATTCTTTTTCGGTTGAAAGATTTCCAATCGTTTTTACCGTTAATTCCGTGTTTGCACCCGTTAATTTTCCACCCGGAAGTTCCACATTTTGGTTTGCCAAAGCATTTCTAACATCGGCAACGGTTACACCATACGAAGCCATTTTTGCAGGATCCATCCACAATCGCATAGCAAATTTTCGGTTACCCCAAATTTGTACCGAACTGACGCCAGGAATCGTTTGTAATCTTTGTGCCAAAACGTTATCGGCATAATCCGAAAGTTCCAAAACATTTTTGTTATCACTCTGAACCGTCATGGTGATAATCGGTTCAGAATCGGCATCGGCTTTTGAAACCACAGGAGGCGCATCGATATCTTGTGGCAAACTTCTCACTGCTTGAGAAACCTTATCGCGAACGTCATTTGCGGCTTCTTCCAGATTTTTATCCAGATTAAATTCTATCGTAATATTACTGCTTCCTTGATTACTCGAAGATGAAATATTTCTAATTCCATCGATTGAATTAATCGCTTTTTCGAGCGGTTCCGTAATTTGTGATTCGATAATATCGGCATTAGCACCAGTGTAAGTGGTTCTCACAGAAATTTGTGCCGGATCAATCGACGGAAATTCGCGAACACCGAGATAAGTGTAGCCAATCACGCCAAAAAGAATCAGCATCAAGTTGAGCACGATGGTTAAAACCGGGCGTTTTATACTTAAGGTTGATAAACTCATCGTGTGTTATTTTTTGATAGAAACTTTAACCGGCATGTCATTTTTTACCGTCATCACGCCGGAAGTTAAAACCGTGTCGCCAGGTTTTAAACCGCTTGTAATCAAAATGTCTTTGTCGGTTCGAGAACCCGTGGTGACAATTACTTCTTTGGCTTTTCCATTTTCGGAAATAAATAATTTTTTACCGTTTTGAATCGGGATTAATGCTTCCGTAGGAACAAAAATGGCGTCTTCTATTTTTTCCAACGGAAGAGTGACATTTGCGTAAGTTCCCGGATATAATTTTCCTTGAGTATTTTTGGCAACAGCTCTCACGCGAAGCGTTCTGGTGGAGAGTTCGATTTGCGGATCAATGGCATATATTTCTGCTGAAAATTTTTCTGCCGAACCTGGAACGCTGAACGAAATTTTACTTCCGGTTTTTATTTGCGAAGCATATTTTTCAGGAACAGAAAAAGTAATTTTTAATTGCGAAGTATTGACCAATTGCGCCACCACAGTTTCTGGAGTGACATAAGTTCCTTTCGAAATCGAACGTAAACCGATGGTTCCCGAAAACGGAGCTCTTACTGAAGTTTTCGCCAATTGTGCATTGATAAGTTGCGTTTGTGCTTTTGCAGTTTTAAAATCGGCACTTGCAATATCGTATTCCTCACGACTGATGGCTTCTTTGTCCAATAAAAGTTTTGCCCTGCGTTCATTTTCCGAAGCAAGCGTTTGAGCAGTTTTAGTTTGAATCAAATTCGCTCTCAATTCCACATCATTGACTTTGAATAAAACCTGACCTTGACTTACCTGAGAACCTTCGTTGAAAAAAATTTGTTCTACAATCCCCGAAACTTCGCTTCTTACCAAAATTTGTTCGTTAGCTTCCAAAGAACCAGAAAGCGTTAAATTGTCGGCAAATTCACTTTTTTGGGCAACAATTCCGCTCACAACAGTTTCTTTTTTACCCGGACCTTTAGCATTTTTGTCCTGACTTTCTTTATTACTGCTGATTCTGTAAGCAATTAAACCGCCAATTCCTAAGATAATTACGGTGTAAATGATATGTTTGAGTTTCATGAAAAGGGGAGTATTGCAAATTTAAGTTCGTAATTCGCAAATTTATTTTTTATTCTTCACATTCTCACAGCGTTGGCGAATGTTTAACAAATTAATACAATTGGCGAATATTTTCATCAATTATCCGATTCGCTTCTTCGTATAAGTCAGGATTTCCCTTTTGCGCGACTTGTAAAATAGTCTTACATTCCTTGAGATATCTTGGTGCAAAATGCCGGTCGTGTTTGGTGATTTCTTTACAATTATCAATTATGTCTGCGTATTTAATCGTTTTGTGAATCAGCTGAAGTAGTAGCGATTCGGGCAACTTCTTGTACTTTTCTTTGTTTTCGGTTCCAATTAGGAAAAGCCTCTTTTACGTAAACGTCCGTTAAGTCAATGACAAGTTCAAGCGTACGACTGGCTTGTGTTTCTGACATATTTTTTTTCAAAAAAACTAACATTTCTGCTGGAGTTACCGCGGTATCTTCAATAACGTCGTGCAATAATGCGGCTGCCAAAATTGTAACATCCGAAGTAACTTTTTTGCAAGTTTCCATCACGCGAATGGGATGCACGATGTAAGGTTCCGGAGTGTATTTTCGCATTTGGGTTGCATGAGCATCTTTGGCGAAAGCCAAAACACTTTCGAGAATTTCTTCATTTAAATTGTCAACTTCCATCTTTATCTTAAATCGAATTTGATTAAAGTTATGAAAATTTTCAAGCTCATTTTTGTAAACAAATCATAAAATCTATGAAAAATGTTCTGCATGAGAATTTTAAAATTTTGATTGCTTTTTTGGACAAAAATGATTAATTTGAAGAAAAAAAATAATATGCAAATATTTGATTTAGAACGTTTTGTAGAAGCGCAAAATAATAATTACGAAGATGCGATTAATGAAATTTATAATGGTAAAAAAGTTTCGCATTGGATGTGGTATGTATTTCCGCAATTGAAGGATTTAGGCAAAACCGATACGGCAAAATTTTTCGGGATTTCATCTCTTGGAGAAGCCGAAGCTTATTTGAAACATCCTCTTTTAGGCAAAAGATTAATTGCCATTTCCGAGGTTTTGTTGAAACATCAAAACAAAACTGCAAATGAAATTTTTGGCAAACCGGATGATTTAAAACTGAGGTCGTGCATGACACTTTTTTCGCAAACAGAAAATGCTCCTGATATTTTTGAAAAAGTGTTAGATGTTTTTTACAATGGAGAAAAAGATGTGCGAACCTTAGGCATTTTGCAATAAAAAAATCCCGCCAACTTATGACAGCCGACGGGACCAAACATGAAATTTTAAAATATTATTGAGCGTCACGCAAAGCTTTCACTCTATCGTGATCGGCTCTTAAACGTTGTTGTTGATTAGTTGCTAATTGACGTTGCGAATCTGAAAGATTTCCATTGGCGTTTTCTAAAACATCTTCGTAAACTTCCAGCGCTTTATCTTCGCCAAATTCACAAGATTCTAAAATTGCTTTTCTTTCGTTCCCAGCCAAAGCCGCTTTCACGTCCATCCAAGCACGGAAAAATTTTCCTGTAACTCTGGTTCCATCTTCAGGTTTTCCGCCTAAACGCGTAACTTCGGCGTGAAGTTCAGAAAGGTTATCTTGGCTTGTGGCTTGTAATCCTGCAAAAAGCGATTTTAAATCGGTATCACTGGTTTCTTTTGCAGCTGTTTCGTAACCTTCAACACGGTCGTTATTGATTTCAACTAATTTGTTTAAAGCGTCGATACTTTTTTGATTTTCCATAGCAGTTTTTTTTAAAATTATATATATTGGATTGATTTATTTTTTTGGCAAACTCGCTTCTTCAGCATCTGTTGTGGTAGAATCCGTCATGCTGTTCAAATTTTTTCTGTCGGCATCATTTACAATTCTCGAAACCGTATCATTTGGATCAGGATTTTCGGGTTGTGCGTCGAGATCAACTTGTGTGGCATCCATTACATTTTCGGGATTAGTACCATCATTTTTATTTCCGTGGCAAGAAACGGCTGCCATCAAAAGCAAACACAACAGTAAAAAGGCAGATGTTTTGAGCATGTTTTTCATTGTAAAAAAATTTTGTTCCAATCTGGAGCAGATTTCTATTTGTAAAGTTCATATTATTTATACTTTTATGTTTTATAAGATTTGGCTCAAAATTTCCATGATTTCTTTTTTTGCCAAAAAAATATATCTAAAAAGGTTAATTCAAAATTTAAAATAGGCAACTTGTAATGGCACAACAAGCTTCAATATTATGTCCGAATTGCGGTACAAATGTGGATGTTAATGACATCTTGAAACACCAAATAGAAGACACGCTTCGAAAAGAATTTCAGCAGAAATTATCTCAGCAACAGCAAGAATTTCAGTCGAAGGCAGACGCTTTGGAGAAAGCACGGGAAGAATTTGAAACAAAGAAAAAAAAGGAAAACGAAATTTTTCAGGAACGTTTAGAAAAAGCACGGGAAGAATTTGACTTAAAAGCCAAACGCGAAAAAGCGGCATTGCAGGAAAAGTTAGAAGTCGAAAAGCGTGACGCCGAAAAAGCGATGGCACTCAAATTGAAGCAACAATTAGAGGAAGATAATCGCGACAGGATTTTGTTAATGGAAAAAGAACTTTCGGAAAAGTCTGAAAAATTACGCGAGTTAAATAAAATGCAAGGCGAAATTTCGAAGCTTCAGCGTGAAAAAGAAGAAATGAAAGAGTCGATTGAAGCACAAGCACAAAAGCAGTTGAACGAAACTTTGTCGCAGGAACGAGAGAGAATTCGGAAACAGGAAGAAGAAAAAAACGAATTGAAAATCAAGGAATATCAGAAGCAAGCCGACGATCAAAAAAAACTGATTGAAGAAATGAAACGCAAGCAGGAGCAAGGTTCGATGCAATTGCAAGGTGAAGTTTTGGAATTGGCGATGGAAGAATGGTTGGCGAATAATTTTCCGCTGGATACCATCGATGAGGTGAAAAAAGGTGCCAATGGAGCCGATTGTTTACAAACCGTCAATACTTTTGAACTCAGAAATTGCGGTACCATTTATTACGAAAGTAAGCGAACCAAGAATTTTTCGCCACAATGGATTGAAAAATTTAAAAATGATATTCGCGACAAAAAAGCAAATATTGGCGTTTTGGTAACAGAAGTTTTGCCGAGTGATATGCAACGAATGGGCTTGAAAGAAGGCATCTGGATTTGTACGTACGAGGAATTTAAAGGTTTGAGTGCCGTGTTGCGTCAAAGTTTGATTCAGGTGGCACAAGCCGTTCAATCGCAAGAAAATAAAGGCGATAAAATGGCATTGTTGTACGACTTCTTAACGAGTACAGAATTTCGGTTACAAATTGAAGGCATCGTGGAAGGATTTAGCCAAATGCAAGACGATTTGAACAAAGAAAAAAATGCCATGAAACGCATTTGGACACAACGTGAAAAACAAATTGATAAGGTGATTCAAAATACGATTGGCATGTATGGTTCGATCAGAGGAATTGCCGGAAATGCCGTTCAGGCTGTGAAAGCATTAGAATTAGGAACAGAAAATGATGAATTGCCGTTTGACGATTCGGAATTAATTTAAACAAAAAAACTATGGGATTATTTTCGGCATTATTAGGAAACGCGGGAGCCGTTGGTTCAGAAGAATTAGAGAAAAAATTTGGTAAATTATTAATCGATGGCGAACAAATAGAAATGGGTTTCAAGCTCATTCGCGATACGTTTATTTTTACCAACAAAAGGTTGATTTTGGTTGAAGTTCAAGGAATTACCGGAAGTAAAGTGGAATACCGAAGCATTTCTTACAAAAACATTTCGCGTTTTAGCGTAGAAACTGCGGGAACATTCGAACTCGATGCTGAACTGAAAATTTGGGTAAGTAGCGAAACGAATCCAAGCATCAAAAAACAGTTCAATAAAAGTGTAAATGTTTACGATGTACAGAAAGTATTGGCAACTTTTGTATTGAAATAAAAAATCTTCAAAAGACCATATTTATAAAGGTTTACATAAAAAAATCTCCAAAATGTACTGCATGTTTTGGAGATTTTTTTTTTGATATTAATCCCAAATCCCGATAATCGCACAACCTAAAACGGTTACAAAATAGAACAGAATAAAAAAAATAATTCCGGTGAAGATGTTGGAAAGAATTGGATTTTTTTGGCGAAAATAACCCATCAGATAATGAAAAATTCCGGCACAAAAACCAACGCCAATCGCAAAACCAATCGGTCCGACGATCCACCAACCGTAATCAATTAATTGATATCCGAATGTGAGATACAATGCCAAATAGCAAAAAGAAATAATTGCACCTTTTAAACCAATTTTCACGGCTTTTTCTATCGAAAAATATTGCCGAAAGTGAAAAATATTTTCCATAATAATTATTTTTTAAAAAGAACTTTGAAAAACAAAGTAAATGAATGTTTTTCAATCGTGCAATTAATTTTTTGGCAAAAAATATTTTGTTAAGGAGCGTTGCCCGAAATTTCATAAATCTCTATGGAAATTACATAAGTAAATTTGACGGTATCTGACCTAATTTTGTCATTATCAGAAACATCGTAAATTATATCGTTATGAATACCGAAATAGAAAACAGCGGATTAATTGAAGAAATGATTTTTTTCGCGCTACACGACACAGATGATGATCGTGAAGAAGAAGAAGTGAACGAACCACTTGAAGACTGGGGCGATATTGATCCAAATGGTGGCGAAGCGCCATCGGCTCCAGGAAGTGCCGTTTAAAAAAAAAAAAATTAAAGAAAAAGCTGCTCAATTTGAGCAGCTTTTTTATTTTTCTTCCGGTTCATACCCTGACGATCCTTTACTTGGATATTCAATCGTGTTGCGTAATTCGTCGATGGTTTCTTGCTTAAATCTCGGCAAGTGCATTTTATTTTCATTTTTCCATTGCCTAACTTTTTCTTCTGTAGCGGTTATTTTTTCCGGAGAAACGCCATCATCTTGAGCAAAATAAAGAGTTTGTGATGGGAAGGCAAATCCGGTTCCACTTTCGGAAACTAAATCCATAAAACGCAACAACAAATCTTCTCTTACTTCGTGAAAGTCATCCACGTTATCACCCAAAATATAAGCGAAAATTTCTATTTTTAATGAAATTGCGCCAAGTTCTGAAAACCTAACCTTTGCTGGATCCGGACTCACTTTTGGATGTGAATATAAAATTTTTCTGATTTCTACCAACAAAAATCTAAGTTGATCTGGCGTGGTTTCGTATCTTAAATCTAAAAAAATATTGAACAAAAACCGGTCACGGAAAGCGTAGTTTTCAATATTATTGGAAGAAAGAACGCCGTTAGGAATGGTAACGACTGTTCTCGCACTTGTACGAATTTTTGTGGATCGCATCCCGATTTGTTCCACTGTTCCGGAAACTTCATTTATTTTGCAAAAGTCTCCCACACGAATCGGCTGATCGACAACCAAAGTGACACTTCCTACGAAATTTTCTACCGTTTTTTGAGCTCCCAAAGCCAATGCGATACCCCCAATTCCCAGAGCTGCAAGTCCGGTTGTAACATCAATCCCGATAGCTCCCAAAATGGCAATTGCTCCAAAAATAAAAATAGCTACTTTAATGGTTCGTTTTAAGAATAAAATCACTGAAATTGCGGAAACACGACCCCTAAGTGTCATCTTGTTTTTTGAAAGTTCACCAGCTAAATCAGTAATTCGCCATAAAAAAATAAGAAATGCTACAATGCCAACAATCACAGTTAGGAAACTAAAACGTTGCCTGATTATGATGGAAATTCCTGCTCGTTGTGAAAAGTCAACAAACATCCAAACGGCAAAAACAAGTTGTAGCGGTAAAGAAAATGCTTCAACAATTCCAAAAATTGGTTTTTCACTGGCATCTTTCCAAATTTTTCTGATAACAAAATTGATGAAAGTAATTAATCCCCAAGCCACAAGATAAGCAATTGCCAGCATCACAATTATCGCCAACCAATGTCCGATGGGAACGCCAGCCAATATTTTTTCTTTTAAGGTGTCGGGTAAAATTTTATTGATAAACGCATTTTCCTCCACCTTTACAGCGGCAATGGCATCTACTGTTTCCTGAGAAAATTTCCACAAAGCACGTTTCTCATCGCCAGAATTTTCTACAATTAAATTAACCGTTTCACCATTGATATTCACAGTACCTACGAGGTCTAATTCAGGATCAAGATCGTCGTCAGTTTGTCCGTTATTTTTATTGCTAATTAAGGAATAAGGGAGAATTTCACCGCTTTGATCGAGCAGATTTTGAAATTGTTTTACAATACGTTCGCGTTCTTTCGCTTTTCTATAAGAGCGTTTAAGCGTTAAATATTCACTCGCGCGTTGAAAATTTTGTTCTTCGAAAGCTTTGAAGAAACCACTCACGGTTCCTCGCGGATTTCTTCGGCCTAAGGAATCATCAGGAATTTCTTCTGGCGTTGGTTCAGGGGTAGGCGTTTCGAGCAATTGCGCATTTACCACAGATAAAAATCCTGAGATTAAAATTGCCAAAATAAAAAAAACGGACTTCGGGCTTCTCATCGGTTTAAAAATGTTAAAATAGAAAACTAAAGATACAACTTGAAGGAGTAAATTTTCTTAAAAATTTGTTGAAAAATAACAAACTCATTTGATTTCCTTTTGTGAAAAAAATAAGAAAATTTTCACAGAAATAAGCAATGGCAATCTTTAACTTTAAGCTAATTGTATCATCATTAATTTTTTTAAACGATTTTTTATGAAAAAAATACACATTCTCGGAATTTTTTGCGCCACAATTTTTTCATCTCAATTTGCTGTCGCGCAAGAATTTTACATTCGTGGAGGCGGTGGATATTCCATTGAAAATGCTTCTACAGAATTTAATAATGCAGACCCAAATGGGCTTACCATGATTCGCCAATCCACGGATGTCACCGTAAATCCTGACGGTTCGACGCGCGTAAAATCTCTTAATGGAACGCTTGGAAGTGGCTGGAAAGGTAACGTAACATTAGGATATATGTTTAATCCATACATTGGTGCGGAGTTAGGATTTAATTATTTTTCGAGCGACAATAAAACAATCGGAAAGTTAACCTCACCTGTGATGAATTCTGAAGCCGTGGCGTATTTGGAAGGTTTAGATGTCATGCCGGCAATCTATTTAACGCCAAATTTTTTGGGAATAAATCCTTATGCGAGAGTGGGATTGTTGATTCCCGTGGCTGGACATTTAGAAATTGATTCAAAAGCTTATGCGATAAACGGCGGTGGTCCGGGAACCGATATTTCGGTAAATGCGCGAACCGAAGTCGAATCGAAATTTAGTGTTGGTTTTGCTGGAGCTATTGGGGTTACGTATCCAATTGGTCCAAAATTGCATCTTTTTGGTGAAGTGGAAATTAAAAGTTTGAGTATCAAAAGTAAATCTGCTGAAATCAAAGAATACACTACAAATGCCATTGTCGATGGACAAGCTGTTCCCGTTCCTGGTCAACAGTTAGCGGATTTACCGGTTCATGAGAAAAAATTTATTTTTGAAGATGAATATACCGAAGGTGCTACCCCGGATGAAAATTCTCCTAGAAGAATTCCTACTCAATATGTAAATGCTAGCGGTTTAGGATTTAATGTTGGAATCAGATACAGTTTTGGAAAATGAAAAAGCTTATAATTTTGATATTTTGTATGGCAATGGGAATTGCCGCAAATGCACAATCCGTAACCGGAAAATGGAAAACCATTGATGATGAAACTGGAAAGGCAAAATCAGTAGTTGAAATTTATGAAGTTAACGGGAAAATTTTTGGTAAAGTCATTGAAATATTAGATAAGTCAAAGGAAGACAAGGTCTGCGACAAATGCTCTGGATCAAAAAAAAATAAACCAATAAAAGGTTTGGTTATTTTAGAAAACTTAGAAAAAGATGGCGAGGAGTGGAATGGTGGAAAAATTTTAGATCCTACATCAGGTAAAACTTACAAGTGTTACATTTCTTTAGAAAATAATAATAAATTAAAAGTGCGTGGTTATGTAGGAATTTCCCTTATGGGACGAACCCAATATTGGCAAAGGGTGGACTAAAATAGCCCCCTAAATTTTAATGGTTTAGAAAACTAAAATTCAGATGAATACAATCAATTGATTTTTTCATCTGAATTTTTTTTGTTTGAAAAGTATTACAAAAAACATGTATTTTGTGGTATAATTATGCATTTCATCGATTTTTGACGATTTTTTTAACTTTAAAATAATGGAAGTATATAACTTTGTGGCTTAATTTCAGATTTGGTTTGCATGATTTAAACCATCCCCATGGATTAAACAAATTATTATTCTGAAGTTACCACCATCACTGATTCAACCACTATTTGATGGCTGTGCAGCTAAATCCCCATTATGCAGCACTTTATTTTTTAATTTTTTTAAGTGCAACATACCCCATTTGTTGCGAACGTACCATTTTGGACTCTTGATAAAAATATCTTGAGCCAAACTTGAACGGACTTGAATTGAAGAATATTTTTGAATTATAGTGAATAAAATTACGAAAGAACATATTTAACGTCTATGAAAAATAAATTACTTCCTCTAATGTTGGTGTTGGGAGCGTATGCTTCTTATGGTCAGGTAGGGATTGGAACTTCTTTACCTAATTCATCTTCTCAACTTGAAATTGTAGCGTCGGATAAAGGAGTTTTAATTCCTCGACTTCCATTAACAAGTACCACTGATACCACCACGATAACAAATGGTAATGTTAACAGTTTGCTGGTTTTTAATACAGCAACCAATGCCGATATTACACCAGGTTATTACTATTGGTATGTGGATCGTTGGAGAAGAATGTCATCAGCAGAACTTCCTGCAAACATCGTTATTTGGAATCCAACTACAAATCAATTTACCTACGTTGATGTGGCGGGTAACACCCAAAATATAAATATTCAACAAATCATTCAAGATTCTGAAACTTTAACGTCAGCAACCTTTGATCCAACAACTGGAATTCTAGTTTATACGGATGAAAATGGTGTGGCAAATAGCTTAAATTTAGGGTTAATGGTTCCAAATTTTGAAACGTTAACCTCAATTTCGCACGATCCTATTGCAAATACCATTACATATATAGATGAAAATGGAAATTCGACACTTTTAAATATTGGTGATTTAGTTGGTCCTCAAGGTCCAGCAGGACCTCAAGGACCAGCAGGAGTAGTTGGAGTTGAAGGACAACCGGGTCAAACGGGAACACCAGGAATTCCGGGTTCAGGAACTCCAGGAGCTCCAGGCGATGGAGTTACGATTGTAACTAACGACAGCGGAACATGGGTATTTAACCCAACAACAAACACCTGGACAAACATCAACGGACCAGCGGGACCTCAAGGACCAGCAGGAGTAGTTGGAGTTGAAGGACAACCGGGTCAAACGGGAACACCAGGAATTCCGGGTTCAGGAACTCCAGGAGCTCCAGGCGAAGGAGTTACGATTGTAACTAACGACAGCGGAACATGGGTATTTAACCCAACCACAAATACTTGGACAAACATCAACGGACCAGCGGGACCTCAAGGACCAGCAGGAGTAGTTGGCGTGGAAGGACAGCCGGGTCAAACAGGAACGCCAGGAATTCCGGGTTCAGGAACTCCAGGAGCTCCAGGCGAAGGAGTTACGATTGTAACCAACGACAGCGGAACATGGGTATTTAACCCAACAACAAATACTTGGACAAACATCAACGGACCAGCGGGACCTCAAGGACCAGCAGGTATGAATGGAACCAACGGAATTTCACCAACAATAGGTGGAAACGGCAATTGGTTCATTGGAACAACCGATACCGGAATTTCTGCAACAGGTCCAGCGGGAACCAATGGAACAAACGGAGCTGATGGACAAGACGGAATTTCACCAACAATAGGAGGAAACGGCAATTGGTTCATTGGAACAACTGATACTGGAATTGCTGCAACAGGTCCAGCGGGAACAAACGGAACTAATGGAACCAACG
>JAEWHE010000041.1 GCA_023387965.1 Bacteroidota bacterium | reverse complement strand
TGGTTAATGGAACGTTTCCGGTATTGCTTACCACAAATGTGTAAACAATCGTATCGCCAACATTGGTTACTCCATTGTTGTCATTATCCACATAAGCGCCATCTTTGGTAATGTTGATTGATGGTGCTGGAACAATCACAACATTCACTGTAACAGTTGCAGTATCACAATTAGCAGGGTTTGCTACTTCACAAATTGTGTAATCAATGGTATAAGTTCCTGCCGGTGTGTTTGCTGCGACAGTTACTGCACCAGTAGTTGGATTGATAGACAAGTGCGGTGTCGCTGTGGAAGTTAAAGTTACTTCAGAAGGTATTACCGCTACTCCATTCAATGTATCGTTTGAAAATACAATTCCAACATTTGTTGACGTGTTAGCAACTGGGATTGGTCCGTATGCATCATCTATTGCGTCAATTACGTAACAATCATAAGTATATTCAACTTTATAGTAGTATGAGCCTCTTAAATTTGCCGGCGTGTTTATTCCTCCTCCCGCGGTAGCGAAAGACGTTAATGACGAAACTGTATTACTAATTGTTCCTACGCCCGTAAAATTTGCCAAATCACTTGCAGAAGTATAAGTATTCGTGTTTGAATAGTTATAATCTATCGGATTGTGAGTGGTTCCAAGAGGATAAATATTAAAACCTGGATAGGCAGGATTTTTAGTTAAAGTAAGAGTTGGCGATGTGTACGTATTTCCTGCAAAATCGGTTGTTACAACTGTAGTTTCAATAAATCTAAAATTTACTGGACCAGAGGTATAATTTTCTAAGTCGAATGAACCGACGAAAGCAACACCGTAGTCGACATTTACAGCTGTCAATCTTCTATTTGTTCCTTGATCGAATTTTGGTAAATACGCTGTAGCATTAGACAAATCAGTTGTAATATATGGAGAATAGAAATAGTAAGTTACTTTATTGCCCGTGGAACTAGTATTACACTCATTAGAACATGTTCCTGGATTTGCAACCGTGATAGTTTCAGGTGCCCCCGAACCTCTTGTAATTGTTAATATAAAGCTTCCAGCTCCCAAGCTCCCATTTGGAATTTTAAAATAGCTTGGAGATCCGCCATAAACGTTTGTGGCAGGATCATTATTCAACAACGTAATTGGTACTGAATTTCCACCAAATGTAGCAGTTACACTGTAAACTGAAGTAGTTCCTGGTGTTAATTCAAACATCATAAAATCGTCAGCGCTATCTGCAAATGTCCCATTATATGAACAAGAAACATTAGCAATAGTCGATGTACAATCATTAATTGTGACTACAACCGGTCTAACATTAATACAAGCTCCTAACTGCGCTTTTATATAGTAAGTACCTGAAGTAGAAACAGCTGAAGGATTAGCTAACGGCAAGGTTGCTGCAGCATCAGTAAAATAAGAAAAGGTGATTCCCGATTCACTTCCTGCAGTTACTGCAGCAGCGGTTATGTCAACCGAACCCGGAATGCAACCTGTAGCAGGGTCATTAACTATAAAATTTAATGTTGTAGGAATAGCTCTCAATGTGATTGAAGCTGAAGCTGGAGAACTACATCCCGCGTCGTTTATCAATGTAAAAGTATGTGGTCCGGGACTTAAATTCGTCAAGACTATTGAAGAACCTGTTCCGTCATATTCGGCATTATCAAAACTGTCGACAAGTGTCCAGGTTCCTGACGGCAAATTGGTAACTTGCACGCTATTACTTCCGTCACACTTAGTCTGAACCACCGTTCCAATTTGCGGCGCCACTAGGTTATTTACAATTGTGAGTGGTTGATTGAAAGTTCTACCACACTCGTCGATAGCTTGCATCTGGTAAGTTGTCCCAACAGTCAATCCGGTAAATACACCAGTTGCCTGAGCAGGCCTTATGATTGTAGATAGGCTGGCATCATAAAGCGCATAGGTATAAGGTGCTTGACCGCCTTGTGCGACACCTGTCGCAGTACCACTACAAGAAGCCAAGCTACTAAACGACAAGGCAATTGTTTCAGGAACTACTATGGTTTCTTCATAAATGTAATTAGTACCTGCTAGCCTAGGAATTCCGTTAACTCCGCCAATGCCTGGGTAATTAGCCTTATTAGCTCCTGAAACCCCGCCAAAACGCACCTTATAAGTTCCGGGTGCTATATCAGTAAACACCTGAGGATTTGATAAATGACCACTTAAGGTTTGAACTAATGTTTCAGTACTTCCATTAATACGATATAAACTTCTGCGAAGATTGTTAAATGGAGATAAAGTATAAGTTAAATCTACATTCCCATTTGTATAATTACAATTCCGCATCGAATAGCTCGTTGTACTATTAATTCTACACCCTGCAGTATCTTGGATGGTAGTAGTAAACGTATTTGTTCTACCACACGCGTCCGTGTAAACAATGGTGTATGTTCCCGGAGCAAATTGTTTTGCTCTAGTAGTATTACTATCACATAAAGGACTTCCAACAACAACATTAGTTCCAAGTTGATAACCGCCTGTCATTGCTTCGTTGAAGGTATAAACTTGCGGATAAGAAAGCGGAACACTTAAACTAGTATCACCGAGCGATGTATTCCAATGAGTAGGTCCATTGGTAATTGTGAATGAAATTGGAAAAGACATCAAACCTGATGAGAAATTAACATGCAATGCTCCCGCATCATCGAGGAAAGGGGAATATTGCGCAAATCCTACACATGAATTTTGACTAGCAATCGCACTAGATGGTGATGGCACAAATAAATTTTCTGTGACGATCTGACCACAAGCGTCCGTATAAGTAATTGTATAATTCGTGTCGTATTTAAGACCCGATAGTAAATTGTTTATTGGATTTTGCCAAGTATGATTTGCCGGATAGGTAAAACTAAACGGATTTCCATTTATGTCTAATGCGGGACTTCCCGGATTGCTAGTTTCGACAATTGAAACTGACATTGGAGAAGTACCGTATTGAAGATATCTATTTATAAAATATCCAGAAACACAAGGATTAATTGTGGATTGGATTGTTCCCTGAGCGCCAGTTCCAGCTGTAACAAAGTTTTGCGGTGGTGACGGAATTGTCAAATGCTGAACCGGTCTTGAACATAGGTTACTACTCAAATTTACAGTGATTGGATTACCCTGAAAAAACGAAACAGGTACTTCGCTGATAAATTCTTCAGCATAATTAAACGTGTTTGCTGTTCTAATAAAACTAGCAGAAGACAACGTTGGAGTAAAAGTATTGTTTGAACTATTGGTAAAACTTAACGAAATTGTTTGACCATTAGTAACTTTGTTATAAGTAGTTCTAATAACGTAAGTATCCCCACAAGTTCCCCCTGAAGAAGTGATTCTTCTGATAATTTGAGAGGATATTAATTGAAACTCAGGATTGGGCTGACCAATGGTGACAGGCTTATCGGCACTCGTGTTCCCACATGCGTCGATAACATCTATCACATAATTCCCGGCAGAAAGTCCCGTGAGATCAAATGTCGTGGCATTTCCTATGGGAAAAGGAGCGGGATAGCTAGGATGCAATCCGCCCCCGACACCGGTTAATATCCTTACCGAATAAGGTCGATTAGCGTTTGGCTCCGATGTGCTACTACTGCTAATGTTTGTGATTTTTACGAAGCCGTCAGAACCCCCGTTACAGGTAGCATTCCATGGCTCCATTACAAATCCATCGTCAGGACGAACATTATTGTTCGTGCATTGAGCAACACCCGAAAAATGAGCAAACGTGAAAAATACCAAAAGTATTTGCCAAGTGCTCAGGATTTTTAAATAGTTTTTTTGTTTCATTGTTTTTGGATTTTAAGCAAAGATTTACTTTACCTCATTTTAAATTTTTACCTACTGTTAAAAATTAATATAGACACCAAAAGCAAGCTGTTTGGCTTGTACGTTTTGGAAAATAGAATATGTTTATGTGATTGGGGATAAAAAATTAAGACACCGAGTACGGTTCACGATTTACTTTTTATTCATCATAGTTGCAATTTTTTTTAAATGTTTATAATTAAATTCATCGCATTATAAAAATTTGAAATAGTAGCTTGGGACTAAAATTTTGTGTTGGATTTAATAGCAATGCATAAAACTAACACCGGCAATTTTCCAGCGCATTTTTTATAAAAACAAATATTTGTCATTTTGTTTAACACAAGGAGTATTCACCATAGCGATTTCTTAAAATAACTTGCTTCAACAATTAAATTACAGTTATTCAGAACATTATAAGAACCAGTTGAGTACCTTTATGGCTTTTTTTTAAGATTTAGCTGTATAATTTATTTAAATTAACTTTCTTTGTCCGTTTAAAAAACGACGGTAATTAACAATTTTCTGGAAATAGTTAATAACTTGCCTTGCATTACAATAATGGGTATGGAGAAGTATTTAACTGAAAAACATTATTTAAGAAACGAATTCGGGAAACGTCTAATTTTTTCGTTTTTGGGGATTTTTATATTCTATAATTTACTAATCCTGTGTTTGAAGTATTTTGGCGATTATAAATTTTCTATTGACCAGCCTACTGTTTTTTTCAGTATGCTCATTACTTCCTATTTTTGTTATTTAGCTACTCGAAAAAATTTTATCTTTTGGCCAATTCTTAGCATTATTTCTATCGGACTCTATATTTTGGTAACATATCTTAGCTTGGTAACCATCCACAAATCAATGATCCCTTGCTTATTTTATATCCCTGTAATTTTAATGTTCTTAGTCCAATCTTCCATTTTAAAAGCTTTCAGCATATCCATTATTACACTTATTTTTTGCTTTTTTATGCCATCCATTGCAGAATTTTTTGATCTTTCTCAGCCTTTAGAAATTTCACCCCACCAAAAAAAGGTGTTAGGGTATTTGAGCTATATCATTCAAGCAATCGTAATTTATCTTTCGATGCTTATTCTTTATTATCATAACGCTTTGAGCAAAATTGATAATATTATCGAAACCACAAAAATTATGAGTAGCCAGCAAACGGACACTGACACCAAGGAAAATAGTACACCAATGCAGAAGTTATATGAAAAAATTATTGTATTTGTAGAAGAAAAAAAACCTTTTACCGATCCAGAATTTTCGATCCAGACACTGGCTCTAAAATTGAAATCAAATCCTACATACGTTTCTAGAGCATTAAATCATGAGGGCGGAAAAAGTTTCACTGAATTCGTCCAAGAATATAGAATTGAAATGGTCAAAAAGGAAATAGAATCTCGAAATGGCAGAACCCTTGAAGAAATATATAAACGTGCAGGATTCAAACAACAAACTACTTTCAATCGCAGATTCAAGGACATTACAGGAAGCACCCCATCAGAATACTTTCAGAAAATACATGACCTATAGTTATTCCTACTCAAAGCCGTAAATACACTCTTAAAGCCCAACTTTGTTAAATATTTTAACACTTTAATATTTGCCTCAATTTTTTTCTATAAAAACAATAATTAGAGCAGTATGGATTATTTAAAACTATTACATTCTAAAAGACACGAATTCGGAAAGATGCTCTTATACTCTATTATGGGTATCGTGGGTTACTGGATCATACTGTCATTATATTTACCAACAATTGGTTATAAAACATTGGTTCCTATTGAACTCCTGATTTGCGTATTTTTAGTAGTCGGATATATCGGTTATATGCTTTCAAAAACCCGTTTTGAATTTAAAACCATATATGCCATCCTTGCCACATCCATGATGATATTAGTATTTATTTTCAGCTTGTTTATTTACCAGGCGTCATTTATCATCTATTTATATTATGTACCCTTGGTGATGCTTGTACTGATGGTTACGAATATTAAAAAAGCCGTAATCACGGCAATTTTCCTTTTGGCATTGTGTTATTTTACGCCTCAAATTTCATCGTGGCTTGGCATCGAAACTATTCGTCATCATTCAGTCACTGATCTGTTTATCAATAAAATACAAGACTATTCAATCATTTTTTTCGTCATTTACTTTTCATTTCTAATTTTATTTTACAACAGTCAGTTTCTAAAACTTCAAACCAACATTGACATTTTAGGCGAAAACACTTCAAAAGACTCGGTTGTTGATGAACAATTTGAACTGAAATACGAACTGTCAAAAGAAAAAGCAGCTGAATTACACGACCGGATAATAGATTATTTCACAAACGAACAGCCATTTAAAAATCCCGATTTTAATATGGCGATGATGGCAAAAGACCTCAATACAAATACTAATTATCTCTCTCGGGCATTATCCGTGGCATTTGGAAAAAATTTCCGCGATTTGATAAACGAACATCGCGTAAATTATGTTGTAGAAAAATTCAACGAATCCGCTCACAAAAAATTCACCATTGAACACTTGTACTTTGAAGCCGGATTTGAACAACAATCCACATTTAATAGGGTGTTCAAGAAGCACACCGGATTCACACCCTCGCAATACATTGAGATGCTGGAAAAATAAAAACAAATTATTAAACTTCAAATGTTAAATTATTTTTTACTTTAGCAATTGTAACCAAAACAAAAAACTTATGGGAGTAGTAAAAGAATTTAAGGAATTCGCTTTAAAAGGAAACGTAATCGACCTCGCGATAGGGGTTGTAATTGGGGCAGCATTTAGCGCCATCGTAAAATCATTAGTTGACGATGTTATCACGCCATTAATTTTAAATCCTGCTCTAGAAGCTGCCGGCGTAAAAGACATTGCCTCGCTGGAATGGAACAGCGTTAAGTACGGAAATTTCTTATCAAACGTAATTTCGTTCTTTGTTGTAGCCATCGTGTTGTTCATGATTGTAAAAGGCATCAACTCCTTACGTAAAAAAGAAGAAGCCGCTCCTGCAGCACCACCAGCACCTTCAAATGAAGAAAAATTGTTGATGGAAATCCGTGACGCACTAAAAAATCGTCCTTAGTACCGCTACATTATATATTCTAACCAAACCGTTCCAGACATGGAGCGGTTTTTTTTATTTCATTAAAAAAATTCTCGAATATCAATTATATTTGCAATTGCAAAAGAACATCATTTATCATAAACTATAAATCATATATCTTAAATCCAATATCATAAATCCTAACTCAAATCGCAAATGAAAGTTGCAGTTGTTGGCGCTACCGGAATGGTAGGTGAAGTAATGCTTCAAGTATTATCTGAAAGAAATTTTCCCGTAACCGAATTAATCCCTGTTGCTTCAGAAAAATCTGTAGGGAAAGAAATCGAGTTTCAAGGTAAAAAATACAGCGTGGTGAACCTCGAAACCGCAGTCAAAATGCAACCGCAAATTGCTCTTTTTTCGGCTGGAGGCGAAACTTCTCTGGAATGGGCTCCAAAATTTGCCGAAGCAGGAACTACCGTAATCGACAATTCATCCGCTTGGCGAATGGACACTTCCAAAAAGCTAATTGTTCCGGAAATCAACGCCTCAGAACTGACTAAATCCGACAAAATCATCGCAAATCCCAACTGTTCCACCATTCAGATGGTTCTCGCATTGGCACCTTTGCACAAAAAATATAAAATCAAGCGCATCATCGTTTCCACCTATCAATCTATTACGGGAACCGGCGTAAAAGCGGTTCAACAACTTGAAAACGAATACGTTGGAAACAAAGGAGAGATGGCTTACAAATACCAAATCCACCGAAATGCTATTCCGCAATGCGACGTTTTTGAAGATAACGGCTACACCAAAGAAGAAATGAAACTCGTGCGCGAAACCAAAAAAATTCTTTCGGATAACACCATCGCCGTAACCGCAACAGCCGTTCGCGTGCCTATCGTTGGCGGACATAGCGAAGCCGTAAATGTCGAATTCGACAACGACTTCGACCTTTCAGAAGTAAGAAAAATTCTACATGAAACCGAAGGCGTAACGCTTCAGGACAACACCGACACTTTTACTTATCCAATGCCGCTATATGCCCAAGGAAAAGATGATGTTTTTGTAGGAAGAATCCGTCGAGATGAGTCGCAACCCAACACACTCAACATGTGGATTGTGGCAGACAACCTTCGCAAAGGTGCCGCCACAAATACCATTCAAATTGCCGAATACCTCGTCAAAAATAATTTAGTTTAAAGCACAAAAACGGTTGAAATTTCAGCCGTTTTTTTTGGCGTTCCCCAATTTAGAACCAAACTGCAAACCAGAAAATAACTGCAAAATTGGGTCGGGCTGTCCGCTTTATCTTTTGTCAATTGCCTCGGTTTTTAACCCGAGGCAATTAATAAAAGGATGCCGCTTCCATCCCTAACGCAACCCCTGCAATAATCCAAATATTTTCTTAATCCGGAAGCCTTTTCAAAAAAACATCCCTACATTTGCATTCCGTATGAAAAAATTTCCTCTCATAAGCCTAACCATCGCCATTACGCTGTTATTTACCATTGCGTTTCAGGCCATGCACGCTTTTGAGCATTCGCATCACCACGATGAAAACACTACGGAAATTGCCCTTCATCTTAAAAAAATCCAAGAAAAACACCACCATCACGAAAAATGTTTTGTTTGCGAATTTGCATTTACCAATGCCGCTTTGCCACAAATGCAAACATTTACTACCATTCGGTTTATTGACATCACCAAACAACCAAAAACCACCCTTCCCGAAAAAATTTCCACTTTTTCAGGAACACTTCCCTCCCATCGCGGTCCACCGTCTTGCTAATGATTTAATTTTTTAGGAAAACTTTTTTCACAACAATTCTTTACTGGAATTTGTTGGCAATTATCATTTTCAGACACTGAAATTCATGCGCTTTTTTACTTTTTTAGGTTTCCTTTTGTTAGGAATTCCAACAATTTCACATGCTCAATTTACATTTTCCGGCCAGGTTGTAAACGAACAAAACCAACCGTTACCGGGAAGTCAAGTTACGTTCAATCAAAACCAAATAGTTACTGACGCTAACGGAAAATTCCAGTTTATCAATATCGCTTCGGGAAAATACCGGTTAGAAATTTTATTTATTGGTTACCAAAAAAACGTGCAAAACATTGCCATAAATTCAAGTCAAAATTTAAAAATCGTTTTAACTCCTGAAATCAAAAACCTCGAATCCGTAACCGTTACTACTGAAAATCAGACGAAGCAATTACAGCAAAAAACTTCAACCAGCATTGAAGTAGTAGACGAAAATTTTCTGAAAAAAAATCTTGGCGGAAGCCTCATGCAAACCCTCGAACGAGTTGGAGGAATCAGCACAATTGCCATTGGTTCCGGACAATCGAAACCCATCATTCGCGGTTTGGGTTTTAACAGAGTTGTCGTCTCGGAAAACGGTGTCAAACACGAAAGCCAACAATGGGGTTCGGACCACGGACTGGAAATCGATCAATTTTCTGTCAATAAAATAAAAATTGTAAAAGGTCCGTCGTCATTGGCTTTTGGCTCAGATGCGATTGGTGGCGTGGTAGAAATTGAAAAAGCAAAAGCACCGGAAAAAAATACTTTCGGCGGAAATCTCGACTTGACAGCCAAAACGAACAACGATTTATATGGTGGGTCTTTAAACCTCTTTGGCAGAAAAAATTCGCTTTTTTTCGATGCAAGAATCACTTCAATGGATTATGCCGATTATAAAGTTCCGGTGGATTTTATCAACATTTATTCTTACCAAGCGCCACTTTTTAAGAATAGAATGCGAAATACGGCTGGAAAAGAGCTCAATCTCCACTTAAATTTTGGAGTGATGAAAGACAATTTTTCCTCGGTTTTTTATGTGAGTAATTTCAAAATGAAATCCGGACTTTTCGCTAATGCTCATGGCTTAGAACCGCGAAACGTGGACACGGATTTACATGATTTTTCGGCGCGAGACATTCAAAATCCGTATCAAGATGTGAATCATTTTAAAGTTATTAATCGAACCAAATTTACCTTTGAAAACCATCGCTTGGAACTTGAATTGGGTTACCAAAATAATTTTAGAGAAGAATTTTCTGACTACATTCCGCATGGTTTTATGCCTTCCACTTATCCTGAGAATTTACGTTATCCGGAAACTTTGGAGCGAGGATTCAGCAAAAATGTGTATTCGCTTAACGCAAAAGATATTTTTTCGATTGGAAATCATCAAATAACAATTGGTTTCAACGGCGAACACCAAGACAATAATATCGATGGTTGGGGTTTTGTCATCCCGGAATTTGAACAAACTAACGCCGGAATTTTTGCTTTAGACCAATTTGAAATCAATGAAAAATTAACGGTAAACGCAGGAATTCGGTATGATTTCGGGCAAATAAAAACGGGAAATTATTTCGATTGGTTTGCTTCGCCAATTAACGATACTGAAGCATTTTTGCAACGAGCAACTGCCTTGAAACGAAATTTCGGCAATATTTCTTGGGGAATTGGTGCCAATTATAATTTGGAAGATTTTAGTTATCGAATCAACGTAGGCAAAAGTTTCAGAATGCCGATTGCCAAAGAATTGGCTTCAAATGGTGTGAATTACCATCAATTTAGCTACGAACTTGGAAACGCTAACCTCAACCCGGAAGAAGCGTATCAATTTGACTTAGGCTTGACTTTTGAAAAAAATAATTTTTCGGCAGATTTGAGTCCGTTTTTAAATTATTTCACTAATTATATTTACCTCAACCCTACCGCAAATTTCGATTATTCCTACGGAGCCGGAAACCAAATTTACGAATACACGCAAAGCAAAGTGATGCAATACGGCACGGAATTGAAGCTGAATTATCGCTTTACGCAAAATTATTCCGCAGAAATTATTGGTGAATATGTTTATTCTGAACAATTGTCTGGGGCAAAAAAAGGATTCACGTTGCCTTTTTCACCACCAGCTTCGGTACTATTTAATTTTTCTTATAACGGAAATTTTGGGAAAAACTTCCCGAATGCCTTTGCCGGAATCGATTTTAAATATGTTGCGGCTCAAAATCTTATCGTTCCACCAGAAAACAAAACCCCAGATTACCAGCTGATTAACCTTCAATTTGGCGCAGATTTTTTCTTGTCAAAACAAAAAATTGGCGTTCACTTTCAAGTTCAAAATTTACTCAACTCGAAGAATTTCAACCATACCAGTTTTTACCGTTTGATTGGCGTTCCCGAACCCGGACGCAACTTTGTGATGAATGTAAAAGTTCCGTTTCTATTTTAATTGATGATAAAAAAAGTCAACATATCTGTTTTTACAGCGGCAATTTTAGCGATGCTTGTGATGTTCACAGTTTCGTTAAAACCATTGCACGAGTTGACGATGCATCATTGCGACGATAAAAACATTTCCCACAGCAAAACGCTTCTGAGTAAAAAAGAACCGCATTGTCCTATTTGTGAGTTGCAAGTTCATTATTTCGGTCAGTCGTTTTACATTTTTGAAATAAAAAACATTTCTTCGGAAATAAAAAAATCAATAACCAATTTCCCCCTTGAGTTTTTTGAAAAAATTGTTTATACCAAAAGAGAACGAGCACCTCCCCTGATTTTCAGCCTTTGGAATACAATTTATAATTTAAAAACTTATTTAATAAAAAAATGAAAAACACCACCAAATTTTTAGGAATATTCGCAGTCGTATTATCAACTTTTTTTGCCTCATGTAGCAGTGATGACAATAATGATACGATTGCCAACAACATTGAGATTGATTTAACCGAAGTTGGTTCGGCAAATTCCGGACAAGCTACAGCGGGACAAGATTTACATTTGGAAGGCGAAATTTTGGCCAGTCAAAAAATCGCTTCAGTTGTAGTAGAATTGCATCATGAAACTGATACAAATGCTCCGGAAATTACGCAAACTTTTACCAATTATAACGGTCAATTAAATGCTACGTTTCATGAACATATCTTGATTCCGGCTAATCAACCATCTGGTCATTATCACTTGCATTTTACAGTTGTGGACCAAAATGGAAACAGCCAAAGCGTAGATCGTGAAGTAGAAATAATTTCGGCTTCGCCTTTGTTTTCGGTTAATTTGACCGAATTTGGACATGGAACACCAGGAAATTTTCACGGTCATCCGGGTCAAGATTTGCACATTGAAGGTATAATTACTTCT
Source organism: Bacteroidota bacterium (assembly GCA_023387965.1). GTDB lineage: Bacteria > Bacteroidota > Bacteroidia > Flavobacteriales > Flavobacteriaceae > Flavobacterium. The sequence continues at coordinate 358,761 of JAEWHE010000041.1, read as the reverse complement.
GCAAATCCAATTACCACGATTTCAATCGAAATGCATCATGAAACTAATGCTTCAGCACCACATATTGAAGCGGTTTACAATGATTATGCAGGACAAACCAATGTAAATTTCCACAAACATTTGTTGATTCCAACCAATCAACCAACTGGAGATTACCACGTTCACTTTACAGTAAGTGACAATCAAGGGAACAGCCAGGAATTTGATTACGAATTTGCAATTGAGTAATATTCAAAATAAATCGGTTGCCTGAAAGTTTTCGGCAACCGATTTTTAAATTTAAAATTTTAATTATGAAAAAAATAAAAATTATTACAGCCTTAGTTGTGGCAGGATTTTTAGTTAATTGTAGTGGTAATGACGATGCTCAAGACACCACAAAACCCACTATCAATTTGAGTATCCCAGACGGATTTCCCACGAGTTGTGCAGTGGTGCAACGTGGAAACGTTTTTCCTTTTAAAGCACAATTTTCTGACAATGATCAATTGGGTTCTTATAGTGTGGCGTTTCATTCTAACTTCGATCATCATTCACACGATACAGAAATTGACGCTTGTCCGCTTGATCCAATTAAAACTCCGGTCAACGACTGGCGTGAAATTTTCACCTTCAACATTCCGGAAAATCTTCAAGAATACACCGCAACGCACGACATCGAAATCCCAAATGACATTGACACCGGAGATTATCACGTTGAAATTAAAGTGACTGACGCTAACGGCTGGTCAACTTTAAAAGGCATCAGCATCAAAATTGTTGATTAATTTTAAAAACGTTTTCTACATTTCTGAAAGCATATTGTTAAATTTGGTGAAATTTAAAATCAACACAATGAAAAAAGCAGTAATACTAGTCATTACCGCAGCTGCATTTTTATCATGTAAAGAAGAAGTTGTGAAGCAGGAAAAAATAGCGCTGAAATATCCGGAAACTAAAAAAGTGGATACGGTTAACAATTATTTTGGAACCGAAATCAAAGATCCTTATCGTTGGTTAGAAGACGATAAATCTGCTGAAACAGGAGCTTGGGTAAAAGCCCAAAACGAGGTGACTTTTGGGTATTTGGAAAATATCCCCTACCGAAACGACTTGAAAAAACGTTTGGAAAAATTATGGAACTACGAAAAAATTTCCGCTCCGTGGAAAGAAGGGAATTACACCTATTACTTTAAAAACGATGGTTTGCAAAATCAATCGGTTTTATATCGAAAAGATGCCAACGGCAAGGAAGAAATTTTTATTGACCCGAATACGTTTTCTAAAGACGGAACGACGTCGCTTTCAGGAATAGAATTTTCTAAAAATGGTGCTATTGCTGCTTATTCTATTTCCGAAGCAGGAAGTGATTGGAACAAAATTGTAATTATTGATGCTGTTTCGAAGAAAAAAATTGAAACCGAAATTAACGATGTAAAATTTAGCGGCATCGCTTGGTTTGGCAACGACGGATTTTATTATTCGAGTTATGACAAGCCAACCGGAAGTCAACTTTCTGCAAAAACAGATCAACACAAATTGTATTACCACAAGTTAGGCACTTCGCAAAAAGATGATAAAATTATTTTTGGGCAAAACGAAAAACGCCGCTACGTTGGTGCTGGAGTTACCGAGGACAATCGTTATTTGGTGATTTCTGCTGCAAATGCTACTTATGGAAACGAATTGTACCTAAAAGATTTATCGGTTCCAAATAGTAAAATTGTGAAAGTTGTAGATAATTTCAACAGCGACAACAGCGTGATTGACAATGTTGGTACAAAATTGTACATCAACACTGATTTGAATGCGCCAAACCAGCGAATTGTGACGGTTGATGCTGCCAATCCTGGTGTAGCAAACTGGAAAGATCTTATCCCAGAAACTGAAAACGTGCTTTCTGCCAATAAAGGTGGCGGTTATATTTTTACCCATTACATGAAAGATGCGGTTTCGCAAATCAAACAATATGATTACAGCGGAAAAATGATTCGCGAGATTAAATTACCTGGAATTGGTTCTGTGGGAGGTTTTGGCGGAAAAAAAGAAGATAAAGAGCTTTATTATTCTTTTACCAATTATACCACTCCGGGAACCATTTATAAATTTGATCCAAAAACCGGAAATTCAAGCGTTTATGCACAACCGAAGGTAGATTTTAACCCCAACGATTACGAAAGCAAACAAGTTTTTTACGCTTCGAAAGATGGAACAAAAGTGCCGATGATTATTACCTACAAAAAAGGCATTGAATTAAATGGAAAAAATCCAACGATATTGTATGCTTACGGCGGATTTAACGCAAGCATCACGCCAGCTTTTTCTATTTCTAATGCGGTTTGGTTAGAGCAAGGCGGAATTTACGCTGTACCAAATATTCGTGGTGGTGGCGAATATGGAAAAAAATGGCACGAAGGTGGGATTCAGCAGAAAAAACAAAATGTTTTTGACGATTTTATCGCTGCCGCAGAATTTTTAATTAAAGAAAAATATACTTCTTCTGATTATTTAGCGATTAGAGGTGGATCAAACGGCGGACTTTTAGTTGGAGCCGTGATGACGCAAAAACCAGAATTGATGAAAGTGGCATTACCAGCCGTTGGTGTTTTAGACATGTTGAGATACCATACTTTTACCGCTGGAGCTGGTTGGGCTTATGATTACGGAACTTCTGAAGATTCAAAAGAAATGTTTGATTATTTATTGAAATATTCTCCGGTTCACAATGTAAAACAAGGTGTAAAATATCCTGCGACATTAGTGACAACAGGAGATCACGATGATCGTGTGGTTCCGGCACATAGTTTTAAATTTGCCGCAGAATTACAAGCAAAACAATCTGGCGATAATCCTGTTTTGATTAGAATTGAAACTAATGCAGGTCACGGAGCTGGAAAACCTGTTTCAAAAACCATTGAAGAAATTGCCGATATGATGGCGTTTACGCTTTATAATTTTGACTATGGCGAATTGCCGGTTAAGAAGTGATTTATTATATAAAAAATAATCCCGATTCAGTTGAATCGGGATTGTTTTTTAATATTCCGGAGCGAGTTCTATTTCAAGTCCATTGAGTTCTTCCGTGATGTGAATCTGGCAACCCAAACGGCTGTTTTCTTTTACGTTAAAAGCTTCCGAAAGCATCGCCTCTTCGTCATCGTTCATTTCTGGCAATTCTACATTGTTCAAAATGTAGCATTGGCAAGAAGCACACATTGCCATTCCACCGCAAACGCCAATGGTTCCTTCTGGAGCCAATTCATAAGCGCGAACCAATTCCATGATGTTCATGTTCATGTCTGTTGGGGCTTCCACTTCGTGTGAAACTCCGTCGCGGTCGGTGATTTTTATCAAAACATCATTACTCATTTTTGTCTTTTTTTAACTGCTCAATGTCAGCCAAATCCTTGTGACGACCTGAAGCTAATTTATTTTTGATTAAATCCTCAAAATCTATATAAGGAATCGTCACATTTTCCACTTCAATATAAACTTTTTTATAGTAGCTTTCTTCAAATACAAGCCCGTCGACGTTGGTCAATATTTCAATTTTTGACGGTGAATTTCCAATGCTCCACACATCAAACTTGTCTTGTAAAAATTCAGACTTCGGGAATATAGGAGCTCCAAATTTGTTGTAAACTTGTTTAAGTTTTTCAAAATTGGTTTCTGTTTTCTCTACCCACAAATCGATGTCACCAGTACTTCTTACATATCCGTGTAAAATCACCGCATAACCTCCGACCAACATATACCTGACCTCATTTTTTTCGAGTAGCATTAAAAATTCGAAGAAATCAGTATTGAAGATATTATTTGACATGTTTTCTCTTACCAGTGACCAATCTATTTACTTTTGGATTCTGAAAAATTGCATTGATGATGAAAGATGCTGCTTCCAAACGCTCGTTAGAAGTTTTGTTTTTGTAGAAAGACGAATGGTCGTCAGCTTCTTTAAACGATGATTTTGAGGTTACAGTTCTCTCCATTTTGAAATCTTTCTATCAAAAGTAAGAAATTAATCTATTGCTTTTACCACCGCTTTTTCAGCTTCTTTTCTTGTTCCGTCGAAACCGTCAACACCGGAAACCGTGGTGTATTTCAGTACATATTTTTTTCCAGGATTCAGTTTGTTGAAAACACTTTGACACATCAACGTCGCTTCGTGAAAACCGCACAAAATCAGTTTCAATTTTCCGGGATAAGTGTTCACGTCGCCAATTGCGTAGATTCCTTCAACGTTGGTTTGATAGTCCAACGCGTTGTTTACTTTGATGGCGTTTTTCTCAATTTCCAAGCCCCAATTAGCAATGGCTCCCAATTTTGGCGTAAGTCCGAAAAGCGGAATAAAATAATCGGTTTTGATGTTTCTGTGGGCTCCGTTTTCTTCAATGTCAATGGATTCCAGTTTTTCGTCGCCGTTTAGGCCGATGACTTCTGCTGGAGTGATCAAGTTGATTTTTCCGGCATGTTTGAGTTCCTGTACTTTTTCGACTGAATCCAAAGCACCACGGAATTCGTTTCTTCTGTGGATTAGCGTTACTTCTGAAGCCACATTGGCAAGGAAAATACTCCAGTCCAAAGCAGAATCTCCTCCACCAGCGATCACAATTTTTTTATCGCGGAAAAGTTCTGGGTTTTTTACAAAATATTCCACGCCTTTGTCTTCGTAGAATTCAATGTCTTCAATAATCGGTTTTCTTGGTTCGAAACTTCCCAAACCTCCTGCGATTGCAACGGCTTTGCAAGCATGTTGTGTACCTTTGTCGGTTGTTACGATAAAAGTTCCGTCTTCTAGTTTTTCGATGGTTTCGGCTTTTTCGTTTAGGGTAAAACCAGGTTGAAACTGTTTGATTTGTTCCATCAAATTATCGACCAAATCGCCTGCCAAAACCGAAGGATAACCAGGAATGTCGAAGATTGGTTTTTTCGGATACAATTCTGCCAACTGCCCTCCAGGTTGCGGAAGCGCGTCGATGATGTGGCATTTTAATTTTAAAAGTCCGGCTTCAAAGACTGTGAAAAGCCCTGTTGGTCCGGCTCCTATGATGAGAATATCTGTTTCGATCATTTTTAAGGTTCAAATTTTTAAAGTTGTTGAGTTGCAAAGTTATCGGTTGCAAAGTTGGATCAACTTTAAAGTTTATTTTATGATAGTTATCAGTTTTACCGAAATTGTGATGTAAACTGAAGTTTCATTGGGTTGCGTGAGGGATTGAAGCGGCATCCTTTTTTATCAATTGCCTCGTGTTGAAAACCGAGGTAATTGGTAAAAAAGATAGAGCGAAAAGCCCGACCTTTGACAAAAAAGTTTTCGGTAGAAAAAACTTTTTTGTCAAAGGTCACGCCCCAATTATTTTTATTTTAAGCGACGTTTACCACGGTTTCTATTTGCGGCGCGTATTTTTTTATGGTGGTTTCCACTCCAGCTTTCAACGTCATTTGGTTAACGCTGCAACCTACGCAAGCGCCTTCGAGACGGACTTTTACGTGTTTGTCGTCTTCGATTTCGATGAGCGAAATGTTGCCGCCGTCTGATTCAAGGAACGGTCGGATTTCGTCGAGCGCTTTTTGAACGTTTGATTTGATTTCTTCTGATGTCATCTTCTAAATTTTTAGATTTTTAGACTTCTTAGATTTTTAGATTTTTAGAGCAAGTCTAAAAGGTCTAAGAAGTCTAAGAAAGTCTTTATTTTTTAACTGCCGAACATCCAGCCATTGTGGTGATTTTCACAGCTTCGGATGGTGGAAGGTTTTCATTTCTTGCAATGGTTTCGGATACGACGTTTCGGGCGATTTCCTGGTAGATTTCCCCAAGTGGCGATCCGTTTTGTAAGGCAGCAGGACGACCGTAATCCCCTGCTTCGCGGATGGATTGTACGATTGGAACTTCGCCTAAAAACGGCACTTCTAAATCTTGTGCTAAATTTTTCGCACCTTCTTGTCCGAAAATGTAATATTTGTTGTTTGGCAATTCTTCTGGTGTGAAATACGCCATGTTTTCGATGATTCCCAAAACTGGAACTTTGATGGCGTCACTTTGGAACATTGCCACTCCTTTTTTTGCATCGGCTAACGCCACGGCTTGAGGCGTGGAAACGATTACGGCTCCGGTAATTGGTAACGACTGTACGATGGAAAGGTGGATGTCGCCGGTTCCTGGCGGTAAATCGATTAACATGAAATCGAGTTCGCCCCAATCGGCATCAAAGATCATTTGGTTCAACGCTTTGGAAGCCATTGGTCCTCGCCAAATTACGGCTTGACTTGGTGAAGTAAAAAACCCGATGGAAAGAATTTTGATTTCGTAACTTTCGATGGGTTTCATTTTAGATTTCCCATCGATGTTTACCGAAATTGGTTTTTCGTTTTCTACGTCGAACATAATTGGCATCGAAGGTCCGTAAATATCGGCATCTAAAACACCAACGCTAAATCCCATTCGGGCTAAGGTAACGGCAAGATTAGCGGTTGTGGTTGATTTTCCAACGCCACCTTTTCCTGAAGCTACGGCAATAATATTTTTAATTCCTGGGATTGATTTCCCTTTGATTTCCGTAGGTGTTTCCGGCGTTTCTACTTTAATATTTACTTTTATTTTGGCTTCCGCCGAAATTTTTTCTTGGATGGTTTTGATGATGTCAGCTTCTGCCCTTTTGCGAATGTGCATGGCTGGTGTTGCCATTGTCAATTCTACCACAACTTCGTCGCCAAAAGTTAGCACGTTTTGTACGGCTCCGCTTTCTACCATATTTTTTCCTTCGCCAGCAATAGTAATGGTTTCTAATGCTTTGAGGACTTCTTTTCTGTCGATTTTCATTTTTGTATTTCGCTCTTTTTCAAGTCTTTAAATTAGACTGATTTTAAATTGCAAAGATAGTATGAAAACTTAATAAAGTAAAGTTAATAGATTGAAAAAGTTTATGACGAGATAGTTTTAGCGGAAGGGAAATTTTTAAAGTTGATTGGCAGCAATAAGATTGATTTTAAATGTGGTCAACTGAATTTGGAGGTTATTTTTCAGTGCATCATATTGCGAGGAAAGCAATTGGTTTTTGACTGCAATAAAAACCACGGCTTCAATCAATCCGCTGCTAAATTTCGATTGCGAGGTTCTAAAAGATTCTTGTGCATATTTTAGCGTGTTTTCGATGCTTGGCACCAATTGCTCAAATTGTTGCTTTTTTAAATTTTCAATTTCAATGGTTCGCGCTAATTTTATCTTTTCGTTTTCCGAAAGGACTTTTAGGCGTTCCGTGTTGATTTTTGCGGCAGCAATTTGTCTATTTTTTCTAAATCCAGTAAACACCGGAATCTCGAGTTGCAACCCAACCTGCTGATTTTTATTATCGGTAAATTGTTGGCTGAAATTGGGAACATTTATATTCGGTTGGTTGATCGGCGTGGAATAAAAAGTGGACCAACCATAAAATCCGCGAAGCGAAGGCAAATTAAAACCGCGTTCCATTGCTAATTCTTTTTTTGCCATTTCAAAAGTAAGATTGGCGACTTCAATTTTTGGATTTTCTGAAACCGGAACAACTTCAACCGGAGCGATTTCCATTTGCAATTGAATTTTCGCCACCTCATCATTACGATTCATCAACTGAAATAATTCTTTTTTGAGCGTTTCGAATAATTGTTCTGCTTCGAGAAGACGTTTTTGATCTTGCGAAAAACTAAACTGAATGTCGTACAAATCGCTTTGGGCTTTGTTGCCAATTTGTACTTCTTTTTCAATTCTTTGCAAATTAAAAGTAGAATTTTGCAATTGTTCTTTTTGAATTTTCACTAATTCCTGCGAAAAAAGCGCGTCGAAATATTTTTGCAAAACCTGCATTTTATATTCGTTTTCTATTACCGCTTTATCGGCTTTCGCTAAATCAATTGCCAGCTTGTTTCTTTTTGCCAATGCCAATGAAGAAAAATCGAGCAAATTGCTATTGGCATTCAAATAAAAATTATCCCATTGAATATCAGAACTCACACGATTATTCGTAGCCGGATCAATCGTAGAACCAAAATTATAACTGTGATTTGCTGTAAATGACACATTTGGAACAAGCTCCAGCAACGGATGCGTATAATTTTTTTTAGCTTGTTCAACAGCTAATTGACCCGCTTTTACTTCTAAACTATTTTGCATGGCAACACGCACACATTCTTGCAACGACCAGGTTTTTTCCTGGCCAATCGCAAAAACGCTGTATATTGTAACCAAACAACAAATTGTTTTTTTAATAGAAATTGACATCTTCTGATTGATGATTTTTATAAAAATTTACTCGTATTTGAGGTATTTCAACACCTGAACTTTCGTTGCCTGAAATGCTCTGGAAAGCACCACGATTAGCGTTAGCAACATCAATCCTAAAAATCCAACGATAAATGGAATAACCGAAATCTCGATTCTATAAGCGAAATTTTCTAACCATTTGCTTAGCAAAATATAAATGGGGACAACGGCAAGGATAAAACCAATCACGCAAAAGACAATGTATTGTACCGAAAGTTCTTTGAGCAACGTTTTGGTTTCAGCTCCCAAAGTTTTTCTGATCGCGATGTCCTTCATTTTTCTTTGGATGGAATACGAAGCCAAAGCGAACAACCCAAAAAGTGCGATTAAAATCACGACAAAGTTCAACAAGCTGAACAAATTGCGTTGTTTAACATAACTTTCATAAGTTCTGGCAAAATTTTTATCGACAAAATCATATTTCAAAGGATATTCCGGATCGACTTTTTCACCCCAAAAATCTTCAATTTTGGCAATGGTTTCTTGCATATTTTCGGCATCAATTTTTACATAAACCGAATTAAGATTGTACGACATCCAATCGATGGTTTTAAAGTGGAAAAACACCATTGGCGGGATTTCGGCTTGAGGACCATACATGTGAAAATCTTTTACGACTCCTACAATTTTTAATTTCTGATCGTTCCAATTTATTTCAATTCCAAGCGGATTTTTTTCGCCCATCATTTTCGCTGCGGTTTCGTTAACCAACATGGAATTGATAGTATCCGAAGCAAATTTTTCTGACAAAAACCTACCCGAAGCCAATTTTATCCCTAAAACTTCCGGCATTTGAAAATCCATCGCCATATTTTGTGCCTGAATTTTCACATCTTTATGTTGGTAACTCGACGACGACCCAGAACCGTTTCCGATTGTAAAAGCTCCCGCAGATACATCTTTCACTCCTTTAATTTTCAGCAATTCCTGTTTTACCGTGTTGTATCGGTTATATATAATTTTTGGGTCGCTGTCATCTGGTCTTCGGTAAAAAATATTCAGCACTTGTTCGCCTTGAAAACCTAAATCTTTTTTGGTTAAAAAATCAACTTGCTGAAAAACTATGTACGAACCAACGATGAAAAACGTGGCAATCGCAAACTGCAAAACCAACATGGAATTTCTAAGCCAAATGCCGCTTTTGCTTCTTCCGAAATTGCCTTTCAAAACCTTCAATGCTTCAAAGTTAGCCACGTACATTGCTGGAAAAATACCTGCCACGACTACTACTACGAAAAAAATTGCGACAAGCTGAACGAAAAATTCCGAACCGGACAAAGCGAGTTTTTTATTGAGAAAATCGTTGTAATACGGAAGTGAAAGTTCTACAATTAACAATGCCAACAAGATTGCAAATACAGTGGTCATCACGGTTTCAAAAATAAATTGGTACACAATATTTTTTTTCGAAGCCCCTAAAATTTTCCTTACGCCAACTTCCTTGGCACGTTTTACCGCATTGGCTGTTGAAAGGTTAACGTAGTTAACGATTGATAAAACTAAAATCAACACACTTAACCCAACCATGATTACTAAAAATTGGTAACTTCCTCGTCCTTCTGGATAACCGTTTGTAACCGAATGTAATCTGGCTGTTGCCAAAGGCTCTAAAATTGGGATGATTCTGCCGTATTTTTTGATGTAATTTTCTGGCGAAATTCCTTCTTCTTTTGCCCAAACTTTTATACTATTTTCAAAATACAAATTGCTTATCTTTTGCTTAACCAAATCTGCTTGAGAAGGATCTTTTAGCTTCACCAGCAAACCATAACTGTAATTTCCCCAGTTGTCAGGACCTTCTTTTTTGATAAAATCATCAATTAAATTCGTTACTACTTCCGGAGCATAAGAAGATTTTGAGGGTTTTTTATAAACACCTCTCACAATTAATTTTCTATCAGAATATTCTACTGTTTTGCCAATAGGATTTTCTTTGCCAAAAAGTTGGGCTGCAGCTTCTTGCGATAATGCAATTGACGATTTGTCTTTTAAAGCATTTTGCCGATTTCCTTGAACAAATTCAAATGGAAAATAGCTGAAAAAAGTATTTTGTGCATCTAAAATGGCGAGTTGCGCTTTCTTGCCATTGTACTTAATGATTTCATGAAAATAATAATTTCGGGTGTAACAATAACTTTCTAACTCTTTAAAATTGCCAAGATGCCAATTTAAAGCACCAACATTTGTGTTCCAAAACATTCCGGGCGAAACTTCGTTTACCACCTGAAAAACGTGTTCTTTCTCTGGATTCCAAGCGTTGTATTCGTGTTCGTCATTCCAGTACAAAATACCGAAAATCACGCCCGAAATTCCCAAACTCAAACCCAAAACATTGAGAGCCGTAAACAGCTTATTGCTTTTGATTTGATGAAGATAAATTTTTAACCAATTTTTAAACATTGCTTTTTGATTATGATGATTGAAACTCGTTCAGCTGATGAGGCTGTTTTTATTTTTTAGTAACCGAACCTGAAGAACTTTTTTCAGTATTTACTTGTTTTGGATTTCCTTTGTAATCGATTGACGCACTTGAAGACGCTTTTGCATCAAGATTTTCTGTTACAAAAACATCTACGTCTCCAGAACTACTGGCTTCGATTTTGGCATTTTGCACTTGCAAATCATCGGCATCAACATCTGCAGAACTACTCGCTTTTACGTATAAATCCTTTGCTTTCCCGGAAATATCAGCATCGGCAGAACTACTGGCTTGAACATTTATTTTTTCGGCATCAACCTGCAAATTCACGTCAGCACTTGACGAAATGTCAACGTGAATCACTTTGCCAGAAAAATTTCCAGAAATACTTCCGCTTGACGATGCATCGATAGAAAATTCATTGGCAGAAACCGGCTTTTCTACTTTTATTGAACCTGAAGAACTGGCTTTAAAACCATCCACATTTGGTGCAGAAACCCAAACTTTTAGAACCTTGAAATTGATGCCATAATTATTGTTGACGAATCTATTGTTGCGCTTTTTCTTTCCACTTTCGTTGCGTTTTGGGTTGGAATGATCGATGTAAACCCGTAGCGTATTACCTTCAACTTCAGTTTTGATGTAGGTTAATTTTTCATTGTCGTCCGTTTCCACTTTAATGCTTTGCGTAGCACTTGGCGTGTAAAAAAGTTCAATTCCTTGTGACACTTTTATTTTGGAAAAATTGCCAACAGTTCGGTTTTCAGAAACTTGTGCAGTAGCGATTGTTGCTGTGATTAAGACGAGGGTGTAAAAAATAAATCGGATCATGATATTTAATTTTGAGGGATTATTATTCGTATTTAAGATATTGTAAAACATTGACTTTAGTAGCGTTAAACGCATTTGACAACACCACAAAAAGCGTGGCAATCATCAAAATTAAGAAACCTAATACAAACGGTATAACTGAAATTTCAATTCTGTAAACAAAATTTTCGAGCCATTTGTTGAGCAAAATATACACAGGAATTACGGCGATGACAAAACCAATTACGCAAAACCAAATGTATTGTTTGGAAAGATTTTGCAAAAGCGATTTTGTTTCGGCACCAAGTGTTTTACGGATGGCGATTTCCTTCATTCGTCTTTGGATCGAATACGAAGAAATGGCAAATAAACCGAACAACGCAATCAGAATTACAACAATGTTTAAGAGCGAAAATAAGTTGCGTTGGTACACATAATTTTGATAAGATCTGGCAAAACTTTTATCGGCAAAATCATATTGAAACGGAAATTCCGGATCTACTTTAGTTTTCCACAAAGTTTCGGTTTTTGCCAAAACTTCTTCGATTTTTCCGGCTTCAACATCTAAATAAATGGTATTGGCATTGAGAATCATCCAAGGAATGGTTTTGGGATGAAAAAATGTCATCGGCGGAATTTCCTCTTGTGGTCCATTGATGTGAAAATCTTTGACCACGCCAACGATTTTTAGCATTTTATCGTTCCAGCGAATTTCTTTTCCAATCGGATTTTTTTCTTTCATCAACCTTACCGCAGTTTCATTAAGTATTACACTGGAAACAGTATCCAACGCAAATTGTGGCGAAAAATACCGACCTTCTTTTATTTTGATTTTCATCATTTCAAGCATTCCAAAATCAATCAACATGTTTTTGCTTTGTACAGAATGAACGCCATAATCAAAACTCGAAGAAGCTCCAACCGTGTTTCCAAAGGAAAACGAACCTGCCGAAACGGTTTTCACGCCGTCAATTTGCAACAATTGTTCTTTGGTACTAAAATATTTCCTGGCTACGGTTTTTTCAAAATTAGGATCAATCAAATAGTCATAATTATTGTTGTACACAATTTGCAAAATTTGATCGCCTTTGAAACCTAAATCTTTTTTCATCACAAAATCAATTTGCTGGTACACAATGTAAGAACCTACCATAAAAAATGTTGCGATGGCAAATTGCAAAACCAGCATGGCGTTTCGGGTGAAAGTACCATTTTTGCTTCGCGAATAATTTCCTTTTAAAACTTTTATCGTTTGAAAATTAGCCACGTAAATTGCTGGAAGAATTCCTGCTACAACAATGACTACCACAAAAATTAATAGCAATTGCCCATAAAACTGACTGCCTTCAATCACTAAATTTTTGCCTAAAAAATCATTGTAATATGGCAAAGCCAATTCTACTAACAATAACGCAAAAAGTATGGCGATACCTGAAATGATTGCTGTTTCAAATAAAAACTGTAAAACGATGTTGGATTTTGTAGCGCCAAAAATTTTCCGAACGCCAACTTCTTTCGCGCGTTTTACTGCATTTGCGGTAGCAAGATTGATGTAATTTACAATCGACAAAATTAAAATCAACACCGAAATTCCTACCATAATCATCAAAAACTGATAATTTCCTGGGTGTTCCGGCAAGGCTTCCACCGAAGAATGTAAACGCAATTGTGACAACGGTTGTAACTCGATTGCAAATTTATTTTCCTTTCTTTTTTTCCATTCTTCAATCGAAACACCTTCGGCTTTGGCACGTTTTACATCGCGGTTTTCAAAAACAATTTGTGACATTTTGCGTTCGACAGCCTGTTTTTGCTCCGGATTTTTTAATTTGATTAATAAACCATAATTAAAATTTCCCCAATTATCCACGTCGTCTTTCAGGCGTTTTTCCATGTTGTTAATCACCACTTGAGGTTTCAACATGGTATTTCCGGGAATTTTGTAAACACCCCTAACTATATAACTTTTGTTCCGAAATAAAATAGATTTCCCAACCGGATTTTTTTCGCCAAAAAGTGCTTTCGCCAAATCTTCCCGAAGTGCCAAACTATTCTCGTCTTGCAAGGTCGTTTGCGGATTTCCGTGTGTAAACTGAAATGGAAACATTTGAAAAAAATCCTTTTGAGCCGCAATTACTTTGGCAATGGTTCTTTTATTTCCGGTTTGTACCACGTTTTCGTCGTACCAATTTTCAAAATAAGCATACGATTCGATTTCCGGGAAATTTTTCTCAAAATATGGCACAAAACCCGATACGTTCGAAGCCCAAACAAATTCATCTGCAATGGTCGAAACCGAAAGATGAACCCTGTCTTTATCAGGATTCCAACTTTCGTAAGAATGCTCGTCGTTCCAATACAAAATGGCGAAAATGATTCCGGCAATACCAATTCCCAAACCCAAAATATTCAGTATCGCGAAAATCTTGTGGTTTTTAAAATGGTGAATAAAAAGCCTTGTCCAATTTTTGACCATGATTTCTATGAATTTGAAATCAAAACATCCACATTTCGGCTATTGCTTTTTTCCGAAAGAATCATTCCGTCTTTCATGAAAATAGTTTTTTGCGAAAATGACGCGTCGTAATCAGAATGTGTTACCATTAAAATTGTCGCTCCATTGGCGTGTAAATCCGTCAATAATTCCATCACATCATTACCGTTTTTACTGTCAAGATTTCCCGTAGGTTCATCGGCCAAAATTATTTTTGGGTCGTTAATCAAAGCTCTTGCCACGGCAACACGCTGTTGTTGACCTCCCGAAAGTTGCTGCGGAAAGTGTTTCAACCGATGTGAAATGGCCAAACGTTCGGCAATGGTTTCCACTTTTTTCTTGCGTTCCGATGCTGAAACATTGTTGTAAATCAGCGGCAATTCGATATTGTCATACACCGAAAGTTCGTCGATTAAATTAAAATTTTGAAATACAAAACCAATATTTTGCTTCCGTAATTTCGATTTTTCTTTCTCGTTCAACTGCGTCGTTTCCTGATTCAAAAGCTTATAACTTCCGCCATTGGTGTCGTCTAAAAGTCCCACGATATTTAGCAAAGTCGATTTTCCACAACCCGAAGCTCCCATAATAGTTACAAATTCGCCTTCATTTACAGTAAGTGAAACCTCATTCAAGGCTTTGGTTTCCACTTCTTCAGCTCTAAAAATTTTGCTTAAATTTTCAATTTTGATCATGATATTGTTCGTTTTTTGATGATTGATTTTTTCTTTATTTTTCTCGAAGTGACTTTGCTAAAGTACGAGCCAAATCGCTTATTCTAAATTTATTTGTTCGATTTTTTCGTAATCCTTATAGTTCGATGTAATGACTTTTTCGCCAGGTTTCAAGCCTTCCAAAATTTCGTAATACAAAGGATTTTCATTTCCAATTTTAATATTTCTACGTTCGGCAACATTGTCTTTTACCACAAAAATCCATTTACCCGAAGTGGTTTCGTAAAAACTACCTTTCGATAAAACCGTGGTTTTTTTCTTGCCCGACAAAATAAGACGAACGCCAAAACTCAACCCTTGCCTCAAATCAAGTTCTTTATTTTCGAGAAAATTAAGTTCTACCAAAAAACGACCTTCTTTTACCTCCGGAATTACTTTTTGAACTTCCACTTCCACGGTTTTCCCTTGATGTTCGATTTCGCCTTTTTGCCCAACCGAAATTTTTTCCAAGTAAAATTCATCCACATTGGCGAGTAATTTATAACCCTTCATCACATCAATTTTTCCGATGCTTTCTCCAGCCGTATAATTTTTTCCTAACACAGGTTCAAACGAAGACAAACGTCCGGCAAGTGGCGCTACCACCAGAAAATTCTTTTTATTGCTACGCAAAATTTCCAAACTTTTCTGCATGATTCCTTGCGATTGATTGATTTGCGAAATCAAAATTTGATTGGCTTGTTTTTCTTTCTGGATACTTTGCTGAATGATATTTTTTCGTTCTTTTTGAAAACGGAAATTTTCCTTGGTTTTTTCCCACTCATTTTTACTGAGAATTTCTTCTTTGAATAATTTTTCGTTTAAATCATACAAATTTTTAGCATCAGTATAATCGTGTTCAATTGCCACCAAATCCTTAGCTAAATTCAATTCTTGTGTTCGCAAATCGAGTTTTGATTTATTCAAATTGTTGATTTGCTCAATCATGGCGGTTTCCTGATTCATGTAGCCCAATTCTGTATTCGGGTTGTAAAGTCTCGCCAAAGGTTGACCCTTTTCCACAAAATCACCATTTCCCACAAAAATTTCCTGAATGGATCCGCCTTCAACCACGTTTAGCAACATCGAATTTAACGGTTCAACCTTTGCCTGAAACACAATAAAGTCTTCAAAAAAATTGTTTTCAACTGTTTTAATCGAAATTTCTTCACGTTTCACCGTCAAACTTCTTTTTTTGGTTAACGAGCTAAAAACGAAATATCCGAAAAGCAAAAAAATTGGAATGCCAATCAATAAATATTTATTTTTTCTACTTTTACGAGGAACTACTGTGTCCATTTTAATAATCTTTGTAAGAATAATACGAATTTTTGTGCCAAAACTTTAAAAATACTAAGTGATTGATTTTTAAGGGTTTATATTTTTTAGCAAAAATTACAACTGTCCGAAAATGAACACTTTTTGTCCGAAAGCGAACAGCCATGAAAAAAACCAATGCCAACATTTTAATCATTGACGATCAGGAAGACATTCTTTTTGCGTCGAAAATGATTCTGAAAAAACATTTCGAGCACATTTTTACCCTCAATCACCCGAGAAAAGCGTTAGAAATTTTGTCGGAAAATAAAATTGACGTGGTATTGCTTGACATGAATTATCGAATTGGTTTTGAAGATGGTCGCGAAGGCATTTATTTGTTGAAGGAAATTAAAACTTTTTCGCCATCGACCATCGTAATTTTGATGACGGCTTTTGGCAAAGTCGAAACTGCTGTCGAAGGATTGAAATCAGGCGCATTTGATTATATTTTAAAACCTTGGGACAACGAAAAACTGATAAACGTTGTGAAATCTGCGGTTGAAGCAGCGAGAAAATTTGAGAAAAAACAAAAAAGTCAAGCCGAGAATTTTTCGGAAAATCAAATTTTTATTGGCAATTCATCGAATATTCAGAAAGCATTTAATTTGGCAGAAAAAGTAGCGAAAACAGATGCAAATGTTTTGATTTTAGGCGAAAACGGAACCGGGAAATCTATTTTGGCACAATTCATCCACGAAAAATCAAACCGGAAGAATACTCCATTTGTTCACGTAGATTTGGGTTCGCTTAGCGAAAATTTATTTGAAAGTGAACTTTTTGGTTATGCAAAAGGCGCTTTTACTGACGCCAAAGTTGATACCGCCGGAAGATTTGAAGCAGCCAATAATGGAACAATTTTTTTAGACGAAATAGGAAATGTACCGTTTCATCTGCAATCGAAGTTGTTGCAAGTAATTCAAAATAAATCAGTTATAAGATTAGGAGAAACAAAGCCACGAACGATAAACGTAAGAATCATCACAGCAACTAATGCTGTTTTAACGGAAGAAGTTTCGCGGAAAAATTTCAGGGAAGATTTATTTTACCGTATTAACACGCTGGAAATTATTTTGCCTCCGCTTGCGGAAAGAAAAGAAGATATTTTGCCAATGGCAGAATTTTTATTGCAAAAATTGACTCAAAAATACGACCGAAACGACTTACAATTTGCTTCGGAATGTTTGCCGTTAATGCAGCAATATCCGTGGAAAGGCAACATTCGGGAAATGGAAAATAAAATTGAAAGAGCGGTAATTTTGGCCGAAAATCAAATTGAAGCTGAAGATTTGGACTTAAAAATAACTCGAGAAGACACGGAAATCGAAGGACAATTATTGGCAATGGAAAAAATTGCCATTGAAAAAATATTGCAAAAACACCATTTCAACATCAGCAAATCGGCTGAAGAATTAGGACTTTCTCGTGCGGCTTTGTACCGCCGAATGGAAAAATTTGACATTAAAAATTAATCATGAAACTGAGCATTCACCAAAATATTTTTTTGCAAATTGTAGCCCTTCTTGCTGCTATTTCCATTTCCGGGATTGCGTTTTTCAACAACTTGATTTATACCGCTTTATTTTTTGCGTTGCTCACACTTTTATTGTTAATTGCTTTATTTTCAAAGATTAACGATACATTTTATTTCTACGAAAAAACCATTAATGCCATTTTAAACAACGATTTCACGGCAGATTTTAATCAAAAATCGCAATCCGGAAATTACCGTTTGTTGTTCACACTTTACAATCGATTAAAGGAAAAACAGCACGATCAGGTGTCGCGCGATTTGATTTACCGTTCCATTTTAAACAACATTGAAACCGGCGTTTTGATTCTTCAAAAAGACCAAAACGATTGGACAATTTTTTTGATGAACGATTATTTTTCTGAGCATTTTCAGGTGCCGAAAGTTTCGCGTTGGCATTATTTACAGAAGCAATTTCCGGCTTTTTGCGAAAAAATTGAAGGCTTACATTTTGGCGAAATAAAAACTACGGTTCAAATAAAATTTGACCATCAGGAAGCACAAACCTATATGTTGCAAGCCTCGAAAACCACCGCTTATCATAATGAATATTACGTGATCATGGTAGATTCTATTCAAAAGGTGATCGAGAAAAAAGAAAAAGAAGCTTGGGTAAATTTAATGAAAGTAATTTCGCACGAATTATTAAATTCTATCACGCCAATTCGTTCGCTTACGCAAAATTTACACGGGTTGGTTCAACAGGAAAATCTACAACCGGACGACCTGATTGACATCCGCGAAAGCGTAAATACCATCATCACCCGAAGCAATCATTTGCAAAATTTTGTAGAAAGCTACCGTAAATTGGCCATGTTACCCAACCCCGAAAAGAAACGGATTGAGATGAATTCGCTTATAAATTCTGCGTTGAAATTAATGGAAACTTCGTTTGCCGCAGAAAATATTTTGGTGGAAAATAAAATTGATTTCAACTTATACATTTTTGCGGACGAAACCCAAATGGAGCAAGTATTCATCAATCTTTTTACCAATAGCATTTATGCTTTGCGCAGCAGCGAAAACAAAAAAATTGTAGTCAATGCCGAACTTAAAAACAATCGGGTTTTTATTTCGGTAACGGATTTTGGAAATGGAATTGAAAAAGAAATTCAAGACAAAATTTTCCTTCCGTTTTTCACGACTCGAAAAGATGGCGCAGGAATTGGCCTTACTTTATCCAAAAATATCGTGGAAGCTCACGGAGGTTATCTTCATTACAAATTTGAAGATGGCAAAACGGTTTTTACCATTTCGTTACTTCAATAACGGCAAATGTTGCGACGGATCCCAGAAAATTTCGGCAAAATTTACAATCTGATTATTTTGTACCAAAACCCCTTCGTTTTCCAGCAATTGCTGCATTAAATTGGTTCCGTCAAAGTGATGTTTGCCCGAAAGCATTCCGTTTCGATTGACCACACGATGTGCCGGAATTTCAATTTTTTTCGAAGCATTCATGGCCCAACCTACCATTCTGGCAGAACCTCGAGAACCTAAATAATTGGCAATTGCACCGTAACTCGTGGCTCTTCCGAAGGGAATTTGCACCACAACTTCGTACACGCGCTCGAAAAAATTTTCTTCTTTCATCAGCAAAAATTAATTGCGGAAAATTTTAATCAAATTGACAAAAGCCACAATTCCTGTAATGGTTCCTAAAAAATAATTGAGGTTTCGCATCATCCACTCGGTTTTGTGTTCAATTTTTTTGAAGAAAATAATATAAAGGTAAAAAACCGCAAATGATCCGACGGTTACTCCCATTACAAATAAAAAATTGTTCAACGGAGCGAAAACAATATGTTTGTTGTTCGCCAAACTCACACTCACAAACACAAAATACGGAATCGGGAAAAAGTTCAATGCCGAAAGCAGCATTCCTAAGAAAAATCGTCCAACTTTAGTGCGAACCTTCGTTTCTTCATCACTATTGAGTTTTGGTTTTTTGGCAATAAAAAAAAAGTAAATCGTCAATAAAGTAAACAGCGCGAGGCCAATTTCTTGGAGCATAAAAATTAAATCGGGCTTGCTGTTGATGAGTTTTGCAAATGCAACCGCAATGTAAGCCTGAATAAAAATAATTACCAAAGCTCCGGCGGTAAAAACCAAAGCCCGAGTTTTTCCATCCCGAACGCTGGTTTTTGCTACCGTCATGTTGATCAAGCCGGGAAGTGCAATTCCGATACTGGAGAACAAAACACCCCACAAAAACGCCATCACAAACACCATATTACTTAATTTTAAATTTAATGTAAGTTATAGCTTTATCTTTTTCTAAATACTGCTTTTCGTAAAAAGTTTGAATCGTCGTTACCACTTCCGGACTTCCTTCGTTATGGTAAACATTGTGGTTGGCATACAACACTTCGTGACCTTCGCCATGCAAAAGTCCAAGCGTGTAACCATGCATAAATTCGCTGTCCGTTTTCAGGTTGACAATCCCGTCCGATTTGAGAATTTTTTTATAAAGTTGTAGAAATTCGGAGTTGGTCATTCGGTGTTTGGTACGCTTGTATTTAATTTGCGGATCCGGAAAAGTAATCCAAATTTCGTCCACTTCCTTTTCACCAAAAATATGGTTAATCAACTCAATTTGCGTTCTCACAAAAGCCACATTGGTAAAATTATTTTCCACAGCGGTTTTCGCACCACGCCAAAAACGTGCTCCTTTAATATCAATTCCTATGAAATTTTTGTCCGGAAAACGTTCGGCTAACCCTACCGAATATTCCCCTTTTCCGCATCCTAATTCCACCACAATCGGGCGATCATTTTTAAAAAAATCTTTGTTCCAATTGCCTTTCAACGCAAATTCATTTCCCACCACTTCTTCACGAGTTGGCTGAAAAACATTGTCAAAAGTGGCGTTTTCCTTAAAACGCTTGAGTTTATTTTTACTTCCCACGGCTAAATTTAAAATTTTGGTAAAATTAAGGAAATATATAGATTGCGAAATACTTTTATCTTTCGAACATGTTCTTTTAAATTAGGAGCGAAAGGTTCGGGCATTGCAGGCAAAGGCAATTCCCGCCTTCCCTCCAATCTTTTCCCACGCAAAAAGCGCGTGGTAAAAGGATTTCCGTTCAGTCGGGGCTATTGGAAAAAGTGGGTTTTGTGTTTGGAATCTTTTGGAAAAAAAATCCAAAACTTAACAAAAAAACAATATTGCACGATTTAAAAAACAGAATTGATTACATTTAAATTTTAAAGCCATCCACCATTTTGAAAAATCCAAAAAAGAATATTTTAGTTGCACCTTTAAATTGGGGATTAGGTCACGCCACTCGTTGTATCCCAATCATTCAAGCTCTTCAAGACAATGGTTTTAATCCCATCATCGCTTCAGATGGCGAAGCTTTGCGGATGCTTCAAAAAGAATTTCCCAACGTACCAACCGAAGTTTTGCCTTCGTATAAAATCCAATATGCCAAAAAAGGCGCTTTTTTCAAATGGAAAATGATTTTGAATTTGCCCAAAATGATTTTGGCAACGATTCGCGAGAAAAAAGCAACCGCAAAACTTATCAAGAAACACCAACTTTCCGGTATTATTTCTGACAATCGTTTGGGTGTTTTTTCCAAAAAAATTCCTTCGGTATTTATCACACATCAACTGAATGTTTTAACCGGAAATACTACGGCTTTTACGAGTTTGGTTCACCAAAAAATTATCAAAAAATTCACCGAATGCTGGATTCCCGATGTGGAAACCAAGCCCAATCTTTCTGGGAAATTAGGACATTTAGACAAACCAGGTTTCAACCTCAAATATATTGGACCATTGAGCCGTTTGCACAAAAAAAATCTGGAAATAGAATATCAACTGATGATTATACTTTCGGGTCCGGAACCTCAGCGAACCATGCTCGAAGAAAAATTGCTTGACGAAATCCAGCGTTATTCCGGAAAAATTTTATTTGTAAAAGGAAAAATCGAATCCGAACAAATTTTTGGAACAAAAGAAAACGTGACTTTTTATAATTACATGAATACGGAACAGCTTGAAAATGCCTTTAACCAAAGCGAAATGGTGCTTTGCCGATCAGGTTATACGACCGTTATGGATTTGGCACAATTAGGTAAAAAAGCATTTTTTATTCCCACTCCGGGACAATACGAACAAGTATATTTGGCAAAAAAATTAAAGCGAGAATTGTTAGTTCCTTACGCGACACAAGATAATTTTAAGATTGAAAATTTAGAAGAAGTGGCGCTTTACAAGGGTTTGAAAAACTTGAGTTGCGTAATTACTTGGAATAAATTATTTAGTCTTTTCCAGAGTAAATGAAAACTCCGAACCTTTTCCGAGGTTACTTTCCACATAAATTTTTTCGTCGTGGGCTTCGATAATGTGTTTTACAATCGACAAGCCTAAACCGGAACCGCCTTCGTCTCGCGAACCGCTTTTGTTCACACGGTAAAATCGCTCGAACAAACGCGGAATGTGTTGTTTTTCGATTCCGCCACCGTTGTCCATGATGCGAACAATAATTTTGTTGTTGACCAAATCTTCAACGCTAATTTCAGTGGTTCCATCTTCCTTTCCGTATTTGATGGAATTCATGACTAAATTAGTTACCACTTGTTGAATTTTTTCTTTATCGCCGTACACAAAAACCGGTTTCACATATTTTTGGTCGAACATGAGCATGATATTTTTTTCAGATGCTTTCATTTCGAGTAAATCGAAAACATTTTGAATCACGTCTAAAATATCAAAACGGCTGTTGACCAAATGCAGTTCTCCGGCTTCTAACTTGGTAATCATGTCCAAATCCTGAACGATTACAATGAGCCTTTCCACGCCTTTTTCGGCACGTTCCAAATATTTTTTGCGGATGGTTTTGTCTTTCATTCCGCCGTCTAACAAGGTCGAAAGATAACCTTGAACGGTAAAAAGTGGGGTTTTCAATTCATGTGAAACATTGCCAATAAATTCACGACGGTATTCCTCACGAACTTTTAAAGTTTCGATTTCGAGTTTTTTGTCGGTTGCAAATTTTTTCACTTGTTTGGTCAAAGTTGCCATGTCGGTTGTGATGGGTTGTGACCGGAAATTAGTAGATTCGAGGAGGGAAACATCGTCATAGATTTTTTTTACCCTTCTGTAAATAAACCTTTCCACGCGATACTGCAATACGAAGAAAGAAAAAATTAAAATGGTAAATCCGAAGGCAAGACAGAATTGCCAAGAAAATTCAAAAAAAATTGCCGTTAAAATTGCCGCCATTCCAGTTGCGAAAAGCGTAATGTATAACGACGATTTCACCGCAAAGCGGTATGTTTTTTTGAAGTTAACAGCCATTTATACTTCTAATTTGTAGCCAACTCCTTTAATGGTTTTGAATAAATCTTCACCAATTTTTTCGCGTAATTTTCGGATGTGAACATCGATAGTTCTTCCGCCAACGATTACTTCATTGCCCCAAACTTTGTCAAGAATTTCTTCTCTTTTGAAAACTTTTCCAGGTTTTGAAGCTAAAAGGTAAAAAAGTTCAAATTCTTTTCTTGGTAAAACAATTTCGTTACCATCTTGAATAATTTTATATTCCTCACGGTTAATTTCAATTCCACCAACATTTAAAGTTTCGGAATTTTGTTCTTCGTTTTTCAACCTTCGGAGTAATGCTTTTACTTTGCTTACCAATAATTTTGGTTTGATTGGTTTGGCAATATAATCATCTGCACCAGCATCAAAACCAGCCACTTGAGAATAATCCTCGTTTCTGGCGGTTAAAAAAGTGATGATTACATTATTTAATTCCGGCATTTTTCTGATGTTTTCGCAAGCTTCCATGCCATCCATTTCTGGCATCATCACGTCCATTATAATTAAGTGTGGCAAATCTTTTTTAGCTTTTACAATGGCTTCTTTACCATTATTAGCCGTGATGATTTGATAACCTTCTTGTGAAAGATTGTAGCCTACAATTTCTAAGATATCCGGCTCATCATCTACCAACAAAATTTTAATGTCTTTCTTTTTCATAATTTGAGGAATTATTCGTTTTGCGGTTGTAAATGTAAATATAAAACAAAAGGTTTTAACTCTGTTAACCGTAATTTAATATCATAACAATTTAGTAAAGAAAGTGAAACTTAAAGGTAACTCGAGGCTAACATCACCTTTACATTTCGGCTGTTTATTTGCACCAAATTTAAAAGAACAACACAATGAAAATTAAATTATTAATTGTTGCTTTGCTGTTTTGTGTAGCTGGATTTGCCCAAAAAGCTACCGTTTCGGGAGTAATTACCGATAAAGACCTCAACAACGAAACCCTCCCCTTTGCCACCATCACTATTAAAGGAACCACCACTTCGGTACAAACAGATTTAGATGGAAAATACGAGCTTGAAATTACTCCCGGGAATTTTACGCTCGTTTTTTCTTTTTTAGGATATGAGTCGCAAGAAGAAAAAATTACGGTTACAGCCGGACAAAATTTAGTCCTATATAAAAGTTTAGGTTCTGGAAGTGTTACCGTTGAAGAAGTGGTGATTGAATCGATTCAAAGTCGTCAAAAAGAAACTGCTTTATTGATGGAACAACAAAAATCTATTGAAATCAAGCAAAATATTGGAGCACAAGAACTTTCGAGAAAAGGAATTGGCGATGTGGCTACGGCTGTTGCCAAAACTTCGGGCGTTTCTAAACAAGAAGGAAGTAATAATGTTTACGTTCGTGGATTGGGCGACCGATATAATTCGACTTCAATGAACGGTTTGCCGATTCCTTCAAACGATCCGCAAAATAAAAATGTGGCGTTAGATTTATTTACTACTGATATTGTAGAATATATTTCAATTGACAAAGTGTATTCGCCAAGACTTTTTGGTGATTTTGCCGGCGGAAATGTAGATATTGTTTCAAAAGATTATCGCGGAAACGGAATGTTTGAAATTTCGATTGGATCGAGAGCCAACTCAAATGCGGTAGCAAAAGCAGGTGATTTTTATTTGCAACAAGGTCCAAACAAAACCGGATTTGTTTCTTACGGAGTTCCTGCCAATCCTTTAACGGCTTATACTTTTGAAAACAGCCTTAATCCTGTAAAAGAAATGCCTTTTGGTGGAAACATTGGATTAAAAGCCGGAAAAACTTTTGATATTGGTGAAGACGGAAGATTAAGCCTTTTTGCCACGGCAGGATTTGATTCGGGTTACGAATACCGCGATGGAATTGGTAGAACTGTGAATGCTCAAGGTGCTCCGATGAAAGATTTTGAGCAAGCACAATATTCTTACAAAACCAATGCAACGGGAATGTTTAATGCTAACTATAGAATTAACAATGCGAATAAAATTGGTTACAACTTTTTATTTGTAAATTCTTCTGATCAAAGCCGCGAAACTTATTTTGGTTTCGACCGTGATTTTGAAAACGACGATGCTAATCTTTTTGTGCAACGTGGCACTTTCATTCAAAACACTTTGATGATTAACCAGCTTTTGGGTAACCATAAATTAACTGACAAAATTGAAGCTGACTGGGGTGTTTCTTACAATAAGGTAGAAGGCGATATGCCGGATCGTGTTCAAAATAAATCTTTTACGAATAATATTTCGGGCGAAAGTATTTTGGCACAAAGAACCCCAACTGATAATCAGAGATATTTCCAGAATTTGGTGGAAGATGAAATTGCAGCCAATTTGGTTTTGAGTTACAAATTGCCACAAAATGCAATGGGAGATTCGCGCGGAAAAGTGAGTTTGGGTTACAATGGAAGATTTAAAAAAAGAGATTTTGAGGCGATTCAGTTTAACTTTAATTTGAGTCAAATAGGGCAAAACACGCCGGTAAATCCAAATAATTTAGATGCGTTTTTTAACCAACAAAATTTTAGTTCTGGATTGTTTACCACAAGTTCTTTTGCAGGAATGACGCCGCAAACTTATGATGGAGAACAAAATATTCACGCTGGTTTTGGAACTTTGGAATATAAAATTTCTGAAAAATTATCAACTGTTTTGGGTTTACGTTTTGAAAAAGTAGAACAAATTGTAAACTGGAGAACGCAACTTGATGCTGGTGGTGGAACGAATAGCTTTGACAGAAACGAATTTTTGCCAAGTTTAATCATGAAATATGAACTAAACGATACTCAAAATTTACGTTTTGCAGCGAGTAAAACTTACACTTTGCCACAGTTTAAAGAAAGAGCTTTGTTTATTTACGAAGATGTTTTGGAAACTAAAATCGGAAATCCGGATTTGTATCCTTCGCAAGATTACAACGTAGATATCAAGTGGGAAATGTTCCCGAAAAAAGATGAAATTTTCTCGGCAACTATTTTTGGAAAATTAATTATGGATCCAATTAACGAAGTGAACTTGGCATCGTCAACTAACGATATTTCTTGGGTAAACATTGGTGATCAAGGTTATGTATTTGGAGCTGAAGTTGAAGCCAGAAAAAACATTTTTGACTTAGATGGAGATTTAACGAACCGTCTTTCTTTTGGAATTAATGCTTCGGTGATGAAAACGCATCAAGACATCGACCCTGAAAAAATTAGAACCGAGACTAACGGAAGACTAAATATCAACCCAACGGATAATACATCAAGTTTTACAGGCGCTTCAGACCTTGTTTTTAATGCCGATTTGACTTACGTAAAAGATTTTTCTAACGACAGAAACATCATGGCTACTTTGGCTTACACTTACAATTCTGATAAATTATACGCTTTGGGAATTGAGCAAAAAGGAAACTTGGTGGACAAAGCCATTGGTTCATTGGATTTAATTTTTAAAACCAAATTAAGCGAAAACCTTGGTTTAGATTTAGGAGCCAGAAACTTGTTAAACCCAACATTCAAACGAGTTCAGGAAAATGCTGATGCAAATATTCCGGTATTGACTTATAAACGAGGCGTTTCATTTGCTATTGGCGTGAATTACCAGTTTTAATTCAACATTAAGTTAATGCAAATCGCTTATCGTTAAGTTAACAATCAACTAAAAAACTAATAACAAACTCATTACACGCGCTTAACTTTTATCTCCGCCATTGTTCTCACTTTTGTCAAAACATAACTAATTAATTAAATAATGAAAAAAACAGTTTCAAAAATTTTCGGTTTAGCAGTTTTATCGCTTGCTACATTAACAACATCTTGCTCAAGCGATGACAGCAATAACAATGATGGAGGAGATTCTACATTTGTGGTAGATAGAAATAATCTTACAGGAACTATTAACGATGGAGAAGTTGTTCTTGAATCAGGAACTTATAAATTAACTGGAAAATTAATCGTAGGAAACAATGCTACATTAATTATCCGACCAGGAGTTAAAATTGAAGCAACACAATTGGCAGCCAACCAATTTGAAGAAGTAAGATACATTGCAGTTGCACAAGGTGGAAAAATTGATGTTCAAGGAACAGCTTCAAATCCAGTTGTAATGACAGCCGAAGAACAACGTCCTTCTGCTTGGGGAGGTTTAGTAATTTGCGGAAGAGCTCCAATTAACAAAGGTGCAACAGCTTCTGCAGAAGTTTCTGACTTAACTTATGGTGGTACAGATGCAAATGACAACTCTGGATCAATCAAATATTTGAGAATTGAATATTCTGGATATTCTTACAATTCTGATAAAGAGTTCAACGGACTTTCTTTCTTTGGAGTTGGCAAAGGAACAAGTGTAGAATACGTGCAAATCTACGAAGGATCTGATGACGGTTTCGAATGGTTCGGTGGAACTGTTGACGCAAAATATTTGGTAGTAACTAACAAAAATGCTACAAACGTTGGAGATGATTTATTCGACTGGACAGAAGGTTGGAACGGTAACGGTGAAAACTGGTATGGTGTAAGAACAAACGCTGGAAACAGAGGAATCGAAGCAGATAACAACTCTAACAACCACTTGGCTTCTCCAATTTCTTTCCCTAACATCAAAAACCTTACATTGGTAGGAATGGGTTCAGGATCTGATACAAGTGCTGAATCTCAAGCGATGAAATTAAGAGTGGGAACTAAAGGAAAATTTGATAACGTAGTTTTAAAAGGTTTCAAAACAGGTTTCGACGTTCAACATGACGAAAGCGTTGGATACGTTGGAACAGATTTAATCGCAACTCGCGTTAAGTTTGACGATATTCCTGTAAAATCTGTAGGAAAAAACACGGCTGGAACTACAGTTGATGTAGCTGGAGTTTACACAGAAGACAATACTGCAACTGGAGCAGGAAACGGTTCTGGAGTACCAACTTGGGCTACAGGATGGACATTAAATCCGTAATTGATATATAAAAGCCAAAATAAAAAATGCCCTCGATTATTCGGGGGTATTTTTTTTGGTATAATAATTGAATTATTTTTGTAACTTTATAATACCAAATCTGTGATATGCTAAAAAATTACATTTATATAATTCTATTACTTTTTTCTTTTGGTTACCCCAATGCTTTTGCGCAGGAATCAAAAGGGAATCAACGTTCGCAGGAATTAATTGACGGACTCAACTTTTACCCGAATCCTGTGAGCAATGGTAAAATTTACATTACTTCAAAGTCATCTTTGAACAAAGAAGTGACTATCTATGATGTTTT
Organism: Bacteroidota bacterium; assembly: GCA_023387965.1. Lineage (GTDB taxonomy): Bacteria > Bacteroidota > Bacteroidia > Flavobacteriales > Flavobacteriaceae > Flavobacterium. The sequence continues at coordinate 330,642 of JAEWHE010000041.1, read as the reverse complement.
GGGAAAAAAAGTATTACAAAGTAATATGACGTCAAAAGAACTGAATGTTTCTTCACTTTCGCCTGGAGTTTACATTATCAAAATCAAAGAAGGTGACGCTTCAGCCACGAGAAAACTCATTGTCAAATAGTTATAAAAACCCGACAAAAGTACATTTAACCTAAATTTTACACGAAATTTTCAAAAACACAAATTTTGTTTCTATCTTTGCAAAGTAATTTTATAACACAAAACAATACAGAATGAAAAAACTTTACACTTTAGCTTTATCATTATTCCTTTCAGTTGCTGCCTTTGCACAAGGAAGTGAAGATTTTACGAATGCAACTTTAACAGCTACTTATGCTGATGGAAGTTTTGTAGGTAATGGCGGTTTAACTTGGACTTACGGACACTCAAGAAACGTAGATACTTATGGAATCGACGGAAACGGAATTATGTTGAGAAGAGCTCTAGATAGTTATTTAGAAGTTACTGTTCCTTCTGGAGGAATCGGAACTTTGACATTTGATTACAAGAAAGCGTTTACCGGTAACAGTCAAAGACAACTTGAAGTAATTATTAACGGGACTTCTGTAGGAACTTCTGCAACTTTTGGAGATGTGCCAACTGGAGCTGATCCAACAGTTCATAATTTCTCTTTATCTAACATTAACGTTGAAGGTGCTTTTACAATGAGAATCAAAAACGTTGGCGACGGTGACTTTAACAGACAAACGGTAATCGACAACATTGTGTGGACAGCTTATACACTTGGAGTTAAAGAAAACAACATCGCTGGTCTTAAAGTATATCCAAACCCTGTAACTGGTGGAAAATTCTTCATCTCTACAGATGCTAACACTACTAAATCAGTTGCTATTTTTGACGTACTTGGAAAACAAGTTGTAAACACAACTGCTACAGAAACTGTAAATGTTTCTAACCTTAAAGCTGGTGTTTATATCGTAAAAATCACTGAAGAAGGTAAAACTGCTACAAGAAAATTGGTTATCAAATAATCAAATTTCAAATAAAATTGAAGCCTCGCATTTTGCGGGGCTTTTTTTTTGTAATATTGCGAAGAAATATTTTTATAACAAAAACATGAAAAACTTTTACATTATTCTAATCGCCGCATTTTTTACAGGAGCTCATGCGCAAACCACCATTTTTTCGGAGAATATGGGTAATCCTCCAACGAATCCAGCTCAAACGCAAATTGTAAACCATACTTTTCAAAACAGTTCGCCCGTTATTTTTTCTGGCGATGCCGTTATGGTTACCCCAAATAATCCCGACATTGCAATTCCTTCACACGGATATGATGGTGCTTCCGGAGGCGGATGCGTGGCAATTTTCGCAACTGACAAAACTTTTATGATTGAAGGCATCAATACCCAAAATTATTCGGACATCACACTTTCATTCGGTCAATTAAAAGGAAATGCACAAAACGCAAACACCATTACAATTGAAGTAAGTGCTGATGGAATCAATTGGTCACCCCTAACTTACACAGGAGTTGCAGGTTCATTAAGCGTTTGGACGTTGATAACCCCAACCGGAAATATTCCTGCTACGCAAAATCTCCGCGTGAGATTCAAAAATCCACCATCAACTGTTTCAGTTTTTAGAATTGACGATATCAAAATTACCGGAAATACCTTAGGTGTTTCGAACAACAACATCGCTGGTCTTAAAATGTATCCAAACCCTGTAACTGGTGGAAAATTCTTTATTTCTACAGATGCTAACACTACTAAATCAGTTGCTATTTTCGACGTACTTGGAAAACAAGTAGTAAACACAACTGCTACAGAAACTGTAAATGTTTCTAACCTTAAAGCTGGTGTTTACATCGTAAAAATCACTGAAGAAGGTAAAACTGCTACAAGAAAATTGGTGATTAAATAATCTCAAATTTCTAATATACTAAAAGCTTCGGTAATTGCCGGAGCTTTTTTATTTTATACCTTTGCAAAAAAAATTCGCATTGATTTCACCTGAAGACATTTTCAACATTCAAAACCGCAAACAGTTTGAAAAAATTGCTTTGAAAGTATTTCGCTTTCAGTACGATAACAATGCGGTTTATCGCGAATTTTGCCTTCATTTAAAAGTGGAAAAACAAAATGTAAAGGCGCTTACGCAAATTCCATTCTTGCCAATACAATTTTTCAAATCACATGAAGTTTTGTCTTCTTCCAAAGCAATCCAAGAAATTTTCACCAGTTCAGGAACCACCGGAACTGCCACTTCTCGACATTTGGTAACTGACATTAATTTATACGAAAAAAGCTACCTAAACGCCTTTTCAGAATTTTACGGAAACATCGAAAATTACGTGGTTTTGGCTTTGCTTCCGTCATATTTAGAACGCGATGGTTCGTCGTTGATTTATATGGTGGACGATTTAATCAAGCGTTCCAATCATCCTGACAGCGGTTTTTACCTCAACAACTATGATGATTTAATTTCGAAGTTAATTGAATTAGACCACGCTGGAGACAACGTGATGCTTTTCGGCGTTACTTACGCGTTACTAGATTTAATTGAAAAACAAAAATTTCAATTGCGCAACACCATTATCATGGAAACCGGCGGCATGAAAGGCAAACGCAAAGAAATGATTCGGGAAGAATTACATGAAATTTTATGCGAAGGTTTCGGCGTGTCATCTATTCATTCAGAATACGGCATGACGGAATTGTTGTCGCAAGCCTATTCTTTTGGCAAAGGAATTTTTGAATGTGCTAATTGGATGCAAATTCTAATTCGCGATACTGAAGACGCTTTAACTTATGTCCAAGACGGCAAAACCGGCGGCATCAACGTAATTGACTTGGCTAACATTAATTCTTGCTCATTTATCGCTACGCAAGATTTAGGCAAAAAAAGACCCAACAACTCTTTTGAAGTATTGGGCCGTTTTGATCATTCTGATATTCGAGGTTGTAACTTAATGGTTTTGTAGATTTTACGATTTTTGATTTTAGATTTAGGATTTGATTCAAAACAAATTTTTCTGCAAACTCCTAACTTCCTACTCCAAACTCCCACTCCTAAACCACTCTTAGAATAAAATAATTTTTCTTTCCTCTTTGTAACAACACAAATTCATTGTTGATTAAATCATTTGTTGTAAGCGAAAAACCTTCGGCAACTTTCTCGCGATTCACCGAAATAGAGTTTTCTCCCAAAGCCCTTCTCGCCTCTCCATTCGACTTCAAAAATCCTGATTTTTCGTTCAAAACATCTACAATATCAATTCCATTTTCAACATCAGCTTTGGCAATTTCCGCTTGTGGAACACCGTCAAAAACCTCTAAAAATGTCGCGCTATCCAATCGTTTCAAATCATCTGAAGTGGCGTTTCCAAACAAAATATTCGATGCCTGAATCGCTTTTTGCAATTCCTCTTCGCTATGCACAAAAACCGTGATTTCTTCCGCTAATTTGCGTTGCAAAACCCGTAAATGAGGAGCCGTTTTATGTTCGTCAATTAATTTATCAATGGTTTCTTTATCCAAAAAAGTAAAGATTTTGACGTAATTTTCAGCGTCAACATCACTCGTATTCAACCAAAATTGGTAAAATTTATACACCGAAGTTTTATCGGTATCCAACCAAATATTTCCGCCTTCACTTTTTCCGAATTTTGAACCGTCAGCTTTCGTAATCAAAGGCGTTGTCATCGCGTAAGCTTTAGAATTTTCGCCACCCATTCTTCGCACTAATTCTGTTCCGGTTGTAATATTTCCCCATTGGTCCGAACCACCCATTTGCAACAACACATTTTTATTTTTGTACAAATGGTAAAAATCATAACCCTGAATTAATTGGTACGTAAACTCTGTGAATGACATTCCTTCGCCTTCTCCACTGAAACGTTTTTTCACCGAATCCTTCGCCATCATATAATTCACCGTGATGCGTTTTCCTACTTCACGAGCGAAATCAATGAAAGAAAATTCTTTCATCCAGTCATAATTATTGACCATTTCCGGAGCATTTTCGCCAGAAGCGTCAAAATCTAAAAATCTTGACAAAACACTTTTTAGTCCTGCCACGTTTTTAGCCAAAATTTCTTCCGTAAGCAAATTTCTATCCTCAGATTTCCCCGAAGGATCGCCAATCATTCCCGTCGCACCTCCAACCAAAGCAATAGGTTTATGTCCAAAATTTTTCAGATGAACCAGCAAAATAATTTGCACCAAACTCCCAATATGCAAAGAATCCGCCGTTGGATCAAACCCAATATAAGCTGCAGTCGATTCTTTCAACAATTGTTCCTCAGTTCCCGGCATCGCATCGTGAAACAAGCCACGCCATTTTAATTCTTCTACTAAATTTTTCATCTTAAAAATAATTTGCGCAAAGATAAAGGTTTAGTAGAAATTCCAATTATTAAATTCCAAACACTTTGCGCCTTTGCGAGAACCTTGCGGTTAAAAAAAATCCAACAAACTAAATTTTCAATCTTTCAATCTTTCAATTTTTCCAATCCAAAATCATATATCTTAAATCGTAAATTCTAAATCCCTATTTTTGCAATATGATTCTCATCACTGGCGCTACCGGATTAGTCGGTTCTCACCTACTTTTGCATTTGCTCGAAAACGGGCAAACGGTTCGTGCACTTTTTAATACCGAAAAAAATATCGCCAAAACCAAGCAACTTTTTGCCTACAAAAATCGGTTGGATCTTTTTGAAAAAATCAATTGGACAAAAGCCGACATCCTTGATATTCCCGAATTAGAGAAGGCTTTCGAAGGAATTGAATATGTTTACCATTGTGCGGCATTTATTTCTTTCGACCCAAAAGATGAGGAAAAATTACGCAAAACAAACATTGAAGGAACGGCAAATGTAGCCAACTGTTGTTTAGATTTTGGTGTGAAAAAATTGTGCTACGTCAGTTCAATTGCGGCTTTGGGCGATTTGCAACCACACGAAAAATTCATTGACGAAACCACTGAATGGAATCCCGAAAAGCCTCACAGCGATTACGCCATTTCAAAACACGGTGCTGAAATGGAAGTTTGGCGAACGCAAGAAGAAGGTCTAAAAACCGTGATTGTGAATCCGGGTGTGATTTTAGGTCCGGTTTTTTGGAAAAACGGAAGCAGCGAAATTTTTCATCGGGTAAAAAGTGGTTTGTCTTTTTACACCAGCGGAAAATCGGGGTTTGTGGCGGTTGACGATTTGGTGAAAATCATGACTCAATTGATGAGTTCCGAAATCGAAAAAGAGCGTTTTGTAGTGGTTGCAGAAAATATCGAGGTTCGAAAAATAGCCAACACCATTGCCGATGTTTTGCAAAAAAAACGCCCAACTCGAAACGCAAGTCCAACGATGCTTTCCATCGCTTGGCGATTAGATTGGCTGATGGCAACTTTTTTTGGCACCAAAAGAAAATTATCGCGTGCCACGGCGAAATCGCTTCACACTCAGGATTTGTTTAGCAATGAAAAAATGGTAAAAACATTAAATTTTACTTTTACCCCAATCGAAGATTATTTGAAAAAAGTTACAGAAACTTTGAACAAAAAATAATTATTGCAACAATTTTTCGTAGGCTCTTCGGGCACTTCCTCTAAAATAAACTTCGCCACAATATTGATAACCTAATTTTTCGAACAAACCCATCATGGCAGGATTGTCGAAATTGGTATCAACCTTTAAACTAAAAATATTATGTTGCAAAGCAAAATTCTCAATTTCTTGTAGCATTTTTATGGCAATGCCTTGTCCTAAAAAGTCTTCGGAAACCCCCACACGATGATATACCACAAAATTTCCTTCGGATAACCATTTGCCTTCAATGGCGTCATAAGCTGGTTCATCATTGATTAAAATGGCGCAATAACCCGCAATTTTTTCGTCGATTTCTAAAACAAAACCGTAACCTTTGTCGATATCGTTTTCTACTACTGAAACATTTGGGTAACCATCTTGCCATTGTTGGCTTCCGTCCGCTTTTCTTCGTAAAATACCTTCTTGCAAAATTTTCCAAATGGGTAATAAATCGTTGAGATGCGCTTTTCTAAAAGTTGCGTTCATATTTTTCTAAAATAAAAAAAGAGAGAAAATTCTCTCTTAGTTATTGGTTTGTGGTGTGACATCTAAAGGTTTTGCCGGATTGGCTTTGATTAAAGAATCCACCACTTTTTTATCGGCTTGTAATTTTTCGTTCACGCGGTTGTACATGCGTTCGTATTTTTTTAAATCTTTTGCAGCGTGATAAGCATTGCTGTTGGCAAATTGCAAACTATCGATTTTATATTTTTGATACACGTAAGTTTTTGGGTCAATTCCAGCGGAATCCAACTCAGGTTTTGACGTGCTTCGCAAAGCTTGTAACAAAGAAAGATCATACAAAATTTTCTCCATTTGCTCCATTTCGATTAAATTGTCGGGTTTTGCTACAGCTTCTTTTTTGCAAGAAACAACAAACAAAACCATAATGCTCAACAATATTTTTTTCATGATTGAAAAATTTTTATCGGTTGAATTCCAAGCGTTTTCCAGCAGGAATATCCTTTACTTTGAAATTGTTGTAAACCAATTCGCCATTAACAAAAGTATGCGTAATTCTTGACTTAAACGTAAAATTTTCAAACGGCGACCAACCACATTTGTACAAAATATTTTCTTTTTTCACGCTCCAAGGCAAACCGGCATTGACAATCACCAAATCCGCGAAATAACCTTGTTTAATAAAACCACGTTTTTCAATCTGGAATAATTTTGCCGGATTGTGTGCCATTTTTTCCACGATTTTTTCAATGGAAATTTTCCCTTGGTGAAAAGCTTCAAACATGGCTACAACCGCATGTTGCACTAACGGTCCTCCCGAAGGAGCTGAAGTGTAAGGATTTTTTTTCTCCTCCAATGTATGTGGCGCATGATCTGTGGCAATCACATCAATTCTTCCATCAAGCAACGCTTCCCAAAGCGCATCTTTATCGGCTTGGGTTTTTACCGCAGGATTCCATTTTATCAAATTGCCTTTTTTGTCATAATCTTCGTTGGTAAACCAAAGGTGGTGAACACAAACTTCTGCCGTAATTTTCTTTTCTTCCAAAGGAATTTTATTGGTAAAAAGCGACATTTCTTTGGCGGTTGAAAGATGAAAAACGTGTAATCTGGCTCCGGTTTTTTTAGCCAATTCAATTGCTCGTGAAGACGAAATATAACAAGCTTCTTCGCTGCGAATTAAATGATGGAATTTAACCGGAATGTCATCGCCATATTGTTCTTTATATTTTGCCAAATTTTCTTTGATGGTTTGCTCGTCTTCGCAATGAACCGAAATAAGCAAAGGCGTACTCGAAAATATTTTTTCCAAAACGCTTTCGTTGTCAACCAACATATTTCCTGTGGACGAACCTAAAAATAATTTGAGTCCGGCAACGGTTTTAGGATCAACCTTTAAAATTTCGTCGAGATTATCATTCGTTCCACCAAACATAAATGAATAATTAGCAATGGATTTTTCTTTTGCTAACGCAAATTTTTCCTCGAGCAATTCAATAGTTGTTGTTTGCGGATTCGTGTTCGGCATTTCGATGAAAGAAGTAATTCCTCCGGCAACAGCGGCACGAGATTCGGTATAAAGATCTCCTTTGTGTGTGAGTCCGGGTTCGCGGAAATGAACTTGATCATCTATCGCTCCCGGAATTAAATAATTTCCTTCGGCGTTAATAATTTTGGTTGAAGACGATTTGGCGCTTATAGTTTCGGCAATTTCCACGATGTATTCGTTTTCGATTAATACATCTCCTTCGAAAATTGTTCCTTCGTTGACAATTTTGGCATTTTTAATTAAAACACTTTTCATTTTTTATGGCGGTACGTTAAAAATCTGTATTACAAGGTATTAAATATTTTTTTTATTCTCAACACAACCACGCCAAAAATCGCTTCTTTAATGATAGAATTGCTCATTTTAGATTGTCCTTTTGTTCTGTCGGTGAAAATAATAGGTACTTCAACAATTTTAAATTTTTTGGCAAAAGCGCGGTATTTCATTTCAATTTGAAAAGCGTAACCAATGAATTTAATTTTGTCGAGGTTGATGTTTTCGAGCACATTTTTTTTGTAGCAAATAAATCCAGCGGTTGTATCCTGGATTTCCATTCCAGTGATTAGGCGAACGTAAACAGAGGCAAAATACGAGAGTAAAACGCGACTCAAAGGCCAGTTTACAACGTTTACACCTGTTACGTAGCGCGAACCAATGGCTACATCGGCATTGCCAAAATGGCAAGCATCAAAAAGTTTGGGGAGGTCTTGCGGATTATGCGAAAAATCGGCATCCATCTCGAAGAGGTATTCGTAATTGCGGGCTAAACCCCACTTGAATCCGTGAACGTAGGCAGTTCCTAAACCGGATTTTTTTTGGCGAATTTCGAGAAATAGGTTGGGGAATTTTTTTTGGAGTTCGATTACTTTTTCGCCGGTTTTGTCAGGCGAATTGTCATCGACGATGAGAACGTGAAACGGCTGATCGAGCGAAAATACCGCTGTTACGATATTTTCGATGTTTTCAATTTCGTTATAAGTGGGGATTATAACCAGCCCGGTTTTCATAGATTGTTTTCAATTACGGCGCAAAAGTACGTTTTTTAGTGTTTTTGTTTCCTAATAAAATGATAATAATTTTTTAGCACAGGGTTGTTTTGCAGCCCGGACGCAACGGAAAGCCTTGGACCAGAAAAACCACGTTTTTTGCGATTGGAAAGAGCGACCAGCGGAAGCTCCTTTGCAACGCTAAAAAAACGAGTTTTTCTGGTTGAAGCTTGAAGTTAGCGGCCGGAATTGCTGCCCAAAAAAAATTAATGAATGGATTGTTTTTTATGTAATTTTGCGAAATGAAAGATTTTTTCTTAGAACCGCGTTTTTTTGAGAGCCAAGATTGGGCTACGGTTTTATTTGTGGGAAGTTTTTTATTGATCGCGGCCGCAAGAGGAATTTTTGAGCCGCGTTTTAGTGATTTTTCGAAGCTGGCTTTTAGCGATAAATACATTAAAATTTATCGTGATAGCGGGAATGTGGTGAGTTGGTTTACGATTATTTTGTTTGTGGTTCAAGCGGTTTCGTTTTCGTTTTTTATCCAAATTTCGCTGTCTTATTTAGGCGTGGTTTCGAAGATGGATTGGGTTGTTTTCGTAAGAATTTTTACACTTTTGTCGGTTTTTGTGTTATCAAAATATTTGATTGAGAAGATAATCGCGACGGCTTTTAACGTGGAAGAATTTACTGAACAGTTTAATTTACAAAAAGTTAGCTACAGAACTTACGTTGGCATGTTGTTATTACCGCTTAATGTGGTATTGTTTTACAACGATAATATTCCGGATTTTTTAATTTACATAGTAATTATTGTAATTTTACTAATAAATATTGCTACTTACCTTCTTTCTTTGAAGAATTATCAAAATTTAATCTTGAGTAAGTTGTTTTATTTTATTTTGTATCTTTGCGCTCTTGAAATAGCCCCTTATTATTTCATCTATTATTGGTTTACAAACAGGTAGCAAACAAGTAACAGTTAAGTATGAAAGTGAAAACAATTTTGGTGTCGCAACCAGAGCCTAAAGTGGAAAATTCTCCGTATTTTGAGCTTCAGCAAAAACATAAAGTCAAAATTGATTTCAGGCCGTTTATACATGTTGAAGGCGTTGGGGCGAAAGAAGTTAGGGCTCAAAAAATTGATTTAAACAATTTTACCGCGATAATTTTAACCAGCAAAAACTCAATTGATCATTTCTTTAGAGTTGCCGAGGAAATGCGTTATAAAATTCCTGAGGATTTGAAATATTTTTGCCAATCCGAAGCGGTGGCTTTTTATTTACAAAAGTATGTGGTGTATAGAAAACGTAAGATTTACGTGGGACAAAAGGATTTTGCAGATTTATCGCCTTTGATTAAAAAATACAAGGACGAAAAATTTTTGCTTCCAGCTTCAGACCAATTGAATGCTGATGCTCCGCAAACGTTGAACAGTTTAAAAGTGGATTGGAAACAGGCTACTTTTTACAAAACGGTGATGAGCGATTTGAGCGATTTGGCCGATGTTTATTATGATGTTTTGGCGTTTTTTAGTCCGACAGGAATTAAGTCTTTGTTCATGAATTTCCCTGATTTTCAACAAAACAACACCCGAATTGCTGTCTTTGGAAGCACTACTCAAAAAGAAGCTTTAGACCATAATCTTCGCGTGGACATCATGGCTCCAGCTCCTGAAGCGCCTTCGATGACGATGGCTTTGGATAAATATATTGCGAAAGCGAATAAGGAAGAAAAAAGTAAATAAACTTACTTATAAAAAACAAAAAACCGTTCTGTTGAACGGTTTTTTTATGCAAAAAAATCCGCTGTTTCCTGCGGATTTTTGTTTTAAACTACTTGTGGTCCGGCTTTTCTTAAATTCTTGCCTTCTTCGTTTGTAGCGTATTGTTCGAAGTTCGCCACGAAAAGCTTTCCTAAATCTTTGGCTTTGGTTTGCCACTCAATTTCGTTTTCATACGTTTTTCGCGGATCCAAAATGTTTGATTCTACTCCTGCCAAAGCTGTTGGAATCTCTAAATTGAAAATGGGCAACGTTGTGGTTTCTGCATTTTCTAAAGAACCATCTAAAATAGCATCAATAATGGCTCTGGTATTTTTGATAGAAATTCTTTTTCCGGTTCCGTTCCAACCTGTGTTTACCAAGTAAGCGGTCGCATTGTTTTGTTCCATTTTTTTTACCAATTCTTCTCCGTATTTCGTTGGATGAAGTGATAAAAATGCTTTACCGAAACAAGCTGAAAATGTGGGTTGTGGTTCGGTTACACCTCTTTCGGTTCCGGCTAACTTCGCTGTAAATCCAGAAAGAAAATGGTATTTGGTTTGTTCTGGAGTCAATTTTGCAACTGGTGGCATTACCCCAAAAGCGTCTGCTGTAAGGAAAATTACCTTTGTAGCATGACCTGCTTTTGAAACCGGTTTCACAATATTATCGATGTGATAAATTGGGTAAGAAACTCTCGTATTTTGCGTCACAGAACCATCATGGAAATCAATTTTCCCATCGGCATCTAACGTTACGTTTTCCAAAAGCGCGTCTTTACGAATCGCGTTGTAGATATCCGGTTCGTTTTCTTTGCTCAAGTCGATTGTTTTTGCGTAGCAACCTCCTTCAAAATTAAAAACACCTTTATCATCCCAGCCGTGTTCGTCATCACCAATTAATTCACGTTTAGGGTCTGTAGAAAGCGTGGTTTTTCCGGTACCCGAAAGTCCAAAGAAAACAGCGACATCGCCATCTTTTCCTTTATTTGCAGAACAGTGCATCGAGGCAATTCCTTGTAACGGAAGGTAGTAATTCATCATTGAAAACATACCTTTTTTCATTTCACCGCCGTACCAAGTTCCACCGATAATCTGCATTTTTTCGGTTAAATTAAAAGCAATGTACACTTCAGAATTTAATCCGTGTTCTTTAAAATCTTTAAATTCTGTTTTAGAAGCGTTCATTACGATGAAGTCAGGCTCGCCGAAATTTTCTAACTCTTCTTCCGTTGGACGGATAAACATATTTTTTACAAAATGCGCTTGCCAAGCCACTTCCATGATGAATCTTACTTTCAAACGAGTTCCTTCGTTGGCACCACAAAATGCATCTACTACAAAAAGTCGTTTGCCAGAAAGTTGTTTAACTGTTGTTTCTTTTAAAGCATCCCAAGTTTCGGTAGAAATTGGTTTGTTGTCATTCACCGCTTTTGGCGAAGTCCACCAAATAGTATCTTTGGTTTGTGCATCTTCAACAATATATTTATCTTTTGGCGACCTTCCGGTAAAATCTCCGGTCATCACGTTTACAGCTCCAAGTTCTGAAATTTGTCCTTTTTCAAAACCAGTTAAATCGGCGTTTAGTTCTTCGTTATATAGCAAATCGTATGACGGATTGTAAATTACTTCGTCCACGTTTTTGATACCATATCTTTCCAACGAAATCGTTTTCGTAATTTGGGCGTAATTGTCCATAAAAATTGTTATTTGTGTTGTTTAGTTAACGGTGCAAAAGTAGAAATTAAAATTATACGTTGGTAGATTTAGCAAAAAATTATGCTTTCTTTTTTATTATATTCAAAAATAATACAATCCAAGCCAATATCATTAACAATCCTCCAATGGGAGTTATGAAACCAATAGCTCCAAAATCTATACCTGAAACGCTTTTTGTAGTCAATAAATAGATTGAAAACGAAAACAAAATCACACCTGAAACCGCGAGGTAAAAAATCACGTTTTTAGCTTTTTCCGAAAGGGAAATTTTGCTTACAAAAAGTAAAAATAAAGCATGATACATTTGATACCTAACTCCGGTTTCAAAAGAAATTAATTGGTCGGAACTTAAATGTGCTTTCAAAGCGTGTGCGCCAAATGCTCCAAATACAATTGCCAAAAAACCAAATACCAATGCCGTTGCCTGAATTTTCTTTTCCATGATTAATCAAAAAAATTTACATTCAAAGTTACTACTTAATACTGTTAAATTTTCAATGCAAGTCCTAATTAGTTTGATAAAACATAACAAATAGCTATGTTTGTGTTATTTTTCAACAATTTCCCTTTCTATGAGAAACATACTCATTATTGGAGCCGGAAGATCTGCTTCTTCCCTAATTCAATATTTATTAAACAAATCAATCCCTGAAAATCTGTTCATAACCATTGCTGATCTTTCGTTAGAACTCGCCCAAAAAAAAGCTGCCAACCACCAAAATGCTCGTGCGATTTCTTTCGACATCTATGATCCGGAACAACGAAAAGAAGAAATTTCTAAAGCCGACATCGTCATTTCCATGCTTCCGGCTTTTATGCATATTGAAGTTGCAAAAGATTGTATTTCATATAAAAAACACATGGTTACCGCCTCGTACATCAGTGATGCCATGCAAAATTTAGATGCCGAAGCCAAGGAAAATAATCTGGTTTTTATGAACGAAATCGGACTCGATCCCGGAATCGACCACATGAGTGCCATGAAAGTCATTGACGAAATCCGTGATCGTGGCGGAAAAATGATTTTGTTCGAATCTTTTTGTGGTGGCTTGGTTGCTCCTGAATCCGACAATAATCTTTGGAACTACAAATTCACTTGGAATCCAAGAAACGTGGTACTTGCCGGACAAGGTGGTGCGGCGAAATTCATTCAGGAAGGCAAATACAAATACATTCCCTACAATAAATTATTCCGAAGAACCGAATTTATGGAAGTCGAAGGTTACGGCCGTTTTGAAGGTTATGCCAATCGCGATTCGTTGAAATACCGAAGCGTTTACGGCTTAGACGACGTATTGACTTTGTATCGCGGCACGATTCGCCGTGTTGGTTTTTCTAAAGCTTGGAATATGTTCGTCACGCTTGGAATGACCGATGACAGCTATGTTATGGAAAATTCTGAAACCATGACTTATCGCGAATTTGTAAACTCTTTCTTACCTTATCATCCAACAGATTCCGTAGAAATTAAACTTCGTTTGAGCCTAAAAATCGACCAAGACGATATCATGTGGGACAAACTTTTGGAACTCGATTTGTTTAACGGCAAAAAAATCGTAGGTCTTAAAAACGCAACACCCGCACAAATCCTCGAAAAAATCCTTTCAGACAGTTGGACATTGGCGCCAAACGACAAAGACATGATCGTCATGTACCATAAATTTGGCTTTGTAATCAACGGCGAAGAAAAACAAATCGACTCAAAAATGGTTTGCCTTGGCGACGATCAAACGTACACTGCAATGGCAAAAACCGTAGGTTTACCCGTGGCAATTGCCGCCCTAAAAATATTAAATGGCGAAATCAAAACGCCAGGAGTCCAACTTCCCATCACAAAAGAAGTGTACGAACCAATCCTGCAGGAACTTGAGGAATTCGGCGTTATTTTCAACGAAAAAGAAGTTTCATACATGGGTTACAACCCTAAAAATGTCTCGAGTTAAATTCCCCATTTTGTCATTCCGACGAAGGAGGAATCTCAACCAATAATTATGTTGGCTTGAAGAAGCGAATCGTCCGGCATATTTATAAACGTAATTCCCGCTGTTTGCAGTAGCTTTTTTAAAGAAAAAAAGGCTACTGCTGTCCATCGGGGCTATGGGAAAAGCTTGGTTTTGTTTCAGGACAGGTTCGTCCGCCAATCTTTGTCTAAAATTTACACTTTGTCATTCCGACGAAGGAAGAATCTCAAACTAGAGAGATTCTATTCCATTGCATCTCATTTAGAATTACAAGTCTGAAAAAGTTAATTCTATTATTCTTCAACCAAATCCGTATATTTGATTTAAATTTTTCAGCAAATGAAAATCAACAGCTTACAAATTGAAATAGACGGAATCGACAAAGAAATTTTGCGCGAGCTTATGGCAGATGCCAGAAAACCTATTTTGCAAATTGCCAACAAAGTTGGAATTTCGGGAGCGGCAATTCATCAACGGTTGCGAAAACTCGAACAATCTGGCGTGATTTCAGGATCGAAATTTGTGGTAGATCCGAAAGTTCTGGGTTACAAAACCATGGCGTTTGTGGGAATATATTTGGATAGAGCCGCAAAAAATCTGGAAGCAGTTCGCGACCTGAAAAAAATTCCCGAAGTCTTGGAATGTCATTACACCACCGGAAACTGGTCGATTTTGATAAAAATAATTTGCCGCGACAACGAACATCTCATGCAGTTGCTCAACACTAAAATACAAACTATTGAAGGCGTTTCCCGTACGGAAACTTTTATTTCATTGGACACTCAGATTGAAAGACAGATTCAGTTGTGAGTTATGAATTATGAGTTATGAGTTATGAGTTGGAAGTTTGGAGTTTGGAGTTTGAAGTTGGAAGTTTAAAACCAGGAGTTCATTGATTTGGAATTTGGAAGTTTAAAAATTGTAATTTCTTTTCTAACTGTTGTTTAAAAAATGCCTTTACTTTTCTTTTAGCCCCGATGGAAATGGAAATCCTTTTCTTTTTTTCTTTAAAAAAGAAAAGATTGAAATGTACAGCGGGAACTTCGTTTAAAAAATGCCTGGTCCCGATGCTTCGGGAGGCTCCAAAACAAAAAAAATCCGCATCGGTTGATACGGATTTGTGTGATTTATTTTTAGTCTCTTCGACCGCCAAAAACTTGCAAAGCCCAATAAAGCAACGAGGCGATGGCACCAATTGCGGCAACGAGATAGGTTCTCGCGGCCCATTTTAGCGAGTCTTCTGCACCTGCATATTCTTCTTGACTCACCATGTTTTTATTTTTTAGCCAAGCCAAAGCGCGGTTGGAGGCATCGTATTCCACAGGAAGCGTGATGACGCTGAAAATTGTGGCAATGGACATCAAGACCAAACCTGCGATGGCAACGTAATATCCGGCTCCAAATCCGGCTGCGGCTCCTAAAATCAATCCAATAATAATTAACCACTGCGAAATTGGCGCGGCAACGTTAACCATGGGAACCATTTTAGATCGCATCGTCAACCAACTGTAGGCTTGAGCGTGTTGGACGGCATGACCCACTTCGTGAGCGGCAACGGCTGCAGCTGCGGCGTTTCTTTGGTTGTAAACGGCTTCGCTTAAATTTACGGTTCTGTCCGACGGATTGTAATGATCCGTTAAACGACCAGATGTTGAAATGACGCGAACGCCGGAAATTCCGTGATCGGCAAGCATTTTTTCGGCGATTTCGGCACCACTCATGCCATTGCGTAAATGTACTTTTGAGTAATGCTCAAATTTGCTCTGAAGTTTGGCGCTAACTGCCCAACTTACTAAGGCGATGACTCCGATTAAAATATAATATCCTATCATTTTTTCAATTTAAAGATTTGATGATTGAAAGATTTAAAAATTCTTTTCTTTATCAAAGCAAGAACCTCGCCAATTTAGCGAGGTTCTGTTTATTATGAAAATTTGTCAGTGGTAAATTTTTCTTAAAAGATTTACATGATTACTAACTTCAAATAGAATCGATCGTGTCCGTTTTCTCGAAATGTATTGTTTACGACTGTATAATCGGATTTCCATCTACTACTGATTGCTGCAATTTCATAACCTGCGTTCAGTCGTAATTTTGTTGTTCTATGCTGAAACAAGCCTACGGCAACTGATGGTCCAACGTAAAACATTTCATTCGTTAACCTGATGCTACCAATTTGGGTGGTCGGATTAAGGTTGTTTAAATCGATATGAGCGTCTCTATTGTATAAATTGATGTAGTTGACATGATAAGTGAGGTCAACTCCCGCTGAAAAAAGAAACTTTTGCGTTTTGTATGCAGCATAGTGTCCCCGAAGTTTTAGTCCGGTGCTTAATGCTTCCGACCGAAGTGGATTGTTGTCTTTTTTGAAATAACTTGTTGTTAACTCCAAATCCGCTGACCAATTCAACCATTCCGCGTTTAGTCCGACACTTAATTCCGGTACAACATTTTTAATTTCGGGCATGTTTGCGTCAACTAATTTTTGATTCAGCTTGTAATCGCTGTTGAACAAAGCGCCCGCGCCAAAATAGACGTCAAACTTAACCTTTTCCGCGCTTGAGACCTGAATTTTCGAGTCCTGTGCACGAATAATTGATGACAATGATAAAAGAAAAATCGAAATGTAAAGTTTTTTCATAAATAAAAAATTTGGTGGTGAATGCGTGTAATGTACGAATTATCATGCAATTATGAAAAAAAATAGACAAAAGTTTGTTAGCAGATATTTTAATTACGTTAAAAAAATCCATACTTTGCTTTTTGCATAATATGGATTTCAATATTTTTTTTCCATAGATTAAAGAATTATAATGATTTTAATCGGTGGAAATACTTTAATGTTTCGCTAAAAAACTATCCAACTAAATTGATGATTTTTCCCGGGACGATGATTACCTTTTTTGGAGGAACTCCGTTTAACTGCTTTTGGGTTCTTTCGTCTTCCATTACAATTTTTTCGATTTCTGCAACCGTTAAGTTCAAGGGAAGATTGATGGTAAAACGCATTTTTCCGTTGAATGAAACTGGATATTCTTTGTTGCTTTCAATTAAATATTCCGGATTGAATCTTGGGAACGGAACGGTTGAAATACTTTCTGTATGACCCAATTGTTTCCATAATTCTTCTGCGATATGTGGTGCATAAGGCGAAATTAAAATTGCCAAAGGTTCCAAAACCGAACGTTCGTGACAATTTTGTGTCGTTAATTCATTCACGGCAATCATAAACGAACTCACCGAAGTATTGAAAGAGAAATTTTCGATGTCTTCCTGTACTTTTTTGATGGTTTTGTGCAAGGTTTTCAACGCTTCTGGCGTTGCAGGATTGGAATTCACAATCAAACCAGATTCGTCAAAATATAATTTCCACAATTTCTTCAAAAATGCGAACACACCTGTGATTCCGGCAGTGTTCCATGGTTTTGCTTGTTCTAATGGACCAAGGAACATTTCGTATAAACGTAACGTGTCGGCTCCGTATTCTTCGCAGATGTCGTCTGGCGTAACTACGTTGTATTTGGATTTTGACATTTTTTCCACTTCGCGAGAAACGATGAATTTGCCGTTTTCTTCATTTAAAAATTCAGCATCATTATAATCTGGACGCCAATTTTTGAATCCATTAATATCCAATTCATCTGAAGAATTTACGAAAGAAACATCTACGTGAATATCTCTTCTATTAAATGTAGACAACTGAACATCTGCAACATCAAACGATTTAATGTCATTATTAAAACAGAACTTATTTAACACAAACTTTCTAATCGAATCTATAGTGAAATTGGCATCTGATTTCAAATCAACAGATTTAGAAACGTACAAAGTTTCCTCGTCAACTGAAATATTAATGTCTTGGTCAGTTCCGTTCACAGATTTAATAGAAATGTCAAAATTTTCTATTTTCAATTCTTGTACAAACGCACTCGTCCCCAAAATCATCCCTTGATTAATTAATTTCCGGAACGGTTCTTCTTTGACAACAAAACCTCTGTCTTTTAAAAATTTATTCCAAAAACGAGAATATAAAAGGTGACCTGTGGCGTGCTCGCTTCCGCCAATATATAAATCGACATTTTGCCAATAATTTTGTGCTTCGTCTGAAACAAATTCATTTTCATTATGAGCGTCCATGTAACGCAACCAATACCACGAACTTCCAGCCCAACCAGGCATGGTGTTGAGTTCAAGAGGAAAAATAGTTTTATTATCAATCAACTGATTACTGACCACCGCATTCTGACCACTGTCCCAAGCCCATTCTGTGGCATTTCCTAAAGGCGGTTGTCCGTCTTCGGTTGGCAAATATTTTTCCACTTCCGGAAGGCGAATTGGCAAATGTTGCGTTTCAATCATCTGTGGCAATCCGTTGACGTAATATACCGGAAACGGTTCGCCCCAATATCTTTGGCGGGAGAAAACGGCATCACGCAAACGGTAGTTGGTTTTTCCTTTTCCTTGTCCTAATTCTTCCAACGCTTCGATGGCTTTTTTGGTCGCTTCCTTGTAGTTCAATCCGTTTAGGAAATCGGAGTTACCAATCACCACGTTGTCTTTTGAACCGTAGGCTTCGTGCGAAATATCGACGTTTTCAAAAATATTTTTTATCGGAATATTAAAATGTTTTGCGAAGGCGTAATCACGTTCGTCGCCACAAGGAACGGCCATTACGGCTCCAGTTCCATAACCTGCAAGCACATAATCGCCAATCCAAACTGGAATGGCTTCTTTGGTAAACGGATGTTCTGCATAAGCTCCTGTGAAAACGCCAGAAATGGTTTTTACATCGGCCATTCTTTCGCGTTCAGAGCGTTTTGCTGTTGCTTCTACATACGCTTCAACTGCTTGTTTTTGTTCAGGAGTGGTAATTTTGGCAACCAAATCGTGTTCTGGTGCCAAAGTCATAAATGTTACTCCGAAAATCGTATCAGGTCTTGTGGTGAAAACTTCAATTCTGTGTTCGTTAGTGTCGTCTCCAGAAAGGATGTAATCTACGGCATCACGTTCAGATTTTGAATCTTTTACTTTAAAAGTTACCGAAGCTCCAACAGATTTTCCAATCCAGTTTCTTTGGCTTTCTTTCAGCGATTCGGTCCAATCGATGGTATCCAAACCTTGCAACAATCTTTCGGCATAAGCTGAAATTCGCATGCTCCATTGCGTCATTTTTTTGCGGATTACTGGATGTCCGCCACGTTCTGAAACGCCGTTTACGATCTCGTCGTTTGCCAAAACAGTTCCCAAAGCCGGACACCAGTTGACTTCTGTTTCGGCAAGGAACGTTAATCTGTATTTTAGTAAAATTCTTTCTTGTTCTTCTTTTGAGTAGGATTTCCAATCTTCTGCAGAAAATTCATCGACATTGTCGTCAGAAACGGCGTTTACTTTTGAATTTCCGTTTTCTTCGAAATTCATGATCAACGTCTTGATATCGCGAGCCTGATCGGCATCTTTGTCGTACCAAGAATTGAACAATTGGATGAAAATCCACTGTGTCCATTTGTAATATTCGGGACTTGAGGTTCGCACTTCGCGACTCCAATCGAAAGAAAAACCGATTTTGTCCAATTGTTCCCTATAACGAGCAATATTTTCTTTAGTGGTTTTGTCAGGATGTTGTCCGGTTTGGATGGCGTATTGTTCTGCCGGAAGTCCGAAACTGTCGTAACCTTGCGGATGCAAAACGTTAAAACCTTGGTGACGCTTGTATCTTGCTACAATATCTGAAGCGATGTAACCCAGAGGATGACCTACGTGTAATCCGGCTCCTGAAGGATAAGGAAACATATCCAAAACGTAATATTTTGGTTTTTCGGAATTATTTTCTGCGGCAAAAGTTTGGTTATCTGCCCAATATTTTTGCCAATTTTTTTCGATTTCGTTCGGGTTGTATTTCATCTTAAGTTACTACGGTTCTAAGTTGCAAAGGTTCAAAGTTTTCTTTTGGAACGATGAATCTGCGTTTTATGTCTTTGTTCAATCTATGTTATGCGCAATTTTGGTCCGAATGATTGCTGAAATGCCGGAAAATTTTCCTTTAGCCCCGATTGAAGCGGAAATCCTTTTATCAATTGCCTCTGGTTTAAACCCGAGGCAATTGATAAAAGATTGTAGCGGAAAGCGGGAACATGGAGGGCAAATTTGCCTGAACGTTTCGCTTCTTTATACAAAAAAAATCGTTTCGAACGCGCAAATTTACATTTATTGTACGAAAGTTAAAAGTTTGTGCGTTATAAACTGCGTTTACGGAAATGTTTACTATTTTTACGGCATTAAATTTTTAAGTATGGCTTCATCTTTTGAGAAATTTCAAAAACGACGACTGATTTCATCCTATTTTTCGGTGGTTTTGAGTGTTTTTCTGGTGCTTTTTTTGCTCGGAATTTTGGGCTTGTTTGTGATTAATTCTAAAAAATTGTCGGACGATTTTAAAGAGGAAATTGCAATGTCTGTTTACTTTAAAAACGAGGCAAATGACAGCGTTTTGAGTGCTTTTGACACGCAACTGAAGACGTCGAAGTTTGTGAAACAGTACGAATTTGTAACCAAAGATCAGGCTGCGAAAGAACATACGGATATTATTGGGGAAGATTTTATGGCGTTTTTGGGTGAAAATCCGTTAGAAAATTCTTACGATATTCACTTAAAAGCGGATTATATCGTGGCCGATAGCATCAAGAAATTTGAGAGCGAAATTAAGGCAAATCCAATGGTTTCGGACATTGTTTACGACAAGGTTTTGGTGGATATGGTGAATGACAATATTGAACGTGTGAGTTTTTGGATTTTGATTGCCAGTGGATTTTTAGCAATTGTCGCGGTTTTATTGATTAACAGTTCGATGCGTTTATCAATTTATTCTAACCGATTCATTATCAAAACGATGCAAATGGTTGGAGCTACAAAATCTTTTATCAGAAAACCCTTTATTTGGCGAAGCATAAAATTAGGAATTGTGGGCGCTGTTTTGGCCATTTTGGCTTTGATTGGCGTGTTATACTATGTAGAAACGAATTTTCCGGCACTTCGCATTATGGAAGACCAAATGTTGACAGGATTAGTTTTACTTGGCGTTTTGCTTCTTGGAATTTTAATTACTTGGTTCAGTACGTTTTTTGCAACGCAAAGATTTTTGAACTTAAGAACGGATGATCTTTATTAGTATTAAGAGTGAAGTATTAAGATATATTGTCTTTAGTCTTGCGTCTTTCATCTATCATCTTTTACAACTGAAATATTATGGAAAATAAAAACAAACCCGAATTTCTTTTTGACAAAGAAAATTATAAACTTTTACTGATTGGGATTGCGGTAATCACACTTGGATTTATCTTGATGTCTGGCGGTGGAAGCGATGACCCGAATGTTTTTAATGAAGAAATTTTTAATTTTAGAAGAATTCGATTGGCGCCAACGACGGTGTTGATTGGTTTCGGGATTACCATTTACGCCATTTTAAAAAAGAATAAAAACAATTAGAAATTTGACGATTCGGTAATTTGATAATTGCCGTTTTTAAGAATCAAATTGACTAATTATCAAATTGACTTTATGGATTTAATTGAAGCAATTATCATTGCTATCGTTGAAGGTTTAACAGAATATTTACCGGTTTCTTCTACAGGACACATGATTTTCACCAGCTCGTACTTCGGGATTCAGGAGGACGATTTTACCAAACTTTTTCAGGTTTCGATTCAATTTGGAGCTATTTTGGCGGTGGTGGCGTTATATTGGAAAAAGTTTTTCGATTTCTCAAAATTTAATTTTTACATCAAACTCGCTTGTGCTGTGATTCCGGCACTTGTTTTAGGTTATATTTTTGACGATTATATTGACGCTGTTTTGGGAAATCCGATTCCGATTGCAATTGTGTTAATAATCGGCGGAATTATTTTACTTTTCGTTGATAATTATTTCAAAAATCCGGTGATTGCATCGGAAGAAGAAATCACCATCAAAAAAGCGGTAACCATAGGCTTTTGGCAATGTTTGGCCATGATGCCTGGAACAAGTCGTTCTGCAGCATCCATCATTGGCGGCATGCAACAAGGTTTGACAAGACAAACCGCCGCAGAATTTTCTTTTTTCTTGGCAGTTCCAACGATGTTAGCGGTTACTTGCTATTCAGTTTTCCTAAAAACCTACAGCGAAACGAAATTAAAAGGTTACGAATTGCTCATGCAATCTGGCGACAATCTAAAATTATTTATCATTGGAAACATCGTGGCTTTCGTAGTATCGATTCTTGCCATCAAATTTTTTATTGGTGTCATTAAAAAATATGGTTTCAAACCTTGGGGTTACTACAGAATTATCGTAGGAACATTACTTCTTATTTATTTTATTTATTTCCAAAAATAATGCAGTTTTCGGCAAAAGATTTTTTAGAAGGACAAATTTTACTCATCGACAAACCGTTGCATTGGACGTCTTTTCAGGCAGTTAACAAATTAAAATGGATTTTAAAAAGTAAACTCAAACTCAAAAAAATAAAAATCGGTCACGCCGGAACTTTAGATCCGTTAGCAAGCGGTTTATTGATTGTTTGCACTGGAAAATTCACCAAAAAAATTCCGGAATTACAAGGACAAGTCAAAGAATACACCGGAACTTTCACCGTTGGTGCTACTACTCCATCGTATGATTTGGAAACAGAAATTGACCAAAGATTTCCCACAGAACATATTTCGGAAAATTTAATTCATGAAACTGTGAATGTTTTTTTAGGCGAAATTGACCAAAAACCTCCTATTTTTTCAGCGTTGAAAAAAGATGGCGTTCGCTTGTACGAACACGCTCGTGCGGGAGAAACCGTAGAAATCCCCACCCGAAAAACCACTATTCACGAATTTGAAATCACCAGAATTGCTTTGCCCGAAATTGATTTCAGAGTGAAATGCAGCAAAGGAACTTACATTCGTTCATTGGCTTTTGATTTTGGCAAAGCTTTAAATTCCGGAGCACATCTTTCGGCATTGCGACGCACTAAAATTGGGGATTATCATGTGGAAAATGGTTTTGGCTTGGAAGATTTTGAAGGATTAATTTCGGAAGAAACACTATAATTTATGAAAAAAGTATTCCTCCTACTGTTTGTTAGTTTTACTTTGTTATTAAACGCTCAAATCAACGTTTCCCAACTCAAAACCGGCGATTTAATTTTCCAAGATATGGATTGCGGTCCGTTGTGCGACGCGATTGAAGCCGTGACGCAAGGTTATAAGGGAAATGATTTTAGCCACATGGGATTGGTTTTGCAAAAAAATGACAGCATTTTTATAATTGAAGCAGCAGGTTCCGCAGTTCGGTTGACGCCTTTGGAAAAATTTTCGAAAAATACAAAAAAGCCAATGTTCATCGGAAGAGTGAAGAAAAAATACCAAAAATTAATTCCGGAAACAATTGATTTTTCGCTTGCGCAAATGGGTGTTCCGTACGATGACGATTATGTGTATGACAACGGAAAATATTATTGCTCCGAATTGATTTATGATGCGTTCAAAAAAGCGAACAATGACAAACCGTTTTTTCAGTTATCCCCGATGACTTACAAAGAACCTGGAACCGATGATTTTTTCCCGGCTTGGGTAAACTATTACAAACAAATTGGCAGCGAGATTCCGGAAGGAAAACCGGGTTGTAATCCGGGTGGAATGTCCACTTCAAATAAAATAAAAATTTTAGGAACGCTGAATTTGAATTAAAAATTTAAACAGAAAAATCTTATTCCTGAATTTCTGCCAAACGCATTATTTCTAAAATTTCTCTCTGCGTACTCAAACCTTTGTCGGTTAAATACCACATTTGTAAATTGGTTTTAATTTTCTCATCAATCACACCAAAAGTAGCTTTATAATTTTTGACCAAATCAATTGCGGCTTGAGGTCTTGGACCCCAACTTCCTAAAACCTGAAGATTTTCGGCATCTAACACAATTAGTTTTGGGATTGATTTGGCACCATCGGTTAAAAATAAATTCATCAATTCCTCATTCTCGTCGCGAAGTACGACTTTGAAATCAATATTATCAGAAAGCACTTCCATCTTGTGCATGATTGGCAAAATTTGAGCAGCATCGCCACACCAGCCTTCCGAAAGAACTAGCCAAATATATTTTTTTCGCAATAACTTTAATCGCTCTACATTTTCTGGCGGAACTACGATGGTTTTGTCCAATCGATTCATCCGGGCATCGTTTAACTTGCTGTAATGCAACATTTCTTCAGTTTGCAAAAATCCAGTGTTTCCTCCTTCCGAAATTAAATAAGAAACCAAGTCCCGGTATTCCAAATAACTTTCGGCTTCTTTCAAGCTATCGCTAATAATGGTTTTCATCGTTTGAAAAATTTTCGCAAAAATACAGATAAATATCGAAGTGATTTTTTTGAAAGATGATATTTTAAAAAAACAGATTATAACTATATTTGCACAACTTTCGGAGAAAATTTATAATTTAGTTTCGAAACTCCAAAAAAAAAAATTAAAACGCAACTGATGAAATACAAAAGAATCCTCCTAAAATTAAGCGGAGAAGCTTTAATGGGCGACAGACAATACGGAATTGACCCACAAAGGCTTGCAGAATATGCCGAAGAAATTAAAAAAATTCACGAAAAAGGCGTGCAAATTGCCATTGTGATTGGAGGAGGAAATATTTTTAGAGGTGTTGCCGGAGCCAGCAACGGAATGGACAGAGTTCAAGGCGACTACATGGGAATGTTGGCTACCGTAATTAACGGAATGGCACTTCAAGGCGCTTTAGAAGACAAAGGCATGTTGACGCGTTTGCAAACTGCTTTAAAAATTGAAGCCATTGCAGAACCTTATATCAAAAGAAGAGCGGTTCGCCATCTTGAAAAAGGACGCATTGTAATTTTTGGAGCCGGAACCGGAAATCCTTATTTCACAACAGATACAGCCGCTGTTTTAAGAGGTGTTGAAGTAGATGCTGATGTGATTTTAAAAGGAACTCGAGTGGACGGAATTTACACTTCTGATCCTGAAAAAAATGCCGATGCTGTAAAATTCGACAGCATTTCATTTGAAGATGTGATCAAAAAAGGTTTAAATGTAATGGATTCAACCGCATTCACTTTAAGCCAGGAAAATGCTTTGCCAATAGTGGTTTTTGACATGAATAAAAAAGGAAACTTGGAAAAAATTTGCGCAGGCGAAAACGTAGGAACCGTAGTTAACGTATAAAGTTTAAATATTTATTATTCAAAATTTTCCCGTGAAACTTTGAATCTTAAACCTTAAACCCTAAAAACTAAAAAAGATGACTGAAGAAATTGATTTTATATTAGACAGTGCAAAAGAATCGATGAATAACTCGATTGCACACCTTGAAAAAGAATTTTTAAATATTAGAGCCGGAAAAGCTTCGCCAGCAATGTTAGGCGGAGTTTTTGTGGATTATTACGGTTCACAAACGCCGCTTTCTCAAGTGGCAAATATCAACGTTCCTGATGCCAGAACAATTACCGTTCAGCCGTGGGAAAAAAATATGTTGCAACCAATTGAAAAAGCGATTATGATTGCCAACATTGGTTTTAATCCAATGAATAATGGTGATAACATTATCATTAGCGTTCCGCCGTTAACGGAAGAACGTCGTCGCGATTTGGTTAAACAAGCTAAATCTGAAGCGGAAGAGGCTAAAATTGGAATTAGAAATGTAAGAAAAGACGCTAATACTGATATTAAAAAATTAGAAAAAGAAGGAACTTCTGAAGATATTTGTAAGTCTGCTGAAGAAGAAGTGCAAAATTTGACCAACGCTTTCGTGAAAAAAATCGACGATTTGCTTGTGGCAAAAGAAGCAGAAATTATGAAAGTTTAATCTTTCCACTTCAAAATATTAAAATCCACTTAACGGTGGATTTTTTTATTATTTTACCCGTACTTTTGCAATCGCGTTGACTCCCCATTATGGAATCGCATCAGTTTATGAGAGGTTTTTGGTTGTTTTTAGTTTGTTTTTTCCCGACTATGATTGCGGCACAAGTTCGGCTTTCGGGAACAGTAAAAGACAAAAATTCCCTGCAACCATTAGCTTTTGCAACGGTAACTTTTGGCAATAACAAAAGCATTACTGACATCGACGGAAATTTTGAAATAGAAAATAATTCCCGCCAAAGCCTGATTATTTCTTACATTGGTTATGAAACCAAAGTGATTCACAATCCAAATAATTTTGAAGAAATTACTTTGGTAGCCAAACTTCAAAAACTCGATGAAGTTTACATTTCCGGCGAAAATACCGCTAAAAATATTATCAAGAAAGCACAATCGTTAAAACCCCAAAACGATCCGCAGAGAAAACTCAATAGTTTTCGCTTTAAAAGTTATAACAAACTCATTGTTTCGGCACATTCTGATTCGATTAAGAGAAAAATTGACTCGGTTTTTGTGATTCGAAATCAGAAAAGAAAGTTCAAGGAAGTCGATTCGTCTGAGTATCTTTTTAAGGAAATTGTGGACAAACGCCATTTGTTTCAAACCGAAAAAGTGTCGGATTTTTTATTTGACGGAAAAAAATTAAAAGAAAATATTCTCGGGACGAAGATGTCAGGTTTTAAAAGTCCTATTTACGAAATCATCGCTTTCAACCTTCAGTCGTTTTCTATCTACGATGAACATTACGAACTTTTCGAAACCAAATACAACAGCCCGATTGCCCGAGATGCTTTCAAAGATTACCGTTATCAATTATTAGATACCGTTAAAATCGACAATAGAAAAGCATTTGTCATTCACTTTAAACCGGCAAAAAAACGCAAAGCGGCAGGTTTGGAAGGTATTTTGTACATCGATACCGAAAATTTTTCCATTGCCAAAGCCGTCACCAGAATTCGAGGTGTTCTGGACATTGCGGCAACGCACTATTTTAAATTTTTGCCCGAAGAAAAAATATGGTTTCCTTCGGAAAAAGAGTTTCGGGTGGTGAAAGGAAAAAATGAGGAAGACATCAAAATTTTAGGCGGAACCATCAAATTTGAAGGAGATTATAATGCCAAAAGAACCCGCGAAAAAGATGCTTCAGATTTTACTTATTTGATTTCAAAATCAGAAAATTTCGATTTTAGTTTTAACGAACCCGTAAACATCACCCATTCCGCCGTTGCGATTGAAATCAAAAAAAACGCCATCGAACGCGATGAAAATTTTTGGCAACAATATAGAAAAGAACCTTTAGACGAACGCAGTTTAGCTACCTACGAAACGCTGGATAGCATTGTGAAAAAAGAAAATCTCGAAAATAAATTACGATTTGGTCGAAAAATTTTAGACGGATATTTGCCGATTGGTTTTTTCGATTTAGACCTTCGGCATTTGCTGAGTTACAACAATTACGAAGGTTTCCGCCTTGGCGTTGGCGGAACGACTAACAATCGTTTTTCGGAAAATTTTAAGCTGAAAGGTTACACGGCTTACGGTACAAAAGACAACGAAATTAAGTACAGCATTGGAGCTGCGGTTCGCGTTGGGATTTTTTCTAATTCGTGGATTGGCGCAAGTTTCACGGACGATGTGAAGGAAATTGCGAGTACATCTTTTGCCATTGACAAGCGGGTTTTTAAGATTTACGATCCGCGACCAATCAACTTGAGCACTTTTTACAACCACAAAACGTGGCAAGGTTACATCGAAACCAAAATTATCCCGAAAACCGAGAGTTATTGGCAACTTTCGCATTCGGAAATTACACCGCTTTTTAATTACACTTACGTAAAAGATACTCGTGCTTACGACTTTTTCACGATGACAACCGCGAGTTTTGCGTTACAATGGAACCCTTTTAGCGATTACATGCAAACGCCTTCGGGGAAATTAGAAATTGAAAAACGTTACCCGAAATTTACGTTTCAGTTCACGCAATCTTTAAGCGGAATTTTAGGCAATGACTTTGACTTTTCCAAGATTGATTTCAGAGCAGATTGGGAAAAAAAATACCTCAACGGACAAAAAACCATGTTATTAATGGAAGGCGGTTACGCAATTGGTGACTTGCCTTTAACGCATTTGTACAATACTTCGCCAAACAGTTTAACGAAAGATCGATTGCTACAACGCATGACAATTGCCGGAAAAAACGCGTTTGAAACCATGTATTTCAACGAATTTTTCTCCAGTAAATATGTGATGTTTCAGTTTAAGCATGGCTTCAAACGAACTACAATTTACAAGGGAATCAAGCCTTCCGTGGTTTTCGTGACGCGAATGGCTTGGGGAGATATGGAAAAACAGGAGCAACACACCGGGATTGATTACAAAACGCTTCGTGATGGCTATTTTGAATCCGGAATTGAACTGAACCAGATTTACAAAGCCTTTGGTTTGGCTGGCTTTTATCGATATGGCCCAAATCAATTGTCTCGGTTTGAAGACAATATTTCTATAAAATTGACTTTGGTTTTAAATTTAGGATTTTAACAAAATCAAGGTTTGATGATCAACACCGATGGCGTATTGTTGAGCCAAACACTTTGCGAATCGACCAATTTTTTCCAGCTATCTAAACTGATAATCATCAAATCTTGCTTGTCTAAAAATTCTTTGCCCATTGTTTTTTCCGAAGAAAGCGTAATATGATTTGGCGCGATTTGTTCAATGGAACGAATGCGTTCTTTGATTTCGGCCTGACTTTTAATTTCGCCTGCAGGATCGATAATCGTGATTTGAGATCCGTTATTGTGAATCATCTTTTGAGCATATTCGATCAAAAAAGCGTCGTTGGCAGAAAACATCGGAATAAAAACCTGATCAATATGTTCCAGTTGTTTATCGACTAAAATCCCGACAGACATTTTGCTGTAAGCCACAATGTGACGCGTTCTTTCGTCGAAAGGAGAATTTTCGAACAAACCTTCTTTACCCGAAAGTTTGTCAATTAATCGATCGGGGTTGATGATTCGCGTGGTGTAACCCAACACTCTACCCAAAAGTGTACCTTCAAAAATAGATTGTCCGAGACCAATTAGCAACAAATCGAATTCGCCTTGATTTGCGATTTCAGTCACATCAGAATCAATATCAACCGAAGGTTTAAAAAGTGTAATTATTTTTTGATTCAGATTCTCGGCTTCTTCCACAATTGGCGAAAAAATTTCCTTTTCGTAATGACTCGATTCAAAACCATGCAATTCGTTGCTCGACGAAAGATGCATTGTGGTAACCAAAGCGTTGTCGTTCTGCTTTTTTACCAAACTGTTGGCCACTTTCAATAGCGTTTTTCCGCTTTGCGGAACAGCAAAAGAAAGCAAAATCTTGTAACGGGCTTTGTTGGAAAGCGTTTCAGGGATGATGGATTCCTTCGTTTTAAAAATATAATTGATGATGTCCAAAGCAGGTCCTGTCATAAATGTCGTCACCAATGCCATGATCACCATCATAGTAAAAATTTCTGGCGAAAGCACGCCAAGTTCGTAACCAATGTTCAAAACCACCAATTCCATTAGACCTCGCGTGTTCATCAAAGCACCAATTGCCAAACTGTCGCGCCAATTTTGCCCGACGAATTTTGCTGCCAAAGCGCTTCCCAAAAATTTTCCGGTAACGGCAACTGCGATTATGATTCCGGTGATTTTCCACAATTCCGGATTGTCATTTAATAATCCAATTTGCGTTCGAAGTCCTGTGAATACAAAGAAAAGCGGCAACAGTAAAATAAGTGCGACATCTTCCACTTTTTCGATGAAGATGCTTCGGAATTTTCCGCTTTCGGGCATGATGACACCTGCCATAAATGCGCCAAAAAGTGCGTGGATTCCGACGACTTCTGTTACATAAGACGAAATTATCAATGTTAGAAAAAAGATGGCAACAACCGGTTGACTCAGTGTTTTTCTGGACGAATAAAGGTCTCCCACCCGTTTAAGGAACGGTTTTACTACTTTCAACATAAGAAAAACGTACAAAATTGCCATCACAATAATATAAAGCGAACTTACGAAAGATCCCGCTTTTACAATTGCGATTACGGCTGCCAAAATACACCAAGCCGTGATGTCATCAGCTGCTGCACAAGTTATCACGATGCTTCCCAAACGCGTTTTGTTGATGCCTCGCTCCTGCACGATTCTTGCCAAAACCGGAAACGCGGTTACGCTCATGGAAATTCCCGTGAACAAGGCAAAAGCTAAAAATTCTATTCCTTGTGGGGCAAACGCTTCGTATAAAAAATAAGCCAATCCAACACCTAATGCAAAAGGAAAAATAATACTGGCGTGACTGATGACAACCGCTTCGTGGGCTTTGTTTCGAAGTACTTTTAAATCAAGTTCCATTCCAATCACAAACATAAAGAGAATCAGACCAATTTGGCTCAAGAACTGTAGATTTCCAAGTGATGCCGCTGGAAACAGCGCTTCTGTAAATTCCGGGAAATACATTCCAACCAACGAAGGTCCTAAAACAATTCCCGCTACAATTTCGCCAACAACGGACGGTTGACCGATTTTTCTGGAAATCCAACCGAAGAATCGCGCGACAATAATTATAGTTACAATTTGCGCCAACAAAATCGCCAACGGATGCTGTAAACTGTGTTGCATGGCATCCACAAATTCTGCCCATTGCGATTTTCCGCTTGTTTTTTCTACAACTTCCCTGCCGTTTTCAAGTAATTTTCCTTTGTCCAGAAACCAATAAATCATTCCTGAAAATCCCACAACAAGTAAGATGTAGAAAATAGAATTCTTCTGTTTTTGCATAAAATTTTTCATTTGTCGCGCAAATATCAGGATTGAAAATTTTTGATTAATCGGTTATGTAAAATACTTTGCCCCAAATGTAATGAAGCTTGGTAATCCTGTAACAAAGTTAAGCACCTATCTTTCTCAAAAAATCGGCACGGTAAATATCGCTTAAAAACAGGATGGTATTTCTGCCGTTTCTGTCAGGAAATGAAGCGGTAATTTCGTCGTGAGCGAAAAATTTCACCACTTTCAAAGCAATGATGTCCTTTTTATTGATTCGGCAGAAATCGTTTGCTGGCAAAAGCGAAATCAATTTGTTGAAGGTTATGTTTTTTAACAACAAAATACTGCCATCCGTAAGCAACACATCTTTATCGCGACTGTCGGTTTCGCTTGGTTGGATATGTAGAATTTGTTCGAAAAACAGCAACGCTTTTCCTTTGTCTGTGTTCAGCTGAACGAATTTCTTTTCCGGAATTTTTTTATTGAACATTTCCACCGCTTTTGTCGCCGCTTTTTGCAAACGTTCCTTTCTCACAGGTTTTGTTATGTAATCTACCGCATCGATATCAAAAGCATCGGCAGCGTATTCTTTGTAGGCGGTTGTAAAAATTACCAGCTTTTCCTTGAGTAAATTTGCCACACTTAAACCGTCAATTTCCGGCATTTCAATGTCGGTTATCACCAAGTCGAAATCGAGGTTTGGGATTTCTGCCAACAACTTTTCGGGATTGTCAAAGGCTTTTACCACTTCCAATTCCGGGATTTGTTCGCAGAGCATTTTTAGGTACGTTAGCCCCGGAAGTTCATCGTCCAGCAGCAAGCATTTGAGTTTTGTATTCAAGGAGATTTATTTTAAGATGTGCGACAAATACATCGTTTTCTATGAATTTTTCAAGTTTGTGCGACGTTCCGTAAATGATATCAAGCCTTTGCTGGAGCGTGTTGGCACCAATTCCGCTGTTTGGTTTCTGTAGCTTTTTTTGGTCGGAAATTTTGTTGGAAACCGTAAGGATAAAAGTATCGTTCTTAAATTCGAAGACGATGGAAATAAACGCGTCCGGACTTTTTAAATCGGCATGTTTGAAAGCGTTTTCTATCATGTCGATAGAAATCATTGGCGCGAGAATGGCTTGCTCAAAAAGTGGTTCGTTTTCGTTTATTTTCGATTTTACTTTGAGGTCAAAAAGCGGACTGATTTTTATTTTATTGATTTCGATAAGGTTCATGGCGAACTCCATCTCTTCTTTTGGAGAAACAAATTTTTGTTGACTTTCGTACAAAATATAATCGAGTACGTTCGCCATTTTGTCCAATGCGTGATAGGTTTGGTACGCATGCGACTGAATGGAATTTAGAATATTTTTGAAAAGATGCGGATTGAGCTTGCTTTCCAACGTTTGGAGTTGAAGTCCGTTTACACGAAGTTCCAGCTCGTTGTGTTTGTTTTCGAATTGTTGTGCTCGTGCGTTTGCTTTTTTGAGTTTTACGACCAATACAAAAACGGCAATTCCCAACGCCAGCAGTACCGCAATGCCCAAAATATAAAGTGTGTATGAAATTAGCACTTCGGTTTTCATGCTGAAATTTTTTGGCAAAATTAAAGAAAAATCTACAACTATAACTCTCTGGAGTTTTTTGTGGAAAGATGGCGAAATTTCAAGAATTTGGAGGTAGAAAATTTTATTATCTTTGCACTTCGCCAATTCAAAAAGTATAAAAGGAGCCTGTTGTTATCATCTAGCCCCGATTGAAGGGAAAAGCCTTTTTTGTTTTTCTTTAAAACAAAAAAGCTTTGGAATGAAAGCGGGAAAATGGTTTAAAAAATGCCTAAATTTTGGCTCAAAAAAAGAATAATTTCAAAAGAATTTTATAAAAACAAAAATGAAACACACTAAAGTTATTGAGTTGCTTAACAGTGCTCAAACCATGCAAGATGTTTATGTGAAAGGTTGGGTTAGAACGTTTAGAAACAACCAGTTTATTGCGTTAAATGACGGTTCGACGATTCATAATATTCAGTGTGTTGTGGATTTTGAAAATACGCCTGCGGAGGTTTTAAAAAGAATTACAACCGGTGCTGCTGTTGCGTTGAAAGGTTCATTGGTGGAAAGCCAAGGAAAAGGTCAGAAATTTGAGATTCAGGTAACGAATGTCGAGATTTTAGGTGATTCTGACGCAGAAAAATTCCCGATGCAACCCAAGAAACATTCGCTTGAATTTTTACGCGAGAATGCGCATTTGCGTGTGCGAACGAATGCTTTTGGGGCGATTATGCGAGTTCGCTCGGTTTTGGCATTTGCGGTGCATCAATATTTTCAGGAAAAAGGTTTTATGTATGTGAACACGCCTGTGATTACGGGTGCTGACGCAGAAGGTGCCGGAGAAATGTTCCAAGTAACGTCTTTGCCATTGGACAATTTGCCTAAAAATGAAGAAGGAAATATTGATTACAAAAAAGATTTCTTCGGGAAACATACCAACTTAACGGTTTCCGGACAGTTGGAAGGCGAAGCTTTTGCGATGGCTTTGGGTCAGATTTATACGTTTGGACCTACTTTTAGAGCAGAAAACTCAAATACTTCGCGCCACTTGGCTGAATTTTGGATGATTGAGCCGGAAGTTGCCTTCAACGATTTGCACGACAATATGGATTTGGCCGAAGATTTTATTCAATATGTGATTAAATATACGATTGATAAATGTGGCGATGATTTGAAGTTTTTAGAAAGCCGTTTATTGGAGGAAGAAAAGCAAAAACCACAAGCGGAAAGAAGCGAAATGGCTTTGCTTGAGAAATTGAATTTTGTATTGGAAAATAATTTCAAACGCGTTTCTTATACTGAAGCGATTGATATTTTGAAAAATTCAAAACCGAATAAAAACAAAAAATTCCAATATTTGATTGAAGAATGGGGTGCTGACTTACAAAGTGAACACGAACGTTTCTTGGTGGAAAAACATTTTAAATCGCCTGTAATAGTGTATGATTATCCAGCAAATATCAAATCGTTTTACATGCGTATGAACGAAGACCAAAAAACGGTTGCCGCAATGGATATTTTGTTTCCTGGGATTGGAGAAATCGTGGGTGGTTCGCAACGTGAGGAGCGTTTGGATGTTCTTTTGGAAAAAATGAAGGTAATTGGAATTGACGAGGAAGAACTTTGGTGGTACCTTGACACGCGTCGTTTTGGGACAGCGGTTCATAGTGGTTTCGGACTTGGTTTTGAAAGATTGGTGCTGTTTGTAACCGGAATGACGAATATTAGAGACGTGATTCCGTTTCCACGAACTCCCGGAAACGCTGAGTTTTAATAAAAAACAAAAAAACCTCGAAATAAAATTTCGAGGTTTTTTTATTCGGTTTTACAACATCGAATTTCTAATTTTTGAGATATCAAATCAATTGAAGGTCGTTTTCAATTTTACTAAAATATAAAGAGCCTTTTCCTAAAAACTTATTCGCAATTTACATCTTCAGCAATTGGGAAATTTGACACATCTTCATCTGTGCAAGGTCTGCTTTTGGATTCAACCAACGTTTGCACAATTTGACCTTCACTATCTGGAATCATTTGGTATAAATTGCATTGACAAGAATCATCGCTGGTACAAGATGATAGAAAGGTGATTGCCACTAAAATAGGTAGGATATTTTTCATAGTGTTAAGTTTTACGGTTAATTTACGCAATCAAGAAAGATGCCATAAAAAAACCTCGAATTGTCTTTCGAGGTTTTTTTTATGTGGTTTAGCGGTTAACTACAAACTCTTAACCGCGATATGTAATTCTTCCAATTGTTTGTCATCAATTACCGATGGCGCGTCAATCATCACATCGCGTCCTGAATTATTTTTCGGGAACGCAATAAAATCTCTGATGGTTTCCTGTCCTCCCAAAATCGCAACCAATCGATCCAGACCAAAAGCCAAACCTCCATGTGGTGGCGCTCCAAATTGGAAAGCGTCCATCAAAAATCCAAATTGTGCTTTTGCTTCTTCTTCGGTGAAACCTAAATATTTGAACATCAATTGTTGCGTTTCCTTATCGTGAATACGAATCGAACCGCCGCCAATTTCATTTCCGTTCAAAACCATGTCGTAAGCGTTAGCACGAACTTTTCCTGGGTCAGTTTCCAGCAACGCCATGTCTTCAGGTTTTGGAGACGTAAACGGATGATGCATCGCATGCCATCTTTCTGATTCTTCGTCTTTTTCCAACAACGGGAAATCAACTACCCAAAGTGGTGCAAAAACTTCAGGATTTCTCAAACCTAAACGAGTTGCCAATTCCATACGCAAAGCAGAAAGTTGAGCACGAGTTTTATTTGCCGGACCCGAAAGAACTAAAATTAAATCTCCTGGTTTTGCTCCCGTAATTTCAGCCCATTTTTTTAAATCTTCTTGGTCGTAAAATTTATCTACCGAAGATTTGATGCTTCCGTCCAACTCATATTTGGCGTAAACCATTCCCGCAGCGCCAACTTGAGGACGTTTTACCCAATCAATTAAGTTGTCAATTTCTTTTCTGGTATAACTTGCACAACCTGGAGCTGCGATTCCCACAACCAATTCAGCCGAATTAAAAACTGGGAATTCTTTGTGTTGCGCTACTTCATTCAACTCTCCGAACTTCATATCAAAACGAATATCCGGTTTGTCGTTTCCGTACGTTTTCATCGCATAATCGTAAGTAATTCTCGGGAATTTCTCTCCCGAATTACTCGGGACAATGCCTTTCAATTCTTTTAACAGATGACGTGTCAAGCCTTCAAAAACATTCAAGATGTCTTCCTGCTCCACAAACGCCATTTCGCAATCGATTTGAGTGAATTCCGGCTGACGATCCGCTCTTAAATCTTCGTCACGGAAACATTTCACAATCTGGAAATATTTGTCCATTCCACCAACCATCAACAATTGTTTGAAGGTTTGTGGCGATTGCGGCAAAGCGTAAAATTGTCCTTCGTTCATTCGGCTTGGCACCACGAAATCTCGAGCACCTTCTGGAGTCGATTTAATCAAATAAGGCGTTTCCACCTCACAAAAATCCAAATCCGACAAATATTTTCTTACTTCCATCGCCACTTTATGACGGAAAAGCAAGCTGTTTTTCACCGGATTTCTTCGGATGTCCAAATAACGGTATTTCATTCGGATGTCTTCACCACCATCGGTTTCGTCTTCAATTGTAAACGGTGGCGTCAAAGCCGTATTCAAAATATTCAATTCCGAAACCAAAATTTCAATATCTCCAGTTGGGATGTTTTTATTTTTCGCTTCACGCTCAATCACAGTACCTTTCACCTGAATCACAAATTCTCTCGAAAGCGTTTTAGCCAACTCAAAAACCGCTTTTTCCGTACGACTTTCATCAAAAATCAACTGCGTAATTCCGTAACGGTCACGCAAATCTACCCAATTCATAAAACCTTTGTCGCGCGATTTCTGAACCCAACCCGCAAGTGTAACCTCTTTGTTGATATGTGAAGCGTTCAACTCTCCACAATTATGACTTCTGTACATGATTGAAATTTTAAAGTCGCAAATTTAGTGATAATTGTTAAGGTTTTACGGCATCATAAATCAAAAATTACAACGAAAATAATTTGGGCGTTCCCGCCAGAAAAAGGCGGTCGGGCTTTACGCTACAATCTTTTATCAATTACCCCCGGATTGAAATCCTGAGCAATTAATAAAAGGATTTCCGCTGCAATCCCTAACGCGAGTGCCGGTTGAACGTTTAGATATTTCAGGTTCGAGTGGGGAGTTTGGAGGGTTTAGTTTGGAGTCAGCGTTTTCAGCTTGGAATTTGGATTTTTTTTATTGGATTTTTTTTTTGCCACAGATTACTTCGTCAGTTTAACCTTCGGTCTCGGGTTCAGGATTTTTTGATTTTATTCTTTCGTGGAATTTGGTTTTTTTTTATTGGAATTTTATTTAACAGAATTTTCTGAAATTTTACCGCAAGGCACGTAAAGATTCTCGCAAAGACGCGAAGTCGCAAAGTCGGTTTTTTGATATTGAAATTGTGATTGACATTGATGTGCTTTCTTTTGGAATTTGAAATTTTTTATTGGAATTTCTTTTATTCGGATTTGGAATTTATTTATTGAGATTAATCGAAGTATTCCAATGTTACTAAATTGTTAAGCGAATGTTTGTTTATTGTAAAATATTTTTTATATTTGTTTCATCTATTAACCTTAAAGATTGATTTATGAAAAAGATTTTGCTCTCTATCGCAATCTGTGTTTCCGGATTTGCGTTTGCTCAACAAAAAGACCACACTTACGAAATTGTAAATGATAATACAGTAAAAGCAGTTTATTTCCACGACAATGGACAAGTGAAACAAACCGGTTTTTACAAAGATGGAAAACTGCACGGAAAATGGACTTCGTATGACCTGAACGGAAATAAGATTGCCATGGGTGAATATGAAAATGGACAAAAATCCGGAAAATGGTTTTTTTGGAATAATGCCAAATTAGCCGAAGTGGATTACAACTCAAGCAGAATTGCAGAAGTAAAAAACTGGCAAAATACTGCGGTCGCCAACAGAAATTAAATGGTTTTTAATTTATTATGAAAAAAGGGCTGTCTTTTATTGAGACAGCCCTTTTTGTTTTATTACTTCACCGAACGGCTACTTTTCATTTCTTTAAACGATTCTATAATTTTTTGCATTTCGCCTTGGTATTTCGCTTTGTTTTCCTGCAAAGTCCAAGAGACAATTTGGTAAAAATGTGATTCGCCTTCAATGTAAGCGGCTTGGTACACTACGGGAAGATTTTCAAGCGTGCCTTCAAACGTAAATTTTCGGGCGTTGAGACCGTTGATTGTAACGGATTGTATGTTAGAAAAATTAGCTTCTCCAAGCGATTGCTTTAAACTAGTGTGCAAAATATTAGTATAACCTTCCAAATCTCCGGTAAATTCAGTTTCTTCAACGGCAGCTTCAAATTCTGATTTTGGTTCGTCGATGACTACTACGTAAAATTCCCGCAAGGCATTTTGATATTGCAAAGAAGCGTCTTCATGCAGGTTATCGGCTTTGTTGAGAAACGATGGTAATTCAACAGAATATTGATTTTTGATGTTTACGGTTTCGGTTTTATCTGAAGTACAAGCAAAAACGGTAACGGCTAAAAAGAGAATGGTAATTATTTTTTTCATGGGTGAATTGGTTTTATTGCAAGTTAATAATTTATGGGGAAGTTTTTTTGGCGAAAGATTAAAAAATGCCGAAAGTTTTCCTTTAGACCCGATTGTAGCGGAAATCCTTTTTTTTAATTACCCGGATTGAAATCCGGGGTAATTAAAAAAAAGATTGTAGCGGAAAGCGGGAACATGTCCCGAAGCTTCGGGATAAAAAATGCCTTACGATTGCTCCAAAAAAAAAATCCCGACCAAGGAAAATATTGGTCGGGACTTTCAGAAAAAAGTGGTATTTAGGATTAGTGTTTCGGGGTGAAACCGTCTTCGCTTAATTCTTTATGATCGTAATCTTCGATGATTAAAGTGGCGTAATCTGTTTCTTCTTTTCCTTTGTTGATGCGGTTTTTGATGCTATCGAAGATAGAATACACTACCGGAACGATGACTAAGGTTAAGAATAGTGAGGAAATTAATCCTCCGATGATTACCCATGCTAATCCGTTGTTCATTTCGGCTGCAGCTCCAGAGGCGATTGCAATTGGGAACATACCGAAAACCATGGCAATTGTGGTCATCAAAATCGGACGAAGACGCGCGTGATTGGCTTGGATTAAGGCATTGTAAGTAGATTCGCCGGCTTCTTTACGATGATTGGCAAAATCGACTAGCAAAATTGCATTTTTACAAACCAAACCAATTAGCATGATGATTCCCAAAATGGTAAATACGTTGAGGGAATTATTTGTCAATGCCAAGGCTACCAAGGCTCCAATGAACGAAAGCGGAATGGAAAATAGTACGACAAATGGTGTGGCGAAACTGTTGTACAAAGCTACCATTACCAAATAAACCAAGATAATTGCCGCCAAAAGTGCGATTCCTAAAGTTCCGAATCCTTCGGATTGGTTTTCCATATCTCCACCCCAAACGTAACTTACACCTGCGGGACGTTCGATTTCTTTAAAAATTTCTTCCCATTCTGCTGCAACGGTTCCGGCAGGACGACCTACGGTTTGCGCTTCTACACTTACAGCCGGTGATTTGTCTCTACGTTCGAGCAAGCTTGGTCCGGAAGTTTGGGTAATGGTGGCAAATTGTGACAATTTAACTTGTTGACCCGCATTGTTGATGAAAATTAATTCGCTTACGTCACTAAAATTGCTTCGGTTAAATTCGTCATATCGAAGGTTGATGTCGTACTCATATTCTCCGGCACGGAATTTTCCGTCAGTATTACCGTTGAAGGCCGTTTGCATGGTCATCCCTACCGTTTGAAGGTCGAGTCCTAAAAGTGACATTTTATCACGGTCAACCTGAACGTTGATTTCCGGATTTCCGTCTTCGGATGTTAATTTAATTTCGGTTGCTCCAGGAATTTTGCGGAGTTCGGCTGCTGCTTTTTCGGCGAAAGCCATAGCGTCTTTTTGGTTAGAACCCGTTACGGTTAACATCAAAGGCGCTTGATCTGCTCCAAATAATCCCACGGGAACGGTTTTGATTTTGGCTCCAACTAAAACTTTTTCGAGTTCACGTTTGGTTTTTGCAGCGTAAACAAAAGTATTGTCTTCACGTTCTGATTTGTCGTTAAGCGTTACTTTAATTTCGGATTTGTACAAAGTGGTTTGTGAACCTCCAAAACCGTCACTGGTTTGTCCAACAGTTGTGATTAAGCCTACAACTTCCGGTTTTGAGCTTAAAAATTTCTCGGCATTTTGTACGGCAAAATTCGATTGTTCGATGGAAGCATCTTTTGGTAATTCTACCTGAACCATGAATTCACCTTTATCGATTTTGGCAAAAAATTCTCCACCAATAAATCCTCCGGCTGCCAATCCTAACGAAGCAAAAAACAAGACAACAACGATTAGTAAAGTGACAATTTTATGTCTTAATGACCATTTTAGAACATCCGTAACCCAATGAGTAAATTTGTCCAAACCATTTTCGAATTTTAAAATAATTCTTCCGAAAAATGTTTTGTTTGTAATGTGTTCTAATTTTCCATAACGAGAAAACAACCAAGGTACGATGGTAAACGATGTTAACAATGATAATAAAGTAGCGATTACAACCGTCATACAAAATTGTGTGATGATGTTAGAAACCAATCCGGTACTCATGGCAATTGGTAAGAATACTACCACAATTACTAAAGTAATCGCTGTTACGGTAAAACCAATTTCTGACGCTCCATCATAAGCGGCACGAACTTTATTTTTCCCCATTTCCATGTGACGGTGAATATTTTCGAGTACTACGATGGCGTCATCTACCAAGATACCTACCACAAGAGAAAGTCCTAACAAACTCATCAAGTTGAGCGTGTATCCTAATAAATAAATTCCGATGAAAGTTGCTATCAATGATGCCGGAATGGAAACCATTACAATCAATGCGTTTCTAAAACTGTGTAAGAAAAATAACATTACAAAGGCAACCAAGAAAATCGCAATGAATAAATCTTTCATTACTGAATTTGCCGCCACGAGCGTAAATCCTGTGGTATCATCAGCAATTGTTAATTTTACGCCATTCGATTTATAATCAGATTCAAGTTGCGCAACGGTTTTTTGAATTTCTTCACTTACTGCAACCGCATTTGCGTCAGATTGTTTAATAACTTGTAATAATATCGCACTGTTTTGGTTGACACGCGCAATTTTTTCTACCTCTTTTTGAGCATCTTGAACATCGGCAATATCTTTTAGACGAATTTGGATTCCGTTATTCGTTGAAACTACAAGATTTCTTAATTCTTCTACATTTTTATATTTTCCTGCCAAACGAATCAAGGTCGAGTTTTCTCTTGTTTTGATATTTCCGGTAGGGAAATCAAGGTTTGACGCTAATAAAGTTTGCTGAATTTGCGGCACTGAAAGTCCGTAACCTTGAATTTTTTTAGCATCAAGACTTACCTGAATTTCTCTTTCTTCACCACCTACTAAATTTACCTGCGCCACACCTTGAACACGTGACAAAACCGGCTGGATTTTTTTATCAAGCAAATCGTAAAATTCCACCTGATCCATATTTGCGGTAGCTCCAATGGTAATAATTGGCAAATCCGAAATGGAGAATTTCACCAAAGACGGCGGATCTACATCATCCGGTAAATCTTTTAAAATGGCATTAATTTTACGTTGTGCATCATTCAAAGAATAATCTGCATCAGCGTCAGCGGTTAAAGTTACCATTACCAATGACAAACTTTCGTAAGATTTTGCTTCTACTTTTTTTACATTTTCGAGCGAAGCAATCGCATCTTCAATTTTTTTCGTTACCGTATTTTCTACTTCCGAAGGCGATGCTCCAGGATAAACCGTAGAAATTGTTACAACGTTTACTTCAAATTTTGGAACCAACTCATAACCTAATTGGGTATAACTGAAAATTCCTCCCAATGTAAGTATGATGAACAAGACCGCGATAATCGTAGGTCTTTTTATGGATATTTCTGCTAATTTCATATATTTTGTGTGCTGTTGAAATTTTCCGTAAGGGAAAAATCAATTATTTTACAACTTGAACTTTAGTTCCGTCAGTTAAATTAATTTGACCGCTGGTTACCACTTCGTCACCTTCATTCAAACCGTCTAAAACTTCAACTTTTTCGCCAAAAATTCTTCCGGAAACAATTTTCGTTAATCTTGCAACGCTGTCTTTTACTACGAAAACTTGATTGTTGGCGACACTTCCTACAAATGCTGTTCTTGGAACGATTTTTAGTGGCGTTTTTTGTTCCAAATTAGTGGCGAAATGAGCTGTACCGTACATTCCGGCTTTCAAATCGTTATTGGCATTGTTGCTGATTTCAATTTCAACCGGGAAATTTAACGATGCATCTGCCATTGGAGCCACGAAAGTAATTTTCCCCGAAAATTCTTTGTCAGGATAAACACTTGCTTTCACTTTTACTGGCGAACCTACTTTTAAAGAAGCAACTTGGCTTTCGTTTACGGTAACTTTCAATTTTAATTTTGACACGTTTACCAAGTCAAAAAGTTGTGTTCCCGGAGAAACTACCGATCCTGGCTCGATGTATTTTTTATTTACAATTCCGTTGATGGTAGATTTAATCGTAGCATCGCCGAAACTAATTTTTGCCTGGTCTAATTGTGCTTTTGCGTTAGAAAGCGCCAACTTCGCCTGATCTAATTGCTGCTTTGTAACTCCTCCGGTTTTAAAAGCATTTTCAAATCTTTGACTATCCGCCAAAGCATTTTGATAATTGGCTTTGGCATTAT
This sequence comes from Bacteroidota bacterium, assembly GCA_023387965.1. Lineage (GTDB taxonomy): Bacteria > Bacteroidota > Bacteroidia > Flavobacteriales > Flavobacteriaceae > Flavobacterium. Next base: position 288,531 of record JAEWHE010000041.1, on the reverse strand, counting down.
TTACATCCACCGAAAGACGATCGCCTTCAATAACTGCTAACGTTTGCCCAATTCTTACCACGCTTCCTTCTTGTACCAAAACGCGTTGTACTCTTCCAGAATTTTCTGCAGAAAAACTCAACTCTTGCAAAGGCGCAAAATTTCCATTGGCCACAAATTCGTTTGCCAAATTTTCGCTGGCAATTTTTTGCGTTTTTACCGTAACAGCACTGTTTTTTTGTGCCACAACAGCCGTTTCTTCCTCGTTTTTCTTTTTGTTGTTCATCAAAGTGTATGCACCTGCACCAACAATTGCTAAACCAATTACTATATAAATTATTTTTTTCATTTGAATAAGATAAAAATTATGGGTTGATTAATGATTTGAGTTGACCTCTTGATTTTATAAGTTGAATTTCAGCCAATTTATAATCCAATAATGCCGAATTATAGTTGGTTTGCGCTTCGATTGAAGAATTTTCGGCATCGAGCAAATCCGTTAAAGTAGCCAAACCGTTTTGATAATTATTTTGTGTATTTGCCAAAACTTCTTTTGCTAATTGAACATTTTCTTGTTGCACTTCAATCGTGGCAATGCTGTTAATCATCTGTGTTTTAGCATTTTCAAAAGCCAAATCTAACGCCAGTTTGGTATCTTCTTTATCCACTTCCATTTGTTGGATTTCGATTTCTGCCTGACGTACTTTTGCTCTTGTTCCAAATCCGTTGAAGATTGGAACGCTTAAACTCAAACCTAGAGTTGAAAAATCAGACCAATAAACGCCCTCCGAAGGTTTGGCAAACCAAGGAAATTCCGGACCTTGACCAATGTAGTTGTAACCTGCTGTTAACGATAATCTCGGGAAAAATTCTGCCTGAACTGATTTTTTCTGAAACCTCAATAATTCCGATTGTTTGTCTAAAACCAAATACTCCGTCAATTGCGTCACATCAGTAATTTCTCCTTCTGAAACCGGTTTAACAGCAATTTCTGTTTCGGTTAAAACAATTGGCGTTTCAATTGGCATTCCGATATAAAATTTCAAAGCATTTTCCTGTAACTGAACCGCGTTTTGGGCTTGTTGTAATTGCGTTCTGATGTTAGAAACGTTTACCGTCATTCGGTCTAAATCAATTTTTTTAGCCAAACCGTTTTCGTATTGACCATTAATAATGTTGCGAACTTTGTTAGTATTTTCAAGATTACTATTCAAAATTTTCACTTGTTCGCGCGTTACAAACACCTGATAATAACCATTCGCCACTCTTTCAATCACTTGTTCTTCTGTGAGTTGCGCGTTAATTTGGTAAAATTCTCGAGTCGTTTTTGCCGCTTTCAAACCTGTAAAAACGGATTGGTCAAATAAAGTTTGGTTTAAATTTACTCCTGCCGTAGAAACCCATTCTTGCCCCAATGGCGCTAAAAGCGTAGTTCCAGGAGCTCCAAAAAAATCTCCCGGTAACGCATTTAATTGCAAAATAGGATTGTACGTAATGTTTCCCGAAGCCGAAATATTGGGCAATGCTCTCGACCGAACTTCCTCAATTTGGTAATTGCTATTTTGCACGGCAAGCTTTGCTTTTTTCGCTTCGGCCTTATTTTTTAGTGCATATCCAATAGCATCTTGCAAGGTGAGATTTTGTGCTTGCGCAAAACTTTTTGCAGAAAAACCTGCCGAAAGTATCAAAATCATCGAAATTTGAATGATTTTTTTTATGTTCATTGTTTTAATTATAATAGGTTGGGTTATTTGATAAAAAGTGTGTCCATGATAATTTTTTTGCGCTCTTGCAAAATTCTATCGTATTCTCCGTCACTTAAATGCATCGATATTTGTAACAACGGTCGCATTGAAATAGGAAACGAAACCAGCGAAATCATATTCAAAATAAACTGAATGGGTTCGGTTTTACGAATTAATTTTTCCGTCATCGCCACTTCAAATTCTTCGTAAAATTTCTTTAGAATCCGCTCCATTCCTTCTTCGTCTTTGTGAAAACAGCCTTTGTTAAACTGTGTAACCAAGTACATTTCGAGATAAGGATATTCTTTCGCAGAATGATAAGCTTCGTCTATAAATTCTTCAATTTTAGCTTTAAAAGGAAGCTCCGAAAAAACAATGGCTTCTCTCCGTTTGTGCTCGTAATCCATCGCATCTTGAAAAACCAAATCAAAAAGTTTGTCGCGCGAACGAAAATAATAGTTGATCAAAGTTCGGTTAACTCCTGCGGCATCAGCAATTTCCTGAGTGGTTGCATTAAATTTTCCTTCCCCAAAAAATAATCTCTTGGCAGTATTTTTAATCAACTCCTCAGTTGCTTCATCTTTTTTGGCTGACATAATTATTTAACTAAATTATTTAACAAAATTGTCAATGCAAAGATATAAACATTTTTGTTTGACAAAATTGTCAAATTGTTTCTTAACTATTTTTTAACAGAAAACGTTTTCGGATAACAATTCCTCAAGATTTTGCGCTGTAACGAGAATTGTTTTACATTAGCCAAAAAATTACTCATGCAACCTGTAGTCTTTTATCACAAACATTTTACAGCTTATTTAGAGGAGAATATCCAGTCGAAAGAACCAAACGGTTTATATAATCCAATTCTTTACATTCTTAATTTAGGAGGCAAAAGAATCCGTCCGGTTTTAACGCTTCTCACGGCTGAAATTTTTGGAAAAAGTTATCAGGAAGCGCTTCCGGCGGCACTTGCAGTAGAAGTTTTTCATAATTTTTCTTTGGTTCATGATGATATTATGGATGATGCTCCATTGCGTCGCGGGAAAGAAACCGTTCACGAAAAATGGAACCTCAACACTGGAATTTTATCGGGTGATGCGATGTTGATTTTGGCTTACCAATATTTTGAAAAATACAATCCCGAAATTTTTCAAGCTTTGGCAAAATTGTTCAGCAAAACCGCATTGGCAGTTTGCGAAGGACAACAATGGGACGTAGATTTTGAAGTTCGTGATGATGTAACCATTGCCGAATATTTGAAAATGATCGAATACAAAACCGCTGTTTTGGTTGCTGCTGCAATGAAAATGGGGGCAATTATTGCGCAAACTTCAGAAGAAAATTGTCAGAAAATTTATGATTTTGGGTTGAATTTAGGCATCGCGTTTCAGTTGCAAGACGATTACCTTGATGCTTTTGGAAATCCGGAAACCTTTGGAAAACAAGTAGGTGGCGACATCATAGAAAATAAAAAAACCTATCTTTATCTCAAGGCTTTAGAATTGGCTTCCGCCGAAGAAAAAAACAGTTTGCTCGATTTATATTCAATTCAACCGAATGATAATTCAGAAAAAATTGCTTCAGTAAAAGAAATTTTTATGCAAACTAAAGCCGCACAATTCACCCAAGAGGCAATTGCTTTGTTTACCGAAAAAGCGTTTGCCGTTTTGGAAACTTTGGAAATTGGCGAAGAACAAAAAAGTGTTTTGAGAAAATTTGGCGAAAGCCTAATGAAACGCGACGTTTAATGAATTTTATTGTTCCAAAATCTACTGAAGAAATTATTTCGTTAGCCGAAAGCGAGCTGTTGTACGCCAAACTTTTGGAACAAATTAATAAAGATTTTAATCTGGCAAATGAACCGCTGGATTTCCCCATGAGTACTTCGCCCGAAGAATTAACCATTCAATTACACGAAAAAATCTACCGATTAATTAGTTATCGCTTCGCAGAATATTTGAATTTGCTTTACATCATTGACGTTTCGGAAGAAGAAATAAAATCTTTAGATGGTTCGGATTTAGTGCAATTGTCCCGGGAAGTTTCGTTTTTGATATTAAAACGAGAATGGCAAAAAGTGTGGTTTAGGAATAGGTTTTGAGAAATTCTTTAAGGTAATTGATGACCATCTCCAATTTTTTTTAATTTGGGTTGTAAGACTATTGTGGATTAACGGTTTGGGCATTGGCGAAGGTATAAAGTTTTAGTACGAAAGTTCAAGAATTACTAAAGTGAACCTTGCACAAATTCCAAATTAAAAACGTTCGGCTTTGCTGTTGGGAATACTAGTTAGTAGCTTCCGTTCTTATTACTTTTTTGTTACGAAACAACCACCTTTCCATTGAAATTCAAATTGGATTCAATTGTTATGTTTCCTTTTTCGTCGTGATTCGATGATACACCAACTTTTTCATATCTCATTTCATTCTTTAAAAATGTCTGAACCTGGGGCGAAACACCAATACCGTGTTTTTTAGCCAGTATTGTTAGCATAAATCTGTCATCATAATTTACCCAATCTGTTTCTGTGAAATTGAATGTATCAGTTGTTGGGATAAATATTGAAATAATAGAACCGATTGTTCCACATACTAAACTGATGAATCCATACAAAGATGTGTCGTCTTCCCATTTAGTTTTGGGAATTAGTAAAATCACCGCGAGGATTAAAAATATCGCTGCTATTAATTGTACAATTTTCTTTTTAGACATATTTACACTATATTTTAGGTAATTACTTGCATTAACCGCTACCGCTATTTTAAAAATAAACCCTCACAAATGGCATAAATGCATTGGCGTAAATATTTTTGTCATCGTCGTGCAACACATTGTATCGAATACCAACGGTCACATTTTGCGTTCGATAACCAGCTCCTAAAAATAAAGCGGTATTCCAAAAATTTTCGCTTTGTGGTAAATTCCCATCTTCATATTCCGTATTGACGCGAAGTTGCTCCAATTCTGCTGAAATTTGCAATGCTTCAATGGGATTAAAAAGCGTGATGACACTTGGCCCATAAATAAACGATTCGTAAAAATTTCTTTGCTTCACATAACTTCCTTGAAATCCCAAACCTGCCGAAAAATACGGATTAAAGTCGTAAATGGCACTTGGAGCTACGGTGATGTTAGTAAAACCAGAACCTAAACTAACACCTAAACCGCCACCAAATCTTACTTTACTTTCAAAAACCGAATTGTTTTGTTGGGCAAATCCAACTGAAAAAATAGATAAAAAAAATGCGGTGATTTTAAATTTAGCGAAAAGGTTTTCTGTTGAAATTTTCATGGCGTAATTTTAAGTTAAGTTTAAGAGATAAAAGTAAGAATTTCAAACGATATTACAGTAATTATCGTACTTTTGCAAAAAAATTTTTAACAAATTAGGACTTTCAATTATAATTATGGATAGGTTTTCCTTTTTAAACGCGGCCCACACAGAATTTTTCGCTCAATTATATGATGAATACCTTCAAAATCCGGATAGTGTAGAACCAAGCTGGAGAAGTTTTTTCCAAGGTTTTGATTTCGGAATGGCGACATATAACGAAGAAAATGGCATAGAACCTGCTCAACAAATGGCTTCTTATGCGGCTTCACCCAATGTGGATGTAAGCAAAATTTCTGAAAAATTACAAAAAGAATTTAATGTTTTAAAGCTCATTGATGCTTACAGAACACGTGGCCATCTTTTTACCAAAACCAATCCGGTAAGAGAAAGAAGGATTTTTTCGCCAAATCTTGAACTTTCTAATTTCAATCTTTCTGATGCGGATTTAGAAACAGTTTTTGATGCTGCAAAAGCCATTAGAATTGAACCTACTTCGTTAAAAAATATTTTAGGTCACCTTGACCGCATTTATCGCTCACACATTGGCGTGGAATACATGTACATCCGCGAGCCAAAAGTAATTGAGTGGATTCAGGCGAAGATTGGTTATAATGACAATCATCCAAAATTTGACGAAAGTCAAAAAAAACACATTTTAAGCAAATTAAACGAGGCGGTTTCTTTTGAAAATTTCCTTCACACAAAATATGTAGGTCAAAAACGTTTTTCTCTCGAAGGTGGCGAATCTTTAATTCCTGGCTTGGATGCCTTGATTGAAGCGGCTGCTGAAAAAGGCGTGGAACAATTTGTGATGGGAATGGCTCATAGAGGTCGTTTGAATGTTTTGGCAAATATTTTTGGCAAAAATACTCAAGATATTTTCTCGGAATTTGACGGGAAAGATTACGATGATGACGCGCTTTTTGATGGTGACGTTAAATATCACTTGGGACTTACGGCTGATAAAAAAACAAAATCCGGAAAAAATATCAACATCAATTTAGCACCAAATCCTTCGCATTTAGAAACCGTTGGCGCTGTTATTGAAGGAATTACCAGAGCAAAACAAGACCGTTATTATCCAGACGATTTTTCTAAAGTGTTGCCAATTGCTTTGCATGGTGATGCTGCAGTTGCCGGACAAGGAATTGTGTATGAAATTGTTCAAATGGCGCAATTAGATGGTTACAAAACCGGAGGAACTATTCACATTGTGATTAATAATCAAGTTGGTTTTACCACCAATTATCTTGATGCAAGATCATCAGTTTATTGTACTGATATTGCAAAAGTAACATTGTCGCCGGTTTTACACGTCAATGCTGACGATGCCGAAGCAGTGGTTCACGCCATGCTTTTTGCACTTGATTTCCGCATGGAATTTGGTCGCGACGTGTTTATTGATTTGTTAGGATACAGAAAATACGGTCATAACGAAGGTGACGAACCTCGTTTTACCCAACCGAAATTATACAAACTAATTTCCAAGCATAAAAATCCACGTGATCTTTATGCTGCAACGCTAATCGAGCAAGGCATTATCGATGGCGATTATGTAGAAAAATTAGAAAAAGATTACAAAAAAATGTTGGATGAAAATCTTGAAGCTTCGCGCAAAAAAGATTTAACCATCATCACGCCATTCATGCAAAACGAATGGGAAGGATACGTTCAGGCGGATGAAACCGAAATGCTTCAAAAAGTAAACACTGCTTTTTCGAAAGAAATTTTAACCGAAATTGCCGGAACAATTACCACTTTGCCATCTGACAAAAAATTTATCAGCAAAATCTCAAAACTTATCAACGATCGAAAAAACATGTTCGAAAACGATAAGTTAGATTGGGCAATGGGAGAACTTTTGGCATACGGATCATTAATTACCGAAGGTTTCAGTGTTAGAATTTCTGGTCAAGATGTAGAACGCGGAACTTTCTCTCACCGTCACGCTGTTGTCAAAACTGAAGATGCTGAAGATGAAATTATTTTGCTTCAAAATTTAAAACACCAACAAGGTCGTTTTGATATCTACAATTCCCTTCTTTCAGAATATGGCGTTGTAGGATTTGATTACGGTTATGCACTTGCGGCACCAAAAACATTGACTATTTGGGAAGCACAATTTGGAGATTTTTCTAACGGAGCCCAAATTATGATCGACCAATATATTTCTGCCGCAGAAGACAAATGGAACAACCAAAACGGTTTGGTGATGCTATTGCCACACGGTTACGAAGGTCAAGGAGCAGAACACTCTTCGGCAAGAATGGAACGATATTTACAACTTTGCGCCAACCATAATATGTTTATCGCAGATTGTACAACACCGGCAAACTTCTTCCACTTGTTGAGAAGACAGATGAAAACAACCTTCAGAAAACCATTGATTGTATTCACGCCAAAAAGTTTGTTGCGTCATCCATCAGTAGTTTCTACGGTTGACGAATTGGCAAACGGAAGCTTCCAAGAAGTTTTGGACGATCCAATCGCAGACGCGAAAAAAGTAAAAACTTTAGTATTTTGTACCGGAAAATTCTATTACGATCTCGTTGCCGAAAGAGAAGCAAACGGTCGTGATGATGTAGCATTTGTAAGGCTCGAGCAGCTTTTCCCGCTTCCGGTAGAGCAGTTAAAAGCAGTTATAGAAAAATATTCAAACGCAGACGATTACGTTTGGGCACAAGAAGAACCGCGCAACATGGGAGCTTACAGCTACATGCTAATGAATTTTAATTTGGTAAAATTCAGAGTAGCATCGTTAAAAGCCTACAGTGCACCAGCTGCCGGAAGTTACGCACGTTCTAAAAAACGACACGCAACAGCAATTGCAATGGTATTCGACAAAGATCTTTTCAACTAAGAAAATTTTTTGAGAAGCCAGGAACCTGCTGTACGCTACAAGTCCTCGTTTTAAAATCTTTTTTTGCAAGCCACAAAAGGAGCTTCTCCCGAAGTGTCGGGAGTCGCTCTTTTGCAGCAGCAAAAAATAGATTTAAAAACTCCGGGCTTTTCGCTTCCATCAGGGCTAAAAAACGTAAATTTGAAACAAAGCACAATTTATGCTTACAAAAAAGGACATATTTCAAACCATAAAAGAAAACAAAGAAATTATTAAAAGTTTCGGAGTAAAGGAAATTGGTTTGTTTGGTTCGTACGTTCGCAATCAACAAACAAAAGAAAGCGATATTGATATTTTAGTTGATTACGATTACAATAAAATTGATTTCTTGAAGTACATGCGGTTTTGTTTCATGATGGAAGAATTGTTCAAAGATTTAAAAGTTGAAATAGTGACTAAAAACGGATTGTCAGAATACATCGGACCGTATATATTAAACGAAGTCGAGTATGTTGAAATCTGAATTAGAATATTTAAGACATATAAAAGACGAATGTTCCTTCATTATACAATATACGAAAGATATTAACGAAGAGGATTTTCACGCTAATTTAGTCTTGAAAAAAGCGATAGTGAGAAGTTTTGAAATCATTGGAGAAGCGACAAAAAAAGTAAGTCACGATTTTAGAAGCAAGTACAACAGCGTTCCATGGAAAGAAATGGCAGGATTACGAGATAGACTAATACATGATTATACAGGCGTTGATTACCAATTACTTTGGAAGATTAGCATAGAAAGTATTCCTGAATTGGATTATCAAATAGAACAAATAATTAAATCACACCAATAAAATTATATTCAGATGATTTTAGAAATGAAAGTTCCTTCACCAGGGGAATCCATCACAGAAGTTGAAATCGCGACTTGGTTAGTAAAAGACGGCGATTACGTAGAAAAAGACCAAGCAATTGCTGAAGTAGATTCAGACAAAGCAACTCTAGAATTACCTGCCGAAGCAAGCGGAATCATCACGCTAAAAGCAGAAGAAGGTGACGCCGTAGCTGTCGGGCAAGTAGTTTGTCACATCGACACAGACGGAAAACCATCAGGTGACGCTCCAAAGAAAGAAGAAAAAACCGAGGAGAAAAAAGAAGACAAAAAAGAAGAAGCTCCAAAAGCTGAAGCTAAAAAAGAAGAGCCTAAGAAAGAAGAAAAGCCAGCTCCAGCAGCTGAAAAAAGCTACGCTTCAGGAACTCCATCGCCAGCGGCAAGAAAAATTTTGGACGAAAAAAATATCGATACTTCATCAGTTTCCGGAACAGGAAAAGGTGGAAGAATCACTAAAGACGATGCTGTAAATGCTGTCCCATCAATGGGAGCTCCAACAGGAGGAAACCGTGGAACAGAACGAACAAAATTGTCAATGCTTCGCAGAAAAGTAGCAGAACGTCTGGTTTCGGCTAAAAACGAAACTGCGATGTTGACAACTTTTAACGAAGTAAACATGACGCCAATCAACAACCTTCGTAATGAATACAAAGATGCGTTCAAGGCAAAACACGGTGGTGTAAGTTTGGGTTACATGTCGTTCTTTACAAAAGCTGTTACAAGAGCTTTGCAAATGTATCCGGATGTAAACTCAATGATGGACGGCGATCACAAGCTTGCTTTCGATTTTGTTGATGTTTCAATCGCGGTTTCTGGACCAAAAGGTTTGATGGTTCCTGTAGTGAGAAACGCTGAAAACTTGACCTTCCGTGGTATTGAAGCTGAAATCAAAAGATTGGCCATCAAAGCACGTGACGGTCAAATCACTGTTGACGACATGACAGGTGGAACATTTACCATTACAAATGGTGGTGTTTTCGGAAGCATGCTTTCTACACCAATCATCAATCCGCCACAATCTGGAATTTTGGGAATGCACAACATCATCGAACGTCCAATTGCGGTAAACGGTAAAGTGGAAATTCACCCAATGATGTACGTGGCTTTGTCTTATGACCACAGAATTATCGACGGAAGAGAATCTGTTGGATTCTTGGTTGCAGTAAAAGAAGCTTTGGAAAATCCAGCAGAATTATTAATGGACAACAATCCTAAAAAAGCTTTGGAACTATAGTTTCAAACTTATTATAAATAAAAAATCCCGTTCTAATTACAGAATGGGATTTTTTTTCCCAAAATGTCATGATAATACAAAAATTGATTATTTTAATTATATTTTTGTGAAAATGAAAAAAAAGTGTCTCACAAGGATTTTATACAGAAATTTGATTTTCATCCTAAAGAAAACTCATCAGGAATTTTTATAAAAAATTACCTTGACAGCTATAGCATTGAAGTTGATTTTGAAAATCAAACTTTTTATTTCGGAGGAAAAATAAAAGTTCAAGGAAAACTTTCCCAAAATATTACTAAGCCTGAAGATTGGGTAGTTTTAGAATGTGTAGATAGACTCCTCACAAAAGGATACAAACCCGAAAATATTTCATTAGAAAAAGTTTGGCCAGCAGGACACCAGCATTCTGGTCGATTAGATATTTGTGTAACTCGTGATGATGGTTCAGAATATTTGTTAATTGAATGTAAGACTTATGGGAAAGTATTTGACAAAGAATTTAATCGAATAAACAAAGACGGAGGTCAGCTTTTCACTTATTTTAAATTCAGCAATAAAGCAGATGTTATTATGCTTTATGCTTCAGAATTAAAAGAAAATAAAATTGTTTACAGAAACGAAATTGTAAAAATTGAGGATGATTATAGAACAGGCGACGTTAAAGATTTTTATGAAAAATGGAATAAGCTCACCAAAGACAACGGAGTTTTTGATTCTTGGGTAAATCCTTATAATTTTGAAAGTAAAGCTTTAACAATAAATGATTTAGAAGAAATTAGACAAGAAGATAGTAGTTTTATTTTTAATCGTTTTTTAGAAATTTTGCGCCACAATGTAGTTTCCGATAAAGGAAATGCTTTCAATAGAATTTTCACTTTATTTCTTTGTAAAATTTATGATGAAAAATCTAATGAAGGAACTGACGACGAGTTAGCTTTTCAATGGTTGGAAGGAATTGATACGCACAGAAGTTTTCAACTTCGTCTTACCGATTTATATAAAAACGGGATGGAAGAGTTTTTAGAAAAAGTTGTTACCGATTTTTCTGAAACTGAATTTAAAAATAGATTTCCCACCTTAACTGAAGAGCAAAGAAATCCTATTATTGAAGAATTTAGAAAATTGCGTTTAGAGAAAAACAATGAGTTTGCTATAAAGGATGTTTATGATGAACAATCTTTTAATGAAAACGCAGTCGTAGTAAAAGAAATTGTTCAACTTTTAGAAAAATTTAAACTTAGGTATACCAAAAAACAACAATATTTATCTGACTTTTTCGAGTTGCTTTTGACGACTGGATTAAAGCAAGAATCTGGACAGTTTTTTACACCGGTTCCGGTTGCTCAATTTGTTATTAAAAGTTTACCGATTGATACTATTTTAGAAAATAAATTATCTTCTGCTAAAATTGCTAACGACACATTACTCCCTTATGTTATGGATTACGCGGCAGGAAGCGGGCATTTTTTAACGGAAACAATGCACGAAATGCAACGTTTGTTAGATAAAAAAGATGATAAAAAATATTCTCCAAGTGTAGCTACAAAAATCAGAAATTGGAAAGATGACCATTTTGCTTGGGCAATTCAATACATTTATGGAATCGAGAAAGATTATCGATTGGTAAAAGTAGGTAAAGTGGGTTGTTATTTGCACGGTGATGGTTTAGCAAATGTGATTCATTCTGATGGTTTGGCTAATTTTTCTCATCCAGATTATAAAGGTAAATTATTAAGTAAAGACAAAGATTTCCCTCAAGATAATAAACAGTTTGATATCATTGTCTCAAATCCGCCTTACTCAGTTTCTGCATTCAAAAATTCTGCTCGTTCGTTTTATAAAGACGGCGATTTTGATTTATATAATAGACTGACTGACAATAGTTCAGAAATTGAATGTCTGTTTATTGAACGTACCAAACAGCTCTTAAAAGATGGAGGTGTTGCAGGAATTATTTTACCAAGTTCTATCTTGAGTAATACCGGAATTTATTCTAAATCCCGAGAAATTATTCTGCAATATTTTGACATTGTTGGGATTACAGAATTAGGCTCCAATACCTTTATGGCGACAGGAACCAACACAGTTACATTATTTCTTAGAAGAAGAAACAATTACGAAAGCGCCAACATTAAAATTGCTGTCGAAAAATTCTTTACCAATTTCCAAGATGTAACAGTCAACGGAATTGAAAAACCAATTACAAAATATATCAATCACGTTTGGGAAGGTATTTCTTTTGAAGACTATATTTCTCTTTTGAAAAAAGAACCAAACCAAAAAGTTATTGAACACGAGATTTACAAAGAATATTGTAAAAAAATAAAAGCTTTTTCCCAAATAGAGTTATTGAAAATACAAATCAGTAAAGCTAAAAATGATGAAGAAATTCTTAAACTTGACGAGAAAAAAGTAAAAGCTGAAAAAGAATTTTGGAAGCAAGCTCTTGAAATTGAAAATGAAAAACTTTTTTACTTCATTCTCGCTTTTCCTCAAAAAGTTGTCTTGATAAAAAGTGGCGAAAAAGATGCGGAAAAACGTTTCTTAGGTTACGAATTTTCTAACAGACGAGGAAGCGAAGGGATTCATCCAATCCAGCGAGGAAAAAACATTGAGGATTGTACGCAACTTTTTGATGCAGAAATTTTTGATAATCCAGAAAAAGCAAGCACTTATATTTACAAAGCATTTGCAGGAGATTATGATTTTCCGATAGATGAAGCAATGAAAAACAATGTTTCTCGCCACGATTTGGTAGATATGATGACTTTTGACCGGGTGGATTTTGAAAAAAATATTTCGCTTTCTGTTAAAAAAAAAGTAAAAATTGATAGTAAGTGGGAATTGAAAAAGCTTGGAAAAATTTCTAATATTGATTATGGAACACGAATTGTAAAAAAGTCTGAACAAGGAACAATTTACCCTGTTTATGGTGGTGGTGGTGAAACTTTTAAGTCAGATAATTTTAATAGAGAAGATACGTTTATCATTTCAAGATTTGGAATGTCTCCAAAATGTGTAAGATATATCTCGGGAAAGTTTTTCTTAAATGATTCTGGTTTAACCTTGAATACAGCAAATTCTGATATTTTAAATCAAGATTATTTAAACCAATTTTTATTTTTAAATCAAGAAATGGTTTATTTAAGCGGACAAGGTGTAGCTCAAAAAAATCTTGAAATAGAAACTTTTAATTCATTAAAAATCCCACTTCCACCAATAGACATTCAACAAAAAATAGTTTCTGAAATTGAAGTTTTAGAGGCAAAAGAAAAGAAAGCAAGAGAGGAAATTGATAAATTGAAAGTTAGTATTTCTTCATCGATTACAAATTTGAAATTTAAAGATATCAATTTAGGTTCAATTTCTGATTTCAAAAATGGGCTTAATTACTCTAGAAATAGTTTAGGTGAATTAATTAATATTGTTGGAGTTGGAGACTTTCAAAATAGATTTTCTCCTGATTTAGAATTATTAGAAAAGATTCAAATAGACGGAGATTTATCAGATGATTATTTGTTGAAGCAAAATGATATATTAGTTGTCAGGTCAAATGGTTCACCTAATTTGGTGGGTAGATTTTTATTTATTGAAAATTTAAAAATAAAAACATCATTTTCAGGATTTACAATTAGAATTCGAATTACTGATGAAAATGTTAACGCTAAGTTTCTTTGTTATTATTTGAAAACAGATTTAGTTAGGAATAAAATTGTTACAGACAGTTCTGGTTCAAATATTAAAAGTTTAAATCAAACACTTCTATCAAATATAAAAATCTCACTTCCACGACTTTCCGAACAGCAAAAAATAGTTTCCGAAATCGAAAAAATAGAAGAAAAAATAAAAGCTTTAGAAACTGAAATTGCAGATATTCCTAAACTTAAAGAAGCTGTTTTAAAGAAATATTTATAAAAAAATCCCGTTCAGTTTAACGGGATTTTTTATGGTCAAAGATTTGCTTTGCGCGATTGTTGCAAGCGTTTAAAAGAAGCCAAAAGTATTTTAAACAGCCCCGATTGAGCGGAAATCCTCCAGCTCTTTCTGCTGGAGATTGAAGCGGAAAGCGGGAAAATGTCCCGAAGCTTCGGGATAAAAAAATGCCTAAATGATTGGCTTCTGAAAAAATTACTTCAAATAAAAAACTTCGTTTTTGTAATCAATAATTGCCTTTCCGTTAATTAAAATATCGGCTCCAATAATGCCGTGAACGGGCTTGGCTTTGTATTCTTTAAGGGCGAGATTGACGTGCGACATGTTGAAGATGACCAAGTGGAAATTTGGCGTTTGCCAACGACCTAATTGCAATTTATTTTTTTCAGCAATTTGCGTGAGCATTCCCACGGCTCCAGCTCCAGCGGCTTTAGTGGCGGAATCTTGAGCTGCAAGTTTAAAAATTTCTATTCCTTCGAAATCTACGCAACTGCTGGAAGCCCCGGTGTCTAAAATAAAATTTCCGGAAACGCCGTTAATCTTGCCTTTGATAAGCAGGTGGTTGGTTTTGGAAATTTTCATTTTTATCTTTTTGTAACCTTCTTTTTTAAGAATTTCGGGGTTGAGTAGCATAGTTTAAATTTATTCGGAAAATCAAAAATAAAGAAATCTACACAAAACGGATTAAATGTTCTTGCCAATATTTTGCCAAAGAAAAAGGCGGAAACTCCGCCTTTAGTTAACACAAAATGAACCAAATTTTTCATTGAATGGCATTAATGGCGGCAACTAATTGTGCTTCGGTGCCTAAATTTGTTTGCCCTGATGTTATAGAAATGACGTCGTCTTCCGCAATGGTAACGCCTTGAACCGCATATCTAAACATACCATCTTGTTCTGAAACAAAAATTACGTGACAAGCTAAACCTATTGGAGTTTGTCCGTAATGCTCGCTGAATTGTCCACTTTCTTCATCATAAACATCTAATTGTGCCAAAGCATTGGTGCCTTCGCCATCGTAAGAAAGGTAAACGGCGCTATTATCGGCGTCGAAACCTGCAGGAACAGTAACTAAAATTGTAGTTTTTGGACGAGGATCTGAATAAAATTTATCAACGTTTGTCCAACCAAAATTCCCAAAATTGACATAGTAAGAAGTGCCTTCGCCGAAAACAGCTTGTTGACCTTCGCCATTGTCTTCTTCCCAAACCAAGTTTCCGTTGTCGTCAATCGTTCCGTTGAACAATCTCATGTCATCGTCTGGCATTCCGGTGGTTAAACTGGCGGGAACTGTAAGTTGCATGTTACAATTAATATCAACCGGTTGACCATTTTTAGTGGCGTTTACATAAAATTCTCCTCCGGTTATCAGCATTGATTTTTTACCATCTGGCATCAATCCCATCGTCGGTTTGTTGGTAGCTAACATCGTTCCTTTGTCAAAAATTTCGACGTATTCAATCATCACACTTCCGGTAACGTCGAGTCCATTTTGCGTTAAGCAAGCTCCATTAATCGACAATACCACTCCTTTTGCTGAGGTAAATTGTTGAAATCCGACATCTGCATTGACTACAAAATTTTGGGTAATTCCATCTAAAACATCTTCGCGTAAAGCGTTAAATTCGGCAGCAGTTGGCGGATTGATACCATCGTTACCGTTATCATCAGTCTTACAGCTTAAAAATAAGCTCGTTGCTAAAATCGCAATTCCCGTGGTAATTTTTGTTTTCATGGCAAAGCATTTTAAAGATTATATAAGTTTAGATGGCAAAAAAGTTAAATAGTTGCGTTGTCTTTTAATTATTTTTTAAATTTTTATAAAAAGCTATATTTTCAGAAATGATTATTTTTGCCAAATGATTTTAACTGATACTCATTCCCATATTTATTCCGAAGAATTTTCGCAGGATCAAGAGCAAATGATGCAACGCGCTTTTGAGGCTGGTGTACAAAGAATTTTTGTTCCTGCAATCGATTCAAATTATGCCGAAGCAATGTTTGTTATTGAAAAAAAATATCCGGAAAATGTTTTTTTAATGATGGGTTTGCATCCCACGCACGTGAAGGAAAATTTTGAAGAAGAATTGGCTTTTGTAGAAAGCGAATTGAACCGCCGGAAATATTTTGCCGTAGGCGAAATTGGCATTGATTTATTTTGGGACAAAACATTTCTAACACAACAACAAGACGCTTTTCAACGCCAAATTCAATTGGCAAAAAAACACAAATTGCCCATTAACATTCATTGTCGCGACGCATTTGACGAAGTTTTTGAGGTGTTAGAAAGTGAAAAAGCGGATAATTTATTTGGGATTTTTCATTGTTTTACTGGCGATTTTCAGCAAGCTCAACAAGCGATTTCCTATGGAATGAAATTAGGAATCGGTGGCGTGGCAACCTTCAAAAATGGAAAAATCGATCAATTTTTGGCAGAAATTCCGCTCAAAAATATCGTCTTGGAAACTGATTCGCCATATTTGGCACCTGTTCCTCATCGCGGTAAGCGAAATGAAAGTAGTTATGTAAAATTAGTGGCCGAAAAATTATCATCAATTTATAATCTACCAATTGAGGAAATTGCAGCTATCACAACCGAAAATTCTAAAGAAATATTTGGGGTTTAATACAGATGTAACAGCTAATTGAATAAAATTTCGTTCTTTTGTGAATTGTTAAAAATCAAAAATTAATGTCTAAATTCGATAAAATTAGGCCTTTTTACGATAGTGAAGTCAATGAAGCCTTGTGCAAAATTGCTGATCACCCGATGATGAAAGCCATGATGAGTTTTACTTTTCCGGAAACGCCCGAAAATGTTTGGATTGATCAACTGAAAAGAACCCATTCTATTCGCGATTTCCAATGCAATTTCATTTATCATGCGATCATGAAAGTGCTCGAAAATAGTTCGGAAGGCTTGACCACTTCTGGTTTTGAAACCTTAGACAAGCACACGCCTTACCTTTTTATTTCCAACCATAGAGATATTATTCTTGATACTTCGCTGCTTAACACTTGCTTGATGGACAACGGATTAGTGATGACGGCTTCGGCAATTGGCGACAATTTGGTTAAAAAATCTTTTTTGCACATCTTGTCTAAATTAAACCGTAACTTTTTGGTTCAAAGAGAGTTAACGCCGAGAGAGTTGCTACAAAGTTCAAAATTAATGGCAGAGTATGTTGGGCAATTAATCCTGCGTGAAAATCGTTCGGTTTGGATTGCACAACGCGAAGGACGAACCAAAGACGGTAACGATGCCACTCATACGGGTGTTTTAAAAATGCTTGGAATGGCAAGTGACGAAAAGAATTTGATGGATTATTTCAAAAAATTAAAAATCGTTCCGGTTTCGATTTCTTACGAATATGACCCAACCGACGCTTTAAAAATGCCGCAATTGATGGCGTTGGCAAATGATGAAGTTTACATCAAAGATAAAAATGAAGATTTCATGACGCTCTTAAGTGGAATCATGGGTCAGAAAAAGAGAATTCATATTCATGTTGGAAAAGTTTTGGACGATGAATTGAGCCAAATTTCGGAGCAATTTGAAAACCAAAACAAACAGATTCAAGCATTGGCACAAGCAATTGACGACTCTATTTTGTCGTCATATAAATTGTGGCCAACGAATTATATTGCTTACGATTTGTTACACAAAACCAACCAATATTCGCATTTATACACTGATAAAGAAAAATCAATTTTCGAAAGACGGTTAGAAATTCGGATCGATGAAAATAATCCGGTTGAATTTGAAGGATTTTTAGCCATGTATGCCAATCCGGTGGTAAACAAATCGAAGTATGAAAACGCAGTTTAAGCCGAAAATTTTATTGATTTACACTGGTGGAACCATCGGGATGATTAAAGATTTTGAAACCGGCTCTTTAAAAGCGTTCAATTTTGCCAAATTATTAAAAAGCGTTCCGGAACTCAAACAATTAGATTGCGAAATCGAAACCATTTCGTTTGAAATTCCCATTGATTCTTCGAATATGAATCCGTCGAAATGGGTTAAAATTGCCAACATAATTGAAGAAAACTATGCCAATTTCGACGGATTTGTGGTGCTTCACGGTTCAGATACCATGTCATATTCCGCTTCGGCTTTGAGTTTCATGCTCGAAAATTTGGCCAAGCCTGTGGTATTTACCGGTTCGCAATTACCCATTGGAGATTTGCGAACGGATGCCAAAGAAAACCTGATTACAGCGATACAAATTGCTTCTTTGCAACACAAAAATAAACCCGTAATTACAGAAGTTTGTCTTTATTTTGAATACAAATTGTACCGCGGCAACCGAACCACAAAAATTAATGCCGAACATTTTAATGCTTTTTTGTCGCCCAACTACATTCCGCTTGCCGAATCTGGCGTTCATTTAAAAGTAAACCACGAGTATTTGTTCCCGAAAAATGCCAAAAAACTAATCGTTCACAAAAAAATTGACGACAATGTGGCAATTGTAAAAATTTTTCCAGGAATCAACGAAAACGTCCTTTCGGCAATTATCAACATCGATGGTTTAAAAGGAATCGTCCTCGAAACTTACGGAGCCGGAAACGCACCAACCGAAGATTGGCTGATAAATGTTTTGAAAAAAGCCATAAAAAACGGACTTCAAGTAGTAAATGTAACCCAATGTTCTGCCGGAAGTGTCGATATGGGAAAATACGAAACCAGCTCAATGCTCAAAAAAATCGGCGTCATTTCCGGCAAAGACATCACCACCGAATCCGCAATCACCAAACTCATGTATTTGTTAGGACAAAACGTTTCGCCAAAGGTTTTTAAAACCATATTCGAAACCTCGCTTCGCGGTGAAATTTCGTAATTTTTTTTCCAATTAATTTTTTAAAAACATAAATTTTACGGTTCTTTGCAGCCAACTTTTAGAGAGGTGTCCGAGTGGTTGAAGGAGCAAGCCTGGAAAGTTTGTATGTGGGTAACTGCATCGTGGGTTCGAATCCCATCCTCTCTGCAACTCAAACCTTGTGAACTTTCGCAAGGTTTTTTTAATTTTCAGAAGCAATCTTTTAGGCATTTTTTAAATGTAATTCCCGCTTTCCGCTTCAATCTTTTATGAATTACCCCGGAT
This sequence comes from Bacteroidota bacterium, assembly GCA_023387965.1. Classification (GTDB taxonomy): domain Bacteria; phylum Bacteroidota; class Bacteroidia; order Flavobacteriales; family Flavobacteriaceae; genus Flavobacterium. The sequence continues at coordinate 269,470 of JAEWHE010000041.1, read as the reverse complement.
TGAGATCCGGGCAATTCATAAAAGGATTTCCGCTACAATCGGGGCTAAGGGAAAACTTTTAGGCATTTTTTAATCGTCAGGAAATTAAGGTGGGAAATTTCTTTGCCAAAAAAATCATTGGTAAATCCATAAAATTCACTTTCCCATAACTCAAAATTTTTACCTATTTTTATTGCATAATTCTCAGCTATGAAACCAGTTTGTTTTTTTCTTTTTCTTTTTTGTTCCGCAACAATTTGGGCTCAAGATCCCGTTACAAACCAGAAAATTAAAGAACAACAAGAACGAGAACAGCAAGAACGACTCAAAGAAATTATTAATCGCGAACGAAGCATCGACACTACAGAAATTTCTGAAAACCGCCGTCGTGATTCCTTGCGAACCACCGTTACCGTTATCGATTCGCTTTATCGGGAAGACCAGTTTTACATTGGACTGACTTATAATTGGTTACAAAATAATCCTTCGGGAGTGAAACAAAATTCCTTTTCCACCGGACTTCATTTGGGTTTTATGCGTGATTTTCCCATCAACAAACGCAGAAACGTAGCCTTTGCTTTGGGATTAGGATATTCACTAAATGACTATCGCCAAAATCTAAAAATTGACGATGTTGATGGCGTGAGAACTTACGAAGTCATTGACGAAAGCGAAGTAGATTTTGACAAAAATAAATTTGCCCTGCATTTTGTAGAACTTCCGTTAGAATTTCGTTGGCGAAGTTCCACTATGCAAAGTCACCGTTTTTGGAGGATTTACGCAGGATTTAAAGTGAGTTATTTGTTTTTAAACAAGTCAAAATTCGTTGCCGATGGTGAAAAAATTCGGCTTTACAACAACGATGATTTCAACGATTTTCGATATGGAACCTACATTTCTTTTGGTTACAACACGTGGAACTTTCACGCTTATTATGGTTTAAACGAAATTTTTAAAAATTCGGCAAGAGTAAACGGAAATCCTATCGAAATGCAGACGATTAACATTGGGCTGATGTTTTACATTCTTTAGATCCAAAAATAAAGAAGCACCAATTGCGGCAGAAATCCGGTAAAAAAACCTGCTGTAAGTTCTAATCCCGAATGTGCTTTCATTGCCAAACGCGAACTTGCCACCAAACCTGTCAAAAATATAAAAGCGGCAATCAAATACAAATGATTCGTTTGGGTTTTTAGGCTCATACCAATTGTAAAAACCGCCAAAGCACTCATCCCAACCGTGTGGATACTTGCTTTTAGCTTCAAAAAAGTCATCAAAAGCAATAAAATAGAACTAACCAAAGCGCCGAAAAAGAAAAAATAAAGCTCCGGAATAAACTCGCTCGGAAGACTTTTTTTAATCAACAAAAACAATAAAATAGAGTTGATGGAAAGCGGAATTTTTCGTTGTTCCACTTTGGAAAGCATGATGTTATTTGCCCTTCCGATACTCAATAAAAAATAAAAAACCGAAATAGGAATTAAAATCGTGAGAATCAAAACTTGAATGCCAATCAGAAAAAATTCTTGGTAAAGATGAAATCTATCGGTTAAAAAAAAGTAAAGCAAAACCGCATAAACCGAAACAAACAGCGGATGAAAAATGTAAGAAAATACCGAAAGAAATTTGTTCATTTTAGGTTGTAAGCATTAGGCTGTGGGCTGTGGGCTGTAAGCCTTAAGCTATAAGTTTATACAATTGGAATTTTCAAATTACCTAATTTTCAAATTAAATAATTTGAAAATTATCAAATCTTCTTCCTCATCCTCGCCACCGGAATATCAAGCTGTTCACGATATTTTGCAATGGTTCTTCTGGCAATTGGGTAGCCTTTTTCTTTCAAAATATCAGCTAATTGATCATCTGGTAAAGGCTTAGATTTGTCCTCATCCTCAATTACATTTTGCAGAATTTTTTTAATTTCCAAAGTCGAAACATCTTCTCCCTGATCATTTTTCATGGCTTCGGAGAAAAATTCTTTGATCAATTTGGTACCATAAGGCGTTTCAACATATTTACTATTCGCCACCCTCGAAACCGTAGAAATATCAAGCCCGACCATGTCAGCAATATCTTTCAAAATCATGGGTTTTAGCTTGGTTTCGTCACCATCCAAAAAGTATTCTTGTTGGTAATGCATAATCGCATTCATAGTCACGAACAAAGTTTCCTGACGCTGGCGGATGGCATCAATAAACCATTTCGCAGAATCTAACTTTTGCTTGATAAACTGAACCGCTTCTTTTTGTGCGTTCGATTTTTCTTTGGAAGATTTATAAGTCTGCATCATTTCCTGATAATCTTTAGAAACGTGCAATTCCGGAGCATTCCTGCCGTTAAGCGACAATTCGAGTTCACCGTCAACAATTTTTATCAAAAAATCCGGCACCACATGTTCCACCATTTTTTGGTTTCCGGTGAAAGCGCCACCCGGTTTTGGGTTTAATTTTTCAATTTCGTCGATGGTTTTTTTCAATTGATCTTGCGAAACTCCGTACTTCTGTAATAATTTATCGTAGTGTTTTTTGGTAAAAGCGTCAAATTGGTTTTCCAAAATATCAATTGCCAAATCCACAGATTCTGTTGGCGTTTTATGCTTCAGCTGAAGCAACAAACATTCCTGAAGGTCGCGTGCACCAACACCTGCAGGCTCTAACTGATGAATGATATGTAAAATTTTCTCCACATTTTTTTCATCGGTATAAATGCCTTGCGTAAACGCCATATCATCAACAATATCCGGAATGCTTCGGCGAATATAACCCATATCGTCAATGCTTCCCACCAAAAACTCTGCAATTTCCCGCTCGTCTTCGGTTAAAATAAAAGTATTCAACTGATTAATCAAATCCTGATGAAAACTCACAGGAGCCGCAAATGGCATGGTTCTATCTTCGTCATCATCGCTGTAATTATTGGCTTGCAGCTTATAATCAGGCGTTTCGTCGTTGCTTAAATATTCGTCGATATTAATGTCGTCGGCATCAATTCGTTCGTTATCATAATCATCAAATTCGTCATAATCATCGTTTTCATACTCGTCATTTTCAAAGTTGTCCTCCTCCTTGCCTGATTCCAGTGCAGGATTTTCCACCATTTCTTCCTTCAACCTTTGTTCAAATGCCTGAGTCGGCAACTGAATCAGTTTCATCAACTGAATTTGCTGAGGAGAAAGTTTTTGCGAAAGCTTGAGTTGTAACGACTGTTTGAGCATGCGTGATTATTTGGTTTTGATACTTCAAATTTAAGTATTTTGAGGCAAAAAAGGCATAGTTTATGACAAAGTTATAGATTTTTCAAAATTTGGCTTTCGCCAAAGGCAAGCAGGCTGATTTTGAATTGTTTCCAAATTTATCCAAAGAATACTGCAACATCTACCTGAAAATTTCCGGTTTAAATGCGGATGTTTCTTGAAAATATTTTCTATAAAAAAACAAAAAAAACCTGCTCAAAAATTGAACAGGTTTATTTTTATTTTAGAAGAAATAAGCTTTAGTTTTTAGGCTCATTCATCACAAAAGATTCCATGAATTTAGTGGTGTAATCTCCAGCAACATAAGCAGGATCATCCATCAATTGTCTGTGAAACGGAATGGTTGTTTTGATTCCTTCAATCACAAATTCGTCCAAAGCACGTTTCATTTTATTGATCGCTTCTTCACGGGTTTGAGCCGTTGTAATTAGTTTTGCAATCATCGAATCGTAGTTTGGCGGAATGCTATAACCCGAATAAACGTGGGTATCTAAACGAACTCCGTGGCCTCCTGGAGCGTGAAGCGTAGTGATTTTTCCTGGAGAAGGACGAAAATCGTTGTAAGGATCTTCGGCGTTAATACGACACTCAATTGAATGCAATTGCGGCGTATAATTTTTTCCGGAAATTGGCACTCCTGCTGCAACCAAAATTTGCTCACGAATCAAATCGTAATCAATTACTTGCTCAGTGATTGGGTGCTCCACTTGGATACGGGTGTTCATTTCCATGAAATAGAAATTTCGGTGTTTGTCAACCAAAAATTCTACTGTTCCAGCACCTTCGTATTTAATATATTCCGCAGCTTTTACAGCAGCTTCACCCATTTTGTCACGCAATTCATCAGTCATGAATGGCGAAGGTGTTTCCTCAGTAAGTTTTTGGTGACGACGTTGAACCGAACAATCTCTTTCAGATAAGTGACAAGCTTTTCCGTAGGAATCTCCTACTACTTGAATCTCAATATGACGTGGTTCTTCGATTAATTTTTCCATGTACATTCCGTCATTTCCAAAAGCAGCACCAGCCTCTTGACGAGCGCTTTCCCAAGCTTTCTGCAGGTCTTCTTCTTTCCAAACGGCACGCATTCCTTTACCACCACCACCTGCTGTAGCTTTTAACATTACAGGATAACCAAATTCTTTTGCTAATTTTTTGGTTTGTTCGTATGATTCTAAAAGTCCATCCGAACCAGGAATTGTTGGAACTCCAGCCGCTTTCATAGTAGCTTTCGCCGAAGCCTTATCCCCCATTCTATCGATCATTTCCGGAGAAGCACCGATAAATTTAATTCCGTGTTCCTGACAAATTTTTGAAAATTTTGCATTTTCTGAAAGGAAACCGTAACCAGGGTGAATTGCGTCTGCATTAGTAATTTCGGCAGCAGCAATAATGTTAGACATTTTAAGGTATGAAAGGTTGCTTGGAGGCGGACCGATACATACTGCTTCGTCAGCAAATTTTACGTGAAGACTATCGGCATCTGCAGTAGAATAAACAGCTACAGTCTTGATACCCATTTCTTTACATGTTCTGATTACACGTAAAGCAATTTCGCCTCTATTTGCGATTAATATTTTTTTAAACATCTTTTTTAAATTAGATAATTAGACAATTTGATAATTTGACCATTTAATTTTTAGAGCGATAATATTTCTAAAAATCTAATAGTCTAACAATCTAAATTTAAGATGGATCAACTAAGAAAAGTGGTTGGTCAAATTCTACCGGTGAAGCGTCGTCAACTAATACTTTCACGATTTTTCCTGATACTTCAGCTTCAATTTCGTTGAAAAGTTTCATCGCTTCGATCACACAAACAACATCTCCTTTTGAGATTGAAGTTCCAACTTCTACGAATGGCGCTTTATCTGGCGAAGGTTTTCTATACAAAGTTCCAATAATTGGCGACTTGATTGTAATGTACTTAGAATTGTCTTCGCTTGCGGCAGGAGTTGCTGGAGCTTGCGGAGCTGCAGGTGATGCTGGAGCTTGTGGCGCTGCAACTTGAGGAAAAGCTTGCGTTAACGCGGGTTGCTGGATGTAAGTTGTAGTTTCGGAAGCTGCAGCGTCAGTTGTTTTGATGGTGATTTTAAAATCGTCCATTTCCAATTTCACTTCAGTAGCACCCGATTTTGCTACAAATTTAATTAGGTTTTGAATTTCTCTAATATCCATGATTTCGATTTTAGGTTTTGTTTATTGTTTGTTATAAGCCCATTTCATGTAGATAGATCCCCAAGTGAATCCACCACCGAATGCAGCAAAAATTAAGTTGTCTCCTTTTTTGAATTTGCTCTCAAAGTCACTGAGAAGCAATGGCAATGTTGCCGAAGTGGTATTCCCATATTTCTGGATATTGACCAATACTTTTTCTTCGTCAACTCCCATACGGTTTGCGGTAGCATCAATGATGCGTTTGTTAGCCTGATGTGCAATGAGCCAATTTACGTCTTCTTTTGTTAATTGGTTGCGTTGCATAATTTTTTCACTCACATCTGCCATTCCCGAAACAGCGTATTTAAAAACGGTTTTTCCGTCTTGAAACACGAAATGCTCTTTATTATCAATGGTTTCTTGAGAAGCTGGCTTTAAAGATCCTCCAGCTTCAATTTTAAGAAATTCACGACCAATTCCGTCGCTTCTTAAAAATTCGTCTTGAAGACCTAAACCTTCGTGATTTGGTTCGAACAAAACGGCTCCTGCTCCATCTCCGAAAATAATACAAGTAGCACGATCTTCGTAGTTGATGATGGACGACATTTTATCGGCACCAATGAGTAAAACTTTTTTATACCTACCAGATTGTATGTAAGCTGCCGCCGTTGACATTCCGAATAAAAAACTCGAACATGCCGCTTGTAAATCGTAAGCAAATGCATTTACAGCGCCAATTTGCGAAGCAACATAAACGGCCGTTGCCGCTACAGGCATATCCGGAGTTGCGGTTCCTACTAAAACCAGGTCAATTTCTGCGGGGTCGAGATTGGCTTTTTCGATTAAATTCTGTGCTGCTTTAATCGCTAAAAAAGATGTTCCTTTAGTATCATCTTTTAAAATTCGTCTTTCACTGATTCCTGTTCGAGAGGTAATCCACTCATCATTTGTGTCAACCATAGTTTCAAGAACCTTGTTAGACAACACGTAATCAGGCACATAGGCTCCAACTGCTGTAATTGCGGCTGTGATTGTATTCATAAGATTTTAAAATTTTCTGCCTAAATTTCTTCAGGTTTAAACAGAGGTGGAAATTACAAAAAAAATCTAAACCAATAGTTTTTGCAATGCGTTATTTATCAATAAATTATAAATAACAAAAAAACTCTCACATCGTGAGAGTTCAATTTTTTTGTGCAAAAATTGTATTAAGCAACAGCTTCTTGCTTGTCGATTACTACTTGTCCTCTGTAGTACATTTTACCTTCATGCCAGTAAGCTCTGTGGTAAAGATGTGCCTCTCCAGTCACCGGGCATGTAGCGATTTGAGGAACAACAGCTTTGTAGTGCGTTCTTCTTTTATCTCTTCTCGTTTTCGAGGTCTTTCTCTTAGGATGTGCCATTTTACTATATTATTTATCCGTTAATAGTTTTTTTAATTGATCCCATCTTGGATCTGTTTCTTTTGTTTCATCAGTTTGCTCTTCCCCTTTGGTTTGAAGTTCGTTTAACTTATCCAAAGCATCGGTTTTTAGCGTGCCGTCTTTCACTCCGGGATGTATTCTTTTCACCGGAACCGAAAGCGCAATCATTTCATAGATATATTGTGAGATATCTATTTGATGTTCGCCATGCGGCAAAATCAGGAGTTCTTCGTTGTCGTCGTTAAAAACTTCTCCAAATTGAACAATGAGGTTGATTTTTCCTTTTATCGGCAAATCAAACATTTCATTGGTTAAATCACAAGGTACATGAATCGTCCCTTTGTGTTTAAAACCAATTTCGAGCATGGTGTTTTTTTTATCTAAAACAACATTGACTTTTATATTACAATCTTCAAATTCATCGTAACCAAAGTCTTCAAAGAACTTCTTATCTATTTGGTATTCAAACTGATGTTTTCCCAACTTTAATCCCGCAAACGGAATTAAAAATTCATTATTTACTTTCATCTGAACAACAATTTGCCCTTTTTCCATATCTTGGAACGGGAGTGCAAAGATATAAAATAATTAGAATTTCAAAAGGGTTGTCAACATTTTTTTGTTTATAAGTGCTTTTCTTTTATTTTTAGGGGATTTTCGCTTATTTGTTCATACTCAAGTCTTGAGCGAAAAACATCAATTGCTAAATAAACCGCTTCTCGAAACGAATTAAAATTAGCGGTTCCTTTCCCTGCTATGTCGTGAGCGGTTCCATGATCAGGCGAAGTGCGAATTTTATCAAGACCTGCGGTATAATTTACACCATTCCCAAAAGACAGCGTTTTAAAAGGTATCAACCCTTGATCATGATATGTAGCAATTACTGCATCAAAATTTTCGTATTGGTTACTACCAAAAAATCCATCGGCAGCATATGGACCAAATACTAAAGTGCCTTTTTCAAACATTTTTTTAATAGTTGGCTTGATAATCTCGTCGTCTTCTTTCCCGATAACACCACCATCTCCGCAATGAGGATTTAAACCCAAAACGGCAATTTTAGGTCTTCGGATCCCAAAATCCTTAATTAAAGTATTTTTGACGGTGTTTACTTTTTGTACAATTAAGGCTTCCGTCAAAGCTTTTGCTACATCACTTACCGGAAGATGATCTGTTAACAATCCTACCCTTAAATTATCCTGAACCATTAACATCAAAGCATTGCCTTCAATCTCTTGATTAAGATAATCTGTGTGTCCGGGAAATTTAAATTCTTCGGATTGCACATTATTCTTATTGATTGGTGCCGTTACCAAAACGTCGATTACGTTATTTTTCAAAGCATCAACCGCAGCAACAAAAGATTTGACAGCGTATTTTCCGGAGATTTCATTTACCACTCCATATTCAACCATTGTATTTTCTTTCCACAAATTAAAAACATTAATTCGCCCGGGTAAAATTTGACTTAAATCATCAATACCATGAAGCTGCGCATTAGTTTCAAAGGTTTTTTTAGCAAAAGAAAAAAGTTTTACGTTGGCAAAAATCACCGGAGTACATAATTCCAGCATTTGAGGATCTTCAAAAGTTTTAAGGATAATTTCACTCCCGATTCCATTCAAATCCCCAACTGAAATACCTACAATTATGTTTTCTGTTTTCTTCATCGCTAAAAATTGCTATTTATTGCTTAATTTTGAACTGCAAATTTAAGAAAATAAAACAAAATGTTTACCGGAATCATCGAAACACTCGGAACTGTGACCAAAATTATTCGCGAGCAAGATAATTTACATTTAACTATAAAGTCTAATTTTTCTAACGAATTAAAAGTAGATCAAAGTGTCGCTCATAACGGAATTTGTTTAACTGTTACCAATATCAGTGACGACAATTTTTCTGTTACAGCCATTAAGGAAACTATTGATAAGACAAATATTGGCTCATGGAAAATTAGCGACATTGTCAATTTAGAACGAGCCATGAAATTAGGCGACCGGCTTGACGGTCATATCGTTCAAGGACATGTGGATCAAAAAGCAACTTGCGTTTCGATTGAAAACCAAAATGGTAGTTGGCTTTTTACTTTTAATTATGACGAGAGTTTGAGCAATATTACCATTGAAAAAGGCTCAATTACAGTAAACGGTGTGAGTTTAACAGTTGTTAATTCTAAAAGAAATGAATTTTCCGTAGCGATTATTCCTTATACTTTTGAACATACAAATTTTAAAAACTTCAAAGTGGGAACTGAAGTAAATTTAGAATTTGATGTAATTGGGAAATATGTGAGTCGGTTGCATCAATTAAAAGCATAAAAAAACTCCGGCTTTAAGCTGGAGTTTTTTTTGTTTTATTTTTAAATACCACAAAGGCGAAAATTATTGCAGCGAATATCAATATTAATGACAACTCATCAACGGGTAATCCGGGAGGAGTGGGACCTGGGGCAAACGGCTGAGGCTCTGGCAAATTAGGCGGAGCTAATAAAGCCATAATTTTATTTTCAATAAAAAAATTAAACAATCCTCTTGGCATTGAAATTAATATTTGTTTTTTGGATGGCGTAAAAGTAATTAAAATTTTGATTTAACAAAATATTTGCGAATAAATTTGTTGTTATCTCTTTGTTAGGCTTTTTCGTCATTTCGTCCCAGATACTCGTAAAATAATCCCGCTAAGATAGCGCCTATAATTGGTGCCACCCAAAAAAGCCATAATTGTTCGATAGCCCAACCGCCGACAAAAACAGCTTGACTTGTTGAACGAGCAGGATTTACTGAGGTATTAGAAACCGGAATACTAATCAAATGAATGAGTGTCAAACCCAATCCTATCACCAAACCGGCAAAACCTTTTGGTGCCGAATCATGAGTGGCTCCTAATATAATGAGTAAAAAAATAAATGTCATTACGACTTCGGTTGTCATTACGGAATAAATATCGTATCCGTTTGGCGAATGTTCGTCGAATCCGTTAGCAGCGAAGTTGCCAAGCACAAAATCGGGATGTCCACTCGCAATTAAATAAAGAATTCCTGCCCCAAAAATTCCTCCGGCAACTTGTGCCAAAACATAAAAAGGTAATTCTTTTCTAGAAAAACGTCCCGCAACCCACAAGCCTATTGATACTGCAGGATTTAAATGACAGCCTGAAATCCTTCCAATTGTGTAAGCCATGGTAATCACCGTAATCCCGAAGGCTAACGCCACTCCTACAAATCCTATTCCTAAATTAGGATAAGCTGCCGCTAAAACCGCACTTCCGCAGCCTCCTAAAACCAACCAAAGTGTCCCGATAAATTCTGCTATTACTTTTCTGATCATTTCTGTATCGATTTAAAAAATGTTATCGAACAAAGAAATTATCAAATTGAAAAAAGGTAAAAATTTCCTCTACTCAATTCCACGCATCACAAAAAAAAGCCCAGATTCAAGGACTATAAAGGTTTAAATATTGGAAATCACTACCATATCACGCAATAAATTCGGTAGATTCACGAATTGGTTTAAGTTTTTTCTTACAGTATTATTTTTTTGTAGCGGTCTCAAAAAGATTAATGAGCCATAGATTCAAATCTGCTTCTGTAGGGATGTCCAATTTTTTTCGAAGGCGGTAACGTTTCGCTTCGATGGCGCGAACTGACGAATTGGTAAAAAGCGCAATTTCTTTAGTCGTAAAATTTAATACTGCTAAAGCGGCTAATTTTTGTTCAGAAGCAATGAGATTTGGATTGAGTTTCGATAAACTGTCAAAAAAATCGGGAAAAGATTTTCGAAAAACTAGCAGAAATGAAGGATCATCTCTTTCAGCAAGACTGACAACATTTTTTAAAATACGCTGCTGATCATCTGGAGTTAAAACATTTTTTTCAGAAAAAACAGTTCGAACCGGTGCATTGCCAATTTTTTTTGTGTTTTTTTTCTTTCGGAAAATATAGAATACAATTGCCAAAAATCCCACACAGAACAACACAAAAACTGTCGCTTTCCGGAAAAAGCCTTCACGAGATTTAAACATTTTAAGTCTTTCGGAGATAAAATTGTCCGACTCATATCCTTCGTTTTCCAAACTATCTGCTAAAGCAATGTACTCATTTAAATATTTTTTTGAATTTTCTAAATCATTGTTTTCATCATACGAAATCGAAACATTGAAATACAACTTTCTGAGCAACCTAAGATCGTGTAATTCCTGCGCGATAGGAATGGCCTGAAGATACATCAAGGTTGACTTTTCATAATCTCGCTCCATTCTGTAAAGACTTCCCAAAGCTTCCATGGCATTCGCTTCCACAGTTTTATGTTGCACATCAGTAGCAATCTGGCGCGATTGATTTAAATAATTGACTGCCGAATCTAATTTATGAAATTTTAAATACGCATTGCCGATGTTTAAATACGCTAACGATTTGGTTTTTGCTTTTAGCGTGTAATGCAAATTCATCTGGTCAAATTGCTCAAATCCTTTCTTATAATATTTGATAACGGAATCGTGCTGATGTTCATTTTGGTCAAAATTATAAGCCAAGTCATTGTAAATTACCCCAAGTCGGGATCTTTTTAGTTCTTCGTTGTCAATTTTTTTAGCAAATTTTAAGCTTTCGTGTAAGAAGATTTTACTGTCGATATATTTGCCCATTTCGCCGAAAACCAAACCTTTCAACCGCAATGCATCCGAAATTATTTGCACATTTTGGATTGATTTAGCTAATGTTATTGCTTCATCGGCGTGTTTTTCAGCTAATAAATAATTTTTGGTATGAATTTCCTGCTTACCCGCAACGATTAGTCCGGAAGCCATCTGTTTGCGAAGATTGGATTTTTTAGCCTCACCATAAACTTTCAATCCCAACTCGAGTATTTCAAAAGTTTGAGATGATGGAAGCGCTTCAGCGTGTAATAACAAACTGTCCAGATATTTTTCTTGCGACAGCTGGCCGAAAGCCCCCGAAAAGGCTGTCAGTAAATAAACAAGTAATGTTATCAAAGAATTTCGCATCTTTTTGTATGAATCGATGTAAACAATATTATAACATTGAGGCGCGCAAAATTAAACAATTTATCCAACGGTTCAACGATAAGCCATAATTTTGACTATTTGGCAATATTTTTATAAAAAAGGTCATTTTAAAACAGATTCTAATACTTAGATGTGTAATTACCCAGTTTTTGATGAAATTTTTTGTTAGTTCTATCATCCAAATAAATTCTCAACAAAATTTTCACTTAAAAATAACAAGCATTTATTTCGATTGGCTACGGATTTTTATAAATTGCTGTTACAAATTATTTATATGATCGTATCTCGAAAACTGAATTGGAAACATATATTTTATTACACACGTTTTAAACTCCTTTATTTTGTACTGCTTTCGGTAGGTGTTTATGTTTTGCACGCAAAATTTAATTTGTCATCTTTGAGCATCCCGTTTAATGGAGTAGCGACTTTGAGTACTGCTTTAGCAATATATTTAGGTTTTAAAAATAACAATGCTTACGACAGGTGGTGGGAAGCCCGAAAAATCTGGGGATTATTAGTAAATTTTAGCCGGGTTTGGGGTCGTGAGGTTATCACAATGATTAATCCAAAGCATCCGGAAGATTATTTAAAAACGATCGAATTACAAAAACGGTTATTGTATCGCCACATTGCTTTTGTACATGCTTTGCGGGTGTTTTTGCGCCAGCGAAAAGAATATAATGAAAATAATGTTCGTGAAATTATCGAAGTCAGTAATGGTTATGCCGATATTAAAAAATTCATTAGCGAAGAGGAATATGCGGAATTTTTGACAAAGCGAAACCCACCAAATTTTTTAATGAAATTACAAGGTGACGATATCAAAATGGCTGCCGAAAACGGCTGGTTGACGGATTACCGATTTGTAAAATTAAGCGAAACTTTGGGCGAATTTCAAAACCATCAAGGCATGAGCGAACGTATTAAAAATACACCGTTGCCTCGACCTTATAGTTTTTTCTCTCGCGTTTTTGTCACTATTCACGGAACCCTAATTCCTTTTGCTTTTATTGAAGATTTGGGTTGGGTCAATATTCCGCTGTCTATTTTAATCAACTTTGTATTTTTAGCGTTAGACTATGTAGGAGAACGAACTGAAGACCCATTTGAAAACCGAATGGACGATGTTTCGCTGACGTCAATCAGCTTGACAATTGAAGAAAATATTAAAGAAATGTATGGCGACGAAGATTTACCAATTAAGCCAAAAGCAAATTTGGGCGTGATTATGTAGAGCTTCAGCAAAATCAATTTCTTTTTAGGGTACCACAACCATAGCTTTGGGTGGGCTTTGAATAGGCTTTGCAATATAGCATCGATATCGTAATCAAAAATCTAAACTTCGTTGTCCCGTCCTAATAACTATATAGGTTAATGAATAAATCCTGCTATAATCATACAAATATAATTTTCAGTCCTAAATCCGCCATACAGTTGATTTAAATATTGGCACTCTTATTTTAATTATCCATCTTTTAGTTAAATAATAGCGTTTCTCTAAAGCCAGCTTGACACAATCTAGCATAAATGTGTAATCACTTAATTTTTCTTTCCATAAAAAATGCTCCAAATAGTGTCTAACTTTTTGGAGCATATTCAAAAAAACGATTTTTTATTGGAAATAAATAGCTAACTCAAGCAACTTATTTTGTTCGTTGAAAATAGAAAGATACATCGCAATAATAAAGACTTAACTCTACAGATTCCGGCATAGTAGATGTATGAGCATCAGTAGAATAGTTTACTCTTATGTCTCTCTCAACAATTGGAAAATTTGCCTCTTGGCCAGCACTATTTTTTCTAACAAGACAGAGAAGTTGCGGAGAGGACATATTTATAATAAAGAGATTTTGTTTCTTTCCCATTACCTTGTGAAACTATTGGTCATTTACTTCCAATGCACCTTCATCGAAGATGAGCTTGATTTTAATGAGACTTCCGTCATCAATACTGAGGTCATCTTGATAATCTTCTATCAAAAATCTCCAATTTCCTCTAATATTTTTATTCATCATGTTGTGAAACAGTGGCGTTTCGACTTGGGTTCCTTCCGAATAGGTGCCTTGTTTGTAGTTTCCTCGCGGTATTATTCCCCCTGGATAGTCCTGGGTAGTATTGATTGCTTGGGTATGATTGGGATTGAAAGACAAAATATTGTTTCGGTCATAATTGTTATTTCCTCCTAAACCAGCAATAATTATTCTACTTACACTTTCGTTGGGCATAAAATACCCGTACGTTAGGTCACTTGCCTTATCATGATCTAAGGTAATTTCAACAAATACCTTTGTAGGGTCAATGACTATCTTATCTTGGTCAATTGGAATAGTTACAATGAGAGTTTCACCTGTTCCATTTGGAATGTCGGTTTCAATATTATATTCATATTCAAGACGTTCTGAAATTGGTTCTTCCGTCGTGTTGTCATCGTCACTACTGCACCCGATGATCATCATAGTTACGAAAACTGCTGTTGTTCTTATTATTGTTTTCATAATTTTTAGTGTTAATTTTTTACTATAAAAATACCTCTAGCATCTCCCGTAAAGGTTGAGAGAGATGTAGTTCCTGTATTGCTCCATAAGGTGGGAAATCTCTGTCCGGCGGATTCAAGAAAGCCAACGATATAAACCTTATCATCTGCGACAGCCATTGAACTTACAGAGGATAGACTTGTGGATTCATAAAGAACTGTTGCCTGGTTATTTTTCCAGTATTTGACGGCTCTAACTCCTGATGCTACAGAATGCTCACCAGCAACGTAAATATCATTATTGATAACAGTAATATCTTTGGCTATTTCGCTTTGACTACCGTCTGAAAGGATAACCTGTTCACTGTTTTTTTTATATTTTGCTTTGCGATTTTCTTGGCCAACCGTTTCGCCAAATGCAACATACGTATCGCCATTATCGGCAACGAACACACCATGTGCGGATGAGGAGGATGCCGGAAGCGTTACTTGATTCGCCATATTGTTTTTCCAATGTGTTGCTTTGGATAATTCGCCAACTAATGTATATCCAACTGTATGCACTACATTATTTCTGACAAAAATATCTCTTACGCCAGCATTTACGATGCCATCGGTAAGCAATACAGCCGGTTCATTGTTCTTCCAATAAACCGCAGTTATTACACCGTTTTTAACAAGTTGACCTCCAACGTAGAAATCGGCACCGTCAACAAATAAACAATACACTACTGATGTATAGCCTGCGGGTGTATTCAGGTAATTTGCTTCACCGTTTTTCCAAACTACCGCCCGATAATTATAATCAGACACCTCTTCCCCTCCAGCTACGTAAACGTCTTGTCCCTGAACCCAAATTCCTCTACCGTAAGAAGCAGGACCGAAATTATCGCTTAATCGTGTCATTTCTCCATTTTTCCAATAAACAGCTATTTCCTGTCCATCGAATATATTTCCCGCGATGTAGATGTCCGTTGTTGGATTTGGATTTTCGTTGTTCGAAGTGTCATCGCTACTGCATCCTATCGTTAAAAACAGGACGAATAAAATTTTTATTGCTTTTTTCATGACTTGTGGTTTTTGTTGACTTTTCTGAGATTTTAAAATTATTTTATTTTTTGAAATTTGAATGATACGTGGCCATAATAAGCATCGTACTCTACTGATTTCGGCATGGCAGATGTATGAGGAGTATAATTAGAACAGTTTTATTTATATCTATTTTAATAATTGGAAAATTTGCATTCTGGTGCACTATTTTTTCTAACTAATGTCAATATTGTTTTTTAAAATTTTTCATAACATTAGTTTTTTAGGTAGGAAATAATTTCTATTCAAAGTTGCTTTGTAAAACCATTTTTGCCAATATCTAATAGACGAACAGCATTTTAAATAGATAAATAACAAACCATATAAGAAAAAACAGTATATTTGAGTAACAATCAACTTAGTACAAATCTATACGCCAATGAAAACCCTAAGCTGTATTATTGTTGATGACGATGAAATTGACCAGTTAATGGTAGTTTCATTCGTAAAGCGATTTCCGCACTTGGAACTTGCTGGTGCATTTCTGTCTGCAGAAAACGCGCTTTTGTTCTGCCAAACAAATCTGGTTGACGTGATTTTTTTAGACGTTGGCATGCCCGAACTTGATGGGCTGCAACTCAGAAAGCAGCTTTCTGCTATTCCCGCTTGTGTTTTTATTACTTCACATCCTGAGCATGCGGTTGAGAGTTTTGAATTAGAAACATTGGATTTTATAATAAAACCTTTAAAATTTGACCGATTTTCGAAAGCCATAAATCGGATTAATGAATTTATGGAGGTTAAAACCAAAGCTTTGCTCTATGAATCAAGCATCGGCGGCGACTCAATCTACATTAAAGAAGGTCATGAACAGACTAGAGTTAAGCTTCACGAGATTCTCTATTTGGAAGCTTTAAAGGATTACACGCTTTTAATCACAGAAAAAAAACGCCATTGCGTACTGTCAAGCATTGGAACATTACTCAAAGAATCACATTTCCAGTCATTTGTTCGCATTCACAGAAGTTTTGCGGTACAGCGAAATCTCATCACTAAAATTGGCTCGCATGAGGTCTTTTTGAATGAAAATTTATCGATTCCTATTGGCAGAAGTTACAAGGATGATTTGAACTTCATTTTATGAGAAGCCTATTACTATTTTTTTTATTGCTTCCTGTGATTTGCGTTGGTCAAAAAGAAGGTCAAGCGAAAGTGGATTCTATTTTGAGGGTATTGCCTACTACAAAACAAGATGTTGTAAGGGTAAATCTGCTAAATGAGCTTTCCTCTATTTACGATAATATAGATCCGGAAAGTGGCATAAAACATGGACAAGAAGCCCTGCAACTTGCTAAAAAACTAAAGTGGGCAAATGGAATTGGAATGGCTTACAAGAACATAGGAGATAACTATTCTATAAAATCAAACTTCAAAAAAGCACTTCTCTTTTATGAAAAATCCTTAAAATCTGGAGCAGATAAAAAGGTTATTAGCTTCACAATTCTCAGTATCGGTTTAGTGTATACCTATCAAAGTAATTATGCTAAAGCACAAGAATACAATTTTCAAGCTTTAAAAATGCTTGAAGAAATAAACGACCAAAAAGGAATTGCGGCCGTATTATCTAATATTGGCATCGTTTACAAAGACCTGAGAAAATTCCCCCAAGCAATCGAGTATTTCGACAAAGCTTTACTAATCAATAGTAAAATGGGGAATTCTACTTACATTACAAGTAATTTTATCAATAAAGGTCAAGTTTATGTCGAATTAAAGAAATATGAAAAAGCATTAGAATTTTATGATAAAGCTATCACTATATGTAAAAAAAATGGCGATAGGATCAATGAAGCAATAATACTTGGCTCCATTGCAATGGTTCATTATGAAAAAGGTGATTTTGAAAAGCTTTAAAATTTGCTTCAGCCTCTTTAGAAATTAATAAAGAAAATCAAGATGAGCGAAATATTTCCTATACTTCCGGATTAATCGGTGATATTTATTTGGATATGGCTGATTCCAATACAGATAAAAAGCAAAAACAGAATTTATTACATCAATCAAAAAAATACTTGAATTGGTCTTTGCAGATTCAACTCAAGCAACGAAATTGGAAAGAAATTTCCTTCAACTACACACAACTATCAAAAATAGAAGCCCTACTTGATAACTATAAACAAGCTAATACTTACAGCATAAAAGCATCTGCCTACAAAGATTCTGTTTACAATGAAGACTCCAAAGAAACGATCAAAAACCTTGAAGACAAACAAAGCATCGAACTCCGAGACAAAGAAATTCAACTACATAAAATCACCCTCCAATCCAAAGAAAAACAAAAATGGTTATATGTCGGTGGAATTCTTCTTTTAGCAATCCTGGGAAGTTTGCTTTTTTATCAAAGCCAAAATCGCAGAAAAACAAACGAAAAACTCAAGCTTTTGAATGCCGAACTAGATACGGCCAATAAAACCAAGACCCGATTCTTCTCTATCTTAAATCACGATTTGCGGGCTCCGGTTTCGAACCTGATTCATTTTCTGCATTTGCAAAAAGAAAATTCTGAATTGTTTGACGAAGAAAGCAAGCAGAGATTGGAAAATAAAACTATTTCGGGTGCCGAAAATTTACTGACTTCAATGGAGGATTTATTGCTTTGGTCGAAAGGTCAGATGGAACATTTTGCGCCACACTATATGACGATTTCCGTAAACAAAATCTTTGATGATACCGCCAAACATTTTTCAAGCGAAGAAAAAGTATCGATGGTGTTCGAAAATTTTCAAGATATTACAATTTTAACCGATGAAAATTACCTCAAAACAATTATCAGAAATCTAACCGGGAATTCTATTAAAGCGTTACAAAACACAAAAAATCCGTTGATAAGATGGAAATCTTGGAGCAATGAAAACAGTATTTTTCTATCCATAACAGATAATGGACCCGGAATAAACCAAGAGCAGTTTAAAGCTTTATATGATGACAAAGAAGTCATCGGAATCAAATCTGGGCTTGGATTACATCTGATAAGAGATTTGGTAAAAGCCATCAACTGTGAAATTTCGATCGAATCTAAAAAGAACGAAGGCACCGCTTTTACCCTGAAATTTGATAAATAAAAAAGCCCCAAAATAGTGTCTAACTTCTTGGGGCATGTGCATTTCTGCAAGCTTTAAAATATGTGGTCCCACTTGGGCTCGAACCAAGGACCACCTGATTATGAGTCAGGTGCTCTAACCAACTGAGCTATAGGACCAATAAAATGCTACACTTGAAGCAGTTTATTTGAGGTTGCAATATTACTACTATTTTCTTTGCGTTGCAAAATTATTTTTACCTACTTAATCTCCTGGCAAAGTTCTACCAAAACCCCATTTGTACCTTTGGGATGAAGAAAAGCTACTAATTTATTATCAGCGCCTTTTTTGGGTGTTTCATTCAATACGGTAAATCCCTCGTTTTTTAAGCGGCTGATTTCAGCAACGATATCAGTTACATCAAAGGCAATATGGTGAATTCCTTCGCCTTTTTTGCCGAGAAATTTTGCGATTGGACTTTCCAGGTTGGTGGCTTCGAGCAGTTCAATTTTATTTGGACCGTTTTGAAAAAATAAGGTTTTCACGCCTTCACTTTCTACTTCCTCGGATTTGTAAGCAGGAACGCCAAGTAGTTTTTCAAAAATTATTTCGGAGTCTTTGAGGTTTTTTACGGCAATGCCAATGTGTTCTATTTTGTTCATTTTCTTGGGATTCAATCGATTAAAAAATGCCTGAAGTTTCTTGCCCCGTCCCGAAGTTTCGGGAGTAGCAACTATCATTTATGTGGCGACAGCGAAATAAAGATAGAGCGGAAAGCGGGAACTCCGTTTAAAAAAATGCCTAGTCCCGATGCTTCGGGAGGCTTCAAACTTTAAAACAAATATAAAATTTAATTTTTTATAGCGTTTTCAAACTTTTGGTTTTTAGAGTTTCAGGGTAAAAAGCGTATTTTTGCAGTATGGAAACAAATAGACAGAAAAAAATTGGGAGCGTTCTCCAAAAGGATTTGGTGGATATTTTGCAGGGTGAAGTACGAAAAAATAATATTTCGAACTTGGTGATTTCGGTTTCAAAAGTGAGTGTGACGACCGATTTGTCGATTGCGCAAGTGTATTTAAGCATTTTTCCGCCGGAAAAAGGTCCTGAACTTTTGGCTGCGATTCGCACGAACACGCCTTTGATTAAGCATGATTTGGCGCAACGTGTGAAACTGCAATTGCGAAAAGTGCCTAATTTGAGTTTTTACATCGACGATTCTCTCGATTATATTGCCAAAATTGACAAGGCTTTAACGGGCGAAGAAAACCCAATTGAGAACCCGGATTTATTGGAAAAAAGAAAAAAATCTTAGTTTGAATTTCCCGTTCTACATCGCAAAACGTTACACGGTAAGTTTCAGCAAAAGCAGTGCCATCAACATTATCACAGGCATTGCTTCGGCGGGAATTATTGTGGGTGCTTGTGCGCTTTTTGTAGTGCTTTCGGTGTTCTCGGGTTTGCGTGATTTTAGCTTGTCGTTTTCGAATGATTTTGATCCGGATTTAAAAATTTTTCCAGCCAAAGGCAAATCTTTCATGGTTTCGGAAACGCAACAAAAACAAATTAAAGCGATTGCCGGTGTTGAAAATTTCACGAAAGTGATTGAAGAACGCGTGCTTTTTTTATACGAAGAAAAAGAAGTGGTGACGTATCTTAAAGGCGTTGACAGCGTTTTTGAAAAAGTAAATAAGGTAGAAAAAAGCATGCATCGTGGCAATTGGATTGAACACGGAACGCCACAAGTAGTTGTAGGTTATGGGATTGCGCACAAACTTTCTATAGGCTTGATGGGTTTCACAAGTCCGCTGGAAGTTTACGTACCAAAACCCGGAAAAGGCCCGATTAGCAGCAATCCTGAACAAGCATTTACAACTTCGCAAATTATCCCAGTGGGAATTTTTGCCGTTAACGAAGAACTTGACGACAAATATGTTTTTTGTGATTTGGCGCTTACGCAAAATTTACTCCAATTTGATAAAAATCAAGTTTCGGCGTTAGAACTAAGCATCGCTCCTAATGCCGATGAAGCCAAAATTAGAACGGCACTCGAAAAAATTTTCTCCGGAAATATCACGCTAAAAAATCGGGCACAACTGAACGACTCGCTTTACAAAATGCTCAATACAGAACACACGGTTTTGTATTTAATTTTTACATTGGTGATAATTCTCACACTTTTCACTTTGGCTGGTGCAATCATCATGTTGATTATCGACAAAAAAAATAATCTTAAAACCTTGTACAGTTTAGGAGTTGAAGTCAAATCGCTTCGCCGAATTTTCATGCTTCAAGGTGTGATTCTAACGGTGGTTGGCGGTATTATCGGTTTAATTTTAGGCATCATCATCGTATTGCTTCAGCAGGAATTTTTATTGGTAATGATTACCGAAACCTTGGCTTATCCTATTGTTTTTAACCTCGAAAATTTATTGATTGTAATCGGCACCATTTTCACGCTCGGATTTATTTCGTCTTGGATTGCTTCGAGTAGGGTAACCAAAAAATTACTCGAGTAAATTTTCTGAAAACATATTGGCAAAAAGTCTAATTTTGAAAACTTTCTTCGGTTAAAAAAGAAAGTTTTTTGAAGTATGGAAACTACGCCAAAACCCAGCTTTTTATCCCGAATTATTTCGGTTACCAAACAATCGCTTTTTGGCGAAGCCCACTTTGATTACACTTCCGGAAACATCCGCAAAGCCGTAATTTTATTAGCAATTCCAATGGTTTTGGAAATGATGATGGAATCGGTTTTTGCTTTAGTCGATTTGTACTTCGTAGGTCATCTCGAAAATAGCAGTTTTGCCATTCAAACCGTGGGTTTGACAGAGTCGGTTTTGACTATAATTTACTCCATCGCAATCGGTTTAAGTATGGCTGCCACTGCCGTCGTCGCCCGAAGAATTGGCGAAAAAGATCCTACTCGTGCGGCAAGATCTGGAATGCAAGCCGTGATGATTTCGCTCGTTATCAACTTACCCATCAGTTTTTTCGGTGTCATCTACGCAACAGAAATTTTAGAATTAATGGGAGCTTCACCCGAAGCCGCTCTTCACGGTACAAGATTTATGCAAATTATGATGGCGGGAAGTTCGTCAGTGGTTTTGCTTTTTTTAATCAACGGAATTTTTCGCGGAGCCGGAAACGCTGCAATTGCCATGAAAAGTTTGATGATTGCCAACGGCTTTAATATTATTTTATGCCCTATTTTAATTTCCGGAATTGGCTCTTTTGAAGGTTTCGGTTTAACAGGAGCCGCCATTGCCACCACTACCGGACGAAGTATTGGCGTTCTATATCAGGCTTGGCATTTGTTCAACGGAAAAGGAATTTTAAAAATAAATTTTTCTCATTTTTCGCCACATTTCAAACAAATTAAAGCTATCGTAAAAATTGCCGCTCCAGCGATTATGCAATTTGTGATTGCGTCTTGCAGCTGGATTTTTCTTGCCAATTTAGTTGCCACAACCGGAGGCGACGAAGGAAGTGCTGGTTATCAAACCGCATTGAGAATCATGATGTTTTTCATTCTTCCGGCTTGGGGATTGAGCAATGCCGCGAGTACTTTAGTCGGGCAAAATTTAGGTGCCAAACAAGTGGATCGAGCGGTAAAATCAGTAATGCAAACCACAAAATACAACGTAATTTTTATGGCTTCCATCATGGTGATTACGTTGCTTTTTGCCCCTTATATTTCTGGTTTTTTCACAAATGATGCCGAAGTTCGCACCGTTGCCGTAGAAGCCATCCGAATCATGAGTTTAGGCTATATCTTTTACGGAATTGGCATGGTGATGATTGCCACGTTCAACGGAGCTGGCGATACTTGGACACCAACTTGGGTAAATTTTTTCGGGTTTTGGTTGTTCCAAATTCCTTTAGCTTATTTTTTGGCAAAAGTGATGCAACTTGGTCCAACCGGCGTTTTCATTGCCATTCCTGTAGCTGAAACCGCCATAACAATTGCCGGATATATTTTGTTTAAACGCGGAAAATGGAAAACCGTTCAGGTGTAGTTTTTTTTTCTGGAGCCAAACATCAGGCATTTTTTAATCGAAGTTCCTGCTGTTCGCTTCAATCTGCATTTGTCATTTTAAAAAATGCCAAATGCAGGATTTCCGCTTCCATCAGGGCTAGAAAAAAACTTCAGGCGTTTTTTAAACTTTTAGATTACAGCGCGAACTGAAATCCAGAATACGCTTCGGTAATTTCATTTAAAGTTGCAAACAAACCTTCTGGATCGTCAGTAGTTACTAATCGCTGTTTGTACTCTTTAAAACCAGGAATTCCTTTAAAATAATTGGTATAATGACGACGCATTTCCACAATTCCCAAACGTTCGCCTTTCCATTCCATCGACCAAGTGAGATGATTTCTGGCGGCTTCAACACGCGCTTCCATGGTTGGAGGTGGTAATTTTTCTCCGGTTTTAAAATAGTGTTTTATTTCGTCAAAAATCCATGGATAACCAATTGCCGCACGACCAATCATCATTCCATCTAAACCAAAGCGGTTTTTGTATTCCAATGCTTTTTCCGGCGAATCGATATCTCCGTTTCCGAAAATTGGCATTGAAATTCTGGGATTGTTTTTGATGCGTTCGATATGTGTCCAGTCCGAATGTCCTTTGTACATTTGAGCTCGCGTTCTGGCGTGAACCGTTAACGCTTGAACGCCAATATCTTGCAATCTTTCTGCAACCTCATCAATATTAATAGAACTTTCGTCCCAACCCAAACGGGTTTTTACTGTAACAGGCAAATTTGTACTTCGAATGACAGCTTTCGTCAATCGAATCATCAAATCAACATCTTTCAAAACGCCTGCTCCAGCTCCTTTGCAAACCACTTTTTTTACGGGACAACCAAAATTTATATCTACCAAATCCGGTTGAACCGTTTCCACAATTTTTGCGGAAAGCGCCATGGCTTCTTCGTCTCCACCGAAAATCTGGATTCCAACGGGACGTTCGTAGTCGAAGATATCCAATTTCTGACGGCTTTTCATGGCATCACGAATCAATCCTTCTGACGAAATAAATTCGCTGTACATCATATCAGCACCGTGAAGTTTGCACAATCTGCGAAACGGCGGATCAGAAACATCTTCCATTGGAGCCAATAAAAGTGGGTGTTCGGGTAATTCTATTTTGCCAATCTTGACCATCTTCTTCATTTTGGTGCAAAATTACAAATTTTTTGCCGTACAGTTGTTATTCGAGTTTGGTGTAAAAATTTTGAGGCGATCGGTTTTGTCGTAACCAAGTCCAATTTGTAGCAAAAACACGCTGGAACATTTGTCCCATATCCGAAAAATCATTTGGCTTTGCCACGTAAAGGTCAGCTCCTTTGGCAAAAGTATTTTGAATATCATAATCTGCCCTTGAGGTAGAATAAATAATCACTTTTACATCGTTGAAATTTTCGTTTTTTCTAATAATTTCAAGACATTCCAAACCACTCATCATGGGCATGTTAAGGTCTAAAAAAATTATATCGGGTTTGTGAATTTGATTGTTTTGTAATTGGTCAAAAAGATGGTGTGGATCAGAATATGAAGCAAAGTGGACATCTTTTGAGATTTCTTCAATGGCTTCTCGGAATAAAAAATGTTCCTCTCGATCATCGTCAACGAGAATAACTTGCAATTGAGATTGCGACATGGTGGTAGTTTATTAGGGATTGTAAATATAGACAATCCGTAACAATGATTTGCAGAAAAGCAAAAAAACTGCCTAAATAAAGCAGTTTTTTTGTTTTTATTTTTGAAAAATACTAAAAAAATGATAATCTTCCTTTATCGCATTAGTTTTTTAACAGCAATCTTGTTAAATCCCTATTTATAAAGCAAACTATACAGTCTGTCGTCGCGTTTGTAAACATCTTTAAAGAAACTCACATTACCGTTTTCATCTGCAGCGGCTGTAAAATATGCAATGTAAACCGGAATTTTTCTTTTTAACGTGTAATGTTTTTCAGTGCCGGCTTTCATGGCTTGGTCAATTTTATTTTCGTTCCAATTATTGTCATCTTCCAAAATAGCAATGGCCAATTCACGAGCTTTTTCAACACGAACGCATCCGTGACTCAAAGCCCTGTCTTCTTTATTGAACAAACTTTTGGCTGGTGTATCATGAAGGTAAATGTTGTTAGAATTTGGAAACATAAATTTCACCAAACCTAAAGAATTGGTTGGTCCTGGTTTTTGGCGAATATTATCGCCATTGTATTCCATATTGTGTTGTGCCAAATAATTACTGTTTTTGGCAATTCCGGGTTTGATTTCTTTTTCTACGATGCTTTTCGGGATATTCCAATACGGACTAAAAACCAAATAACTCATGTTACCGCTAAACACTACGGTTTTGTTCATTTCTTTTCCAACAACTACGTTGCTTTCGAGTCTTAATTTATTATCCTTAATATAACGAACGCGATACGACGGAATGTTTACGGCAATAAATTCGCCTTTTTTGAAATTTTCTACCGGAATCCAACGACAACGTTCCATGTTCACCACGATAGTTTTAATACGGTCTTGCACCGGAATATTTAGATCGTTAATCAGTGATTTGGTGATTATGCTATCAGGTGTTTGGTTATTGCGAACTTCATAATTTACGATTGCAGTTTGCAATTCCTTGTCAAAAACCGTAGCGTTAGAATTATTTTTTAAATCTCCTGAAACAAATAATCGTTTACGAACTTGAGCAATCACACTTGAACTGTCTCCTATTTTTAAAGTTTTAATTCCTTCGGGTAAATTAATCGTTCCCCAACCGCCATTTTTCTGTATTTGCTGGTATTTGTTCAATCCTTTTTTAAGATTGTAGTACATTGGGATTAACTCCGTTTTGTCTTGATTCAACCGATTTGGATCTTTCATCAAGGTATCTAAGTATGCCACATAATTTAATTTTTCGCGAGGCAAATACCATCCGGTTTGTTTACTTTGGCTGGTTTCAACTCCTTGCAAAACATTTTTGGCATAGAAAAAATACATAGACGAAATGAGCAATTCTGACGTGAGTTCTGGTTTTTCACCTCGATTATCGAAAAATAAATTGTTGATTTCGGCTTTGTACGGAAGGTTTGCCACTACTCCATCGGCACCAATTTGGTTGGTTCGGTTGAAGAGTGCTTCTGCAAATTCTACCATGCCGCCTTTATCGTACCAAATAAAATGGTGGTTGTATTTTTTGTAGAGTTCGTTAATATCCGGTTGAAATTCTTTGAACTTGGGATATTTGTTGAAGAAGCTGCCGATTTGTGTGCTATCAAAAGCGATGGTTTTGTCTTCGTCGCGCATTTCTACGTCAGAAAGATCTTTCTCTTTTTTCTTACACGATGTTACGATTGTGGTGAGCGAAATGGCGAGGATTAAGGTTAGGATTGTGTTTTTCATAGAATTATTAGTTTCTACTAAATTTACAGAATTTGTTCGGAAAATGCCAATTGCTTTAATGGGATTTTAACAAATTTGTTTGTGTTTCGAGAGCGTTTTTTGGGTTGAAAAATTGTGTTTCAAGTTATTGTGTAAAAAACTATATTTGCCGATTAATTCCGTACCTTTAAACAGATGGTGCTGAGCGAAAATTTTTTGTACCGGAAAGCAGTTTTGCACTTCGGGATTGCGTGAGGGATTGTACGAAAATCCTTTTATTTTTTGGCCTTTCCGCTACCGCTACAAGCCCAAAAAATAAAAGATTGTAGGGAAAGCCCGACCCGCTACGGCGGGACACGCCCAAAAAAAAATTGTAGCAGGGAAAAATGCGGAAAAATTAATTGGAAAGAGATGAAACACATTAGAAATTTTTGCATTATTGCACATATTGACCACGGAAAAAGTACGTTGGCAGACAGACTTTTGAGTGCGACACAAACTGTGACGGCTCGTGAAGAAAAAGCGCAACTACTTGACAACATGGATCTTGAACGCGAACGTGGGATTACAATCAAGAGTCATGCGATTCAGATGGAATACAAATACAAGGGCGAAGATTATATTTTGAACTTGATTGATACTCCGGGACACGTGGATTTTTCTTACGAAGTTTCGCGATCGATTGCGGCTTGCGAAGGCGCGCTTTTGATTGTGGATGCCGCACAAAGTATTCAGGCTCAGACGATTTCTAACTTGTATTTGGCTTTGGAAAATGATCTGGAAATTATTCCGGTTTTGAACAAAGTGGATTTGCCAAGTGCTAATCCTGAAGAAGTTAGCGACGATATTATTGATCTTTTAGGTTGCAAACTGGAAGATATTATCCACGCTTCGGGGAAAACCGGTTTTGGTGTGGAAAATATTCTGGCTGCGGTAATTGAGAAAATTCCAGCGCCAAAAGGTGATGCAGACGAGCCGCTTCAGGCGTTGATTTTTGATTCGGTTTACAATCCTTTTAGAGGAATCGAGGTTATTTTTAGGGTAATCAACGGACAGATTAAGAAAGGCCAGAAAATTAAATTTATGGCGACCGGAAACGAATATTTTGCGGACGAAATTGGTACGTTGAAGCTGAACCAGGTTCCGAAACAGATGATTTCTGCTGGAGATGTGGGCTATTTGATTTCGGGAATTAAAGAAGCGAAGGAAGTAAAAGTTGGAGATACGTTGACGGACGCAAAAAATCCAACGACGAATATGATTACCGGTTTTGAGGACGTGAAACCGATGGTTTTTGCGGGAATTTATCCGGTTGATACTGAAGATTACGAAGATTTGCGTGCTTCGATGGAAAAATTGCAGTTGAACGATGCTTCGCTGGTATTTGCACCGGAAAGTTCGGCGGCTTTGGGCTTTGGTTTCCGTTGCGGATTCTTGGGAATGTTGCACATGGAAATTATTCAGGAACGTTTGGAGCGTGAGTTTGATATGACCGTGATAACTACGGTTCCTAACGTTTCTTATTTGGCATACACGAAAAAAGATCCTAACGATTCTTTTGTGATCAACAATCCTTCAGATTTGCCGGAACCTTCGAAATTGGATCGCGTGGAAGAGCCGTTTATCAAGGCAACTATTATTACGAAGTCGGATTTTGTGGGCAACGTGATGTCGCTTTGTATTGAAAAACGTGGAATTATCACCAACCAGACGTATTTGACGACGGACAGAGTTGAGTTGACCTTTGATATGCCTTTGGCGGAAATTGTATTCGATTTTTACGATCGATTGAAAACGGTTTCCAAAGGTTATGCATCGTTTGATTATTCGCCGATTGGAATGCGAACTTCGAAATTGGTGAAATTGGATATTCTATTGAATGCTCAAGGAGTTGACGCGCTTTCGGCGTTGATTCATGAAGACAACGCGTACAACATCGGGAAAAAAATGACAGAAAAATTGCGTGAGTTGATTCCGAGACAGCAATTTGACATTCCGATTCAGGCTGCGATTGGAGCAAAAATTATTGCTCGTGAAACGATTAAAGCTTTGCGAAAAGACGTTACCGCAAAATGTTACGGAGGAGATATTTCGCGTAAGCGTAAACTTCTTGAAAAACAGAAAAAAGGTAAAAAACGTATGCGTCAAGTGGGGAATGTAGAAATTCCGCAGGAAGCGTTTATGGCGGTTTTGAAGTTGAATGATTAATTCTGATGTAGAAAATAGAGAAAAGAATAAAGACATAAGACCTTGATAGCGAAAGTTATTAAGGTTTTTATTTTTTTTTGCCACGAATTCTCGAATTTTTTTCTATTGTAATTCGTGGTTTAGTTTTTTTTGCCGCTGATTCACAGATTTTTTTTGAAAATTAAATCTGTGGCTAAAAAATTTTAATCACAAAAAAACCGGACGATTCAATCATCCGGTTTTTAGGTTTAGAAAAAAGTGGTATTTTTTATTAGAGTTTTTGTCTGTTGTCGTCAGATTTGGTATCGATAAGTTTGTTGTAAGGATCTACGCCAACTTCCACCGGTTTTTGATCTACCACAATAGTCGCGCGATTATTGATTTTGTTGATTTTATATTTTTTCAAATACAATTCGTTTTCTAATTCATAATCGCCTTTTTTGATTTTTTCTCCAAAAACACCAATTTCAACGTAGTCGTTTAGCGGATAAGATTGTGCTTTTTTATCGCCTTTTAAAGTATTTCCTTTGGCATCCGTGAAAGTTTGTTTTCCTTTGGCTGTGGAACGATATTTCGAAACAAAAAAGGTAACATCTACTTCATATTTACCGTTTGGCAATTTTTTGAAACTCGCTTTGTCCACTTTATTGTCGTAAAGCGTGATGGTTTCAAACATATCTTCCACCAAATATTGTAAATCTGCCGGCGTTTTGGCTTTGATATGGTTCACAAATTCAATTGAATTGGTGTAAGGTGCTTCTTGGAACGCCACTTCTTTTACATATTCTTTCAAAATATTATTGAAATATTTTTCGCCTAAGAAATCACTCATCGCATATAAAACCAGCGAACCTTTATTATAGTGAATATACTGCTGATTTTCATTAAACATTAACGGATTTTCCTCTTTCCATTCCCAAGTTCTTCCTAGCAAATAGCCGTCAAGCGCGTCTTTCAAAAAGCGTTGCATTTGGGCTTTTCCGTATTTGTGTTCCAAAACTTTAAGCGAACTGTATTCTGACAAAGACTCTGACAACAAAGTTGCTCCTTTTACATTGGCTCCAATTACCTGATGAGCCCACCATTGATGCGCTACTTCGTGAGAAATTACCGAAAACGGATAATCTACCGCATTTGGATTTTCTTCATCCACTTTGGCAATAAATCCAATTGCTTCCGAAAAAGGAATTGTATTGGCGAAAGACTGTGCAAATGTTCCCATGGTTTTAGGAAATTCAATGATTCGCACTTGTTTATGTTGGTACGGACTGAAATTTTCCGAATAATAAGTCAGCGATCTTTTAATCGCATCCATCATTCTATCTAAGTTATAATCGTGTCCTTCGTGGTAATAAATTTCGAGATTAACATCGTTCCATTTGTCGCGGGCTACCTCGTATCGACCGGAATTAAACGCATAAAAATTCAGCATTTTTTGATCCATTTTGTAATGGAAATAATTTCGGCCGTCTTTTTCCCATTTTTTCTGAAGATACCCTGGAGCAATCGCCGTCTGGTCGCCAGAAGTACTCACGGTTGTTTCAAAAGTAATCCAATCGGCATTATTAGAAATGTAAGTATTTTGCCTTGCAATAGAATCATTTGTGGTCGCCATTCTTTCTTTTGGAGCCAAATTATATTTCTTTCTGACATCATTGTCAATAATTTCGGATTCTTCAGAATATCCAAATGCCGGGAAAATAAAATTATTGATAAATGTTCCGTTTTCAATCACTGGCGAACGGTCTTCGAGCAAAGTATTTTTTTCGTTTTGAACCACGATATTTACTCGCATCGAATCGCCGGGAAGCATTGTTTTTTCTAATTTATAGATATTAAAATCCATAACAGTATCAGACAGAACAGCTTTATTTGGCAGCGAAAAAGTAATTGCTTTTAGATTATCGCCATAATTTAAAAAGAGTGAATCGATATTTTTTCCGGTTTTGTTCACCATCACATAATTTACCGAAGCCTTGTAGTTTCTATCTTCAGGAAAAATTTCCATGTCCACTTTTACATCAACAATTCGTGGTTGCGGACTTTTTTCATACTTTTTATATTTTTTTTCAAAATCTACTCTTTGCAATTCTATTTCCTGCGAAGTATAAAACGGACGGCTTTTGGTATCTAATCGATAAATGGCAAATCCGAGCGAAACAAAAAGTACCAAAGCTAAAATTGTTGGCAATACCACAGCAGAACGCATTCTTCTTCCGGCGACTCTGAATCTTTCTTTAATTCCGGAAAGAATGCCTCGTCTAAAAAGTAAAAGTGCAATTCCGTAAAGCGCTAAAACAAATAGCAACCAATAAGTTTTGAAGATAAAAAAGCTTCGGATAGATCCGTAACCATTCATGTCGCTATAATTGTAACCTGGTCCAGAATTGAACAAATAAACTGGATGTTCTACTCCAAGTGCACTAATTCCGGGAAGGATGATTAACAAAACCAAAATCGTAAAAAATCCTACCAGATAATTTTTGAAAAGTGATTGTACGAAAAGCGAAAACAGCATCAAAATCACTAAACCAATCAATTCAAATCCGAAAAGTTCTTTGATATAATGTAAAATTTCGAATTGGTAATATCCTAAATAAGTTTGCACCAAAATTCCTGACACAATTCCTGCGAGAAGAAGAATACAAGTCATCTTTAACAATGCCAAAAATTTAGAGAGAAACAACGTCCAATTAGGAATTGGCGTAGAATCTACCAAATAATTCATGCGGCTGTTGGCGGAATGTTGTAACAAAAATCCTGAAAATAACATAATAAGAATTCTCACAAAAAACGTAACAAAACTCCCCAACATATCTAACACTTTCCACGTTGTTGGATAAGTTGACGTTCCATAAAGTTCTTGTCCCAATGTGTAACCTGAAATCAAAATGAAAATCATCATGATTGCCACAATGGTGATGAAAATCCAGCTTTTGGTAATAAATCTCAACTCGATATTCGATAAACTCCAGGCTGTTTTTAAGTTTTGTCCAAAAGAAAAATCGAAATCTACTTTTGGCAAATTGATTCGGATAATGCTTCCGAAATTATTTTTAGTAACTCTTTCCGCTTTTTTAGCACGTTTAAAAGTAATAGCCGAAAAGCTAAACGAAAACGCAAAGTACAAGACGATAAAGAATAAAAGTCCGATTCCAATCCAAATCAAACGGTTGTACAAAATCACATTTTCAAACGGAATATCTCTAACGTTTTGTTCGTCAACCGTCCAATATTTTACTACGTAACTCAAGGCTTCCATCCCGTAAGGCTCGATCAAAGCAGCCGTAAATTTATTTTCCATGTCGTTGGTTAAATTCCCCAAAAGCCCTTGAAAAACAAACAACACAATCACAAAAATAAATCCGATGTAAACGTTTCGCGTCAAAGTAACCAAGGCGAAAATAATCATCCCGATGAAGAAAATATTTGGGATTACAAAAATGGCATACGCTTGAAAATAAGCGCCAATATTAATGGGACCTAACAAATCTGGGTTAGCAAATGGTAAAGCTGTTGCCAATAAAAATGCTAATCCAATAGAAAACGTAATGAGAATTGTGATAAAAAATCCGCTGAGAAATTTTCCCACCAGATAATCAAATTTACTAAATGGATACGAATACAAAACCGTATGGGTATTGTATTTAAAATCACGGTAAACCGTAGCACCAATCACCGTTGGCACTATAAAATAAATTAATTGACTCAACGAACCAATCACTCCGTTGATTGCCAATGGCGAATTCATAATGGTGTTCGACGATGTCGTGGTACCGAAACTATCAAAATACCCTACCGCATCTGCCATCAAGAAAAACGAGAGCAGGAAAAAAACCGCAAAATAGATGTAAAAAGGAAACCCTCTGAACCATCTTTTAAATTCGAATGAAAAAATAGTTCCCAGCATTATACAGTTTCTTTTTTAAGTGCTACAAAATATACATCTTCTAATTGTGGTTTTGCCGGAACAAAAGTTTCGTTCGGTTGATATTCGCTCAAAACGCGAATGTTTAGCGTATTATTTTGGTTATAATTTGAAGAAATAATATTAAATTCTTTTGAAAAATCTTCGTATTCCTCACGATCAATGATTCTCATCCAGATTTTTCCTTCTAGTTCCGCTTCGGCTTGGTCTGGCGTTCCTCTAAAAAGAATTTGTCCACCGTTTAAAATTGCCAATTCGTGGCATAATTCTCTCACGTCATCCACTATGTGAGTGGAAAAAATTACCGTGTGATTGGTTCCAATTTCTCGCAAAACATTCAAAAAACGATGTCTTTCCGCTGGATCAAGTCCCGCAGTTGGTTCATCCACAATGATTAATTTTGGGTTATTCAAAAGCAATTGTGCAATTCCAAAACGCTGCTTCATTCCACCAGAATAACCGCTTACGCTTTTGTTTCGCACTTCCCATAAATTGGTCACTTCCAAAACTTCTTTTATAATTTTTTTTCTGTCCGAAGCTTTTGCAATTCCTTTCAATTGGGCAAAATAATCCAGTAATTTTTGAGCCGAAAGATTTGGATAAACCCCAAATTCCTGCGGAAGGTATCCTAAAATTTTTCGTAAAGAATTATTATCTTCTAAAACATTGATATCATCAAAAAAAATACTGCCCGAATCTGGTTTTTGTAGCGTGGCAATTGTACGCATGAGCGAAGATTTTCCGGCACCATTTGGCCCCAAAAGTCCAAACATTCCCGAACCAATTTCGAGGTTCAAATTGTCGAGTGCTTTTACGCCATTAGAATAGGTTTTGCTTAAATTATTTATTTTCAGTCTCATAAAATAAAGAGTTTTGGTTGATTGTTCATTACATAAGTGGCAAGTTACCGATTTTTGTTACAGGTTTTTAAGAATAATAAGTAAGATTTTTCATTATTTTTAAACCCGTTTTCAAATTGTATCTTTGCCATTCTCAAAAATTAAAATGATGATTGAAGATAAAAACAAACCCAGAACCAGCATTTCACAATTAGGCGAATTTGGACTAATTGAACACCTTACGAGAAACTTTGGCGTAAGCCAAACCTCAACTATCAAAGGAATTGGCGACGATGCTGCTGTTTTAGATTTTAAAGATAAAAAAGTCATTGTTTCGACTGATTTGCTTATCGAAGGCGTTCATTTCGACCTTTCTTACATGCCATTGAAACATTTGGGTTACAAAGCTGTTGTGGTAAACGTTTCGGATATTTTCGCGATGAATGCTAGTCCTACGCAAATTACGGTTTCCATTGCGGTTTCTAATCGGTTTCCGCTCGAAGCGTTAGACGAACTTTTCGCCGGAATTAATTTGGCTGCAAAAGAATATAATGTGGATGTAATTGGTGGCGATACAACTTCATCGCAAAAAGGATTGATTATCAGCATTACGGCAATTGGCGAAGCCGAAGAACAAGAAATTGTATATCGAAATGGCGCAAAACCGAATGATTTGCTTGTGGTTACAGGTGATTTAGGAGCGGCTTACATGGGATTACAAGTTTTAGAAAGAGAAAAGCAAGTTTTTCAGGTTAACCCCAATAATCAGCCCGATTTAGACGCTTACACTTATATAATTGAACGTCAATTAAAGCCAGAAGCTAGGAAAGACATTCGTACTTTGTTATTTGCCTTAGAAGTAAAACCGACTTCTATGATTGATATTTCTGATGGACTTTCGTCAGAAATTATGCATTTGTGCAAACAAAGTAATGTGGGTTGTAATTTATTTGAAGAAAAATTGCCGCTCGATCCTTCCTTCATCAGCGTTTGCGAAGAATTTAATATCGATAGTACAACAGTAGCTATAAATGGCGGTGAAGACTACGAATTATTGTTTACAATTTCGATGAATGATTTTGACAAAATTAAGGCAAATCCAAATTTCACCGTAATAGGACACATGACAGATGTAGCTGAAGGTACACATCTAATCACACGAGCTAACACAAAAATTTCGTTGAAAGCGAGAGGCTGGAATCCAATTTCTGAATAAAAAAAAGTGATGAATGGGGGTCATCACTTTTTTATTTTTTGGGGTTAAAAGACAAATATCCTGATTTGGGGAAAAAGGGATTTGTGTTATGTTTTTGGATTACATTTAACGTTGGTAAAGATAAAACACTTTGATTGAAAGCAGGTTACGGTTTTACCGCAAATTTTTTACGGTTTTCCCATAATAAAAAAAGCAACGTGTGGCGCGTTGCTTTTATTTTTAGTGTAAGTTAAAAAATTTTCAATTCTGGGGAATCAAAAAGGGGAAATTTGGATTTGTGGTAATTAACTTTTTGGCGTTTGTATAAATTTACGAAAAAAGTTAAAATTTGGTTCCAAAAAAAAAATAAAAAAAACTGCCTCCAATGCCGGAAACAGTTTCTTTCGTCTTAAATTCTAATTCTAAAATCTTGAATGCTAACTCAATACAAAAGTAATTTTTTGAAACGAATTAGCTTTACGGTTTTCCCGTAAAAAAATATTTTTAAATAAATCCGCGTGTTCTTGCTTCAGAAATTAGCGTTTCATCATCATTTCCCTTGATGTTAAACCGCTCTTTTAAATTAAGCTTTCTTTTTTCGATGGCACTTAACGAAAGTGGCGTGTGAAGAGGCAGATTTTTGGTTTTTATTCCACGTGACAAATGATATAGTATTTGCAAATCCAACTCATCCACATTCACGTCAATCGATTTTTGCTGGCTCACAAATTTCATCACAGTTTGGCTGTAATATTTTTCGTTTTTTAAAATTTTATCAAAGGCAAGCAATAATTCGTCAAAGGTCAAATCGTTTTTAATGATGAGTCCATTCGGGTTGATATTTTTAATTATATTGTTGATTTTCAGCGATTCAGTATGCATGGTTAACAAAATCACTTTACAATCAGGTTGTACATTTTTTATCAATTTGGCTAAATCTTCACCCGAAAGAATATTTTTTTCAGGATAAGGCGGCATGCTGATATCAAAAAACGCTACATCAAAATTAATGCTTTCCGGGTTGGTAAGAATTTCATAACCAGCTTTGCAATTATTAGCTTGAGTAATCGAAAATTCAAATTCTGCTGGATGATAACCTGCAATTGTGTTTTTGTACGCTTCGATTATGAAGGGGTGGTCATCCACAATCAGAATGTTAATTTTTTTTACCATGTTATGCAGTTTGGGGATTAGGGATTTTGGGGATTGTCAATAAAATGGTGGTTCCTTGGTTAGGAGAAGATTGTATGCCGATATTTCCGCCGCAAGATTCGGCACGCGAAATCATGTTTTGCAAACCGATTCCTTTGCTTTTTTTCTCGGTCGAAAAACCTTTTCCATCATCTGAAACGGTAAGCAAAATCATTTCGTCTTCTTGTTTTAAATCGATCAAGATATTGCTGGCATCCGCGTATTTATTAATGTTTTGAAGAGATTCCTGAAGAATTCTGAACAAATTAATTTTTGTGGTATTATCAATTTTATCCCATTGAATATTTGGGTCGAAAGAAAAATCGAGATGAGCTTCCGAAATATTTTCTTGCTGATCGATCAAGTTATTTACAATGCCAACGAAGTTGTTGTTAAGCGCAAATTTTTCGCGGTTAAGGTCGTGAGAAATTTCGCGGATGTCTTGCTCAATTATTTTAAGTTCTTCAAGAAATTGTCTTCTGTTGTCAATCGCTTCGTTGTCAGGGCGTTTGTTCAAACTATCAAGGTTAAGTCTTGCGCCAAATAATCGACCTAAAATACCATCATGAAGTTCTTGTGCGATTCTTTTTTTCTCAAAAACTCTACCTTCCTCAATTTTTGTTTGTTGAGACAACATAAGGCTGTAAATCTCCTCATTCGCTTTTTGTTGGGCTTGTTTTAAGATAAGTTCGCGGGTCTTTGTGCGTTGATTTTTGATGATGAAAAGTAACATTCCAATCAACATTGCAAATACAAACAAATAAAGAATTGTCCTATTTTGTTCCGTTAGCTTGTCATTTTTTAAGATGATTTCGTCTGTTTCAAATTCAATTCGGGCGAATTTTTCTTTGGCTTTTCGTTCCGCTTGTTGCAAACTGTCGTTGATTTTAATATATTCCTCATTGTAAGCAACGGCATTATTTTTGTCAACTTTTCCTAAATTTTTTAAGGCACTTAAAATATCTTGGTGAACGTTAGTTTCGCGCGAGGCACGCAAAGCTTCTCTTGCGTAAGTGATAGATTTTGCGGTATCTCCCTCGGCAAGATAATATTCCGAAAGGTGAATGTTACTGTATATAATATCGCCTAAAAAATTAAGACTATCTCTGACTCGCAAAGATTCATAGAAAAGTTCAGGTAGTTGATTCTTATCTTTTAATTTGAACTTCGAATATGCTAGATTATCAATTAATGCTGAATACAGAACAGGTTTATCTTTTATCAACCGATTATCTTTTAAAGCAGTTTGAAACATTTGGATAGCATTTTGATGCCTATCTTGAGCTTGGTAAACACTTCCTATATTATTTAGCGAGGTTGCCGTGAGATGATATTCATTGTTAGCATCATTTTCTCTACCCAATTCTAACGCTTTGTTGTGATATTCCAGTGCTTTCGAATAATCCTTTAATTCATACGAAATAAACCCTAGTACATTATAAGCTTCGTAAATTCGTTCCTTCTGCTTAATGTCTCTTAATACATTTAATGCTTGTATCGCAGATAATTCTGCGCCATAATAATCTTTCTCATAGCCTTTTACTAAAGCGATATTAATATAAACCTGCCCAAGATTAACCTTGTCATTGACTTTTTGAAATAGTTTTTCCGCTTTCCTATAATGAATGTAAGCACTATCTCTTTTTGGGGTAAGGGAATAATAATCTCCTAAATATACGTACGCCTTAGAAATTGACATCGTATCATTGGATTCAATCGACCTATTCAGGATTATTTTGCTAACATTCTTGTAACTCTTGTAGTCATTTAAGTTAAAAAATCTATTCGCTACCTTAAAAAGATTGATCCTATTAATAGAATCATTTTCATTTTCTAATAAGATGCTTTGAGCCTTTTTGTTGTAAAATAATTTCGCTTCTGAACTCAGTTTAGTCTCTACAGCTCTATCCAAATAAACAGCAATACTGTCCACCGTGGACTTGTCATTTATTCTATGATTATCATTAGAACAGCCATACAAACCAAGGAGTGGTATCAGTAGTAGGAAATAATTTTTCAACTTAGGGAGTTTGCTCCAAATGTAAGAAAAAAAGATTATTATTTCTCCCCAAAAAAATTAATCCAAAAAAAAAGGGTAGACTAAACTACCCTTTTAATTATTTTATTAAAACTTATGCAAATTGACCATCAAGCTTTTTATTTCCTCCAATTACTTGACCTCCTCTGCTATCAGCATATCCATCATCAAGCTTTTTATTTCCTCCGATTACTTGACCTCCTCTGCTATCAGCATATGCATCATCAAGCTTTTTGTTTCCTCCAATTACTTGACCTCCTCTGCTATCAGCATAAGGATTATCTAATTTTTTATTCCCGCCAATTACTTGACCTCCTCTGCTATCAGCATAAGGGTTGTCTAATTTTTTATTTCCTCCAATTACTTGGCCTCCTCTGCTATCAGTATAAGGGTTGTCTAATTTTTTATTTCCTCCAATTACTTGGCCTCCACGACTATCATTATTTGTGAAAGATGTTAATACTACTAATGAAAATAATCCTAAAGTTACAATAGCTTTTCTCATGATGTGTTATTTTTGAGGGTTACAAATGTGGTACTAAATGTTTTTGAAACGTGAAAGTGTTCTTACTTTCTGGATGTAAAATTATTTACTTTAGATAAGCATTATCTTGCATTTATGACCCGTTTAGTAGATCGCTCAATTCTGTGAGTAGATGGATAGAATTTGCGAGAATTTGGAATTCTATAGTTCGCGGTAATTTTGTTTTGCAATCAAATCGATAATATTTTCCACAGCTTCTTTATAAGATTTTGAGAAAGGAATCTTCTCATTTTTTACAAAAACAGCCGAATTTCCGGTTTGGATACGCGAAATTTTCTGAATGTTTACAATATAACTATTGTGAATGCGGTGGAAATTTTCTGGTAGAATCTGCTCGAAATGCTTTAAAGTTTTAAAAGCCGTGAGCGTTTCGCCATTTTCTAGAAAAATATCGGTAGAATTATTGTCAGCTTTTAGATACAACACTTCGTCCGACTGAAAATAGCGGTAATCTCCATAAGATTTTAGGCAAAATGTAAGCGGCTTTTCTGTTTTAGAAATAATTTCTTCGTTATCGATTACAACAGTTCGCTCATTTGGCTGAAGATTTTGGTTTTTTTTCTCAAATTTTAAAATCGCCCGCCTAATGTCGTTTTTTTCGTAAGGCAATAACAGATAATCTTGAACGCCGTATTTTATAGCATCATATGCTTGGTTGCTATTTCTAGCAGTTACAAAAATCTCGGGGATTTCAAGAAGAAAGCGATGCAATTCGCTGATAAGCTGAAGCGAGAGTTTACTTTTGACATTCTTAGGAGTGATTTCGAGAAAAACAATTTTCGGTTTTTGCTCTAAAATTAAATCAATTGCATCATCAAGATTATGAGCTTCACCAGCAAACACAAGTTGAGGAAACGCATCGGCAATGCGACGGATATCCAAAACCCGATCATGGTCATCGTTGATGATAACGTAGTGGTGCTTCATTAATTGCTTTACAAAATTTGTTTTTGGACTTCTCGCTAATGCAAGGGAATTTTGTCAGAGCAATGGGGTTAAGCTATTTTTGTGTTAGTCTGGGGAACTTTCACAAAAATAACTGTTCTGGTAAATTACAACAGTTAATTTTCTATAATTGTTAACTACTGTTAAATATGTCTCCAAAAACAAATATACTTTTCTTGTTAAAAGCCAAAAACTTTTATCCATACAATACGTTAAAAGGCACTTTTACTCGATGAACGACATTTTTTATAATAAAAAAAACCGCCTGAAAAATCTTCCAGACGGTTTTTTAAAATTGAATGATATTTTATTGAATTACATTTTCATCAACCAATGTTTCATTGAAACTTCGCGGTTGATAATGTCTTTTAATTCAGAAATTTTTACGCGATCCTGCTGCATCGTATCTCGATGGCGAATGGTAACAGTTTCATCTTCTTTCGTTTGATGATCAACAGTAATACAAAATGGTGTTCCTAAGGCATCTTGCCTTCTATAACGTCTTCCTACGGCGTCTTTTTCGTCATAGGCAACGTTGAATTCCCATTTTAAATCTTCTATAATTTCTTTGGCAAGGTCCGGCAAACCGTCCTTTTTCACCAAAGGTAAAACCGCTGCTTTTGTTGGCGCTAAAACACTTGGCAATTGCAAAACTGTTCTGATTGAACCGTCTTCTAAAGTTTCCTCTTTTAATGAAGTTGAAAAAACTGCCAAAAACATCCTGTCTAAACCTACCGAAGTTTCCACAACGTAAGGCGTGTAATTTTTATTTTCTTCGGTGTCAAAATATTGCATTTTTTTGCCTGAAAATTCTTCGTGTGCTTTTAAATCAAAATCTGTACGCGAGTGAATCCCTTCTAATTCTTTAAACCCAAATGGAAAATTAAATTCAATATCGGCTGCAGCGTTAGCATAATGCGCTAATTTTTCGTGGTCGTGAAAACGGTAATTGGCTTGACCCAAACCTAATGACAAATGCCAGTTTAAGCGGGTCGTTTTCCAATATTCATACCATTTCATTTCGTCGCCTGGTTTTACAAAAAATTGCATTTCCATTTGTTCAAATTCACGCATGCGAAAAATAAACTGTCGCGCCACAATCTCGTTTCTAAAGGCTTTTCCGGTTTGTGCAATCCCAAATGGAATTTTCATTCTACCAGATTTTTGAACGTTTAAGAAGTTAACAAAAATTCCTTGAGCGGTTTCAGGACGAAGGTACAAATCCATTGCGTTTTCGGCAGAAGCACCTAATTTAGTACCAAACATTAGGTTGAATTGTTTTACATCTGTCCAATTTTTAGAACCTGTTTCAGGATCGGCAATTTCTAACTCTTCGATTAAAGCTTTGACATCAGCAAGATTTTCAGTTTCTAAAGAACGTGCCATTCTCTCCAAAATCTCTCTTTGCTTGGCTTTATATTCTACCACTCTTGCGTTAGTCCCAATAAATTCTTGTTCGTTAAAAGCTTCACCGTATCTGGCTCGTGCTTTTTCGATTTCTTTTTGTGCTTTTAGATTTAATTTTTCGGCATAATCTTCAATCAAAACATCCGCACGATATCTTTTTTTAGAATCTTTGTTGTCAATTAACGGATCGTTGAAGGCATCCACGTGTCCGGAAGCCTTCCAGGTCGTAGGATGCATTAATATTGCAGCATCGATTCCTACAATATTTTCGTTCATCTGAACCATTGATTTCCACCAATATTCACGGATATTTTTTTTGAGTTCTACACCGTTTTGTGCATAATCGTAAACGGCGCTTAAACCGTCATAAATTTCGCTCGACGGAAAAATAAATCCGTACTCTTTTGCATGCGAAATGATATTCTTAAATTGATCGTCTTGTTTTGCCATAATGCAAAAATAGAAAAAATTTAACGTAATTATCAATCGAACAAATTTGGGGTTGCTTTTTACCTCTGACTACTATTTCAATTCGTGAATTCGTGGCTGTATTTTACCACGAATGCACGAACTTTTTTTTAATTCAAAAAAAATCATTTCAATCCTAAAAATGCGTGGCTTTATTTTTTTGCGTTGTATAAATAATTTTCATTAAATTTATAACTGACTTACAACGATTTACACGCCATGAAGAATTATTTTTTTGATTTATTTTTCCCAAAGTCGTGTTTGGGCTGCAACGGATTGATGCTTGCTAACGAAATTGTACTTTGCACAGCTTGCCGACACGAAATTCCTTTGACTTCGCATTTTTTTTCAAAAGAAAATGAATTTACCAAAAAATTTTACGGCCGAATCGAATTGGAATTCGGCGGTTCATTATTGTATTTTCACAAGCAAGGCATTGTGCAACAGCTCATTCACAATTTAAAATATAGACGGCATCAGGAAGTGGGTTATTTTTTAGGCGAGTGGATTATTAATGAAATGTTTCATCATAATTTCCCGAAAGTAGATGTGGTGGTTCCGGTGCCGCTTCACCCGAAAAAATTAAAATTGCGGGGTTACAATCAGGTGGAGACTTTTGGGCGAACGATTGCTCAAAATTTATCTTGCGACTACAATGACACTGTTTTACACCGAAATTTTAATACTAAAACACAAACTTTTAAAGGATTGTTTGCGCGAACTGAAATTCGTCGCGATTTATTTGGGGTGGATGAATTTGAAAATTTTTCGGGAAAACATTTTTTGTTGGTGGACGATGTGATTACCACTGGTGCTACAATTGAAGCTTGTGCGAAAGAACTTCAAAAAATTCCGGATGTGAAATTGAGCGTGATTACGATGGCATTCGCACAGTTTTAGCCGTCCCGAAAAGTCGGGAGAAGCGGAAATCCTTTTTTGAAAAACGACTATTTTTTGCAGTTCGAAAAAAGCGACCAGCAGTTCCGAAACTTCGGAACTTTTTCGGGCTTGCAAAAAAAGGCATTTGAAAAAAAGATTGTAGTCCCGAAGCTTCGGGACGGAAATGGCTCCATAAAAATATATTCTTAAAAGATTTCGTTTCCTCTGAATATAATTGTTATTTTGTGGCATATTTTATTTTTGATGATGAAAAAACACATCTTTTTTTTGTGGGTTGTCATGGCGATGATTTTTACAAGTTGTGCCAAAAGAGGAAGCATTACGGGTGGTTTGAAGGACACAATTGCTCCGGTTTTACAGTCGAGCTTGCCGAAAAATTATACTACAAATTTTAATGTTCAGGAAATTAGAATCAACTTTGACGAATACGTGAAGCTGAAGGATATTAATAAACAGCTTATTGTTTCGCCTCCCATGAAATATGCTCCGGTGATTTCGCCATCTAACGCAAGTAAATTTATTAAGATTAGAATTAAAGATACTTTGCAGCCAAATACTACATATAGTTTTAATTTTGGCAATAGTATTCAGGACAATAACGAAGGAAATCCGTACCAACAGTTTAAGTATGTTTTTTCGACGGGAAGTTATATCGATTCGTTGAAATTAGGCGGAATGATTCAGGATGCTTACAGTAAAAAAGTTGAAAATTTTGTTTCGGTGATGTTATATGAGGTGAATGAAACCTACAATGACTCCGTAGTTTACAAGCAAAATCCGCGATATGTTACCAATACTTTGGACAGTAACCGAACGTTTATTTTAGAAAATTTAAAGGAAGGAAAATATTTGTTGGTGGCGATGAAAGACCTCAACAACAATTATCGTTTGGAACCGAAAAAAGAAAAAAT
Organism: Bacteroidota bacterium; assembly: GCA_023387965.1. GTDB lineage: Bacteria > Bacteroidota > Bacteroidia > Flavobacteriales > Flavobacteriaceae > Flavobacterium. The sequence continues at coordinate 227,114 of JAEWHE010000041.1, read as the reverse complement.
TGGTTTCCATCCGAAGTTGATTCAGATTCCAAACGACACTTTGTTTAGCGTGAGTTTATTTAACGAAGTTCCGGCGTTTAAAGCGACAAGACCTTATCAGGCTTCGGGAAATAGAATTGTGTTACCGATTGAAGGCGACGGAAAAGACGCTTTGGTTTCCATAAAAAACGGTTCGCAAGATATTCCGGTGAAGGTCACCAAAATGCCGAAACAGGATTCGTTGCAAGTTTGGTTTAAACCGATTAAAACAGATTCGGTTCAACTTTTTGCCAAAAAAAATACTTTTGAAAAAGAGTTTACCGTAAAGATGAAAAACATGAAAAACGATACGTTGAGTTTTTCGCCAGATATTTCCGGAACCTTGCATCCGCGAGAAAAATTTAGCATTACTTCGTCGATTCCGGTGGAAAATATTGATAAATCGAAGATTAACATTTTAAGGAAAGATTCTACGCAAGTTGATTTTACGACTTCTTATAGTGAATTTGACCAAAAAATTACGCTCGATTTTGCCCACGAACCACTCGAAAGATTCAGGATTACAGCACTTCCGGGAGCTTTTACCGATATTTTAGAACGGCCAAATGACACCCTTTCTTTTTCGTTAGGAACGCAAGATCTCGCCGAATACGGAAATCTTCGGTTGACGTTAGAAAATGTAAAACGGTTTCCGGTAATTGTGGAAATTACGGATCCAAAAGGCGAATTGGTGACTTCGGGTTATTCGGATGGAGAAAAAGTATTGGACTTTAACGGACTGCAACCCAACACTTTCACCGTAAGAATTATTTATGACGACAATAAAAATAGAATTTGGGACACAGGAAACTTTATCGAAAAACGCCAGCCTGAAGAAATTATTTTTTATCCTCCAGATATTATTGTCAGGGCGAATTGGGACGTTGACGAACGGGTAACACTTCCACCCCATTGATTTTTTACAAAATTTTAAACTGATCTCGATCGTTTAAAAAATTAAATTTTTCCCTAAAATCCAGCAATGGCTTTTTAGGGATTTTTATTTGAAAAACTCCGTCAGTGGTTTGTGGCGGTAAAATTTCTTCGCCTTGAAAATCAATTACTTGCGAATGTCCGGAATGTTCAAAACCATTATTGTCTTTTCCAGTTCTATTCAAGCCAACAACATAACACAAATTTTCCACAGCTCTTGCTTTCAGCAAAATATCCCAAGCTTGGATGCGTTTGTCAGGCCAATTTGCTACATATAAAAGTAAATCGTAATCTTCTGTATTTCGGGCAAAAACAGGAAAACGCAAATCATAACAAACCTGTAGACAAATTTTCCAGTCCTTATAATTTACGATAACTTTCTCGTTTCCAGCAGTATAAATATCGTCTTCACCAGCTAACGAAAATAAATGTCGCTTATTATACGTAGTCATTTCGCCGGAAGGCAAAACAAAATAAAGCCGATTGTAAAACCGATTATTTTCTTTGATTGCCAAACTTCCCACAATCGCCACATTTTTTTTTGCCGCCATTTTTTGTAACCAAATCACAGTTTCGCCATTTGGATTTTCAGCGGCATTTTGTGGTTTCATTGTAAATCCGGTTGCAAAGGTTTCCGGCAAAATAATCAAGTCCGTTTCAGGTAAAACAGACTCAATTTTTTGTTCAAAATTTTTTCGGTTGGCACTGGGATTTTCCCAAACCAAATGTGTTTGTATCAGGGCAATGTTCATTATTCTATGGTAAAACCGTCAGGCAAAGTTGATTTTTTCTTGATGATAATTATTCCGTCTTTAATAGTGTACAATGCCGAATTTTTATTTTCGAGATGTTTGCCACCTTTTAATACCACGTTATTTCCGATTTTGCAATTTTTATCGATAATAGTATTGTCGATTACGCAATTGGTTCCGATGCCTAAATTGGGAATATTATGTTCGAGATTATGATTGATTTCGTCTAAATTTTGGTAAAAATCATTTCCCATAATGTAAGTATTGGAAACGGTTGAGCCTTTGCCAATTCTGCTTCGGATACCAATTACGGAATGCTCAATTTTCGCATTATTAATGATACAGCCTTCGGCAATAATGGATTTGTCAATGAAAGTTCCACCGGTAATTTTTGATGGTGGAAGCGTTCTAGCTCTGGTATATATTTTACTCGAATTGTGAAATAAATTGAATTTCGGGATATCATCGGTTAAACCTAAATTAGCGTCAAAAAACGAATCAATATTCCCGATATCTGTCCAATATCCTTCGTATTGATAGCTTAAAACCTTCTCTTTCCCGATGGCTTGTGGAATAATTTCTTTACCAAAATCAGTGGTTTCGGGATTTGCCATCAATTGTACGAGCAAATCTCGGTTGAAGATGTAAATTCCCATTGAAGCCAAATAATTTCTGCCTTCTGACTGCATTTCATCGCTTACATCTGAGGTCCATTGCGGTAGCAAATCCGCATTAGGTTTTTCGATAAACGAAGTAATGAAACTATTTTCGTCGGTTTTTAATATCCCAAATTCCGGAGCGTCTTTAGCATTTACCGGCAAAGTGGCGATGGTTATCGAAGCACCATTTTTCTCGTGGGCTTCGATCATTTCGTTAAAATCCATTTGGTACAATTGATCGCCCGAAAGTATCAACGCATAATCAAAATCGTGGTTCATGAAATATTGCATGCATTGCCGAACCGCATCTGCCGTTCCTTGAAACCACGTTGGGTTGTGAGGTGTTTGTTCGGCAGCTAAAATATCGACAAAAGCGTTGCTAAAATGGCTAAACTGGTAAGTATTTTTGATATGTTGGTTCAACGAAGCGGAATTAAATTGCGTCAACACAAACATTCTTTTGATATTCGAATTGATGCAATTAGAAATCGGGATGTCCACCAAACGGTATTTTCCGGCAATTGGAACGGCCGGTTTTGAGCGACTTTCGGTAAGTGGTGCTAATCGAGATCCTTGTCCGCCACCTAAAATAATGGCAAGTGCGTTTTTGTTCATGGCTAATGAATTAAAGTTTGGTAAACGTCGGTATATTTTTTTGCGGCACTGTTCCAGGAATGGTCAAGTTGCATTGCGGTTTTTTGAATTTCGGAAAATTTTTCACGGTTTTGGTACAATTCAATTGCGCGAGAAATCGAGTAAATTATATCTTCAACAGTAGTTTGATTATGGCAAATCCCGAAACCGTTGTCACCAATGTCAATCACGGTATCTTTGAGTCCGCCGGTTCGTCTCACAACAGGAATTGTTCCGTAACGGAGTGAATACATTTGGTTCAATCCACAAGGTTCCACGCGAGAAGGCATCAGCAAAAAATCGGCACCAGCGTAAACCTGATGGGCTAATTTTTCGTTGTAACCAATGTATAAATTGTAATTATTTTTAAATTTTTCTTGTAATTGTTGCAATTGATTTTCCACCAATTTTCCGCCCGAACCTAAAAGCAAGATGTTCAATTTTCCGGAAAATTTTTGCATGGCAATTTCCACAACTTCCGGAAGCAAATCAGCTCCTTTTTCGCCAACCAATCTTCCGATGAACGTAAAAAGCGGTAAAGATTCGCTTAAATTAAAATCGTTACACAATTGTTTTTTGTTCGATAATTTTCCTTCGGTAAAATCCTCCAAAGCATAATTCTCGTGCAACATTTTATCGGTTTTCGGATTCCAAACTTCCGTGTCAATTCCGTTTAAAATCCCAACAGATTTGTTGCGTTCGTGTTTCAAAAGATCTTCAAGTCCGTTAGCATTTTGGGTAATTTCTTCTAAATAACTTGGCGAAACCGTCGTCACTTTCCAAGCGCATTTTATGGCTGTCGCCAAAGGATTAATGGCATCATTCCACTCGAGAAAACCGATTTTTAATTTGTTAAACTCAGGAATGTAATTTATTTTTTCAAAACCAAACCAACCTTGGTATTGACCGTTGTGAATGGTTAAAACCGTTGGTGTATTGCTTAAGTGGTCGTAAACGTAGCAGAATCGCATCATAAACGGAATTAATCCGGTGTGATGATCGTGGCAGTGGACGATATCCGGTTTACGATTGGTTTTGGTAATCCAATCTAAAAAAGCAATTTGAAAGGCGAGAAATCTTTCGGTATCATCATCATATGAATAAATTTCCGGACGCGAAAAAAGCTCGGGAATATTGACTAAATAAAGATTAAAACCCAAAACATCGGTTTCCTCGCGTAAAATCTGGTAATTGAAAGTAAAAACGTCTAATTTAATTTCACCAGAATAGACTTCTGAAAATTTATTTTCGCGAACAAATTTCGTGTCGTATGCAGGCATGATCACGCAGGCTTCGTGACCTAAATTTTTTTGATATTTGGGCAAAGCGCCAACCACATCTGCCAAGCCGCCAACTTTGGCAACCGGAAAGCATTCGGCACTGAGGTGAAAAATTTCCATTCTTACTAAAACGTTTTCATAAAGATAGGAAATTTCGCAATCAGAAAGTTATGTTTAATGAAGATTTAAAAATTGTTTAAGATTATTTTTTAGATAGGCTTTTGCCAATGATTTAACAATTTATTTTTGACAATCTGTGACTTTTTTTTGCCACGAATTCACAAATTATTTTTTGATTTTTTCGCAAAGAATATTTGATCTAATCTAAGGCTGATTTTTTTGCCACTGATTTATTTTGATTCCGTTTGGCGATTAATCGTTTTAATACATAAATCTGTGGCTTGTTTTTTTCTATTACTTACTAATTACTAATCACTAATTACTAATCACTCAACCGTGATTTCATCAATAAAAATAAACGCTTCGCCTCCAGCTCCTTGGTGCCATTCTGGTAGTTTTCCGAAATTTTTAGCCTTGATTTTAACGAACTTCGCTTTGGTTTCCGGGAAAGTTCCGTCGAAATTTCTCACTTGGACGTCGGTATTTTTTGCATCGAGAGAATTGTTGATGGTTTTGACTAGTTTGAAATTCCGGTTGTCTTCGGACACGTAGAATTCCACAACCGTTGGCATCAATATCCAAGCACGGGAATCCTGCAGAAATCTTGCGGAAATAGTCGAGATTTTTTTCGCGGAGTTTAGATCAATTACCGCTTCAAAATCCTGTCCTTGGTAACCTTGCCAGTCGCCTTTTCGCCAATTTTCGTTGCCAAGAATTCCGTCAATCAGACCTTCATCGCCACCAGCATGATACTGCGGATTGTACGTAGAATTTATTTTAATGGAATAATTGTTTGGTTTTTTGATGAAGGTTGCGGAGATTGTGTCGCTGTTTACAAACCATGTATTTGGACCGCACATGTTTGAATGTTTGACTTTCGTATAGGCATAGATATTTTCAGATTTATTAATTACGATAGGATTTTCGTATTTCTTATATATACCATTTTTGTTCAACGAATAATAAATTTCATCTTTAGCGTAAGCCGTTATAATTTTAATTTCTGATTTCTTTTTAAATGATTTGCTTTCGCTCTCGAAGACAGGCAATGTGTGCAGTTCGAAATACCTTTTTCCAGGATTCTTAAATGCTTCAAAATGCTTTGTCCCAATAGCGTTGAATTCAGCGAACGAGCCTTTATCAGTTAAATCATCTAGTTTACTGTAAACGTTGTTGCGGAATTTTATCTGGACATCACTAAAATTTGGCTTAACCAGGTTGATTATTACATCTCCAGGCGTGACTTGATAAATCCCCATCGAACTCAACACATACCAAGCACTCATTTGCCCGCAATCTTCGTTTCCTATTAAACCATCGGGTGTGTTTTTGTAGAATTCATTCAAAATAAAATGTACTTTTTCCTGCGTTTTTTCTGGCTTTCCAATGTAATTATACAAATACGCCATGTGGTGACTTGGCTCGTTTCCGTGAGCATATTGGCCAATCAAACCCGTGACATCCACTTGTTCCCGTCCGGTTGTTTTGCTTTCGGAATTGAACATTTCGTCTAATTTGGCTTCAAATTTTTCCTTTCCACCGTAGGCTTCAATCATCCCCGAAATATCTTGCGGCACGAAAAATGAATACTGCCACGAATTTCCTTCGGTAAAATTGTTGTTGACTTCCCTCGGATCAAAAGGTTTGTCCCAACCGCCGTTCTTCTTTGGTCGCATGAATTTAGTCTCCCAATCAAAAATATTTTTCCAGTTTTGAGACCTTTTCATGAAATAATTGTAGTCGTCTGTTTTGCCCAAAATCGAAGCCATTTGCGCTATACACCAATCGTCATAAGCATATTCCACGGTTTTTGAAACGCTTTCGTGTTCGTCGTCAATACTGATGAAACCATTTTTTTTGTAAGCGTCCAACCCCAAATGATCCAACATGGCAGAATGTTTTGCGGCTTGAAACGCCTTTTCATAATCGAACCCTTTAATGCCTTTTGCCATCGCATCTGCCATGACGGAAACCGAATGGTACCCAATCATGCAATCCGTTTCGTTGGAAGCAAGTTCCCAAACCGGCAGTCTTCCGCCTTGGTCGTATTGCGTTAAAAATGTATTGATAAAATCGGCGGTTCTTTTTTTGTCGATCAACGTGTAAAGCGGATGTGCGGCTCGAAACGTGTCCCAAAGCGAAAAAACCGAATAATAATCAAATCCTTCAGCAACGTGAATTTCATTGTCGCGACCGCGGTATTTTCCGTCCAAATCCTGTGCAATATTCGGTTGCACCATTGTGTGGTACAAAGCCGTGTAAAAAATGGCAAGTTTGTCTTTGTCAGGCGAAGTCACTTCTATTTTCGACAATTCTTTGTTCCACAATTTTTCGGCATCGGCTTTTGTTTTATTGAAATCCCAATGCGTGATTTCGGAACTGTTAAATTTCGCACCTTCGTAACCTGTAGGCGAAAGCGTGACTTTTATCAGAATTTTTTCGCCTTTTTTTACATCTTTCGAAAAACTCATTGCCAACAAACTTCCGGCGAAAAATTTGTCGGAAACTTTTGCGGGAGCAAACGCGTTGTTGCTGACTTTTGTGATATTCATCGGTTGGTTGAACTCAATTCTGGCAAACACAAACTGGTTTCTTGCCCAAGCTTCGCTGTTTCGCATGACTTCGATGGTTTTTTCGTCGATGATTCGCACCTCACCCATCAATAATTTGTCGCGATGATTCAAGTCTAAAATAATATTTGCTTGACCGGAATTGTTGAAAGTATATTCGTGAAAACCAACTCGCGTGGAAGTCGTCAAAGCGACATCAATATTGTGTTTGTCGAGTTTTACGGAGTAAAATCCGGCAGTTGCTTTTTCGTTTTTGTGGGAAAATTTTGACGAATAAATTTTATTGTCCAAATTCGGTTCCCCCATAGTTGGCATGAGCATGATGTCGCCAAAATCGGAAACTCCGGTTCCGTTTAAATGCGTATGCGAAAATCCGTATATCAAATCGTCCGAATAATGGTAACCCGAACAACCGTCCCAACTGCCGTCAATTCTGGTATCCGGAGAAAGTTGCACCATCCCGAAAGGAACCGTGGCTCCAGGAAAAGTATGACCATGACCTCCAGTTCCAATCATTGGATTAACGTGTTGCTGAAAATTTTTCTGCGCGATCGCAGTCGTGAAAATGAAAAAGATAAGGGGGAAATATTTCATTGTGGATGTTTTTCCAAATATAATTTTTTTTCTTGAGAGTTTGTTTTTGGAGCGAAACTTTAGGCTTTTCCAGCTATCCATCTTCCTGCTGCAGCAACTCGCTTTAAACCTGTTTTTGAGAACAGGTTTAAGAGCTCAAACAATTGCAGCATCAGGGCTATGGGAGAATGTTGGTTTTGTATTTGGAAAGTTGGCTGCCAATCTTTGTCGAAAATACTATTCCTATTTTTTTGCCAGTGTTTAAATGATTTCATGGATTTTTTGTCTTGATGGAATCATTGTAATTAAGTAATCTGTGGCTTGAAAAATTTCGGATTCATATGGTAATAGGTTTTGGAAATCTGGTAGAAAATGGAACGTTATAGAATTGAAAACTGTCTTCTGAAAACTGCTTACTGGCATAGCCCCGATTGAAGCGGAAATCCTTGCTGTAGCAAATTTATTTTTTCCCGAAAAAGAAAGAGCGACTCCCGAAACTTCGGGAGAAGCTCCTTTCTTTGAGTAGGAAAAAAATTTGCGGCAGCAAGATTGCAGCGGAAAGCGGGATTGGCTCCATAAAAAAAACGCACCTGAAGTACAGATGCGTTTTATGAAAATTGCCGTGTGGCGGTATTATTTTAGACTTGCCACGAGGTATTCGCGGTTCATTCTCGCGATGTTTTCCAAAGAAATTCCTTTTGGACATTCTACTTCGCAAGCTCCTGTGTTGGTACAGTTTCCGAATCCTTCTTCGTCCATTTGGCGAACCATGTTGAGGACGCGTTGGGTTGCTTCTACTTTTCCTTGTGGCAACAAGGCGTATTGCGAAACTTTTGCGCCAACGAACAACATTGCCGAACCGTTTTTGCAGGTTGCCACGCAAGCGCCACAACCGATACATGCGGCTGCTTCGAACGAACGATCTGCGTCGAATTTTGGAACTGGTGTTGCGTTTGCGTCAATTGTATTTCCGGATGTATTTACGGAAACGAAACCTCCGGCTTGCTGGATTCTGTCGAAAGACGAACGGTCTACCACCAAATCTTTGATTACCGGGAAAGCCTTGCTTCTCCATGGTTCTACGTAAATGGTGTCGTTGTCCTTGAAGGTTCGCATGTGCAATTGGCACGTTGTGATTCCGGTATCTGGTCCGTGAGCTCGTCCGTTGATGAACAAGGAACACATTCCGCAGATTCCTTCGCGACAATCATGGTCGAAGGCAACTGGTTCTTGTTTTTGAGAAACCAATTGTTCATTCAACTGGTCCAACATTTCCAAAAACGACGAGTCTGTGGAAACGTTATCCAATTTATACGATTCGATACGACCTTTTTCTTTGGCGTTTTTTTGACGCCAAATTTTTAGGTTGATGTTTATATTTTTAGATGAAGCCATACTTAGTATTTTAGTTATTGATAATTAGTGATTAGTGAATTGGTCTTGGCTAACGATTTGTAAAATGCGTTTATCATTTTGCCTTCCTCTTCAATTAAACTAATTACGTGATTGAACATATCTGTGTTTTGAATAAATTCTAATTCTCTTGCAATAAGTAACTGTGTTTCCAGTTCGTATAACGATCCTCTAGCGATATCCAAAAAATGGCTGAACGACTTATCTGTGTTTCTACCGTAACCTTCTGCAATGTTTGAAGGAACTGAAACCGAAGCTCTTTTAATTTGATTTGTCAATGAAAATAATTCTTCTTGTGGAAAGTTTTTCGTCAACTTGTATACTGAAACTACAATTTCAATACCTTTTTGCCAAATTAATAAATCTTTATATGATTGTATCGAACCCATTTCACTAATCACTATTCACTAATTACTACTCACTATTTACTTATAATTACGGGCTGCAATTTTAATGTATTCATAATTTAGGTCTTCTTTGTGAAGCGTTTCTTGGTTGATGTCTGAACCGTTGTATTCCCAAGCTCCCACAAATTTGAAGTTTTCGTCGTCACGCAGTGTTTCTCCTTCGGCATCTTGATATTCTTCACGGAAATGTCCTCCTGCAGATTCTTTTCTTTGTAAACCGTCGATTGCCATAAGTTGTCCCAATTCCATGAAATCGGCAACACGAAGTGCTTTTTCCAATTCTGGATTCAATTCGTCCGCACTTCCAGGAACATAGACTTCTTTATAGAATTCTTTTCTCAATTCGTCGATTTCACGAACGGCTTCGGCAAGACCTTGCTCGTTTCGTCCCATTCCAACTTTGTTCCACATAATGTTTCCTAAAGCTTTGTGAAAATGGTCAACCGATTTTGATCCGTTGTTATCAAGGAAGAAATTGATCTGTTCTTTCACACGATTCTCCGCTTCAACGAATTCTGCAGATTCTGTGGAAATTGCTCCTGTTCGGATTTCATCGGCTAAATAATTAGAAACAGTATATGGCAACACAAAATATCCATCTGCCAAACCTTGCATCAAAGCCGAAGCTCCCAAACGGTTGGCTCCGTGATCTGAAAAGTTTGCTTCTCCAGCCACGAAACATCCTGGAATTGTAGATTGCAAATTGTAATCTACCCAAACGCCACCCATTGTGTAGTGAACCGCCGGATAAATTTTCATTGGTGTTTCGTATGGATTTTCGTCAGTAATTTTTTGGTACATGGTAAACAAGTTACCGTATTTTTCTTCCAACCATTTTTTACCCAAACGCGTCACTTCTTCAGGGGAAGGATTATGGTTTCCGGCAGCATAAGCGGCTTGTTTTCCTTTGCTTTGAATTTCTGATGCGAAATCCAAGTAAACTCCTTCGTTGGTGTCATTGGCTTCAATACCAAAACCTGCGTCGCAACGTTCTTTCGCGGCACGTGACGCCACGTCTCGAGGCACCAAGTTTCCGAAAGCAGGATATCTTCTTTCCAAATAATAATCTCTATCTTCTTCATCAATTTGCGTTGGTTTCAATTTCCCAGCACGAATTGCCTCTGCATCTTCTTTTTTCTTCGGAACCCAAATTCTACCAGAGTTTCTCAATGATTCCGACATCAACGTCAGTTTCGATTGATTGGTTCCGTGAACCGGAATACATGTCGGGTGAATTTGTACGTAACAAGGATTCGCAAAATAAGCGCCTTGTTTATGGATTTTCCAAGCGGCTGTCACGTTACTTCCCATCGCGTTTGTAGAAAGGAAATATACATTTCCGTAACCTCCCGAAGCAATAATCACGGCGTGAGCTGAATGTCTTTCGATTTCTCCTGTAAGCAAGTTTCGAGCGATAATTCCTCGCGCTTTTCCGTCAACTTTCACTAAATCAAGCATTTCGTGACGGTTGTATTGCTTCACTCTTCCTAAACCAATTTGTCTCGAAAGTGCAGAATAAGCTCCTAAAAGCAATTGCTGACCTGTTTGTCCAGCCGCATAAAATGTTCTCTGAACCTGAGTTCCTCCAAACGAACGGTTGTCCAACATTCCGCCATAATCACGAGCAAAAGGAACACCTTGCGCCACACATTGGTCAATAATATTTCCGGATACTTCGGCTAAACGGTGAACGTTTGCTTCTCTTGCACGGTAATCTCCACCTTTAATTGTATCGTAAAACAAACGGAACACACTGTCTCCATCATTCTGATAATTTTTCGCAGCATTGATACCTCCTTGAGCTGCAATTGAGTGAGCTCTTCTTGGAGAATCCTGGAAACAAAACGCTTTTACGTTGTATCCCATTTCTCCCAAAGATGCAGCAGCAGAAGCACCAGCCAAACCAGTTCCTACTACAATTACGTCAATTTTCGGACGGTTGTTTGGAGCAACAAGCTTGAGGTGGTTTTTATGATTGGTCCATTTTTCCGCAATTGGTCCTTCTGGAATTTTCGAATCTAAACTCATATCTTGTTCGTGTGTTATTTAGCAATAAAGTGAATGTAAATCGGGATTATCGCGAAAAGCAACGGTACAATGACCGAAAACAATTTTCCGAATCCTTTGATAAATTGGTTGTATTTTGGATTGTTCAAGCCAAGCGATTGGAACGAACTTGCAAAACCGTGCCATAAGTGAAACGCCAAAACCGCCATTGCTATCACATATAAAATGGTAGCAATTAAACCATATTGTGCATCTTTGAAAAATGCGAATGTAATTTTATGCAAATCTTTGTAACCTTCACCGATCTTTAAATCGGCTTCGTTTGCGAAGAATTCTGTTCTGTTTTTGATTACAATTCCACCACTTTCAATATCTTGAGCAGGAATGTAACCTCCATCAGTTTTAATAAAAATCGACTGTTTTCCCATTGGCGTGTCAACTTCAACAGTTTGCAACGGCATTTTTTCGTCGAAATGCATTACAGCCCAAAAATTAACCATGTGAGTAACGATGAAAACCAAAATCAAAGTTCCCAAAACCGCCATATTTCTTGATGCGAATCCGGAATTAGCCGAAGGATTTTCTTTTGCATAACGAACAGGTCGCGCTTTTCTGTTTTGTACAGTTAGCAAAATTCCGTCGATTGCGTGAAAAAGAATGGATAAGTAAGTTACGTATGATAGAATTTTCACGATTGGGTTGGTCGTCATGAAATGTGCATACGAGTTAAACTGAAGCGCGTCTCCGTAGATAAGCTGCAGGTTTCCAGCCAAATGCCCTACTAAAAACAAGCATAAAAATAAACCTGTTAGAGCCATCCAGTATTTTTTTGCAATTGATGACTTTAAGATTGCAGATTTTGCCATAAGTTCTGTTTGTGTTTTTAAAAAAATCAAACAAAAGTAATGGTTATTGGCATTAACTACAACCTTTTCGGTTTATTTATAATGAGTATAAAGTGATAAGGATTCTCAATAAAAATCACATATTTTTTTTCTGTAAAAAATTTTTTCGCCAATAATTTACTTTTCCGGAAAAAAATTGGTGGTAACACGAGAAAAAATTGTGCTTTATTAAAAAGTTTTGGTCACATCTTCATCCACTACAATGATAAAATCAGCAAGATTTAGGTTTTCTTTTTCAATGGTAGCAATGTCTTTTTGCGAAACCGTGGCAATAGTCATAATTTTTAAATTAGGCTTTTCTTGTTTCAAATACCAATTAATCCCTTCAAAATTATCACTGTGGTACGTTCCGTTGTAATGCACAAAAACGGTGTTTGGTTTTAAATTCTGCAAAATAAAAAATCCCATCGTAGCATCTTTAATCGCTTGTGCTTTTGGCATGGTTTCGCTGGCATGATCACCCATCATTTTCATCATATTCACATAACCCGGAAGATTTTTGTCATACTTAATTGGCAACGGAGCCATCCAAGTTTTCTCTTCTGCCGATAAAGTTTCTAACGCCGGAAAATCTTTCTTATACACCAAACTCGCATACCTTCTGGGAATATTGGAAGCCACAAATTTTAATTGTTTTTCTTTGGCAAAATCTACCAAAGGCTTATAATCGGTTTTGTGGTTGTTCCAAAGTCTCGCCAAAGTATCAAACGCTTTTTGATTAATTTCCCCAGATAAATATTGGTCCAATTGCTTTTGATTGTCGGCTTCAATCATTTCGGCTCCCAAAACCAATTGTTTTTTGGCAAATAAATCTTTGGTAAATTCTAACTGAAGCCAATGAATTACAGAGTTATCGTGATGTTCACCAAACAAAACCACTTCGGCATTTTCGGCTTGTTGCACCATTTTTTTATACGAAGTTTTTTTGCCTTTTTTGTCAAAAATTTGATACGGAAGTTTGTCTTGCGCAAATGTGTTCAACCCAAAAAAAAGTGCAAAAAATAGTATGGAAATTTTCATCTGAAAAATTTTATTTGAGCTGCTAAAATTAATCATTTCTCAGCCAACAAAAAATTTTAAATCTGTGGTTTTTTGAGATATTTTATCACCAAATCATTAACTTTGAAAAAAATAATACAAGTTAATTTTTATGAAATACCATCAAATAGACCGCAACCTTTTCATCAAAAACAGAAAAAAATTTACTGCTGAGATGAAACCTAACAGTGTTGCCGTTTTTAATAGTAACGATATTTATCCGGTTTCCGCCGATTCTACTTTGCCTTTCGCACAACACCGCGACATTTTTTACCTTTCCGGAGTGGATCAAGAAGAAAGTATTTTGGTACTTTTTCCGGATGCGCATTTGGAAAAATACAGAGAAATTTTGTTTTTGCGCGAAACGAATGAACACATTGCCATTTGGGAAGGCGAAAAACTAACCCAAGAACGAGCATTTGAAGTTTCGGGAGTGAAAACGGTTTTTTGGCTTCAGGATTTTCATAAAATTTTGAAAGAATTAATGTCGTATTCCGATACGATGTACATTAATACTAACGAACATTATCGTGCTTCGGTTGATACGGAAACTCGCGAAGCGCGGTTCGTAAAATGGTGGAAAGAAAATTATCCGGCTCACAAAGTGGAAAAATCCAACACAATTTTGCAACGCCTTCGTTCGATTAAAGAACCTGAAGAAATTGCGTTGATTCAGCAAGCTTGTGATATTACTGAAAAAGGTTTCCGTAGAATTTTAAATTTTGTAAAACCTGGCGTTTGGGAATATGAGATTGAAGCCGAATTTGCACACGAATTTTTGCGCAATCGTTCAAAAGGATTTGCTTATACGCCAATTATTGCAAGCGGAAACAACGCCAATGTTTTGCATTACATCGAAAATAATCAGCAATGCAAAGATGGCGATTTAATTTTGTTTGATGTTGCTGCAGAATACGCCAATTATTCGTCGGATTTATCGCGAAGCATTCCGGTAAACGGAAAATATACGGCAAGACAAAAAGAAGTTTATAATTCGGTGTTGCGTTGCAAAAAAGAAGCAGAAAATTTATTGGTTGCCGGAAACGACTGGCATACCTATCACAAGCAAATGGGTGAAATTTACACCAAAGAATTGCTCGATTTGAAACTGATTGACAAAGCCGATGTGCAAAATCAAAATCCGGAATGGCCTGCTTATAAAAAATTCATGATGCATGGAACGTCACACCACATGGGACTTGACACGCACGATTACGGAATTTTGACCGACAAATTTGTGGAAGGAATGGTTTTTACCAACGAACCTGGATTTTACATTCCTGCGGAAGGTTTCGGGATTCGTTTAGAAGACGATTACGTGATTCAAAAAAGCGGAAATCCGTTGAACCTGATGAAAAATATTCCTTTGGAAGCGGAAGAAATTGAGAATCTGATGAATTCTTAGTAGCAGGGTTTGCGTGAGGGATTGAAGCGGAAATCCTTTTGTTTTTTTCTTTAAAAAACAAAAGATTGAAGCGAAAAGCCCGACAGCACAAAAACGCCGACAGGCTTTTTGTGGTGGCACGCCCAAAATAAAACAATATACGGTTCGCAAAAGTGAGCCGTTTATTTTTTAGATTCCAATAAAGAAATTGCTTCGCCTGTTCGCTCGAGTCCAAATTCCAAAAAATGAATCAGTGAAAATCATGAAATCTGTGGCGAATTAAATTCCAATCAAAAAAATTCCAAATTCCGATTTGAAAATTACCCGTGAAAAAATTATATTTTTGTTGTAATCAAAATTGACTGTCTTGAAAAATTTCGTTTATAAAAACACCAAAATTTCATTTACTGATTCCGGAAAAGGAACGGCTTTGGTCTTGCTTCACGGCTTTTTGGAAAATAAAAAAATGTGGGATTTTATGGTGGCAGAATTTTCGAAAAAATTTCGGGTTATTGTCATCGATCTTTTGGGTCATGGCGAAACGGATTCGCTTGGTTACGTGCATACGATGGAAGACAATGCCGATATGGTGCAAGCGATTTTGAGCGAACTGAAAATCAGGAAAGCGGTTTTTGCGGGACATTCCATGGGTGGTTATGTGGCTTTGGCTTTCGCCGAATTGTATCCGGAAAACGTGAAAGGTTTGGCGTTAATTAACTCGACTTCAAGAGCAGATTCTGACGAAAAAAAGGAAAATCGAGACCGTGCGATTAAAGCGGTGAAACAGAATTATACGAATTTTGTAAGGCTTTCAATTGCCAATCTTTTTAGCGAAAATAATCGGGAAAAGTTAGCCGAAGAAATTGAAAATGTAAAAATCGAAGCTTTAAAAACGCCCATTCAAGGAATCGTGGCTTCGCTTGAAGGCATGAAAATCAGGAAAGACCGCGAGGTGATTTTGCATTTTGCGCCTTACCCGATGCTTTTGGTTTTAGGCAAAAATGATCCGGTTTTGAATTATCAGGATAACATTGACCAGATTGAAAATACGCAAGTAAAACTGGTTTCATTTCCCGACGGACACATGAGTCACATTGAAAACCGAGATGATTTGCTTAAAGAAATGACTGCGTTTTTAAAATTGGTGAAATAAAAAAATTTACACTTTTTCCTCGAAAGGAATTTCCGGATTAAAAATTTCTTGCAGTAATTTAACCAATTCTTCAATATAATTTGCCGAAATTTCTGGATTGATTAATTCGGTTTTTAATTTTTCTTCTTTAAAAACAAACGGCAAAAATCCGGCTTTCAGATTCTTAAAGGAGATAATGCCAACCTCTAATTCCATGCCGTTCAAATGCGGTTCATACAAAAATGCGTATGCCAAAACCTGAATGATTTTTTCGGTTTTGATGTCGGCTGTGAGATTTTCCCAGGTGTCGAGCACCACATTTTTTTGTTCGACTTTACCGGTTTTGTAATCAATAATTCTGATTTTGCCGTTTCGTTGCTCAATTCTGTCCACATTTCCTTTGATTTTCATCGGAAAAGGTAATTTTGGATGGTTTAAAATTCGTTCAAAATTTTGTTCCAAAGCCAGAATTTTTACAGCATCGCCTTGTTCTAATAATTCGATTTCGAGTTTTAAAAAATTAAAAACGTTGCGTTTTGCCACTTCAAAAGCGAGCAGGTTTTTGCCCTTTTTAATTTCGCCTTCTTTATATACTTTTTTAAATTGGCGCAAAACTTCTTCATCAATTTGTGCGATACAATTTTTAATATTTTCTACCGAAATAAATTGGTTGAGAAATGGTTTATACAATTCTTCTAAAGTCCCGTGAATGATGGTTCCAAGTGTATTTACAGCAATATTTTCTTCCACTTCTTCTGCTTCGCGAATACGCAAAATCTGCTGCATGTAAAACTGAATCGGATTTCGAATGTAAGATGTGATAGACGAAGGCGAAAATCCGGAATTGGCCAATTCTGCCAATCGTGTCATCACGCTTTCGGATTTTGGAACAAGCCATGGTTCGTAGGCTTTATCAGGAACTTCTGCAGCATAAATTTCGTGAGATAGCTGATGATTAGGCATTTTTTCGACTTCTAATTGGGTAATAAATCGTGATTTTTCACCGCCATCAAGACCTTCATTTTCCGTATTGTAAAGCAAATAAATATTTTTGGCTCTTTGCAATAAATGGTAAAAATGGTACGTATAAATGGCATCTTTTTCTTTAAAAGTTGGCAAACCTAATTCGGCTTTTACATCATAAGGAATAAAAGAATTTTGCGATTTCCCAGCCGGAAATTTTCCTTCGTTGGTGGACGTAATAATCACATTTTCAAAATCGAGGACGCGACTTTCTAAAACTCCCATAATTTGCAAACCGTTAAGTGGTTCGCCTTCAAAAGAAACTTCGGCTAAATCTACAATTTGTTTGTAAATTCCGTGCAAACCTTCAACAGAATCGATGTGAGGATTGTCTTTGAGACAATTTTGTAAGCGAATAATTACTTTGAAAATTGCGTAAACAAAGGTTCGGGAAAGTTTGTCTTGATCAGAATTAATTCCGAGATTTTCCTTGATGGTAATTAAAAGTTCGGACAACAGTTGAAGTGCTTCTTGTGGTTTATCCCACTTTGTGAGAAGTAGATCGAAAATAGTATTGTTTGTCGTTTGCAAACTTTTTACTTTTTCTTGGGTAATGAAAGTGAAATTATTTTCTTTGATAATATTCACAACTTCGCCAGCGTTGGCAAATGGTTCGACCAACGGATTGGTCAAAACATCAAGAATTTCTTTGTAATAAAATACATAATTTCCGCCACGACTGATGGCGTTAGTGTGCATTTTGAATAATTTGGAAATCAGCAATTGAGCCGGATTATTTTTTCCGGAATAACCCATCGTGATATTGAGCGATTCGACGTTTTCCGGAAGCGAATACAACATTGGAACCAATAAATTTTCATCACCTAAAACAACAGCTGTTTTGTTGAGTTGGTCCGGATTGTTTTCGATAATTTGTTGGACAATTTCGCCGGCAATTTTGGCTTGACCGATGGTTTTAGGGGTTCCAATTACCGAGATTTTTTTCGGTTGACTGAAATCGTCCGAAATCCAGGTAAATGCTTGTGAACGGTAAAATTTCCAGTCGCGTTTAAACCTTCGGAGGAACAAACCTGCGTCGTGAAATGGATCTTCTAAAAAAGTTTTATCGGCATCCCAGATTACTTTTGCATTAGCATTTTCTAATAAAAATTGTACAATTTTCTCTTCGGCGACATTTAAAGCGTTGAAACCTGCAAATAGGAAATGAGTGTTTTTTTGCGAAGCGACAAACTGAGAAATTCCAGCAACTGCTTCTCGGTAAATAATCCCTTGATAGGCGGTTTTTTTCTGTAATAAACGTTGGTAAAGATTGCGGTAATATTCTGGTAACAAATCCCAAAACCGAAGATAACTTTCGATCATAGGAGTTCGTTGTTCGGGATCTAATGACCAATGTTTGATGTCTTCAATGTCTTTTAAATAGGACAAAACTTTGTTTGGATCGAGTAAATATCTGTCAATTTCGTTGAAGTCTTGGACTAAAGTTTTGCCCCAATTTGAAAAAAGTTCAAAAGGTTGTTGGTTGTCTTTTGGGGTAACTTCGAGGTACGTTTCATAAAATTCAAACATCAATTCTACCGGATCGATGGTTCGGATTTTGGCAATATCTTGAACAAATTCTTCAATGCTGATGATTTGCGGGGCAAAAATGGTCTTGGATGCATTTTGCCGTAAGGCGTCAATTAAAAAAACTTTTGCTCTTTTATTGGGAAGGATAATGAGTGTTTCGGTGATTTTTTCGCTATAATTTTCGAGGATAAAAGCTGCGGTTTTTTGAAGAAATGTAGTATTTGCCATAGGATAAAAATAAAAAAACGCCCCGATAAAATCGAGGCGTTTTCAAAAAATATTTTAAAGGTAATTAATCTTTGATCAATTTTACTTCAACACGACGGTTGTTAGCTTTACCTTTAGCAGTTTTGTTAGTATCAATTGGTTTAGTTTCACCAAAACCTGTTGATCTCAATCTTGAAGTATCAACTCCATTCTCGATTAAGAAGTTTTTCACTGCAGCAGCTCTGTTTTCAGAAAGAGTTTGGTTCAATGCGTTAGAACCATCGCTATCAGTGTGACCTTCGATAGAGAATCTTGAAGTTGGGTACTCAAGAAGGATTGCTTTCATAGCTTCTAAAACTGGCATTGTTTCTGGTTTGAAAGTAGATTTACCACTGTTGAACAAGATAGTTTTAGCGTAAGCATTCAATTGGTTGATTCTTTCCTCAGTGATTTCAGGACATCCGTTGTTAGCAACAGTACCTTTTACATCTGGACATTTGTCATCTTTATCGAAAACTCCGTCACCATCTCTATCTGGCCAAGGACATCCACCATTTTCTTTAGGACCTTTTGTATCCGGACATTTGTCAACATTGTCAGCAACACCGTCACCGTCTCTGTCTGGACATCCGTTCATTGCAGCAGTTCCTGGCTCATTTGGACAAGCGTCATCTTTATCAGGAATTCCGTCACCGTCAGTATCAGGACATCCTTGGAAAGCAGCTAAACCAGCAACTTCAGGACAAGCGTCATCTTTGTCTGGAATTCCGTCACCGTCAGTATCAGGACAACCTTGGAATTGTTTTAAACCAGCAACCTCTGGACAAGCATCGTCTTTGTCGTAGATTCCGTCACCGTCAGTATCTTTTCCTCCAAATTTGAAAGTAAGACCTGCAAAATGTTGTAAGTGTGAAGCCACGTCAACATCTGGAGTTCTTGTTTCATCGAAAGAATGTTTGTAAGTAGATTGTAAAGAAAGACCTACAGTTTCTGTGAACCAGAAAGTCAATCCAAGACCTCCATTAACAGTTCCAGCACTTGCATCTCCCATGAAAGTGTAACCTCCACCTACGTGAAGAGATGGATCAAACCATTTAGAACCGATCATTTCACCGAATCCGTACTTGATCATCCCGTCAATTCCGTAATAAGTCAAATCTCCAGGATTTGTTACTACGTAAGTGTTTTCTGTACCAGGAGTTCTGTCGTTAACAAATTTATCGATTTTGTTAACCGATCCTGTTAATCCAACTGAAAATCCAGAACCTAAATGTCTAGACACGTTTAAATAAGATACTGAAGGTAAGATGTTCCAGTTGTCTCTCACATTGAAAAACTCATCGAATTGATTTTCGAATTTGCTTGGAGCACCAAATCTTGTATCTACTGCATTCGCACCAAAGGAAATCGCCCATGGATTGTCACTATCCTGCGCAGTGGCGTTTAAACCAGCCGCTAACAGCATAGCAGTAAGAATTTTGTTTAGATGTTTCATACTTAATTTTATTAGATTACAATACGTTAATTAAGACAAAAGTAATATGTTAAACGATAATTACAAAGATTTATGTTAAAAAATTAACTCAATTTTAGTGATAATTCTTATAAAATTATCTTTAATTCTTTCCCAACTTCTGTAAATGCTTGAATAGCAGCGTCTAAATGTTCTTTTTCATGTGCTGCCGACAACTGCACTCTGATTCTTGCCTTATCTTTTGGAACCACTGGATAAAAGAATCCTACAACATAAATACCTCTTTTTAACAGTTTATCAGCCATAATTTGTGATAATTTTGCATCGTAAAGCATTACTGGCACAATTGCAGAATCGCCATCGATAATATCAAAACCAGCATTTTTCATTCCTTTTTTGAAATAATCCGTGTTCCATTCCAACTTATCGCGAAGAGAAGTATCTTTTTCCAAAAGTTCAAAAACTTTTATCGAAGCTCCTACAATTGCTGGTGCTAACGAATTAGAAAATAAATACGGACGCGATCTTTGGCGTAAAATTTCGATAATTTCTTTTTTAGCTGTCGTGTAGCCTCCCATGGCTCCTCCCAAAGCTTTTCCTAAGGTTCCCGTAATAATATCCACACGACCCATTACTTTTTTAGCTTCCATTGTACCTTTTCCGGTTGCCCCAATAAATCCTGCGGCATGACATTCGTCCACCATTACCAACGCGTCATATTTTTCGGCTAAATCACAAATTTTATCAAGTGGAGCTACCAAACCGTCCATGGAAAAAACACCATCGGTTACAATAATTTTAAAACGATGTCCTGCTTCATTGGCTTTGGTTAATTGCGCTTCTAAATCTTGCATATTGCTATTTTCGTAACGGTATCTCGCTGCTTTGCATAACCGAACGCCATCAATGATGGAAGCATGATTTAAAGAATCGGAAATAATAGCGTCATTTTCGCCTAAAAGTGGTTCAAAAACACCTCCATTTGCATCAAATGCTGCCGCATACAAAATGGTGTCTTCGGTTCCATAAAAATTAGCGATTTTTTGTTCCAATTCTTTGTGAATGTCTTGAGTTCCACAAATAAAACGAACCGATGACATCCCGAAACCATGAGAATCCAACGCATCTTTTGCCGCTTGAACAACCTCTGGATGAGAGGATAAACCTAAATAATTATTGGCGCAAAAATTCAATACTTTTTCACCAGTTGAAATGGTAATTTCTGCACCTTGAGGCGAAGTAATGATTCGTTCTTTTTTAAAAATTCCGTTGTCTTCAATTGACTGTAATTCGGCTTGAAGATGTTCTTTTATTTTTCCGTACATTTTATGATTTATGATTTTAGATTTACGATTTATGATTTTAGAAATTTGAATTTTTAAACTTCCTATTCTAAACTCTCTACTTCACTACAAATTTACTACTTTAACTTCTTCTCCTATGTAAACTAATGTTTTTTTCGCTACCGCAAATCCTATTTCTTCGATAGAAAGTTGGTAATTTTCGAGTTGATGTTTGTATTTTGGCAAATGTACTCCGGTTTTGTAATCAATTAAAAAAACAGATTTATCTTCGCTAATTACCATTCTATCAGGCTTAATCAGACTTCCGGTTTGAGCAATAATGAGCTGTTCATTCAAAATCTTTGCGTTTGGGGCGAAGGCTTCCTGAAGTTCCGGATGACGAAGTACCGCCAACAAAGTTTTTTTTACTTGCTCGACTTGAATGATTGTAATTAATGCATTTTCGATTGCTTTTTCTAATGCCGTTTCTACGTCACTTTCGGTTTTAATCCAAGACAAAATCTCATGTACAATATTCCCGTATTCGATGGCTTCCAGTTGTTTTCCACCCCACATTAAAGCTTCTCGTTGCGCGATTTTTATCGCTTTCGGTTGCAATAATTCAGTGATGTAAGGCACTTTTTTAGAATCAGGGATTTCGGGTTTTGGTTCCGAAATTTTTTCAGAATTTCCAATTTCGTATTCAAATTTTTCTACGTCATTGTCATTTTCAAAATGTTGAATATAATCAATAAAAAACCGACACATATTGTTATTGGGGAATTCGCCTTTTTTAGAAATATTTTTCGAAGAAATAATATAAAGTTGCTCCTCAGCTCTTGTCAGTGCAACATAAATTACATTAATATTGTCCAGCAAATCTTCTTGTGTTTTTTGCTGAAAAAGAGTTGCCGCTTCTTCTCCAAAAGTTTTTACATCTTGATTTTTATTGATTAAAACCCGAGGAATTTCAATAGAATCTTCGGTATTGTTGAGCCATAATTTTTCGCGATGCGTTCTCGAATAATTTTCTTCGGCAAAAGGAAAAATCACAACTGGAAACTCCAATCCTTTTGACTTATGAATCGTCATGATTTTAACGGCGTTTTTCCCTTCCGGCGAAGGAATGCTGAATTTGTGTCCGTTTTTGTCCCAATAACTTAAAAAATCACTTGCACCAGCACTATTTTTCATGTCGCGTTCCAAGACAATGTCCAGAAAATATTGAAGATAAGCGTTGTCTGCTTTCTGTTTTACAAAAGTCGAAATAATCGTCTCCACACTTTCATAAAGCGATTTTTTCTTTAAATCCGACAACGAAATTTTGAAATCATACCGTTGCAAAAACCGCTCAAAATCATCTTCCAATTTGGCTTGCATTCCATTGGCAATAAAATCGTGAAGCGGTAAAATTTCTTCAAAAAACTGTCCGATAAAAAACAGCATTCCGGCTTTTGCCTCGCGATTATTCACGTTGTTGAGATAGCGCAACGTATTGAGGACAAAAATAACTTCGGTAGCGTTGGCAATCATTAAAGTTTCGCTCGAAAGGATGTCAATATTATTTTGTGTCAGGAAATTAGCGAGTTCGGTTCCTGCTTTTTTGTTTCGGGTTAAAATGGCGATTTCTGCCAAAGTAAAACCTTTGTCTAAAACCTTGTGAATGGTCTCAAGAACGGCTTCGCAATAAAGCTGGCTTTTTTCCGGCGGTTCTTCATCGTAGTTATCTTCTACATTTTTGATGAAAGAAATATTCACGTAACCGCCTTTTTTGTTGTTAGTTTCCTGATGACTATTTTCAAAATAAAGTTTGCGGTAATCTTCGTTTTCAAATTTTTCCGAAAGCAATTTAAAAAAACGATTGTTAAACTCAATCACTTCAGAATAACTCCGATAATTGATAGCCAAATGCTCTAACTTGGTTTCTTGATGCGGAAACGGACTATTATTTTTTGCCATTTCAATAAACTGTTCGGCTTTTCCACCACGCCAACGGTAAATGGATTGCTTGGGATCTCCCACAATCATCAGCGAACCTTGCTTGCCATATTCGTCTTGACCTGCTAAAGCGTTCCCGATTAGCGGAATCAAATTTTGCCATTGCATCTCTGACGTATCCTGAAATTCATCAATAAAAAAATGTCGGTATTTTTCACCTAAACGCTCGTAAATAAAAGGAGCCGGTTGATTTTGAATTTCTTTGTGGATAATGGAATTAAACTCCGCAATGGACAGAATATTTTGTTCATCTTGAATCCTGTTGAGTTCCTGACTGACTTTGTTAAGCAACGAAAGTGGCGTAATATTTTTTAAAAATGCTTGAAAAAAATTAATTTTCGCTTTGGTTTGATAAATTTCGGAAAGCGATTGAAGGATTTCAGGAATGATGGCTTCAATGGCATCGCGATCTGGTGCGGCTTTATTGATTTTGATATCGTCGGGTTCGTGATAGGTTTTATTGCTGGGATTAAATTTATTTTCGGCAATGGAACGCAGGTGTTTTGGAAAATATTGTCCGCTAAATGAGGCTTCGTTGATATTGTGGTTGGCAATGGTTTGTAATATTTTTTGGGCTTCGCCAATGCATCTCTCTTCGAGTAAATCTACGTTTTGCTTGATTTTATTTTTGATTTCGCCAAAATTCTCGAGGGTATAATTCTCGAATTGTTGTACTTCGGAACGATCGTCTTCGTTGAGGAGCAATTTTCCGGTTTGAAAAATATCTTGGCTGATGTCCCAACTCTTGTCATTGTCGGTTTTTTCCATGGTAAAATCTACCAAGAGTTTGGTTAGAAGTTGGTCTTCTCCGGCTTTTGCAATGAGTGAATCTACGGCTTCCGCCAAAAGATTTTCGGTTTCGAGGGAAATTTCGAAAAGTGGTGGCAATCCAAGGTCATGAGCGAAAGCGCGAATGACTTTGTGAGTGAATTTATCGATGGTAGAAATGTCAAAAGCGGCATAATTGTGAATTAAATTTTTAATGATTTGACGCGCCTTTTGCTTGATTTCGATAGGATTGAGATTGGTCTCTTCAGTGATTTTATCGATGAGTTGCTGTGCTTTTTCGTTTGGCGAATCTTTACAGAATTCGGAAAGATTACTAACGATACGGGATTTCATTTCCCCAACGGCTTTGTTGGTAAAGGTGATGGCGAGAATGTTTCGGTAGGCATCTTGCTTGGAAGAAGTGAGCAAAATTTTGAGGTATTTTTTTACGAGGGTAAAAGTTTTTCCGGCTCCTGCGGATGCATCGTATATTGAGAAAGCTTGTTTTTGCATGGTTGGTTCTAGTTAGCAGGGTTTAGCCCCGATTGTAGCGGAAATCCTTTTATGCAAAACGACTATTTTTTGCGGCCGGAAAAAAGCGACTCCCGACACTTCGGGAGAAGCTCTTTTTTCGGCCTGCAAAAAAAGGAGTTTGCAGAAAAGATTGTAGCGAAAAGCGGGATTGGCTTCTTAAAAAAATTGTCGCTACGTTAATACAATTATAACAAAATGTATTTTTGATTCCAAAGTTAATTGATTAAATTTGGATAAATTTTTTAACATTAAAACGATAGCGTATGGCATTTGAATTACCTAAATTACCTTATGCTTATGATGCTTTGGAGCCTCACATTGATGCAAAAACAATGGAAATCCATCATACGAAACATCATAATGCTTATACAACGAACCTGAATGCAGCCATTGAAGGAACTGAACTTGCGGGGCTGACGATCGAAAATATCTTGATTAATTTGGATAAAAAAAATGCGGCTGTTAGAAATAATGGTGGCGGATTTTATAACCATAATTTATTTTGGAAGGTAATGTCGCCAAATGGTGGCGGACTTCCGAAGGGTGATTTGCTGGATGCGATTGAGCGTGATTTTGGCACGTTTGAGGAGTTTAAGGCAAAATTTTCTAAGGCTGGTGCAACGCAGTTTGGATCAGGTTGGGCTTGGCTTTGTGTTCACAAAGGCGGGAAACTTGAGGTTTGCGGAACGCCAAATCAGGATAATCCTTTGATGCCAGACGTGGGTTGTGGCGGAACTCCAATTTTAGGAATGGATGTTTGGGAACACGCGTATTACTTGAATTATCAAAATCGTCGCCCAGATTATATTGAGGCTTTTTTCAATGTGATTAATTGGGAAGAAGTGGCAAGACGTTTTGCTACGGAGAAATAAATTTTTCTTTTTTGAGAATTGAAAAAGCGCCTAGATGGGCGCTTTTTTTGTAGGAAATAGCCGGATTGTTTTGGAAATAAAAAAAGCCTGACACAAAGTATCAGGCTTTCATTTATTATTACAAAATCTATTATTCTACCAGAATGTTGATTTTGTTATTGTTCATTTCTAATGTTCCGGATTGGATTGACAAATGTTGTTTTTTGTCGTCACCAATAAAGAAACGTCCTTCGGCTTCTTTAGGAAATTCGAAGCTATTAGCGGCAATCTTAATATCTCCTTTGGCAAGGATTGAAATAATTGGCGCGTGATTGTCTAGCATTTGAAATTCTCCATTGATTCCAGGAACGGTAACTGAGGTTACGTTTCCAGAAAAAAGTTTTGCTTCGGGTGATATGATTTCTAAATACATTTCTTTTGCTTTTGGCTTTAAGCTTGTGGCTTTAAGCTATTAAATATTAAGCTTCTGCCAACATTTTTTGTCCAGCTTCGATAGCGTCTTCGATGGTTCCTTTCAAGTTGAAAGCAGCTTCTGGAAGGTGATCTAATTCTCCGTCAATGATCATGTTAAATCCTTTGATGGTGTCTTTAATATCTACCAAAACTCCTGGAATACCTGTAAATTGCTCTGCAACGTGGAAAGGTTGTGACAAGAAACGTTGTACACGACGCGCTCTTGAAACCGCCAATTTATCTTCTTCAGAAAGTTCTTCCATACCTAAAATTGCGATGATGTCTTGCAATTGTTTGTATTTTTGAAGAATTTCTTTTACTCTTTGAGCACAGTTGTAGTGTTCGTCACCTAAGATATGTGGCGTCAAAATTCTTGAAGTAGAATCCAATGGATCTACTGCAGGATAAATACCAAGCTCAGCAATTTTACGAGACAATACGGTTGTAGCATCTAAGTGAGCAAATGTTGTTGCTGGAGCTGGATCCGTTAAGTCATCCGCAGGAACGTAAACCGCCTGAACTGAAGTAATTGATCCTTTATTTGTTGATGTAATTCTTTCTTGCATCGCACCCATTTCTGTAGCCAAAGTTGGTTGATAACCTACCGCAGAAGGCATACGTCCCAAAAGTGCTGATACTTCAGAACCTGCTTGTGTAAAACGGAAAATGTTGTCAACGAAGAAAAGTACGTCTTTTCCTTGATCTGAACCAGCTCCATCACGGAAATATTCTGCGATAGAAAGTCCTGAAAGTGCTACACGAGCACGAGCTCCAGGCGGCTCATTCATTTGTCCGAAAACGAAAGTAGCTTTAGATTCTCTCATTCCGGCTTTATCAACTTTAGAAAGATCCCAACCTCCATTTTCCATAGAGTGCATGAATTCTTCACCGTATTTGATAATTCCTGATTCTAACATCTCACGAAGTAAATCGTTTCCTTCACGAGTTCTTTCTCCAACACCTGCAAATACCGAAAGACCTCCGTGACCTTTTGCGATGTTGTTGATCAACTCCTGAATCAATACTGTTTTACCAACTCCTGCTCCACCGAACAAACCAATTTTTCCTCCTTTTGCATAAGGTTCGATCAAATCGATTACTTTAATTCCGGTGAATAATACTTCAGAAGAAGTGGAAAGATCCTCAAATTTAGGAGCTTGACGGTGGATTGATAATCCGTTTTCGCCAGTTTTTGGCAAATCTCCTAAACCATCAATGGCATCTCCGATTACGTTGAACAAACGTCCGTAAACGTCTGGACCAACTGGCATTTGGATTGGGCTTCCTGTAGCAACAACCTCATATCCTCTGCTTAAACCGTCAGTTGAATCCATTGAGATGGTTCTAACGGTGTTTTCTCCTACGTGTGATTGTACTTCAAGCACCAATTTAGTGCCGTCTTTTTTATTGATTTCTAATGAATCATAAATTTTTGGAAGTTCAACATCCTTGCCGTTAAACTCTACGTCAACAACCGGACCAATGATCTGAGCAACTTTTCCTATTACTTTTGACATTACTTATGTATTTATTAAATAGCTATTTAGGTTTCCGAAAAACACATCTTTTTTCAGAGCGCAAAGATAGTTTTAAAATTGAAAATTTAATACTATTTGATTGAAAAAAATATAAAAAAACTAATCTACACGTTTTTAACGCTTTGGTATTGATTTTTATACAATAAAAAATGCCGCAATCTGAAATTGAAATGCGGCATTTTTGAGTTAAACAAAAATATTTTTTTATGGATTAATTGTCCAAGACAGAAGGTATTGCTGACCAATCATCCCCGAACCAATTACTTGTAAATAATCATCTCCAAAAAGGTTAGAAGCACTGAATTTAAAAGTCGATTTTATTGA
The DNA here is from genome assembly GCA_023387965.1 of Bacteroidota bacterium. Lineage (GTDB taxonomy): Bacteria > Bacteroidota > Bacteroidia > Flavobacteriales > Flavobacteriaceae > Flavobacterium. The sequence continues at coordinate 199,286 of JAEWHE010000041.1, read as the reverse complement.
TGGAACTGCATAACTAATTTGCGCATCGAATACCACATTTTCAGGAATCATCCCGTCTCCGAAAGAAGATTGCCATAAATATTCGCTGTTGTAACGAACATTGAAATTCGCTCCGAAATTTTTGAAAATTTCTGGGTTTCCTAAACCAGCTTTAATTCGGTGTTTTGGGGTATTGAATCCTGCCACAAAAGCCGGATCTTTTTCTTGGTCAAAATCAAATTCGGCAAAATTATAACTTGCGCTTAATTCAAATTCTTTGTAGATTTTTTTAGACAGTCCAACACCAAAACCTAATGAGGTAATTTCAACATTTGAGTTCGTGTAAACTTGGTAAACACGCGTGTCTCCGTTTTGAATTGCCGCTAAAGTAGCTTGAGTTGAAGGATTAGTAAAATCGGTTCCAACAGTTCCGTAGTATGGAGCAATTACCCTTGCTGTACTCAAGAAATCATTGTAAATATTATAGTATCCGTTGATATCAATGGTCAAATCATTATCGATTACTGAACGGTAACCTAATTCAAATGCTTGTACTTTTTCTGGCTCTACCAATCCTGATTGTGCCACTTGAAGTCTGGTTACATCACCAGTTGCCGCAAATGCTTGAACTGAAGGAACTGTATAAGCGTTTCCGTAAGCATTTCTACCATCTAAAGTTACAGTTTCGGCACCTCCGGTGAAAGCTTGTCCAGCGATTGAAACAGGTCTATCTTCCACAAATCTTGTAAGATTGTCTGGTGCAGAACCAATCAATGCAAACGGCCCTAAATCTAGACCAATGTACTGATCTTGAGTAGTTGGGTTTCTAAAACCTGTTTGGTACGATACACGGAAATTATGTTCTTTTCTTTCTCCAGCAGAATACACAAATGATACTCTTGGAGAAAAGTTTCCATCGAAATTTTGGCTTTTGTCATAACGAATTGATCCTGTAAATTTCAATCTTTCGTCTGCAAGAAAACGTTTGGTCACTTGCGTATAAGCTCCATATTCATTATATCGAATAGGACCATCGTAATCTGTAAAAATACTTCCGTCGGAATTCATTACATATTGTCTCCACGAACCTCCTACTTGAATTTCAGCCCAATCCGTTAATTCTTTGAAATTATAGTTCGCATCACCATGATACAATTTAGAATTATCAGTAAATTTTGAACCTTGTGTCAAATCAGGATTTGCGGTAACATTCGAAAATGCGTTTCTGTAGTCTGCAGTTCCAGGCAAAAATCTTCCAGTATCTGCTGCTGCTCTTGCAATGGCGTGTTTTTGTGCTTCATCAGTAACACCGGCAAGTGTTGCCTGAACAAAAGCTCCGGCATATTCTCCAAACCATTGCGAGTCTGCTTTCCAAGCGCGGTTAATATTCCAACCTGTAAAACGCATGTCGTACGAATCTCCAGCATCTTCAGTTGTAGCGTAAATTCTGGCGAAGAAATTTCTATTTTTTACCTCAAATTTATGTTGTTGCATTAAGAAATTTTTCAGCATGTAACGGTTTGCCCCTTGATAAATGGTACTTCCGAAACCTAATTTGCTTTGCAAAATAATTTCAAAATCATCTTCCATAGGACGAATATGTAATGCCATATCCGCTTTTACACTTTCTACTTTATTATCGGTGATATCTTGTTCGCGATAACCTGTACGACTCACATTCATATTAGGAAGAAAATTTACTGCCGCTGCAGGAATCAATCCTAAATTAGCCAATGAAGTTCCTACGCCACGAAGATTTGTGGTTACTTCGTCTCCATAATAATTTAATCCATCATAATTAGGATTCCCGGAATGGTCAACGGCCGCAGTTCCAGTCATATCGCGAGTGTCTCCTGCATACCATTCTGTTGCACCTAAAATATTAAGGTTTACTTTTGCCGCCACTTTTTCCGAGAATGCATGAGCTCCACGAATTCCGATGTCCCAATAATCATTGGTTCCAGCTAATTTTTGGTTTGTTTTTCCATATTTTGCGTAAAAACTTAAACCTTGATGCGTAAATGGACTTTTAGAATTCATGAATAAAATTCCGTTGAAAGCATTGGCTCCATACAAAGCCGAAGATGCTCCAGGAAGTAATTCCACGCTTTGAACATCTAACTCAGAAAGCCCAATCAAGTTACCCAACACGAAGTTAAGTGCTGGCGATGAATTGTCCATTCCATCCACAAGCTGCATGAAACGGGTGTTTCCGACTGCTGCGAATCCACGAGTATTTACCGTTTTAAACGATAAACTACTGGTGTTGAAATGTACTTCTTTTAAATTTTCGAGGTTGTCGTAGAATGTTGGAGCGGTTGTATTTTTCACATCCTGAATTCCCATTCTTTCAATTGTCACGGGAGATTCCATCACTCTTTCTGCGGTTCTTGATGCCGAAACTACTATTTCATCGAGTTTTACATCTTGCGAAAACATTGATGCGGTCACAACTTGTGCCAAGTCAGTTACTTCCAAAGTCTGATCCGCAAATCCTACGCTGGAAATTTTTAATGTAAAGGGTGGGTTTTGTGTTGTTTCTATCGAAAATTTTCCATCAACATCGGTAGAAGTGGCAACGGTTTCACCTACGATTGTAACGTTGGCTGCCGGCAAGGGTAATCCGTTATCATCTGTAACGGTACCGGAAATTTTATTTTGTGCAAATGCTGAGAATGAGCACAGAAATAACATCCAAATAATCAAAGAAGATTTCATGGGTTTGATTTTGTTAGTTTGTAAAGCCAAAGTACAAATTATTTTGAGATTAATAAAAAACGTGAGAATTTTTTTCTCAATTTTTATTAAATAAAGTTAATATTTACCTAATTCTCATATTTTGAATTTGTTATTACAAAAATTTAGGCATAAAAAAAGCAGGTGTTTAGCCTGCTTTTAATGATTTTTATTTCAAAAATTACTCAACTGTAACTGATTTTGCCAAATTTCGAGGTTGATCTACGTTACAATCTCTCATCACAGCAATGTGGTAAGAAAGCAATTGCAACGGAATTGTCGTTAACAACGGCGTTAACGCTTCGATTGTATCAGGAATCTCGATTACGTGATCCGCTAATTGTTTAACTTGAACATCACCTTTGGTCACAACGGCAATAATTTTTCCGCTTCTTGATTTAATCTCTTGAATGTTACTTACTACTTTATCATAATGCCCTTGTTTTGGAGCAATTACAATTACCGGCATTTTTTCATCAATTAATGCAATTGGACCGTGTTTCATTTCCGCAGCAGGATAACCTTCAGCATGAATATAAGAAATTTCTTTCAATTTTAAAGCTCCTTCCAAAGCCACCGGGAAATTATATCCTCTCCCTAAATAGAGGCAGTTTGGCGCATCTTTATAAATTGCCGCAACTTCTTTGGCAATATCATTGGTTTCCAAAGCTTCTGCAACTTTTTCAGGAATTACTTCTAATTCTTGTAAATATCTATGAAAATCTGAGTTAGACAAAGTTCCTTTGGCTTTTGCCAAACGCAATGAAATCAATGTCAAAATCGTGATTTGCGTTGTAAATGCTTTGGTTGAAGCTACTCCAATTTCTGGGCCAGCATGTGTATAAGCTCCTGCATGAGTCTCACGAGAAATTGACGAACCTACTACATTACAAACGCCAAAAACAAACGCTCCTCTTTCTTTGGCTAATTTAATTGCAGCTAAAGTATCAGCCGTTTCACCAGATTGAGAAATGGCAATTACCACATCTTTCGGTCCGATGATTGGGTTTCTGTATCTAAATTCTGAAGCATATTCAACTTCTACGGGAATTCTTGCAAATTCTTCAAAAATATATTCTGCGACTAATCCTGCATGCCACGATGTTCCACAAGCTACAATAATTATTCTTTCGGCATTAAGGAATTTTTCAAGGTTGTCCTCAATTCCCGCCATTTGAATAATGCCTTTGTTTGCCAAAAGTCTTCCGCGATAAGTATCTTTAATTACGCTTGGTTGTTCGTAAATTTCTTTCAACATAAAGTGATCATAACCACCTTTTTCAATTTGTTCTAAATTCATTTGCAACTCCTGAACGTAATGATCTACAAGTGTATCGTCTTTAATTTTACGAACTTTAATTGATTTATTTTTTCTGATGATAGCCATTTCTTCATCTTCTAAATAAATCGCATTTGAAGTATATTCAATAAAAGGCGATGCATCCGAAGCTACAAAATATTCATCTTCTCCGATTCCAATTGCCAACGGACTTCCTAATCTTGCCGCTACAATTTCGTCTGGTTTTTTTGTATCAAAAACAGCAATCGCATACGCACCAACCACTTGATTTAAAGCAATTTGAACCGCTTTTCCAAGTTTTAATTTGTCTTTTTTCTGAACGTCTTCAATCAAATTCACCAATACTTCCGTATCAGTATCTGATGTAAATTTATAACCTCGCTTCATCAATTCTTGTTTCAACGGTTCATAATTTTCAATGATTCCGTTGTGAATGATAGCCAATTCTCCTGAATTTGAAAGGTGAGGATGCGAGTTCACATCGTTTGGAACTCCATGAGTTGCCCATCTTGTATGTCCAATTCCAATGTGTCCGTTGGTAGAAATTTCGTTAGCTTTTTGCTCAAGGTCAGAAACTTTTCCCTTTGTTTTAGCGATTTTCATATTTTCGCCATCAAACAGCATAATACCGGCACTATCGTACCCTCGGTATTCCAATCTTTTTAGTCCTTTAATGATAATAGGGAAAGCTTCTCTATGACCAATATATCCAACAATTCCGCACATAGTTTAAAAAATGAATTAATTAGGCTTAGTATAATAAATTTCGAGTTGTAATTTTTTATCTTCTTGGGAAGGAACAGGAACGTTTCCGTAGATAACAGTTCCAAGGGGATTGATCACAGAAAATGCTGGAACGCCTTTAAAATCTGCCGACGGATTTGCCAATGCAGCACCTGCTACATTATTAATGCTTTCGGTAACTGAAAGCCCGAGTCGGACGTTGGTGGAGTCTTTAAAGAGTACGTTTTTGATATGTTCTGTAATTCTAAATTTGTATCTGGCAATTTTAGAATTTTCTGCTGTTGTGGATTTTTCACCAATTCCGCCAAAAACAAATTTGCTGAATTTAGTATTTCCTGCCATGGTAGAAGTATCGTAAGTATAATCAATCAAAGGACGATTATTTCTGGCATCATAGAGATACAATCTATTGGGTTCAACCAAATTAGCTGTTGCCGATTGATCGACATAAAAAACCAAATTTGCTTCATTAACCAACCAATTTTCTTGATTTGCCAATTGTCTGACCGCTTCTAATTCACCCGAATTTCCGCCACCAAATAAATCAATCAGTCCAACTGAACCTTCACCACCTTTAATATAAACTTTTTGGTCGCCAGTTCCAGTATTTCCTAAGATGGTTTCATAAGCACTACTGGTTCCGTTTGAAGTTTGGTTCAATAAACTTGCTGATTTTCCGCCAAATTTTAGAATCAGGATTTTCTCTTCAGTTCCGGCATCAGTTTCTACGCCATCAACCACGGAAATTTTTTTGTCGTCGTAAGTAATTGTAATGGTTCCTTTGGTGAAATCAAGCATTTTAAGCGCTCCGTTTCCGGCTGTTTCTTCCATACGGAAATACAATCCTCTAAAATAATTTTTGAAAACATTATTATTAGCCAAATTCGAACCCCCGTTGGCAAAAATTTTGTTGAAAAAAAACTGTTTATTTAAGTTCAATCTCATTCCCGGAGCCATCTTGGCATCATCATCTTCTTCCGTTTCGCCAGGAATTGTAATTTCGGTTTTATCAAAAATAAATTCTTCGTTTTCCTTTACATCCGAAGCATCATTCAAGCGAGAACCTAACTTTGCAGCGTTAAAAAGTGCGTCTTGGTTGCTGTAAAATTTTTGCGCAGCGAAATTGGTATTTGGATCAAAATCACGCATATAGTAACCATTTTCATAAACGCTCAAACGCATTTTGGTTGTTTGATTTCCAAAAATTGAATCGAGTTCGTAAGTGGTCGTTCCTTCAGAACTACTTTTTACTGTACTAAAATATGGAACATGGAGAATTACTGATTTTATTCTTTCAAGTGTAACTTCTCTAAAAGTAGGATTAAAAGATTGTAACTCTAACTGTGTCACAAAGTTAGCGGTTGTTTTCCCAAAAACCGGACTATCATAAATTCCTAATGGATTGATGGCCAAATTAGTGGTTTCAACCCCGCCAGTTTTTTGGTTAAAAATAGTGGTGGTAGAAGAAATATCGCGTTCCATCCCGAAATGTTCATCTCCCACGATGTCAGTTCCGATAGCGTTAAAATCTTTATCACAGGAAATTAGCAAGATAGCAAAACCTATAACCGCAAAAAATTTCCCAATAGAATTCTTAATCATATTCATTTTTCAATTTCCTTTTATAAAATGTCATTTTTGTAAAAATTAGTGTACGCTTCGGCAAACTCATTTTTGGCGACGAAAGGTAGAAAAGGTTTTCCTGATGATTCTATAAATTTTGTTAAATCTGATGACACTTCATCTGAAGCGATAATCACACCGTCAGAATGCATTACGGCAGTTTTCATGATGTTTTCATAATTAGGTTCTGATAAAAACTGAATGTCTTGATTCGGGATTTCGTCAAAAGCTACTTTGTTCATCATTTGCGAATTCAAATTTCCTCCAAATCCTTGCGAATAAACCGAAGTCACAATCTTAGTTTCGGAAAATAATGCTTCGTCTTTATAATAATGTTTCATGTAAACCGGCAAAAGCGATGCCATCCAACCATGAACGTGAATAATATCGGGAACCCAATTGAGTTTTTTTACCGTTTCTACCACACCTTTTGCGAAAAAAATCGCGCGTTCGTCATTGTCCGGATACATTTCTCCTTCTTCATCGGTGAATGTAGCTTTTCGCTTAAAATATTCGTCGTTATCAATAAAATAAACCTGAATTCTCTCTTTTGGGATCGAAGCTACCTTAATAATAAGCGGCACATCTAAATCGTTCACTACCAAATTCATTCCAGACAATCGGATAACTTCGTGAAGCTGATGTCTTCTCTCGTTAATATTTCCGTACCTTGGCATAAATATTCTGATTTGTCCACCTTGATCGTTGATCATTTTCGGTACATCATAAGACATCACAGACACTTCATTTTCAGCCAAGTAAGGCACTACCTCAGATGATACATATAATATCCTCTTATCCTCCATATTGTTTTGAACTTTTGTTTATTAGCATATAAAAACATGCAAAATTACAAAATTTTATGGAGTTATTAACAAAAGCAGTAAGTTTGTACACAATTAAATCTCTCGGTAATGCAAATTTTCGAAAATCAGAAAACCCTAAAGCAACATTTGAAACCGTTTTTAAAGGAAAAAAAATCCATTGGGTTTGTGCCAACTATGGGAGCGCTTCACGACGGACATCTTTCGCTTATTGAAAAATCGCTTGCCGAAAACCACCTTACCGTAGTGAGTATTTTTGTAAATCCTACTCAATTCAACAACGCCGAAGATTTAGCAAAATATCCTCGAACTATCGAAAGAGACACCGAAAAAATTTCTGCTTTGAGCGAAGATGTGATTATTTTTGCACCTTCGGTGGATGATATTTATGGAAAAAATCCAAAGTCGGTGAAATTTGATTATGACGGTTTAGAGAACCAAATGGAGGGCAAACACCGTCCCGGACATTTTGATGGCGTGGGTACAATTGTCAAAAAGTTATTTGAAATTGTAAAACCTAAAAACGCTTATTTCGGCGAAAAAGATTTTCAGCAATTGCAAATCGTAAAAAAAATGGTCGAAAAGGAAAATCTTGACGTAACTATAATAGGAAGACCTGTTTTTAGAGAAAAAAATGGTTTGGCGATGAGTTCCCGTAACGAACGCTTGAGCAAGACCGAACGAGCAGAAGCCGAAATTATTTACAAAACACTTCAATCCGTTCAGGAAAAATTTGGCACAAAAAATGCTTTAGAAATTTCCGCTTACGTAAAAAGTATTTTTGAAAACAATGTTTTTTTTAAGCTTGAATATTTTGAAATTGCAGACGAAGCCACATTAGTTCCGGCAAACACTTTTGAAGCTAACAAAAAATACCGCGCTTTTATCGCTGTTTTTGTTGGAAACGTAAGACTAATTGATACTGTTTCATTAAATTAAAAAATGTTTACCTTTGCCCCATGCAAATTCAAGTTGTAAAATCCAAGATTCACCGTGTTTCGGTAACTGGAGCAGATTTAAATTACATTGGCAGCATTACGATTGACGAGGCTTTGATGGAAGCTGCTAATATTGTGGAGGGAGAAAAAGTTTCGATTGTTAACATCAATAATGGTGCTCGTTTAGAAACTTATGCGATTAAAGGAAACCGCAATAGTGGCGACATTACTCTAAATGGTCCCGCTGCAAGATTGGTTCAAAAAGGCGATATTATTATTATTATTTCTTACGGAATTTTAGATTTTGAAGAAGCAAAAACCTTCAAACCAACTTTAATTTTCCCGAACGAGAAAGACAATAGCCTGACTTAAAATTTCAGTACCATTGAAGAAAAAAATCACTAAAAGTTTATCCATTTTGCTCCCAATTTTATTGGGAGTTTTTTTAACTTATTACGCTTATAATTCGTTCACACCTGAACAATTGGATGAAATGAAAGGTTATTTTCGCAATGCTAATTATTCTTATATTGGATTGGCGTTGGTATTCGGGTTTATCAGTCACACCGCAAGAGCTTACCGATGGAAATATACCTTAGAACATTTAGGCTATTTTTCGCCGTTTAAAAATAATTTCATGGCGGTTTGGATTGCTTATTTCATGAACATGACCATTCCACGTTCCGGTGAAGTCTCTCGTGCTTTAGTGATTAAAAAATACAACAACATCCCGTTTGACAAGGCTTTCGGAAGCATCATTGCCGAACGTGTTTTAGATTTTGCCATTCTCTTGGCATTTATTGCAACGGCAGTTTTGCTACAATTCAATATCCTGAAACAATTTTTGTTTGACACGATTCCTTTCGGGAAATTATTGGTTTACGGAATTGTGGCTTTTGCGTTATTTGTGATTGCCATTTGGCTTTTTATTTATTCAAAATCAAAGTGGATTCAGCAAATAAAAATTAAGATTTCCGGTTTAGTTGAAGGTGTATTGAGCATTTGGCGAATGGAGAAAAAATGGCCCTTTATTTTTTACACGGCTGTGATTTGGGTGTCGTATTTGCTCACCTTTTACGTGGCGGTTTTTGCCTTAGACGAAACTTCCGGAATCAGTTTTAACGTAGTGGTTACTGCATTTGTGATAGGAAGTTTAGCAATTTCTTTTACCAATGGTGGTTTTGGCGCTTTTCCATTGGCAATCGCCGGAATTTTGATGCTTTTCGGAATTTCTAAAGAAGCTGGAACTGCTTTTGGCTGGATTGTTTGGGCCTCTCAAACCTTGCAAATCATCATTTTAGGCGGAATTTCTTTTTTGCTCTTGCCAATTCTCAACAGAAAAAGATAATTATTTTTTAAGTTCCGTAGCTTGCCGAACCCATAATTTCCAGGTTCCTTTTTCTTTTTTCCAAAGTTCGAGCAACGCCAGCGTCATCGAAAAATCATACACTTTGTACGTTCCGGAAACTTCAATTTGTCTTCTGATGACAAAAAAATTCCGGTATTCCTTTACTTCGGTGACTTTGATCTCCTCAATTTTATCGTAAGCAACTTTTTTGCTTTTAAAATCTTTTTCAAAATCTTCTAAATTTTGAACCCAACCATTCGAATGGCTGAAGGAAACCTCTTTGGATAAAACATCCACAATTTTCCAACTATTCTCTTGCATCGTGCTGTCGAGAAAAGCAATATTTCGTTTTAATTTTTCAGGAATTGCAGCATCTTGAGCCAAAATTTTGATTGGCATCAAAAATAAAAATGTAAGTAAAACCTTGAGTTTCATTTTGCAAAAATACAATTTGACCTTAATAGTAAGACAGATTTTTCGAAAGCAAATTAATTTTACTCTTAAAACAAAAATATTTCACAAAACCATTCTGAAATTAAAATTTTTCTTACAAAAAACATTGTTTTGAAACGAAAACGTTTTCGGGAAAAAGTGCAGTTTACCGAGGTTATTTTGCACCTTATCGAAAAGCCAAAAAAAACGAATTTTATTATGCGTTCATAACAAAATCAGCCCTCTACATTTGCACTACCCAAAAAACAAAAAATACTTAACCTCATGAAAAAAGTACTGTCATTACTACTTTTAATTTTTACTGTTGCGTCTGTTTCGGCTCAAACTGAATTGGTGAGATGGAGAAATACCAATTTTACACCAACAAACATTTCTTCGAACGTTTCTGGACTTAATATTTCAGGTAGCGGAATTACATTAGAAACTGCAACTTGGGACACACCTGTTTATATATTTGGTAACCATTGGGCAAATCCACAATATCAAAATGGGGCAATAAACACAGCTGTTTATGCTCAATTTGCGATGACAGCGAATTCGGCAGTAAATCTTTCTAGCTTTAATCTTAATATGAAAGCTGAGGGAAACACAGTTGATTATGAAATAAGATATTCTAAAAGTCCTACATTCTCATCTGGAGTTCACACTTTAGTAAGCAGAAGAATTGCTAATGAAACAGATTGGCAAAATCTCCCAGCTAACTCATTTAGCCAAATTCCAACATTAAATGCAGGAGAAACTATCTATATTCGTTTATACGGATATAACACTTGGAATCGATTAGTGATACGCACATCATCAACTTCAAGCCCAACAATTTACGGAACAAACGCTTGCACCCCAATCAACCCATCACCTGATTTCGGAACAAATTCTTGGATTGGAAAAGTATATTCTTATACAGGTGAAACACCTGCTGCTACAACTTATTTAGGTTATGTAACTGAACCGGAAATTTTCGACAGAAACGTAGGTGACGGCGCCGTTTCTGGTGCTACAACACAATTATGTACAACTCCCGTAGATCGTTTTATGACGGTTTACAGAATGAGAAAAAACTTTGAAGTAGCTGGAACTTACAAATTCAACGTTAGTGGTGATGACGGTTATCGCCTATTTATCGATGGTGAAAGAGTTATTAATAGCTGGCAAGAACAAGGTTATGTCGATGCTGGAACTTCTGTGGAAAGATATATTTCTGCCGGAAACCACGATTTTAGAATTGAATATTACGAAAAAGGTGGCGCTTCTCGCATCAGCTTTACTCACAATTACTGCAACGCTCCAGGAAATTCAACTGTTTTCGGAAACAATACTTGGAACGTTTACGCTTTCAATAATTCAACCCTAGATGCCATCCAAAACTACCGAGGTTATTATACGCAAAACACTTTAAACGTTGACACCGAAACTGCCTGGCACAGAGATTTGTCGCCATCGGCTGCAACATCATGGCAAGGTTGTGACGTAGCACGTGATAATTTTGTTACCGTTCACAAACGTAAAGGTTTCCCTTGCGGAAAATACCAGATTATTGCTGACAAATGGGATGATCAAATCCGAGTTAAATTAAATAACCATCAAATACATCAGGAGTTAGGTTACAATCCTGGTCCAACCGCTAACATCATAATCGGAACTTTTGAATTAAACGAAAATTCTACTATCGAAATCATTACTGCTGAACAAGGTGGAGCAGCACATACAGGAATAAGATTTGTTCCAGTTGAAGCAGTTTGGAACGGAACTACTTGGAGTACAGATGCGGCAAATGCAGCCGTGGTAATTAACGGTGATTACACTTTTAACAATGACCTTCAAATTTGTTCTTGTAAAGTAAATAGCGGAAATGTTAAAGTAGTTTCAGGAAAAACTTTGACTATTAATGATAATTTGAATGTTGCACCATCTGCTACATTTACTGTTGAAAATCATGGAAGTCTGGTTCAAATTAACGACAACGCAGTAAATTCTGGAAAAATTACCGTTAAGAGAAACACTACTCCGGTAACGCGTTATGATTTTACATATTGGGCTTCGCCAGTTGCAGCGGCAGATTGGAAACTAAACCAATTGTCACCAAATACTTTGCGTGATAAATTTTACAGCTACAATCCTACTGCAAACGGTTGGGTTACACATTTAGATGGAAATCAGGAAATGATTACCGGAAAAGGCTACATCGTAAGAGCTCCTCAATCTTTTTCATTGACAGTTCCTGCGGTTTTCGAAACAAAATTTGTAGGTGTTCCTAACAACGGAGTGAAAACTTTAGCCGTTACGGTTTCGCCAAGTGATAAATCGAATTTGGTTGGAAATCCTTATCCTTCCGCTTTAAATGCTGAGCAATTTTATGCCGCTAATAAAAATGTGATCAAAGGAACATTTTATTTCTGGACGCATGCAACGCCTGTAAGTTCTACAGCAGATGCTAACGGAATTTACCAATACAGTGCTTCTAATTATATTTCGTACAACGCAACAGGTTCTACTTCTAACGGTGATTATACCAACTGCGATACTTGCAGCGGAACAAAACCTTCAGGAAATATTGCTGCTGGACAAAGCTTTTTTGTCGATACGAAACAAAATGGTACATTGACTTTTAACAATTCAATGCGTGTAAAAACTGCCGGATCAAATAATCAGTTTTACAGAACCGGAAATACGACACAAAGTGATTCTACGGTAGTTGAAAAACACAGAATTTGGGTGAACCTAAAAAATGCCGCTGGAGCTTATAACGAAATGTTGGTAGGTTATGTTGAAGGTGCTACAAACGATACCGACGAAGCTTTTGATGGCGAAACTTATGCTTCCGGAACTGCGATTTACAGTTTGTTAAACAACCAAAACTTGGTCATTCAAGGTCGTGCCTTACCTTTTTCTAACGAAGATATTGTACCAATTGGTTACACTTCTGCTGCGGGAGAATTCAGCATTGGTTTGGAAAGTTTCGATGGATTGTTCGCTGGTCAAGATGTGTTTTTATTTGACAAAAACAGCCAAACGTACCATAATTTAAAAGAAGGAAGATACACATTTACCACCACTTCAGGAACGCACAACAACCGTTTTGAGATAAGATACCGAAACGCTTCTTTAGGAGTTGACCTTCCGTCAATCCAGCCGAACGATGTAGTGGTTTATAATTCAGGTTCGCAAATTGGTGTAAAAGCCAATCAGTTGAACATCAAGTCGGTTCAGGTATTTGATTTGTTAGGAAAATCTTTGGCAAATGCTACTAACGTGAACCAATCAACCTACACTACAACCGGTTTAAATGCTAAAAACCAAGTAGTTTTAGTAACCATTATTTTAGAAGAAGGACAAAAAATTTCTAAAAAAGTATTGGTACAATAATAATTTGAAAGTTGTTTTTAAATAGATAGTTAAGTTGTTAATTGAAAATCCCGGTTCCGTTTGGTTCTGGGATTTTTTTATTTTAATATTTTCTTTAGATAATTTGGCAAATTTTATTAGTAATTTTAAGTAAACCGACACTTAACATTCACAATTTGCCAAAATGACTACACTGAAAATCCCAGGTTATATCAAAGCCGTTTTTATCTCGATGCTCATCATCATCATTATTTTTTTTATGATTATGGGCAAAACTATATTGGTTCCGCTGATGGTTTCGGGGTACATTGCCATGCTGATGACAAGCTTTTGCAACAAACTTGAAAGTTGGAAAATCCCGCGATCTCTTAGTGCGTTTATCGCGCTTTTACTAATCTCGTCTTTCTTTTTGGGATTTCTCTATTTTGTATTTTCACAATTGCGCAGTTTTTCGGACGATATTGAAGCCAATATGGTTGACAATGTAAACGAATTTGCCATCAGCATCAATACGTGGGTCAAGGACACAATTGGAAAAGACCTTGGAATGGGCAACGGTTTTAAGATGGAAAAAATAATTGAAATGGTAGAATCGGGCGACATGTCAATTTCCGATTTGCTGATGAAAACTGTTGGAACTCTTTCCGATGTAGTACTTCTGCCGGTATTTATTTTCTTCATGTTGTTGTACCGCGATCACTTTGCCGTTTTTGTGACCAAGGTATTTGCCAACGAACGCAATCGCGTGCTTTTGGAACACATTGTTTCCATCCGAAAAATTGTCTATAACTACATTGTAGGGGCTGGAAAAGTAATGATAATTTTGGGTATTGTCCTTACTTTGGTGCTGTTCACACTCGGAATCAAACATGCCATTTTCTTCGGATTGATTGCTGGTTTTTTGAACATCATTCCCTATCTGGGCCCGCTTTTGGGAGCCGTCTTCCCGGTTGCTTATGCGCTTCTCACGAAGGACAGTTTATTTTATCCGATAGCTGTGGCGGTTTCTTTCACCATCGTGCAGTTGATTGAAGGCAGTTACCTCACACCAAAAATCACCGGAGCCAATGTAAACCTTAACGCCTTCATCACCTTTTTAGGGTTGCTGATTGGTGGCGCCATTTGGGGAATTGTAGGTATGATTTTAATTATCCCGACCATTGCTATTCTCAAAAAATTATTTGAACTAAGTCCTGATACCGAACCGTATGCTTATTTATTTGGCGAAGAGCGAACGCATTGGTTTCAGCATAGAAAACCGAGGAAAGTAAAGGAAGCGGAGGGTAATTAGATAATTAGACAATTAGGTAATTAGAAGATTTGAAGATTTGAAGATTTGAAAATTAAGACGCTGCTGGAATTATCGGCGAGCCTACAAAATTGCAAGGCGTGCCTATCAAATAGCGAGGCTAGCATATCAATATCATAGGCGTGCTTTCTTAAAAGCAAAGTCAACGGAAAAATTTAGCAAAAAAAAACCTAACAGGATTTTTAAGTCCTGTTAGGTTGATTGTAGCGTCAGTAGTTACTAAACTTTAAATCTCATTCAACATTCTCGAAATTTCTTCGAGTTTTGGGGTCAAAATAATTTCGATTCTACGGTTTTTGGCTTTGGCTTCAGCGGAAGAATTGGGTTGCAACGGTGCAAATTCTCCACGTCCTGCCGCGGTAAGATTTTTTTTGTCGATGCCTTTGTTTTCTGCCAAAATATTGACAATGGCTGTTGCTCTTTTAGTCGAAAGATCCCAGTTGTCCACAATTTGCCCAGAACCATTATACGGAACATTATCAGTATGACCTTCGATTAAAACTGAAATATCCGGATTTTCCGCCAATACTTTGCCGACTTCGGTAACGGCACGACGACCTTCGGTTCCAACGGACCAACTTCCGGAACCAAACAGCAATTTATTTTCCATAGAAACATACACCTTTCCGTTTTTTTGCTCTACGGTCAAACCTTTTCCTTCAAAACTGTTTAACGCATTTGAAAGGGTTTCTTTCAAACGTTTCATGCTGGCTTCTTGTGCGGCAATCATGCTTTCTAATTCATCCACTCTTGCTGAACGATCTCTCAACTCGGATTGTAAACGGTTAAGACGTTGTTGTTCCGCGGCAAGTGCTTTTTCTTTAGCATCAAGTTGGGCAATCAATTCGCGGTTTTTTTCCATATTGGTACTCAATGCGTCGCCACTATTTTTTTCTAACGAAGCATATGAAGCTTTTAAATTATCGAGTCCTGATTTAGAAGCTGCTAAATCTGCCGCCAAATTATCACGTTCCGATTTTAATTTTGCCAATTGCGATTTTAAATCGGCTGTTTCGTTTTCAAGTTGGTTTTTAGTCGTTGCTAATTGCTGATTTTCATCGGCAAGTGCTCGGTTTTCTTTTTTAAGATTGGTGTATTTTCCTTCGAGGTCTTTGTACACTTTCGAAGAAACGCAAGAGGTCATAAATGCTAATGCGACAACTGCAAGGGTTACTTTTTTGATCATTTTGTCTTGATTTTGTTTTGCTTTTTATTTAAACCTGCGGCTTTATCATTTGCCCGTGGTTTAAACCACGGGCAAATGATAAAGCGGGATTAGCTCCAAAAATAAATTATTTTATTGAATTTCGACCATCACCGGACAATGGTCTGAATGTTTGGCATCGGGCAAAATAACGGATCGCGTGAGGCGGTTTTCCATAGGTTTGCTTGCCAAAATATAGTCGATTCGCCAGCCTTTGTTATTGCCTCGCGCTCCAGCACGATAGCTCCACCACGTGTAATGATGCGGATCTTTGTTGAAATGGCGGAACGAATCGACAAATCCGGAGTTAATGAACATGTCGAGCCAACTGCGTTCTTCGGGCAAAAATCCGGAAACTTTTGCGTTGCGAATTGGGTCGTGAATGTCAATGGCTTGGTGGCAAATGTTGTAATCGCCGCAAATTAAAAGGTTTGGAATTTCTTTTTTGAGTTCGGTAATATAATTGTGAAAATCGTCCATGAACATGAATTTATGGTCCAATCGGGCAATATTTGTGCCGGAAGGAAGGTACAAACTCATGACCGAAAAATCTTCAAAATCCACGCGAAGGTTTCTGCCTTCGAAATCCATGTGCTCGATTCCGGTGCCAAAAACAATTTGTTTGGGTTCGGTTTTACACAAAATGGCGACACCGCTGTAGCCTTTTTTTTGTGCGGGATACCAGTAACTGTAAGGATATCCGGCTTCTTTAATCAAGTCAAGCGGAATTTGCTCTGGCGTGGCTTTTATTTCTTGCAAACAAATAACATCGGGGTTGGCTTGCTGGAGCCAATCGAGAAATCCCTTTGTAATGGCAGCTCTGATTCCGTTTACGTTATAGGAGATGATTTTCATGAAACGAAGTTTAATTTTTTGAATTTTTTCAAAAGTAAATAATTTTTTGCGAATAAATGATTACAGAAATTAGCTTCGGGAATGCAATATTTTAGATTGTGATAAAGCAATTTTGCTATCTTTGTTGCTTGCACAAATACCAAATGCTGATGGGTTTAGTTACCGCCAAAGAAGTTGCAAAGGCAATAAATACTGACAAATATGGATTTTTGGGTACTTTTTCGGGCTGGTTGCTAATGAAAATACTTAAAATTTCCACTTTAAATAAAATTTACGACAGAAATAAGCACTTGAGCGAAGTGGAATTTCTCAATGCTATTTTAGACGAGTTTCAGATTAAATTTGAAATTCCGGAAGAAGATTTAAAGCGTTTGCCAAAAACCGGAGCTTACATCACGGTTTCTAATCATCCTCTTGGTGGAATTGACGGGATTTTACTGTTAAAATTGATGCTGGAACGCGAACCGAATTTTAAAATCATCGCCAATTTTTTGTTGCACAGAATTGACCCGATGAAACCCTACATCATGCCGGTAAATCCGTTTGAAAATCACAAAGATGCCAAATCGAGCGTCTTGGGAATCAAGGAAACTTTGCGCCACTTGAGCGACGGAAAACCTTTAGGAATGTTTCCTGCCGGAGAAGTTTCGACCTACAAAGACGGAAAATTAATGGTGGACAGACCTTGGGAAGAAGGCGCGATAAAAATCATCAAAAAAGCAAATGTTCCCGTAGTTCCTATTTATTTTCATGCTAAAAATAGTCGGCTTTTTTATTTTCTGTCGAAATTAAACGACACTTTGAGAACGGCTAAATTGCCTTCGGAATTGCTTACGCAAAAGGATCGCGTGATTAAAGTTCGCATCGGAAAACCTATTTCGGTTGCGGAACAAGATGAATACACGAAAATTGACGAATATTCTGATTTTTTAAGACGAAAAACCTATATGTTGGCCAACCCTTTTGAAAAAGAAAGCAGGCTGATTGATACTTCGAGTTTAAAAATCACGAAAAGTCCGAAACGTATCGCGACACCAGCCAATCACGAGCAAATCATTCAGGAAGTAGAAGCCTTACGCAGTACAACAGCCAGAATGTTGCAAAGCAAAAACTACGAAGTATTTTTTACCGAAGCCGAGAAAATTCCGAATATTTTACATGAATTAGGACGCTTGCGCGAAATTACTTTTCGTGAAGTTGGCGAAGGTACAAACGAGTCGTTAGACCTTGATAAATTTGACAAATATTACCACCACATGTTTTTGTGGGACGACGAAAACAAGCAAATTGCGGGAGCTTACCGCATGGGTTTAGGCTCTGAAATTTACCCAAAATACGGAATTGACGGATTTTATTTGCAAGAATTATTTCGTGTTGAACCGGAATTGTATGATATGATGAGTAAATCCATCGAAATGGGTCGTGCGTTCATCACTAAAGAATACCAGCAAAAACCAATGCCGTTGTTCCTGCTTTGGAAAGGAATCGTGCATACTACGTTGCGATATCCGGAACATCATTATTTGATTGGTGGCGTAAGTATCAGCAACCAATTTTCGGACTTTTCCAAATCGTTGATGATTGAATTCATGAAGTCGCATTATTACGATCCTTATGTGGCGCAATATGTACATCCGAAAAAGGAATTTAAGGTAAAACTCAAAGACGCCGACAAAGATTTTATTTTTGATGAAGCCGAAGCCGATTTGAATAAGTTTGACAAAATCATTGATGAAATCGAACCGGGAAGTTTGCGTTTGCCGGTCTTGATTAAAAAATACATCAAGCAAAACGCAAAGGTGATTGCGTTTAACGTGGATCCGCTTTTTAACAATGCGGTTGACGGACTGATGTATATTAGAATTGCAGATTTACCCGAAAGCACCGTGAAACCCGTAATGGAAGAACTTCAAGCCGAACTCGAAAAGAAACTTTCCAAAAAAGGCGAGATATAAAAAAATAAAACCCAAGCTTTAAAAGTCTTGGGTTTTTTGTTTGGTTTTTCAAATTCGATTAATACGTTGGCGTTCCAATCTCATTAATTTCATTAAAATTTTTCGGGTCTTCGCCATATTGGTTTGGCCCTTGGTCACCGTTTGTTGCAAGAAGCACAATTAACCAAATTGCCCCAACTAAGGGAATTAATGCAATTAAAATCCACCATCCGCTTTTGTTGATGTCGTGTAATCTTCTTACCGCTACTGCAATCGACGGAATCAATACTGCTAAACCGTAAAGTCCTCCAAAAATTGGCAAACCAATTACAGCATCAATAATTTGCAACACAATGGAAATTAAAAAGTTAGCCAGCACAAAGTACCAATACTCTGATCTTCTAGCTCTTCCGTCAAAGTTTGCGTAATTCTCCAGAACTACTTTCTTGTACCATTCAATCATAATAAAAAATTTTTTGTTGATTCGTTTTTGGTGTGGTTTCTGACTCCACATTTGGTTAAATTTTTTATAAATCTAAAAAAATATATTTTATTATTAAGAATAAACCTAAATAAAATAATGATTTTTTAAAGAAAAATCCGATCTACTGGTTCCCAAAGTTCAATTTTATTTCCCTCCAAATCAAGGATAGCAGCGAATTTTCCGTAATCAAAAACCTGCATGTCGCCAATGATGGTTACATCTTCTTCTTGCAATTGAAGCAATAATTTTTCCAGATTTTCCACCCTGAAATTTTGCATAAATGGTTTTCCCGAAGGTTCAAAATAGGTTGTGTCGTTTTTAAAAGGCGACCATTGCGTGGAACATTTTTCGCCTTGGTCATTTTTCCACCAAAAAGTACAGCCGTAATCGTCTGTGTTTAGACCCAAATGTTTTTGGTACCAATCTTTTAACGCCGATGGATTATCAGCTTTGAAGAAAAAACCGCCAATTCCGGTTACACGTTTTTCAATTCTTTGGTTTTGGCTTTCGCCAAAGAAAAGCGCTTTTACTTTATCCACAATGGTTTGCGCTAATTTTTCGTGGCTTTCAAAAGTCCAGCCTGCAATGTGTGGCGTGAGGATGACGTTTTCAGCTTTTAGCAAAAATTGAAACGCTTCGGGAATGGTTTCCGATTCAAAAAGCGATTCAAAAGATAATTTTTCATACTCCAAAACATCTAAAGCCGCACCTAAAATTTTCCCGGATTGTAAGGCTTGCGCCAAATCCGAAGTCACCACGTTTTTACCTCGCGAAGTATTGATGAGCCAAAAAGGTTTTTTAAATTTTTGGATAAATTGCGCATCAACGAGTTTGTCCGTTTCCGGCGTCCAAGGCAGATGAAGACTTACGACATCGGCTTTTTCAAAAAATTCTTCGGCGGAAACTTGACGTGCATCATTGTTGGTCATGTTCGATAAAATATCAAAACAAATCACTTCGCAGTCAAAACCGCGTAATTTTTTGGCGAAAGCCTTACCCATATTTCCGTACCCAATGATGCCCACGGTTTTGCCATCCAACTCATGACCGCGATTTTTTTCACGATTCCAATGTCCGGAACGGATTTCGCGATCGGCTTGATTGAGCTTGTTGAAAAGCGACAGAATCATTCCCAACGTGTGTTCGCCAACGGCATTCTTGTTTCCTTCTGGAGCTGCGATTAGCGCGATATTTTTTTTGTTGGCGTAATCGCAATCGATGCTTTCGAGCCCTGCTCCAACTCGCGCGATAAACTTTAAATTACTGGCTTTGTCAATAAAATTTTCATCAATCTTGAATCGGCTACGAATTACGATTCCGTGATACTCCTCAATTTTTTCCTCAATTTCTTCTTTTGACGAAAGGTAGTCTTCATGGTTAGTAAAACCAGCTTCCTGCAACTGGCTCCAAAGAATAGGATGGTTGCTATCGATGTGGAGAATTTTTATTTCGGATGGGTTCATGGCAAGTTGTTTTGGTAAAGATAACAAATTGATGAAAGGATGAGAGAGGGAATTTTTGGGTTAATATTGGAGGTGAAAACTACTTATAAATTATTCCGAATCTTTCTCGTAACCTTCGTAGTAGTAGGATTGTTCAATTCCTTTAAAAATAATTTCTCTATTTTCAACTTCAGTGGTTAAGTTTTCTTTCAATAACGTTCGCAGTTCGAGGTCGTTAATTGGACTTCGCTCCATGGCTTGTAGATATAGCGTTTTGTCCACAAATTGCCAATTGACAACGCTATTGATCTTATTTTTCAGAATCATATCGAGCCAAATACGCATGGATCTGCCGTTGCCTTCCATAAAAGGATGTGCAATGTTCATTTCAACATATTTTGCGATGATTTCCTCGAAATTTCTTTCAGGCATCTGTTCAATTTTGACGAGAATTTCGTTCAGATACAATGCGTTTGCAAACCTGAAACCACCTTTCGAAATGTTTAATTTTCTTATTTGCCCGGCAAAGTCGTATAATCCGTCGAACAAATAATGATGAATTTCCTGAAGACCTTTAGTAGTTCCCACTTCGACCTTACTGATATCGCCAGATTCGAACAATCGATACGCTTTATCTAAACTATTTTTGTCGATATTTTTCATATAACATTGTGAGCTTTTTAGACTATTACAAAAATACTTTAATTGTGTGAGAAATGATATGTGGCAAAAAACTATTGCAGTATTTTTCCCTATAGCTTCTCCCACTCTTCCTTATGGATACTTTATGTTTTAGCCCACTTTGTTAAAATTGTTAACATTTGGGGGAATTAATCGCTGTTTGATGGTAGGAACTGCAAATCCGCGCTATCGGGTTGCAAATCCGCGCTATCGGGATAAGCAGATTTAATGCTCTAATTTAGCTCCACACAATTTTGCTAATTGTATAAATACCGTTTTCATTTCTATTGCTTCATTTTGATTTTCATAATAATAATATTCAAAACGATCTTTATAAAATTGATACCACAATCCTTGGATAGGTATTTCTTTTCTATTATAATCCTTACCAATCAAAAGAACTGTTGGACGATAGAAATTAAATCGGTCGTCAAATTCAATGATAATTTTTTTTGCTTTACTGAAATCGATTTCTGTTTCTACGGTTTCAAGTTGATTATCACGAAGCAACTTATTTACAATTTTAAGAATTGTCCCATCAAGATTTACACTTACAAAATTCTGTCCATTATGGGAACTTTCTTTCTTCCGTATAAATGCGATACATTCTGCCTTAGTTTGAGAAAAAGAACTTACAGCGATTAATAAAAATACTATAGAAGTAAAGGTTTTCATATTTAATGTTTATTGTTGTTATCCGGATTTCGAACAAATTTGCTCATAATGTCCACGCACACGCTACAAATATCGCATATCCAGCCATACTTTGTAGCCACTTGAGTAAGGACCTTTCTCCTGCTAATATATCATTTTTTCTCACACCCGGATGATTTTTTGTTTTTGGTTTCAAAAAGATTCCTCGTTCCTCGGAAGGACAACTCTGGTGATAAATTTCAATAAAAAAATTGCTTCGCCTGTTCGCTAATCGCTCGAGTCCAAATTCCAAACTGAAGACTCATAACTCATAATTCCTAACTCAAAACTCCCAAGCCAGCACTCACCCTTGCGTTAGCGATTGAAGCGGCATCCTTTTCTATGAATTGCCTGTTGTTTAAACCACAGGCAATTCATAGAAAAGATACAGCGTCCCGAAGCTTCGGGAGAACCCAATTTTTGCAGATTTTTTCTGCTTTGCATTGGGTTGCTAAAATTGGGAAACGCCCAAATAATTTAAAAACCTAAAATGATTTTTGCGATAGTGAAATAGATAAGAATTCCGCAGATGTCGTTGCTGGTGGTAATGAATGGTCCTGTGGCTAATGCGGGATCGATGCCGAAACGGTTGAGCAATAACGGGACAAACGTGCCAATGAGGGATGCGATGATGATTACGGAAATGAGGGAAATGCTTACGGTTAATCCCAAATCGTAACCTACGCCAAGAAGAAAATGGCTTCCGGCGATGAGGATGATGGCGAGCATGGCTCCGTTGAGTAAACTGAGTAAAACTTCTTTTACCAGGCGGTTCCAGAGGGATCCGCTGATGCTTTGGTTAGCCAAACCTTGCACAACAATTGCGGAAGATTGTACGCCAACGTTTCCTGCCATTGCGGCAATGAGTGGTGTGAAAAAAAATAGTTCGCCGTGATTTTCCATTGCTCCACTAAAAGCTCCCAAGAGTCGAACGGAAATAAATCCGCCCAAAAGTGCGAGAACCAACCACGGAAGTCGTGCTTTTGTGAGTTCGAGAATGCTGTCATCTGCTTCAACGTCTTGCGAGATACCGGCAGCTAACTGGTAATCTTTGTCGGCTTCTTCTTTGATGACGTCAACGATGTCGTCAATAGTAATTCTTCCTACCAAACGGCCGAGTTCATCGACAACGGGAATCGCCTCCAAGTCGTATTTTTGCATGATTCGCGCGACTTCAATGTCTTCCGTATCAACGGAAACGTAGTCAACTTTACGGATATAGACGTCGGAAATTGGCGTTTTTGTGGAAGTTGTCAACAAATCTTTCAAAGAAAGACGTCCTTTGAGCCTTCCTTCATCGTCAATTACGTAAATGGAATGCACTCGAGAAACATTTTCAGCTTGAACCCGCATTTCTTTTACGCAAGTAAGTACGTTCCAATTTTCGTTAACTTTTACGAGCTCTTTCCCCATGAGACCTCCGGCAGTGTCTTCGTCGTAACGCAAAAGATCCACAATGTCCTTGGCGTGTTCGACATCGACCAATTCGGAAATTACTTCGTTCTTGATTTCGGTAGAAAGTTCGGCGATAATGTCGGCCGCATCATCGGTATCCAACTCGTCCAACTCTTCGGCGATTTCTTTCGGCGAAAGCCTGGAAAGAATATTTTCACGCAAATCATCTTCAAGTTCGAGGAGGATTTCGGCGGTTTTTTCCGAATCGAGGATTTTAAAAATATAAGTTGCCTGATCAAAATCCAGTTCGTCCAGAATTTCGGCAATATCAGCATGGTGCATGTCGTGAAGTAACAATTCCAGCTGGTGCTGGTTGTTGCTCTCGATTAATGCTTCTATTTCTAGAATTAATTCCTTGCTGATTTTAAACTGCATCGGCTTCTATTTTTTGAGTTAGGGCAATAAATTGTTGGTAATCCAATTGTTCCGGACGAAGTGCAAAGATAGCGTCTTCGCGCAAATTTTCCGAAAGGTTCATGGATTTTAAGCTGTTGCGAAGGGTTTTCCGGCGTTGTTGGAATGCGGTTTTTACTACGGTGAAAAACAGTCGTTCACTGCAAGGCAACGTGTAATTTTCCTTTCTTCTCAATCGCAACACGCCCGATTTTACTTTTGGCGGCGGATTGAACACGTTTTCATGCACCGTGAACAAATATTCCGCATCGTAAAATGCCTGCACTAGAACCGACAGGATTCCATAAGTTTTGCTGCCTTTTTTCTCGCAGATTCGTTCGGCTACTTCTTTTTGAAACATGCCTGAGAATTCCGGAACTTGCTGACGCATTTCTAACGTTCTAAAAACAATTTGCGATGAAATATTGTACGGAAAATTACCAATGATGGCAAATGGTTCGCCGTTAAAAACTTCGTTGATATTGTATTTCAAAAAATCTTTCGAAATAATGTGATCGTGCAATTTTTTGTAATGTTTGTGCAAATATTCAACCGATTCTGTATCGATTTCAATCACAAAAATTTCCGCGTCTTTCTCGAGCAAATATTTGGTAAGCACTCCCATTCCCGGACCAATTTCAAGTACTTTTTTGTAATTTTCGAAACCCAAGGTATCGGCAATTCTTTTTGCGATGTTTTCATCGGTTAAAAAATGTTGCCCAAGGTGTTTTTTTGCCGTTACTTTTTCCATTGAGGATTGTAAATATATGATTTGTGATTTTAGATATATGATTTAGGATTTTGCCAAAATCATTTTCTAATTTTCTAATTATCGAATTATCTAATTAAACCGAAATATGTTCGCTTATAAATTCAAGTTCTGTTCTGAAAGTCAGCATTTTATCACCAAATTTTCTCACGGCATCTTCACGCAATTTCGGCGCATCTTCACTGTAATATTTTTTCAGCATGTCGTGGCTTTCGGTGTGAAATTGAACCGAATAAGTCTTGCCTCCCATTTCTTCTTCCACCAAAACTTTTACCAAATGCGCTTTTGTAAATTTTCCGGTCGCCAACACTTCCGGAATGTGAACGTGTTGCATCCAATGAAGCCATTCGTCGTGAACAGATTCGTCTATATTTGTGGTTACGTTGTAAATGATCATAGCTTTTTTTTTAGATTTTTCGATTTTTGATATATGATTTTAGATTTTAGATTTAGGATTTTTGAAATTTCTCACTTTAAACTTCCTACTCCGAACTTCCTACTCCAAACTCCTAACTCTCTAAAGATTCGCATCTCCTCGTAATTGCCTGAATTTTTTTCTTGCCGAAACAAAATAAATACTGTCTTGGTGGTTGAAAATAATTTGTTCATACAAAGCCTTTGCTTTCTCGGGGTCGTTTAATTTTTCTTGATGAATTTTTGCCGAAAAATAAAGTGCTTCATCCACATAAATGCCATCCTTGTGATGCTCGATGATGGATTGAAAATTGTTTAAAGCCAAATTAAAATCGCCTAATTTTTCTTGAATTGTACCAATTCTCAGCAACGTTTCGTCCTCAATTTCCTGACCTTTGTATTCTTTTAAAATGTTTTGAAATTGTTCCAATGCTTCCCGATCGCGGTTTTGGTATAACAAATAATCGCCTCGGGCAAATTTCTTCAAACCCACTTGCGTAGAATCGGCGACGGTGTTGTCGTTGATGAGTAAAAAAAGTTCCAAAGCATCATTGGCAATCAATTGTGTTGAAGCCGATTTTAGTTCCTTAAATTGTTTCAAAGCCCACTCAAAATCGGTTTTGAAATAACTCGCTTTTGCTGCTTTTAAACTTGCTTCGTGACCAATTTCATCGTTTTTTAAATCTTCTTCTATTTGCGAATAATAAATCAATGCTTGATTGAATTTTTCTTCAAATAATAAAATATCTGCCAATTCCATTTTGGCGTCAGCCGCTTGATATTTATTCAACGGAAGTTCCAAAGTTTTCTTCAAAATATTTTTCCCCTCTTCGGGAAGTTTTAATTTGAAAGTATAAAAATTGGATTGTAACAACTGTAATTCCAATGTGTAAGGACTTGTTCCGTATTTTTTTAACAACAAATCCATTTCCTCTTTCACCGAAGGAAAATCTTTCGCTTGGGCATTATTTATTTTGGATTGCGTAAGGTAAAAGTCAGCCAAAATCTGCAAATCACGGTCTTGAGTATTTTCTTTGATGAAGGCAAAAATTTCGTTTGACGTTTCAATTTCGTTTTCGTCAATTGCCACTTGCGCCAGCGAAACAATGTTCGAAAAAGAATCGGGATTGCGGCGGTAAATCGCTTTTTCCTGAATAAACGCTTTGCCATATTCTTTTTGTTGCACAAAAAACCAACTCAAAAACTGATTCCAATACAAATCCTGCGTTTTCTGAGCCCGAAGTAATAGCGATTTTCGCAACATCACATTAAAATTTTCCGAAGCGTCATCATTCATAAACCTTCCTAACTGATTCTGAATCAGAACCGTATTAATTTGATTTAAAAATGCTTCGTCCAAAAAAGTCTCAATCATCAATTCGGTTTTTCCTTGTTGACCGTACAAAACCGCCATTTGAAAATTAAAATTATAATTATAATTATAATTATCGTTGGTTTTTTTTGCCAAAATATAAGCTTCAAGCGCTTGATCAATCAATGATTTTTTTTCAAAAGTTGTTGCCACCGAATACACGTGATTTGGATTTTCGGCAATGGTTTGCAAGGCTTGTTGGTAGTATTTATCAGCCTTAGCTTCATGTTTTTGCAACTGAAAATTATAACCTAATTCCACCAAAATTCCGGGTTGCTTGTATTTGGCAAATCGTTCTTCGAGCATTTTTTCGGCTTCGCCAAATTGCTGCAACTGTTGTTTAGACTCGATTAATTTTTGAAAATAAAAACTGTTTCCGGGTTGGCTTTGCAACAATTCCTGATAACTCAAAGCCGCTTTTTCAAATTCGCCTTTTTCAAAATATTGCAACGCCAATTGATCGCTTTGCGCAGAAACAAGCAACGAAAACAGCAATGCCGATAAAAGGAAAATTTTTTTCATTTTAAATTTTGTAAAAAAAGCAAAAAGCAACGCACTAAGATAACGCTTTTCGGGTTATTTCAGTGCATTGCTGTGGCAAAAAACCAAGGTTAAATCTTCGTTAATTGATGATATCAAATCCAGTGTAAGGACGTAAAACTTCCGGAATGACAATGCCTTCCGGAGTTTGGTAATTTTCAATAATTCCGGCTAAAACACGTGGCAATGCTAATGAACTTCCGTTTAAAGTATGTGCCAATTGGTTTTTTCCATCTTTATCTTTGAAACGTAATTTTAAACGATTTGCCTGAAAAGTTTCGAAATTAGAAACCGAAGAAATTTCTAACCAACGATCTTGCGCTGTTGAAAATACTTCAAAATCATACGTCATTGCTGATGTGAAACCCATGTCGCCACCGCAAAGTCTTAAAATTCGGTACGGTAATTTCAATTCGTTTAAAATGCCACGAACGTGTTCTACCATTCCTTCTAAAGCTTCGTAAGATTTTTCTGGATGTTCGATTCTCACAATTTCCACTTTGTCAAATTGGTGCAAACGGTTCAATCCACGAACGTGACTTCCGTAAGAACCGGCTTCTCTGCGGAAACATGGCGTGTAAGCCGTTGCTAAAATCGGCAATTGATTTTCGATTAACAAAACATCACGAAATAAATTGGTTACAGGAACTTCAGCCGTTGGAATCAAATATAAATCGTCAACGGTAGAATGGTACATCTGTCCCTCTTTGTCCGGCAATTGCCCGGTTCCGTAGCCAGAAGCTTCGTTAATTAAATGCGGCACTTGGTATTCTTGGTAACCGGCTTCGGTATTTTTATCCAAAAAATAAGTGATTAACGCACGTTGTAATTTGGCACCTTTTCCTTTGTAAACCGGAAATCCAGCTCCAGTGATTTTATTTCCCAATTCGAAATCGATGATGTCGTATTTTTTCACCAAATCCCAATGTGGCAAAGCACCTTCATGCAATTGCGGAATATCACCTTCTTGCAAAGTCGTCACGTTGTCTTCCGGCGTTTTTCCTTCCGGAACTAAATCGGCTGGAGTATTGGGAAGCGAATATAATTTTTCGTTTAATTCTTGCGTAAAACCGTCAAGTTTTTCTGATAATTCTTTGCTTTGTTCACGAAGTGAAACGGTTTTGGCTTTCAAAATTTCGGCTTTTGATTTTTCGCCAGCCTTCATGAACGCGCCAATGTCTTTAGATAGCTTGTTGGATTCCGACAAAACATTGTCCATTTCAACTTGTGTGGCACGACGTTGTTCGTCGAGTTTCAAAGCTGCATCAACAATTTCCGTGGCATCGATATTTCTTTTTGCCAAGGCTTTCAGCACGTTTTCGCGGTTTTCTCTAATGTGAGCAATCTGTAACATTGAACTTTTTTTTAAGTTTAAGGAAGCAAATTTAAGCAAAAAATGTTAAGACTTTACCAACAGATTTCATCGCTCGTAAAACCCTGATTTTGTGCGAAAAAACACAAACTTTCGTTAAAGCAGGTTTATAGCTTCCGGGTTTACTCTAAAATTGTTTTACCAAAATATTTTTCGTGTGAAAACAAAATTACTTTCCTCCCTCCTGCTCTTGCCTGTTGTGGCTTTTTGTCAAACCAAAACCGTTCGCGGAAAAGTCAGTTATTTCGGCACTCCGGTTGAAAAAGTGGAAGTCGTAAACCTCGCTTCGGAACAAATTGTGCTAACTGATTCTTCGGGAAATTTTACCATCGAAGCAAATCCCGGCGACGAAATTGGTTTTATTTCAAAAGAATACGATTATTTGGTACAAAAAATTTTCAAGGACCAAATCAATAATTTTTACGAAATTTCCTTGAAACCCAAGCCTATTTTGTTAGACGAAATTACTGTTTACGAAGAATTTACAATGCCAGGATTAAGTTATGCCGAATTAGGTCCCGGAGATGTTGGCGGAAGTAGCGTTTTACCTCCAAATCCTTTTGTTTACAACGGAACCACAAATGGTGTCAATTTTATGGAAGTAGGAAAATTAATCGGGAAAATTTTTCCGAAAAAAGAAAAAACACCCCCAGAATACAAGCCGCCAGTTTTCAAAGATTTTGTGTACAAACATTTTACCGATGATTTTTTTACCAATGATTTAAAAATTGCCTACAAAGACATCTCGACTTTTGTGGATTTTTGTAACGAAGATCCAAAAGCTGATGAATCATCGTATTTTGGCAACAAATTGAACGTGACGGAGTTTCTGCTCAAAAAAGCGGAAGAATTTAAAAATTTATAAAATTTTGAAGCTTCTCCACCTTATCTTTGGGAAAAATTTTAAATGAAAAAAATTATTTTTTTAACGGCTTTGTTCCAAAGTTTTCTGTCGCTTGCGCAAAATGTACCCGCGGAAACGCAACACATTGCTGAATCCGAAAGAAAATCGGCAGGAAAATTATTGGCGTTCCGCGAAAATCAAAATACAGCTAATTACGACGTCAAATACCATCGACTAGAACTCAACATCAACCCCGAAGAATTTTACATTTCCGGAACGGTTACTACTCATTTTGTTGCCAAGCAAAACCTCAACAGCGTTACTTTTGACCTCAACAATCAACTTACCGTAACACAAGTTTTGCAACGTGGAAATCCACTTTCTTTTTCTCAAAACACTAATAATGAGTTGGTTATCGATTTGCAAAACACGCAAAATACCAACGTTTTAGATTCACTTTCAATTGTTTACGAAGGCGTTCCTTCAACCGAAGAAAATGCGTTTACCACTTATACACACGCAGGAGTTGCAGGTTTGTACACGCTTTCAGAACCCTTTGGCGCAAAAGATTGGTGGCCTTGCAAACAATCGTTGGACGACAAAGTGGATCGCGTGGATTTTTTATTAACCACGCCATCACAATATGTTGCCGTTGCAAATGGTTTGCAGACTTCGGTTAACAATAACCCAAATGGGACGAAAACCACAAGATTCAGACATAATTATCCAATTCCTGCTTATTTAGTGGCAATTGCCGCAACCAATTATACGATTTTTACGCAAACGGCAGGAACGGCTCCAAACCAATTTCCGATTGTCAATTATTTATATCCGGAAACGCAAACTTCGGTTCAAAATAGTCTTTCGGTAACGCCTCCAATTATGGATTTGTTTGAAGATTTATTTGAAAAATATCCTTTTTCGAACGAAAAATATGGTCATGCTCAATGTGCTCTTGGCGGTGGAATGGAACATACAACGGTTTCTTTTATGGGAAGTTTTGGGCGGGAATTAATTGCTCATGAGTTGGCGCATCAATGGTTTGGCGACAAAATTACCTGCGGAACTTGGAAAGATATTTGGCTCAACGAAGGTTTTGCGACCTACCTTTCTGGACTTGTAGTCGAAAATTTTGATGGGCAAACAAATTTCAACAGTTGGAAACAATCGGTGATTAATAATATTACGTCGCAAAATGGTGGCGCCGTTTACCTTACCGATGCCGAAGCTGAGAACGTTTCCAGAATTTTTAGTCACCGACTTTCGTACAATAAAGCAGCGATGGTTTTGCACATGTTGCGTTTCAAATTAGGCGATGCTGTATTTTTTCAAGCCGTAAAAAATTATTTGGCCGATCCTAATTTGGCTTATGGTTATGCCGTTACTGAAGATTTTAAAGTCCACCTCGAAACTGCTTCAGGAACAAGTTTGACGGAATTTTTCAACGATTGGATTTATGGGCAAGGATATCCAAGTTACAATATTACGGTGCAAAATTGGACTGGCGGACAAGCGCGTTTTGTGGTCAACCAAACCCAATCACACAATTCCGTTCCGTTTTTTGAGATGCCGGTTCCTGTGAAAGTTACTGGAAATGGTGGACAAGTTTTAGATTTAATTCTGCAAAACACAACCAATAATCAGACAATTTTTGCGAGCGTGCCTTTTACGGTTACGGGAATTTCCGTGAACCCAAATTTTGACATTATTTCCAGAAATAATACAGCAACTTTGGGCACGCAAGATTTTGATTTGGCGAATAAATTAAAATTTTTTCCGAATCCTGCTTCTGACGAACTTTTTAGTGAAGGTTTAGAAAATATTTCTGTTGAAAAAACAATTTTCTTGAATACACTCGGACAAGTCGTACTTCAATCGAAAAACGAAAAAAAATGGGATATTTCGGCTTTGCCAACCGGAACTTATTTTATAAAAATTTTCACTTCAGACGGTATTTTTCAGCATAAATTTTTAAAGAAATAAATCACGAAACTGCTTTAATTTTTGAAACCAAAAAAGTAATCACCACGCCAAAAACGCCAATGAACGCAAACGAAAATTGCAAACCGAACGCTTCGGCAATGTAACCAATAATCGGCGGTCCGATCAAAAATCCGAGGAAACTTACGCTGGAAACAATGGTCAAAGCTTCGCCTGGAGGAACGGTTGTGTTTTTTCCCGCCAAACTGTAAACCGTTGGGACAATTGTAGAAACGCCAATTCCTACCATCATAAAACTAAGCGTTGCCGGAATGAGGTACGGCAAAAATACCGCGGTAAATAATCCCACGGAAATCATGATTCCGGAAATTTGCATGATTTTTTTTCCGCCGTATTTTAGAATAAATTGGTCGCCCAAGAATCTCCCGGTTGCCATCATGACCATGAAAGAAGTGTAGCCTAAAATCACCAATGCCCCTGGAGCTTTTACGATGTCTTTGAAGTAAACTCCGCTCCAATCGAACATAACACCTTCGCTTGCCATGCAACAAAATCCGATGACGCCAAGCCAAATCAATGTGCTGTCGGGTTTTTCAAAAAATTTCTTCTTTTCAGATTTTTCCTTCTTTTTTTCCTTCGCCTTGATCAAATATTTATAGTTGAAGGCAATGACCGAAAACACAATTGCAGTGGAAACCAAAAAATGCGGAAACGGCTCGATTTCAAACGCTAACATTGCCAAACCGATAAAAGCTCCGGTAAAACCTGCCGTACTCCAAGCGCCATGAAATGACGACATAATGGTTTTTTTGTACAATTTTTCAACGTAAACGCCTTGCGTATTTACGGCAATATTGCTCAGGTTTCCGAACATTCCAAAAATAAAAAGCACCAACATTAAATGCCAAGGTTTTATTGCCAAACCTATGGTTGCCATGACAATTGCATAAAAAATCAGAGCAAAAATCAGGATTTTGTGACTGCCAAACCGAGTAACGATTTTTCCGGAAAACGGCATCACAAATAATTGTCCAAACGGGATGGCGAACAAGATGGTTCCCAAATCACTTTCGGTGAGATTGAGCGAAGTTTTTAAATCGGGAATTCGGCTTGCCCAAGTGGCAGAACACAAACCCATGGCGAAATAAAAAAGCGAAACGGCCCAACGAATTCTTTTTAAATAAGATTCTTTGGCGTGTTTGTAGCCTTTTAATTTGGGTTTGGTGTTAAACCGATTGACAAAACGAAATTCCATAAAAATTATTCTACACAGATTTAAAACGTGCGTGAGTGGGCAAATTTACTCCGAAAACCGCCAAAGTGAAACAAGTCCTTCCATTTTTCCGTAAATGGGATCGTTTTGTGGGATGGGAACATGCTTGATATTTTCATCGGCTTCAGGTCTTTCGCTGTTATTGCCTTTGAGCAAATCAAAATCGGAACCATTTGGATAAGCTCCAACAACCGCAAAATCTTCGGAAGAACTGATTTTTTTGTGTGCGACTCCAGCCGGAATTGCGACAGCATCACCTCTTTCAATGTTAATGATTTCTCCATTTTCGCCACCCAAAAGAATTTCGGCGTGACCGCAAAAAACCGCTAAAACTTCGTGAGTATTGCTGTGGTAATGGTGGAAATCGTAAACGTCGCCTTCCCATGAATTGTTCCAATCCCGATCGGCAAAATGATTGGCAATAAATTCGGCTTCGCCTTTTTCTTCTGAAAAAACATTTCTGTAAATTAAAACCGGCAAAACGCTGTTGGGAAATTTTCCATCGTCTTTAAATTTTAATTGTTGGGTTTCCATTTTCATATCGCTTTTATTTCTAAAGTTAGCCAATTAAAAAATCGAAATGTTTTAAAAATCTGATAAACTTTTACCAAGCGCTTTCCGAAGTCAAAAACCGAATGGCATCTGAATTTAAATTTAAATTTGGCGCTTTAATGATACTTTTTAATTGATCTAAACTTGTGGCACTTACAATTGGTGCTGTAACCGACGGTCGGTGAATTAACCAAGCCAATGAAACTGCAGCTTGCGTAGAATTTTCTTGTTTGGCAATTTTATCCAAAGCGTCCAAAATTTTCATGCCTCGCTCGTTAAAATACTTATCCATGTCGCCACCTCGCGGGCTTTTGTTTAAATCTTCTTTAGTTCGATATTTTCCGGTAAGGAAACCGCTTTCGAGCGAATAGTAAGTAAAAACGCCCAAATTGTGTCCCAAAGCTAACGGTTCGTACAAACTTTCATATTTTTCTCTGGCGTACAAATTGTAGTGCGGTTGCAAAGTTTGGTATTCCGGAAGATTTTTTTCTTGACTGGTTTCAAGCGATTCCTTGATGCGTTCCGGTGACATGTTCGAGGCTCCGATGAAGCGGATTTTTCCGTCTTTTACCAATTGGTCATAAGCTTCGAGGGTTTCTAAAACCGGAGTCGATTCGTCGTCAAAATGCGTTTGGTACAAATCTAAATAATCAGTTTGAAGGCGTTTTAAAGAATCTTCAACTGCTTTGAGAATGTAATTTTTTTTGAGTCCTTTTTTGCCATTTCCCATATCCGAACCAACTTTGGTGGTCAAAATAATCTGGTCACGATTTTTCTTTTCTTTGATCCATTTTCCAATAATTTTTTCGGATTCGCCACCTTCATTTCCATCAGCCCAACGCGAGTAAACATCGGCAGTATCAATAAAATTAAAACCGGCTTCGGTAAAATGGTTTAATATTTCAAAAGATTTTTTTTGGTCAATTGTCCAACCAAAAACGTTCCCACCAAACGCGATGGGATACACTTGTAAATCGGTATTTCCTAATTGTCTTTTTTCCATGATTTATTTTTTTTCCACGAATTCACTAATTTTCTTAGAAAAATTCTTGGCTATAATTAAAATTCAATTAATTTTTTGAGTTGGTTGCTTTCAATGGCAGCTTCAATGACTTTCATCACCGCAATACCATCATCTGCCGTAACGGGTTCTTTTTTGTCGGAAATTACGGCGTCATACATTTCGTCAAAATAATCCATGTAATTGCCTTGAAACGCGGGCACTTTTTCACGCAAAACGACGCTGTTAATTTCCGTGTGAATGATTCCGGATTTGTATTCGGGTTCGGTTCCCCATTCCGCATTATTAGGTTTTCTTCCTAATTTTAATTCATCTTCCTGAACATCGCCACGACTTTTAAGGAAACTTCCTTTTTTTCCATGAATGACGTACGACGGCAATGCTTCACGGACAAAAAATCCTGCTTTGAGACGCACGCGAATTTTTGGGTAAAACAAAATCAAATCAAAACAATCATCTACCACTGAATTTTCTCTGGTAACCCGAATATCCGCAAAAACTGCTTCGGGAAAACCGAATAAACACAAGGCTTGATCGATGATATGCGAACCTAAATCTTTTAAAATTCCGGCTCCAGGATTGTTGGTTTCTTTGTGAAGTTTGATGCTTAAATTAGGATTGTATCGATCAAAATGAATTTCGGCTTCCACAATTTCGCCTAAAATATCGCGGTCAATGATGTGTTTGACGGTTTTAAAATCGCTGTCCCAACGACGGTTTTGGAAAACAGAGATTTTTTTATTTTGTTCCAAAGCAATTTTTTTCAAGTTCTCGGCTTCGGCAACTGTAGTGGTAAATGCTTTTTCAACGATGACATTTTTGCCGGAAAGAAGGGCTTTTTTGGCAAATTCGTAATGCGTTTCGACTGGCGTATTTACCACTACCAAATCGATATCATCTGCCAATAAGTCATCGATACAATCATACGTTTTGGTGTACGGATAATCGTTTTGGATATTTTTTTTGCTGCGTTCGCAAGCGCCAATTAACTGAAATCCTGAATGAAGGTCGAGAAATGGCGCATGAAAAACTTTGCCAGACATTCCGTAGGAAAGCAGAGCTGTTTTAATTTGTTTCATGGCGGAAATTATTTTTTTGGTTGAGCGCGTTCGTATTGTTTTGGCCAAAAAGGTTCTTCGTTAAGGTCATGGGCAAAAGTGAGTCCAAGATTTGGATTTCGAAGAGATTCTCTGGCGATGAAAATAAAATCGGCTTTTTCGTCTTGCAAAATGGCTTCGGCTTGAATAGCATTAGTAATTAAACCAACGGCTCCAGTTAAAATTTTTGCCTGTTTTTTAATATTTTCGGCAAAAGAAACCTGATAATTTGGTTGTACCGGAATCTGCTGGTGGTGAACATTTCCGCCACTGGAAACGTCGATTACATCCACCCCTTTGGCTTTTAAAATTGCCGAAAGATGAATGGATTCTTCCTCGTTCCAACCTCCGGGAGCCCAATCGGTTGCAGAAATACGGACGAAAAGTGGCAAATTTTCGGGCCATTCTTTTTTGACTTCTTCCACAATTTCTAAAACAATTTTTATTCTTCCGTAAAAATCGCCGCCATATTCATCTTTTCGAAAATTAGACAAAGGCGATAAAAATTGGTGTAACAAATAACCGTGAGCCGCGTGAATTTCTAGAACTTTGTAACCTGCTTCAAGCGAACGTTTGGCAGCGGAACGAAAATCGGAAATTACTTTTTGGATGCCTTCCGGCGATAACTCAGTTGTGAATTCAATAGGTTTATAGGCAATGTCGCTTGGCGAAAAAGTTTCCCAACCGCCGTCTTTGGGTAAAATTCTTTGGTTGCCTTTCCAAGGCGATGTCATGCTGGCTTTTCTTCCTGCATGGGCAATTTGAATTCCGGGAACAGCATTTTGACTTTCGATAAAAGCGGTAATTTGTTTGAATTTTTCGATGTGATCATCGCTCCAAATCCCTAAATCTTCCGGCGAAATTCTGCCTTCGGGTGAAACTGCGGTTGCTTCCTGAAAAATTAAAGCAGCTCCTCCAACCGCACGGCTTCCGAGGTGAACCAAATGCCAATCGTTAGCAAATCCATCTTTTGCCGAATATTGACACATGGGCGAAATCACTAATCGATTTTTGAAAATAATATCTTTGATTTGGATGATTGAAAATAATTTTGTGGGCATAAATTTGAGTGTACAGAAGGAAATTTTTTCTGTATTTATCAAAGTTAACTTACATTTTTTGAAGCGACTTTATTTTAATTCAGTTATTAACAAAGATTTATCATCACTTAAGATTTGTTTTAGACAACAAAAAAAGCCCGGAAAATAAATTCCGAGCTTTAGAAGTTTTTAGTTTAAAGTAAAAATTATTGCAACATCGTGGGAACGATATTGTGTAGAAAAGCCGTTCCGGAATTGTTAGTCAACCCGAACCAACCGCGGTCATCCCAAACGGTGTACGACATTTTCTGACCGATGGTACTTACGGCAACGGTTCGGTAAAAACCACGAACGACGTCAGAATTTCTTTCGGCTTGATTAGTGCTTCTTCCTACGCCAAATTCGCCGTAATTAACGGCAACATTTAATTTTATCGAATGAACACTTACGGTTTGGATTCCGGTTTCGATTGCAGGAGTTCCGGGAAAAGCTGCGTTACTTCCGGTTTCGCCACAAAATGCCCAAGGATTGTAACTGTGAACCTGAACCATTACATTTTTGTCATTTCCGTTTCCGGGAAGACTGGCGATATTTGGGTAAACTTTATCAAAATTTACAGCATTTCCTTGTCCGTTCAAGCCAACCATGACGATTCTCGTTGCATTATTTTCTCCGGTATTTCTAATGGCGTCGTAACCCACGAGATTAATCTGGCGAGTGTATTGTAAAGCAGTAGCATCGGACGGATCAGGGAATGGACCATCGCCATCTAATTCTCCCATTGTACCTTCGGGCTCGTTTAAAACTTCGAAGATTAATTTATTTGGGTAACCTTTAAAATATTCGGCAATATCTGTCCAAAGTGTTGTAAATTTTGAATTAAAATTATCCGAACCATCGTAATGATCTTTTAACCAATGTTCGTGATGCGTATTGATCACCACATACAAATCTTGGCTTAAAGCGTAATCGATAGTTTGTACCAATTGCAGAAATCTTGGATGATTATAATCCACATTTCCATTTGCGTCAGCAATATTATTGGCAAATCGATCCATCCAAGTTACCGGAATTCTCACGTGTTTCATCCCAGCATTTTTATACAAATCGATGATGGGTTTTAGGCTTGCAAATTCTGGAGCATTTAATCCGTTGTCAAATGCGTTTCCTAAGTTAAAACCAGGTCCCATTGCCAAAGTTACCGTTTTTGCCGACGGAACATTTGGGTCTTCAGGCTGTTGTGTTGTTTCTTCTCCTTGGACGAAAACCACTTTATCGTCATCAGTGCATGAAAAGGCCATGAAAGAGAGGAAAAGTCCTAAAATTTTAAATGTTTTTTTCATATTAATTTCTTTTTAAGCGAATGAATTTTAATTTGATTTACCCGGTTTTTTGGTTTTGTAATAATTTTGAAGAATATAATAAGCCTTCTTTTTCTGACCTGTTTCGGAGATTAAACCTTTGCGATTCCAGAAGTTTTGATACACGGGATGTTGTCTTCTCGGTGATTTAAAATCGACTAAAATCCAAGGCGTCATTCCTCTTAAACCATCAATTTTATCCAGCATATCGAGTTGTTGTTTGTAAAAATATTCCTGAAATTCTTCTGACCAAATGGTTTCTTGATCAGCATGATATCCGGCAACGGCTTCGGCACCAAATTCTGAAATCACCACTGGTTTATTAAATTTTATTTCCCATTTATATTTAGGCAATTCTTTTGGTTCAGACCAATACCAACCGCCGTATTCATTGAAACTTGCCAAATCAAGTTTGTCCCCTAAATGATCATCAACGGTTACATTATAGCCGTCGCGTTCCACTTCAAGAGCAGCAGCAACAAGGCGTGTATTGTCTAAACTTTTGGCTTTGTCAATTAATTTTCCCATGAAAATATTTCGCTCGTCGCTAATTGGCGTTTCATTTCCAACCGACCAAATGGCAACAGAAGCACGATTTTTATCTCGATTAATCATTGTACTCAATTGGTTTTCGGCATTGGCATAAGTTTCAGCATTTGTCCAAGAAATCGTCCAATAAACCGGAACTTCTGCCCAAACCAACAACCCAATTTCATCCGCAAGGCGAAGCATTTTTTCACTATGCGTGTAATGTGCCAAACGAATATAATTACAGCCGAGTTCTTTTGCCCAAGTCAAAATCATTCTCATATCAGCTTCAGAACGTAATCTTCCTTCAATCATTGGATTTTCGTCATGAACCGAAATTCCTTTTAAGAAAATAGATTGATTGTTTAGGAAAATATCTTTGCCTACAGTTTTGATGGTTCTAAAACCGATTTTATCTTCAACTTTATCAGTTTCTGTCGAAATAATGACGTTGTACAATTTTGGACTTTCGGGTGACCAATGTTGTAGTTTTTTAACCGGAATTTCAATTTTTACCAAACCATTTTCGGTAGAAAAATTAGATTTTATTTTAAGTTCCGGAATTTCGAGCGTTACTTTTTGGTTCGTTGCTGCATTTATTTTTATAAAACCTTCAATTTTGTTGTCGCTGTTTTTTGCCAACTGGATTTTATAATCTTCGATGTAAGACTTTGGCGTTATTACCAAAGTTACATCTCTAGTGATTCCGCCGTAATTCCACCAATCAGTATTAATTGTGGGAACTTCATCTTTTTTTCGGGTATTATCCACCATTACCACGACAAAATTTTTGCCATCGGTTAATTTATCCGAAACATCAAACTGAAACGGTGTGAATCCACCTTTGTGAACGCCTAATTTTTTTCCGTTTAAATATACGTGCGACTCATAATTAACGGCACCGAAATGCAGGAAATATTTTTTGTCTTTTTTAAGCGAAACGTTGAAATCTCTTTTGTACCAAAGCGTTCCTTCGTAAAAGGATAATTTTTCTACTTGAGAATTCCAATCGCCGGGAACTTGCAGCGAAGGTTCAAAATCAAAATTGTATTCGGCTTTGGCATTTTTGCCCATTGAAGTAAGATTGTCATAAAACCCTCCTTTGCCGTCAGGTCTTTGGTCAAAAGGTTTCTGGCGATAATCCAAATATCCCATTTGATAAGGATCGATAATATATTGCCACGAACCGTTAAGACTGATACTTTCCCGATTCAAGACATTTTGAATGGTGTTTTGTGCAAAAGAATTTGTGGAGGTAAAAAGCAAAGTTGTGAGTAACAACGCACTTTTTATAATTATTTTCAACATAAATTATTGTTTTGTAAAATGCCGGAATCGTTTTGGTAGAACCTTCCGGCATTTCGAAATTTGATTTTGGAAATTAATATCCGATGTTAAACTGCGATGCGGCTTCGCCCATTGCGTCAATTTGGCTTTGTGGAATTGGACAATTCACGTAATGTGGTTGCCAAGGCGTTTGACTATTAATGGCATCATTTGCTTCAGCCGAAGAACTGTCTCCGTTTCGGTAATGAAGTGTGATTCTTTCGCCCAAAAGCCCTAATCTTTTCAATAAAAACCAACGGTTATTTTCGAAAGCCAATTCTCGAGCAGATTCTTCTAAATAAGTGTTAAGCGTCCATGAAGCCAAATCTACCGTTGGAGCTGCAATCATAGGATTCAGACCATAACCTCTTCTCCTTACACGATTCATGTATTCTAAAGCTAAAGTTGAATTTCCTAAGTTGTAATGTGCTTCGGAAGCCAACAAAAGCGTTTCGGCAAAACGGTAATAAATGTGATTTTTATAACTTTCGTTAGTGTTTGGCAATTTGGTTTCAAAATCCGCGTATTTTTTCAAACTCCAATGAAATCTTCGGTAATTATCTTCCGGAGCTGTAATGGGTTGACCAAATCTTGGATGAGCAGGATTATTTACCATGTAGCTTTGATAATTTTCAGGCCAATAATAAGTGGTAAATCTTTTGTCATTTACCCGATCGTATAAATCTTTCAAATAATCGTTTGGATAAAACCAACCCAAAGCTTGACCTCCATATTCTGCGGAGATAATAATTTCTCCTCCAGCAACAGGATCTTCGCCAGATTGTTTTTCGTACAAACGTTGTGTAAAAGCACTTCCTAACCAAGAGCCACCGCCTCCTGCTAAACCGTCGCCTTCGCCTAAAAGTTGGTTTCTTTGGTAGGCAAAAAGTGATTCGGCATGATTCACATTGGAACCAAAAACCTGAGAAAGTTCCACCAACTGATGCGTTCCGTTAATGATAACTGCATCAAATTGTGTGGCAGCCTCTTGCCAATCACCACGCCACATTGCTGCTTTTCCTCTCAAATGTCTCGCCACACCTTGACCATATCTTCCGGCTGGAACTTGCCATTCTAAATGTTCTACGGCAAAATCTAAATCTTGATTGATTACACCAAAAACTTCGTCTTCAGTTGCGGCACGATATTCTACCGGATCATCAGCATTTTCTGGAGTTGTAGGAACAGTATCAAGTACGATTGTGCCGTACATTCTGATCAAATCTAAGTACAATTCACCACGAATGATTCGGGCTTGTGCTACAATTTTATTTTTTTCCGTTTCGTCCATGCTTATACTTCTTGCCGCGGTGATAATCGCCGAAGCTCTATCGATAATGCGGTAAGCATTGTTCCATTTATCTGCCGGAAATCTCGCAGGTGTGTGAGCCGTTGGCCCGTAAGGCGTGAACCAAGTTCTGTGTAAACCCAAGTCGGTTGCCGCTAGGAAAAATACATTTGATTGCAAATTAGTGTTATCGCCAGAAGGAGAATTGTACAATCTCATTCGGTTATAAAGCGCATTTACCCCTACATCCAAACCTTCGGGCGTGGTATAAATGTAATCTACCGAAATTCGGTCTACGATTTCTTCTTCCAAAAAAGACTCA
Organism: Bacteroidota bacterium; assembly: GCA_023387965.1. Taxonomy (GTDB): domain Bacteria; phylum Bacteroidota; class Bacteroidia; order Flavobacteriales; family Flavobacteriaceae; genus Flavobacterium. Next base: position 158,489 of record JAEWHE010000041.1, on the reverse strand, counting down.
CAAGACACTAATCCTGTAGCGATGAAGAAAAGCGAAATCATCCAATATTTAAACGTTTTCATAATTTTTATTTTTTAAAATTTTAAGTCGAAATAAATTAGAATCCGATTTGTAATCCAGTTACAACCGTTACAGGTTCAGGATATTCATTAGGATTTCTTTCCGGACTAAATGATTGGAAATCTGTGATGGTAAACAAGTTACTTCCGGTAACATATAATCTTAAGTTAGACAAACCAATGCTTTTAAGCACTTGCGATGGCAACGTATAACCGAAAGTAATGTTTTGCAATCTGATGTATGAAGCGTCTTGCAAACCTAAACTCCAAATGTTCTGCGGGTCGTTACCTTCAATTGGTCTTGGGAAATTTCCGCCTGGATTTTCCGGAGTCCAATAATTTTGTTTGATACCGTTTTTAATTCCGCGAAGCGAACCTCCTTCTAAATAACCATACAAAAACGGGTTATTTCTTGTAACACCTTGAACGGTGTAAAAATCAGCGGACATGTCGAAATTTTTATAGTTGATTCCTAAATTTACCGTACCGTACCAATCCGGAAGTTGTGAAGTAATCACACGATCTTGATCATTAATCACGCCATCGCCGTTTAAGTCTAATAATTTTACATCTCCAGGAACCGCCAAAGGTTGAGCAGAATTTACAATGTTTTCGCCTTCTTGGAAAATTCCAATTGGTTTAAATTGATAAAAAACACTAAGCGGTTGTCCGATGAATCTTCGGTTTAACACATCATCGCCTTCACCATACAATTCAATAATTTTATTTTTGTTTTTGGTGAAAGTAAGTCCTAAGCTCAAACGGAAATCTTCTTTTCGAATAATATCTCCATTTACGGTTACTTCTAACCCCATATTTTCTACTTCTCCTAAATTATTCCATCTGTTTTGGTAACCCGAAGATGGATCTACGGCTTCCAAAACCAAAAGATCTTTGGTACGGGTATTGTAAAATTCTACGGTTGAAGTAATGCGGTTGTTGAACAATCCTAAATCTATTGCGGCATTGAATGTAGTTGAAGTTTCCCATCTTAGATTAGGGTTTGGCAGTGTATTTCCTGGAGCATAACCAGAAACTAAACTTCCGCCAATTACATAATCTCTTTGGTCTGCAACAGATTGACTTCCTCCGGGAGAAATGGCTTCGTTACCCACACTTCCGTAACTAAATCTCAATTTTAAATTGTTGATTTGTTCAATATTTTCCATAAAATCTTCACGGTGAACATTCCATCCTAAGTTGGCGGCCGGGAAATAAGCCCATTTATTATTTCGCCCGAAAACAGTAGAACCATCAGCTCTTCCCGAAACCGAGAAATAATATTTATTGTCATAATCATACTCAATTCTGGCTACTCCTGAAACAATGCCTCTTTCCCATCCGGAAATTGAAGGCGTGTTTAAAAAGGCTCCCGCCAAACCATACAATTCTAAAAGGTCATTAGGGATTCTTTCAGAACGGTTTTCAAAATTGTTGTATTTTTTTTGAGCGATACTTTGCACTCCGGTTAAATTAAAATGGTGTTTGTTAATTTCAAATTTGTAAGTAAAAATGTTTTCTAACATCGTTTCTACCTCATCTTGAAATTGAATGCTTCCTGAACCTTGGTTATTATTGGCAATTCCGGCAAGAGATCTTGAAGTATTGTAAGACATTCTTTTGTAATTCCATGAACGTCTGCTTACGTTTAAACGGTAATTAAATCCTTCGAACGGAGAAATATCTGCAAAAATGTTTAAAATATCATTTCTGTTTTCCGTAGGGTTAGTGGTTTCGGCTAAATCAATCAGCGGATTTTTATTTTCTTCAAATCCACCCGGAAGCCATCTTAGAGAACCATCATCATTGTAAACTCTTCCCAAAGGTGCGGTGGTAATGGTATTTAAAATCACCCCGTTATTATTCGGGTTATTGGTTTTAGAAAATTGAAACGAAGTATTGAAACCTATTTTTAACCAGTTGTTAATTTTTTGATCTGCATTTAATCGCAATCCTACTTTACTAAAATCAGAATTGGGAATTACACCTTTGGTATTGATGTAATTGATACTGCTGTAAACACTGAAATTTTCGGTTCCGGCAGAAATATTAAAAGCGTGGTTATGTGTTTCTCCAGTTCTCAACATTAATTTTTCCCAGTCGATGAACTGTCCGTTTTGCACGCTTTCTAATTCTAACGTAGAAAAAATTTCATTGTCTGGTCTATAAACTCCACCGTTATTTGTTCTAAAAGCTTCTCTTTTTAGCTGCGCAAATTCTTCTCCGCTGTAAATGTCAAAATTTCTGTTGATGGTTTGAATTCCGGAAAAACCGTTGTACGAAACCCTTGGTTTTCCCTCTTTTCCTCTTTTGGTAGTAATTAAAATAACACCACTCGACGCTCTTGCTCCATAAATAGATTGTGCCGCCGCATCTTTTAAAATTTCCATCGATTCGATATCATTGGCATTGATATCGTTAATACTTCCAAGCATCACACCATCTGCAATTACCAACGGATTATTATTTGCCGCAAAAGATCGTTGACCTCTAATGGTAATGTTAGACGAACCTCCTGGAGCGCCACTTGCCAACGTTACTTGAACTCCGGCAGCTTTACCTCTAATCATTTCCCCAATATCCGAAGTGGCCACTTTGACTAAATCATCAGCCTTTATCGTTGCAACGGAACTAATTACGTCACTTTTCTTTTTGGAGCCATAACCAACCACTACAACTTCGTCAATAGTAGCATTTTCTGACATCACAACATTAATCTCAGATTGAGTGCCAACCACTTTTTTTACGGTATCCATTCCCACAAAACTGAACGATATCGATTGCGAAGGAAGGGCAAGAATAGAATAATTTCCGTCCATATCAGACGACGTTCCCATAGTCGTACCATCAACAGTAATGCTTACTCCTGGAAGTGGTAATCCCGCAGAATCTGTGACGTTTCCGGTAATTGTGGTTTGTGCATTGGCGCTTACGCAAAAAAATAAAAACAGCGCAACTTGCCATATTTTATTCCTTACTATAAAAACCGCATTTTTAACAATGTAATTTTTCATATGCCTTAGAAAATTAGTTTATTTTTTATGATTTACTCAATAAGGTTTGTTAGTCAACAAATTTGATTTTTTAAATTAAAATCAAGGGGTTGTATATATTCGTTTATGGGGGTAATATTGTGTTAACTTATTTAACAATTTGATTAACAATAATTTAAGAAATAAAAAATCCCTTCCAAAATCGTTAAATTTGAAAGAGATTTTTGCCATCTGTATCATTTAAATATGATCAACTCAATCGTTTTTGTAAAGCGTTGGCGAAACTTTATATACTTTTTTGAACTCTCTACTAAAATGTTTGCGATCGTTAAAGCCAACCATAAACGCTACCTCCGAAATTGGGAAAGTGGTGTTGGCAATAATTTCGGCAGCTTTTTTCAATCGAACGTGTTTTATTAAACTTGCCACTGAATGATCCGTTAAAGAATTAACCTTTTTGTATAAAATGGTTCGGCTCATGCCAATTTCTTTGACCAACATATTTACATCAAAATCAGGATTTTCCAGATTTTCTTCAATCACTTTCATTAGTTTTTTTAGAAAACTTTCTTCAGGCGTGGTCAACTTATCAATATCAGATTTGATGATGGAATTTCCGCTGTATTTCTGACGCAAAATTTCTTTGGACGAAAGCAAATTTGCCACACTCAATTTTAAAATTTTGGTACTGAACGGCTTCGAAATATATGCGTCTGCTCCAGTTGACAATCCTTCAATTTTATTATCCGTTGATGCTTTCGCGGTCAATAATATTACCGGAATGTGATTAGTTGTTTCGTTAGTTTTGAGGTAAGTTGTAAACTCTAAACCATCCATTTCGGGCATCATCACATCACTGATAATAATATCCGGAATTTCTTTTAGCAAAAATTCTATCGCATCAAGCGCATTTGGGAAATCGATCATTTGGTAATCTTCTTTTAAAATGTTGACCACAAATTTTCTCACTTCCTCATTATCTTCTACGACCATTACAGTTTTTTTCTCCAAATCTATTTCAATTTCATCATCAAAATTTTCAATTAATTCTGATTCTGGAGACAATAATTCTGGCAATTCGCCCTCAGTTTTAATCACATTTGGAACTTCGGTTTCGGTACTATCAAAAATATTTTCCTCAAGCAGATGCTGATTTCCTAACTGCAACGCAATTTGAAAAACAGTATTCGCCCAACTGTCTTTTTCCTCCAAAATCGAGATTTCGCCTTTGTGCAATTCAATGATGCTTTTGGACAACGCCAAACCAACGCCACTTCCCATATTGTGAACGCCACGGTCATCAACCTGAAAAAATCGGTTAAAAATATGATCCCTGCTATTTTCCGGGATCCCGATGCCGTTGTCTCTAACTTTAATGAAAATTTTATTTTCTAAATCAGTTCCTTTTTCAACCGCTAACACAATTTTTCCGTGTTTTTTGGTAAATTTAAACGCATTCGATAATAGATTGAAAATCACCTTTTCCATCTGATTTTTGTCGAAATAAACAAAAATGGAATTGGTATTCAAGACAAATTTGTACTCGATATTTTTTTGCGTAGCAAGACCTTTAAATGACTCAAATATCTCGAAACAAAACGCCACAATATCATGCTTTTCAAAATACATTTTCATGTGGCCTTTTTCGGCTTTTCTAAAATCGAGCAATTCGTTTACCAGCTTCAGCAATCGTTCAGAATTTTGCTGAATCGTTTTGAGTTTTTGTTCGGTTTCCACATCGTTTTGAGAATGACTCAACAATTCTTCAACCGGACCTTTGATTAAAGTTAAAGGCGTTCGGATTTCATGAGAAATATTGGTAAAAAAATTCAATTGCATATTAAAAATTTCCTGCTTCCGATCGTTTTCCATGTGTTCCATGAGTAACTCTCGCTTCAGCTTAATCCTGTTTTTTACAAATCGATAAATCACAAGCGAACTTCCTAAAACGATCAGAAAATACAATAAATAAGCCCACCAACTTTTCCACCAAGGCGGCAAAATTTTAATATCTAAAACTTGTACAGCTTCATTCCAACTGCCGTCTTCATTGGTAGATTTTATCACAAGTTGATATTTCCCAGCATTTAGATTGGAAAGATTAATACGGTTTTGCGAACCAATGTTGTGCCATTCGTCTTGTTCTGAAGCGCTATTTAATTGGTAAGAATAAATGCTTTTTTTAGGATTGATGAAATTAAGATTGCTAAATTCTAAACCAATATCGCGTTGATTGTGTTGCAACGTAATGGTTTTAGTGTCCGAAATGTTTCGGCTTAAAATCTCGTTTTCTTCTCCGGGATTAATTTTTTCATTGTTTACAACGAGTTTTGTCAGCACAACTTGATTGTCATGTCCAAGTTTTATAATTTTTTTTGGATTAAAAAACATCAAACCTTTGGCCGTTCCGAAAGCCACTAAATTTTCGTTGACTTGAATTGCACTGTTATTTGAAAATTGTTTGGCATAAACCCCGTCACGAGAAGAATAACGTGTAATTTTTGCTGCCAAAGGATTTTTTTTAGATTTTTTTCCGTTGAAACTAAACTGATACAATTTATCTTCGGAACCAACCCATAAATTCCCTGAAGCGTCTTCGGTAATACTTTTTATTGCGGCATCCGTAAAACCATTGGCTTTGTTAAACGTGTGAAAAGTTTGTGTTTTTTCATCAAAACAAAACAATCCATCATAATCTGCTCCAATCCATAATCTTCCTTTAACATCAGTAAACATCACCGTTAAGCTGTTGTTAGCGATTCTTTTTTGGGTATTTGTTTTGTAAATTTGGGTTACGGCTTTTTTCTGTTTATCAAAATAATTCAAACCGTTTTGCGTGGCAATCCAAACTCCGTTTGGCCTGTTTTCCAGCGACATCACAAAATTATCCGAGAGCGAATTTGGTGTTCCATCCGAGCGAAAATGTTCAACAGTTCCATCCGCTAAAATATGCTTCAATCCATTGCCATTGGTACCAATCCAAAGTTCTGAACCATCCGAAATAATAGAAGTGATGGGGCGTTCGTCTTCAATTTTTCCATCATTTGACAACGCAATCGATGTAAATTTTTTCGAAAATTTATCAAATCGAAATAAGCCGTTAAAAGTTCCGCAAATAATACTGTTAGCACCATGATTGGCAAGCGCCGTGATCAAATTTTTAGTTTTTTTCTGATCATTATCAATCACGAATGAAATTGATTTATTTTGATTCAAATCCAAAAATGTAAGTCCGCCGCCATAAGTTCCTACCCAAACCGATCCATTGTTTTCGGGAATTACAGCACTTACAATTGCAGAATTTAGTCCGAATTTACCGTTTGTGACTTCACCAATCGACCAAAAATTAGCATTGGTTTTGTTATAAAAATTAATTCCTCCGGCATTTGTTCCAACCCAAATACATTGATTTTTATCTTTCAAAAAACATTTCAAATTGTTGTCAGAAATACTGGAACTGTTGATTGGGCTGTGGTTATGGCGAGAAAAATTTTTGGTTTGTTTGTTAAAAATGGACAAACCATCATCGGTAGCAAACCAAATGGTGTTGGCACCTACCTCAACAATATCGTTAATCCAGTTGGAAGAAACCGAATTTTGGTTGGCAAAATCATGTTTGTATTGTGTAAGAGTATTATTACCTTTTGCATAATGAAAAACGCCTTGGCTTTCAGAACCAAACCATAAGTTGCCTTGACTGTCTTTGGTTATTGTCCTGATTTTTGCAGTCAAAAAATTTGCGTTAGCATAAAAACCTGAAGGTAAATTTTGGAGTTCGGCAGTTTTTGGGTTAAAATACAAAATGCCACTTGCCGTTCCCACAAACATTCCGAAATTTTCATCATAAAACAACGACAAAACACGACTTTGATTTAATGGAAAATTAGCGTCGTTATTGATGTTTTCGAGTTGTTTTGTTTTTGGATTGTATTTTTTAATACCGCCAAAAGTCCCAACCCACAAATTTTTTTCGCCATCTTCCGCCAAAGAACTGATGTAATTGACACCACCTTTTACCGAGGAAACGTTGATTGGCGTGAAATTGTCAGCATTTTTATTAAACAAATTCAAACCGTGGTTGGTTCCAATCCAAATATTTTCTTGACTGTCTTCAAAAATCACATTGACGTGGTTGTTGCTCAAACTTCCGTCCCGATTTTTATCGCGAATGTAGCGCTGAAAATTATACGAATCATACCGAAACAACCCGTTTTCCGAACCCATCCAAATAAATCCCTTTCTGGTTTGAACCATACTGGTAATCATACTTTGCGGAAAATCCTCGTAATAATTTACCTGCGAAAAACTGAGTTCCGAGTTTTGGGCAAATGCACTCATCCAGCAAAAAATAAAAACGAAAAACGTATGGCAGGTTCGAAAATGCATGAGGAAATATTATTAATGTGTGGCCCGCAAATTTTAATTTTTTTTAGGAGAACTGCAAACAGAAAAACGTTTCTTCCCGTTTTTTAAGAATTTTCTTTACTATTCTGAATGATGTTCAAAACATTTTTTACATCAGCTGACAATTTCCCGAAGTTTTGTTGATCAATCAAATCCGGGTGAATCAATTGAGAGCCAATTCCAACGCAAATTACACCAGCTTTAATCCACGGCTCAATACTTTCTTTGGTGGGAAAAATTCCGCCGGTTGGCATAATGGATGTCCACGGTTGCGGACCTTTGATATTTTTTACAAATTCGTGACCGTAAATTCCGGCAGGAAATAATTTCACGATTTCACAACCCATTTCTTCGGCTTTGGCAATTTCGGTTAACGAACCACAACCCGGAAGCCACAAAATTTTCTGACGGTTACAAACTTGTGCCACATCTTCTCTAAAAACCGGCGTTACGATAAAATTTGCGCCACATTGCAAATAAAAAGAAGCCATTGCTCCATCCGTTACGGAACCAACTCCTATAATCATTTCGGGCAATTCTTTTTTTGCAAATTTTACCATTTCGGTAAAAACTTCATGGGCAAATTCGCCTCGAGCCGTAAATTCTAAAACCCTTGCGCCACCTTCGTAACACGCTTTTAAAATTTGAATTGCGGTTTCCGGATTTTCGTGGTAAAACAAAGGAACCAAGCCAGTTTGCTTCATCACATTTGCCACTTCTATTCTTGTAAATTGTGCCATAATTTTTATTTTATCTCAAAATATTTGAGGTTGATCCGTTAGTTAATGCCAAAATTTCTTGCAAAGTTGCCTGTTGCACATCGCCTTTTACGGTGTGTTTAAAAACGCAATTTGCAGTAGCCAAATTGATGATTTCTTGAGGCGAAAAATTTTGGTGTAAACCATAAACTAAACCACCCATAAAAGCGTCGCCCGTTCCTATCCTGTCTAAAACCGGGTTGATGTCGTATTCCGAAGCGTAATAAATTTCCTCGTTCGTGCTGAGAATTCCACCTATTTTTTGATGGTTTGTACCGAAAGAATATCGTAAAGTTGTCGCCATTTTTTTAAGATTAGGCAACATTTGAAAAACCGATAAATACGCATTTTTAACCGAATCTTTGTTTTGGTAATCCGGATAAATTTGGGCTTGACCCAAATACATCAAAGCCGTATCAATATCGCCTAAAATTACATCACAATCCTGTAATAGTTCCGGCATGATTTCATGCGGTTTTTTACCGTATTGCCATAATTTTGCCCGAAAATTCAAATCGCAAGAAATGGTTAAACCCGCTTTTTCAGCAAATGTGATCGCTTTCTTACAAATATTTGCCGCTGATTGAGAAATTGCAGGCGTGATGCCGCTAAAGTGGAACCAAGTCGCTCCTTCAAAAATTTTTTCCCAATCAAATAAATCTTCGTCAGCATTAGCAATTGCGCTGTTTTCACGGTCGTAAATTACTTTCGATGCGCGAATTGCCGAACCTTCTTCCAAAAAATAAATCCCAAGTCGTTTTCCTGAAATCGCTGTATTTTTTGTGCCAACACTATTTTTTTTAATTTCCGATAAAGCCTTGATTCCCAATTCATTTTCCGGCAAAGCGGTGACAAATTCAGTTTTCAAACCAAAATTCGCCAAACAAGCCGCCACATTAAATTCGCCTCCGCCAAAATTAACGTCAAGTGAATTGGATTGCGAAAACCGCAATGAATCTGGTGGAGAAAGTCGCATTAAAATTTCGCCAAAAGCGATTATTTTGCTCATAAATGCTACTGTTTAACTGAAGTTAAAATAATTTTTTGCGTTGTAATAACAGATGTCTTCGATTAATTTTCCCAAAAATTTTTCATCATTCGGGATTAAACCTTCCAATGTATCTTTTGCGATTAAGTTACACAAAATTCTTCGAAAATATTCGTGTCTCGGAAACGATAAAAAACTCCTACTATCGGTTAACATTCCCACAAATCTTGACAACAATCCCATGTTGGCAAGGGTTTCGAGCTGTTTTTCCATGCCATCTTTTTGATCCAAAAACCACCAAGCCGAACCCCATTGCATTTTTCCGGGAACGTTTCCGGAATTAAAATTTCCCATCATCGTGGCAAAAACTTCGTTTTGCGATGGATTTAAATTATACGTGATGGTTTTAGTCAACTCGTCGGTTTTATTCAAGGTGTTCAAAAACCCCGATAAAAATTCGGCAAAAGAAAAATCGCCGATAGAATCGCAGCCAGCATCAAGTCCAACTTCCTGCATTAATCGCGAGTTGTTGTTGCGAATGGCTCCCAAGTGATATTGTTGCACCCAATTTTTTTCGTGGTATTTTTTGCCTAAAAAAACGAAAAGCCATGATTGAAATTGGTCTTTTTCTCTTTCGGAAATCTCTTTTTTTTGTATCGCTTTCGCAAAAACTTCTCGTGCTTCTTCAATCGGAGTTTCGGTAAAACGAGGAACATTGGCACCAAAATCCGAGAGACGGCAACCATTTTCATGAAAAAAATCAATGCGTTGCTGGACAACTTTTATAAAGTCGTTTAAATCTTTAATAGGCAATTTTGCCGCAGTTGAAAGTTTTTCCAGATACGGCAGAAATTTTTCTTCGCCAATAGCAAACAAAGCATCCGGACGAAATGTAGGGAATACTTTCGTAAAAAAATTTCCTTTGGCAATTTGCTGATGATACTTCAAATCGTCGGTTGGATCGTCGGTTGTGCAAACGATTTCTACGTTCATATCCTGAAGCAAATCTGCTGGCGTTTTATGTTTTAAAATTGAATTGGCTTTTTCATAAATATTTTGCCAAGTATTTTTTTGAAGGATTTCGTCAATCCCAAAATAGCGTTTTAATTCCAAATGTGTCCAGTGAAACAGCGGATTTTTGATGGTGTAAGGAACTGTTTCTGCCCACTTTTCAAATTTTTCTCCATGTGAACTGTTTCCGGTGATGAATTTTTCTTCCACGCCATTAGCCCGCATGCCTCGCCACTTGTAATGATCGCCATCTAACCACGCTTTTGTAATATTTTCCATCGGAAGGTTTTCGGCAATTATCTTCGGGGAAAGATGATTGTGGTAGTCAATAATGGGAAGATTTTTTGCATAATTGTGATACAAAACCTTTGCCAACTCCGACTGTAGCAGGAAATCTTCGGTGATAAAATGCGTTGCGTTAATATTCATTTTTTATAAGCTTTTAAAAATTCCCATTTCCAAGCCACGCAATTCTGCCAAGCCACGAAGCCTGCCGATTGCGGAATATCCCGGATTTGTTTTTTTGTTTAAATCGTCTAACATTTGGTGGCCATGATCGGGACGCATTGGGATTATTGCATCTTGCTGATTATTCTCTCCCCGATTTTTTTCTTCTAAAATTATTTCTTTTACCACGGCAAACATATCTACATCGCCTTCAAGATGATTGGCTTCAAAAAAATTACCTTTTTCATCTCTTTTTGTGCTTCGCAAATGCAAAAAGTGAATTCTGTTAGCGAATTTTTTAAAAATTTGTACCAAATTATTTTCCGCAGAAACCCCGAATGAACCTGTGCAAAACGTGAGTCCGTTGTTGCGACTCGTCACTTCGGAAAATAAATAATCTAAATCTTTTTCGTTACTTACCACTCGTGGCAAACCAAGAATTGAATACGGTGGATCATCCGGATGAATGCACATCAAGACGTTATTTTTTTCGGCAATGGGGATAATTTCTTTTAAAAAATCGACTAAATTTTCTCTTAATTTTTGGGCGTCAATATCTTTATAAGTATCTAAAACCTGCTGAAATTTCTCGAGCGTGTAACCTTCTTCTGCTCCAGGCAAACCTGCGATGATGTTGGTAATTAGCTTTTGTTTATCAGCTTCGGTGCAATTTTCAAGAAATTTTTTCGCTTCAATTTGCTGTTTTTCAGAATAAATATTTTTGGCATCAGGTCTTTTGAGCAAAAATAATTCGAACGCCGCAAAAGCAGTTGTGTCGAAACGAAGCGCTTTTGAACCGTCTTCTACTTCAAAATCTAAATCGGTTCGGGTCCAATCTAAAACCGGCATAAAATTATAGCAAACAATGTTGATACCGCATTCTGAAAGGTTTTGCAACGTTTGTTTGTAATTTTCTATGTAAATTTTGAAATCACCAGAACGCGTTTTAATGTTTTCATGAACCGGAACACTTTCTACAACGCTCCATTTCAATCCGGCATTTTCAATGATTTTTTTTCTTTCCAAAATGGCTTCTTTCGACCAAATAGTCCCATTGGGAATTTGATGCAAAGCTGTCACAATTCCGGTTGCTCCAGCTTGCTTAATATCTGATAAAGAAACGGGATCTTTTGGTCCGTACCAACGCCAAGTTTGCTCCATGAATTAGTTTATTTTTTTGTGAATTTGTCCATGATTTCTATAATTTTTTTGCCTTCGTCCACGTTACATGGATTTTCGGTTTTGCCAAGGAAATAATCGACGGTTTTTTGTATAAATGGTTGTTGAATATGTTGCGGATGTGTAAATTTTTCAATTGTTTTTGAGGTGCCAATTGTCAGTACAATTTCGTTTCCAAAAGTCGAAAAGGTGATTTTGCCTTTGCTGCCGTAAATGTTGCATTCGTCAATTTGTTCAGTTTTACAAGCGTTGAAATTCCATTTACCCGAAAATTGTAATCCGTTGTCGAAATCAATTAAGCCCGTTACAATGTCTGTAAATTCGCTGTTACTTTTATGATGAAATGAGTTGCCGGAAACTTTTTGGTATGAACCAAAAAAATAATACAACAAGTCCAATTGATGAGGCGCGATGTCGTAAAAAAATGTTCCACCGGAAACAGCGGGATCGAGTCGCCAATTAGTATTTTGAAGATTTTCCTGATGTCTGAAAAATTTTAATTCCGCCATTTGCGGTTGTCCAATTTTATTGTCTTGAAGCCATTCTTTCACCCTCAGAAACATAGGAAGTTGCCTACGATAATGTGCTACAACTAATTTTTTCCCTGTAATTTTTACAGCTTCCGAAAGCGTTTCCGCCTCCGTAGCAGAAATCGTCATCGGCTTTTCGAGGTAAACATTTTTTCCAGCTTCCAGCGATTTTACAGCCAATTCAAGATGCGTTGCCGGTGGCGTTGCAATGTAAACGGCATTAATTTCTTTATTTGCTAATAAATCTGTCGCTTTGTTGTACCAAAAAGGCACGTGGTGGCGTTTAGCAAAATCTTGTGCTTTTTGAGAATCGCGTCGCATGACAGCCAACAATTGCGAGTTGTTACATTTTTGAAAAGCTGGTCCGCTTTTGACTTCTGCAACATCGCCGCAACCAATGATTCCCCAAACAATATTTTGATTATTTTCTTTCAAAATAATTCCTTTTAAACGCCACTAAATGCACTAAATCCTCCGTCAACCGGAATTACAACGCCAGTTACAAACGCCGAATTTTCATCACACAGAAACAGCGTTGTCGTGATTAAATCTTCCGGTTTTCCAAAACGTGACATTGGCGTTTGGCTGATAATCGTGTTGCCTCTTTCGGTTAATTCTCCGTTTTCTTGAGTAAGTAAAGTTTTATTTTGTTGTGTCAAAAAAAATCCGGGAGCAATGGCATTTACCCGAATTCCCACTTTAGAAAAATGCACAGCTAACCATTGCGTAAAATTTGAAACGGCAGCTTTCGCCCCGCTGTATGCCGGAATTTTTGTCAACGGTGTGTAAGCATTCATCGAAGAAATATTGAGAATACTGCAACCTTCTTTACCCATCATGTCTTGTGCAAAAACCTGTGTAGGCAAAAGCGTTCCGGTGAAATTAAGATTGAAAACAAACTGCATCCCTTCCGGATCAAGGTCGAAAAAAGTTTTAAAATTTTCTTGTGTATTCTGCAAATCATCAGGATTAAAATAGGGCTTGGAAGTTGTTCCCAAAGGATGATTTCCTCCGGCTCCATTAATCAAAATATCACATGTTCCCCACGTTTCATTTACTATTTTTTTTGCGGTAATAAGCGATTTTTTGTCTAAGACATCAGCTTCAACACCCATCGCCATTCCGCCAAATTTCATAATTTCTTGAGCGACAGCATCGGCGTTTTCTTTTTTTCTTGCAACAATTACAACGCGATAACCTTTTTCGGCCATTGCTTTTGCCATAGTTTTACAAAGAACTCCGGTAGCTCCGGTGATGACAACAATTTTGTTCATATTTATTCTAAAATTTATTTTTTTTGCACCATTTCAGTCGTCAAAAATCAGAAAAGTGATGCCGAATATTTAATCGAAATTTCTATTTTTTGATTTAAAACAAAAATAAAGAAGGCTTAAAACTGAGGTTTACTCAAACGTTTTTTTTTGGGGGTAGATACGTTCGGAGGAACAATTAAGGGTTTTTTATAAATTCTAATTAACTATCTGATTATTAATTTGTTATCATAATATTTTGGTCAAATAACGCTATTTTTACAACGTTTTCGTGAATTTTCCGTACAATTATTACCCCAAAGAAAAATTATTGTTACCCTTTTTAGCTCGATAATTTAAAATATTTGTTAAAATTAATTTTATCATCAACTAAACATAATGATCATGATTTTAAAAAATACTTTCAGGTATGTCATTTTATTGTTTGCGCTCGTAGTATTATCTTGTGAAGATGACGAACGTGTTGTAACCTTATATGAAAAAGGTAATACTGAAGCCGCTGCTTCAAGTTTAAACATCAGATTTGGAGAAACGGTGGATTTTACAAGCACATCGGTAAAAGCTTTAACTACCAATTGGACATTTACCGGCGGAAATCCCGCAACCTCAATAAATCCAAATGTTACCGTCGCTTACGCAAATCCAGGAACTTACGAGGCTAAGTTAGTGGTAAAATATATTGACAATACTATCGAAACCAAAACTTTTACTATAGTTGTTGCAGGAATTGATGCGCCACTTCCTTTTGGTGGAACGGCTGTAACATTACCCGGAATTATTGAAGCCGAAAATTATGATTTAGGTGGCGAAGGTATTGGTTATCATGACAATGAAGAAGCTAATTTATCTATTGCAGATGGTAGTGCAAGCTATAGAACTGATGATGGCGTTGATATCTTTGTGGGGACTTCGGCAACCTATGTCACGCATTCTAACGATGGTGAATGGGCAAATTACACTGTAGATGTTACTGAAACAGGGAATTTTAATTTTAAATTTCGAGTGGCTTCAAACAATGCTTCTGGTGGAAAATCGATTCGTTTACAATCAATGAACCAAAGTACGGGATTAGTAACTAATTTAGGTGAAACTGGAAACTTTCCTTCTACAGGTGGAGCAGAAAATTTTGTAACTAGAGCTATTAACAATGTGGCTTTGCAAGCTGGATCTTACACTTTTAGATTGGTTTACACCGGAACGGATACAAATCTTGATCAAATTGAAGTTGAAGCGGTTGGACCTATTTTGCCAATCAACGGCTTAGGTGTTTTCACAGAACGTGCAATTACAGCCACCAATGCCGGACAACCTCCTGTAAATAATGGAAATTTTGTAATCGCTTTGCTAAATAATGATGCTTATGAAGGGACAAGATCTTATCGTTATAGTTTTGATCCAGTAAATTCAGGGAATCCTCAAACAGGTTTTGCATTGACAGTTATGGCTCCTGCAACATCGCCTTTAAATGCCATTGGAAATAATTTTTATAATATCGCTTTAAAAACAACCTCTACCAAAAACATTCGCATCAGGATGAATACTTCAGCAGGAAATTATTGGATTACCTTAAATCCTACAACTGATGAAACTTATGGGATGATTCGCGATGGTGCTTGGCATAGTTTAAAAATTCCGTTAACTCATTTCAAAAAAGATGGAAATGGAGTTGAAATCACACCGAATCTCGATAAAATTACGGGTGTTTTAGTACTTCGTACGGACGATGCAGATTATAGCACTTACGTTGCCACGCCAGAACAATTTGTGTGGCATGTAGATGATATTTTCTTTTCTGTTGAATAATCATTTATTACCGTGAAATTTTCTTCTGACGAGAAATTTCACGGTTTCTTTTTTAATTTTTTCAAAAAATTTACATGAATAAAATTGCCAAAATTCTATTATCGATTGCTGTTTTTACCAATGTAGCTCACGCTCAGAATAAAATCTACAAAGACAAAAAAAAGCCAATTGCCGAAAGGGTTTCTTCATTAATGAATGAAATGACTCTGGAAGAGAAAATTGGACAAATGAACCAATACAATGGTTTTTGGGATGTTACAGGTCCGGCTCCAAAAGGCGGTTCGTCTGAACTAAAATACCAACATCTAAAAAAAGGTTGGGTAGGTTCCATGTTGAACGTGAGAGGCACAAAAGCGGTAAGAGCTGTTCAAAAAATTGCCGTTGAAGAAACGCGTTTGGGAATTCCGTTGATTATCGGTTTTGATGTTATTCATGGTTATAAAACGTTAAGTCCTATTCCGCTTGCTGAAGCCGCAAGTTGGGATTTAGACGCGATAAAAAAATCGGCTGCAATTGCCGCCGACGAATCTTCTGCAGCAGGAATTAACTGGACATTTGCGCCAAATGTTGACATCACTCGAGATGCTCGCTGGGGTCGCGTGATGGAAGGTGCTGGAGAAGATCCTTTTTTAGGAAGTAAAATTGCAACGGCAAGAGTTAAAGGTTTTCAAGGCGAAGATTTATCGGCAAATAATACTGTTGCCGCCTGCGCAAAACATTTTGCCGCTTATGGTTTTGCCGAATCCGGGAGAGATTACAATACGGTTGACATGGGAAATGCGACTTTGTATAATGTAGTGCTTCCGCCGTTTGAAGCGGCCAAAGAAGCGGGAGTTAAAACATTTATGAACGCTTTCAATATTTTAAACGGCATTCCTGCAACAGGAAATAGTTTTTTGCAAAGAGATATTTTGAAAGGAAAATGGGAATTTGACGGTTTTGTAGTCTCTGATTGGGGTTCTATTCGGGAGATGATTTCGCATGGTTTTGCAAAAGACGATAACGAAGCAGCTCTAAAAGCCGTTATCGCAGGTTCTGATATGGACATGGAATCTTACATTTATGTAAATGAATTGGCAAAATTAGTAAACGAAAATAAAGTGCCGGTTGATTTAATTAACGATGCAGTTCAACGAATTTTGACAGTTAAGTTTGAGTTAGGTCTTTTTGACGACCCGTACAAATACTGTAACGAATCCAGAGAAAAAACCATCGGAAGCAAAGCTCACAACGATGGCGTTTTAGACATGGCAAAAAAATCCATCGTATTGTTAAAGAACGAAAATAATTTGCTTCCGCTAAAAAAATCGGGACAAAAAATTGCGTTAATTGGTGCTTTGGCAAATGATAAAACAAGTCCTCTTGGAAGTTGGCGAATTGCCGCAGACGACAACACGGCTGTTTCCGTTTTAGAAGGCATGCAACAGTATAAAGGAAACCAATTAACATTTGAAAAAGGTTCGGACTTAACTATTGGAGCTACAACATTTAAAGAAGAATTGGTCTTCAACACGACTGACAAAAGTGGTTTTGAAGCTGCCAAAAAAATTGCTCAAAATGCTGACGTGGTAATAATGGTATTAGGCGAACACGGTTTTCAAAGTGGCGAAGGACGGAGCCGATCGAACCTTGATTTACCCGGAAATCAACAAGAATTATTGGAAGAAATTTATAAAGCAAATCAAAATATCGTTTTGGTTCTCAACAACGGGAGACCGCTCACAATTCCGTGGGCAAGTGAAAAAATTCCTGCCATTGTCGAGGCTTGGCATTTAGGAACGCAAGCCGGAAACGCCATCGCTCAAGTGCTTTACGGCGATTACAACCCAAGCGGAAAATTACCGGTATCTTTCCCAAGAAATGTAGGTCAGGTTCCCATTTATTACAACCATCACAACACCGGAAGACCCGGAAATACGGACACAAATGTTTTTTGGTCGCACTATATGGATGTAGAAAATTCGCCGTTGTATCCTTTTGGTCATGGCTTGAGCTACACCACTTTTGATTATAAAAATTTAAAAATTTCGTCAGAAAAAATTTCTAAAAGTCAAAATCTGAATGTAAGTGTTGAGGTAAAAAACACCGGAAATCTTGACGGAAAAGAAGTGGTTCAATTATACATCCGCGATATTTCAGGGAGTTTATCAAGACCGGTAAAAGAATTAAAAGGTTTCGAATTAATTTCATTAAAAAAAGGTGAAACCAAAACGGTCAATTTCACTTTATCTCAAAAAGAACTCGGGTTTTACGACAACGATGGAAACTTTTTGGTCGAGCCGGGAACGTTTAAAATTTTCGTAGGAACTAGTTCGCAAGAAGTATTAGAAACCGAATTTGAATTATTGTAAAAAAGATTTAGTCATAAATTGGTTAGAGTTAGTAGGCAAAAGCCGTTTCGTTTTTCGGGACGGCTTTTGTCGTTTTTGCAAAATCCTTGAAATCTGCGTGTTATATCATTAATTTATTGAATGTTTACACAAATAAACCCTTAGATACGCATATTTAAAACCTTGTAAACAGTGATAAAAAGCAAACTTTGGATTCAGAAATTTCAAAAATTCAAAAATGAAAAATAATTTTTATGCCCAAATTTTCGCAACGGCTTTTACTTTTTTGAGTGCAAATGTTTTTGCCCAAGGCGATGTTGCAAAAAACGCTTTAAAAACTAACGATAACTACCATCAGGTTATGGCGCGAAAAAACGCCACCGATTCTGTTTGGAAACCTTACACAGCAAAAACAATTGACAAACTTCCAAATTTTTCCATTACAAAAGATCCAAATACCGATCAATATGGTGGTTGGAAAGTAGGTTCGCAAAAAGCAACGGGTTTTTTCCGTACCGAAAAAATTGGAAACCGCTGGTGGATTATTGATCCGGAAGGAAATCTTTTCATCCACAAAGGCGTTGCAGTGGTTAGTCCGGGAACGTCCGACAACCAAGAGAAAGCTTTGGCAGAAAAATTTAAAACCGAAAAAAATTGGGCAAAAGAAGAAACCGATTTTTTAAAAAAACAAGGCTTTAACGGAACTGGAGCTTGGTCTAAAGTCGATTTCCTTCGCGAAACAAAAAATCCGCTGGTTTATACCGTAATTGTGAGTCCCATGGGAAGTTACAAGCAACAACACCTCAAAAAATTCAACGGAAAATATGAAGAAGCCGGTTGGCAAGGTTACAGATATGATTTGGCGATGGTTTTTGATCCAGAATTTGACCAACACGTGGAAAAAGAAATTTCGAAAATTGCCAAATATAAAAATGACAAATATCTTTTAGGTTATTTTACCGATAACGAATTACCTTGGGTTGACGATGCTTTAGACCGTCATTTGACCAAATTACAAAAAAACGAAGCAGGAAATATCGCTGCGCAAAAATGGCTCGACCAACGCAAAGGAAAACCTTCCACAATTGCTGATGTTACTGATGCTGACAGATTAGAATTTACCGGATTTTATTTTGAAACTTACCTTAAAAAAGTAGCCGAAGCCGTAAAAAAATACGACCCAAATCATTTGTATTTAGGTTGCAGATTCAATCAGGAATTAGATGAATTAGACAATCCTAAAATTTTTGAAGTAGCCGGAAAATACATGGATATCGTTTCGGTGAATCATTACAGAAAATGGGAACCTCAGCAAGAAATTTTGAAAAATTGGGAAAAATGGTCCGGAAAACCATTTATCATCACTGAATGGTACACCAAAGGTGAAGACTCGGGATTGCCAAATAAAACAGGTGCCGGATGGAATGTTCCTACGCAAAACGACCGTGGATTATTTTACCAAAATTTTATTATTGAATTATTAAAAAGCAATGCTTGTGTGGGTTGGCATTGGTTTCGTTACCAAGATAATGATCCGGAAAATTTAAAAACCGATTATTCTAACCGTGATTCTAACAAAGGCATCATCAACAGCAATTACGATCGTTACGAACCTTTATTGGAACACATGAAATTCTTCAACGATAACACTTACCAATTGATTCAATACCTCGACAAGTAAAATTTTTCAACCCAAAAAAACTACAATTTGAAAAATACAATCCCAACCACGAAAAAAAAATACCGCTGGACGATTCTCTCGTTGGTGTTTTTTGCCACCACTATTAATTATTTAGACCGTCAAGTAATTAGTTTGCTCAAAGACGATTATCTCGAACCACTTTTTGGTTGGACAGAATCGGATTATTCTAATATTGTTGCGGTTTTTCAATTCACTTACGCCGTAGGTTTAGTTGGTGCGGGATTTGTAATCGATAAAATCGGGACTAAATTCGGCTATGCTTTTTCATTATTTATTTGGAGTCTTTCTGCTGTTGGTCATGCTTTTGCCAAAACAGCCTTCGGCTTTTCGGTCGCGAGAGGTTTTTTAGGAATTAGCGAAGCCGGAAATTTTCCTGCTGCAATCAAAACTGTCGCCGAATGGTTTCCTAAAAAAGAACGTGCCCTTGCCACCGGAATTTTTAATTCAGGAAGTAATGTTGGCGCCATTGTAGCGCCATTAACCGTTCCGTTAATCGCATTTTCTTTAGGTTGGGAATGGGCATTTATCATCACGGGAGCGATTGGGTTGATTTGGTTAATTTTTTGGTTCAAACATTATGAAATTCCTGCCAAACATAAAAATTTGTCTCAGGAAGAGTACGACTACATTCACATGGACGACCGAAATGACACGAGTTTGCCTCAAGATTCTAAAATGAAATGGCGAGATTTGTTCAAATACAGACAAACGTGGTCTTTTGCCATTTTAAAATTTTTTACCGATCCGGTTTGGTGGTTTTTGCTCTTTTGGTTGCCCTCATTTCTCAACAAAGAATATAACATGACCAAACTTGATTTGGCCTTACCAATTGCAGCAGTTTATACCATGGCAATGTTCGGAAGTATCGCAGGTGGTTGGCTTTCCGGAAATTTTATTAAAAAAGGAATGCCCATTTACAAAGCCAGAAAAAAAACCTTATTCATTATTTCATTGTTGGTTTTGCCAATGGTTGCAGCTCAAGAAATCGGAAAAATCAATTATTGGTACGCCATTTTTGTGATTGGTTTGGCAACCGCGGCACATCAGGCGTGGTCATCAAATTCTTACACTACGGTTTCTGATATGTTTCCAAAAAAAGCCGTGGCTTCGGTAGTTGGAATTGGCGGAATGGTTGGTGCTGTTGGTGGAATAATTGTGGCAAAAGTAGCCGGAATTTTATTGGACCATTATAAAAATTTGGGTAGCATTGAAACAGGTTATTACATTCTTTTCGCCTATTGTTCAATCGCGTACATACTTTCGTGGTTGTTATTTAGTTTTATGGTTCCAAAAATGGATAAGGTAAATATTTAAAATCTATAAAATTTTAATTACCAATGTTTTAAAGATGTTATTTTTTGCAAATAAAAATTTTTAAACCCCTTTTCAAGTATGTTAAAACCCTTCGTTTTTGCCAACTCGAATTAAATTGCAATCAAATAATCAATTAAAACAATTAAATTATGAAAAAAATTACATTATTTGCATTATTGCTCATTTCTCCACTTTTGCAAGCGCAAGAAACATTTGCCATTTACACAGAAGATCCCGCTGTTGAAACCGGCGTTTCGACTTTAAGATTTAGCAATGGACAAGGTTTTGCATTATCCGAACCCACGACAGCTCCATTTGAAGGAACCAAAAATTATTTGTTGACCTTCAACGGAACCAGTTCGTATTTTCATGCTATTTTTTTCCCAAGAAATACCGCGAACACCACCGACATCAGCGTTAATTTGTCCACTTACAATTATTATAATTTTTCAATAAAAACCAATTCTGCCGCTGCTTTTTATGTTAGAATGCGTGGAAATGGCGTGACGGCAAAGGTTTTGATTGATCCGGCTCAAAATAGTTATGGTTTTGCTAATGACAATCAGTGGCATTTGCTTTCGATTCCCATCGCCGATTTTATTCCGGAATCTTCTGCCTTTGCGATAAGCAACATCACCGAAATTTTCGTTTTACGAAGCAACATCACAGGTTCAACCGCAGGATTGCCAAACGATTTTGAAATTGACAACATTTATGTTTCTGTAAATGAAGTTTTATCAGTGAAAGAAAATAAGTTGGAAAATTTTACCGCTTATCCAAATCCGGCAACTGATGTTTTTAATTTCCAAAGCCAAGAAACGGTAAGCAAGATTACTTTTTTCAACACTTTAGGGCAAAAAGTTTTAGAGCAAAATGTAGCTGAAAACAGCGGAAGTATTGGCATTTCGGGATTAGCTCCAGGAATGTATTTGGTAAATATTGAAGGGCAAGGCAAAACCAAAACCGTAAAATTAGTAAAGAAATAAAGTTGTTTTTTGTTTTTAATTAGTTGACGAACCTTTGCTTTTGCAGAGGTTTTTCATTTTTTGGTATTCGCAAATATTATTTTTTACCAAAGTTTTAAATCGTGGCAGCCATCAATTTATAAACTTAAAACACTATTTTTGTTCGCAATTATTTGAAATTTAAAATACAAAAATGGAAATCGTTATCAAGCTCTCGCAGTTTTTGCTGAGTTTATCGCTGCTAATCGTTTTGCACGAATTAGGGCATTTTATTCCCGCGAAATTATTTAAAACCAAAGTCGAGAAATTTTATCTTTTTTTTGATGTAAAATTTTCTCTTTTTAAGAAAAAAATCGGCGAAACCGTATATGGAATTGGATGGCTTCCGCTTGGAGGTTACGTGAAAATCGCCGGAATGATCGACGAAAGTATGGACAAAGAACAAATGGCTTTGCCACCGCAACCGTGGGAATTTCGTTCTAAACCAGCTTGGCAACGTTTGATTATTATGTTAGGTGGTGTTACGGTCAATTTTATTTTGGCGATTGTAATATATATTGGAATGGCATTTTTCTACGGCAACACCTATATTGCCAATTCTGAAGTAAAAGATGGAATCTGGATTACGCAACCCGTAGGAGAAGAACTCGGATTTAAAACTGGAGACAAAATTATAGCTGTTGACGGGAAAAAAATTGAAAAATTCAACGACGTATTGTACAATGTAACTTTTGGAAAAAACGTAACTGTTGAACGAAATGGCGCTCCTCAAGACATCAACCTTCCAATTGATGTTTTAGACAAAGTGATGAAGGATGAAAAAATCTTTATGAGTTTAAGAATTCCGTTTGTGGTAGGAGATTTGGCAGAAAACTCTCCAAATTTGAACGTACTTGAACCAGGTGATATCATTTTAAGCATCGAAGGAAAAAAAGTCTATGCAGATGAATTGCTTGATTATGTAAAAGCAAACCCTAACAAAACGGTTAATGCTGTCATATTTAGAAAAGAAAAACAGCAAACTGTAAATCTTACCATCAATAAAGATGGAGAAATCAGAATAATTAGAGGTAATGTCAAAATTGACAATTTAGAAAAATTAGGGTATTACAAAATCAGCCGAGAAACATTTTCTTTTGCAGAATCTTTTCCCGCGGGAATTCAGAGAAGCAAAGACGAATTAGGAAAGTATGTTACGCAATTGAAAGCAATTGTAAATCCTGATACTGGCGCTTACAAAGGTGTTGGGGGCTTCTATGCCATCTTCAATGTTTTCCCGAGCGTTTGGAGTTGGGAATATTTTTGGGGTGTAACAGCTTTCTTGTCAATCATGCTTGGGGTGATGAATTTATTGCCAATTCCAGCACTTGATGGAGGTCACGTCATGTTTTTATTATACGAAATGATTACGAGAAGAAAACCGAGCGAAAAATTCATGGAACGAGCGCAAATCGTTGGTTTCTTTATACTTATCGCTTTGGTTTTATTTGCCAACGGAAACGATATTTACAAAGCGATTGTGAAATAGAAAAAAAATTGAAAATTTTCTGTAAATAAATTTGCAGAAATCAATTTTCGCCTTATATTTGCACCGCTTTACAAGGCAATACGCCTTCCTCCTTAGCTCAGTTGGTTAGAGCATCTGACTGTTAATCAGAGGGTCCTTGGTTCGAGCCCAAGAGGGGGAGCAAAATTAATCCTGATAGAAATATCAGGATTTTTTGTTTTTAGATGAATCAAAAAATCCCCACCTTAAAACCCCACACCTTGCGTTGCAAAACTTCCTGATAAATCCCAATTCCCGTCGTTGATGAGGCGCTGAAATAATCCGGTTCGGTAAATGGTGTTTCGCAAGGTTTGATACGAATGATTTTTTAGCCAATCGTGTCGCGCATTTACGTATTGCGTGATCCATCTTCTTTCATCTCCGCCTTGCAACGGTGGCATTTCGGGGAAACGCTGGCGTAAAAACATTAAAATGCTTCCGGAATGAATAAAGCTGTCGTAAATCACTAAAAGCGACAACGGCAAGGTAAATTGATGGTGGCTAAAAAACGCCAAAGCCGGTTGGAAATAATACCGCTCGAAAAACGCGTCTTGAATGCTTCGCATTTTTTCATCTTCTCTTGCGGATTTTCTCAGTAACGATTTAAAGTTTTCGTCATCGGCTAAAGTTTTTGGAATATCGTTAGAAATTAAACCAATCCTGTTCAAGTAAGGATTAAATTGACTTCCGAAAATTCCGCCAGCATCTACATACATTTTGAGCAAAGTTTTAAGATTTCCAAATTCGGTGGTTTGCGATTTGCCATAAGTAATTTGTCTATAACGTTGCGTATTGTGCAAAAAATCTTTGTAAACTACTAATGCATCGTACTTCCCGTCTCTTTTTCCGGTTTCAAAAACATTTAAAACCTGAATGATTTTTGTTGCTTGAGCCGCCGAAATTGTTGGGGGTAAATTGGTAAAAATCATGGCGTTATTTTTTTATAAAAAATATTCTTGTGTTTATTCGATATTAATTCTGGCACCACTGGTGTAATCAAAACTAAAATTTTTGGTTTTAGACAAATTGTTATTTTGGTCAAAGTACAAAACTTTATAATCTACAAATGGCGTGAGCAATGCTTGATTTTTGGTAATAAAATTAAATAACAGCGGTGTTTTAAAATCGGTTTTGTCTTTTTCAAACGAAAATGCACTATCAGTTGCTCTTACCACCAAATCAACCTGAATTTTCGCAAATTTTTTCGTATCTAATTTATTAAACTCTAACACAATCGACCGGTTAAAGTCGGTACTTGTGGCAATAGCCTGAGTAAATTCTTTAGTAATATCTTCGATGCTTTCGTATTCAAAACAAATATTTTTCGGATTGAGATGAACAACGCTACTGGTGAGATTTCTAAGTTCTAATTGTGATGTTTTTTGACTCTCAAGTGGCGGTAACGTGGCAAAATACGACGGATTAAAAAATGGCGTATCATGAGCAGAAACTAGTAAAACATTTGAAATTTTACACGGAGAATAAGACAAGTTGGTCACCAATAATTTATTGGTTGTATCGTCAAAATTGACTTGCAGAAAATCACCAATGGTTTTTTCAATATTCAATTCCATGTTGGCTGTATCACGAATTTCTTTGTGGCGAATGGTAATATTGGCAAATTGCGAAATCGAATTGTTGAACGAATTAATGAGCAAACTGGCTTCCGAAAGTTTTTCGGTGGTAAAGTTGAACAAAAAACTTTTACCGTCAACACTTACCTCCGAAGGTGCAATCAGGTGGTTTCCGGTAATTTCAAAATCGGCTCCAATATCATTTGGAAACAAAAATTGCACTTTGCTAAAATAATCCGTGATTTGATCATCTAACAAACCGAATTGAAACAAATCAATCTTTAATTTATTCAATTCCAAAGCCGAAATATTAGGCGAAACTGCATATTGAATGTTCACTTTAGAAATGTCTTGAGACAAACCTGTTCCTTCTTCAAATGCGTGAAAAATAAGGTTGATACAGCTGGACATCGTTTCGGCATCGCGTGCCAAATAATATTTTTTTGGAACAATTAAAAAAACATTTGGTTGCACTTTAGATTTGTAAACGGTGTATTTATCAAACTGAAATCCCGGAAAAAAAACTTGTTCAAATTCCGAAAATTTCTCGTTTAAATTAAATGGATTGTCGGTGATGGTTTTGTTAAAATTTTTATACAATCCTTCGGATTCTTTTTTGTCCAAAGGATAATTGAGCGGAAAACTAGTTTTGAGAATAAATGTGCTTTTAACCAAATCAGTATTAACCGAATCTTTCACGTCAAGCGAATGCAAAATTCGTTTTTTATTGGCTCGTAAAATTGTGGTTTTTTTGGTATCAGTTACAGCCAAAGGCGTAATTAATTTGGCTTTGCTAATTTCTTTTGGGGTTACAAATGTCTTATCTAATTTGTAAAAATCCTTATTTAAAACTGCAATATTAAAAATTTTGCTTGGCTTGGAATAGGCTTTAAAATTGAAAAAAAGATCCACGCTACATTGGTTTTCTTTTATGTTGGTAATTAAATTTTGAAACGCAATTTTAACCGCTTCGTCTTTTAATTCAAAAGTAATTTCATTGGTTGGGGCATTTACAATTCCATTGATTTTTAGAATGCCATCTTTAATTTTTAAATTTAAAATAGCTTCTGCCAAATCCAACGGAATGTACCTATGAGTAGCAATTGGTTTTTGGTTATTCAAAATATATTTGATGGTCACTTTGCCAAGATAACCTTTGGCTTTTCCATTGGCGTCCAAAATTTCCTCGTAATAAAACAACAAATTATTGTTTGGCGAAATTTCAATAGTCGGGAAAACGTGCCAAATTTTAGCATCTTCAAAATCTCTAAAAAAACTCTTCGGGTTTACACCAGCTTTATCTTCGATGAGCGGAAAACGCAGTTTAAACAATTCTGTTGTGACAATCACGGGCTTCAAATCGATGGATTGCACCACGGGATGTTCGGCGATGACAAAGTTTCCTGGTTTTTTATTTTCATTAGCAAAAATAACACTGGGTTTCGCCGGTTCAAGATTAAATCTGTTGAGCGGCACTAATTTGTTTCCGTTAAGTTTGAAGGTATCTGGCATGACTTTATAATTTTTTGGTTAAAAAAAATAAAGGAGGAAACTGTAGCGTTTTCCCCCTTTAATAGAAAAAAACTAACGCTCTATTCAATAAACGCTTTTCTGATGGCTTCGATATCTTTATTTTGGGCGTCTGTTCCTGATGGAATATCGAACAACACGCTTCCTTCTTGGTAATCGAGCTGCATATAATCAGTAGAAATGGTTACTTTTTTAGTTTTTGAACCTACTTTTCCTTTGCAAGTATATTTAATCTTGTATTCGGTTGGTTTGATCTCGTAATCAGCCTCATACCAAGCTCTGTAAGGAATAATATCTTCAAAATTGTCCACGTCGAACTTAAACTTTTTGGTACTCATTTTATCGGCTTTAAAAGTCACTTCCATGGTATCACAATCAAAAAGTTCTTCGGTTGAAAGTTCGTAGTTGAGCATATTTTGAACCGGTAACGGAATAAAAACTTTAGTTCCGTTAAATTCGTACTCTTCCGTTTTGTCTTTAAGCTTGATGCGTTTGTCTTTTTCGTACATCGTGATAGTTTTTACCCGAGCTTTGCTGCCTTTTATTCTTTTGGCAAAATCAAAAACAAAAAGATTTTTGGCATTTTCGTTGTCGTTCCAAATCGCCGGAAAAATCGCATCAATTTCTGCACCAGTACGTGATTTTCTGCGAACGTAAGGATTGCCTTCCGGCGAAATCATTCGACCAGAACCCTTCCAAACCATATTTCCTTTAGAATCCGGATAACCCACTTCAATCGAAACCTGGCGAACCGGACTGTCGTTTAAAATTTCGTTGTCTTTGTCGAGTTTAATTAACGAACCATCCAAAGAAGCAATGACTTGTAATTTTGTAAAATCTTCATCAAGTGGCACTTCGGTTACATATCTTTCCACGTCTTTTTTAGCGGCGTCACCGGTTTTAGTGGTTAACGGCTCAAGTGTGTTCGAAATTTTTGTTCCCAAAACTTCAATTCCGGAAATTTCAATTTTATCAGCCATATCGAGTTGACGGATTTGCGTTCCCGATTTTAAACTCACTCCTACCGAAACGCCTCCGGTAAAAATTCTAAAAATAGACATCACCCCACCTGAAGTAGCTGGATCTTTTGCTGGCGTGAACACTTTGTCTGCTGGATCAAAAATTTGTTTTTTCAACATTTCAAAAGCAAACTCGCGTTGTTTGGTCAAAAGCGCTTGGTTCATCTTTTTTTGTTCTTCGCTGGTAAATTGTCCGTCGGTAAAAATTTTAGAAACAATGCTTCCCGAGGTCGCCAATTTTTCGTACTCATGTTCCCAATTCAAGTCGATGAAAGGATGTTTAACCGATACTTTTGCCGAAAAATAACTGTGTACTTTTTTGGCGTGAATGGTAGTTTCAATCACGGTTGAAGGAATATAAGCCCGGTATTTAACCTGATGGTCCACGGTTAAATTGTTACCTCCTTTTTGCAAGGCATCTTTTACAATTGAGGTGTTATATCGTCCCATTAATACTGAAAACGCATTTTCGCCTAAACCTATGGTTGAACCATCGCCTTCACCTTGTACTTTAAAAGCCCAAGGTGCTGCAGCTTCAACATCTTTGGCATCATTGTCTTTCGCCACGCGATGCATCACGACTTTATTTTCCGTTAGGGTTACGGGTCGAACATTAGTGTGGTTAAAATCTTTGTCGCGTCCTTTCACCCAAGAAAATAATTTTCCTAAAGCACTGGTGCTGTTTCCGTATTGACCTTGAAGCGTTGTTTTTAATTGGTCGATTGCTTTTTTTAGCAAATCATCTGGAATATCCAATGTGGTTGTTAATGACAAAAAGCCTCCAGCTTCTTCTTCAAGTCCTTCTACCCCAATAATATCTCCTTCGGAAGCAACTCCAGAAAAAACCTGAAACGAAAATTTGTATCTTCCGTCGGGATGTTTAGCAAGTCGCGGGTATTTCGGATAATAATAAAATTGCATTGGTAATCCTGCAGCACGAAGTTTGTCGTTGTTAGGATCTGGCGCAAATAATAAAGTAAAATCTGCTCCACTGCTTTCTTTTAAAAGAATTTCTACGGTTCCCGCACCATAATGAGGGCAACCCATGGGTTTCACATCAGCCATAATAAATAGTTTAAAATTTTCTTACTCTTTTTAGGTTTTTCAGAATTACACCTTATAATTTGTGTCGAACCATTTTGTTGACGGTGTAAAATTATTCCGATACAAAAACCTGATTAACAGTATTATGCCTGAAATTTTTTAGTTTTTTTCCTATTTTTTTAATCTAAAATACCCCAAAGAAAAAGGGTGTTTTTCCCCTATATCATAATTTTGGAGTCAAGTAAATTTGTGATATAGTCTTTTAAAAATTTTAAAACATGAAAGTAATTACAAGAAAAACAGCCCGAGAATTGCAAAACAATTTTCACCAAAAGTTTAATGTACAATCGAACGAGTCTAATTCCGTTTGGTTTGAAATCGCCGCTTTAGAAAAATTTATTTCTGATGCCAAAGCAAAAGCCATATCTAAAGGTCGCAACATTGATGGATTGCGGTTTTACTTTGGTGTTTATCCACAAGACGCCACAGTTGATAGTGAAATTCAGGGCAAAACCACTCTTTTTGTAAGTGCAACCAATGCTTCACCTTCGGGCGTGAGTTCAGACGATCAAGATTGTGACGTGATGAACTACGGTGGATTTGGTAAACCTCCAAGAATAGCTTTTTAAATTAAATTGAATGACAGAATATTTTTTTTATATCATCTTACTGCTCTTGTTTTGTACAACTTGTGTCGGTTTTTTTCATTGGGAGAAATTGCCAAGTTTTAGGGCAAAATCAATCGTATGGTTTTTAAGCTACACCTTTATAAATGAGTTGGTTGCTTTGGCTTTTCAAACATTTGCAATTGAAAAAACTATATATTTGTATAACGTTTATATATTGTTGAGCTTCACCTATGTCATTTGGCTACTGTCTTCTATTTTACGAAGCAAAAAGTGGGTGATTTTAGCGCGATTCGTATTGATTGCCTATCCATTATTTTGTGGTGTAGAAGGTTTCTTGCTGAAAGAACAATTCACCGATACCTTAAATTACAGTTATGCATTGGGTACGATTTCGGTATTAATTTTATCAAGTTTTTATTTGTACGACTTGTTTGGCGAAGAGCTTATTTTGGTATTTAAAAAATCAATTTATTTTTGGTTCATCTTAGGAATACTTTTATTCCATGTCCCTTTTCTACCATTTATCATTGCTTTGGACATGACCTTGCTGGAGAATAATGATTTTATTTATAATTTTATTCTAACTTTCTTAAATTTATTAATGTACGGATCAATAAGTTACGGGTTTATATGCAGTATCAAGAATTACAATTACTAATCATTTCTTTAAGTATCGTATTTATCACTTTGTTGGTACTTACCTTGTCCATATTGTATTATTTTTATAAAAAAAAATCCGAATATTTATCGCAAAAGATGAAATCGGAACTGCATTTTCAATCGGAGTTGGTAAAAACCCAAATTGAAATCAAAGACCAAACTTTGATAGAAATCAGCAGGGAATTACACGACAATATCGGTCAAATTATTTCGGTTGGTATTATGCAAGTAAATTTGGGAATTGAACAAAATCAGCCGATGCCTCAAGAAAATTTACGCGAGTTAAAAACTGTTTTGTCTAATTGTTTAAACGAAATTAGAATTCTGTCTCGCGTAATTAACAGAGAAAATATGTTGAACTCTAACTTAGTCGAAACGATTTCAGCGGATTTAGAGCGTATCCAAAATCTCAAAAAAATGAAATGTACTTTTATTGACCAAACGACTAAGCCCATTCACAATCCTGAACACGAACTAATTATTTACAGAATTTTTCAAGAATCGTTGCTCAACATTTTGAAACACTCACATAGCGAATCGGTATTTGTGAAAACACTCAATAACGACGACGGTTTTGAAATGACCATTAGCGACACCGGAAAGGGATTTGACCCTAATCACAATAGTAAAGGTTCCGGATTAAAGAATATGAAATACCGCGCCACTCTTATTGGAGCCAAACTTTCAATAAAATCTATCGACCAACTCACAACAATCCGATTGTTTTACCCAAATAAAAAACAAGATGAACTCCCCAACTAAATATAGAATTGTCATTGTCGATGACCATTTACTGTTTTCTCAATCTTTGAAGTTACTGCTCAACAGTTTTGAAAAATTTGAGGTCACCAAAAGTTTTGAAAACGGAAAAGATTTTGTAAAATTTTTTACTGAAAACAAAAATTCTCCGCCAGATTTAATCCTGTTAGATGTAAACATGCCTATCATGAACGGGATTGATACCATGATTTGGATTAAGGAAAACCGACCGCAGTTTAAAGTATTAGCACTTTCGGTTAATGAGGAAGAAGATGTTATTTTAAAAATGATTCGATTGGGAACCAGAGGCTATTTGTTAAAAGATACCTCACCAAAAATCTTTGAAAAAGCGCTTATGATGACCATTGAAGAAGGATATTTTTTTACAGAAATGGTTTCCAAAATATTAGTTGGCGACATCAACAAACCCCATGATGAAGACGCCAAAATGCAGTTGAAAGAAAAAGAATTGGAATTTGTAAAACTCGCCTGCACCGAAAAAACCTACAAAGAAATCGCTGACGAAATGCACCTCAGCCCCAAAACGATTGACGGCTATCGCGAAAATGTTTTTGTTAAAATAGATGTCAAAAACCGAATTGGCTTAGTGCTCTATGCTATTAAACATAAGCTGATTACACTTTAAAACCACTCCTTTTTTTAAAAAAAAAATTTTGCTCGAAATGCATTTTACGGAATCCCGTAAGAATGCTATATTTCATTTTTATATTTTTGCCCAAAAACCAATAGGCTAAGCTTAAATGCTGGCAAAATGCAATTCGACAAATTTTTTAATACTCCACCAAAAATGAGAAAAATTTTATTTTTATTCCTAACATTAGGACTAATTACGGCTTGTTCAAGTGACGATAGCTCGTCAGACAACGCAACGTCTGCAACCATTAATCTAAAAGACGCCAGCGGAAATCCTTTGCCAAACGTCGTAGTTTACGCTTATTCAGAAGTAACTTGGGAAATGATGGGAGACGAACCATTTTTTTCAGATTTTCAAGCATCTTCAGACAGTCAGGGGAAAGCTGTGTTTGAAAGCATTGATTCCGAAACAATCTTCCATGATATAAATAATTACCAAAACACTTTTAGATTTTCGGCACATTACACTTTAGGTGGCGTTGAAAAAACTAAGGTTGTTGCCATTACATTCAAAAAAGGAAATAACAAAACAGAAACTTTAACTTTAAACTAAACCCACAATTGGTCGAATTGCATATTGGTTTAATTTAATTTCATAACATCACAACCTTCCCCCTACCAATTCAATAATTTCCGCAGCAGAAGTTGTGTTTGTATCTACCACAAAATCTTTGTCGCCGTAAGGCAAATATTTTTTAAAATTATCTCGGTTAAAAAGCCCAATCGTAGGAACTTTTGAAGCACTTGCCAAATGCATGATCCCGCTATCAGCCCCAACGAAAACATCACAATTGGCAATCACAGCGCCAA
Source organism: Bacteroidota bacterium (assembly GCA_023387965.1). Taxonomy (GTDB): domain Bacteria; phylum Bacteroidota; class Bacteroidia; order Flavobacteriales; family Flavobacteriaceae; genus Flavobacterium. The sequence continues at coordinate 126,510 of JAEWHE010000041.1, read as the reverse complement.
TTTCGCGAACATCCTGACTTAAAAAACCAACCGGTTCAAAGTCAAGAGCCGATTGATTATGAGCTGGTAAAATCTCTAAAATAAAACAATCCGGGAAAGCCAATTTCAATTTTTTGTAAAATTCACGCCACCAATTTGCACCAAGATTTTTTGTTCCCGTGGCAAAAGTAAAAATGGCAATCACCTGCATTTTATCGCCTTTTAATTGGTCTAAGATTTCTTTTCCATGAGCCAATTCTTCTGGACTTAATCTTAAATCAAGCTCCGGAATCTCCTCGTTTTCCATTTCCAAGCCCAACAATTTCATGCATTTTCTAAAATAAACCACCGGAAATTTCGCCATGTGTGGTTCCGCCACGCAAGTTCCATCCGGCAAATCACCAAAAAATTTAAATTGAGCACGTGAAACTTTTGTAGCCAATCGCCCTGAAGACGAGCATCCATCAATGTTAATCACAAAATCGTACTTATTTTTCCGCAATTTGAACCAAACTTTCGTGTACGCAATTTTTTCTCGAAAAGGTTTTTTAGGTAGTTTAATACATTTTTTTACTGATGGAAAACCTTCAAAAACTATTGGTGCCAACATTCCTTTTACAAAAATATCCACTTTTGCTTGCGGGAAATTTCTTTCAATTTCAGTTAACAAAGGCGTCACCATCAACAAATTCCCCAACCTTTGGTTCGGGCGATTGATCAAAATTCGCTTGATTTCAGTAGGATTTATTGTCGCCGAAACATCAAAATTCGATCGGCCAATATCTTTGGTCAAGCCTCGCATCACCTTTTGGCGCAAGGCATTCACACTTTTGGGGATTTTCATAAATCGTTAGACAAATTTGTTTAACAAATGTAATACACTAACGAAATTATTTTAAAAATATTTTTTAAGAGCAATCCCGAAGTTTTCGGGACGGGCATTTTTTCCCGAAGCTTCGGGATCATTTTCCCGCCTCTTTCCCAAAATTTTTATATCGAAACCCTCAACACAAAAGGCTTTTCCTCCCGAAGCTTCGGGATCGAGGGCTAAAAAGAAATCCGTTTTTGTATCTGAAAATTCGTATCTTCCGCATAAAAAACATGAAAAATATATTCCTCACATTCGCTTGTTTTTTCAGCATTTTTGCTTTGGCACAAAAAAATAATGACGAAAAAACCGCAGTTGACCAACTTTTAAACAATTGGCACAAAGCAGCGGCTAATGCTAATTATGACGAATATTTTGCTGCAATGGCAGAAAACTCAATCTACATTGGAACTGATGCCACCGAAAATTGGACTAAAAAAGATTTTATGATTTGGGCAAAACCTTATTTCGACAAAGGAAAAGCATGGGATTTTGAAGCTTTGCAACGCAACATTTATTTCTCCCCCGATAAAAAACTTGCTTGGTTTGACGAATTGCTCGATACCCAAATGAAAATTTGCCGCGGATCTGGCGTTCTTGAAAAAGTCAAAGGTGAATGGAAAATTAAGCATTACGTCCTTTCGATGACCATTCCTAACGACAACGTGGACGTAGTTGTCAAAACAAAACAAATTATCGAAGATAAACTAATTGAAGAATTAGGTAATTCGGGTAATTAGTCGATTAGATAATTTGGCAAATTGGATTTAGGCTCAAATTTAAAACGAACCAGAATTATCTAATTCCCCAAATGCTCCAGCATATCAACCGTCATTTTTGGCAAATCAAATTCGTGTTTCCAACCCCAATCCTGCCTTGCACGACTATCGTCAATGCTTCCAGGCCAACTGTCGGCAATTTTCTGACGAAAATCCGGTTCGTATGCAATTTCAAAGTCCGGAATGTGTTTTTTAATTTCTTCTGCAATTTCCTTCGGATCAAAACTCATTGCAGCCAAATTATATGATGAACGGATTTTGATATTTTCTTTCGAAGCATTCATAATTTCTATGGTCGCACGAATCGCGTCATCCATGTACATCATTGGCAAAAGCGTATCTTCTTTCAAAAAACAGTTGTAATTTTTGTCGCTCAAAGCCTTGTGGTAAATGTCAACCGCATAATCCGTCGTTCCGCCACCTGGAGGCGTTGACCAAGAAATTAATCCCGGATAACGAATGCTTCTCACATCTACGCCAAACAAATTATGGTAATATTCACACCATCGTTCGCCTGCTTGTTTGCTAATTCCGTAAACCGTTGATGGTTCCATGATGGTAAATTGCGGGGTATTTTCCTGCGGAGTTGTAGGACCAAAAACCGCAATACTCGAAGGCCAGAATATTTTTTTTATTTTTCCGGCTTTCGCCAAATTCAACACATGAAAAAGCGAATTCATATTCAAATCCCAAGCAAATGCCGGATTTTTTTCCGCCGTTGCCGAAAGCAAAGCTGCCATCAGGTAAACCTCTTCAATTTGGTATTGTTCAATAACCGATTCAACTTGGTTGAAATCAAGTGCATTAACTACTTCAAAAGGCCCCGAATTAACAAAACTCGGTTCTCCTTTTCGAACATCCGAAGCAATTACTTGTTCAGTTCCTAATTCCTCGCGAAGTTTCTTGGTCAATTCTGTCCCAATTTGTCCGCAAGCTCCAATGATTAAAACTTTGGCTTTCATAAAGATGTGAGGTTAAGCTTGGCAAATATAATTCTTTAAAAATCGAAAAATTGTTAATATCGATTCAAAAAACTCGGTAATTTTCAACAAATTTGCCTTTTTGGGCAAGTGTTGTTGTCAAATTATCAAAATTAATAAATAATGTTCGCTAATTTTTAGGTAAACTTTATGAGTATCAACCTGATGAATGTTGTTAAAAATTGTGGTAACATTCGTAAATTTGCCACTTTAGAAAAAGCTATGAAAATCAAATTGATATTACTTTTTTTCTCGGCAATGATAGTTGTGAGTTGCAAGGACGATGATTCGCATAAAATTGACACCGCTAAAGAAGCTCAGAAAAAAGAATTAATTTTTGCCAATCTTGAAAAACACTGGAATTTGGCGGCTCCGCAACATTCGCCAACCGTGGAAAATGTAATTAGAAATTGGAGCGAATGGCGTCTTTTTGTTACCGAAATTCAGCAAAAACCCAAAAGCACGATTGGCGCTTTTCAGCAGAAGGCAAAAACCTTGACCACTCGCGTCAATAATTTGACCAATAATATTCCGGCGATGTTCAACACGCCTTCGATCAATTCCCGAATCATGACTTTAGGAACTAAGGTGCGAAGTTTGGATTTGTACATTAATTTGCATCAAATTCCGGAAGATAAAGTGCTAAAATTAATCCCCGAAATCAATCAGGAAATGAATTCTTTGTCATTGCAAATGGAGGAAATCATGACCAAAAGCCAAATAAAATTAGAAGAAGGTGAAGCTGAAATGATTAGGAATTTGGCGAGAAAAAGAGATTCTGCGGCAAACCCAACGCCAAAACCAACTTTGCCTGCAGAAAGCAATATGAAAAGAAGAGAGCAAGGCTTTATTCCCACATTAGACCCGAAAGCCACCAAACAGTAATTTATTTTTTTCTTGAAACCACTCATTTTAAATACTTATTCAGGTGCTGTAAAAACGCAGCAAATTGCCGAAATTTTAAAAAATCGGGAGGCAAAAATTCAGCTAAAAGGATTAGTTGGCTCGTCAATTTCGTTTGTGATTTCGGCTTTGTTCGAAAAAACGGATTTGCCTTATTTGCTCATTTTTCAGGACAAGGAAGAAGCGGCTTATTATCTCAACGATTTGGAACAATTAATTGGCGAGGAAGATGTGCTTTTTTATCCGGGTTCTTACCGTCGTCCTTATCAAATTGAAGATACTGACAACGCCAGCGTTTTGCTTCGCGCGGAAGTTTTGAACCGCATTAATTCTCGAAAAAAACCTGCCGTAATTGTTACTTATCCTGACGCGCTTTTTGAAAAAGTGGTGACTCGAAAGGAACTCGACAAAAACACCCTGAAAGTTGCCGTTGGCGATCAGGTTTCCATTGATTTTATCAACGAAGTTTTATTTGAATACGAATTTAAACGCGTGGATTTCATCACGGAACCAGGAGAATTTTCGGTTAGAGGTGGAATTTTGGATGTGTTTTCTTTTTCCAATGAAAATCCTTTCCGGATTGAATTTTTTGGAAACGAGGTGGACAGCATCAGAACTTTTGACGTGGAAACCCAACTTTCGGTTGAAAAACAGAAAAAAATCACGATAATTCCTAACGTTGAAAATAAATTTTTTAAAGAAAATAGAGAAAGTTTTCTAAATTATATCAACGAAAAAACGGTTTTATTTATCCAAAATTCGGATTACCTTTTTTCTAAACTAGATTATCTTTTTGGTCGTGCTACAGAAATTTTTGCTTCGACGGATACCACGATTCAGCATGTAAAACCGGAGGAATTATTTCTGAACCAAGAAGAATTTATTAAAAAAGCACTGCATTTTACTATCGCAGAAATTGGTTCGAAGGCAACTTTTAAAATTGAAAAATCTTTCGAATACCACATTCGGCCGCAACCTTCGTTCAACAAACAATTTGATTTGCTGCTGAACAACCTTAACGAAAATCATTTCAACGGTTACCGAAATTATATTTTTTGTTCAAATGACCAGCAAGCAAAACGCTTTCACGATATTTTTGAATCGATCGATGAAGAAAACAGCGAAAATATTCGGAAACAATACCATACCATCGTTTTCCCGCTTTTTCAAGGTTTTATAGACGAAGAAAATAAAATTCTGGCTTATACCGACCATCAAATTTTTGAGCGTTACCACAAATTCAACATTAAAAATGGTTATTCGAAAAAACAAACCATCACGCTCAAAGAATTAAACACCCTTTCCGTTGGCGATTATGTCACGCATATTGATCACGGAATTGGGAAATTTGGCGGTTTGCAGAAAATTCAAGTCGAAGGAAAAACCCAAGAAGCCATTAAATTGGTTTATGCCGACAATGATATTGTGTACGTGAGCATTCACTCGCTACACAAAATTTCCAAGTTTAATGGCAAAGATGGAACTCCGCCAAAAATCTACAAATTAGGTTCCAATGCCTGGAAAGCTTTAAAACAAAAAACCAAGGCACGAGTTAAACATATTGCCTTTAATTTAATTCAGTTGTACGCAAAACGCCGATTGGAAAAAGGGTTTCAGTTCGCACCAGACAGTTATTTGCAAGCTGAATTAGAATCTTCTTTTATTTACGAAGACACGCCAGACCAATTAAAAGCTACTCAAGACGTGAAAGCCGACATGGAAAACGAGCGTCCGATGGATCGTTTGGTTTGTGGAGATGTTGGATTTGGAAAAACAGAAGTTGCGATTCGTGCCGCATTTAAAGCGGTTGACAACGGAAAACAAGTGGCAATTTTGGTTCCCACAACGATTTTGGCGTTCCAGCATTTTAAAACTTTTTCCGAAAGACTGAAAGAAATGCCGGTTTCTGTAGGATATTTGAACCGTTTCCGTACTGCAAAGCAAAAATCTGAAACACTCAAACAATTGGCAGAAGGAAAACTCGACATTATTATCGGAACGCATCAGTTGGTGAACAAAAATGTGGTTTTCAAAGATTTAGGACTTTTGATTGTTGACGAAGAGCAGAAATTTGGTGTAAACGTAAAAGACAAACTCAAAACCATCGCTACCAATATTGACACGTTGACTTTAACAGCAACACCAATTCCGCGAACGCTGCAATTTTCGTTAATGGCGGCAAGAGATTTAAGTGTGATTACAACGCCACCACCAAACCGTTATCCTATTGAAACACAAGTGGTTGGTTTTAACGAAGAAATTATTCGTGATGCAATTTCTTATGAAATTCAGCGAAACGGACAAGTTTTTTTCATCAATAATCGAATAGAAAATATTAAGGAAATTGCTGGTATGATTCAGCGATTGGTTCCTGGAGCGAGAGTTGGCGTGGGACACGGGCAAATGGACGGCAAAAAATTAGAAGAATTAATGCTGGCTTTCATGAACGGTGATTTTGATGTTTTGGTTGCCACAACTATTATCGAAAGTGGATTGGATGTTCCAAACGCCAACACTATTTTCATCAACAATGCCAATAATTTCGGACTTTCCGATTTACATCAAATGCGTGGTCGTGTGGGACGAAGCAACAAAAAAGCATTTTGTTATTTTATTGCACCACCATATTCTGCGATGACAGATGACGCCAGAAAAAGGATTCAGGCTTTGGAACAATTTAGCGAATTGGGAAGCGGCTTTAACATTGCCATGAAAGATTTAGAAATTCGAGGTGCTGGAGATCTTTTGGGTGGAGAACAAAGTGGTTTCATTAACGAAATTGGTTTTGAAACTTACCAAAAAATCATGAACGAAGCCATTGAGGAACTAAAAGAAAACGAGTTCAAAGATTTATACGAAAGTGAAGACGACGGTAAAGAAAAAGAGTATGTAAAAGAAATTCAGATTGATTCGGATTTTGAGTTGTTGTTTCCAGATGAATACATTAATAATATTTCTGAACGATTGAATTTATACAACGAATTGAGTAATTTAAAAACCGAAAAAGAATTACTTGACTACGAGCAAAAATTAGTGGATCGTTTCGGGGCATTGCCAAAACCTGCCACGGCTTTGCTCAACAGTATCCGAATGAAATGGATTGCCACTAAACTCGGAATTGAAAAATTAATTTTAAAGCAAGGCAAAATGGTAGCATATTTCGTATCTGACCAACAATCAGATTATTACATCTCTAACCAATTTCAAAAGGTTTTACAATTTGTGCAAACACACGGAAACCTTTGCAAGATGAAGGAAAAAGAAACTAAAAACGGCTTGAGATTGTTACTGACTTTTGAAAACGTAAAATCAGTTAAAAAAGCTTTGGAGTTATTAGAATTGATATAAAAAAAGCCCTGAAATTCAGGGCTTTTCTTTTTATTATTGTAATTCAAATTACAGATTTCTAAGGTCTTTGATTACTTTGAAAGCAACGTCCACTTCATCTTCGCTTACCAAAATCGTAAATTCATAAGAAGTAGAAATTACTTCGTTCACGATGATTCCTTCCCAAGCCAAACGCTGGAAAATAAAGTAATAAACACCTGGAGTTGACACGTTATCTTTTGGCAATTTCACAGTAATTGACGCCAAATTTTCATATTTGTGTAACAATTTTTCTCCGGTAAAATGTTTGTCAACCAAATGTGCAACGCTGTCACTCAACACAATATTCGTTTCGCTAACACCTCTTGACGAAGTGTAAAAAATATCCGAATGTTGGTTAATTTCCGAAATCAATGCGGCTTGTTTGTCAAGAATTTTATCCGACACTGAAAAAGTGTAATCCGATAATGACGAGCGAACAGTAATCTCGCCAATTCCTTTCAAGACCTTTACAATTTTGTGGTTCAGTCTAAAATCTAAATCTTCAGACAAGCGTTTTAGCGCCATCACTACGGCTCCTTGCTTCACTTCTTTGCCTAATTCTTGTTTTAGATCAGGAAGCATATTTCTTGAAAGCGACGTAAGATTGATAATTCCTTGGGACAAAGCACTTAGCAAAAAAGGCTTGCTTTTAATGTAGTGCTCAACAACGGAGGAAATAGTTTTCATAAAAATTTTTTTTAATGGTGGTGTAGAGGCAAATATAAAAAATTGTTGGATTTCTACAAAAATTCTGATTAAAAATAGAAAAAGGCGTCTTCCAAATGTTCAATTGTGAAATTTTCGTTGGATTTGGAAATGGCAATGATATCAAACCGAATGTCTTCTTCCCTATCAAAAACATTCACATATTCGTCCACGGCTTTGACCAGAAGTTTAATTTTTGCGGGCTTTACAAAATCTTGCGGTAACCCAAAATCAGTCGAGGAACGGGTTTTCACTTCCACAATTGCCAAAATATTATTTTTTACGGCCACAATGTCAAGTTCGGCTTTTTGAAAAACCCAATTGCGATGCAGAATTTCAAAACCGTTTTTCTGAAGAAATTCTACCGCAAGGTCTTCACCTAATTTGCCTAAATCATTGTGTTCTGCCATATTTGAAGGCTATTAAATCATGAGATTTTTGGAGAATTTGACAAAATTATTCTAAAAATTTATTCAAATTTTAAAAGCGTTTCCTTGTCGTTTACTTCAAAAGTAACGGTTTTGCCCAAAATCAAAGCGCGATTGTCTTTAATATGTCCCGCTGGAAAATTGTACGCCACCGGAATTTTCAAATCTTTTACGATATCCTGAACAATTTCGAGAGCATCGTGACCCCACGGAATGTCGTTATCGTTCATGGAAGTCATCCCACCAATGATAATCCCTTTTAAATCTTTAAGCGAACCATTTCGTTTTAAATTCATCATCATGCGATCAATATGGTACAAATATTCGTCTAAATCTTCCAAGAAAAGAATTTTTCCTTTCATGTCCACCGCTGATTCCGAACCTTGAATGCTATACAAAACCGATAAATTTCCTCCCACTAATTCGCCGGTTGCTTTTCCGTTTTTATTGAAATTGTGATGCGGAATTTTATATTCTAATTTTTCACCAAATAACGCTTTTCTAAAAGTTTCAATTGCTTCCGGTGTGGCACTTTTGGCGCTAATTGCCATGATGGAATGTAAAGTTCCAATATTGAAATTATTAATGTGACTATGCAAAACGGTGACATCTGAAAATCCCACGATCCATTTTGGATTTTTTTTAAAATTTTCAAAATTTATTCTGTCCACCATTCTTACGGTTCCGTAACCACCTTTTGCCGCCCAAATAGCTTTGATATTCGGATTGTCGAGCATTTCCTGAAAGTCCGTAGCCCTTTGCCAATCAGCTCCAGCCAATTGGTTTTGTTCTTTACCAATGGTTTTTCCAATGACAACTTTTAAACCCCAACTTTCTAATAATTTTATGGCAGGTTGAAGCGTGGCTAAATCAATTTTTCGGGCTGTCGCCAAAATTCCTACGGTGTCTCCTTTTTTTAAATATTCGGGCATTTTTACAGTTGTTTGTGCGTGAAATGAAGTGGTGAAACTTAAAATTAAAATAAGAATATAGTGTTGTAATCGTGTCCTGTACATTTTTTCGGGTTTCATTTTAACAAAGAAACGAATTTGTAAGCAGGTTTCAAAGTCGCAGTTTTTCCGGAAGTCTAATCCCGAAGCTGTCGGGGGCCTAAATTTTTTCAATAGCCCCGATTGAAGCGATATCCTCGTTCTCCCGAAACTTCGGGAGAACGAGATAAAGCGGAAAGCGGGAAAATGGACTAAAAAATGCCCAAACGATTGCTCAAAAAAAGAAAAAACTAATATTTTTTGTGCCAACCAAATCCGTAGCTGAAACCCAAACCAATGTAGTTATTTCTCGAAAAATTCCCCACAAGTTTAAAGCCAACGCTTCGCCCGAATGCAACTTTGCGTTGGGTAACGGGAATAATTCCGTAAAAAGCGCGGAAACGTTTTTTTTCTTTTTTAAACCATTTTATATTGAGTTCGTAAGCCACGCCAAAATAATTATCTTGGTACAATTGGTAAACATTTTCGTCGTTTAGATCAAAATATTCGCGATCAACATAGGAAACTCCGGCACTAACGCCGTAGGAAAATCCTTTATTTATCCAGCGTTTCCCGTATAAAACTCCGTATTCAAACTGTGTTTCTCGTTCTTCCAAAAGCGGAAATCCCACAAAAGGTCCTACTGAAACCCAGCGCGTTTCAAGTCCTTGATTGAAAGAAAATTTTGCAGTAACCAAGTCATTTCTATTGAATTGGTAATTTAAATTGACTCCCGAAAACCATAAAGCGCCATTATCGCTTCCGGCAATTCCGGCGAAACCTTCGGTAAAAATAATGGGATTTGTTTTTGAAATAGTGTCGGATTCAACCTGCGCAAAAACGGGGAAAGTGAGCAAAAACAACGGCAGCAGTTTTTTCATGGGGGAAGTTTCTTTCAAATATAAACAAATAGGGTTAAAACTTCGGTAAATTGTGGGTTTTAAATTATTTTTGCAACCGTTCTGGCATAATTTCAGAAGTTTTAAAATGATACAAGATCCGAAAAGATATACGATTACGGCGGCGTTGCCTTACACAAATGGTCCTATTCACATTGGGCATTTGGCTGGAGTTTACGTTCCGGCAGATATTTATGCGCGTTTTCTGCGTTTGCAAAATCGTGATGTGGCGTTTATTTGCGGAAGCGACGAACATGGTGTGGCGATTTCGATGAAGGCGAAAAAAGAAGGAATTACCCCACAAGAAGTAATTGACAAATACGATGGCATCATTAGAAAATCGTTTGAAGATTTCGGGATTTCTTTTGATAATTATTCGAGAACTTCGGCGGAAATCCACCACGAAACGGCTTCGGAATTTTTTAGAAAATTGTACGACAACGGCGATTTTATTGAAGAGACAACCGAACAATTGTATGATGCCAAAGCAGATCAGTTTTTGGCAGATCGTTTTGTGACGGGAACTTGCCCAAAATGTGGCAACGAAGAAGCGTATGGCGATCAATGCGAAAAATGTGGTTCGACGTTGAATGCGACGGATTTGATCAACCCAAAATCTACAATTACAGGGGAAACTCCGGTTTTGAAATCTACCAAACACTGGTTTTTGCCTTTGAATCGATACGAAGATTTTTTAAAGGAATGGATTTTGGTCGAACATAAAAACGACTGGAAACCAAATGTTTACGGACAAGTAAAATCCTGGATCGATGGCGGTTTGGAACCCCGTGCCGTGACTCGCGACTTGGATTGGGGAATTGATGTTCCGGTTGAAGGTGCCGAAGGAAAAAAATTATACGTGTGGTTCGACGCGCCAATTGGCTACATTTCTTCCACGAAAGAATGGGCTTTGCGCGAAGGAAAAGATTGGGAACCGTATTGGAAATTGGAAGATACGAAATTGGTTCATTTCATCGGGAAAGACAATATTGTGTTCCATTGCGTGATTTTTCCAGCGATGTTGAAAGCCGAAGGAAGTTATATTTTGCCTGACAATGTTCCTGCCAACGAGTTTTTGAATTTGGAAGGAAACAAGCTTTCCACTTCTAAAAATTGGGCGGTTTGGTTGCACGAATATTTACAGGATTTCCCAGATAAGCAGGATGTTTTGCGTTATGCATTGACTTCGAACGCTCCAGAAACAAAGGACAATGATTTCACTTGGAAAGATTTTCAGGCAAGAAACAACAATGAATTGGTGGCTATTTTTGGGAATTTCATCAATCGAGTAGTCGTTTTGACAAATAAATATTACGACGGAATTGTTCCTGCACCAAATGAATTTTCTGAAGTGGACGAAGCGACTTTGGCAGAATTAAAAGCCTATCCCGCCGTAATTTCAAGTTCTGTGGAACGTTACAGATTTAGAGAAGCTTTGGGCGAAATGATGAACGTGGCGCGTTTAGGAAATAAATATTTAGCCGATGAAGAGCCATGGAAAATGGTGAAAGACAATCCGGAACGTGTGAAAACGCAAATGTTTGTGGCGCTGCAGATTGCTTCGGCATTGGTGACTTTGTCCGAACCATTTCTGCCTTTTACTTCCAAAAAATTAGCCCGAATCCTGAACATCGAACCGAATAATTGGAACTTGGATTTTGCAGATTGGAATTTAACCAAAGCTGGTCACAAAATCGGACAGGCAGAATTGCTTTTTGCCAAAATTGAAGACGATGAAATCCAGAAACAAATTGACAAATTAGAAGCTACAAAAACCGCAAATATGGTAGAAAATAAAAAAGCAGAACCGCAAAAAGACTTGATTCAATATGAAGATTTCGCCAAAATGGATTTACGGGTCGGAACCATCTTGGAAGCTGAAAAAATGCCAAAGGCAAACAAACTTTTAGTTTTAAAAGTAGATACTGGAATTGATGTGAGAACGATTGTTTCTGGAATTGCCGAAAGTTTTTCTCCGGAAGAAATCATCGGAAGAAAAGTGACGGTTTTGGTAAATCTTGCTCCAAGAGCTTTGCGTGGCGTGGAAAGCCAAGGGATGATCTTGATGACCACAAATACGGAAGGAAAATTGGTTTTCGTAAATCCGGATGCTGAAGCTGGAAATGGAGAGACGATAAATTAAATAATCGTCACCGATTGCACAGATTCTCACTGAATGAGAATTGTAAAAAAATTCAAAACATGAACTATAAAAATTTATTGTCAATCATTGCGTTGGTTTGCCTTACAACGGTTTTTGGTCAAGAAACGGTGGCGACATTTAATCCGCAAACTGACAAAAACAAAGACGTTTTTTCGATCGTCAACGAGCAAACGCAAGAAACCGTGTTGTTTTTTGTCGATAAAAAAATAATTAAGGGAATTCGGTTTGACCAAAAATTTGCGATCAAAGATAGCTTGAGTATGGGTTTCGACAAAAAGGAAACCGGAGATATTTTGGGATATAGTCAAAATCAAAATGTGATTTCCCTTTACCGCGAGGGAAGCAACAAAAACGAAATTGTTTGCCAAAATTTTGACTTTGGAACCAAAAAAACGACTGCTGCAAAAATCGATGTCAATAAAGACAAAGAGCAAGTAATCACTGCCATAACGGTAAACAACGTTTATTATCAGGTTACCGCCTCTAGAGGTTCTAACATTGTAAATTTTTATCGTTTTTCGGATGCAAAAATGGAGAAAAAATCGGTGGATTGTTCGCATTTGCAATTGAGAGACCGAAACAATAAACTAGTTGATTTTTGGGACTTGTACAAAGAAAAAAGCATGTTTGTTTATCACTCAGATATCAAACCTATTCTGCCAGAAATTCCGGCTTCGTTGGTGTTTAGTACCAATAAAAAGAAGGTTTATCCAGTAGGAAATTCGCTCTTTTTTACTTTCAACGAAAACCATTATGCCACGCAAACCTTGTCATTTGACCTGACGGATTTTTCAGTTATACAACGAACTTTCAATCAGCCGATTTTTCCAGCAGCACAAAGCGAAACTTATGAGTCCAATTCTTTTTTTGTGAACGATAAGTTAATCCAGATTAAAGTAAATTCAGGATTGATGAAAATTAGCGTGAGCGAACTTGACGGAAAAGAAGTTAAAACGTTAACGCAATGGGCTGGACATGCGATTGATTTCAAAAATTCAGACATTATTCAAGAACAACCCAACTCAAAAAGCACTCGCGTTTTAGAAAGTTCGGAACAGCTTGTTAGAAAAATCCACAATTTAAATCCATCAATTTCTGCCTATTACGACAATAATAAATATCGTTTGGTAATTGGTGGCGTTTCGGCTCCAAGACCAGATTCTGGAGCGGTAATTATGGGTGGCGTTTTAGGTGGTGCTTTGGGTGCAATTATCGCGTCATCACTTTCTTCGGGTTATTCGTACCAAAATTTAATGGCTTATTCCGATAAAAAAGTGGTGTATATTCACTCGGCTTTTGACAAAGATTTCAATCACATTAAAGGCGAATTACCAAAATTGGCTTTTGATAAAATCCGAACTTTTATTGAAGAGAATCCGCAACTTTCGGCGGTTACAATTTTTAAATTGAACAAAACGCTTTATCTTGGTGGTTTGAACAAAAAAATCGGGGAATACACTTTTTACAAATTTGAAGAGTAAAAAGTAAATCAGCCACAGATTTCACAGATTCCCCAACATAAAAATCTGTGAAATCGGTGGTAAAAAATAAAAATCCATAATGAACATCAAAGTAATTGCCTTCGACGCTGACGACACCTTATTCGTAAACGAACCGTATTTTCAAGAAACAGAAGAAAAATTCTGTGCATTGATGAACGATTATCTTTCAAAACAAGGAATTTCGCAGGAACTTTTTAAAGTGGAAATCGATAATCTTCCCTTGTACGGTTACGGAATTAAAGGCTACATTTTGTCGATGATTGAAGCGGCTTTGAATATTTCTAACAAAACCATTAGCGTTAAAGTCGTTGAGAAAATCTTGGAATATGGCAAAGAATTGCTTCAAAAACCAATCGAATTGCTTGATGGCGTTGAACAAACTTTAGATGCTTTGCACCAAGAATATAAACTTGTTGTGGCAACCAAAGGCGATTTGTTAGACCAAAGACGAAAATTGCACAACTCCGGTTTGGGTCATTATTTTCACCATATTGAAGTGATGTCTGACAAAAAAGAAAAGGATTATCAAGACTTGTTGGCGCGTTTGGAGATTCAACCAGAAGAATTTTTGATGATTGGAAATTCCCTCAAATCAGATGTTTTGCCGGTATTAAACATTGGTTCTCAAGCATTTCACATTCCATTTCACACCACTTGGGCTCATGAAAAAATTGACCACGAAGTAGTACACGAAAAATTCAAAGCAATCGAAAAAATCACCGACGTATTGCCTTTTTTACTTTAAAGACAAAAAAATCGTGAATTCGTGGCGATAATCACAACCCTACGATTAATAAAATGAAAAAAAAATTAGACTTAAATAACTGGCCAAGAAAGGAACATTTTGAATTTTTCAGCAAATTCGACGAGCCTTTTTTTGGAATGATTGCCGAGGTAGATTGCACGATTGCCTACCAAAAAGCCAAGGAAAATAATCACTCCTTTTATTTGAGTTATCTTCACAAAACCCTTGCTGCCGTTAATGAAATCGAGAATTTTAAGTATAGAATTTACGGCGACGAAATTTTTATTTTTGACCAAATCGACGCGTCCACAACCGTCATGCGAAACGACAACACTTTCGGGTTTTCGCTCATGCCTTTTTCTCCGGATTTTTCCACTTTCGTAAAAACTACTCAGGCAGAAACAATCCGGGTTCAAGAAACGCCCGGTTTACTGACTCGAACATTTGAGCTCGACAATTTAATTCATTTTTCGGCGGTTCCATGGATTAAATTCACGTCGCTTTCTCACGCCAGAAATTTCTCAATTCCAGATAGTTGTCCTAAAATTTCCATTGGAAAAATGGAAATACTCGAAGACGAAAAACGCATAATGCCAGTTTCTGTGCACGTTCACCACGGTTTGATGGACGGTTTTCATGTTGGCGAATTTTTTGCTAAATTTCAGGAATTATTAAACCGCTAAATCACGGTATCGTTTTTGATGCGGTTTTGAAAAAATTCCCCATGCAAAAACATTTTTTCACTTTGCTTTTTTCGGTAGCTTCGGCGGTAGCTTTTTCGCAAACGGTTTTGGTTTCCCAAAATTTAAATTTGCAAAAAAACACCTCTCATCATCAAATTTTTACCATTCAAAATACTGATAATGAACTGTTTAATTTTGTTTCAGACAAAGACAGCCTGTTTATCTTTCAATACAATTCAGCTATTTTTCCGAAGCAAAAAACTGCAATCGCGAGACCTGATAAAAGTTTTACCCACATCGTAGGAAATCAATTTGATTTTGCCCAAAATCCTATCATCTACTGGGCTTCGGAAGATTACATGAAAATTTTACAGCAAACCTTCAACCTCGAAAATAAGGTCACGGCTCAAAAAGAAATCCGTTTACAATTTAAGGACGAAACGTTGTTGACTTCTTTCAATTTTAAGAATAAATTTTATTTGGTTTCCAATCCAAAAAATTCGCAACGCCTGAAATTTTATGAATTCTCTGAAAATGGTTTAACTGAAAAAATCCTTGATTTTGAACCATTTGAAACCGCGACTCCTTTTGGAAAAACCGTAAAATTCAACACCCTTTTTCAGGATTATTCTATTGACACCATCGACGAAAAAATGCAGCAACCGCTACTTTCGGTGTTGTCGCCCATAAAAATTTACAATCAAAGAAACGAACTTATTTTAACGATTGAACAACCGCAACAAACTCAAGTATTTCTGCTGAATCTAAATGATAATAGCGTTGTGGAGAAAAAATTTGCCAAAGATACTTTTGAAAAAACTTCTCTTTCCAACTCTTTTTTGCTTCAGAATACTTTGTATCAAGTTAAAACTAACGGCGAAAAACTGCTTTTTCAGGCATACGATTTTGCTTCGGGAACAAAATTAAACCAATTTGAAGCAACAGAATCACAGGAAATTTCTTTTAAAAATTCTGATTTGATTAGCCAAACCGGACAAAAGCGTCCCGTTTCGATTACCAAAACCAAAAAATTCTTACGACGTTTATCATCTTGTGATGTAGGAATTTCTGTTTATCAAACGCCAAATCATCGCTTGATTACCATTGGTGGCGCGAGAGATGTGGCATCTCCGGGAGGTGTTTTTGCCGGAGTTGCGGTTACCGTAGCGGGAATTGCGGTAGGAAGTACGGATTATTTTATGGGTGACTTTTTCGATAATAATTTTTTGCAAACCAATTATTTCGAAAGTTTGTTCGACGAAAATTTTAACCATTTAAAGGTGGAGCAAAAACGATTGGCTTCGGATGGTTACTCGGCATTTTTAGGACAAAACAGAATTGATTCTCATACTTATATTCCGTACGAAGATTATTTTGTGATGACCTATTTTGACTCAAAAACGCAACAGTTAATCATGAGAAAATTTGAGGATTACGCAGAGTAAGTCAATTTGCGACAAGCAAAAAATATATCTTTATCAATATTTTTTTATTGTTTTTCAATGAATATTTGTTCCTTTGCAATGTAATCTAAAACTTGCGTGATGAAAAAAATGTCTATTATTTTTTTGCAATTTGTATTGGTGCTGTTCGGACTTTTGGCACTTTTCCTCTTGATTCGGTTTCCACTAACCGAAGGTCGTGCTCAAAACTTAGACTGGATTAGCGTTTATTCCGATCCATTTATTTTGTACGGATATGCCGTTTCCATCGTGTTTTTTGTAGCGCTATTTAAAGCATTTCGATTGTTGGGTTTTATTGGGAAAAATGAATTGTACACTCAAAATGCACTGAAAGCCTTGAAGACCATAAAATTTTGTGGAATTATTTTAAGCGTTTCGATTGTTATGGCAGGAATCTTTATCGCCGTTTTTCACCACGAAGACGATGATCCCGCCGGATTTTTGGGCTTGTGTATTATTGCAACATTTATCTCGATCGTAATGGCGACGGCAATTGCAGTATTGGAGAGAATTTTGAAAAATGCCATTGAAATGAAATCTGAAAATGACCTAACCATTTAAAAGATGCCGATAATAGTAAATTTAGATGTGATGATGGCAAAGCGCAAAATGTCGCTCAACGAACTTTCCGAAAAAGTGGAACTTACCTTATCCAATCTGTCGATATTAAAAACAGGTAAAGCCAAAGCCATAAGATTCAATACTTTAGAAGCCATTTGTAAAGCTTTAGATTGTCAACCTGGCGATATTTTAGAATATGTGGAACCTGAAGAAAATTTATAATTTTGAAAGTAAAAGGCATCGTTAAAAATTTTTTAGCATTAAAAACGATGCTTTTTACTAAAATTTTTTCATTGGAAATTATTTGCTTCCCATCAACAAAATTTCGTCAGCAACTACTTCGGTAACATAACGTTTTTCACCGTTTTTATCTTCGTAACTTCTGTAGGTAAGTTTGCCTTCAACGGCAATTTCTTTTCCTTTTTGCACAAATTTCTCAATGATTTCAGCGGTTTTTCCCCAAGCCACAACGCGATGCCACTCGGTTTGCTCTACTTTTTCACCTTTGTCATTTCGGTAAAAATCGTTGGTCGCCAAAGTAATGTTTGCTACTTTTTTTCCTTCTCCAAAAGTTTTCACTTCTGGTTCTTGTCCTACGTGCCCAATTAATTGCACTCTGTTTCTTAATTTGCTCATGGCGTTTAAATTTATTCGTTACTAAATAGTTATTTTGTTCAAAAGAAGCAATGTTGAAATTCACTTTTCGTTATTTGAACAAGGCAAAGTTGCAACAGCTGCAAAAAATTATTCGGTTGAAACACATTTACTTTCGGTTGTAATTATTTGTAAGCGTTTGCAAACGGAAATGTTTTTTCGTAACTTACAGAAAATTAAAATTTTATGCAGACAGAAATCTCTAAGGTAGAACTCAGGAATTTAGCCATTGAAGACTATAAAGAACTGAAAATCTCCATGTTACACGCCTATTGCGAACTTGAAGAAAGTTATTGGGAAGAGGAAGAAATTGAAAAATTATTAGAAATTTTCCCGGAAGGACAAATTGCGGTTTTAGTGGACGGAAAAGTCGTGGGTTCTGCATTATCGATATTGGTGAGTTACAAAAAAGCGAGTGCGGCTCATACGTACCAAAAAATTACTGGAAATGGAAGTTTTTCAACTCACGATCCTGACGGCGAAGTGTTGTATGGAATTGACGTATTCATCGATCCGGAATACCGCGGTTTACGCTTGGGACGAAGATTATATGACGCCAGAAAAGAACTGTGCGAAACATTGAATTTGAAATCCATCATTTTTGCGGGAAGAATCCCCAAATATGGCGAATATTCTGAAGAGTTGACGCCAAAGGAATATATTAGCAAAGTACGATTAAAAGACATTTACGATCCGGTTTTGTCGTTTCAATTGAGTAATGATTTTCACGTTTTGAAAATTATGAAAAATTATTTGGAAGGTGATGTTTCGTCGCAAGAATACGCGGTTTTGCTGGAGTGGAACAATATTTATTATGAGAAAAGTCCGAAATTAATTAATGCTACCAAAAGCGTAATTCGGTTAGGATTGGTACAATGGCAAATGCGTTCGTTGGCTAATCTTGAAGCACTTTTTGAACAATCAGAATTTTTTATTGATGTGGTTTCGGGTTATGCGGCAGATTTTGTTTTGTTTCCCGAATTGTTCATCGCACCGTTAATGGCGGATTATAACCATCTTTCTGAAGCGGACGCGATCAGAGAGATTTCGCATTTTTGTGAACCGTTGCGGAAAAAATTTCAGGAGTTTGCCATTGCTTACAACATCAACATCATTACCGGAAGTATGCCAATGACCGAAGACGGAAAATTGTACAACGTAGGATTTTTGTGCAAACGAGACGGGGCTTCGGAGATGTATAAAAAAATTCATATTACGCCAAATGAAGTGCAATATTGGGGAATGACGGGCGGTTCCGAAATTCAAACTTTTGATACGGATTGCGGAAAAATTGGTATCATGATTTGTTATGACGTAGAATTTCCGGAATTGTCACGATTGATGGCGGATGAAGGCATGCAAATTTTATTTGTTCCTTTTCTCACGGATACGCAAAATGCTTACACGCGTGTGAAACATTGTGCTCAAGCGCGAGCGATTGAAAACGAATGTTACGTGGCAATCGCCGGTTGCGTAGGAAATTTACCTCGTGTAAACAATATGGACATTCAATATGCTCAAGCGGCGGTTTTTACGCCATCGGATTTTGCGTTTCCAAGCAATGGAATTAAAGCTGAAGCGACTCCAAATACGGAAATGACTTTGATTGCCGATGTAGATTTAGACTTACTCAAAAAATTACACGAACAAGGAAGTGTGAGGATTTTGAAAGATCGAAGACATGATTTGTACAAGATTAAAAAGCTGAAATAGAAAAATTTACCTATGTTTGTGTAGGAAAAAGAAGTTTAAAATTTTAAATGTAACTTATGCGGTGGAAGCTTATTCAATTTTTATTGTTGCTTTTTCTCTCTCAATCCATGTTTGCGCAGCTCGGTTTTACTGAACGAGAAATCATTGTCGAGCAAGGAAATTATTATCAACGGAAAGTTGAGAATAATTCTATTATTCTATATTACAAAAATTCAATAAAGAATGATTTCGGCAAAATGATTTCTGAAATGATTAGCTATCACATTGATGCAAAATCTAAAATTTGTAATCGAGTAATGTTTGCAACGGCAAAATCTGCAATTAACCGTTATATCAATGTGTTGAATAGCATGGGAATTAAAGAAGACAAAGATAAATGGGTTGATTACAAAAACCGCTCTGTTTACATTTTGCATCAAGATGGAAATTTTGTCGGAATAAATCATTATTACTTGGAAAATGATCCTGAAAATACCGTAAGTCAAAAACAATTATTTTTAGAAAAAAAGATTGTTGAGTGTGAAAAAGAGAATCAGCAAATATCTACTGAAAATAAAGGATTGCAATTAGAAAAACAAGAACTTATTAATCAAAGAGATAAGTTGACATTACTGATTGTTGATGGCGCAAAAAATTTGGAAAAATCATTGAGAGCGTTGAAGGAGAAAGATGAAAAAATCGACCACTTACAGAAAACAATAGTTAAAAAAGATAGTATTGTCGACGAATATATAAAATCAATCAAAAATACTCGCAACTAATCTTAAACCAAAAGTTTACTGACAAAAAACCAAGCTTTTCCATTAGCCCTGATTGAGTGGAAATCCCGCTGAAGCGACAGCGGAAGCGGATTGAAGCGACAGCGGAAGCGGATTGAAGCGAAAGCAGGAACATGGATTACAAATATTCACAGACGAATCGCTCCCAAAAAAATAAATTATGGCAAAATTATGTTTGGAATGCGCTGAAAAAATTATAGGCCGCGAAGATAAAAAGTTTTGCAGTGACGGCTGTCGAAACGCTTTTAACAACAAAATCAACAAAGATTCGAATAATTTGATGCGCAATATTAACAACAAATTGCGGAAGAATTATAGGATTTTGACCGAGACGAATATTGATGGAAAAACCAAAACTACGCGAGCAAAATTAATGAGCAAAGGTTTTGATTTTGAACATTTTACCGGGATTTTAAATACCAAAACGGGCAATACTTATTATTTTTTGTATGATCAAGGATATTTGCCGTTAGACCATGATTTTATTATGCTGGTAAAAAAAGAAATGTAACTATTTGAATTTTTTTAAATTGATGAAAAAGAACTACACTTCCCTGATTTCTGCCTTGCTTTTTGTGGGGTTGGTTTTCTTGGCTTTTTATTTCGAAATGCCCCAACAAGCGAATGTAAATGCCAATTTAAAACACGGATTTTCGATTGAAAATTCGATTGAAAAAGTGAAGAAAATTTCGGAATTGCCACATTATGTAGGTTCGGAAAATCATCAAAAAGTAGGCGATTATTTAATTGCTGAATTAAAAAAATTAGGACTAAATCCGGAAGTTCAGGAAGGTTTTACCTTGACAGAATGGGGAAATTTGTCGAAATCCAGAAATATTATTGCCAAAATAAAAGGTTCAAATCCTAACGGAAAAGCTGTGATGCTGTTGTCACATTATGACAGTGCTCCACATTCGGCATCTCACGGAGCGGCTGATGATGCTTCGGGAATTGCCACGATTTTAGAAGGAATTCGGGCTTTTAAAAACAGCAAAAAATCCCACAAAAACGATATCATCATTTTATTTTCTGATGGCGAAGAATTAGGATTAAATGGTGCCGCACTTTTTGTAACCCAGCATCCATGGGCAAAAGACGTTGGCGTGGTTCTAAATTTTGAAGCCAGAGGAACGTCGGGACCAAGTTATATGTTGATGGAAACGAACAAAGGAAATGCCGAAATGGTGAAAAATTTCGCCGCTTCGGGATTGGATTTTCCGGTTTCTAATTCGTTGATGTACAGCATTTATAAACTTTTACCAAACGATACAGATTTGACGGTTTTCCGAGAACATGGGCAAATTCAGGGTTTTAATTTTGCGTTTATCGATGACCATTTTAATTATCATACCAAGCAAGATGATTTCGAGCATTTGAGCCAAGAAACGCTTGCGCATCAAGGAACGTATCTCATGCCGTTGCTGCATTATTTCAGCAATTATAATTTGACGCAATTAAATTCTACCGAAGATTTCGTGTACGTCAACACGCCGTTTGGCTTTATCCATTATCCGTTTTCATGGAATTTTATTTTGGCTGGAATTGCCGGAATTTTGCTCTTCTTTTTTGTTTTTCTGGGAATCGGGAAAAGAATTTTGTCAACCCGAGAAATTTTGCGAGGTTTCGCGCCACTTTTTGTGGTGATAATTGTAAGTGGAGCAGCCGCATTTTTAGGTTGGAAAATTCTCAACGTCGCGTATCCACAATATGCTGATATTTTGCACGGATTTACTTACAACGGCCATGATTACATTGGCTTTTTCGTGTTCATCACATTGGCCATTTGCTTTGCTTTTTACAAAAATTTTTATTTCGAAACGCAAGCTTTTGACTTTAGCGTTGCGCCGTTATTTATTTGGCTCATTATCAATATTTTAATTGCCATATTTCTGCCTGGAGCAGGATTTTTTATTCTTCCGGTTTTCGCTGGAATTATCATGCTTGCTATTTTTGTGCTTACGCAAAAGTCATTCTGGTTTCTCAACCTCCTCTTGTCAATTCCGGCAATTGTGATTTTTATACCGTTCATCACCGCATTTCCTATTGGTTTGGGATTAAAAATGTTGTTCGGAAGTGCAATTCTCACGGCATTGGTTTTTGCATTATTGATGCCTGTTTTTGGATTTTATCCGAAGAAAAAAAATTGGAGTTTGGTCATGCTAATTTTAGCCATCGGGTTTTTGGCAAAAGCACATTTTGGTTCAAATTATGAAGAAGGAATGGCCAAACAAAACAGCCTGGTTTATTTTCAGGATGCTGATGCAAACAAAGCTTTTTGGTTAACTTACGACGTGAATTTAGATGATTGGACTAAAAATTATTTAGGCGAAAATCCTCAAAGTGCTAAAATTGTGGAGGCTTACAATTTGTTTAGCAAATACAATTCTAAGTTTACGTTTAGTGCTCCAACCGAAACCATAAATTTGCCGGAACCAAACATTCAGTTTGTTCGCGATGAAATAATTGGCGAGCAACGTTATCTCAAAATCATCATCAAACCTAACCGAAAAGTAAACCGCTACGATATTTTTGCCAATACAAATGTTACCTTCCACAATTTAAGGTTAAACGGCGTTTTACACGTAAATCAAAAAAAATCTGCTTTTAAACGAAACGGCCGAAAATTGTTGAGTTACTATGTGACGAATAACCAACCTTTGGAAATGAGTTTTAGTATAAAAAAAGGCATCGAACCTGATTTAGAGCTGATGGAGGCGTCGTTTGATTTGCTTGACAATCCCGAGTTTTCTGTAAAAAAACGTGAGAATTGGATGATGCCAACGCCATTTGTTTTAACTGATGCTGTTGTCTTGAAGCAAAAAGTGAAAGCCAATTTCAGAGAAGAAATTATTCCGGAGCAATTAACGGATTCCATTACCAACCCGATTGAAAATCCCATTAACAATGCCGAAAATTAGTATTTTAGGAACCGGATGGTTAGGATTTCCGTTGGCAAAATCGCTTTTGGAAAAAGGTTATCGGATTAAAACCTCCACTACTTCGCCAGAAAAATTAGACGAACTCGAAGCTTTTGGGTTAAACGCCTCATTAGTTTATATTTTTGAAGATAAAATTGAAGGTAATATTGAGAAATTTTTACGCGAGTCGGAGATTCTAATCATCAACATTCCCCCAAAATTGAGAAGTCCGAAACGGGAAAATTTTGTAGCCAAAATCGGAAATATTGTGGAAGCAGTAGAAAAATCGACGGTTAAAAAAGTGCTTTTTGTTAGTTCAACTTCGGTTTATGGTGATGATGAAAATTTTAGTATTGTAGATGAAAAAACGCCTGAAAATCCTGACACCGAAAGCGGAATGCAAATGCTGGAATCGGAAAAATTATTGCAAAAAAACAGTCATTTTCAAACCACAATTTTAAGGTTCGGAGGCTTGATTGGACCTCACCGTCATCCTATAAAATTTATATCGGGCAAGGATAATGTAGCGAATTCAATAGCACCCGTAAATTTAATCGAACAGAAGGATTGCATTGAAATTATTCATCAAATTATAGAAAAAAACTGTTGGAGCGAAACCTTTAATGGCGTCAACCCAAACCATCCTTCACGACAAGAATATTACAGCAAGCAAGCAGTTCTACACGGATTTCCTCCACCAAAATTTTCGACTAAAACTTCTAAAGGAAAAACCGTTGACAGCAAAAAATCAGAAGAAATTTTGGGGGTTATTTATCATGCGTTGGCGTAAATCTTTTCAATATGGACAAAAATTTTTGTTTCGTTTTGGTTTCGATAATTTTCACATTGTTAAGCTGCGAAAAGAAAACTTTTGAAAAATCAGCTCCCGAAACGTATTATGTGATTTCAGCAAAAGATAGTGTGGAAAAAGCTAAATTTCCAATCGAACATCCGCCTTTTGGAGAGATGAATTTTGTTTTGGCAGACAGCAATCGTGTTTTTTATTATCGAACAATTATGCCGTGGATTTGCATGCCATCTAATGACAAAAGACCACCATTTTTGGGTTTGCAACCACGAGATTTGATTGAATTGCCTCAAGAAAGCCTAAAAGATTTTATTCTACTAAATTATTCTCACCAAGAGAATTTTAATCTTGTATCAGTAGCCTCAAAGGTAGATACGATCAAAACTAAAAATCTTAAAGTTTTGATGGATGGTTTTGCCAAAGCAGAGGTAAAGCAATATTTCGTCAGAAGAACCACTCACGAAGAAGATGTGGTTTTAGAATACAAAATCAATCGAAAAATTTATCTATCAAGTAAAATAAAGTGGGACACCACTAGAATTTTAATAGATAGCAAATAAAAATTTCGTGCATTCGTGGTTAAAAAAGTAACCACTGATACACTGATTTACAGGATCTAGAAAAAAAATAATTCGAGCATTCGTGGTGAAAAACCAACCACAAAATTCACGAATTTTAAAAATTAAATAAAATAATCAGTGAATCAGTGGCAAAAAAAATCCCAAGCTTTCACTCGGGATTTTATAGTTTTTCTGAATAAAAATTACCAGATTTTCACTCGTTTTTCTGGTTCAATATACATTCCTTGACCTTCTTCAATTTTGAAGGCATCATAAAAAGCTTCCACATTTTGCAATGGAACATAAGCTCTATACTGTCCTGGCGAATGCGGATCCGTTTTCACCTGATTTTTAATCGCTTCGTCTCTGGCTTTTGATCTCCAAATAGTTGCCCACGAAATAAAAAATCTTTGTTCTGGTGTAAATCCATCAATCAATCCCGGATTTCCATTTTGTTTCAAATACAATTGCAAACCGTCATAAGCGGCATTGACACCACCTAAATCTCCGATATTTTCACCTAAAGTAAATTTTCCATCCACGTAAATTCCTGGTAACGGTTGTAATTGGCTGTATTGATCTGCCAAAGCGCCACCTAATTCTGTAAATTGAGCCAAATCTTCATCAGACCACCAATTGATTAAATTTCCGTCGGCATTGTAACGCGATCCAGAATCATCAAATCCATGAGAAATTTCGTGACCGATAACCGCTCCAATTCCGCCATAATTCACAGCTTCGTCCGCACGATAATCGTAAAAAGGAGGTTGTAAAATTGCCGCTGGAAACACAATTTCGTTATAAGACGGATTGTAATAAGCATTCACCGTTTGTGGCGACATGAACCATTCGTCTTTATCAACCGGTTTTTTCAAATCGGCAATATTTTCTTCAAAACGCCACTTTGATAAATTTTTCATGTTGCTGAAATACGTTCCGCCGTCTTCCGGGCTTTGAATCGTTAATCCAGAATAATCTTTCCATTTATCAGGATAACCAATTTTTACGCGTGATTTGTGTAATTTTTCAACTGCACTTGTTTTGGTTGCTTTGTTCATCCAAGGCAAATTGTTGATGCGGTTTTCAAACGCCAAAAACACATTTTTAATCATGGCTTCCGCTTTAGCTTTGGCTTCAGGCGGAAATTTTTTGGCAACATAT
This sequence comes from Bacteroidota bacterium, assembly GCA_023387965.1. Lineage (GTDB taxonomy): Bacteria > Bacteroidota > Bacteroidia > Flavobacteriales > Flavobacteriaceae > Flavobacterium. Next base: position 100,900 of record JAEWHE010000041.1, on the reverse strand, counting down.
AATTTTCCCAAAGCCTCGCCAACGGTACCGTTTACAGTTTGCAAAGCACGTTCTTCACGCGGACGTTGCTTGATGGCACCTGTTAAAGTTTTTCCGTAAAATTCAAAATTAGCATTTTCAATTTCCGTAGAAAGCAATCCCGCAGAACGGTTCAACGTGGTCCATTTCATATAAGCTTTCCAATCTTCAACTTTATTTTGCTTGAAAATAGTTTCTAAAGCCGTCAAATATTTCGGTTGCGAAACAATTACGCTATCTAATTTTGGCAAACCAATTCCAGTTAAATACGAATCCCAGTTGAACGATGGCGTTAATTTTTGCAATTCTGCAACCGTCATCGGATTGTAAGTTTTTCTTCTGTCACGACGTTCTACACGATCTAATCTTGGTGTAGCCATCGCAATTTCCAACGCCACAATTTTGGCAGCATTTTTCTTCGCTTCAGCAGGTTTTTCGCCTAAATAACCTAACATTTTGGCAACGTGTTGCTCGTATTTTTGTCTTTTTTCTTTAGAATCTGCTTCGTCCGAAACATAATAATCTCTATCAGGTAAACCCAAACTTCCCAAACCAATGCTTACCACATTTCGGTTAGAATTTTTGGCATCTGTACCAACTCCAGCACCAACAAAACCAATGCCTCCGGTAGGTTCCATTTCAATTAACAAAGCGTGTAAATCTTTGACATTTTTCACTTTATCAATTTTTGCCAAAATAGGCTTTATTGGCTGAATGCCTTGCTTGTTTCGAGTTACGGTATCTAAAATCGAGCGATACAAATACACCGCTTTTGCCTGATCCGAATTTTTATCAAGATTTTTATTTTGAGCCGCTTCCTTCAAAATGGCAAGTGCATCCTCATCCGTTCTTTGACGAAGCTCGTCAAAACTTCCCCAACGGGTTCTGTCGGCAGGAATTTCAGTTTTTTCAACCCATTTTCCATTTACAAATCGGAAAAAATCATCGCCAGGTTTCACCGAATTGTCCATGTACTGTAATTCAATTCCGTGAGATTGCTTGTTTTGCTGAGCATTCGCGGTCATGGCTGCCAAAACAATTGCAGCAAAAGAAGCCAGGCTTCTGCGGGAATATATCATCATATTTAAAAAAATTTAGTAGTTCACAAATCTAAAAAAAGTATAGTTGAAACTGCCTTTCATTTTGTTAAAAATCAGGCGCTTTGAAACTTTGTTTTGTAATTTCGCAAAAAATATTCCAGAATGCTCACTTTCTTTAAAAAATACAAATTATTTTTCGCCGTCCTTTTCGTCCTTTCTGCCATCATCGTTTCCCTTTTTTATTTTGCTTTAAAACCAAAAAAAACCTTACCCATTTATAATCCCGGCGACGTAAACCCAGAATTGGTGGACACTACCGTTCAATACATCAAGCGCGACCATCGCATTGCTGACTTTTCGTTTACCAACCAAAACGGCAAAACCATCACCCAAAAAGATTATGAAGGAAAAATTTACGTAGCCGATTTTTTCTTCACCACTTGCCCGTCGATTTGCGTGCCAATGGGCGAAAATATGGCGTGGCTTCAGGAAAAAATTAAAAACAATCCGAAGGTGATGTTGCTTTCGCATACCGTAATGCCCGAAATTGACACACCCGAAGTTTTGAAAAAATACGCCGAGAAAAAAGGCGTGATTGACAGTAAATGGAACTTGGTAACCGGAAACCAAAAAGACATTTATTACATCGCCAGAAAATCATATTTGGCAGTAAAAACTAGTAATTCCAGCGAATTGTACGACATGGTTCATACGGAAAATTTTATTTTAGTCGATCAAAAAGGCAGAATCCGCGGTTTCTATGACGGCACCAAGCTGGAAGAAGTAAAAAAATTGTTAGAAGACATTAATTTTTTGAGCGAAAAAGAGTAATTTTATTAGGGCGTTCCCCGCCAGAAAAAGGCGGGTCGGGCTTTGCGTTTCAATCTTTTTGCTTTCTGAAAAAAGCAAAAAGGATTTCCACTTTAATCCCTAACGCAACACCAGAGAACTTTTGGCGAAAGCCAGAAAAATCTCATTTCATAATTTTAAAAAAATGAAAACTCTCGAAACCCAACGCCTTCTCCTAAAACCCGCCAATTTAGACGATGCCGATTTTTTTCTCGAATTATACAACATGCCTTCGTTTATTAAATACATCGGGGACAAAAATATTCGCACTACAAAAGACGCTGAACACTATATTCGTGATAAATTTTTGCCGCAATTTCAAAAATTAGGATTTGGGAATTATGTAGTGATTTTAAAAGAAAACCAAGCTAAAATTGGTGCAGTTGGCATTTTCGAAAGAGATTTTTTGCCTGTAATGGACATTGGTTTTTCTTTTTCCGAACAATATCAAGGAAAAGGATACGCACTTGAAGCTGCTAATAATTTGAAAGAAATGGTAGCGAAAAATTTTGGTATCACAAAAATTGCGGCAATGACCACGAAAGATAATTTCGCTTCCCAAAAATTAATTGAAAAATTGGGATTGCGTTTTCAAAAATTAATCCAAATTCCTAACGATGACGAGGAATTGATGTATTATGAAAACTGACATTTATTGCCATTCCAACCTTTTGAAATAATAATTTTTGTCTTCTTCCGTAATTTCACGTAAGACTTTACAAGGATTTCCCACGGCAATTACACCTTCAGGAATATCTTTCGTAACAACGCTTCCCGAACCAATCACCGTATTTTTCCCGATGGAAATTCCGGGATTTACCACGACATTCGCTCCTAACCATACGTTGTCGCCTATGGTAATCGGAAAAGCATATTCTATTGCGGTAATTCTTTTTTCATGGTGAATGGGATGTCCGGCGGTTAACAAGTTCACATTTGGCGCAAACATCACATTGTCACCGATATTTACTTCGGCACAATCTAAAATGACCAGATTAAAATTGGCATAAAAATTTTTCCCAACCGAAATATTGTAGCCATAATCGCAATGAAAAGGTGGTTCAATATAAGTTCCTTTTCCTGCAGTTTTAAACAATTTTGAAATCAGTTGCGAGCGTTCTTTGATTTTGGCTGGAGCCAAATTATTAAATTCAAATACAATTTCTCTGGCTTTCAACCGCTCTTCAAACAACTCTTTTCCATTGGCAAAATAAGGTTCGCCAGCTATCATTTTTTCTTTTTCTGATTTCATCCGGAGGTTTTTTTCAAAAATAAAACAAAAAAACAGGCGACACAAATTGCATCGCCTGTCTCTAAATTAGTTGGTTTATAGTTGTATTGAGAAAGGTTTATTCTTTATTTTTTTTCTTTTTTCCATCATCAATAATCGCTCCGGTTCCAGCACCAACAGCCGCACCAGCCAATCCTCCAATGATGGCTCCTTGTCCTTTTTTCTTTGAAACTGCAGCTCCGGTAATTGCTCCAGCTCCAGCTCCAATCACAGCTCCTTTTGCAGTATTACTCCAGCCTTTTCTTTTTTGTTCATCTGTTACAGGTGCCGCATTATTGGCGTTAGCATTTGCAGCCGCAACTCTTGCAGCTTGTGCTTCACGTTGTTGTGCAATAGCGTCCATCGAATCTATGGTTCGTTGTCTCGCAGCTTCTTCTTCCTGAGCTTTCATTACAGCTTTAATAGAATCTAATTCCATTTTTTGTTCCAAAGCCGCATTTTCAGCAGCGGTATCACGGCATGAGGTCATCGCCATCGCTACCGCAAATAATAAAACATATTTTTTCATGGCTTTCAATTTTTATGGTTACTAAAAGCTTTAATTCAAAATTAATACCGAAGCTTCAAATACCGGTTACATAATTTTCTCATTTTTTTACAGTACTTTTGTAATCTAAATTCAATCTAAATAAAGTTTTGACAACGTTAGATCTTCTTAAAAAAGGACAAAAAGCAAAAGTGTTGGAAATTAATATCGAAACGATTCCGCTGAAACTCATTGAAATGGGTTGTTTACCCGGAATTGATATCGAATTTCTGCAATCAGCTCCTTTTGGTGATCCGTTGTATTTTAATGTAAACGATAGTTTTGTGGCCATCAGAAAAGATACTGCAAGCGAAATTACCGTTGAAATTCTTTAAAAAATATTCATGAGTTTACCCAATATCAATGTCGCTTTAATTGGAAATCCGAACACCGGAAAAACCTCAGTTTTTAACCTTCTTACCGGATTAAACCAGCAAGTCGGAAATTATCCCGGAATTACAGTTGAGAAAAAAACTGGTTCTTGCCGCTTACCAAATGGTAAAAAAGCCAATATTTTAGACCTTCCTGGAACTTACAGCCTTAACGCCAGTTCAATGGACGAAAATGTGGTCATCGAATTATTGCTCAACAAAAACGATCATTTGTTTCCAGATGTGGTAGTGGTGGTCACCGAAGTTGAAAATTTTAAGCGAAATTTATTGCTGTTTACGCAAATAAAAGACTTGGAAATTCCTACCATTTTAGTGGTCAACATGACCGATAGAATGCAAAAAAGAGGGATTTCTCTCGACATTGAAAAGTTAGAAGCTGAGCTTAAAACCAAAATTGTTTTGGTGAGTTCCCGCAAAAATACCGGTATCGACGAACTCAAATCGCAAATTGCACAATACGAAAATCTGCCAACGGAACCTTGCGTAAATGCTTCGGAAATTGACCGCGAATATTTTGATAACCTTGCGAAAGCATTTCCTAATGAATCGCTGTACAAACTTTGGCTCGTAATCACGCAAGATGTGAATTTTGGAACTCTGGAACGAAACGAAATTAGGGAGCAATCATTTGCAAAATCACAATCGGAACTCAAAAAATTACAACAAAAAGAAACCGTAAAACGCTATCAATTCATCAACAATACGCTGAAAAAAGGCTATTTTGTAGATGCCACAAAAGCCACTGGATTGAGAGCTTCGCTCGACAAAATCCTGATGCACAAAGTTTGGGGTTATGTGGTGTTCTTCGCCATTTTATTTTTAATCTTCCAGTCGGTTTTTTCATGGTCATCAATCCCGATGGACTTCATTGACGAGAGTTTTGCCAATTTAAGCGCTTTCGCAAAAGAAAATTTGCCTGAAGGAAAACTAACCGATTTAATCTCAGACGGAATCATCCCGGGAATCGGCGGAGTTGTGATTTTCATACCGCAAATTGCCTTTTTGTTCCTTTTTATTTCATTGTTAGAAGAAAGCGGTTATATGAGTCGCGTAGTTTTTTTAATGGACAAAATCATGCGTCGTTTTGGACTAAGCGGAAAAAGTGTTGTACCTCTAATTTCCGGAACAGCATGTTCGATTCCAGCAATTATGGCAACCCGAAACATCGAAAATTGGAAAGAACGGTTAATTACCATTTTAGTAACACCATTCACTACATGTTCCGCAAGACTTCCGGTTTACGCCATTTTAATTGCCTTGATTATTCCGGAAAAAACTGTCTTAGGATTTGTAAATCTTCAGGGTTTGACGCTTATGATTTTATACCTTTTAGGTTTTGGAATGGCCATTTTTTCGGCTTACATTTTGAATAAATTATTAAAAATAAAATCAAAATCTTACTTCGTAATCGAAATGCCGGATTACAGAATGCCACTTTTTAAAAATGTAGGAATCAACGTTTTAGAAAAAACAAAAGCCTTCGTTTATGGTGCCGGAAAAATTATTTTGGCACTTTCCATCATCCTTTGGTTTTTAGGTTCTCACGGTCCCGGAGAAAAATTTGCGAATGCACAAGAAATCGTAGAAGCTGAAATTTCTGCCAGCGAAAACCCAATGAATCCGTCGTTAATCCCGGACAAAGTAGCCGAATATCAGTTAGAAAATTCTTACATTGGAATTATCGGAAAAACCATCGAACCCGTGATTCGTCCGTTAGGTTACGATTGGAAAATTGGAATTGCCATCACCACATCATTTGCGGCAAGAGAAGTTTTTGTAGGAACTTTAGCTACAATTTATAGTATTCAAAGTCAAGGTGAAGAAGTGGACACGATTAAAAACCGGATGGCGGCAGAAATTGATCCTAAAACCGGAAAACCTGTTTTTAATTTGCCAACGGGAATTTCTTTGTTGCTGTTTTACGCTTTTGCCATGCAATGCATCAGCACTTTGGCGATTGTAAAAAGGGAAACCAATTCTTGGAAATGGCCAATAATTCAGTTGGTTTTCATGAGCGCTTTTGCCTATTTGGCGTCATTTGCAGCGTATCAATTTTTAAAATAATTTGGCTTTCGCCAAAAATTGAAAAGCGAACAAAATATGGATTTCCAATCAATCATCGCATATATTTTAGTAGGATTAGCCGCTGTATTTCTGGTGATAAAATTCTTTTGGAAAAAGAAAAAAAAATCAGGAAACTGCGGCAATGATGATTGTGGCTGTCATTAACCCAAAGCCACGTCTAAAGTCATCATGACTACAAAACCGCCAATAAATCCAAGGGTTGCAATGTCAGTGTTTTTGTCTTGTTGGGTTTCCGGAATCACTTCTTCCACCACCACAAAAATCATGGCTCCAGCGGCAAATGCCAAAGCGTAAGGCAAAATTGGCGTGAAAAAAGAAACCGCTAAAGCCCCCACAACTCCAGCAATTGGTTCCACCAAAGCAGACGATTGGCCGTATAAAAAACTTTTTTTACGACTCATTCCCATTCTTCTCAACGGCATGGAAACTGCGATTCCTTCGGGAAAATTTTGAATTCCGATTCCTATGGCTAAAGTAACCGCTCCCGCTATGGAAGCTTCGGGAATTCCGGCTGCAACACCACCAAACAGAACTCCAACCGCCAAACCTTCCGGAATATTATGTAAAGTAATCGCTAAAACCAGCAAAGTTGTTCGTTGCCACGGCGATTTTACACCTTCGGTTTCTTTGAAATTAATGTGTAAATGCGGCAACATTTTGTCTAAGCTAAACAAAAAAATCGCTCCCAAAATAAACCCAACAGCCGCCGGAATTACTTTAGTAAAACCTTCGCCATCACTCATTTCAATTGCTGGAGCTAACAAACTCCAATAACTTGCGGCAACCATTACACCACCTGTAAAACCAAGCATTCCGTCGAGAACCACGCGATTCATTGTTCGGAAAAAAAACACAACCGAAGCTCCCAAAGCGGTTAAAAACCAAGTGAAAAGCGTGGCATAAAGTGCCGCTAAAACCGGATCGATCGATTGTAAATATTCAATTAAATTTTCAAACATAATTACACGCTTTTTACGTAAAGATTACTGGCAATTTTGTGGGAAATACTCAATTGCTGGTCATTCACTTCAATAATTAATGAATTGTCAAAGCTTTCTTTTTGCACGACTACCAATTTTGACCCCAGCGAAATTTCTTGTTTGCTCAAATATTTTAAAAATTCTGAAGATGAATCTTTCACGCCTACGCAAATACAATTTTGACTAATTTTTAAATCAGAAAGCAATTTTTTCTCTGTGTTTTTCACTTCTCCTTTAGCGTTTGGAATAGGATCTCCATGAGGATCTTCCGTTGGAAAATCTAAAAAAGCATCTAACTTGTCAATTAATTTTTGCGATTGAATGTGTTCTAATTCTTCAGCTACATCATGCACTTCATCCCAGGTAAAATCCAGTTTTTCCACCAAAAAAACTTCCCATAAGCGGTGTTTTCGCACAATCATTTTTGCGGCATGCAAACCTTCGGGAGTTAAGGTAACACCTTGATACTTTTGATAAATTACCAAATCTTTTTCGGCTAATTTTTTAACCATATCCGAAACCGATGACGCTTTCGCACTAATCATTTTGGCAATGGCATTGGTATTTACACCTTGCTTTTGGAACAATGACAAATGATAAATTGCCTTTAAATAATTTTCTTCAGAATAAGTCATTCAGCAAAAATTTAGAGATACAAAGATATATGTTTTTTTAATAGAAAAATTATTTTTAGTTTTGTCTAAATTTTAATTTCAAATAATGAAAAAATTATTTTCGTTAATATTACTTTTTAGTTTTCTTTTTGGGTTTTCCCAAGAAAAAAATTCGGTTTCTGGTATAATCTTTCTGGATGGAATTCCGGTTTCTGGAGCAGATGTTGCCATAAAAAGTTTGAATCTTTCTGCTTCATCTAATGGTGAAGGAAAATTTATTTTCGAAAATATTCCTGCCGGAAATTATATTCTTCAAGTCAATTACGTGGGTGCAAAAATTTTTAGAAAATCAATCACGCCACAAAATGCTGAAATTAAAATCGAACTCGAAAGCGATGCTAATTCGCTGGATGAAATTGTTGTTTCTGGAACGCTAAAACCCGTTAGCAGACTCGAAAGTCCGGTTCCCGTAGAAGTTTATAAACCTAGTTTTTTCAAGAAAAATCCTACCGCAAATATTTTCGAAGCCTTACAAAACGTTAACGGCGTTCGCCCACAATTAAACTGCAATATTTGTAACACGGGCGACATTCACATCAACGGTTTGGAAGGTCCATACACTTTAGTAATGATTGACGGAATGCCTATTGTTAGCGGACTTTCAACAGTTTATGGCTTGTCAGGAATTCCCAATTCTTTGATTGAAAGAGTGGAAATTGTGAAAGGTCCGGCATCGTCATTGTATGGTAGCGAAGCGGTTGGCGGATTGATTAATATTATTACCAAAAATGCTTCGAAAGCACCAAAATTTTCGGCTGATGTTTTTAGTAATTCTTGGGGAGAAGCCAATGTTGATTTGGGTTTTAGAAAAAATTTCGGTGAAAAATCCTCAGTTTTATTAGGTGTAAATTATTTTCATTACAGTGATCCTACTGATAACAACCATGATAATTTTACCGATGTGACGCTTCAACACAGAATTTCGGTTTTTCAAAAATGGAATTTCGGCAGAAAAAGTGACAAACTTTTTTCTCTTGCGGGAAGGTATTTTTACGAAGACCGATGGGGTGGCGAACTGCAATGGAACAAGAGTTTTCGTGGTGGCGACGAAGTTTATGGCGAAAGTATTTACACGTCGCGATACGAACTTTTAGGCGCTTACGAATTGCCACTTGAAGAACATTTTTTGTTTTCTTTTTCTTACACTAATCACGACCAGAACTCCGTTTACGGAAATGTTCCGTATTTGGCACAACAAGAAATCGGTTTTGGGCAATTGGTTTGGGATAAAAAAATTGGCAATCACGATTTGCTTGCAGGTGGCGCTTTACGCTATAATTTTTATAACGATAATACTCCGGCAACTGAAACCGCTGATAGAACTTGGCTTCCCGGGATTTTTGTGCAAGACGAAATTTCGTTTAACGAAAAAAACAGCCTATTGCTTGGCTCAAGATTAGACCATAATTCTAACCATGGAACGATTTTCACGCCAAGATTGGCCTACAAACTGAAAATAACTGACAATGATATTTTACGATTTAATGCGGGAACGGGTTTCCGTGTTGTTAATTTGTTTACCGAAGATCACGCAGCCTTGACCGGATCTCGAGATGTGATTATTGAAGAAGAATTAAAACCTGAAAAATCTTACAATGGAAACATCAATTATTTAAAGAAAATTTACACCGAAAACGGAAATTATTTTGGTATCGAAACTTCTGCTTGGTACACTTATTTTACCAATTCGATCATTCCGGATTACGATACGAATCCCAATCAAATTATCTATAAAAATCTTGACGGTTCGGCAGTAACAACGGGAATTAGCGCCAACGTTGACATGGTTTTTCAAAATGGATTGAAAGTAATTTTAGGCGCTACTTTTATGGATGTTTCCAAAAATGAAAATGGCGAAAAAACACGTCAAATTCTAACAGAAAAATTCTCAGGAACATGGGCGATTTCCTATAGAATTCCGAAATTTTTCTTGGATATCGATTACACCGGAAATATAATCGGACCCATGCGTTTACCATTGTTGGGCGAACTCGACCCGCGACGCGAATATTCGCCAACATGGAGCGTTCAAAACATTCAATTTACGTATAACAAACTCAAAAATATTGAAATTTATTTGGGGATCAAAAACTTGCTGAATTGGACGCCAAATCGCGGAAATCCTTTCATCATTGCACGAGCACACGATCCGTTTGACAATGAGGTGGATTTTGATAACGGCGGAAATGTAATCGCCACGCCAAATAATCCTTACGCTCTAACTTTTGACCCAAGTTATGTTTATGGTCCAAATCAAGGAATCAGGAGTTTTGCTGGAGTTAGGTTCACATTAGATTAAAAATTCACAATACAGAAATTCCAAATTCCAAACAAAGAAAATCAGCAATCAGCGAATCTGTGGCAAAATAAATTCACAATACAGAAATTCCAGATTCCAAATAAAAATCTTAATCTGTGGCAGAATAAATTCCAAAAAATCATGGCAAAAAATTTAAAATATTTGGTTTTTTTCTTTTTCCTGGCAAGCCAAAATTTTGCGCAGCTCAAAACTTACACTTTCGAAGAAGCAGATAAACTTTCGGCTGAAAAACCAAAACCGTTGGTAATTTTTATCAATACCAATTGGTGTAAAATTTGCAAAATGATGGAAAATTCAACTTTTAAAAATCAAAAAATAATCGATGAATTGAACCAACATTTTTATTTCATCAATTTTAATGCAGAAGAAAAACGACCCATTATTTTCCAGCAAAAAACCTTCAAATACAAACCAAAAGGAAAAAATACCGGAATCCATGAATTGGCTGAAAATCTTTCGAATCAAACCTATCCCACGATAACAATTTTAAAAAATAATGAAATTATCGGTCAAACGGAATCGTTCGTTAATGCTCCAGATTTATTGACAATTCTCACAAAAACCCAACTCTAAAACGTGGAAAAATAACGGGATTTTGGTATATTTGAGCAATGAGAAATTTCGACTACATCTTTGCCGGAAACGGACTTGCCGCACTCATGACGCTTCGAGAAATGGCGGTTTCCAATAAATTTTCGGACAAAACCATTCTCATTATTGACCCAGACGAAAAAAAAATAAACGATAAAACTTGGTGCTTTTGGGAAAAACCAAACGGCGATTTCGACTCGATTGTTTCAAAAAAATGGGACAAAGCGCTTTTTGCTAACGAAAATTTTTCGCGAATATTTCCGATGAAACCGTATGAATACAAGCAAATCGAAAGTTTGGTCTTTTATAATGATACGATCGAACTTTTGCGTAAGCAAAAAAATATTACTTTTTTAAAATCACAAGCGCTTGATTTTCAAGATAAAAATACTCATGTAGAAGTTCAAACTCAGGAAGAAAATTTCAGTTGTAAAAAATTATTCAACAGCATTTTGAAACCTGAGGAAATAATGTCTCAAAAAAAATATCCTTTACTCCAGCAGCATTTTATTGGTTGGAAAATAAAAACCGACAAACCCGTTTTTAATCCCGAAGTAGCAACGTTTATGGATTTCTCCGTGGCACAAAAAGACAACACCCGATTCATGTATGTTTTGCCGGTTTCGCCACATGAAGCTTTGCTGGAATACACGCTTTTTTCGCCCGATTTATTGTCAGAAAAAGAATACGAAGCCGAAATTGTAAATTATTTACAATCTAAAAATATTCTTGGTTACGAAATTATTTCTAAAGAACGCGGCAACATCCCGATGACGTGTTATCCTTTTTGGAAAAAAAATACCAAAAACGTTGTAAACATCGGTTCTGCTGGAGGTTGGACAAAAGCAAGTACCGGTTACACTTTTCGAAATTCGGCAAAAAAATCAAAAGAATTAATTCATTTTTTACTTCAAAAAAATGACTTTAGAACATTTTATAGAAAAAATAAATTCTGGTTCTACGATCTGCTGTTGCTCGATATTCTACATCAAAAAAACCATCTCGGAAACACAATTTTTTCAAGCATGTTTCAAAAAGCGAAACCTGAAAAAATCTTCAAATTTTTAGACGAAGAAACCAGCTTCGGCGAAGATTTTTACGTGATTTGTCAATGCCCGAAAAAGCCGTTTCTTGACGCTTTATTCAATCGTATTTTCCGCTGATATTGTTATAACAAAACTTTATCGCAAGTTTTTTTTCTTAGCCGAAAAAGCCGTAAATTTGTATCATAACTTTAAACCAAAAAGTGATGTATCCAGAAGAAATGGTAAAACCCATGCGTGCCGAACTTTCGGACGCTGGTTTCGAAGAATTATATAGTGCAAATGCGGTAGAAAATGCTTTGGCAAAAGAAGGAACCACGCTTGTCGTGGTAAATTCGGTTTGCGGTTGTGCTGCCAGAAATGCACGTCCGGGAGCTAAAATGAGCCTTGACGGACAAAAAAAACCAGACCATTTGGTTACGGTTTTCGCCGGAGTTGACAAAGATGCCGTAGATGCCGCACGCCAACACATGTTTCCTTTTCCGCCGTCGTCGCCAAGCATGGCTTTGTTTAAAAATGGCGAGTTGGTTCACATGTTAGAGCGTCATCACATCGAAGGTCGTCCGGCCGAAATGATTGCCGAAAATTTAAAAGACGCCTACGCAGAATTTTGCTAAAAAAAGTACTCTTTTTCCCCAATGCCCTTTCCCGACTGAAATTTTCCGGAAAGGGTTTTGTGTTTTTAGGAGCAAACCGACTGGCATTTTTTTAATCGTAATTCCTGCTTTCGGCTTTAGGCTTCCGCTTCGCTACAGCGCTATCGCCTCAATCAGGGCTAAGGAAAAACTTTAGGCTTTTTTTGGAGGGTAGTTTCAATCTAAACCACATCAATTTTAATTCAAAAATCAATTTTTCCGAAAAAAAACTATCTTTGCACCCGAATTCTTCCATTTAGAGTTCGAAAAAAAATTCTCACTTAAACCGTTTATAGCATGCAACTGTACAACACTTTAAGCGCAGAAGAAAGAGCAAAACTCATTGACGAAGCCGGAAAACAAAGGCTCACGTTGTCTTTCTATGCGTATGCAAAAATTGAAGACCCAAAACAATTTCGCGACAATCTTTTTTTAGCTTGGAATAATCTGGATGCTCTTGGCAGGACTTATGTAGCCAAAGAAGGCATCAATGCGCAAATGAGCGTTCCGGCAGAAAATTTTGAAGCCTTCCGCGAAACCCTCGAGGCATACGATTTTATGAAAGACATTCGCTTGAATGTTGCAGTCGAGCAAGACGATCATTCGTTTTTAAAACTCACCGTAAAAGTTCGGGATAAAATTGTAGCTGATGGTTTAAACGACGAAACTTTTGACGTAACCAACATTGGGATTCACTTAAAGGCAAAGGAATTCAATGAAATTCTGGATGATCCTAACACCATTGTAGTGGATTTTAGAAACCATTACGAAAGCGAAATTGGCCATTTTAAAGGAGCGATTACTCCAGACGTGGAAACTTTTCGCGAAAGCTTACCTATCATTAACGAGCAACTCAAAGATTTTAAAGAAGATAAAAACCTTGTGATGTATTGTACGGGTGGAATCCGTTGTGAGAAAGCTTCGGCGTTTTTTAAGCATCAAGGGTTTAAAAATGTGTATCAATTAGAAGGTGGTATCATTAATTACGCCAAACAAATTCAGGAGGAAAACCTCGAAAGTAAATTTATCGGGAAAAATTTTGTATTCGATCATCGTTTAGGCGAAAGAATTACGGAAGATATTATTTCGCAATGCCATCAATGCGGAAAACCTTGCGACAATCATACCAATTGTGAAAACGAAGGTTGTCATTTGCTTTTTATTCAATGTGATGATTGTAAAGCCGTGATGGAAAATTGTTGTTCTACAGAATGTCAGGAAATTATTCACATGCCGCTGGTGGAGCAGGTAAAATTGCGCCGTGGCGTGAAAAACGGCAATATGATTTTCCGCAAAGGCAAATCTGAAAATCTGAAATTTAAAAAATCTGGCGATTTAGATGCCGTTACTTTGGCAACAGTAGAAAAGAAAGACATTCGGCAAAAAATAATCCCGAAGCGTCGGGACAAAAAAACCTTGGTTGGAAAATGCGAACATTATTACGTAAAATCGCAAATTGCTCAGTTTTTAATTGAAAAAACAGAATTAAATATTGGTGATAAAATTCTGATTTCCGGACCAACTACTGGCGAACAAGAATTAACCTTAACGGAAATGTTTGTAGCTGGAAAATCGGTAGTGACAGCAAAACCAGACGATCAAATGACGATGATGGTGCCGTTTAGAGTTAGACTTTCGGATAAAATTTATAAGATTTTAGGTTAAAAAAAAAGCCCTTTAGAAATTCTAAAGGGCTTTTTAAATTAGTTTCTAGTATAAACTTCAACTACGGTTTCATCATCTCCATCACCGTCAAAGTCATAGTTCGTTTGGACTCTTAACTTGCTTGATGACAACTCTAAAATTTGGGCAGACGCAGTTTCACCAAATGCTGATAATATAAGAGTATTTCCTTCTCTTTCGTAGATAAAACTACTTATATCATCTTCACATTCCCAAACATCTACATATCTACCTGTTGTAGCCGTCAAAAATTCTACATAATCTTTCCCACATTCTTCGTGATCGTCGTAAGGAATTGTTGTTCCGTTAACAACCCACTCTTTATTAAACCATTTCCCTAAAAGATTACCAGATGTATTAGATGAATCATTGTTATCATCCGACGAACATCCTACAAATGCGCCTGCGATTAAAATTGCTCCTAAAAATTTAATTTTTTTCATGTTGTTGTATATAAAAATGGTTAATAATGCGACGAAAATATTAAAAAAATTCAAAAAAACAAATTCGGCAGTGTTGTTGCAGAAAAATAATTGCAGAAGCGGAACAGAATCAACGATTTAGACAGAAGTTAAATTTTTCGATAGTTTTATTTTTATCAAAAAAAGATTGGTACTAATTTAATTTTGTTAATCAATTTAAATTGCATCATATTATTAATTGTAACCGTTGTATTTTAACCAATAGTACCAAATCAATGAAAAACTGCTAATTTAAAAATTAATCTAAATCTCACAATATCGAATTCTAACACTTATTCTGACTTCGACGTAGGTTTTTTTTTAAATAAAATCAATTAACATTCCGCCGAAAATTAGCGACAATAAAACCAGCGTAATCGACAAAACTAACTTTGTGTAAAAATGAACCTTGGCGCGATTTCCTTCATGCACAGAAAATGGATAATTGAAGCGTTTCACATTTTTGATGCACCACCAAAAAATTATTGTCATGATAACATTCAAAATCATTGGAATAAACAATAAAGTTTTGCTTCCATAACCATCAATTTCTCCCTTAAAATTTTGATGAATTGGAATAACATTTGGAATTTGGTCGAATTTCAAAAAAAGCAATACTACATGAATCACGATTATAAAAATCGCTATTCCAAAAGTAGATTCAATGATTTTTTGGTTCATGAATTTTTCTAAAATTGCTAACTGAAATGCAAAATACGAAATAATTTTATCCAAACTAAAAACTTCTCCCTCCAAACTCTCCACTAAAATCTCCAAATACCAAAAACCTACATCAATCTAAAATTTCCTATCTTTACCCACAAAACTTTTTACGAATCTATAAGTCGCGGTTTTGCGGCATCGATATAAAATATGGCTTGCACAAGTTGTTCAACATCTGACGGATCAGCTCCGAAAGGTTGTGGAAATAAAGGAAATTGCGGCACGGATAGTTGCAATAAATTAACGGTTTTCGATTGGCTCTCGAACATGAGTTTGCCTTCGGGACAAGAAATTTTTGATTGTGTGGAAATTCGGTTTAAAAACGGAAGAAAAGAATTTTACCGAAATACCGAAAAACTCACACTTTCTATGGGAGATATTGTAGCGACTGAGGCTTCTCCCGGGCATGACGTGGGAATTGTAACCCTTACGGGCGAATTGGTTCGGGTTCAAATGAAAAAAAAGAATGTGAACCTCAAAAGCGATTTGCCAAAAATTTACCGCAAAGCATCGCAAAAAGACATTGATATTTGGAGCGAAGCCAGGGCAAAAGAAGAACCCATGAAGATTCGCGCACGAGAGTTGGCAATTGCACAAAATTTGGAAATGAAAATTTCCGATATCGAATTTCAGGGAGATGGATCGAAAGCTACGTTTTATTATACGGCAAACGATCGCGTGGATTTTAGACAATTAATTAAAGAATTTGCCCGAGAATTTTCTACCAGAATCGAAATGAAACAAGTTGGTTTTCGCCAAGAAGCTTCGCGTTTGGGAGGAATTGGTTCTTGCGGTCGCGAATTGTGTTGCTCGACTTGGTTAACGGATTTTCGCAGCGTGAATACTTCTGCAGCAAGATACCAGCAGCTTTCTCTTAATCCTCAAAAATTAGCCGGACAATGCGGTAAACTCAAGTGTTGCCTCAATTACGAACTCGACACTTACATGGATGCTTTGAAATCTTTTCCGGATTTTGACACCAAATTATTTACCGAAAAAGGTGATGCTGTTTGCCAAAAACAAGATATTTTCAAGGGCTTAATGTGGTTTGCTTACACCGATAATTATGCCCAATGGCACGTTTTAAAAATTGAGCAAGTAAAAGAAATTATTGCCGAAAATAAACAGAAAAACAAAGTTTCGTCGTTAGAAGATTATGCTGAAGAACCTGAGGTGGAAGCCAAAAAGGAATTCAGCAACACGGTGGGTCAGGAAAGTTTAACGAGATTTGATCAACCAAAAAAGAAAAAACGTCCGAATAAAAAGAAAAAACCGGCGGAAACGGTAGAGAATCGACAAGCAAATCCTTCGAAAAAACCGATGGACAATACCCGAAGACAACCGAATCCGGAACAAAAATCGGCACCACGTGACAATCAAAACCGAAACCAAAACCAGCCACGACCGTTAAGAAATAAAGAAGTTGGAGAGGCATCGGTGAAAGAAAATCAGCCAACTGGCGAGAAAAATTTCAAAAATAAAAACAGAAATAATAACAATCGGAACAAACAAAAAAACCGACCAAAACCAAACGGTGACCAGCCAAACCAACCTTCAAATCAAAATAAAAATGAACCTAAAAACTAGTTTTGTTCTGCTTTTCGCTTTGTTGATGATGGTTTCATGCGATAAAAAACGGGTTTTTGACCAATACGTTTCTTATGGTGACACTTGGCCAAAAGACAGCGTGGCGAATTTTGTTTTTAATAATCCCGACACTTTAAAAACATACGATTTGTTCGTGAATTTGCGTTCTAATGACGATTATGCTTTCAACAATATTTTTCTAATTGTAAAAATAGAAGCGCCAAAAGGTTTGACAAAAGTAGATACTTTGCAATACAAAATGACCAACCCGGATGGCACGCTTTTGGGTGAAGGTTTTACGGATGTGAAGGAAAGTAAATTATTTTTTAAAGAAAATTACAAGTTTTCGGCTATTGGCGATCACCAAATTTCGGTGAGTCAAGCGATGCGAAAAACTGGCCAACTTGATGGTGAGAAAGAATTAGAAGGCATCACCGAAGTAGGTTTTAGAATTGAAAAAAGAGATTAATTTTTTATGGCTGTGAAAAAAAATAATACCAAAACCCAAGTAAAAGACGTGGGTTATTACAACAGACAATTTTGGAAAGTATTCTTGATTGGTTTGGGAAGTGTTTTCTTATTTTTCTTGTTAGCGTCATGGGGAGTTTTCGGATCAATGCCTTCGTTTGAAGAATTGGAAAATCCGGAATCAAATTTGGCAACCGAAATTATTTCTTCTGACGGAGAAACCATCGGAAAATTTTACAATGAAAATAGAACCGCAATTAAATATTCGGATTTACCAAAACATTTAGTAGATGCTTTAGTTGCCACCGAAGATGAGCGTTTTTACGAACATTCAGGAATTGATGCACGAGGAACGCTAAGAGCTGCTACCAGTTTAGGAGCAAGTGGTGGTGCAAGTACCATTACGCAACAGTTGGCAAAACAATTGTTTCATGGCGAAGGATCAAAATTTATTTTAGCTCGATTAATTCAAAAAGCGAAAGAATGGATTATTGCCACACGTTTGGAGCGTCAATACACTAAAAGTGAGATTATTGCGATGTATTTCAACGTGTACGATTTTAACAATTATGCGATTGGAATTCGTTCGGCATCTAAAACTTATTTTTCAAAAGAACCAAAAGATTTGACCGTTGACGAATCCGCCATGTTGGTGGGAATGTTTAAAAATTCATCATTGTACAATCCGGTTAGAAACGAACAAGGCGTGAAAAACCGCCGAAATGTTGTATTGGCACAAATGCTCAAATCGGACATTATTACCGAAGCTCAAAAGAAAAATTTTAGCGAACGACCGATTAAATTGAAGTTCCAACTCCAAACTCACAAGGAAGGAATTGCGACCTATTTCCGCGAATATCTTCGTGAGTACATGAAATCTTGGGCAAAAAATAACCCAAAAGAAGATGGAACTGAATACGACATTTACCGTGATGGATTGAAAATTTACACCACGATTGATTCGCGTATGCAAACTTATGCCGAAGAGGCTGTTCAGGATCACTTGGCGAATTTGCAGCAAGAATTTTGGAAAGAAGCCAAAACCAATAAAAATGCACCTTTCATCCGACTTTCAGATGCGGAAACTGAAAAATTAATGGATCGCGCCAGAAGAAATTCTGAACGTTGGCGACAATTAGACGCTCAAGGCAAAAGCGAAGACGAAATCATTGCTTCGTTTAAGAAAAAAACAAAAATGACCGTGTTTACTTGGAAAGGCGAACGTGACACGACCATGACACCAAACGATTCCATCCGTTATTACAAACATTTTCTTCAAAGCGGAATGATGGCAATGGAACCACAATCCGGACACGTAAAAGCGTGGGTTGGAGGAATCAATTACAAACATTTTCAGTACGATCACGTGGGCCAAGGAGCAAGACAAGTAGGTTCAACTTTTAAACCATTTGTGTACGCTACCGCAATTGAACAATTAGGATATTCTCCTTGTGATTCCATCATCGATTCTCCGTTTACAATCCCGAAGGGCCGTCACAACGTTACCGAAACTTGGACACCAAGAAATTCCAACGGAAGTTACCGCGGAATGACCACGCTAAAATCAGCTTTGGCACATTCTATCAACACCGTTTCGGCGAAATTAATTGACAAAACCGGTCCGGATGCCGTGATTGATTTGATGAAAAAATTAGGTGTTACAACTAAAATTCCTTCGCAACCCTCAATTGCTTTAGGAGCTGTGGAAATTACCGTGGAACAATTAGTGGCAGCTTACAGCACATTTGCCAACCAAGGCGTTTACGTGAAACCGCAAGTTATTTTAAGAATCGAAGACAAAAACGGCGTGGTTTTATACGAACCAAATCCGGAACAGCACGATGTGTTAAACCGCGACATCGCTTATGCCGTCATAAAATTATTAGAAGGTGTAACGGAATCCGGTTCGGGATTACGTTTAAGAACTGATGGTGGCGGACACGGTTACAATCGAGTTACCGGTTACCCTTATGTGTTAAGAAATCCTATTGCCGGAAAAACTGGAACCACGCAAAACCAGTCAGATGGTTGGTTTGTTGGAATGGTGCCAAATTTAGCTACCGGAGTTTGGGTTGGAAACGAAGACCGTTCTGCACATTTTAAAAGTTTAACCTACGGACAAGGAGCCACGATGGCGTTGCCAATTTGGGGAATGTTCATGAAAAAATGTTACGGCGACAAAGAGCTTTCCGTTTCAAAAGAACAATTCGAGAGACCATCCAATCTTTCCATAAAAGTAGATTGTTGGCGACCTCCGGTTAGGGACACAACCGCTGTCGAAGAAATAGAAGAACAAAATACAGATGAATTTGATTTCTAATTAAAACGCCTTTTTTAAGGCGTTTTTTTATATATTTATGCACCAAATTAAACATTTATTATATGATTAATAAAAAAGTGGCTTCGGTTAAAGAAGCACTGCACGATGTTCGAGACGGGCAAACCATCATGTTGGGCGGTTTTGGCTTGTGTGGAATTCCCGAAAATTCAATTGCAGAATTGGTTCAGAAAAACGTCTCCGACTTAACCTGCATTTCCAACAACGCAGGAGTGGACGATTTCGGACTCGGACTGTTGTTGCAAAAACGCCAAATAAAAAAAATGATTTCTTCCTATGTAGGCGAAAATGCCGAATTTGAGCGCCAAATGCTTTCGGGAGAATTAGAAGTCGAATTGACACCACAAGGAACTTTAGCCGAAAAATGCCGAGCTGCTCAAGCCGGAATTCCAGCTTTTTACACGCCAGCAGGTTACGGAACCGAAATCGCCGAAGGCAAAGAAGCCAGAGAATACAACGGAAAAATGCATATCTTGGAAGAAGCCTTCAAAGCCGATTTTTCAATCGTAAAAGCATGGAAAGGCGACGAAGCCGGAAATTTAATTTTTAAAGGAACCGCGAGAAACTTCAATTCTGCCATGGCTGGAGCCGCAAAAATCACGATCGCCGAAGTAGAAGAATTAGTTCCTGCCGGAACTTTGGATCCGAATCAAATCCACATTCCCGGAATCATGGTTCAAAGAATTTTCCAAGGCGAAAAATTCGAAAAGCGAATCGAACAACGAACAACAAGAAAAAAATAAATTTGAAAATTTTATAATTTGAAAATTTGAAGATGAGAAACGACAAGGACAACCTGATTGTAAATTTGACATTTGACTTTGCGCTGAAAATAATTTCTTTCTCTGAACAGATCAGGCAATCAAATCGTTTTGAAATGGCTTCTCAAATCTTTAGAAGCGGAACTTCAATTGGAGCAAACATTCGAGAGGCTCAAAATGCAGAAAGCAAAGCGGATTTTATCCATAAATTTAAAATTTCTGCGAAAGAAGCTGATGAGTTGGCATATTGGCTGGATTTATGTGCAAAGTCCGAATTTTACCCAAATCCAACAGAAGACATGAAAAAAGATTTACATTCAATAATTTTGATTATTTCGAAAATTATTTCATCAAGCAAGAAATAATTTTCAAATTTTCAAATTAACTAATCATAAAAATTATGTTATCAAAAGAAGATATAGCTAAAAGAATCGCGCAAGAAGTAAAAGACAAGTACTACGTAAACCTCGGAATCGGCATCCCAACCTTGGTTGCCAACTACGTTCGCGAAGATATATCCGTAGAATTCCAAAGCGAAAACGGCGTTCTCGGAATGGGTCCGTTTCCGTTTGAAGGCGAAGAAGACGCGGACATCATCAACGCCGGAAAGCAAACAATCACCACACTTCCTGGAGCCAGTTTTTTCGATTCGTCCTTTAGTTTCGGCATGATCCGAAGCCAAAAAGTCGATCTCACCATTCTTGGAGCCATGGAAGTTGCCGAAAACGGCGACATCGCCAACTGGAAAATTCCCGGAAAAATGGTCAAAGGAATGGGTGGCGCGATGGACCTAGTAGCATCCGCCGAAAATATTATCGTAGCCATGATGCACGTCAACAAAGCAGGCGAATCCAAACTGCTCAAAAGATGTTCCTTGCCCTTGACTGGCGTGGGTTGCGTGAAAAAAGTAGTTACCGAACTCGCCGTTTTAGAAATCGTTCCCGAAGGCTTCAAACTCCTCGAAAGAGCTCCAGGAGTCACCGTCGAAGACATCCAAAAAGCAACCGAAGGAAATTTAATCATCGAAGGAGAAATCCCCGAAATGACCCTAAATTAAATTTGGGCACAACCCACAAAAAAAAGCATTTCCTTCTCCGGGAAATGCTTTTTTTTATGGGTCGGGCTTTCGGCTTTATCTTTTTCAGCTCCGCAAGCTCCGCTAAAAAAGGATACCGCCTCAATCCCTTGTGCGGCAAACTGCAAAACAGAAAATTTTCTGCTATAATTTACTCAAGTATTCCAGTAGCACTTCATTCGCGTGTGCAAAAGTTGGCGGCTGATCATTTACGCTAACCATTCTTTTTTTATTCAATTTATATGTCAAATCAAATTCTGTCGTGAACAAAATAACGGACAAAAAAGGATTGTTGATAAACGGAAGCAAACGATCGAAAGCACTGTCAATGCTGTGGATTTCAAACAATTCTTCCTTTTGAAACCTGAACTTCAGTTCCAGTTTCAATTCGCTTCCGTCCAAAATCGGCCGAATAAAAATATTCTGTAATTCAGCTTTTCCAATTGTTTTTGCAAAAGTCATTTTGGCGAGAGTGCCATCGGAAAGACTCGTTTTGAATTTTTTATAAAATTCAGAAAATGTATGGGTAAACTGCATATTTTTTATCCTTTCGGAATTGCGTTAATTAATTTCTTCGTGTATTCTTTCTGAGGATTTTCGTACAAATCGTCGGCATCCGCCATTTCCTCAATCTTGCCTGTGTTCATCACTAAAACTTGGTCCGACATATATTTTACCACCGCCAAATCGTGCGAAATAAAAATATAGGTAAATCCAAAATTTTCCTTCAGCTCGTTCAGCAAATTCAAAACCTGAGCCTGAACCGAAATATCCAATGCCGAAACCGATTCGTCGCAAACAATTAATTTCGGCTGCAAAGCAATTGTTCGAGCAATCCCAATTCGTTGTCTTTGTCCTCCGGAAAATTCGTGTGGATAACGGTTAAAAAATGCTTCGCCCAAACCCACACGTTCTAAAATTTCAATGGTTTTTGCCTTTCGTTCCGCATCATTTTTATACAAACCGTGAACTTTCATAGGTTCCATAATCGCTTTTCCCACAGGAATTCTGGGGTTCAACGACGAATACGGATCCTGGAAAATAATCTGGATTTCTTTCCGCAAATTCCTGATTTCACTTTTGGAAAGTTTGGTAATATCAAGGCCTTTGTAAAAAATTTGTCCGGCTGTAGCCTTGTCCAACTGCAAAATCGTATTTCCCAAAGTCGATTTTCCGCAACCCGATTCACCAACCAAACCTAAGGTTTCGCCTTCATAAATTTTAAAACTCACATCGTCAACCGCTTTGAAACCTACTTTTTTTCCAAGTAAGCCTGCGTTTGAAAAATATTCTTTCTCCACATTTTTCACCTCCAAAATTGGCGCTTGACTGTATAATTTTTCTTGATTTTGTTGTCTTTCGGTTTTAGAAATAATTTCGTCGCTAACCGTATTTTCCAGAAAATCTTTTATGGTTGGCAACCTTTTAAGACGCTCATTTAAATTCGGTCGGGAATTAATCAAAGCTTTGGTATAGTTGTGTTTAGGTTGATGAAAAACTTTTTCCACATTGCCTTGTTCTACTATTTCGCCTTTGTACATCACCAAAACGCGATTGGCAATTTCCGACACTAACGCTAAATCATGTGAAATAAAAATAATGCTCATTCCCGTTTCCTGCTGGATTTCTTTGAGCAAAGAGATAATTTCTTTTTGCACGGTAACATCTAAAGCTGTGGTTGGTTCGTCTGCAATGAGAATTTTTGGTTTGCAGGCAATTGCCATTGCAATCATCACGCGTTGTTTTTGTCCGCCGGAAATTTCGTGTGGATAACGGTCGAAAATTTTTTCGGGGTTGGGCAATTTCACTTTTTCGAACAGAGACAAAACTTCGTTTTTAATTTCCTTTCTTGAAAGTGTGGTGTGTTGTTGCAAAATTTCGGCTACCTGAAACCCACATTTTAGCGACGGATTGAGCGAGGACATTGGCTCTTGAAAAATCATGGAAATCTCGCTTCCTCGAATTTTCCTGAGTTGTTTTTGCGTAAGCGAAATTATATTTTGTCCTTCAAAAAAAATCTCGCCATTCGTTATCTTGGAAATATTTTGCGGAAGCAAACCCATTACAGCCAACGACGAAACGGATTTCCCCGAGCCTGATTCGCCCACGATTCCTAAAATTTCGCCGGCATGAAGCTGGTAACTTATTTTGTGAATGACAGGCAATAATTTTTCGTCTCTTTTAAAAGAAATTTCGAGTTGGTTGACTTGTAAAAGTGAGTTTTGCATGTGCTAAATGTAAGGAAACTCATTGAAAACGGAAATGATTTTGTTTGGCAATAAAACTTTTTTCGAAATTTCTCGTAAATACCAATCAATCAAGTCTTTTTTCTAATGTTTTGATTATATTTGGCAACTTTTAATTCCCCAACAATGACAAAATTTACTTTTGCGATGGGTAGTGTTTTCTTAACCGCACTATTTTTATCTGCAAATGCTTCGGCTCAAAATGCAAAAGAAGTTCAGCAAATTGTAAGCACTTACGATGTGGCAAAACTTACCGAACTTCAGAAGAAATTTTTAAAACAACAAACTGCTCAAAAAGAAAAAGCGCTACAAATGGCCGCTGTAAAGGGTTGGCCAGAATTTATTAAAAAAGCCGATGGCTCTGTTGACGAACTGATGGATGTAACGCCAAGCGGAAATCCTATTTATTTTTCTGTTGACAATGCTGGTGCTGCAAGATCTACGAGAACGAATTTTTTAAATTCAGGTGGTGCATTAGGATTGAATTTGGACGGACAAAACATGACCGCTCGCGTTTGGGACGGTGGAAAAGCACGTGCTTCACATCAGGAATTTGGCGGAAGAATTACTGTAGAAGATGCTACGGCTGGACCAACCGGAAATAATTTTCACGCCACGCACGTTACGGGAACAATTGCGGCTTCGGGTGTTGTGGCTAATGCCAAAGGAATGGCGCCACAGGCTAATGTGAGAACTTTTAACTGGAGCAATGATTTAGCGGAAGCGACGTCAGAAACTTTAAACGGAATGTTGGTTTCTAACCATTCTTATGGAACGCCAATTGTCAATGATTTCGGGAATTCTATTGATCCTTCTTACATTGGAACTTACGTGCAACAATCCAGAGATTGGGATGAATTGCTTTACAATGCACCGTATTATTTAATGGTAGCTTCTGCCGGAAATAATGGTTCGGACAATAATGCTGACCCTATTGCTTGGGGTTATGATAAATTGACGGGAAATAAAGTTTCTAAAAATAATTTAGTTGTTGCAAATGCCATGGATGCTACGATAGCGTCAAACGGAAACTTAATTAACGTGAACATTAATGCAGGAAGTAGTCAAGGTCCTGCGGATGATTTACGACTAAAACCAGATATTACTGGGAATGGGACTTCGGTTTATTCTACTTTGGAAACCAGCAATTCTGCTTACGGAAGTTTATCAGGAACATCTATGTCAGCACCAAATGTTACAGGAACTTTACTTTTGCTTCAGCAACATTATAACAACTTGAATTTTCATTTCATGAAAGCTGCCACGTTGAAAGGATTGGCTTGTCATACAGCAGATGATGCCGGACAATTAGGACCTGATCCTGTTTTCGGTTGGGGACTTTTGAACGCTAAAAAAGCAGCGGAAACGATTACTAACCACGGTTATTCAAGCTGGATTTCTGAGGAAAATCTTTCGCAAGGGCAAACATTTACAAAAACTGTTGTAGCTGACGGAATTAATCCTTTGGAAATTTCGATTTCTTGGACAGATTTGCCTGGAAATATTAATAATGAACTCAACAGCTCCACTCCTGCTTTGGTTCATGATTTAGATATTAGAGTGACTAAAGACGGGCAAACTTATTTTCCTTGGAGAATGAAACTTGAAAATTTCTACGTTTTCGGAGATAATGATGGTGACAATCACGTCGATAATTTTGAGCGCGTTTCGATTCCTTCGGCTGCTGGAGTTTATACAATTACAGTTACGCATAAAGGTACTTTGCAAACTGCAAGTCAGGATTTTTCACTCGTTGCCACCGGAGTTCAATCGGATTTTAGATTGACGAGTTTGTCACAACCACAAATTTTGTGTTCAGACCAAACCACAGTTTTACGATACAATCATGGCGCTACAAATGCTTTGCAAAACACTAATTTTTCTGTTGTTGGAGCTCCAGCGGGAAGTTCAGCAGTTTTAAGCGTGAACCAAGCAACTTCGTCTCAAGATGTGACCATTACTTTAGGAAATTTACAAAATGTGGCTCCGGGAACTTATAACATTGGATTAAAAGGTGTTAGAGGTTTAGACGAAGAAATTCAGTATGCTTCTGTAAGAATTTTTAATGCCAATTTTTCACCGTCGACGCCAATTTATCCGTTAGAAAATGACAACATGGTGACGCCATCTACAACGTTAAATTGGGTTGCAGATGCCAATGCCGAAAGTTATTTGGTACAAATTGCCACAGATGCAAATTTTTCAAATATCGTCGGTTCAATTTCTACAACTGATACGGCTTTGAGAGCTAATTTGGAACAAAATACAAAATATTTCTGGAGGGTAATTGGAACCAATCGTTGCGGAACTGCTAGTAATGTTGCAGTTCATAGTTTCGCAACAGGCGTTTTAGATTGTAATAATATTTTTTACGGAAGTGACTTTTCTAACAGTACCATTACCACAAGCGCGGGAAGTTTGGCGAGTGTTCCTGTAACGGTTTCAGGCGGAATTACCATAGGTTCAATTGCTACAAACATTAATATTTCGCATACTTATCTCGAAGATATTATTGTGTATCTTGAAGGTCCGGAAGAATTAGATTTTCCATTATTCCGATTGGTTGAAAATCCGTGCGGTTCTCAAGATGACATTTCGGCAACATTTAGCGATGCTGGAACAGCGTTAACTTGTAATCAAGGAAATCCTGGAATTTCGGGACATTTTGCTCCAATTGATTCTTTCAATTCTTTGAACAATCAAATTGCTGATGGAATCTGGACCTTGTACGTTTTCGATCAATATAATGGCGATGGCGGTTCTATTGACAGTTTTAGTTTAAATATTTGCGGAATTTCGGTTAATACTTTAAAAACTGATACGTTTGAAAATGCTGATTTTCAATTGTATCCAAATCCTGCTAACGATAGCTTTGCCGTTTCGTTGCCAACGAATGATCCGGTTACAGTAACGGTTTATGATTTAAGTGGAAGAAAAATTTTCACTAAAACTAATGTTTTTTCCAATCAAAATATTAGCGTGAACGGTTTTGCTGATGGTGTATATTTGGTTGAAATTCAAAATAAAACCAATAAATCTTCTAAAAAATTAGTCGTTAAAAAATAAATAATTTTCATTGATTTGATGAAGATTACAGAAGTCAAAGCAATACCAGAAGAAAAAAAAAGCCCCGAATTTCGGGGCTTTTGCTTTTTATATGTACACAATTTCTTCTTCAATCAAGAGGTCTTCTCGCCTCATTCGGAGTAAAATTTGGGCAACCGCTACAACATCTTTTTCGCAATAAGTAATAATTCTGTCGAGGTTCTTTTCCTCATAAAAAACTTTTGCCACTTCGTTTCCTGAAATATCATCTTTTGGTGACGGAATTCCTAAAACATTCGTTAATAATTTAAGCGAAGTATAATGTTTAAAATCGCCAAATTTCCACAATTCCATCGTATCGAGATGCGGCACTTCCCAAGGTTTTTTACCAAATAAATTTAATTTTGAAGGAATGGCAATTTGATGAACGACCATTCTTCTGGCGATGAACGGAAAGTCAAATTCTTTGGCATTATGACCACATAAAACGTGTTGGGGTTGCGAAAAATGGTTGTTAAGCAAATTCGAAAAATCACGCAAAATTTTCGCTTCCTCACCAAAAAAAGTAGTCACACGAAAATGCCGGATATCACTCTTAAACGTGAAATATCCGACGGAAATGCAGATTATTTTTCCAAATTCTGCCCAGATTCCCGCACGGTCATAAAATTCTTCGGCGGTAAACAATTCTTTGCGTTGGTATTGGGTTTTCAGGCTGAAAAGTTCCTGCTTATCTTGGTCTAAATCATTAAAAATTGCAGCTTCCGGAACGGTTTCGATATCCAAAAACAAGATGTTTTCGAGTTTAATTTTTTCAATCATGATAAAGGCGTTTAAATTTTACTACGTAACTTTTTTAATGGAAGAATTTGGGCCAAATCACTTCAAAAACCAATTTAAATGATAAAAATCCGATAAAAATTCCGATGATTACCGCTATTAGTAAATTTTTATTTTGCTGTTTTTTGTCCATTATTAAAATTTATTTCTTGGTTTCGAGCATTTTATAAGTTTGGTCAATGTAAGTGAAAAAATCCTGGCGGTGCATTTTACCATCGGCTCTTTCATCACGGTTATGCCCTAACCGAACGATGATCAAATTATCTTCAGGAATCACGATCACGTATTGCCCCAAATGTCCTTGCATGTAAAAAATATTTTTGCCCAAATGATCGCTCAACCACCAACCATAACCGTACATTGGTGAATCTTCAAATCGTGGTGTAGTCGATTTTTTGATAAATGCTGAATCAAGAATTTGCTTGCCGTTCCAAACTCCATTTTGCAAATACAATTTTCCGAAACGCGCAAAATCTCGAGCACTTGCCGCCACACAACAATACGCTTTTTCAATTCCATCTTGATTGTCTAATTGCCATAAGGCTTCATTTTCGGCACCAATTGGTTTCCAAAAATTTTCCGAAACATAATCAGAAAGTTTTTGCCCGGTTGCTTTTTCTAAAATCATTGCCAAAAGTTGCGTATTTCCGCTCACGTAATGAAATTCTTTTCCCGGTTGCGAAACAAACTTTAAATTGAGCATCACATCAGTTAAATCTTCGTCAAAATAAGCTCTGGTAGTGATGGAAAACGGACTGTAATAACTCTCGTCCCAATCTAATCCGGAAGACATTGACGCCAAATCACCAACGGTTACTTGATTTCCAAATTCGCCTTGATATTCTGGGAAAAAATCAGTTACTTTTTGATCCAAACTCTTAATTTTTCCGTCCATAATGGCTTTTCCCAAAGCAGAAGTTACAATACTTTTTGCCATAGAAAACGAATTAGATTTAGAATCTTTGGCATAACCATCAAAATAACTTTCGTGCCAAATGCTGTCATTTTTGATAATCATAAAAGCAACCGTTCCAAACTTTTTATGCACTTCCGTCAATGAATCCGTGGCTTCAACGGAATTATATTGTTCCGAAATTTTCCAAGGTTGCGCAACGCCTTTTTCAATCTTTCGGTTGTCAAATTCAGTGTAATCACTTAAATAAGCCGTTTTTTCGCCGTTGAGATACGTGATTCTCACACCTTTAATGAGATAATCCACGTCAAAAACATACAACGCCACGATAAGCAAGAGGAAAATGGTGAGAATCCAAAGAATAAATTTTAATAAAAAGCGCATAAGATTTTGAGGTTTTTTTAGGTTTAAAATAATTTTTGTTGGTTAGGATTTTCGAGTTCAAGCAAATATTTTTTACGCCAAATTCCGCCGCCATAACCTACCAAACTTCCGTTAGAACCTATCACGCGATGGCATGGAACTAAAATCCAAAGCGGGTTTTTTCCATTGGCGGAAGCGATAGCCCGAATGGCTTTTGGGTCACCAAATTTCTTCGAGAGTTGTTGGTATGAAATGATTTCGCCGAAAGGAATTTCTGACAGTAGTTGCCAAACTTTTTTCTGGAAATCAGTTCCGTTCGGTTGTAATTTTAGGTCAAAATTTTTGCGGTTTCCCGAAAAATATTCGCCTATCTGAGAAACGGCTTTTTCCAGATAATCCGGAATATTGATTGAAGTTGGAAATTTTTCATCTAAAACCGAAAAAGAAACAATACCCGATTCGTCTCCCACTAAAAGAGCCGTTCCCAAAGGTGTTTCGAAGTAAACATTTTGCATTTTCGGGGGATTTGCAATAAAGTTAGCAAAAAAGTAAAAATGGAAAGTTTTTTCTGTCTAAAAAATTTATTCGAGCACTAATTTGAAACCAATTCTCGGGATGTTTTCGATGCGAACATTGACTTCATCTTTAAAAATTTTGCGTAAGCGGGAAATAAAAACATCTAAACTTCTGCCCATGAAATAATCGTCGTCTCCCCAAAGCGAGTTGAGGATGATTTCGCGTTTTAAGACTTCGTTTTTATGGTCGATAAATAATTTTAGCAATGCCGATTCTCGTTCGGTGAGGTTAATTTTTTGGTCGTTTTTTTCAACGGAATAATTTTCCGGAAAAAATTTAAAAGCGCCAATTTGGTACACTTTTGTGTTATTGGCGGGCATTTTTTGGCTTCTTTTGAGGAAAACTTCAATTTTTAAATTCAATTCTTCCAAACTGAAAGGCTTTACCAAATAATCGTCGGCACCTAATTTTAAACCTTTGATGCGGTCTTCTTTTAAGGCTTTCGCCGAAAGGAATAAAATGGGAATTTCGGCATTAACGGCACGAATTTCTTTGGCAATTTCAAAACCGTCTTTT
Organism: Bacteroidota bacterium; assembly: GCA_023387965.1. Lineage (GTDB taxonomy): Bacteria > Bacteroidota > Bacteroidia > Flavobacteriales > Flavobacteriaceae > Flavobacterium. The sequence continues at coordinate 70,861 of JAEWHE010000041.1, read as the reverse complement.
TTGGGTAGCATAACATCTAAAATGCAAAGGTCAAACTCGTTTTTATGAAACTGTTTCACGGCTTCTTCGCCATCAGAAAAATGCGAAATTTGGTAAAACTGCTCCAAATAATCCATGGTTAAAAAAGCGAGTGTGGCATCGTCTTCCACATAAAAAATCTTGCATTTGTCCATAAATTTTATTTTTTCGGAATAGTGATTGAAACCGTAATTCCGGAAGTTTGGTTGTTTTTGATGTTAATTTTCCAGCGATGTAGCGCGATAATTTTTTTGATGTAAAATAAACCCAGTCCGAAACCGCCTACTTCGTTTCGTTTTGCGGTTGAAACGCGGTAGAACTTATCAAAAATAGCATTTATTTCTGAAGGTTCAATGCCAATTCCGTTGTCTTTAAAATCTATTTTTATGGCATTATTCTCGTCAAAAGCCTGAATTTCAATTTGGGGATTTCCGTCGTTATATTTTACAGAATTGTCGATGATATTAAAAATTACATTCGAAAAGTGAAATTCATCTGCGAGAATTTCTAAATCGTTTTGAGAAATATTCAAATCAATTTTCAGGTTTTCGTACTTGAGCAAAGCTGTTTCTTTTGCCAAATTTAAAACTTCAACCAAGTTAACATTTGACTTTTGCAACTCCATTAATTGCGAATCGCTTTTGGCAATATTGAGGATTTTTTCGATGTGTTGGTTGAGTTTATTGCTTTGTGCGATGATAATTTGCGTGTATTTCGACAGTTTCGAGTTTTGCAGAATTTCCGGTTGGGTTGCCGTAAAATTTGAAGCAATTAAAATCGAGGAAATTGGCGTTTTAAACTCGTGTGTCATGTTATTAATGAAATCCGATTGGAGTTCTGAGTATTTTTTTTGCTTTAGCAAAAGCACCACAGAATACACGTAAATGACTAAAACGAGCAGCAAAATGCCGCTGTAAACCCAATATTCTTTGAGCGAACTCATGTAACTATTTTGAAGTTCGGGGAAACGCACTGCAAAATAATAGACCAAACCGTCTTTTTTGGTAAAACATTTTTCGCATTTTGTGGGTTGTTCTTCATCGTTAGAAACATAATCGCCATACAACATTTCGTCCGAAGCGCAATCGTAAATGGCAAATTCAAAATCCGTGTTGAGACGGATTTTTTTAAATTCGGTTTTGAGATAATATTCTAAAACCGTGGCGTCGAAAACATCGTTGACATTTACAATATAATAATCGTCGGTAATTTTACGGATGGGATTTTCCAGTGGCGTTTCAGACTTGTTGTCGCGGTGAATTTTTGCCACAACATCCTGCAAACCATAATTGATTTTCTCACCAAATTCTTTTTTTTCAAATTGATAAGCCTGCGATAACGTTAGCAATTGCATCACCAAAACGCCAGCAATTGCAACAACGCCAATAAAAATGATGAGATTTAATTTATTGAATTTCAACTTTAAAAATGATTAATTACGGTACGATATTAGGTTAAAAATAAAGGCGAAACAACCCGTTAACATGTCATTAACAAGAGTTGCAATTTGGTTAACATTGTAGTTATGATTTGTTTTTACTTTTGTAATGCAGAATCATCTGAATTTAATCAAAAAATTTAAAATATCAATTTATGAAAACAGCAAAAACTACATTATTGGCTTTGGCAGGTGCATTATTTTTAACGGCTGCTCCAACTTTTGCCCAAAAAACTCCAACTGCAACGGCTACAACTGCTTCGGCAAAACCTTCGCAAGTAACTTGGACAGAAGAAAGCCATGATTTTGGTGACATTGCGAAAAGCAAACCAGTTTCTCACGATTTTACTTTTAAAAATACTACAAAGCAGACAATTTTGATCACAAATGTAAAGGCTTCTTGTGGTTGTACTGCCACAAATTATACAAAAACTCCAATTAAACCGGGAGAAACTGCAAGTGTAACAGCTACTTACAATGCTGCAGCTCCAGGGAATTTTAATAAAACTGTTACGGTAACTACTAACGATTCTGAAACGCCAAAAATCCTTTCTATCAAAGGTAAAGTGGTTGAAACACAATCGTAATTTTAGTTTTTGAATTTAAAAAAAGCTGTCTGAAAAGGCAGCTTTTTTTTATGGAATAAAGTCTTAAATTTTGCTGAACTTTATCCTATTCTTCGACTTCTTTTTGAACGATATTGGGATATTTTCAGGCGAAAGAAAATTGGTTTAGAACATAAAAAAACGCCTCTTTTTGGGAGGCGTTTTTTGGTATCAATAATTGTTGAAATTATTTTTTTACAATCAAGAACTCACTTCTACGGTTTTGAGCGTGTTCTTCGTCAGTACAATTTTCTTTGCAATCTACTTTAGGTTCGCTTTCGCCATAACCTTTACCAGTGATTCTGCTTGAAGCAATTCCTTTAGAAAGTACGTATTGAACCGTTGCTTTAGCACGTCTGTCAGAAAGGCTCATGTTATAAGCATCGCTTCCTCTGTTATCAGTATGTGCTTTCACCATAATCTCAAGGTTGTTGTTGTTTTTCATCACTTGAACTAACTTGTCAAGCTCAAAAGCACCTTCTTGAGTGATGTTACTTTTGTTAAATTCGAAGAAAATTTCTTTCAAAATAATTTCTTTTTCGGTAACAATTACATCAATCGGTTGAAGATCTGCGGAAATGTTTACGATACCTCCGTTAGTTTTTGCTATTGGAAAAGTATTGCTTTCAAATCCATCTTTTGCTACCTGAAGCGTGTAAGCTTTGTTACAATCAACGTTGTAAACTACGGTTCCATCAGCTCCAGAAGTTCTGGTTTCGATTACATTTTTCTTTTCGTCTAAAATAGCAACACGAGCATCAGAAAGGATTGCACCAGTTTTTGCATTTTTAACAACCGTCACTACTTCTACTCCACAAACCGGAGTTGCCATGTAAATATTATCTACTCCAGAACGATTACTTGAGAAAAACCCAATGTTTTTAGTAGTATTAAATGTAAAGGCAAAATCGTCTTTAGAAGTATTCACAGGAGCTCCAACGTTAGTTGCTTCTCCGTTTTTAGCCAAATCAATCATGAAAACATCCAATGCTCCAAAGCCTTTTCTTCCGTCTGATGAGAAATATAATTTGTTGTCATCAGTAATAAAAGGGAAGCTTTCGTTTCCGGCTGTATTTACTTTAGAACCTAAATTTTCAGGTGTTCCGTAGCTGTCGCCATTTACCGAAACTTTCCAAACATCGTTTCCGCCAAGACCTCCCGGCATGTTAGATGAGAAATACAATGTTTTTCCGTCTTTGCTTAAACTTGGATTACTTACAGAATAATCTTTGCTGTTGAAAGGTAACGCTTGAACATTTGCCCATTTATCACCATTTTTAGTTGCTTTAAAAAGATAAACTTGACCGAATTTTAATTTCTTCGATTTATCTTTTTCAAAATCTCCTTCTTTGAAACTTTCGCTGGCAAAAAACATAGTGTTTCCATCGGCAGAAATTGTAGCAGGACCATCGTGGTGCTTGGTGTTAATTTCTGAAACCGGAGTAGCTTCGCTTAAAGTTCCGTTAGCGTTGTACGTAGATTTGTATAAATCCAAAAACGGTTCTTCGTTCCAGCCATAAGTTTTTCTGGATTTGTTTCTCGCTGAAGCAAAATAAAGCGTATTATCATTGGCTAAAACAGCTCCAAAATCTGACTGATCGCTATTGATTTCAACAGCTTTTTCATCAAATAATTTTGCTTGACTGCGAAGTTTTGGCAAATAATTAGGGTCTTTGTTGAACTCTACTGCGCGAGAATCAGATGGTGCTAAACTGGCAAATTTTTGCATTTGCTTGTTAGCGTCTTCATATTTACCTTCGGCTTTAAGCATTTGAGCATAACGATAATAAGTTTCAGCGTCTTGCTGCGTTTCTACCGCTTTTGCATACCATTTTGCAGCTTCTTTTGTATTGAAAACATTGTAATAGCTTTCGGCTAATTGTTTGTGAACGTAGCCATCTGCTTTTCCTTTTTCTACCAGTTTTAAATATTCTGCGGAAGCGTCAACATATTCAAATCGATCAAAGAGTTTGTCGGCTTTTTCTGTATCGGTGTTTTGGGCCGAAAGAGTCATACTCGCGATCACAAAACTTAATGTTACATATATTTTTTTCATTGTCTTAGGTCGCTTTTATGTTAGAAATAACGAGGTGAACGTGAAACTTTTTTCGGGAAATTCAAGTCGAAAAGTAAAATTACCTCGTGAGATGCCGGGGCTGCGATTCTAATATCAGAAGTGATATGATCGTACGCATAACCAATTCTCAAGTTAGGAGAAATGGCATAGTTTACCATTCCACCAAATGAATCGTCCAATCGGTAAGTAGCTCCAATTTCGAATTTTTCATTGAAAAGGAAATTGGTAGAAACATCCAAAGATACCGGAGCTTCAAAGGCCGTTTTTAGCATTGCGAAAGGTTTGAATTTAATGTTCGGACTTAAATCGAAAACATATCCTCCCGTTAAGAAATAGTGCTGGGTTTCTTCACCATAATGAATTTCTTCGCCGTTTTGTCTAACATTTAAATGCTTTGAATTTAGCATATTTGGCACCGAAAATGCGATGTAGTAATTATTGGTGTAATAGAAAAATCCTGCTCCAATATTTAGGTATGTGTTGTTAGAATCTTGCAAGAATGCCTCATCCGTTTGATCTGGTAATGAACCGTTGATGTCGCTAAAAAGTCCAATTTTTTGGAAAGTTGCTCCTGCTTTAATTCCTAATGCCAAACGGTGTTCTCCACCTAAATTCAAAGTGTACGAGAAATCTCCATAAACATTTTGTTCTTTAACCGGACCAATTTCGTCGGCAATAACCGAAAGACCTAAACCTACGTTTTTACCAGCCGGTGAATGTCCGGAGAAAGTAAAAGTTCTTGGTGCATCCTCGATACCATCCCACTGCTGTCTGTACAATAGCCCGAAAGATAAATTTTCTTTAGAACCAGCATAAGCAGGGTTAATCACGTTCATATTATACATGTATTGTGTATAATGCGGGTCTTGTTGAGCAGTTGCATCTGCAAGAGCCGAAAGTGTTATCAGTGCTGTGAAAAATATTTTCTTCATTGTTTACTTTTTTTTATATGAACGGCTGCTTGCCGAAACAAGCAGCGTTCAATATATCTTTTAGTTTCTTTGTCTGTTGATTTGGATCCATCCGGTTCTTCCTTCTACTCCATCTCTTTCAATTATATAGTAGTAAGTTCCGTCTGGTAATTCGTTACCGTTGTTAGACTGCCCTTTCCACTCATTAGTATAATTGCTGAAACTGTAAACTTCTGTTCCGTAGCGGTTGTAGATTGTTAGTTTTCTTACGTTGAAACCAGTTAAGTCAAACGAGTCGTTTTTACCATCATTATTAGGAGAAATACCTTTTTGGATGGTACAGAATGTGCCGTTTACAGCAAATGTTTCGGTGCTTAAACATCCGTTATCATTAACTGTAACAGTGAAATTCATTGGATAAACTGGTTGTCCGGATAAACTTGCAACATAGTCAGAAACATTAAATCTAAAATCTGTTCCAACTTGATCACCTTGTGCATTTCTCCAGATGTAACTAAAGTTACCTCCTTGTGGAGAAGCAGTTAAAATGTAGTTGTTATTTTCACACAAGTCTTCGATAGTAACTTCCACTCCATCTTGGATGGTGATAGTAAAGTTGCTCTCACTTCTGTTACGACAAAGCGCTGCATCTTCTTCAATGACATACACAATTTGGTAAGTCCCTGGAGTACTTCCGGCGATATTAATTTCTCCGGTTGTACCGTTGATCACTAATCCTGCTGGTGCAGAAAAGCTTCCGCCTGGTTCAAAAGTTCCTTGTGGGAAAATTGAATTTGCACCTGAACAATAAGTATCATCTTCAAAACTAAACTGAGTAACCGGATTGGTTCCAGCAGTAATTGTAACTGTAGATGAGAAGTTTCCTCCAGCAGTACAGTTAGTATCATTTTGATTCAAATTATATTCAATTGTATAAGTTCCAGGAGTTGATTGTGCTAAGTCGATTGCTCCTGTTGCAGCATCAACGATAACTCCTGCATCTGCTGAACTCCAAGTTCCACTTTCGGTAAATCCTGCAGCCTTAACCGGAATTGAGCTTGCCGCGTTTTCACAAACAGTATTGTAAGTAAATCCTACAACAGCTGGGGTTAAAGCATTAATCACAATTTCCGCGTCTGTTCGACCTAATTGTCCACATCCTGAAGCTGGAATTTCGTAACGAATAGTATAAGTTCCTGCAGCTGTGTTAGCCAAATCAATTTCTCCAGTTGTTCCGTCAAGTGCAATTCCTGATCCAGAAATTACCGTATAACTTCCGCCTGTAACAAATCCTGCAACCGGAATTGGCGTTGGATTAGTTGAAGAAATACAAACTGGTGAAGCATAGCTAAATCCTGTTACTGGAACTCCAGAAGCATTAATCACAATTTGCGTTGAGCTTTGTGAGTAAGCTGTACAGTTTGTAGCATCTGACTGAATTGTATAATAAACTGTGTAAGTTCCCGCAGTAGTTGAAGCAAAATCAATACTTCCTGTGTTTGGATCTAAACCAAGTCCTGTTTCAGGAACAGCGGTAAATTGTCCGCCTGTTTGGAAATCACCTCCTGGGATAATGTTAATCGGACTTGCATCTGTAATACAATATTGAGGATTTGGATATGTGAATCCAGTTCCTGGAACAACCGCTGGTAATACTTCAAATTCAAAAGTATTCGTTTTGTCATCTGTACAACCAGAAACTGTATTTGGTAACAAATAAGTTACGGTGTAAAGACCTGCTGCTGCACCATCTAAATTGATTGCTCCTGTTGTAGCATCAATTGTCAGGGCTGGCAATACTGAATATGAACCTCCAGTAGTGAAACCTTCGCTTGGAGTTGGTTCGATAATTCCTGAAGGACAAATTGGCGTTTGATACGTAAATTCTAATTCAATTTCATTAATTGTTAGGGTAAATGTTTGCGTAGCTTCGCAACCATTATTTGCTAAAACGGTATATGTACCTTCCTGTGCGTTTGTATCGTCGATATTGAACACGGCTCCATTTTGAGTTGAAACAGTTCCATCAGGTAAAGTCCAAGTAAATGTAGTAGTGGCAACATCAAAATCATTGGTTGGCGTCACTGTAATTGTAGTAGCGTCACCTTCACAAATAGTGGTATTTCCATCTAACGTGAATTCTGGTGCTTGAGCAGAAAGTAACAAGTTGAATGTATCAGTGATGAAACAATCTGTTCCTACTTTTTCAATTCTAACAAAAATTGGAGTCGTTACTGAGGTAGTATGGCTTGTGATCGCGCCACTTGTTCCATCGATAGCTTCAGCTTCTGTTAAATAATATTCAATAACATAATCCGCTGGAGTCACTGTTCCATCAAGAATGTTGGCATTGTTTTCAGTAAGATCGAAAGTAGCATTTCCAGCGCAAGCGGTTAAATCTTCAGGTTCTTGTGTATCGAATTCTTCAATGTTGATAGTGATTTCAGATTTTCTCACAATTGGATCTGCGCCACATTGTTCATAAGTCGCTACCGCTTCCATCAAAGTTACATCGTCCACACATACATTAATATCTAAGTCATTACTATAGAAGACTCCATCTTTTCTCCATTCGAACGCTACATCTAAAGGATCTCCTGCAGGGTTAAAACGCCACGCTTCATTGGTTGTTGACCAGTTTCCGGTATTACGCCCCGGAGGTGCAAAACCAATTGTTCCATTTGCATTTTGAATACCTACAGTAGCAGGTCCCCAAGAACAAGTTGAGTGATTACCAATATAAATATCGATAATATTACTTCCTTCGTATAAAACTATTTGGCTGTTTTCTCTAATACTTGTGCAGCTGTATCTCGATACATTGTAGAAGTTCACAACAAACGCACGACAAGGTGCTGTACCTAAAACTTGGTAGTTAATTGACCAATCTCCAGTACTTCCGCCGGGATACAAATCCTGCATCACACCCATAATGGCATTGACGTATGGCGGCCTTACTGTTGGTGGATTAAAAGGAATCGTTTCATCATAATCCCATCCAGCAGCCCCAAGTGGTGTATATCTACCTCCCGGTACGACTCCTGCAATACTAAATGAAACCGCTCCGTTATCAGTAACTAACAACTTATTATACGTTTCGCCAAAGAAACAGAAATTAAATGGTAATGTTACTGTGTCAGTCCAGTCGTCATCTGTCCCAATTGGAATTGGCGTTCCACCTGTGAAAGGGAAAGGAGGCATATAATCGATTCGTTCTACGGTATAAGTATCAGTTTGATTAATTTGGAAATATGAAGCCGACAAATCCACACAATTATCGTTTGGACAAACAGTAACTTCAGCTCCAACATTTACATCAACACCTTCAATATCAACACCGATACATCCAGGAGAATTGTAAAGTGTAAAAGTGTAAGGTCCTGACCAATAACTTACATTGTCCGGTCCACAAATCGCTCTCACATAAAATTCGTAAGGTTGTGCAGAAACCAATCCAAAAACGTTAGCAGTTGGATTAGTATTTACCACGGTTCCGTTAACGTTACCAGGGTAAGTTCCTCCTGCCGGCTGGATAATGTATTGCCATTGTGTTTCGCTTCCACCTGCTGTCCAAACTAAAGTAGCACTTGTTGCTGATGATTGTTGTGCACTTAAATTAGTTGGAAACGGACACGATAATGGTGTACAATAAACCGGCATACTGTTATATAAAGTTGTGTTTTGAACTCCTTGTCCAGCCGTTTTTGTGAAAATTGTTTCTCCGAAAGAATTTTGAATTGTTAAACCAACTTGTCCCGCTTGTGCAGCGGTTCCTGCAAGATTCCAAAATACTTGGAATTGTACTCCAGGACATAAAGCTACCACTTGATTTATAGAGGCGCCATTCCCTGTTTTGCTTAAAACGGCAACAATTTCTCCATTTTGGATTACGTTCATTGTACTTCCCCATGCATTATTTCCGGTATCCTGAAGGATAAAGGTATAATTACATTTGTCTGCTTGTTCACACAACAACGTTTTGAATGCGATTGGCCCAACCCATTGACTTTGTTGGGTGTCATTACAGAAAGCTCTTACATAATACACATAATTAGTTCCCGGTTGAAGCGGTTGTCCGTTAAAATCAGTCGAAACAGTTAAATCTGTATTTGTTGTTGTTAGAGCTCCTGTGTAAGCCGCTGGTGGAACTGGTCCTCCGGCTGGTTGCACATAAACTTGCCATTGTGTTTCTAAATATCCAGGATTCCACGACAAATCCGCAGACGTTGAAGTTACGTTTTCAACAATCAAATCTGTAGGATTTGGACATGGTGGAATCGGCTCTAAAATTACCTCATCGATAAAAATTCTAGTAGAATTATTTACGCCTTGCGGCAAATGCCAACCGATGTGAACTAATACTGATCCATCAGCAGTACCAAAATTGTTAAGGTTAATTACTTTTTCTTGGTAATCAGTATTGGACCAAGTAGTAACTGGCATCAAAGTTTCGGTAAAACTTGTAGGATCACTTCCGGCAGTTGAAAGTTTGATTTCAATATTATTGTTGTTATTTCCTGAAGCTAAAACTTTGTATTTAAATCTCAATCTGTAGTTCGTTAATAAACGAAGTGCTGGCGAAATTAACCAGTCGTCATTTTGCACGCCATTATTTGGAGCGATTGAGGCAACTTGATCACCCTCAGAAGGAGTTACATTGTAATTTAGATCCCAAGTATTACTTCCTACTAAACTTACAACAGACCAGCATGGCTCATAAACTGAAGTTGTGTTAAACCCTTCAGTGTATGGCACGTTGACCGGGTTACAAGCTGTGTAAAACAAGAATGGTCCAGACCAGCTACTGTTATCCGTGTCAGAGCAATTAGCTCTTACATAAAATTCATATTGAGTAGCTGCTGTTAAACCAGAAACTGTCCCTCCGTTAGCTAAATCTTGAGAGTTCGTGGGGTTTAGTTCTGGAACACCAGTTCCCGGAGCTTGTACTACCACATCCCAGTTTGTGGCACCTCCTAAAGTTGGTTGTGTCCAAAAAAGATTTGCAGTTGTAGTCGTTTGTCCTGAAGCGCCTAAATTAGTTGGAGCTCCACATGAAACAGCTGTTTTAAATCGGAAAGGTCCAACCCAGTCGCTTGCCCAGTCAGGACCACAATAAGTACGGATATAGTACACGTAGAACGTATCACTTAATAATCCTGTCGCAGGATAAGGACGGGTGGTAGTAATATCATAAGCAGAAGTTGGAGCTTCGTTTGAAGGAGCTACAGCAACCGCTTCTCTTTCGATATAAATTTGCCATTGCGTTGTTGCCCCAGTTGGAGGAGGAAGTGATCCTGGTGTCCAAGTTAAATTAGCAGAGTTTGCGGCAATTGCATTGGCTCCTAAGTTAATTGGAGCAGGACACAAAGGTACAAGACAATCTACCATTTTAGAGTATAATGGCGATGCAGTATTAGGACTACCAGATCCAACAGCTTTGGTGAATAATAATTGGTTAAAACTATTTTGAACAGTAATTCCAATATTTGCGGAAGCAGTACCACCTTCGACCCAGAAAAGTTCGAAAGGAATACCGTTACATAAAGGCACTTGAACTGCTGAAGCGGTTCCGCTTGTAAATCCAGGTCCTAAAATTGCCACGGTAACGCCATTTTGGCGAACGTGCATAATTGCACCACCGTATCCAGCACCTGAAGTACGAGTCATTCTAAAAGTATAATTACATTGCTCGCTCGGATCACAAACTGGAGTATTGAATAAAAATGGTCCAGCCCATGGCGAAAATGTTGTTCCTCCATCTGTACAAGGAACTCTTACCCAGTATTGATATGCGGTAGCTGCTACAAGAGGTGTTCCATCTAAAGTATTTGTTACAACCAAACCTGTATTAGAAGTTACTGGTGTTCCAGCTCCAGAAGGAATCATTGCACCAGCCGGTTGTACTGCAATTTCCCAGCTTGTCGCTGTACTTCCTGCAGGGTTACTCCAAGACAAAGAAGCTGAGGTCATCGTTGCGGTAGCCTCCAAATCTGTCGGCTCGTCGCAAGTTACGTACTGAATATTTAAGGTATAACCTACAATTTGGTTTGCTGCTGCAGACGAAATTACTACAATGTAAGTTTGTCCAGCAGTTACTGCTAACGCAGGAATCGTTCTAACTGTTGATCCGGTATTTGCCACACCAGCAATACAACTCACACCAACGTTTTCACATCCATTGTAAACAAACAAAGATGAATTTGCCGCGGTTGGCGTCATTCTGATTCTAACTTCACCAGTTTCTGGTGCTGTAAACGAATAAAACACCTCGTTACCAGCCATGTAGTTGGTTCCCGCAGGTGTTGCGCCACATGACGTTCCTTGAGCAACATCAGTTCTATCATTAGAGTTTGATGTATTGTCCGTGACTTGATAAGGAATTTGTGGAATCAAAATCGGTTCAGCACAAGTTTCCCCCAAAGACGCTGTTGTAAAAAAGTACGGAAGCGTCCAGTCACTCTTATTTGTAGCAGAACAAACTGCTCTCACATAATATTTATAATTTGTATCTGGATTTAAAGTAATTGCCGGAGTATAATTGGCAGTATCAAAAGGCATCGCGCCTGAGTAGGTATATAAATTTCCTGCCGCAATACCTTGTTCCAAAGTCAATGTTTCTGGAACGATAACAATTTCCCAACTAGTTGCTCCTCCTGTAGGTGTCACCCAACTTAGTTGTGCAGATGTCATGTTAATTACTGGAGCCGCAAGTTGTGTTGGCATTTCACATTTTTGAGAAACCCTCACATCGTCGATATGCCAACCCACGTCAGCATCATTAGCAGAAGCTCCAGGTTGAGTGTAAATTTTTACAAAAGCAAGATACACTTGTTCATCTTGATTATAACCCAAAGCTCTTAAATCTACAGTATGTTCATCCCATCTTGGAGTTCCGTCACCATTAAATGGTCCTTCAGGATTCAAAGAAAGTTCATCCCATTCAGCTGCTTGTTGATAAATTGCTGGGTTGTTTTGCGCTCCTGCAGAAACCCTTGCCACCATAAGGCGGTAAATTGCTCCTTGGTCACCATCTGTTCTTTGACGGGTCACAAATTGAAGTTGCGCATTTGCCGGCAAAGTTACTGCCGAGGTAGCCAACCAATCTTGGGAGGTGTTCCCTTGCCCAATTTGATAGCGTTCAGAAAATGCAGAGTTTGGTGTAGAAAATGAAAGAGCCGCAGTTGGTAAAATCCTCCATAATCTTGGTGCCGTTCCTTGACCATTATTGAAAGCTACCCAGCCGGTTGGCAAACTTGTCCCTTCATCAAAGTTCTCTGTCAGCTGGCTATAGCCTACAAAGCTCATGAAAAAGGTTAAAAGTAATAAGGTAATTTTTTTCATAAAATGAAAAGTTTAGGTTGTTTATAATAAATTGATAAGAATTTAAGAACTCCAAATTTAACTATTTTTAAGAAAGTCATAACAAAAAAATAATATTTAACTAAATTGTTTTGTGATTTTATGTTAGAATCTTGCTTAAAATTTCACTCTTCGCAAGTTTTCGTTAGCTTTGTAAATAAATAAAAAGTATGCTCGAGAAAGAAAATATAAATTTTGAAAAGACTGTGGTCGTGGGAATTGTAACCCAATATCAAGACGAAGACAAACTCACAGAATATCTTGATGAACTTGAATTCCTTACATTTACCGCTGGTGGCGAAGTAGTCAAACGTTTTTCACAGAAATTAGATAAACCAAATCCCAAAACTTTTTTGGGAACCGGTAAAATGGAAGAAATTCACACATTTGTAAAAGAAAATGGCGTGAACACCGTCATTTTTGATGACGAACTTTCGCCGTCCCAACAAAAAAATATTTCAAAAATATTAGATTGCAAAGTCCTCGACCGAACCAATCTTATTTTAGATATTTTTGCCCAACGTGCCGAAACTTCTTACGCCAGAACACAGGTGGAACTTGCGCAATGTCAATATTTACTACCAAGACTTTCCGGAATGTGGACTCACTTGGAACGACAAAAAGGAGGTATTGGATTACGTGGTCCTGGTGAAACTGAAATTGAAACCGACCGTCGAATCGTTCGTGACCGAATTTCTTTGCTGAAAGAAAAAATCAGAACGATTGATAAACAAATGGCGCAACAACGTAGCAATCGTGGTGCGATGGTTCGGGTGGCGCTTGTGGGATATACGAACGTGGGAAAATCTACTTTGATGAATGTGATTTCTAAAAGTGAGGTTTTTGTAGAAAATAAATTATTTGCTACACTTGATACTACGGTTAGAAAAGTGGTAATTAAAAATTTACCGTTTTTACTTTCGGATACAGTTGGATTTATTAGAAAATTACCCACACAATTGGTGGAATCTTTTAAAAGTACGCTTGACGAAGTTCGCGAAGCGGATTTATTATTACACGTGGTGGATATTTCGCATCCGGATTTTGAAGATCACATTGAATCTGTGAATCAGATTTTGGCTGATATTAAAAGTGCGGACAAGCCAACGATTATGGTTTTTAACAAAATTGATGCTTACAAACATTTAACGATTGATGAAGATGATCTCATCACCGAAAAAACCCGTAAACATTACACGTTAGATGAATGGAAAGCCACTTGGATGTCGAAACATGGAGAAGACAAAGCCTTGTTTATTTCGGCGACGAATAAGGAAAATTTTGAGGAATTTAGGGAAAAAGTGTATGATGCAGTTCGGGAGATTCATGTGACGCGGTTTCCGTATAATAAATTTTTGTATCCAGATTATAAGGATGCTCCTGAAGAAAAAGAATAGTACTATTTTGCGGAATTTGCGACAGGGATTGAAGCGGAAAGCTTTTAAATTTTTTTCCTTGCAAACGCACCAGCGAGGAAGCGACCAACGGAAGCTCCCGCAGCGGTAGCGATTGCTGGAAAAAAATTAAAAACTTGTAGCGGAAAGCCCGGCCGTTCGCCCAAAAAATAAAAAAACCTTTCAGTAATTTGAAAGGTTTTGTTTTTTTAGAATCCGTAGTTGGCGCCAACTCCAAATACCTGCCTGATTTGAAATCCTCGGAAAGCATTGTCATCGTAAACCGCTTGAAATGAGAGGTTTGTAGATAGATATTTATTGATTTTGAGCACAATATTAAGCTGGTAATCGATATCTACGTTTTGTGGATCTTCGAGATAATTGCTGTAAAGATTGAGGATATTTTCGAAAGTTACGTTCGCCATGGCGTCAAATTTATAGTAGGCTGAAGTGTTGAAACCAAGCTCGTATCGAATGCTTTGACCTTCTTTTACGCCAAAATACGCTTCATCTGGCAAGGTGAAATTTTTGTCAACAAAAGTAATTTTTGAGGTTGCTGGTGCGATATTTACTTTAAAATTATCATCGCGCTTGTATAAAATTCCGGGTCCAAACGATAAATAAGCTGGCGAAAGAAAGTTGGTATATTCGTCGCGAATTTCGGCGCCATTTTCGTCTTTTCCGTAATTGTAACCTTTGGTAAATTGTGTTTTAAAATTTAAAAAAGCCGAGTAATACCAACGGCTGTCTGGTTTAATTTTTTGCCCGAGCAAAGAGTTAAGTTCAAGTCTGTCGTCAGTTTTTTTGGCAAAGGAACTCGTTCTGGTTTTCACGATTCCGTAGGAGGCAATGACTTTGTTGTCCCAATTTAAATCACCTTTTTTGTAATTGAAATCGTAGTTAACGCCAAGGGTTCCAGAAATGTTGTTTTCTCCTCCGGGAAGCCAGTTGTCAAAGGTGGATTGGTTAAAAAGAAACGAGATGTTTCCGGATTTTTTCCAAGGTCCGATGGTATCGTTTGCGGCGGTATTGTCTTGTGCTTGTGCCGAAATTAGGGCGGCAAATGCATGCAATGTTAGGGTAATTTTTTTCATGGTTGATTTACGCTTTTGGGAGGTTTATATTTATTTTTTGGGCTTTTTAAATAACGGAACTGCGGAACATGCTTCGCCAAACATAATGCTTTTTGCGATGGGTTGCAATTTTTGAGCGGCTAAAACGTAAGCGGCTTCGGGAACGGGTTTTTTAGAACAACCTTTGATAATCACGGGTTTATCACGGTAATTTTCGTAATCGAGGTTTGCCAAAATTTCTTCGTACAAAGAAACATTGATGTCGTCTTTTCTACCAATAACAATTTTTTTAGAAACGGGAGTCAAATAAATGGTGACCAACATCGATGCCCAAGCCGGAATTATTGCGTCTGTACTGCAAAAAACCGATACATAAGCGTCTTGATATTGTTGCCAATCATGGTTTTTTAGCGCTTCGCGAAAATCTTTTTCCCGAAGTAAAAATCCTTCGAAAAGCCATTGGGCAATATCAACTTCCATGCGGAAACCTTTTGGGTAATAGTCTTCTAAATCGAAAATTTCGAGTGCGCTATTTGCAACTTTATTGATGATTTCGCCTTCCATTTTTGATGTATGATTTAGGATATTGGATTTAGGATTTTAGATATATGATTTAGGATTTTTTGAACCACAATCCCGAAGTCTCGAGCGTCAATTTTTTCACAAGATTTACAACCTCATAACTCACAATTCATAATTCTTTAAAGCATTCCAAGTTCCAATTTTGCTTCTTCGCTCATGAGATCTTTGGTCCACGGCGGATCAAAGGTAATTTCTACTTCGGTTGCTTTTACGTTGTCAATTTTATTGATTTTTTCTTCTACTTCGAGCGGTAAACTTTCGGCTACGGGACAATTTGGCGAAGTCAAAGTCATCAGGATTTTTACTTCGTAATCCGTATTTACCATCACATCGTAAATTAATCCGAGCTCGTAAATGTCAACTGGAATCTCAGGATCGTAAATGGTTTTGAGCACTTTTACTATTTCTTCTCCTAATTGGTTGGTGTCTATTTCTTGTTGCATAATTTTTATTGATATTTTATTGTAACTAAATTTCCTGTTGATGACAGGTTTGACCAGGTTTTCAGACCCATTTTTGCGTTTTTGAAAAAATGAATTGGCGTCACAAACACTGGAAGATCTTCCGAAAATTCAATATATGTCCTATCAGAGAATTTGCGGTTATAAATTACATATTCTTTTCCTTGATCATCTTTCTCAATCTTCATGTAAATTCCCTTTAGATTAGAAACTGGCCTAAATTTGTTGTTTTCTCTATAAAATTTTTCTTTTGTATAATCTAATCTACTAGTTTCCATTAACCAAATATCACGTTGAATACTTATTAACTTCTTTAAATTATCAGGAATAATTGTAGCGTCAGCAAATGTTTTGTAACGCGTACACTTTGTTGTAGTGTCATATTCACCATAAATTTTGTTAGAGCAGTGGGTGATTAATAGTACAATAGCATTCTTGTCTTCGTCCGATAAAGCCTCATACAATATAAAACCTTTTGTGGGATCATCTGGTAGAGACATTATCTTCTGATTTGGGAACTCTCTTTTCAACAATTCTGTACTTCCAGAAAGCTGATTTTCCTCAAATTTTAAATTTGGAACAATCACATACTCAAAAGTAATTTTCTCGTACTCTTGATCTTGAGCGTTGATAATATTTACAATCAGAACAAGGCAGATAATCAATAATTTTCTCATGGTTTATAGTATTATTTTTTCGCTTGATACGCTAAAGCATACATTTTAATTTGTTTAATCATCGAAACCAAACCATTGGCTCGCGTAGGCGAGAGATGGTCTTTCAAACCAATTTCGTCAATAAATTCGGTGTTGGCTTCCAAAATAGCTTCAGGTGTTTGGTTAGAAAACGCTCTGATTAAGATGGCAATGATGCCTTTGGTCAAAATCGCATCACTATCGGCGGTAAAAATAATTTTGTCGTTTTGCTCTTCTCCGTAAAGCCAAACTTTTGACTGACAGCCTTTTATAATATTTTCTTCAGTTTTAAATTTTTCATCAATCAACGGAAGTGTCTTGCCCAAATCAATCACATATTGATAACGTTCGTCCCAACTTTCGGGGTCAAACATGGAAAATTCGTCGACTATTTCGTTTTGAATTTCTTTAATCGTCATTATTTTTATTTTTAATTTGCGAAACTTTCAACACCTCGTTTACCAATTTTTCGATTTCCTTCGGAGGATTTCCGTGGTCAAAAACAGGAACTTGGTACGTTTCGTTTTTATAAATTAATCTAAAAGTTGCCATCATCGCACCATCATAAAAACGTTTTTCCGTAGGTGCTTTCAAGTTGTTTAGTTTTGAAACATCAACATCAGATAACGCTTTCAACACGCCATTCCATTCACTTTTCGATAAATCTTTTCTCTCGGCAACTTGATTTCTTCCTTTAATATTAAAAACCGTGTCTTGTTTTACCAAAGTTTTAAAATAATTACCTCTGGTAGAAGCTTCGTATTCAAACGAAATATTTTCACTTTCTTTTTTAAGTTCCGAAGATGTGCAACCTTTTGCCATCATCAATACAAGGAAAAATGCAGTAATAATTTTCATATACTTTTTTATTTTGGAAGATACAAATTTTAAGCCAACATGGTTTTTGCTTTATGCAAAGCAATTATCAATGCGTCAATTTCTTCTTTGGTATTATAAAAAGAAAATGACGCCCTAATGGTTCCCGGAATTTCAAAAAATTGCATCACGGGTTGTGCACAATGATGTCCGGTTCTTACGGCAATTCCCATTTTATCTACAATGGAACCCACATCATACGGATGCAAACCTTCAATGTTAAACGAAATTACAGAAGTTTTTTTGTGTAACGATTTTGGACCATAAATTTTCAAACCGTCAATTTCGAGCAACTTTGCGGTAGCATATTCTAACAATTCGTGTTCATATTGCTGAATGTTTTCAAAACCAATTTCGTTTAAAAAATCAATCGCTTTTCCTAACACAATTCCGCCGGAAATATTGGGAGTTCCCGCTTCAAACTTATGCGGAATTTCGGCATAAGTAGTTTTTTCAAAAGTAACTTCTTTAATCATCTCGCCACCACCTTGATACGGCGGCAATTGGTTAAGCCATTTTTCTTTACCATACAAAATCCCGGTTCCCGTTGGTCCACAAATTTTATGTCCCGAAAAAATGTAAAAATCACAGTCTAATTTTTGAACATCTACCTTAATATGTGGTGCCGATTGAGCCGCATCAATTAAAACTGCCGCACCAAATTGATGCGCTTTTTCTATAATTTTTTTAATTGGATTAATGGTTCCAATGGCATTTGAGATGTAATTTACCGCTACAATTTTAGTTTTTTCTGAAAGCAAATTTTCAAATTCTTCTAAAATTAGTTCGGCATTTTCATCCATCGGAATTACCTTCAACTTGGCCCCGGTTTTTTCGCAAAGCATTTGCCAAGGCACAATATTACTGTGATGTTCCAAGGCCGAAATCATCACTTCATCATCTTTTTTTAACAGCGAAGCAAAACCATTTGCTACCAAATTAATTCCGGCTGTAGTTCCGGCAGTGAAAATAATTTCAAAATTGTGCTTTGCATTTAGGTGTTGCTGGATTTTTAACCGAGATTGTTCATAAGCATCAGTAGCCAATTGGCTCAACTTATGAACGCCTCTGTGAATGTTAGCATTAATTTCCTCATAATAATTTGCAATCGCATCAATCACCACTTGCGGTTTTTGGGAAGTTGCCGCATTATCAAAATAAATCAAAGGTTTGCCGTTGACTTTTTGCGTTAAGATGGGAAATTGCGATCGAACTTTATTTATATCCAGCATTTTAATTTCTTTTGAAAGTGCAAATTTACGCCGTATTTTTTTAATCGAATAAGATTTAAGATTAGATTTGGTTATCCAACAATTGATATTCTTTTTTGAAAATTAAAAAAAATAGCCTCCGAAATTTTTTCGTAAGTTTGTTTCATTACCAATACTACCAAACTATGTTCAAAAAAATTGCCGTGGGAAGTTGTCTTTTTTTCTTCTCAATTTCTGTTTTGGCACAACAAAAAAAACAATCCCCTGTTTATTTAGATTCTTCAAAACCTATCGAGCAACGTGTAAATGATGCGCTTTCGCGAATGACTTTGCAGGAAAAAATTGCCATGCTTCACGCTCAATCCAAGTTTAGTTCTCCCGGAGTTCCACGTTTGGGAATCCCTGAATTTTGGACAACCGATGGACCTCATGGTGTTCGAGCCGAAGTAAAATGGGACGAATGGGATCAAGCCGGTTGGACAAACGATTCTATTATTGCGTTTCCGGCATTAACGGCTTTGGCTTCGACTTGGAACAAAGAAATGTCGTGGAATTACGGAAAAGCTTTAGGCGAAGAAGCCCGTTATCGCGAAAAAGATATCTTGTTAGGTCCTGGAGTGAACATTTACCGAACGCCTTTAAACGGAAGAAATTTTGAATACATGGGCGAAGATCCCTTTTTAACCTCAAAAATGGTCGTGCCTTATATTAAAGGAGTTCAATCAAATGGTGTGGCAACTTCTGTGAAACATTTTGCCTTAAATAATCAAGAAATGTTTCGTCACACGAGTAATGTAATTGTGAGCGATCGCGCCTTGTACGAAATTTATTTGCCGCCATTTAAAGCTGCTGTAACCGAAGGCGATTCTTGGACGATTATGGGTGCTTACGATTTGTATAAAAATCAATGGGCAAGCCAAAATCAATATTTGTTAAACGATATTTTAAAACGCGAATGGAACTATAAAGGCGTTGTCGTTTCGGATTGGGGAGCTGTAAATAATACCGATCATGCTGTAAAAAATGGTCTTGATTTAGAATTTGGGACTTGGACAGACGGACTTTCCGGCGGAAGCAAAAATGCTTATGACAATTATTTTTTGGCACAACCTTATTTAAAAGGGATTCAGGAAGGAAAATATACTACTGAAGAATTAGACGATAAAGTAAAAAGATTGCTTCGCTTGGCATTTCACACTTCGATGAACACTAACAAACCTTACGGAAATGTTGGTTCCGAAGAGCATCGAGCGGTGGCAAAAAAAATTGGCGAAGAAGGAATTGTTTTGCTTAAAAACGATCGCCAAATCCTTCCAATTGATGTTTCCAAAACGAAAAAAATTGCTGTAATTGGCGAAAACGCAATCAAAATGATGACTGTTGGTGGTGGCTCGTCTTCGTTAAAAGCCAAATACGAAACATTGCCTTTGGACGGAATCAAAAATAAATTTGGAAAAAATACCGAAGTGGTTTTTGCAAGAGGTTATGTAGGTGATCCAACTGGTGAATATAACGGTGTAAAATCTGGGCAAAATTTAGAGGAAAAAAGAAGCGCAGACGAACTTTTAAAAGAAGCAGTTGCATTGGCAAAAAATGCTGACTTTGTGATTTTTGTGGGTGGATTAAACAAAAGTGATTTTCAAGATAGCGAAGGAAACGACCGAAAAAGTTATGGTTTGCCTTACAACCAAGACCAAGTGATTAGTGCTTTGGCGAAAGCCAACAAAAATTTTACCGTAGTTTTAGTGTCAGGAAATGCAGTTGCAATGCCGTGGATTAAGGAAGTTCCGTCGATTGTTCAGGCTTGGTATTTAGGTTCCGAAGCAGGAAATTCATTGGCGTCGGTGCTTTCAGGTGAAGCAAATCCTTCGGGGAAATTGCCGTTTACTTTTCCTGTTAAATTAGAAGATAATTCGGCTCATCAATTGGGTGAATATCCCGGAAATAAAGCAGAATTGGCGGCAGGAAAAGGCAAAGACGCTGAAAATGTGATCAACATTACCTATAATGAAGGAATTTTTGTAGGATACCGTTGGCATGACACCAAAAAAATTAAACCATTGTTTAGTTTTGGGCATGGCTTGAGTTATACCACTTTTGAAATTGGGAACGTAAAAGCCGACAAAAAAACCATTGGCGAAAACGATAAAATTACCTTCACCGTTTCGGTTAAAAATACCGGAAAAAGAAAAGGTGCAGAAGTGGTACAATTGTACATCAGCGATTTAAAATCTTCGGTAGAAAGACCAACGAAAGAACTGAAAGGTTTTGAAAAAGTAGAATTAAATCCGGGAGAACAAAAGGAGGTTTCCATCACAATCGATAAAACCGCCTTGAGTTATTTTGATGAGAAAAAACACGATTGGGTTGCAGAACCTGGCGAGTTTGAAGCCTTAATTGGAAATGGATCTGATGCGATAAAAACCAAAATAAAATTTACTTTAAAATAAAAATTGAAAACTCCGGAAAATGCTTCGGAGTTTTTTTTACCAAATTCATTATTTTATCTCCACATAATTTTGATTATTATAATTTGAATTCAGGCATTTTATTATTTTGATAAAAATTTAAATGATTTTTGAATTACAACAACTTTAACAATTTGAAACATAAATAGTTACATTTCAAACTTATATTTGTTTTATAAAATTTTACAAATATGCCAACAATTAGATTAGGAGATATTGCTCCGAATTTCCAAGCTGATACAACCTTAGGTTTAATCGATTTTTACGAATATTTAGGTAATGATTGGGGCGTGCTTTTTTCACATCCCGCAGATTATACTCCAGTTTGTACAACCGAATTAGGAACGGCCGCAAAATATAAACCGCAATTTGATCAAAGAAATACCAAAGTGATTGCGTTAAGCGTCGATGGATTAGATTCGCATTTTGGATGGATTGACGACATCAACCAGACACAAGATACAGAAGTCAATTTTCCGATAATCGCTGACGAAGACAAAAAAATCTCGGAACTCTACGATATGTTGCATCCCAACGCTTCGGCAACGGCAACAGTACGTTCAGTTTACGTGATTGGACCTGATAAAACCGTGAAATTAATCATCACTTATCCGGCTTCAACTGGAAGAAATTTTGATGAGTTAATTCGTGTAATCGATTCCTTGCAATTAACTGCAGATTACAAAGTGGCGACTCCGGCAAACTGGAAACATGGGGAAAATGTGGTCATCACACCTGCCGTTTCGAACATTGATGCCGCACAATTGTTCCCGAAAGGATACACACAAGTCAAGCCATACTTGAGAGTAACACCGCAACCCAACATTTAACTTTTACAAGCCTTCGGAAATCCGGAGGTTTTTTTTTTAAATCAATTTTACAACAAATTTTTAACCATTTTTTATTTTGTACCAATTAAATATGTTTTAGTTTTGCTGTTATTTAGATTTAATTAAAATAACCATTCCAAACATGAAAAAAATAGCACTTTTATTGGTAGCCGTATCTTCTACCGTTTTATTTTCTTGCAAAGAAGAAAAAAAAGTTGAAACTACTGAAACTGAAGCTACGCAATCTGCAGAAATGCAAAAAATCGTGTCGTTAAACGGAGCCGTTACAGAAATTGTTGCTGCTTTAGGTCACGAAAAAGAGATTGTAGGAGTTGATGTTACCTCAACTTTTCCTGAATCGGTGAAAAATACCGCTAAAGATTTAGGTCACGTAAGAAGTCTTTCTGTTGAAAATATTGTGGCGCTTCAACCCACGATGATTTTGGCTACAGAAAAAGATTTAAGTCCTGAATTAGCAGAAAAAATCAAAAATGCCGGAATCCAATCGCATATTTTTAAACAAGATTTTTCGGTTGACGGAACAAAAAAATTGGTAGCAGATGTTGCCGGAGTTTTAAAACACGAAGATTTTAAATCAATCAATGATAAAATTGATGCCGATTTACAAAAAGTACAACCAATTGCAAAAGCACCAAAAGTATTGTTCATTTATGCTCGTGGAGCCGGAACTTTGATGGTTGCCGGAAAAAACACTCCCGTTGAAAAAGCAATTGCCATCGCTGGAGGACAAAACGCAATTACTGAATTTGAAGATTTCAAACCTTTAACGCCAGAATCATTAATCAAAGGAAATCCGGATGTAATTTTATTGTTTACTTCTGGTTTAGAAAGCCTTGGTGGCGTTGATGGATTGATGAAAATTCAAGGAATCGCGCAAACTAACGCTGGAAAAAATAAAAAAGTAATTGCTATGGATGGCGCTTTACTTTCTGGTTTTGGACCAAGAGTTGGTGAAGCTGCAGCCGAATTAAACGCTGCTTTAATCAAAGAAACTAAATAATTTCCCCAATAAAAACCTGCAAGATCCAAAAATCTTGCAGGTTTATTTTTTAAATAATTGTAGGACTTTTAGCTCTTGCACTTAACGCCTACAAGGTTTGCGAACCTCGCAGGAGAATTACAAAAAATGCAAAACAAGTTACCGTTATACATTTTCTTAAGTCTCATTTTATTGATTTTACTTTCGGTAATTTCGTTATACATGGGTGTTTACGAATTTGAAAAACATTCGTTCTCCGAAATTTTTTCTGCCATAATCAACAATGACAACAGCATTTCAGCGTCTGATAAATTTGTATTGATGGATTTGCGCTTGCCGCGAATTGTCATGGCAATCTTAATCGGAAGTGCTTTGGCAGTTTCCGGAACTTGCCTTCAAGGGATGTTTAAAAATCCTTTGGCTTCGCCGGATTTAATTGGAATTACGATGGGAGCTTCGCTATTTGCAGCTATCACAATCGTTTTAGGAAGCCACATCAAACCTTATATCCCAGAAATTTTTCACTTTTCATTGTTGAGCATTGCCGCTTTTTTGGGCGCTTTGATTACCATGACCATTGTCTATAAAATTTCTACCACAAACGGAAAAACCAATGTTATCGTCATGCTGCTTTCTGGAGTTGCGATTACAGCAATGGCAGGAGCTACAACGGGTTTTTTAATTTATCTTTCAAAAGAAGAGCAACTTCGTGATTTGACTTTCTGGAATTTGGGAAGTTTGGGTGGTGCAAGTTGGACCAAAAATTTAATTCTTGCCATCATCGTTTTGATCGCTTATTCGGTTTTAATTACCAAAGGAAAAGCTTTGAACGCAATGATGCTTGGAGAACGCGATGCCCAACATTTGGGAATTCCGGTGGAAAATATCAAGAAAAAAATTGTGGTTTTGACCGCGCTTTTGGTTGGAACATCGGTGGCATTTGCCGGAACAATTGGTTTTGTAGGCTTGATTGTACCCTATATTTTACGATTAATTTTTAAATCGAATTACCATATCATTTTGCCAATGTCGGCTATTTTTGGAAGCATTTTGCTTTTATCTGCCGACACAATTAGCCGAACCATTGCCGAACCATCAGAAATCCCGATTGGAATTTTAACGGCTTTCATGGGAGCTCCGATTTTTATTATCATTTTGATCAAAAGTAAAAAATCAATGTAGTATGTTAGCAGCAGAAAAGTTATCGTACAGCCATAAAAAATTTCAGATTCTGGAGCAAATTGACCTTCAGGTTAATGAGGGAGAATTATTGGTAATTGTGGGGCCAAATGGTGCCGGAAAATCTACTTTGTTAAGTTTGTTGGCACATGAAATGGCGGATAATGAACACCGAATTTTCTTCAAGAAAAAAACTTTTGAAGATTGGGATTTAAAAGAATTACCACTTCACAAAGCAAAATTTTCCCAACAAAACAGCAATGACATTCCGCTTTCGGTAAATGATGTGGTGATGATGGGAAGATATCCTTATTTCAACGCGATTCCCCGTTTGCAAGATACCGAAGCGATAGAAAAATCCATGGCGGAAACTGATGTGCTTCACTTAAAAAATCGAGATTACAACACGCTTTCCGGAGGCGAAAGACAACGCGTTCATTTGGCTCGTGTTTTGGCACAATTGGAAAACGAGGTGTCCGAAAAATTACTTTTTATGGACGAACCCCTCAACAATCTCGATGTTTTGCACCAACACCGCATTTTACATACCGTTAAAAATTTTACCGAACGCGGAAATACCGCCATTTTAGTCCTACACGATTTAAACTTAGCGGCTCAATTTGCCGACAAAGTATTACTCTTAAAAAACGGAAAAGTCGTGAACCACGGCAAACCCGAAATGGTCTTTACCAAAGAAATCATCAGCAAAGTGTATAATTTTCCATGCACGATTTGCTTAAACCCAATTAATCAAAATCCATTAATCATATTTGGAACTTAATTTCGTATTATGACAACAATAACAAACGATTTAAAAACAAAATGGAACGCGCTTAAAGCCGAAAATCCAAATTTAAGAATTAGAAATGCTGCCGAAAAATTAGGCGTGAGCGAAGCGGAACTTTTAGCAACGCAAGTTGGGGAAACTGTAACAAGATTACGTCCGGAATTTGCCGAAATTCTTACCGAAATTGAAAATTTAGGAAAAGTGATGGCGCTTACGCGAAATGACGAATGTGTTCATGAACGAAAAGGAATTTACCTCAACCCTGATTTTTCCTCGCCTCACGCTGGTTTGTTTGTAGGCGAAGATATTGATTTGAGAATTTTCTTGAGTCATTGGGCAAGTGTGTTTGCTGTAGCCGAAAAATCGGAACATGGTGATAGAAAAAGTTTGCAGTTTTTTGGAAAAGACGGTTTGGCAATCCACAAAATTTATTTAACAAAAGACAGTAACGACGAAGC
This sequence comes from Bacteroidota bacterium, assembly GCA_023387965.1. Classification (GTDB taxonomy): domain Bacteria; phylum Bacteroidota; class Bacteroidia; order Flavobacteriales; family Flavobacteriaceae; genus Flavobacterium. The sequence goes on along the minus strand of JAEWHE010000041.1, from coordinate 45,439 downwards.
TTTTGAAGAATTGGTTACCAAATTTAAAAGCGAAGACCAATCCACAAATGAAACTACTACGGAAGTTCCGTTGAACATTGACGAAAAACCGGATGCTGAAATTGATGTGGCTGGTTTTCAAAATGCTTGGGAAAATCTGGCTGATACGCATGCTTTTTTTGGAATGCTACGCAAATTTGGGGTAACCAGAACTCAGGCTTTGCGTTTGGCTCCAAATGAAAATTTTGCCAAGAAAGTGGACAAGGAAGTTATTGTAAAAATGCTGGAAGGTGCTGCTGCTGAAAAATTACCGGTAATGGTTTTTGTGGGCAATAGAGGAAATATTCAAATTCACACTGGAAGAGTGAGAAAAACCATGTGGCATGGAGATTGGTTTAACGTGATGGATCCTGACTTTAATTTGCATTTAGACATGAGCAAAATTGCCCAAACTTGGATTGTGAGAAAACCTACCGAAGACGGAATGGTTACCGCAATTGAAGTGTTCAACGAAATGGGCGAAATTATCGTGCAATTTTTCGGGAAAAGAAAACCGGGAATTCCTGAATTAGAAGAATGGAGAAAACTTGTCGCAGGATTGTAGATTTATGATTTTAGATTATGATTGAAAGATTGAAAAATTGAAAAATTTGAAGATTTAAGGATTTGAAGATTTTGAAACCTAATAGAAAAGACCCGTGGAATTATTGCTACGGGTTTTTTTGTTTGTAAAGATTTTTTTACCGAAAGCTTCCAAGTATGCCAAAAGATTTTTTTATAGCCCTGATTGCAGCGAAAATCCTGTTTTTTGGGTCTTGCAAAACCCAAAAACAGATTGTAGCGGAAAGCAGGAACATGGATTACTGAAAACGAAAGGACGATTCGCTCCAAAAAATAAAAAAAACCGAACATTGCTGTCCGGTTTTTGATTCTTTAGGAAAGTTGATTACAATAATTCGTATTCGAAAGCTGGGTATCCTCTTTCTCCTGCATAGTTTGTTAAAGCTAAGAATCTTAATTTGTAAAGATTTCCTGTAGCGTCTTTGATTACGTAGAAACGATCGTCTTTAACGCTTGGTCCTGAAGATGGTCCACCACCATTTCTCCAGTTAGAACCAATGATTCTTTGATCAGTTGTTGAAGCCCAGAAATTTGCATCAACTACTGCTGTTGCAGTAAATGTATCGTAAGCTGCTGTTGTGGTCATTACTTCGTAAACTTGTGTACCACCGTAAATGTTAGACGTGATAAAATCTGCGAAATAATAAGTAATGAAACCACCTTGGTAAGCGAAATAGTTAGTAAATGTTGTGAAGTTTAAATCCCATTTTGCTGCTTCTGGTTGAACAGAAACTACGTTTTGAGTATCTAAACTAAAGAATGTAAAGTTGAAATTAGCATCCTTGTTTACAATTTTTTCAGTGTGAGTTGTGGCGTTAAGATCTGCGTACTGAATTTTGTATCCGTTTGATCCGTTACGTAAGATTCTCACTTTTTTCCATCCTCTTGCATCTCCTGTTGAAGCTTCAGAACCTAAATTTGGTGTAGCAGTTCCAACTTTATTTCCTAAGTTTACTAAATATACTTTGTTATCAGCGTCGTTTGCAGAAATTTCAGCAATTGCCGTTCCTTCACCGTTTCCAGCTCCAGTCAAAACTCCCGTTGGATTATCAGCATATCCTAAAGTTGAAACAGTTGAAAATCCGATGTTTACTGAAGCGTCTTCTGTTTGAACTTCGTCAATGTTTGAAGTAGCTAATTTTTTAACGGCCATTTTGATTGATCCGTTGATGATTACTCTAAATTCTGAACCAGAAGCAAATCCGAAATCCCAAGAATCTCTTCTTGCAGATTTAGATTGACCTGTACTTAAGTCAACAAAAACTTGGTCTCCTTGGTTTGGACCACCAGTTGTAGGCGTTAAAACACCACCTTCTTCAGGTACTTCAACAATTGGGGCATTGTTGTTATCGTCAGAAGAACAAGACGCTAAAGTCAAAAACGCCATTGATAGTAATAAAAAACTTTTTTTCATGGTTATTGAGTATTTATTTAAAAATTGAGGTTATACGTAAGTTTTAAAAAATAAGAAGTTCCGTAGGCCAAAAGCAATTGGTTTGGAGCGGAATGACCGCCACCTTCGTTCATACGGGTTTGGTTAATATTGGTGATATTGAAAAGATTTCTGGCGCCAATTGTAGCTTCAAATTTATTTTGAAAGAAACTTTTTCGGACAGAAACATCTAGATTATTATACGGTTCAATCTCTGATAGAATATAACCTTCTTGCCCAACAACGTATTGCTGTTGCTTGCCATTATATTTGTAATAGGCAGAAAAAACCGTGTTCCATTTTGGATAATTATAAGAAAAGCTGGCATTAAGATTGACGGTGTACAAATAATCATCTTCGGTACGGAATTGCCCGTTTTCAATTAGTTGAGAAATTCCTACGAACGCCACACCGAAATTAGCTGTGAAATTTTCGACCGTTAAATTATTAGTGGTTGAAATATTCCACATGTTATACTTGCTGATGTTAATATATTGATTGATTTGTGCTCCACCTGGATCCAATCCCACTAAAGCCATGTCAATTCTATCTTTGATATCCATATAACTCACAATCAAATTATTCGTCATTGAAACTCCTGATTTGAAATAAGTGTTTTTTTTCAAACTCGCTTCGTAAGAAACGCTGGTTTCCGGAATCAAGTTTTCGTTTCCAATGTAGTTATGCCCGGAAAAAACCATTTCAGTATATAATTCCTCGAAAGTTGGGGTTCTGAAAGATTTTCCAACTGAAGCTCTGGCTTCCAAACCATGATTAAAAAGTCGTCTGGCTCCTAAAGAAATAGCATATTGGTTGTCAAAAAGTGATTGGAACGAATATCTTGCTCCAGGGCGAAGCGTGAATTTTTCTCCAAATTTAAATTCGGAAACGGCAAAAGCATCATAATTTTCGATACGTTTGCGGACAGTTTTAGTGGTATTATTTTCGCCTTCAATCAAAGAAAATCCGAGATTACTAACCGCTTCGTAACCTAATTGCAAGTCGATATTTTTATTTCTAATCAAATCACCAAAAGTACCTACGGAATAAATGATTTCCATGGATTGGTCTTTTCGCTTTTGCAAATTATGTTCAGAATCGGTATTGATGTGATAGCGAAATTCTTCAATTTCACGTTGTTGCTTTTGATGCGAAAGTGACACATTGTAAGTAATGTCAGTAAACATTTTGCCTACAACATTCAAACTGTGGTAAAAACGATTGGTAAAATACCGCATGTCATCACCATATTTGTAGGCTCCAAGTGCCGTACTGTAGCCGGAATGAACGGTACTGTTGTAAAAATCTATGGTTTCGTCCAAATGCTCAAAGCGATAATTGGCTCTAAAACTATTTTTAGCATAAGTAAGCGAAGCTGTAGAATTCCATTGTTCTTTTGGCAACCAACTATAACCACGAGTACCATCGTTAATGTCATAAAACTGACCGTTTTGGTTACCCAAAAATCCTTGAAAATCATTTCGGTTAACGCCAATTGCGGCAAACCAATTTTCGTTAACGGAGTGAGAAACTCGCAAGTTTTGAATGTGTCGCCCTTGATCGAATAGTTCAAATTCTTTTCCAACGGTTTCTTCCTGAGCGGTTAAATTAATTTCCCACTTGTATTTTGACGATTTTTTGGTGATAATATTTAAAATTCCACTTACGGCATTAGCGCCATACAAAACCCCCATCGAACCTTCGATAATTTCTAAACGTTCAATATCGTTAAGGTTAATTTGCGAAAGATCGACGTTGTTCCCTAATCCGGATTCGTTGGTTAACGGTACGTTATCGATTAAAATTTTGAAATATTGAGCATCTAAACCAAACATCGAAACAGTAGATCTTCCGGTAGTATTGCTTGGTCGAACCGTGATATTGAGGTATTGGTTCAAAACATCTCCCAAATGGTTCGCAGCTAAATTTTTAATGTCCTCTTTAGAAATTACCCTAACATTATGAACCGATTTTTTAAGCGACTGCGGTTCAAATTGCCCGGTTACCACCACCTCATCGATTTGGGTAACCTTGGTAGAATCTGCGGGAGTTTCCTGCCCGAGAAGGTTTAAAGTAAAAAATAAAGAAAGGGGAAGAACCGCCTTTGAGAAAATCTGCATTACTATTTGACTTTAGATTAATTCTAAATTGCAAAAATAGAATGCGTTTTTGGTTTATGCAAATTATTTTTATTAATTCTAAATAAACTCAGGAGCAAGATTGGTTTTTCATTTTTTGTAAAATAATTTATTCAAAATTAAAGAAGATGAAATTTTGGCGCTGAATATTTTTCGCTTGTTTTATATTTTAACAAAAAAGATAATCGTTATTTATTTTATCGAGGAAAAAGATGCTGCCAAAATTATGATTTGCACTATTTTTTTAACCGATTTATTGTCAACAAAATTTAATTTTACAACGAAACTCCATGGTTAAGCCAATCCGTTTTCGGACGTTTCCAAAGAAGCCAAAAGTTTTTCTAATAGCCCCGATTAAAGTGAAAATAAAAATGCCTTCCGGGTTGGAAGGCATTTTGATTGTAACGGAAAGCGGGAACACGGATTATTTTATGCCCAAGCGTTTCGCTCTAAATTTTATAAATCAAATCCTATATTAACGCCTAATTTTGTTGCGATAATCTTGGTAATTCTCGCTTTCAAGGCTGGGATTTTTATACTTTCGATGACTTCGTTTGTAAACGCATACATCAACAATGCTTTTGCTTCTTTTTGAGGAATACCTCTTGACTGCATATAAAACATTGCTTTTTCGTCCAATTGTCCGATGGTGCAACCGTGGGAACATTTTACATCATCTGCAAAGATTTCCAACTGTGGTTTTGCATTAATCGAAGCCTTATCGCTCAGCAAAATATTATTATTTTGCTGGAAGGCATCTGTTTTTTGGGCTTCTTTTTCTACGAAAATCTTTCCGTTGAAAACACCCGTTGCCTTATCGTCCAAAATCGTTTTATAATTCTGATGACTTTCGCAATTTGGCGTCGCATGTTGCACCAAAGTGTAGTGATCCACGTGTTGTTTTCCTTCGATAATCGTAATTCCTTTTAGCGTAGAATCGATATGCTCGCCTTGGTGGTAGAAATTTAGGTTGTTTCTGGTCAAATTTCCTCCGAAAGAAAAAGTATGAACCGAAACGTGTGTTTGTTCTTTTTGGGCGATATACGTATTGTCAATCAACGACGCTTCTAGATTGTCGTTTTGGATTTTATAATAATCAACAATCGCTCTTTTTTGTGCAAAAATCTCAGTAACAGAATTCGTCAAAACCGGATTTTCGTTCAACGATTGATGTCTTTCGATGATTTGAACGTGTGCATTTTCTCCCACTATAATCAAGTTTCTCGGTTGCACCAAAAGTGCCGATTCTGTTCCTGTAGAAAAATTGATAATCTCGATTGGCTTGTCAGCAACCTTGTTTCTTGGGATATTGATGTAAGCTCCTTCCAACGCAAAAGCGGTATTCAACGAAGTCAAGCTTTCGTCTTTATTGGCAATTTTATTGAAATATTCATCAATCACCATTTTGTATTTTGGTTTTGTCAATGCCGATGACATCAAGCAAACATCCAATCCGTCGTGTGTTGTAGACGATAAAAACGAACTGAAAACACCGTCTACGAAAACCACTTTATAGGTATCAACTTCATGCAAATAGTATTTTTTTACATCTGAATATTGAACCGTATTTTCGTTTTTTGGGAATACGCTAAAGTCGTTTTTTAAGACAGAATTCAACGATGTATATTTCCAAGCCTCGTCCTTTTTTGTCGGAAAGCCTTTTTCTTCAAAGTTCTTAAATGCTTCTGTACGAACATCGTGCAAGTCTGAATGAACATCCACTTGCTCTTCAAAAGCCATAAAAGACGATATGAGTTTTTCTTTTAACATAAATATTTAGTTATGAGTTATAAGTTATGAGTTATGAGTTTTCTGAAAACTGACAACTGCTAACTGACAACTAATTTTCGGCTTTGATCCAGTCGTAACCTTTTTCTTCCAGTTCGTAAGCCAATTCTTTTCCGCCTGATTTTACGATTTTCCCGTTGTATAAAACGTGAACAAAATCAGGAACTATATAATCCAAAAGTCTTTGGTAGTGTGTGATTACGATGATGGCATTGTCTTCGCTTTTCAACTTGTTTACACCGTTTGCAACGATTCTCAATGCATCAATATCCAAACCTGAGTCGGTTTCATCCAAAATAGCTAACTTAGGCTCAAGCATTGCCATTTGAAAGATTTCGTTTCTTTTCTTCTCTCCACCCGAAAAACCTTCATTTAATGAACGAGACAAAAATTTACGATCAATTTCCAATAATTCAGATTTCTCACGGATTAATTTCAGCATTTCATTGGCTGGCATTTCTTCCAAACCTTTTGCTTTTCTACCCTCGTTAATGGCTGTTTTCATAAAGTTCGTTACCGATACTCCAGGAATTTCAACCGGATATTGGAATGAAAGAAAAACACCTTTATGCGCTCTTTCTTCTGGAGCCAAATCACTTAGGTCTTCTCCATCCAAAATAATTTCTCCTTCTGAAACTTCGTAGTGCTCGTTTCCTGCAATTACTGCAGAAAGCGTACTTTTTCCAGAACCATTCGGTCCCATAATCGCGTGAACTTCGCCCGCTTTTATCTCAAGATTGATTCCCTTTAAGATATCTTTATCTTCAATTCCAGCGTGTAAATTTTTTATTGATAACATTGTTGCTTTGTGTTTTTATAAAGTCTTTGAAGATTAACCTACTGAACCTTCAAGAGAGATTTCTAATAATTTTTGTGCCTCAACCGCAAATTCCATCGGAAGCTTGTTCAAAACTTCTTTACTGAAACCGTTCACAATCAATGCAATGGCTTTTTCTGTTGGAATTCCTCTTTGGTTGCAATAGAAAACCTGGTCTTCGCCAATTTTACTTGTCGTGGCTTCGTGTTCTATTTTTGCCGAAGGATTTTTTGATTCGATGTACGGAAACGTATGTGCACCGCAATTATTTCCCATCAAAAGCGAATCACACTGCGAAAAGTTTCTAGCATTGTCGGCTCTTGAACTGATTTGCACCAATCCTCTGTAGCTGTTTTGCGATTTTCCAGCAGAAATTCCTTTTGAAATAATCGTTGATTTTGTATTTTTTCCCAAGTGGATCATCTTAGTTCCTGTATCTGCTTGCTGAAAATTATTGGTCACGGCAATCGAATAAAATTCCCCAACCGAATTATCTCCTTTCAAAACACAGGAAGGATATTTCCACGTTACGGCAGAACCAGTTTCAACCTGCGTCCACGAAATTTTTGCATTTTTCTCACACAAGCCTCTCTTTGTCACAAAGTTGTAAACCCCTCCTTTACCTTCTTTATTTCCTGGGAACCAGTTTTGAACGGTTGAATATTTGATTTCGGCATCATCCAAAGCGATCAATTCCACAACTGCAGCGTGCAATTGGTTTTCATCACGAGATGGCGCTGTACAACCTTCCAAATAGGAAACATAACTTCCCTCGTCAGCAATGACAAGTGTTCTTTCAAATTGCCCTGTTCCTGCTTGATTGATCCGAAAATACGTTGAAAGTTCCATAGGACAACGAACGCCTTTTGGAATATAACAGAAACTTCCGTCAGAGAAAACAGCGGAATTCAATGCCGCATAGAAATTATCCTTCTGCGGTACAACTGTTCCCAGATATTTCTTCACCAATTCTGGATGTTCTTTTATTGCTTCCGAAATTGGACAAAAAATAATTCCTTTTTCCGCCAAAGTCTTTTTGAAAGTTGTTGCTACAGAAACAGAGTCAACCACGATATCCATCGCGATATTGTTCATTTTTTTCTGCTCGTCGATTGAGATTCCTAACTTTTTGTACATTGCCAAAAGTTCCGGATCCACATCGTCCAACGTTTTGTTTGGGTCCACTTTTTTTGGCGCAGAATAATAGGAAATCGCTTGGAAATCTGGCTTTTCATAGTGAACATTTGCCCATTCTGGCTCGACCATTTCTTGCCAAACTCGAAAAGCCTCGATACGCCAATCGGTCATCCATTGTGGTTCCTCCTTTTTTTGTGAAATCGCACGAACAATTTCTTCATTTAAGCCAATAGGAAACGTCTCCGATTCGATATCAGTGTAAAATCCGTATTCGTACTCTTTATTTTCAAGCTCGATTTTTAAATCGTCTTCGGTGTATTTTGACATTTTAATTTAAAGATTAAAAGATTTAAAAATTTAAAGATTCCCTCAAATTGTTATCCTTTATTACTATCTATATTCTTATTCAAATAATTTATAAAATTCGAAAGGTTTTGAGAAATTTCGATACTCAAATCATAACTGGCCTGAATCTCCTGACTATTGCTAAAACCTAATTCTCTAGCCAAAACCAACATATTTCTTACTTCTCCACAGCTCCCCTTTGAAATTTTCAAAAACTTTATAAATTGTCTGTTGTTATTATATTCTGATCCCTCTGCAATATTATTTGTAATTGAATAAACTGCTCTTTTTATTTGGCCTTTAAAATCGAATTCTTTGTCAAAAGCAGGATTTTTTACTAATTGATAAATTTGCTTCGTTAGCAAAACCCCTTTCTTGTGAACTTCGAATTCCTCGAAAGATTTGGTCATATTTGAATTAAAAGATTTAAAAATTGACTGATTTAAAGATTTTAGAATGGCGGAAATATTTTAAGCGGCTTAAAATTTTTAAATATTTTAATTTTTCAATCTTTAAATAATTTATAAAGAGAACGATTCCCCGCATCCGCAAGTTCTGCTTGCATTTGGATTGTTGAACACAAAACCTTTTCCGTTTAACCCGCCAGAATATTCAAGAATGGTTCCTGCCAAGTATAAAAATGATTTTTTTTCAACGGCAATTTTTACATTATTGTCTTCAAAAATCTTGTCGTTTTCGCCAATTTCTTTATCAAATTTTAACTCGTATGACAATCCAGAGCATCCGCCGCTTTTTACGCCAACACGCACGTAATCTTTAGCAGCATCAAAACCATCTTCCTCCATCATGTTCACAATTTTTTTGCTTGCTGTATCTGACACTTTTATCATCGTGATTTATATTTAGTCTAATTAATTTGCAAAGATACGTCATAAAATTTTTTTTGCATAATCTGTAACATTATTATAACGATGTGATGATAGAAAAAGTTTATTTTTTGAAGCGATTTTACTAATTTGCAACTTCAATTTCAACTATAAAAAATGAAAATCTATCCAATTGAAGCCGGAAATTTTAAATTAGATGGTGGCGCAATGTTTGGCGTGGTGCCGAAAACCATCTGGAACAAAACCAATCCAGCTGACGAAAATAACCTCATCGACATTGCCGCAAGATGTATGTTGATCGAAAACGGCAACCGACTGATTTTAATTGATAATGGAATGGGCGACAAGCAATCGGAGAAATTTTTTGGGTATTATTCGCTTTGGGGAGATGATTCAATCGATAAGTCGCTGGCAAAATATGGCTTTCATCGAGATGATGTTACGGACGTTTTCATGACACATCTTCATTTTGATCATTGCGGCGGAAGCGTGATTTGGAACAAAGACAAAACCGGTTACGAAGTCGCTTTTAAAAATGCGAAATTCTGGACGAACGACAATCATTGGGATTGGGCAACAAAACCAAATCCGAGAGAGAAGGCTTCGTTTTTGACAGAAAATATTTTGCCGATGCAGGAAAGCGGTCACCTCCAATTTATTAAAAGGCCAGAAAGCGATTTGTTGAAGAATTCAGAATTGGGTTTCGACATCTTTTTCGCCGACGGTCACACTGAAAAAATGATGATTCCAAAAATTCAATATAAAGATAAAACGATTTGCTTTATGGCCGATTTGTTGCCAACAGCAGGACATTTGCCTTTACCGTATGTTATGGGTTATGACACTCGTCCGCTTTTGACCTTGCCAGAAAAAGCAAAATTCTTGACTGAAGCTGCCGAAAACAATTATTATTTGTGGCTGGAACATGATGCTCATAATCAAATTATTACGGTAGAAAATACAGAAAAAGGCGTTCGGTTGAAGGAGGTTTTTAGTTGTGACGATATTTTGTAAGAAAAATTTTCTCGTTAGCACGGGTTGCAGCCCGGATAGTAGCGGAAATCCCCGAAGTCCTAAAAAAATAAGTTTGCCGGAGCGGCAGAGCTTCTCCCGACACTTCGGGAGAAGCTCCTGCAAGCCCGTGCAAACTTTTTTTTAGGACGAGGGATTGAAGCGATAGCCGGAAATTGCTGCCAAAAAAATATTAAATTGACGGATTGGTCTTAAACTCAAGTTAATTATTTTTATGTTTGTAACAAAGTTGGCGATTTGCTAACTCATTGATAATAAATTAAAAATTAGAAAAATGAAACTGATTAAGTTGTCGGGCATCGCGTTGATGCTGGTTTTGGCCAGTTGTAGCGCTACCAAAAGCCTTTCCCCCGTAACGAGTATTGATAAGATCGCGCTGAAAAATGCTGATATCAATGAAGAGGATTTAAAACGCTGGAGTCATCTTGACATTTTTGCCGATACGATTCCGGGAATGAGTGTTGACAAGGCTTACAAGGAATTAATCAAAGGAAAAAAAGGAAAAAAAGTGATTGTTGGCGTTGTGGATTCGGGCGTGGATATTGAGCATCCGGACTTGCAAGGTGTGATTTGGAACAATCCTAAAGAAATTCCGGGTAACGGAATTGACGATGACAATAATGGTTACATTGATGATATTCACGGATGGAACTTTTTAGGCGACATTAATGGCGAAACTCTTGAAATGACAAGAATTGTTCGCAATGGCGATGACGGTTCTGAGCAATATAAAAATGCAAAAGCGGAATTTGAAAAAGAATACCAAGAAGCTTTGGCACAAAAACAACAATTTGATTTTATTGCTGCAGCGGATAACGCTATCAGAAAGGAATTGAAAAAGGATAATTATACGGTTGAAGATTTACAAGCTTTAAATTCTTCTAACGCAATGATTAACCAAGTAAAGCCTAACTTTGTTAGAATTTTATCGGCTACAAGCAAAGAAGATTTTGACAAACAAATTAAGGAAGCCAAAGAATATTTTGACGATAAAATCAACTACAACCTCAACCTTGAATTCAACGGCAGAAAAGTGGTTGGAGATAACGTAAACGATATCAACGATAAAAAATACGGAAACAACAATGTGATTGGTCCTGAGAAAAAAGGCGCTTCTCACGGAACACACGTTTCTGGAATCATTGCTCAGGTTCGTGGTAACGGTTTAGGTGGCGACGGAGTTGCAAACAATGTAGAAATTATGGCGGTTCGTGCGGTTCCAAATGGTGACGAATACGACAAAGATATTGCTTTGGGAATTCGTTATGCGGTTGATAACGGTGCAAAAGTGATCAACGGAAGTTTTGGTAAAGGTTATTCGCCTAATAAACAATGGGTTTACGATGCCTTGAAATATGCCGGAGAAAAAGATGTTTTGGTGGTTTTGGCTGCCGGAAACGAAAATACGGATCTTGATACAGCAGAACGTTTCCCGAACGACAGAACTGAAGCTGGAGAAATTACAGACAACGTAATTAAAGTAGGTGCTTTAAATACAACATATGGTTCTGAGATGATTGCCGGTTTCTCAAACTACGGAACACAAGACGTTGACGTTTTCGCTCCTGGAGTTCAAATTTACGCTACGTTCCCAAATAATTCATACGAATACGAACAAGGAACTTCTATGGCTTCTCCAAATGTTGCCGGAGTTGCTGCTTTAATTCGTTCTTATTATCCTGATTTAAAAGCTTCTCAAGTGAAACAAATCTTAATGGATTCTGGAATTACCACTAACATTGAAGTTCAAGTTGGCGGAAGAGACGGAAGCAAACGACCGTTTAACCAAGCTTCTAAATCCGGAAGAATGGTAAATGCTTACAATGCCTTGATTATGGCAGAAAAAATGTCGAAAAAATAATCTTCAACAAATATTTTAAAGGAAGGGTTTCACGACTCTTCCTTTTTTACTTTAAAACCCATGAAACAATTTTTTTTACTCTCGGCTTTGGTTGGTTTTGCTGTAAATAGCAACGCTCAAAGCGGTTATTGGCAACAGAACGCAGATTACAAAATGGAGGTTGACGTAGATGTAAAAACCTTCAAATACACCGGAAAACAGGAATTAGTTTACAGCAACAATTCTCCCGACACGCTCAAAAAAGTTTTTTTCCATTTGTATAACAACGCTTTCCAACCGGGAAGCGAAATGGACATTCGTTTGCAAACCATTAAAGATCCAGACAAGCGAATGGTGAAAGTGGTAAAAGACAATGGCGTTGACAAAAACGTGAGTCGCATCAGTTTGCTAAAACCTGAGGAAATTGGCTATCTCAACGTTAAAAATTTTATGCAAAATGGCGCTTCCGCAAAAATTACTCCGGTTGGTACAATTTTAGAAGTAGAACTTGCCGCACCAATTGCTCCACATTCCAAAGCAACTTTTACGATGGATTTCGACGGACAAGTTCCAGTGCAAATTCGCCGTTCCGGAAGAAATAGTGCCGAAGGCGTGGCGTTATCCATGTCGCAATGGTACCCAAAACTAGCCGAATACGATTTTGAAGGTTGGCATGCAGATCCTTACATCGGTCGTGAATTTCATGGCGTTTGGGGGAATTTTGACGTAAAAATTTCAATCGATAAAAAATATATTTTAGGAGGTTCCGGATATCTTCAAAACAAAAACGAAATTGGTTACGGTTATGAAGATGAAGGCGTTGAAGTAAAAATTCCACGTAAAACAAAAAAATTGACTTGGCATTTTGTAGCGCCAAAAGTACACGATTTTACTTGGGCTGCCGACAAAGATTATGTTCACGATAAAATAAAAGGACCAAACGGTGTAGAACTCCACTTTTTGTACAAAAACAAAGCTAAATTGAAAGAAAACTGGAAAAAAATGCAGCCTAAAACGGCTGAGTTGATGGATTTTTTCAATAAAAATATCGGATCTTATCCTTACAAACAATATTCTGTTATTCAAGGTGGCGATGGCGGAATGGAATACGCCATGTGTACTTTAATTACCGGCGAACGTTCCTACGGAAGTTTGGTTGGTGTTACCGCTCACGAAATGGCACACGCTTGGTTTCAGCACGTTTTGGCTACAAATGAGTTAAAACACGGCTGGATGGACGAAGGTTTTACTTCGTACATTTCGGATATGGCAATGCACAAAGTGCTTCCGGCAAAAGACGGAAAAAATCCGGTAAATGGCGCTTATGACAATTATTATCACATGATTAAAACCGGTAGAGAACAACCGCAAACCACGCATGCAGATCGTTTTGAAGAAAACATGATTTACAGCATTTCGTCTTACAGCAAAGGCGAGGTTTTCCTAGCACAATTGGGTTATGTGATTGGTGAAGAAAATTTGGCAAAAACCATTAGAAAATTTTATGCCGATTTTAAATTCAAACATCCTACGCCAAACGATTTCAAACGTACGGCCGAAAAAGTTTCGGGTATGAATCTCGATTGGTATTTAGTCGACTGGACCCAAACCACAAACACCATTGATTATGCCGTGAAAGAAGTAAAAGATTTAGGCGGAAAAACCGAAATTACCTTGCAAAGAATTGGCAAAATGCCGATGCCTATTGATGTAATGGTTACCTATACTGATGGTACAAAAGAATCATTTTATGCTTCATTGCAAATGATGCGAGGCGAAAAAGAAAATCCGTTTCCCGGTGTAAAAAGATCTTACATCAGAGGTTGGGATTGGGCTTATCCTACTTTAAAATTTCCGGTGGAAAGAAGCATGTCGCAAATTGCAAAAATCGAAATCGACCCTGAAAATAAAATGGCAGATGTAGATAAAACCAATAATACGTATCCAGCTGCGGTTCCTGCAAATAGTACGATTTTGAAGAATTAAATTTTTTTAATCAAATAAAAAAACTGCCCTGAATAGTGATGCTATTCAGGGCAGTTTTGTTTTGAGAGGGTTTTGGATTTTGCGGAAATATCTACTGTTGAAATATTTACAGAGATGATTGCCAAATATTTATTAATTTAACCATATTTTTTAAATGAGTGGTAATTAGCTGTGAATCTCAAAACTTCAACACCATGGAAACAATAAAAAACTTTTCCTTTCTATTTTTAACGTTAGCTATTTTATCTTGTAACGTCACTAAAACGGCTACTTTTGATCACTATTCTTACCAAAAAACAACGGAATTAAAGGTGGAAAGTTTGCAACTTATTGACAAAGGCACCACCTCATATCAGGAAAATGTGCAACAAATTAATACTTTGCTGCTCAACATCGAAAAACTCAAAGAATACGAAAAAAACAAACCCGACAACGAAATTACTTTTGCCATGTGGAAAATTCTTTCGGACGAAGAAATGAATCTCTTGGGCGGCTTTTTCAAACGATGGAAAGATGCCGGGCAACTATCCCCTGCTTTTGTTTCCGAAGCAAAAAAACAGGTGATGGACGCCATGGATTTGCTCATTCAGTACGAAATTAAAAAAGACAAACAGTCAAAAGATAACTTAATGAACCTCATCTCAAACTTTTAAACATGGACATCGAGCAACTTTTAAAGGAACTAAAAGACAATCTTGTGCAGCTTTTAGGCGAAAAATACAGCGAATTTAAACCCGAGATTCAAAAAGACATCACGCAGTTTCTCAACGCTTCTCGCGAAAAATTACAAAGATGGACGGTGTTGTTAACGGACGGTTCGCTTACTCCCGACGAATTTTCATGGCTCATGAAAAGCCAGCAGGATTTGCTTGCCTTAAAAGCACTTCAAGGAGCTGGTTTGTCAAAAATTCGGCTCAACAACATCAAAAAAAGCATCATCGATACCATCATCAAAACGGTTTTGGGTCAACCATAAATTTTATAAAAATGTCAAAAAAAGTTAGAATTTTAAGCTTAGATGGTGGCGGCATCCGTGGCATCATCAGTTGTGTGATTTTAAAATTTATTGAAGAACAACTGCAAAAACTTGATAATCCTGATGCTAAAATCGGCGATTATTTCGACCTCATTGCCGGAACCAGCACGGGCGGAATTCTTGCGGCAGTGCTACTTGTTCCAAATGAAAGCAAAACCGCAAAATTTTCGGTGGAAGCCGCTTTGGATTTGTATTCAAAAAAAGGCGAAACCATATTTGATGTTAATTTTTGGGAACACATCACCAATCCTTTTGGACTTTTTGACGAAAAGATTTCTGAAAAATCCCTTGAAAGACAACTCAATGAAGTTTTTGGCAACCTCCAAATTAAGGATTTTGTCAAACCATCGCTTATCACGAGTTATGATATTTTCCATCGCAAAGCCAAGTTTTTCACCAGCCACGACGCACATTCTAACCTCGAAAATTTTTATGCTAAAGATATTTGCCGTGCCACATCTGCAGCACCAACGTATTTTGAACCTGCCAAAATAAAATCCATTTATGGGCAAGAATTTACTTTGATTGATGGTGGCGTTTATGCCAATAGTCCAGCTTTGTGTGCTTTTGCCGAAGCAGGAAAAATCCCGTTCTCCACTATTTTGAACGATTCTGAAAAACCTGATTTTCCGGATATTAAAGACATGATGATTGTTTCCGTAGGAACGGGAGAAGTCAAAAAAGCCTATACATTTCGACAGTTTGAAAACGCTGGAAAAGTAAAATGGATTCAGCCGTTGATTGATATTTTGCTTTCAGCCAATGCCGAAACAACGGATTATCAGTTACAAAAAATGTATAAAAAAGCAGGCAAACCTACCGCAAGAAATTATCATAGATTAATGCCTAATCTTAAAAGTGCGTCGTCTGAAATGGACGATGTTTCCGCAAAAAACATCCACGAATTAATCCAAGCCGGATTAGCTTTTGTGGATCAAAATGAATCGGAGCTAATTGAAATTGCCCGAAAGTTGATTCAAAACAAATAAATTTTCTCAGCAATTGATTAGTTTTGGAACCTCAAATCTTTTGTATGAAAAATTTTATTTTGACAATGGCATTGTTTTGCTCTTGTGTAGTATTTTCGCAAAAAACAATTGCACATCGCGGTGCTTGGAAAGTCAGCCAAAATCCGCAGAATTCCATTGCGGCACTTCGGGAAGCCACTCGTTTAAAATGTTTTGCTGCAGAATTTGATGTTCATCTTACCAAAGACAATATTTTGGTCATCAACCACGACGATGATTTTCAGGGAATGAAAATTGCCACCTCAACATATGCCGAATTGTTAACTAAAAAATTATCCAACGGCGAAAATATTCCCACGGCTGAAGAATACCTCAAAGAAGGCTTGAAACACAAAAACCTTCGGTTGATTTTTGAAATCAAAACTTCGCCTCTTGGACTTGAAAGAACCAAAGAAACAGCGACAGCTGCAGTTAACTTGGTTAAAAAATTAAAGGCAAAAAAACGCGTAGATTTTATACTTTTTGATTTTGAAACTGGAGCGTATCTTTCGAAAATCACAAAAACTTCGGTGGGATATTTAACCGGAAACAAAACGCCAGAAGAACTGAAAACAGCGGGTTTTAAGCAAATGGATTATCATTTTAGTGTTTATCAAAAAAATCCCGATTATATTTCCCGTGCTAAAAAATTAAAACTTTCAGTCAATTGTTGGACCGTAAATGCGGAAAAAGATATTGCCGAATTGATGGCAAAAAATGTCGATTTTATTACCACAGACGAACCAGAATTGGTTTTGGAGAAAACTAAAAAATAAAAAAAATACCTTCCCGAAAAGTTCGAGAAGGTAATTTTAATGGTTGAGTTGGTAAGGTTTATTTTTCAGGCTTATTTTTGTTTTTTCGGCTGATCTGCTGGTTGTGCTTGTGTCGCTGGTTGTGCTTCGGCAGGTTTAGCGGTTGTAGCTGCTTTATTTTCAGTTGCCGCAGGTTGCGCTTGCGTAATTTCTGCTGATTTTTTTTCTGCTGGTTTTTCAGCAGTCGCTGTTGGTTGTGCTACTTGAGATTTTTCATGTTTTGGTGTTTCTTGTGCAAAAGTTGCCAATCCGGTTAGCATGACAACGCTTAAAATAAACTTTTTCATAATAATATATTTTTAGGTTTCTGTTTCTGTAGAGCGTAAGTTCAATAGTAATGCCAAGCAACAAAGTGATTGGTTTAGCACGAGTCACTTTTGCGTAAGCGAAATTCTTAAAATACTGATTTATATTAAGTTATCAATAACCTTTTTAGATTAAGAGATGTTTTTTAGTGATTTTTTGAAATCAAATGAATTGTGGTTTTGTGTGGAAATTGAGGAATTGACCACAGTATTTTTTGTAGAAACCAAGTGAATTTTAAGTTGTGGCACAGTTTTAGAAAATGATTCAGGCGAAATATATTAACTTTACCGTCTTATTTTTTTCGAAAATGAAACTATTGAAATTTTTATTCTTGTTCGCTTTTATTTCGTTTGCCAATCAGGCTTTTGCACAAAAATACCGCTTTAAAACGTCGAGTTACAGCGTGATGGAAAAATCGGCAAAAGGAAAATGGAGCAATTGGTCTGACTTTAAAGACACTAATTTAATCATTACTTTGGACGGCGAAAAAAACCGAATTGTGGTCAATTCCCAACAAACGCAGTTGTATTATATTGATGTTTACGGTCAAGCCGAAGAAGATGATGTGAATAAAATTTTGACTTTTAATTGTACCGATAATTCCGGCGATAAATGTGTGATTGAAGTGATTACGCGAAAAACGCAAGGCAACCGAATTCAGTTTTACATCAATTACCCTGATTTAAAAATTGTGTACAATATTTATCCGCAATAATCGATGCCAACGTACCCCAAACAAGAAAAATTAAAGGGAAAAACGCTGATTGACCAATTGTTTCGCGAGGGAAAATCAGTTTCAAAATATCCGTTGCGGCTGGTTTTTTTGCCTACCAATTTTGAAGATGAAACGAAATTAAAAACGGGCGTTTCGGTTTCAAAGAAATATTTTAAAAAAGCCGTTGACCGAAATTATTTCAAGCGTGTGTTGCGCGAAACCTATCGTTTAAACAAGCATTTGCTGGAAAATACCGAAGGTTCTTTTGCAATGATGTTGCTTTACCAAACTAAAGACCGCTTGACTTTTGAAGAAATTAATCAAAAAACCATTCAGCTTTTTGAAAAATTTTTACAGCAACAAAATCATAATCAGTCGGTTTAATACGTTCTTGCTATAGATTTATTATTTTAGCATTTTACATTTCGGTCATAAAAAATAATTCCATGTTTAAAAAAAGATATATAATTCCTGTAATCGCCGGCGGACTTTTTTACGTTGGCGCGAGTTTCCGCAATGATTTTTTTGAAATTGCCAAGCAAATAGAAATTTTTACCACCATGTTCAAAACTGTGAACATGAATTATGTGGACGAAACCAATCCGGGCGAACTTATGGACAAAGCCATCAAAAATATGTTGATGGAACTTGATCCTTACACGGTTTATTTCAATGAAGCCGATGTGGTGAAATTTAAGATCAACAATACCGGAGAATACACCGGAATTGGCGCAATGGTTTCCAGAAAAGAAGGAAAACTAATCATCAAAGAACCGTATAAAAATTTTCCCGCAGACAAAGCCGGACTTCGTGCTGGAGACGAAATTATCCAAATTGGCGACGTAAACCTCAGCGACTTTAAAGATGATGCTTCGCAATTGATGCGTGGCGCGAGAAATACTAAAATCAACATTAAATATTTGCGTCAAGGAAAACCCATGACAACCGTTTTGGTTTTGGACGAAGTAGATGTAAAAGCGGTTCCGTTTTTTAGCAAAATTGATGCCGAAACAGGTTACATCGTGCTTTCGCAATTTAACGCCAAAGCTTCGGCAGAAACCAAAGCTGCTTTGGAACAATTAAAATCCGAAGGTGCCAAAAAAATTATTCTTGATTTACGCGGAAATCCTGGCGGTTTATTGCACGAAGCGGTCAATATTTGTAACCTTTTTGTGCCAAGTGGCGAAACGATTGTAACCACGAAATCGCACATTGAAAAACACAATAATGCTTACAGAACTTCAAAACCTCCGGTTGATACTGAAATTCCTTTGGCTATTTTAGTTGATGGACGAAGTGCTTCTGCTTCGGAAATTGTGGCTGGAGCTTTACAAGATTTAGATCGTGCGGTTGTCGTTGGAGCCAGAAGTTTCGGGAAGGGTTTGGTACAAAGACCAATTGATTTAACTTACGGAACTCAGGTAAAAGTGACAATTTCTCGTTATTACACGCCTTCCGGCAGATGTATTCAGGCGTTAGATTACGCTCATAAAGATCAAGATGGAAAAGCAATTCGCACAAAATCTGAGAATTATAATGCTTTCAAAACCAAAAAAGGAAGAACGGTTTACGATGGTGGCGGAATACAACCAGATGTAGAATTGGCCGAAACCAAACTCAGCACGATTTCCGAAGCGTTGATTAAAAACGACGGAATTTTTGATTACGCAACTTTTTATTATTACAAAAATTCAAATCTTGGCGAAAAAATTCCAACGATTTCCGATGCCGATTTTGCCGAATTTAAAAAGTTCTTGAAAGACGGAAAATATGCGTTTGACACCGAAACCGAATTGGCTTTGCAAAAAACTTTGGATGCTGCCAAAAAAGAAAAAATTGATGAGGAAATTAAGGCAGAATTCCAGCAATTACTGACGGCTTTACAAAAAAGTGATGAAACCCAACTCAATAAAAATCAGCAGGAAGTTAAAGATTTAATTTTAGACGAAATTATTCGCCGTTACCAATATAAGGAAGGTTTGTACCAATATTACACTAAAAATAATTCTGAAATTAAAAAAGCCGCGGCCTTGCTGAACAACGCTTCCGAATACAATAAAATTTTGATGAAATAATGAAATTCCTTTTTAGGATTATCCCCTTTTTATTTTTCGCCACCGCTTTTTCGCAGGAAGAAGTCGTACATTCTGTGTATTTCGAAACGGCAAAATTTGACGTCACTCAAGAACAATCTCAAGAAACTTTGACATTTGTGCAAAGTGTGGATTCTTCGCGAATAGAGTCGATTAGTGTTTTTGGCTATTGTGATGATCGTGGCAAAGACGAATACAATTTTAAACTGTCTAACAATCGTGCCAATACCATCAAAGAACAACTGATTGAAGCCGGAATCAAAAGCAAAATTATCGTAACGATTGAAGGTCGTGGTCGTGTTTTAATAGAAGATGACATCGACAATGTCTCGGAAGTTCGCTCGAAAAACCGCCGTGTTGACGTGGTTTTAAATTTTAAAGAAATTCCCGTAGAAACTTTAAATGTTCCCGGAATTCGGAATAAAATTGTGAGCAATCACGTGGTTGGCGACAGAGTTTACCTCGAAAAAATTTTATTCGAAAAAGGAAGTAGCAAATTGACCCTGAAAAGCAGAAAAGAACTCGATTACATCGCCAGACAATTGCAAAAATACCGGAATTTACATTTTGAAGTTCAAGGTCATGTGTGTTGTACCCCGAAATTTCACAAAGATGCCATTGACAAAGACACCAAAAAAAGAAAATTGTCTCAAAACAGAGCCGAAGCCGTTTATAAATATTTGGCTTCCAAAAAAATAGACAAAAAAAGAATGTCGTTCAAAGGCTACGGAAATACCCAACCTTTAGGTCAAGGAGCTGATTTAGACCGAAGAGTGGAATTGGTGATTACGAAAACGTAGGTTTTAAAACAATGTAAAATTGTTATCAAAGTTTTTTTTTGTTTTTCAGCATTTCTTTACTGATAAATTTTTGAGAATTTTCCTCGTATTTATTTCTCGTGTCCGTGCCAATCTTTCCGTACTCAAAATCGATAAGCTCGTCGAAATTCTGGATGTTATCGTACTTTTTCATTATTTAGTGCTTTATAACTTCAAATACCTTTTCAATCGTTCCTTTCGCGTAAAGTGGACTGCCGATTATCGATTTCCATCGAAACCTTCCAATTACTGTGACGTAAGATTTTTTATTTTCTTTTTTCGGAACACTCGAAATATTTAAAATTATTGCTTTTTTAAAATTACGGTTGTCATAGTCATTTTCGGTTAGATAAATTGAAGTCCCTTCAAACTCAAGATTCAGGAAACCTTTGACTTTTACAACTTTCCTATCATAATTTTGTGGATTAGATATCAAGTTATCCAATTGCACTTCAACAATTCTTTCCTCCTTTCTCAATGTACTCAAATCTGGAAAATCAATCTTTTCTTGCCCATTAACACAAAAACCAAAACTGGTGAAATATAATATTAAAAATAGTTTCATATTAACTAAAAATTATATTATTTTCTCTCCATCCGAATATGCGGGATATCATCTTCCAAATATTCCTCACTCACTTGAACAAATCCGTGTGATTCGTAGAATTTCTTTAAATATAATTGCGCTGAAATCGTGATTTGGCTTTCGCCAAAATGTTCCAAAACAGCAGAAATCGCTTGCTTCATTAAATCATGTCCCCATTTATTAGCCCGAAATTTTTCGGCAATGACAACTCTCCCAATTGAAGCTTCGTCAAAATAATCGCCTGGTTTAAAAATCCGGCAATAAGCAGCAACTTCGTCTTTAAATTCCGCAAAAACATGAATTGCTTTTGGATCTTTACCGTCAATATCTTGATAAACGCAATTTTGCTCCACCACAAACACTTCGCTTCGGAGTTGGTATATGTTTTGCAGTTCCAAAAGAGAAAGTTCGTTAAATCGCTTTATTTTCCAGTCGAGCATTTTTTTTTATTTTAAAAATTGAATGGTTTTAATAATGGCATCTAATTCAAACATTAAGTCGCGTTTGGGTGTTGATGGTGCATACGAAAATCCTTCGATCACCAAAATCCGATTATTTTTTGAATCCATAATGCAATAATTCACAAATGGACCGGACATAAAATCGTTTTTGAGTTCCCAATTTCCTTTGGTTTGGTAAGTTTTTTTACCGTCAATTTCTGTGGCAAAAAGATACGGCATGTAAGAATCTTCCGTTGCCATTTTCGATTGTTCCATTGTGCCGTGAATGTACAAAGATCCCACCGAATCGCGGATTTTTACAATATCTGCAACGGCTTCGTTTGGGTTTATGGCCGAAACAGGAATTTCGTATAAAAGCAAACTCAAATTCCCGGACTGGATTTCTTTTTTAAACCAAAAAAAACCGTCTTTCTCTAAGACCAATTTGAATTCCTTCGGAACGTTAACCGAAAGTTTGAATTTTTTCCGAACCTTATCAACAAAAACCGCATCTGTAGAAATATTTTTCTGAAGTTGCGCCGTTTCCGTGGCTTGAAAAAGTTTGACCATCGCATCACTATTTTGCGACAAATGCTGCAAAATTCCTGCGGTAGAATTAGCTGAAATTTTGACAATATTTTGCGGAATCGCATATTGATTTTGCCCTACTTCGAAAAAATTTTTGGTTTCTTTTTTTATCAAAATCACGTTTCGGCTCTTGAGCAATCTGCCGTCAAAAGCTTGTGGCGTATATTGATTAAGTGTAAAAAGTGGTTCTTCTTGAGGTAAACCGTCAACTGGAGCGGCAAATTTTTTGCGAATGCTGTCGCCAATTTCGCCAATCCACAAATTGTCGTCTATAAAAACCGAAACCGAATTAGTATTTCCCACGGATTTTTGCGAGGCGAATTCGTCTTGCTTTTTTTGGCAGGCAAAAATGGAAAGTATAAATAAAGCGGTCCACAACTTTTTCATACTTCAAAAATAGGCAAAAAAAATCCAGGTTAACCCTGGATTTTTAGTTTCATTCCCGGCTTTATATTTTCATTGCTGATGCAGTTCCATTTTTTGATATTTTCTACCGTAACACCCGGATATTTTTTGGAAATGCTAAAGAGCGAATCTCCTTTTTTAACCAAATATTGGTGTTCTTTCACCGGATTTTTCGCCGAAGCAATTTGTTTTTCAGGTTTAGCATCAACATTTGCAATTTCCTGATTGTTTTCTTCCATCACTAATTTAATACGGCTTCCCAACAAAACTTTAGAATCTTCGAGGTTGTTCCATTCTTTTAGTTGATCGACAGTAACGTCATATTTTTTAGCAATTGCAGCCAAATTATCGCCTTTTTCTACGGTGTGGAATTTCAATTCTTCCGCTATTTCGTTTTCAGTTGAAGCCACTTCAGTTTCTTTGTCGTTTTTCTTTTCAACCGAAGCCAAACGTGTTTCTACAGTATCTTTAACTTTTGAGGTTTTAACCGTTGGTTTTTTAACCGTTGTTGCCACTCTTTCGGTAGAAACAATTTTAAGTTTTGAACCTAACATTACCATATTGCTTCGCATGCCGTTCCATTTTTTAACTTCGGAAATGGAAACGCCATAACGATTGGCAATTTCACCTAAATTATCACCTCGTTTTACCGTGTGGTATTTAGTTTTGGTCACCAATTTGGTTGAACCGTAAGTTTCAGAATCGTTATCTTCAGTCGTATTCTGCTCCTTTCCAACTTTTGCGGAAGCAACAGCTGAATTATTTCTCACAAAATAAGGCTTCTCTTTTTTATCATCTTCAAATTTTGCGTAAGCGTAAATTTTATCTTCGTTTGAAGTAAAAGTAGCAATTTGCGCAAGCGGCAATCTTAAATAATTATCTTGCCCTTTAATTACCGGAACCACATCTAATTTATAACCCGGATTTAGCAATTTAATTTGAGATTCCGGAATGTCTAACAAGTCGGAAATTTGCTTGAAAGTCATTTCGTTTTTCACCATTACAGTATCGGTTGCAAAATAGCTAATGGCTGCTTTTTTCGGCTCGATTCCGTGTTCTTTGTGATATTCATAAATGTACATGGTAGCCAAAAACGCCGGAACATATCCTTGAGTTTCCTTCGGAAGATTTTTACGAATGTTCCAATAATTTTGTTTTCCGCCAGAACGACGGATGGCTTTAGAAACATTTCCCGGACCTGCATTGTACGATGCCAAAACTAAATCCCAATCGCCAAAAATTTTGTACATATTCGACAAATATTGGCAAGCGGCTTCGGTAGCCTTCAATGGATCGCTTCGTTCATCGATGTAAGAAGAAACGTCTAATTTATACTGTTTTCCGGTAGCGTACATAAATTGCCACAAACCTGTTGCGCCAACTCTTGAACGCGCATGAGGATTTAAAGCTGATTCTACTACTGCTAAATATTTAATTTCTAAAGGAACGTCATATTTTGCTAAAGCAGCTTCAAACATCGGGAAATAATATTCTGAAATTGCCATTAATCTTTCGTAAGATCTTTTGCGGTTTTTCAGGAAAGATTTAATGATATTTTCTAAACCTTCGTTGTACTCAATGTTAAATGGCGAACGAGCATCCATTTCTTTCAATCTTTGTTTTAACAAATCAGTAGAAAGGTCATAATCTACTTTTTCGTCCGGATTGAGGTTGGCAATATCATTCTCCATTTCCGAAAAAAGATCTTGATTGGTCAATTCGTTCACCCAAGCCTGATCCACACATGAAGCCATCGGATGGTCAACAAAAGTGCTTTTTATTGAATCCAAAACGGACATTTTAGGGGATATTTCTTGCGGGATATTTTCCGTAGAAACATTTTCTTGAGCGAAAATATTAAGGGAGAAAAAAGGTACTAAAAGTAAGGCTGTTTTTGTTTTACTCATAAGGGAAATTTATAACTTCTTATATTTCAAATAATTATACAGTTTTGCAAACTTAACTTTTTATAACTTAAATTTTTGTATTTTATTGTATTTTTTTATTTTTTTAACTTTCAATAGCGGCAATTCCCGGCAAAGTTTTTCCTTCTAACATTTCGAGCATTGCCCCACCACCAGTAGAAACGTAGCTCATTTTTGGCTCTAAACCAAATTGTTTTACCGCCGCAACAGAATCACCTCCACCAACGAGTGAAAAGGCTCCTTTTTGGGTAGCTTCTGCAATAGATTCGCCTAAATTAATGGTTCCATTGGCAAAATTTTTCATCTCAAAAACTCCCACAGGACCGTTCCATAAAACAGTTTTCGACTCTAAAATTACTTTTTTGAAATTTTCCAAAGATTCCGGACCAGCGTCTAAACCTTGCCAACCGTCAGGAATTTCGTTTACTTTCACCACTTTGGTTTTGGCATCGTTATTAAAATCGTCAGCCGCAACCACATCCACCGGAAGATGAACTTTCACATTTTTTTCTTTGGCTTTCGCCAAAATTTCTAATGCTAAATCTTGCTTGTCATCTTCACAAATCGAGTCGCCAATTTTACCGCCTTGTGCTTTGATGAAAGTGTAAGTCATCCCGCCACCTACGATTAAATGGTCAATTTTATCCAAAATATTTTCGATAACGGTGATTTTTGTAGAAACTTTCGAACCTCCCAAAATAGCGGTAACCGGTTTTTCAGAATCATTCAAAACTTTGTTTAAACTCTCAATTTCTTTTGCCAAAAGGCTTCCAAAACATTTTTTTCCGTCAAAAAACTGAGCAATAATCGTAGTTGAAGCATGAGCTCTGTGAGCCGTTCCAAAAGCGTCGTTCACATAAATATCCCCTAATTTCGAAAGTTTTTTAGCAAATTCTTCATCACCTGCTTCTTCTTCCTTGTAAAAACGAAGATTTTCGAGCAATAAAATTTCTCCGGGTTTTAAATCCGAAGCGGCTTTCTCTACTTTTTCGCCAACGCTATCATCCACGAATTTCACTTCTTTGCCTAAAATTTCCGACGTTTTATCAACAATATGTTTCAAAGAATATTTGTCTTCCTTGCCTTTTGGTCTTCCTAAATGCGACATGAGAATCACGCTTCCGCCATCTTTCAAAATTTTATCAATTGTTGGTTTTGCCGCTTCAATTCGGGTATCATCGGTAATTTTAAAATTATCGTCCAACGGCACATTAAAGTCAACACGAATAATGGCTTTTTTATCTTTAAAATCGAAATCGTTTAGCGTTTTCATGAAATATTTGAGTTTAAATTTTTTAAATGTTAACTACAAATATAGGCTTTTCGGGCGAAGCTTTGTGTAGAATTTTAACTTTCACCGAATTTATCCAACGGAAATCGGTTGCGTAATTGAGAAAAATTGTCACAATTTCACGAAAGTGAGATTCCAAATTTTTCTAAAATTTTTATTCTCTTATATTTGCTCTATGCTTTTTTCAGAAATACTTGGCCAAGAACACATCAAAAGTCACTTAACCAAAAGTGCCGATTCCGGAAGAATTCCGCATGCGCAACTTTTTATAGGTCCCGAAGGTTCAGGCGCTTTGGCAATGGCGTTGGCTTATTCGCAATATGTTTTGTGTAAAAATAATCACAGCGAAAATAATTCTGGCAACGAAGCTTGTAACCTAAAATTTGCCCATCTTTCTCATCCGGATTTGCATTTTATTTATCCAACTGTTACAACTGAAGAGGTAAAAAAACACCCGAAAAGCATCGATTTTTTAAAAGATTGGCGCGAATTTATTTTGGCAAATCCGTATGCTGGATTATTTGATTGGTACCAAAAATTAGATGCAAAAAATAAGCAGGGCGAAATTAGAGTTGATGATGCTCAAGAAACATTGAAGGCGCTTTCGCTAAAAAGTTACGAAGGCGGTTACAAAGTAATGATTGTATGGATGGCAGAAAAAATGAACATTGCCGCTTCTAACAAACTGCTGAAAATTCTAGAAGAACCGCCCGAAAAAACGCTTTTTATTTTGATTGCTGAAGACGAAGAAGATTTGATCCAAACGATTCGGTCGCGCTGTCAAGTGCTTCATTTTATTGGTGTCCCCGAAAATGAAATTGCCAAAAAATTAATTGAAATTAAAAATCTTGATTTGCGAGAAGCCCAAAAAGTGGCGCATCAATCACAAGGTAATTTCAATAAAGCTTTAAAATTATTGTCGGATGCTAACGAAGATGAACCGTTTGAAAAATGGTTTGTACTTTGGGTTCGGGCGGCATTTAAAGCCAAAGGAAATGCTGCCGCCATTCACGATTTAATTTCCTGGAGCGAAACCATTGCTGGATTAGGTCGCGAGCCTCAAAAAAAATTCCTGAATTATTGCATGGAAATGTTTCGCCAAGCGTTATTACTCAATTATCAAGCAACTTCGCTGGTGTACATGGAACCAAAAATTGAAAAATTTAAACTCGAAAATTTCTCTCCTTTTGTAAACGGAGCAAATATTGGCGATATTTACCACGAAATTTCCGAAGCCATTTACCACATCGAAAGAAACGGAAATGCCAAACTGATTTTAACCGATCTTTCTATCAAACTGACAAGATTAATTCACAAAAAATAAAATTATGGAAAACACAGCTTCCCTCCTAATTCTCGCTTTTCTGGCCATCACTTTTTTACAATCCGGTTACGATAAAGTCATCGACTGGAACGGAAATGTTTCTTGGTTGAAAGGTCATTTTGAAAAAACTTTTTTGCGAAGCCAAGTGCCATTTGCCTTGCTAATTGTTTTGGTTTTAGAAATTGTTGCCGGCGTTTTTTCCGTAGCTGGAATTATTGAAATGCTTACTAAAGGCAATACTTTTTACGGATATTACGGTTCGGTTGTTTCTTGTGTGGCATTGCTTTTATTGCTTTTCGGACAAAGAATTGCCAAAGATTATGATGGTGCAAGAACCATTGCTATTTATTTTATTCCGGCGGTTTTAGGCGTTTTTTTAATGCAATAATTTACAGCGAAGCCTTATAAAATCGGAGTTCGTCCCACGAAAAAGTTTCTCCGTGTTTTTCCTTCAAAGGCGTGAGCGAAAGTTCGTCATAACCTTCAAAAGCTTTAGCAAGTTCCGCAATTTTGTCGTCCGGAAGAATTTCTGTTAGGGCAATTTTTTTACTTTGAATTAATTTCGAAATATGACCTGCGATTGTTTGGTTGGTTAATTTTCGCAAAGCCGCAATTTCTTCCAACGAATTTTTGGCTTGCCATAATTCAAACGTTTCTTCGTAAGTAGATTTTTTGTCTTTTTTTGGTGTCTTTTCCTTTTTTGAATAGCGCGAAACTGTTAAATCATCATCGATAAGATGTTGGTTTTCAGCTTTAAAAGTAACTTTTACTTGTTCAACTTTATTGATTCTATAATTTAAAACTTTCGCCGAAACCAGATTTTCCTTATTGATTTCTATATTATTCAGCATTAATTCTACCAATTTTTCTGCCTTAAATAATCGAAGTACGGCTTTGGTTTGCAATTCTTCCAGTAATGCAAATTCTTCATAAATGGCTTTTGCTTTTTTGATTTGCCCAACTTGTAAAAGCTTGTACAGCAAACCTTCAACCAATTTATCTTTTTTCGGAAAAAAATAATTTTGCGCAGCATAAAATCTTTCTGAAATATTTTTAAGGTCGAATTTTTCCGGCAAAAATAAATAATCGAGTTGCTTGATAAATTTTTCGGCGTGAATTGCCATTTCATCAAAAGAAGTAGAAGATTCCTGAGCCCATTTTTGAAACTGATTTTTCCCAGATTTTTCCGAAGTTTCGTTGTAGCTAAAACGATGATTCCGCCATTCTTGTGCAAGATTTTTCCAATTAAAACTTTCCTTAAGATATTCCCGAAAATAAATTTGTGTTTCGATTTTAAGGGAATTCGCCAATTGCGTTTCGCAGGCTTTATTTTTGGCGTAATCCATCACTTCGGCATCGTTAGAAATTCCGTTCATGTTAAGCGGAGAAAGCAAAACAAGCCCGTTTAAAGAACGAAGTCTCGACAGAGCAACGTAGGCTTGTCCCGGCAAAAAAACATCCGAAACATCAACTGCAGCTTTGTCGAAAGTTAATCCCTGACTTTTGTGAACCGTAATTGCCCAAGCTAATTTGATTGGAAAATGCTGAAAAGTACCTAAAAGTTCTTCGTCAATTTCCTTCGTTTGAGCATTTACCGTGTAACGAATGTTGCGCCATTCGTAGCGAGAAACTTCAATGGTTTTATTTTCCTCCGGGAAATTGACCAAAATTTCATTTTCCGAAACTGAAAAAATAACGCCCATTTTTCCGTTGAAGAAATTTTTTTCGCCAGAAATATCATTTTTAATAAACATTACTTGTGCGCCTTTTTTCAACAGCAAATTTTCTTCTACCGGAAAAATTTTCTCTGGAAAATCGCCAACTATTTGCGGTGTAAATTTAAATTGTGGACTTGAAATTTCGGCGAGTGCTTCACGATTTATTCCATCGGCTTTGTGGTTATGGGTTGTAAGTGTGATAAAACCTGGGTTTTGTTTTAAATTAAAATTTGGATTAACCAATTGATTTAAAATGTTGACATCTTTGGTTTCCACCAAATTATTCCGCAGGTTGTTGAGAATCCCGATAAAAACATCGTCCGTTTGGCGGTAAATTTTCGATAGTTCCACGTACAACGGCGGATTTTGCTGCAAAACCCTTGAATGAAAGAAAAATTTTCCCGGGTAATAATTTCGCAAAACGTTCCATTCTTCGTGTTTGATTACCGGCGGCAGTTGAAGCAAATCGCCAATGAAAAGCACTTGAACGCCACCAAAAGCCTGTTGGTTTTTTCTGACTTTTTTCAGCATAAAATCCATGGCATCAAGCAAATCCGGTCGCAACATGCTGACTTCATCGATAACCAATAATTCTAAATTTCTGAAAACTGCTTTTCGCAAAGCACTCATTTTGAAGTGGCGACTTAAGCTGTTTTTCGTTTCAAATTTTAAATTATTTTGAGCGAAAAAATCGGCATTATTTTCCGGAATGAAAGCGCTCAAAGGCAACTGAAACATCGAGTGAATCGTAACGCCACCAGCATTTAAAGCCGCAATTCCCGTAGGAGCAACGACAGCGGTGTTTTTATGCGTAGTTTTGATTATTTCGTGCAACAACGTGGTTTTTCCGGTTCCGGCTTTTCCGGTTAGAAAAATATTTTTGTTGGTTTGGTTGATAAATTTCAGGGTGAAATTTCCGGCTTCTGAAAACTGCATCTGCGTATATTTTGCGTAAGCGGAAAAATACAATTTTGTAATGAGCTTGCAAAAAAAAACCTCCGGAATTGCGGAGGTTAGTGTTTTATTTTTTTTCGGCTTCGGTTGTTGCCGGTGCTTTTTCTTCTTCTTTTGCCGGCATTTTATAGTTGTCGTTCAGCTCTTTTAAGATTTTTTCGGTGATGTCTAAACCGTCTTTTCCATACAAAATGGTAGACGCTTCGCCGGTTCCGTAAATGTAAGTGTAACCGTTTTTCTTACCGTAATCTTGGATGAATTTTTTCATACGGCTTTTCATTGAATCCATTTCAACACCGCTTTCATCTTGCAATTGACGCATCATTGATTGTTGTGCATAAGTCAATTCTTGCTCACGTTTTTGCAATTCAGCTCCTTTTCTTTGAGCCCATTCTTGTCCGTTAGCTTGTGCGTTTCTTTGAAAATTTTGTGCTTCTTCTTGGAAACGTTTTACTTGCTGGTCTAATTCTCTTCCCATAGTTTCGCCTTTTTGCTTATATTTGGCTTGAAGATCTTTAGATTCAGTATATTTTTCCATTAATTCTACCGTGTTCACGTAAGCGGTTTTTTCGGTAGCGGTTTTGGCTTGCTCTTCTTTGTTGCACGAAAACAAACTGAAGGCTATTGCAAATGCAACAATTGTTTTTTTCATTGTTTAAATTTTTTCTGGGTTCAAAAATAAAAAAAAATAATCAGAAACTGGTTTTGTATAAAATTATCATTGCAATCTTGACTATTAAATTTATTTATAGATCTAAAATTATCAATAAATTATCCTGATAGAAAATAACTTCATAAAATAGCTTCTATTCGATTTATTTTTGAAAGCAATGGTTTTACCTGAATTGTATGGATTAAATCCAAAAATGCGCCTTATTTTGCGTTTTTGTTGTTTCTGATGACATAAATTAGTGAAGAATACTCAAAAGTGCGGCTCGCCATTCGATTTGACTTTAATCCGATACGAAATGCTTTTAGAAAATTCATTTTTCCGGTTTTGTATTTTTCAGAAAGTAAACTCACATAAAATGCATCGAATTTCATAGGCAAAATATCGGCAACTTTCATGTCATGATTGGCAAATATTTTTTTGATTGCTGTTTTGGAAAAATGCCAAAGATGTCTCGGAACATCATAAGCAGCCCAAAATTCTTTGTAATAATGAGCATCGAAAGAATTAAAATTTGGAACCGCAACAATCAAAACGCCATCTGGTTTTAGCAATCGTTTCAGTTCTTCAATTTGTAAATTATAATCAGGAACGTGTTCTAAAACGTGCCACATGGTAATCACATCAAATGAATGATCTTCGAGGTTATTAGTTTCAGGAAAAAATTCCAATCCCTTTTGAGCACCTATAGCCCTCGCTTTTTCATTGGGTTCAACTCCAACCGTATTCCAATCATTATTTTTGGCAGTTAATAAAAAATCCCCAGTTCCGGCACCTAAATCCAGCAAATTTCCTTTATCGCTTTCGGCGTTAATCAGTGAAATTTTTTCGTCTAAAGCGATATTTTTTACGACATGGTACATTTTTTCAAACATCGAACGCTTGCCATCCGTATGCGAAATATAATCCTCGCTTTCATAGTATTTAGGCAAATCTGAAGTGTTTGGAGCAGGAATAGTTTGCAACAAATCTAATTCTGGATGAAGCACCAAGTTAAATGTTTCTTTGGAAACGGAATGATCGGTAACTTTTAAAAAATCTTTCATTTAAAAATTAAGGTATTCGTCTTTTAAATTTTTTAAATATTGTGTGGCAATTTGATAATAGAGCGAATTTGGATTTAAACAATCTTCATTATGGTCACTTACCATAGAGACAGCCAAAAACGGCGGCTGATTTCCCACTACATTTGCAACGTTTTCTTTATTTATTGCGGCAAAGTTATTATATCCAAAGTATTTTTCAAATTCGTTGTGCTCGTAAACAATGAGTTTAAATCGCGTTTCATTAATTGTAATCCAAAATTCATTTGCGAAAA
Source organism: Bacteroidota bacterium (assembly GCA_023387965.1). Classification (GTDB taxonomy): domain Bacteria; phylum Bacteroidota; class Bacteroidia; order Flavobacteriales; family Flavobacteriaceae; genus Flavobacterium. The sequence goes on along the minus strand of JAEWHE010000041.1, from coordinate 13,467 downwards.
AATTATTCAATTGATACTTTACCGCTAAAAATTGCTGGAACGGCACATTTCGCAAATTATTCTCAAATACAAAAGCGTTTAAAGGCTTTGTTCCCAAAATTTCTTTACCATTTTCAGCTATGTAATAATCGTCGATTTGATATCCAATTTTACCAATACCACAAGACGAAAATAAAAAAAACACAGCGAAAATAATCGGCAACACCGATGGATAAAAGGATTTATATTTTCGTTCCACGTGAAACATTATCTTCCCATGTGAATTAATAGAACTGAAATATCGCTTGGCGAAACGCCGCTAATTCTTGAAGCTTGCGATAAAGTTACAGGTCGAATCTTTTTAAACTTTTCTCTCGCTTCAAACGAAAGCGATTTTATTTTGTCATAATCAAAATTTTCAGGGATTCGAATTTCCTCCAAACGCGTCAATTTATCAGCGTTATTTTTTTCTTTTTCAATATACCCCGAATATTTCACCTGAATTTCGGCTTGTTCCAAAATTTCTTCGTCTAATTCTCTTTCCGCGACATAATTTGCCACTTTCTCGAATTTCAGAAAATCATCTAAATTAATCTGCGGACGAGAAAATATCTTAAACATTTTGTCCGATTGCGAAATTGCAGCAGATCCGTTTGCTTCCAAAATTGGATTGGTTTCCGCGACAGTAACTGAGGTTTCTTTGAAAAACTCAACCAAATCGTTCGATTGTTTTTGCTTTTTTTCCATTTGACGCAAACGTTCGTCGCTTGCCAAACCAATTTCATGCGATTTTGGCGTTAAACGGAAATCAGCATTATCTTGTCGTAAAAGCGTTCTGTATTCCGCTCGTGATGTAAACATTCTGTAAGGCTCCTCCGTGCCTTTCGTAATTAAATCATCGATTAAAACACCAATGTAAGCTTCATCTCGCTTTAAGATCAATGGATCTTGCTCGTGAACTTTTAAATGTGCGTTAATTCCCGCCATTAAACCTTGAGAAGCTGCCTCTTCGTAACCCGTTGTACCGTTAATTTGTCCGGCGAAATAAAGATTTTCAACTAATTTAGTTTCTAACGTATGTTTTAATTGCGTTGGCGGAAAATAGTCATATTCGATTGCGTATCCCGGACGGAAAAATTTTACATTTTCGAACCCTTCAACGGAACGTAACGCTTTAAATTGAACCTCCTCTGGCAACGAAGTGGAAAATCCATTTACGTAAACTTCTACCGTATTCCAGCCTTCCGGTTCAACGAATAATTGATGACGGTCTTTATCCGCAAAGCGGTTGATTTTATCTTCAATTGACGGACAATATCTTGGTCCCAAACTTTGAATTCGACCATTAAACATTGGTGAACGATCAAAACCTTCGCGCAAAACATCGTGAACCAATGGCGAAGTATAAGTCATGTGACACGCTTTTTGAACAGCCAAAGGTTTTGTTACGTTAGCATAGGAAAATTTTCCCGGCTTTTCGTCACCAGGTTGTTCCGTCATTTTTGGATAATTCAAAGAACGACCGTCAACACGTGGTGGTGTTCCGGTTTTCATTCGTCCGGCGGTAAAACCAGCCCGAACTAAATCTTCGGTTATTCCGTAAGCCGCTCCTTCTCCTGCTCTACCGCCGCCAAATTGTTTTTCGCCAATATGAATCAATCCGTTTAAGAAAGTTCCGTTAGTTAAGACAACTGATTTGGCTTTAATCTCCACTCCTAATGAAGTGACAATTCCGGTGACTTTGTGGTTTTCGATGAGCAATCCGCGAACCATTTCTTGATAAAAATCCAGGTTTGGAGTTTGCTCCAACATTAAACGCCATTCTTCAGCGAAACGCATTCTGTCACTTTGAACTCTTGGAGACCACATTGCGGGACCCTTGGATTTGTTAAGCATTTTGAATTGAATAGCGGTTTTGTCTGACACAATTCCGGAATAACCACCCAAAGCATCGATTTCGCGAACGATTTGGCCTTTGGCAATTCCTCCCATTGCAGGATTACACGACATTTGTGCAATGTTTTGCAAACTCATGGTAACCAACAAAGTTTTGGAGCCGAGGTTTGCCGCAGCAGCCGCAGCTTCTGAGCCAGCGTGTCCGGCACCAACTACTATTACATCGTATCTATCTTGAAACATTTTTCCTCCTAAATTATTTTGTTCCACGTGGAACAGTGTTTTTTTATCCTAAAGATTTCTGAAATGAAACCCCGTTTTTCCAATAGCCCCGATTATATAAAATATCCTTTTTGGTTGAAGCGATAGCGGAAGCCAAAAAGATATTTCGGAAAGCGGGAATTGCGATAACAAACAAAAACCAAGCCATTCGCTTCAAAGAAAATTAATTATTGTTCCACGTGGAACATCGCTATTTTTTCGTCTTCTTTTTGGCGCATCAAAACCTCTTGTTCGGGTGATTTGTCTTTGTATCCGCAATAGTGCAAAACGCCGTGAATGATGACGCGACGAAGTTCTTCCTCGAAAGATACCTCGAAATCTTGGGCATTGTCGGCAACGCGTTCTACGGATATGTAAATATCGCCGTGGATTTCGTTTCCTACGGAATAATCGAAGCTGATGATGTCGGTTAGCGTGTCATGATTGAGGTACTCGAGATTGATTTGGTGCAGGTAATCGTCGTTGCAAAAAATATAATTAATCTCGCCTTCGGTTTTATTTTCTGACGCAATGACACGCGAAATCCAATTGGAAAAATCGGCCTCATTTGCGAGTTCAAAATCGGTTTCGTAGTTAAAACTAATCATTGTTTTTAAAATATTCTTGAACCTTTTGGTTGTAATTTGGCCGCAAAGGTAGTGATTGCCTGTTTAATATTTCAATACTATTTAAATATTGGCGTAAAGCTGGCGGAATTTCGCCGGGTTGCGAACCGTAGTCTTTTTTGTTTGTTTGCGATTGGCGTTTAGTGTCTTCGCCTTGCTGCTGAATGGCTTTTTCGAGTTTTAAAAGTTCGTGTTTGAGGTTGCGCATTTTTTGAAGCGTTTCGTTTCGGAAGCCTTTGTTGAGCAAATCTTTTTCAATTTGTTTCATTTGATTAAGGGTACTTTGACCGCTGTTTCCCATTCCGTTTTTCTGCAATTCGTTTTGAAGCGCTTCACGAAGGCGTTGTTGTTCTTTGTAAATCTCAAGAATTTTTTCAGCGTTTCCTTCCCCGTCATTTCCTTGCGTCCCGTTCTTTCCAGACTTGCCATCTTTGCCTTTCCCGGGTTGCTCGCCTTGTTTACCCTCGCCTTCCTTTTTTCCATCTTCTCCTTCACCATCTTCCATGCCGTCTTTCATTTTCTCGCCAAGTCCTTGTTGTTTCTGAATGATATCGGGCAATTGCATTCCTTGACCTTGTCCTGGTTTTGGCTTGCCCATTCCCATTCCAGCCATCTGCATTTGCATATTATTTAGAGCGTTGCTTAAAAAATCCGCTAATTTATTTGCTGACGAAACCGCGTATTGCTGATGCGAAACACCTTTGGAAATTTGCGCTTCGACAAGCGTTTCTAACGCTTTGTCAATGCTGTAATGTACGTTCCCGATTTCTTTGGTTACTTCTTCAGCGATTTTTGGATTTCGAAGCGACATGGCAAACAAACTATCATCAACGTGCTTGAACTGTTGCTTTAAATCTTGTTGGATTTTGAGATGTTTGTTAAACGAAAGCGAACCACGTTTTTGCGTTTTGAATTCCCGCATTACATCTTCTTGGGCAAAGGAATAAGCAAGTAAATTATCGAGAATTTGACGCAACATTTTAACGTCTTCTTCCAATTGTTCTTTCTCGCCACCCATCATCATGTCTTTCATATTGCCGCTCATTTGCTTCATTTTTTGAGCCGCACTTTTTTGTTTGGGTTTCGCCTTGGGTTTGTTGTCTTTTTTTAGTTCGTCAGAAGCATTCTGCATATCTTGCTCGATGCTTTGCTCTGTTTTTTCAACACTAGGAAGTTCCATTGGCTTTTTTAAATCCTGATTTTCCTTTTGTAAATCTTTTAGTTCTTTTTGAATTTGGTCAAATTCTTTTTGGATTTGATCCTGCTTTTCGGCGGAATTCTGCTGATCATTTTGCGATAACTTTTCTTGTTTCTCAGCGAGTTTTTCTAACTTTTCAGCCAACTGTTCCGCTTTTTTCTGAACGTAAAAACGCTTGGTCAATTCCACCAATTGTTCTAAATTTTTGGCCTGATTTTTTCCAGCTTGCTTAAATTTATCCATTTTATCAAACAACTCCTCCTCTTTCAGTTTCTCTGATAATTTTTTGAGTTCGTCCAAAAGCTTTTCATTTTTCTCCGCTTCTTTTTCCGCATTCTCTAAACGTTTTTGCAGTTCTTCTTTTTGCGGATCTTTTTCGTCGGCTTTAAATTTATCCAAATTGTTTTCGAGCTTTTTAGAAAACTCTTTCATCATTTGCTCTTGCTGTTTTTGGCGTTGGATGAAATCATTTATTTTTTGCAAATCTTTATGTTCAAGCGATTGCGTTTCCTTGCCTAATTTTTGCAACTTTTCTAATTCTGATAATTGCTTATCTTGGTCTTTGATTGATTTTTGAAGGGAGTTAATATTATTATTTTGCTGTTGCAAATTCTGTTGCTGCTTTTCTTCAAGCGTACTAATTCTATCAGAAAAAACTGATGATTTTGTTGATTTGAATTGGTGTAAAACATCGTTATCAAAAATCTCAAAATAATAATCGTAAGAAACGCCTTCCATTAATTGTAAATTACCGGGGAAGCGAAAAACGAACTGGTAAAAATTGGCTGTTTTTATTGAAAGATTCGCACGTTTGGCTTGTTTTTCTTGACCTTTTGGATAATAAACAATTTGCAATTTGCTTAAACCATAATCATCCGAAACCTGCCCGACGATTACGTTTTGTTCCAGTTTCAAGCTATCAGGAGCGTGACTGGCAGAAATTGTTGGAAATTGATCCTTAACGGTTGTGATTTGATAGTTTAATTTTTCGTGGTGTTTGATGTTTTTGTTGGACGTAAGAATCTGGTAATCTGTATTTTGGTTGATTCTTTTTGAGATTTGAAAAGTAGCTTCGTTTTGGGCAAAAGATGAAAAATGAGTCCCATCAGACCATTCCACTTTATTTGTTGCCAAAGCCGAAACCTGCCAAATTACATTTGTACCTTCCGGAACGACAGCGTTTCCTGAACCTTCAACGGTTTCGGGCTTTCTTTTCAAATATGAAGGAAACTGCAAAACCATTTTAAAATTAGAAATTGTGGGAACTGCCACCACATTCAGTTGGTAATTTTGTGAAGTAATTTGATTGGCTTCTACGTGAAAATTTTTGTTCTCGGTTGGTTGGGAAAATTTATATTCGAAGATTCCGGGTTCGATCATTTCCATAAAATAACTTTCGCCATCCAGGTAAATCATCGCATTTTCCGGAACGACTTTTCCCACGGTTTTAATTTTTAAAACAAAATCATTGCCTTGTTCGGTTTGCAAAGATTTATTTTCTACCTGAAACACAAATGGAGCCGGAGGCGTGTAACGCTCGTTATAGTTGACAACACGCGTAAAACTCTGGGTAATTACATCGCTATTTCCGGAAATTAAGAAAAATATAATCAATAAAACCGGAATCGCAGCCCAAGGTAAATATTTTACATTTCCTTTAAAACTAATGGCGTTTCCAAATGGAATTGGGTTTAAATTTTTTGCTTTTTGATCGATTGAAGCCAGCAATAATTCAGAATTTGAGTTTCGTTCCGAATTGGCTAATTGCAGAAAATTCTTCAGCTTATCATCGACTTCCGGAAAATGGTTTCCGATGATTTGCGAAGCGTCATTATAATCGATTCCTTTCTGTAATTTGAATAATTTAAAAATCGGAAACAAAATAAATCGGAATAATAAATACACTTCTACTCCAATGAAAAGCCAGAATAAAATGGTTCTTCCAGTTGGTTTCAGCCATAAAAAATATTCCACAAAAAGCGTGAAGAGTAAATATAGCAATCCTAAACCCACAAAAAATATTAATCCTTTGAGGAGTTCATTGGTATAAAACTTCTTGATGAAGGCTTCTAATTTGTCGTATATCAGCGATTTATTTTCCAAAATTCTATGTCGTTACTTTATAACCGATAAATATAGTAAATTTTAGTTATGAGTTATGAGTTATGAGTTATGAGTTTGCCTGAAAACTGATTACTGAAAACTGACCACTGAAAACTGATCACTGAAATCTGATCACTGAAATCTGAACAATGCAAACTGCCAACTAAATCTTATCTTTGCAAAAAAATTACACAAAATGTCTAAACCTGTTCGTGTTCGTTTTGCGCCAAGTCCAACGGGACCTTTGCATATTGGTGGTGTGAGAACTGCCCTTTTTAATTATTTGTTTGCCAAAAAAAATGGCGGAACTTTTTACCTTCGTGTGGAAGATACGGATCAAAACCGTTTTGTTCCTGGAGCTGAAAAATATATAATGGAATCGCTGGAATGGTTAGGAATTGCTCCTGACGAAACGGTTGGAAAAAACGAAAAATTTGGTCCTTATCGCCAAAGCGAACGCAAGCATTTATACAAAGAATATGCCGATAAATTGATTGAAAGCGGTTGGGCTTATTATGCTTTTGATTCAGCAGAAAAATTAGACGAGCTCAGAAAAACTGACGAAGCCAACGGAAAAACTTTTATTTACAACCACAGTAATCGTGAGCAATTAGACAATTCGTTGACGGTTGACGCGGTTGAAGTAGCGAAAAGAATTTCGGCTGGAGCTGATTATGTAATTCGTTTTAAAACGCCCGTTGGAGAAATTTTGGAACTAAATGACATGATTCGTGGTGATGTAAAATTTGACACAAATTTGTTAGACGATAAAGTTTTGTTTAAAAGCGATGGAATGCCAACGTATCATTTGGCAAACATCGTTGACGATCATTTAATGGAAACTTCACACGTAATTCGCGGTGAAGAATGGTTGCCTTCTCTTCCACTCCACGCTTTATTGTATCGTGCTTTTGGTTGGGAAGCTCCTCAATTTGCGCATTTGCCGTTAATTTTAAAACCTGTTGGAAACGGAAAATTATCGAAACGCGATGGCGACAAGTTAGGTTTTCCTGTTTTTCCTTTGGAATGGAAAGGTGCCGACGGAATTTCCTCAGGTTATCGTGAAAAAGGATTTTTGCCCGAAGCCGTAATTAACTTTTTAGCGCTTTTAGGTTGGAGTTCCGGAACCGATCAGGAATTATTTACTTTAGACGAATTGGTAAATGTTTTCGATTTGTCACGCGTGAACAAAGCTGGAGCCAAATTTGATCCTGAAAAAAATAAATGGTTCAACCACCAATATTTTCAAAGAGCAGATAATGCTGTTTTAGCCAAAGATTTTTCGCATGAATTATTAGAAAAAGGCATCAACAAACCAATTGATTTTGTAACTGAAGTGGTTCGGTTGGTAAAAGAACGTGCCACATTTGCATCAGAATTATGGGATTTGTCGGCGTTTTTCTTTGAAGCACCAATTGCTTACGACGAAAAGGCTTCAAAAAATTTCAAGCCAGAAACTGGAGATTTAATGCAGCAATTGACTGTTGTCCTTGAAAATATTTTGGATTTTTCTTCAGAAAATATTGAAAGCACCGTGAAAACTTGGATGACGGAACACGAAATTGGCATGGGGAAAATTATGCAACCTTTGCGATTGAGTTTGGTAGGTTCGTTGAAAGGACCACATTTGTTTGACATAATTACGATGATTGGGAAAGAGGAAACTATTGCCAGAATCAACAAAGCAATTGAAAATTTTAAATAACACTATTACGAAGGAATCTTGCTAAAGCAAAAATGTCATGAAAGATTCCTCCTTCTAGATAACGCTAAGCCTTTCGAAAAAACGAGAGGCTTTTTTATTTGCAAAAAAATAATTATATTTCCTCACAAACTTCAAAAACCTTTTATTATGGACAACATTGGCACTTATATTTTTTTATTCTTCGCCTTTTTTATTTTTCTGTCTTCGTTTTTTACAGTGAAGCAGCAAACCGCGGCAATCATAGAACGATTTGGTCGATACCAAAGCATTCGTCATTCGGGATTACAATTGAAAATTCCGATTGTGGATAAAATTGCGGGAAAAATCAACCTAAAAATTCAACAGTTAGATGTTATCATTGAAACTAAAACAAAGGAAAATGTTTTCGTGAAAATGAAAGTTTCGGTACAATTTAAAGTGATTCAAGACAAAGTTTATGAAGCATTTTACAAACTCGAATATCCTCACGATCAAATTACTTCTTACGTTTTTGACGTGGTTCGTGCCGAAGTTCCTAAACTAAAATTAGACGATGTTTTTGAACGCAAAGACGATATTGCCATTGCCGTAAAACGCGAATTGAACGAAGCCATGACGACTTATGGTTATGATATCATCAATACTCTAATCACGGATATTGATCCCGATATTCAGGTAAAAAATGCCATGAACCGTATTAATGCTGCTGATAGAGAAAAATCAGCTGCGGAATATGAAGCAGAAGCGGGAAGAATTCGTATCGTAGCAAAAGCAAAAGCTGAAGCCGAAAGCAAAAGATTGCAAGGACAAGGTATTGCAGATCAAAGACGAGAAATTGCTCGCGGATTGGTAGAAAGTGTGGATGTGTTGAACAAAGTTGGGATAAATTCTCAAGAAGCTTCTGCCCTAATTGTCGTGACGCAACATTATGATACGTTGCAAGCCATTGGAGCTGATGCTAATTCTAATTTAATTTTGTTACCAAATTCTCCACAAGCCGGAAGCGATATGTTGAACAACATGGTGGCTTCTTTCACAGCAAGTAATCAAGTTGGTGAAGCGATGAAAAAAGCGTCGCGTGAAAACAAAGGAAACGAAAAACGCAATTATCCGAAACCGCCACAACTACCAGAAAGCGATAATCCAGACGATTATGATTCTACGAAATAAAAAAGAGGCCAATCGGCCTCTTTTCTTTTTTTATCAAAAATCAAGCGTTTAAAGCTTAAAAATCTTTTTAAATAAATAAGTTACTCCCAAATTTTTTATCGGTCCAGAAAGCGCTCCTAAAACATTCACAGCAGTTCCGGGAACGGTTCCTAAGATATTTTTGGCAGTAATACTGTCTTTGGTGTCTTCAAAACTTAATTTCAGTTTTTCGTGCGCTAATTCTTTCTCAACCTTTAAAATTTCTAGGTCGCGATTAATTTCTTCAAATGAGGTGTAAATTTTTTTAACTTCCATACGTCATTAAAATTTGTTCAACACTTTTCTTGAAAACTTTTTCATAATCGAACCTTGAAAAAGCTGACTCGAAAATTTTAGCGCTAAAAATCCAAAAATTAAATAAATAACGCCTACAATTAAAAATCCAAGGGCAAAACTGTCCATCGCATTCCCAATTGTAAGCGCTAAGGCAATCGAAAAAAACAAGACAGTAAACAAAACCGCAATCGCAAAAAGAGCATATTTTACCGTAGCTTCTAAACCTTTCATGGCAATTTTAAAGCCGAAAAGTTTATAATACGCCACATTAGCATCAAAAAGTTCTTTTACACGATCTTGCAGTTCATCAGTGTTTTCTCTAATTTTTTCAAAAGCCATAAATCAAGATTTTTTATTTTTTAGCAGATTCAGCTTGCGCTTTCAAGTCGGTTAACTTTTTTTCCAAAGCCGCAATCACATCTTCTTTTTTGTCTTGAGCATTGGCAACCAATTCATCAAAACCAGTTTCAAGATCTACTTTCGCACGGCTGAATTTATTTTTCACCTGATCTTGTAACGAATTAAATTTATTTTTCAGGTCGTCCTTTTGAGAATCGAAACCGTCTTTAATTTTTTTTCTGGTCTTGTCGCCTTTGTCTGGCGCAAATAAAACCCCAATTGCTGCTCCAATTGCAGCACCTGCAACAATCCCAATAAGTGTGTTTGATCTAGACATAACTTTTTCTTTTTTTAGGTTAATAATTTTAAAGATACATCGAAATTTAACATTTACGTGTTAATAAGCAGTTAAAGTATTTATTTGTGAAATGAAACGCCAGTTTTTTGCATGGAACCATATTCCTGCTTTTCGCACTATCTTTTTTCCTCCAATAAATTTCCAGAAAAAAAGGATAGTCGCTTCTCCCGAAACTTCGGGACAGGGTTAAAAAACAATCTTGGAGGCATCTTTTAAAATTTCGGCTTTTTTTAGTGCTAAAATCAAATAAACTACCTGATTTCAACCGAAACATCCTACAACATCCAAACACATTCGGAATAGAAATTATCGCTTTAAAAAGCATTTATGAAAGCCAATTTTAATTATCAAAAACTATAAAATTTTAAAATCAATAGAAATTTACAATAATAGAAAAAGCTCCCAAAAAAGGAAGCTTTTCATATACAAAATCTATAATCTATTTTATTAAATCCAGCTTTGCGAACTTCGCAAAACCTTTGTGTCGTTTGCGTTAAAATTGAGAAAGCAAATTCAAAACCGCATCATTTTTCTCTGAAGATTTCATTTCCTTTAATTGTTCTTGAAAATCTGAAAAGGAAACTTCATCTTTTTGTAAATTTTTAATCACCTCCATTCTCACAAAAGGCGATTCGCTTTTTAATGAAAACGAATATAATTTTTGCAATACTTCGGGTTCAATTTCTGCTGGTTTAATGTTAGAATATTTCAATAATAAATTGGCAAAGAAAAGTGATGCTTTGTTGTTATTTACATTTTTCTTGAAACTGTTTTGCAACAAACTGTAATTGGTAATTTTAGCCAACTCCTCTCCTATTTTCGCTTCAATTGCATCGCGTTCAGCATCGTTATCCACTTTAAAATATTTGTTCAAATCCTTCAAAGAATTGTTTACAATATTTTCCTCTTTTTTACCTTTTTCTTCCCAAGAATCTTTTAAAGTAACCGTTCTGTTGAAAACCAATTTTTCCGCAGTAGAATCTTTATCAACCGTAAAATAACCTACCCGTTGAAACTGAAATTTATCTTCAACTTCAGCATCTTTCAAGCTTGGTTCCACAAATCCTTTGGTAATTTTCAAAGATTCTGGATTTACAAATTCCAAGAAATCTTTTCCTTTGTGTGTATCCGGAGATTCATCAGTAAACAAACGGTCATACAAACGAATTTCCGCTTCAATTGCATGTTTCACCGAAACCCAATGCAAAGTTCCCGCTACTTTTCGTTGACTCGCTTCTGTTCCACTTCCGCTTAAACTATCTTCGTCATACGTGGCACGAATTTCTGTAATATTTCCTTTTGCATCTTTTACAACGCTTTCACCTTTAATGATATACGCATTTTTAAGTCGAACTTCTTTGCCTAAAGTCAATCGGAAAAATTTACCAGTAGCTTCTTCCATAAAATCTTCTTTTTCGATAAAAATTTCTCTCGAAAAAGGTACTTTTCTATTTCCGGCATTTTCATCTTCCGGATTGTTTTCGGCGTCAAACCATTCCTCTTTCCCTTCAGGATAATTAGTAATCACCAACTTTACGGGATCGATAACCGCCATTACTCTTGGAGCAATTTTGTTTAAATCTTCGCGAATGCAAAATTCCAACACAGAAACATCAATCAAGTTATCACGTTTGGCAATTCCAATAGTTTTTGCAAAATTTCTCAAAGAAGCAGCCGTATAACCACGTCTTCTCAAGCCGGAAATAGTGGACATTCTGGGATCATCCCAACCATTCACATGCTTTTCCTTAACCAATTGCTGTAATTTTCTTTTACTCACAACCGTATGCGAAAGGTTTCTTCTGGCAAATTCACGCTGTTTCGGACGGATAGTTGTTTCGTCGTAAATCTGGTCTAAAAACCAATCGTATAATTCTCTGTGAGGCAAAAATTCGAGCGTACAAAACGAGTGCGAAATATTTTCTAGGTAATCACTTTCGCCATGAGCCCAATCGTACATCGGATAAATTTTCCAATCGTCTCTGGTTCTGTGATGATGCTTATGTATGATGCGATACATGATAGGATCGCGCATGAGCATGTTGGTATGTTTCATGTCGATTTTCGCACGAAGAATATGTGTTCCTTCGGGAAATTCACCATTTTTCATTCTTTCGAATAAATCCAAATTTTCTTCAACTGAACGATTTCTGTAAGGCGAATCGACTCCAGGAACAGTAGGTGAACCTTTTTGCGTAGCCATTTCTTCAGAAGTTTGGCTGTCAACGTAAGCTTTTCCCTTTTTGATAAACTCAACCGCCCAATCATACAACTGCTGAAAATAATCAGAAGCATAACATTCGTTTGCCCAATTATAACCCAACCATTGTACATCGCGTTTTATGGCATCTACAAATTCCTGCTCTTCTTTTTCGGGATTTGTATCGTCAAAACGAAGGTTTACAGGAGCATTATAATCAATTCCTAAACCAAAATTTAACGCAATGGAACTGGCGTGCCCAATGTGTAAATATCCGTTAGGTTCTGGCGGAAAACGAAAACGCAATTCTTGCTGAGAAACACCGTTTTTTAAATCGTCTTCAATGATTTGCTCAATAAAATTCAATGATTTTTCTTCTGATGCCATTATTTTTTTAATTTGGACAAATATAAAAAATGTTTAAAATTTAAAGTTGAAAGTTGACTAAAAAAGCGACTAACCTTGTAACTTTGAACTTCAAACTTTAAACAGTTATGGGAATTATAAAATTAAAAAATATTCGTACCTACTCTTTTCATGGGTGTTTGGTAGAAGAAAGTAAAATAGGTTCGGATTATTCTGTAGATCTGGAAATTAAAACCGATATGCGGAAATCCATGGAAACGGACGAGCTTGAAGATACGGTAGATTACGTTTTGCTCAATAAAATTGTGGTGGAAGAAATGGCAATTCGATCTAAACTTTTGGAACACGTAGCCCACAGAATTGTAAAAAGAATTTTTGCCGAAATTGCTGCGGTTTCCACAATTATCGTTTCGGTTTCTAAAATAAATCCGCCAATTGGTGGTGATGTTGAAGCAGTTACGGTTACAATTGAGGAGTATAGAACGTAATTGAAAATATTTTTATTCTTGAAATTCGATTTGTAAAATTATTTTTTCTAAATTTGCCATCCAAGAAATTAATGGCGTCGTGGCCGAGTGGCTAGGCTGGGCTCTGCAAAAGCTCCTACAGCGGTTCGAATCCGCTCGATGCCTCAGAAAAGAGATACAGAAATGTGTCTCTTTTTTTTATTTTTAGGAAAAATTAATTAAAATAAGGGTTCGAATCCGCTCGATGCCTCAGAAAAGAGATACAGAAATGTGTCTCTTTTTTTTATGTCTAATTTTTAGGAAAAATTAATTAAAATAGAGATTCGAATCCGCTCGATGCCTCAGAAAAGAGATACAGAAATGTGTCTCTTTTTTTATGTCTAATTTTTAGGAAAAATTAATTAAAATAAAGATTAGAATCCGCTCGATGCCTCAGAAAAGAGATACAGAAATGTGTCTCTTTTTCTTATGTCTAATTTTTAGGAAAAATTAATTAAAATAAGGG
>JAEWHE010000031.1 GCA_023387965.1 Bacteroidota bacterium | reverse complement strand
GCAAAGAACGCAAGGTTTTTCGCAATGCTCGCGACGTCATTTTGCCCAACAATGAATGACGTTTAATTAAAAGAATAAAAATTCCTGCGAAGCGTAACTGTAAAGCTCACAGAAATATGTAGAAAGTTTAGCCGGCAAGCACTTGCTTGCGTGAGGGATTATAGTAGAAAGCCCACAGCGAGGAGGCACGACGAGCGAGGACTTGAAACGATCCCGAAGCTTCGGGACGACCCGCCGCGGCGGGGCACGCCCAAAAAAATTATTTTATTTGTCTAAACGTAAGATTTATTCTTGGCAACATTGGCTTTTTTGATTTTGGAACCTCGTGTTGCCAATTTTCGTTTGTGGAACCGTGCATAAGTAGTAACGTGCCGTGGTGCAAGGGGATTTCGAGTTGTGGAATGTCTTTCCGAGTCTTGTGACGCATACGAAAAAGACGTGTTTGCCCGAAAGTTACCGATGCTATTGCAGGTTTTTCGCCGCTTCTAATTTCCTTATCCGAATGCCAAGAAACGCCATCGCTGCCGTCACGGTAAAGGTTTAGCAAAACAGCATTGTATTCAAAACCTGTTTTTTCTTCCACTTGATGTTTCAAAGTGAGCAATTCTGGAGTGAAATGATGTCCATTTTCGTCGTCATACCAGGCAATTTTACGAGGAACGGTCACAGTTTTCTCATACATTTCCATCTGATGTTCTTGCCAAGGCGTTTTTTGCAAAGAAAATGATTGTAATAATAATCTGCCATGCTTTTTGATACAAATCCGTCCTGCTGAAACAAGTTCAAATCGGGATAATCAAAAGTATGCAACCCTTTTTTTCCAGTGGTAAATAATTCGGTGTCGCTAAACTGTAACATGGGGAAAATTATAATTGTTAATCTTTACAAATTTAGGATTTATTATCTCAATTGTATTTATCTTTGTTGGGATAAATAATCCCAAATAATATGTCGCTTTTTTCTGACAATATTCGTCATCTTCGGTCTAAAATTGAAGTTTCTCAAACTTTTGTTGCCGAAAAATTAACCATCACGCGAGATCGTTTTGCAAAATACGAGGAGGGAAAATCACAACCTCCGTTTGAAATTTTGGTAAAAATATCTCGATTTTATCATGTGAGTATCGATATTTTGTTGACTACAGATATTCGGAAAATTGATTTTGAAAAATTGCTCAAGCTTGATGATAACCGAATTTTGTTACCCATTACCGTGGATAGCTTTGGCGAAAATATGATTGAAATTATTCCGCACAAGGCAAGAGCCGGCTACTTACATGGGTACAGCGATCCTGAATTTATCGAAAATTTGCAAAATATTTCTTTGCCGTTTTTAAAAAATGGGAAATTTAGGGCGTTTCCAGTTTCGGGAGATTCGATGCCGCCACACAAGGACGGTTCGTTTATAGTGGGAAAATATGTTGAAAATTTAGGCGATGTTAGAGACGGAAAAACCTATATTTTGCTGACTAAAAATGATGGAATTGTTTACAAACGATTGAATAAAAACGGCAAAAATAATCTGGTCTTACAATCAGACAATAGTTTCTATAAGCCCTATCAAATCAAGGCTTCGGACATTTTGGAGATTTGGGAATTTGCATGCAGTATTGCTACTTCGGAGTTTGACGCTACGGAACTTCCGCCGGAAAATTTGAGAGAAATCTTACAAGGAATTCGAACTGAAATTAACGATTTAAAATTCAATCAGTAATGGGACGAAGAACTGAAGCCAATAGATTGAGCCACAAAAAGAAAGTGGATCAGAAAAAAAACCGCGAAAAAACCGCAGAGATTAGTCGTCAAGAGAAGCTAAAATTGATAGCGAAAAAGTTTAATGATGACGAAAATAAAGATGCCTGATTGTTATTGTGGAAGCAGTATTTATTTTGAAAATTGTTGCCAGCCTTTTATCGAAAACAAGCAATTTCCTTCAACTGCAGAACAGTTAATGCGTTCTCGATATGTAGCTTACGTTTTGCAAAAAGCGGATTATTTGCTCGAAACAACACATCGTTCAGTTAGAAAATTTCATAATAAAAAGCATATTTTGAATTGGGCGAAAAGCAATCATTGGCTTAAATTAGAAGTAATTAATGCAACCGAAACTACCGTAGAATTTAAGGCTTATTATATTGATGATCAATTAATTGCTCAACGTCACCACGAGAAGTCTAATTTTCTGTTTGAAAACGGCAGATGGTTTTACGTTGATGGTGTTTTCTTTTAGAAAAAAACGTAAATTCTTTTCTATTTCTTTTTGTGTGAAGTACCTTTGTAAAACACGACTTCCACAATTTAATCTATGGCATTTTCAAAAAAACAGTACCACATCAAAAAATGGGAAAAACTCATTATCGCTACGTTGTTAGTGGGTTTTTTATCGGCAACATTATCATTAAGTTTAAAACACATAACAGAACATTTTGAAGCAACTTTACTCGCAAAAGCCTTACAGAATAAACTCTATTTGTTGATTTTTCCATTCATAGGATTTACCGTAATTTATTATTTGCGAAATTATCTTTTCAAAAAAAAGGAAAACAAAGGTTTGAAAGAAGTCTTTGATAGTACCGCTTCGCGAAAAAATTTACCCGCTTATAAAATTCCCTCACATTTTGTAAATGGCTTAATTACCGTGGGATTTGGTGGTTCCACCGGAATTGAAGTTTCAACTGTAGTAGCAACCGCGGCAATTGGAAACATTGCTCAAAAAAAAGATCGCTTCTTAAAAAAGTATAAAACCGAACTGATTTGTGCAGGTTTAGCCGCAGGCGTGACCGCACTTTTTTCAAGTCCGTTGGCTGGAATTTTATTTGCTTACGAAGTAATTTATAAAAGATTTTCCAAAACATTTTTCTTCATAACGGGTCTTGCCGTTTCCGTGGCTTATGCACTTTTATTGGTGATGGGCGAAACGCCGCTATTTCCAGTAGCAATTAAAATTTGGCATCTTCAAGCTTTTCCGTATTTTATAGTTTTAGGAATTTTTGCCGGAATCAATGCGGTGTACCTCACGAAAAGTGTCATTTTTATCAAAGGAAAATTCCAAAAAATCAGTAACCATTGGCAAAAAATTCTATTAGGATCTGCTATCTTATCTGCGGCATTATTGATTTTGCCACAGCTTTATGGAGATGGTTATCATGCAATTGAAGAAAATTTGACTCATGCCAATGATTCTATCTTTTCTTTAAAAAATTTGGTAATAATTAGTTTGATTATTTTACTAAAACCCTTAATAACCTCAGTAACTTTAGGAGCTGGAGGCGATGGAGGCGTTTTTGCACCAAGCATTTTTATCGGGGCATTTTTAGGATTGTTAACAGCAAACCTTTGTAATCATTTTTTTAATGCCAATGTTATTCCGGTTAATTTTATGGTGATTGGAATGGCGGCAATGTTGAGTGCAAGTATTCATGCGCCATTAACCGCTTTATTTTTAGTTTGTGGCGTTACCGGAAATTATACTCTGTTTTTTCCGCTTGCGTTGGTAAGTTATTTGGCGTTTATAACTTCAAAAACAATTTGTCCTTACAACGTTTATAACCAACACGAACATATTTCTAATGCCGCTTAAAAAAATTAAACGCCGTTACCGCAAAACCAAATATGTGCTTTATCGGGAAACACTGCTTGATTTTCGCGAACATTTTTGGGCATTTGTCGGCTCGTTTATTGGCTTGGGAATTATTGCCTTTTTACATTACGAAACTTTTCCTAAGCAAGATTTCGTTTTTTTAATCGGTTCTTTCGGAGCTTCTTGCGTTTTGGTTTATGGGGTTATCGAAAGTCCATTAGCACAACCCCGAAATTTAGTTGGTGGTCATTTGGTTTCGGCTGTTATTGGTGTTTCTGTTCAAAAAATTTTCCCCGATTTACTGTGGATTGCCGCACCATTAGCGGTTTCGCTTTCAATTGTTTTGATGCAAATTACCAAAACTTTACATCCTCCAGGTGGTGCAACAGCATTAATTGCAGCAACTGCTTCGCCCGAAATCAGAGATTTAGGTTTCTTTTATGTCATCAGTCCGGTTTTATCAGGGTGCCTCATTTTGTTAATTGTAGCCTTGATAGTGAATAACATTACGCCAAAAAGGAGCTATCCTTCGCCATTAATTCGGAAAAAATACAGGAAAATTTTTAGCAAAGCGGTTAACTAAATCGGAGAAGCAAAGGTTTCGTTGGAATAAAATATGATATTATTAGGATAAATGTATTGTACTTTACCAATAAACCTTAATATATTTACAATTAGGTAATCATCAAAAAACATTGCAAATGAGCTACTATCAAGTAACCAATTTAGAGGAATATTTCAAACACTATAAAAAGTCAGTTAGAGAACCCAGAAAGTTTTGGGAAAAAATTGCTGACGAAAATTTCACTTGGTACCAAAAATGGGACAAAGTTGTGGAGTTTGATATGCAAGAAGCCGATGTAAAATGGTATCTTAATGCTAAAGTGAATATTACTAAAAATTGCATCGACCGACATTTAGCTAAACGTGGTGAAAAAACGGCTATCATTTTTGAACCTAATAATCCTGACGAAGAAGCGCAACACATCACTTATAATGATTTGTATGAAAGAGTTTGCAAAATGGCAAATGTGCTTCGGGATCAAGGCATTAAAAAAGGAGATCGCGTTTGTATTTACCTTCCCATGATTCCGGAATTGGCTGTTGCCGTTTTGGCTTGTGCCAGAATTGGAGCCATACATTCCGTGGTTTTTGCCGGATTTTCTGCTTCTGCGGTAGCTACCAGAATTAATGATTCGGGTTGTAAAATGGTGATTACTTCAGATGGTGGTTTTCGTGGTAACAAAACCATAGATTTAAAAGGAATTGTGGACGAAGCCTTGACCAAATGTGAAACTGTCGAAAAAGTTTTGGTTGTAAAAAGGACCAACGAAAAAATAGAGATGAAAGAAGGCAGAGACCTTTGGCTCGACAAACTCTTGGACGAAGCGGTTAGCAATAATGTTGCTGAAATTATGGATGCCGAAGATCCGCTTTTTATTTTATATACTTCGGGTTCCACCGGAAAACCTAAAGGAATGTTGCATACTACGGCAGGTTACATGGTATATTCGGCTTATACATTTAAAAATATTTTTGCTTACGAAGAAAACGATATTTTCTGGTGTACCGCAGATATCGGTTGGATTACGGGACATTCTTACATTTTATATGGACCTTTGTTAAACGGAGCTACGACTGTTATCTTTGAAGGCGTTCCTACTTATCCTGATTTTGGAAGATTTTGGGAAGTGATTGCCAAACACAAAATCACACAATTTTATACCGCTCCCACGGCAATTCGTTCTTTGGCAAAAGAGAATACAGATTGGGTTGAAAAACACGATTTATCGAGCTTAAAAGTGATTGGTTCGGTTGGAGAACCAATTAACGAAGAAGCTTGGCATTGGTTTAACAATCATGTTGGAAAAAAAACTTCACCTTTGGTAGATACTTGGTGGCAAACCGAAACAGGTGGCATTTTAATTTCACCGATTCCGTTTGTAACTCCAACAAAACCAACCTATGCAACACTACCTTTGCCTGGAGTTCAAGCGGTTTTAATGGATGAAAAACGCAATGAGATTGAAGAAAATCAGGTGGTGGGAAGTTTGTGTATTAAGTTCCCTTGGCCTGGAATGGCGCGAACGATTTGGGGAGATCATCAACGATTTAAAGAAACTTATTTTACGGCTTTTCCTGGAAAATATTTTACCGGAGATGGCGCTTTACGTGACGAAGTTGGTTATTACCGAATTACCGGAAGGGTTGACGATGTAGTCATTGTTTCTGGGCATAATTTAGGTACAGCTCCAATTGAAGATGCAATTAACGAACATCCAGCCGTTGCAGAATCAGCGATTGTTGGATTTCCGCATGATGTGAAAGGAAATGCGTTATATGGTTTTATTACGCTAAAAGAATCTGGTTCTGGTAGAGATCGAGAAAATTTAAAAAACGAAATTAACCAACATATTGCCGGACATATTGGTCCAATTGCTAAACTCGATAAAATTCAGTTTGTTTCAGGGTTGCCCAAAACGCGTTCGGGAAAAATTATGCGACGTATTTTGCGTAAAATTGCCGAGGGAGATTTTTCTAACTTTGGCGATACCACCACTTTATTGAATCCGGAAATCGTGGATGAAATTAAAGACGCGAGAGTATAAAATGATAGCCCCAAAATTTTGGGGCTTTTTTATTATTTGTGATAAAAATTTTACAAGAATTAATTTATAAATTTACATCACAAATAATTTAAACTATAAAAATGGCATCAGGATTTTTTGCAATTTTAGACGACATTGGCGCTTTGATGGACGATGTTGCAGTAACTAGTAAATTAGCAACCAAAAAAACAGCCGGAATTTTAGGCGATGATTTAGCGGTAAATGCCGAAAAAGCTACCGGTTTTTTAGCAACACGAGAAATCCCGGTCCTTTGGGCGATTACTAAAGGTTCGTTTATCAACAAACTGATTATTTTACCGTTAGTTTTTTTGCTTAATTACTTCTTTCCCGTTGTCATCACCATTATTTTGATTTTGGGTGGAATTTATTTGGCGTACGAAGGTGCCGAAAAAATTGTGGAGTTTTTATTTCATCGGGCAAAAAAAGCCGAAGAAGTGGTTCATGAAGCTGCGTTGCCGGAAACAGATGTCAATTCGGAGAAAGCAAAAATAAGTTCTGCCATTAAAACCGACTTTATTTTATCGCTCGAAATTGTAATCATCGCATTGGCTACGGTAATCGAAGAAGAACATCCGTTGATTACGCAAATCATCGCAGTTTCGGTGGTAGCATTGATTGCTACAGTAGGCGTTTACGGAATTGTAGCACTAATTGTTCGAATGGATGATGCGGGTTTATTTTTAATTAAAAAATCAAACGACAAAGGATTTTTGAGTGCACTCGGAAAGATTTTGGTAAAAGCACTTCCTATTGTCATTAAAGTGTTGAGTATCGTGGGAACCATCGCGTTACTTTTAGTTTCCGGCGGAATTTTTGTTCATAACATCGACTATTTTCATCATTTATTTCCAAATGTTCCGGCAATTTTAAAAGAATTTGGCTTCGGATTAGTATTTGGGTTAATCACTGTTTTGGTTGTTACAGTTTTTAAAAAAATTGTAAAAGCTGTTAGAAAATAAGGAGTAAATCACACTAAGAAATTCGGATTTCTCCATTAACTTTTTGAACGACAATTTTAAATAAAAAAGCCAGCCATTAAGCGAACTTTGCATAGCACATAAATCTTTATCGAAAATAAAGATAAACGACCTCTTTTAAAGCGATTTAAAAGAGGTTTTTTTTGCGATAGTATAAAAAATTGAGAAATTTTAAAAGGACTTAAACTTGATTTTTTGAAGACTATGAAAACGGTTTTTTTTAAACCAAAATGTTTCCCTCGTAAAAAAATAAATCCTCTTTTTTACCTGATTATTTATAAAAAGTCGTATAAACTAATTGGTCTGACACCTCATATCTTATAGTTTTGTTAAGAATTTAATCATATCAAAAAACATGAAAAAACAATTATTTTTTATTGCAATTGCAAGTTTATTTTCCTCAATGGCTTCGGCCGCCGATTTATATGTGAGAGATTTAGGTGCTGGTGGTTCTTACCCCTCAATCAGTGCAGCTATATCTGCAGCGAATGAGGGAGACCGTATCATCATTAGACCAAAGGCAGGAAGTCTTCCTTTCGTTGAGAATTTAACAATTGACAAGTCATTATCATTCGTTTCTGAAATCAATTTCTCAAAATATATTTTACAAGGGACAATAACAGTAACACCTGCTGCTGGAAGAGTAGTAACAATTAACAATCTACAAATATCTGGAAATAATACTATCTCCGTTTCAGCAGATACAGCTGGAGGAAGAACCACACTTAACGTATTAAATTCGACAACTGCAGCTGTAAATACAAGTATGGCCAATACGACTTTAAATATGTCAGGATGTACTAGTGCAGCAATCGCATTGACTCATGGAAGAATTACCGGAAATAAACTGAACTCTATTACAATCAACACCACAACAATTGATACTAATCCTTCTACAGATGATATTGAAATAATTGCGAATGCTATTTCAGTAACTGGGAATGCTATTTATTTGAATCAGAAGAATTACAATTTTAGAGTATTGAATAATTTCGCAGGAACTGGTTATATAAGTGTTTTAGCAGTGAAAAATGGCAGTACGAATGAAATTATTAATAACGTTATAGCCTCTACAAATACTTCTAATGCTAATTATAGCATTCAATTAGGCTCACCTGCAGAATTTACTGGTCTTGTTTCAATATTAAATAATGTTTTTTATTATATAGGACCAACTTACGGTACTTTCTATCCAGTAACTGCAAATGGCGTGAGCTGTTATGTGTATTACAACATTTCTAACTATTCAGTTACAATGCCGAGTATTACTAACTCAGGCAACAACAATGTTGCTTCAATTTCATTAAATACTACAAATTATACTGTAAATGGATTAACCGCAGATACTGGAAGCCCAGAAGATGATTTCGCTGATATTGACTTAACTAGAAATGATCGAGGTAATTATGGTGGTTCTAACAGTTGGACTAATTATTGGCCAACAACTGCTGGGAATAAGCCACAAGTAAATTATTTGAACACTCCAAGGAGGATTTATACCGGTACTACTGAGATGAATGCAACGGGTTCGGGATATTCTAAATAATATGATACTGAATCTAAGATGAAAAAATATTTTTATAGTTTATTGGCTGTTATGACAATGAGCTTAGCTTCTGCCCAATTGTCATCGTTAAGCCAAGCCGAATATTTCTGGGATGCCGATCCTGGCGAAGGAAA
>JAEWHE010000004.1 GCA_023387965.1 Bacteroidota bacterium | reverse complement strand
GACCGCCTGTTCGCCGAGGTGGACGCCACGCCAGGCTACGGGCTGCGCATCGACCTGGCCGAGCAGACGGTGAGCGAGCCGAACGGCCAGGTGAATCGCTTCGAGATCGACGCCTTCCGCAAAGAGTGCCTGCTCAAGGGGCTCGACGAGATCGGCCTGACCCTGCTCAAGCGCGACGCCATCCGCCAGTTCGAGCAGCAACGCCAGGCGCAGGAGCCCTGGATGTTCACGGGCGACCGCCAGCTCGCCTGAGCCAGGTGGCAACCGCGGCGCTGCAACGGCGCCGCTAGCTGGCCACGGCCGCCCTGGACTGCGCCCTGTCGGTCGCCGGCGGCCGTCCGAACAGGCGGCGGTACTCCCGGCTGAACTGGGAGACGCTCTCATACCCTACCCGGAATGCCGCGTTGCTCGCGGACAGTCCCTCACCCGTCATCAACCGGCGCGCTTCGATCAGGCGCAACTGCTTCTGGAACTGCAGCGGCGCCAGCGACGTCACCCGGCGGAAGTTCTTGTGAAAGGATGACGGGCTCATGTCCGCCAAGGCCGCCAGTTGCTCAACCGGCAACGGCTGGGCGAATTCGCGGCGCAGCACGGCTACCGCACGTCCGACGCGGTGGATATGGCTGCCGGGCCAGCCAAGGCGCCGGATCGTCGCGCCGTGGCGCCCTGCCAGCAGCCAGTAGTGCAGCTCGCGCACCAGCGGCGTATGCAACAACGGCGCGGCTTCCGGACGGTCCAGCAGGCGCATCAGCCGCAGCGCGGCTTCCGCCACCTCCGCATCGGTGGCTCGCGATGTACTGATGCCTGCTGAGCTTCCGGCTCCGCCTCCATCGCCAGGCTCAATTCGGCAATCAGCGCCGGATTCAGGTCGATGATCAGCGAGATGTAGGGCTCTTCAGGGCTGGCGCGGACGATCTGGCTCACCGTCGGCACATCGGCGGTGATCAACAGCGAATCCCCTGCATTGAATACCTGGGTACGGGTGCCCTGGGTGACCTCCTTGCTGCCCAGCAGCACCAGGCAGGCCTGCGGATGCGGTATGCCATGGTGCAAGCCGCTGACGGCCGTGGCGCGGATGATAGTCAGGCCAGGCACCGGAGTCTGCGCGATGCTTGTCGTCTCGGCGTGGGCCTCCAGATAGCGACGCACCCTGTCGAGCAAAGTTTCATTCATGGCGGCGGTCCCTGGCGGCGCTGGCCGTGCGTCCAGCAGTGAAAGGATTAGGCAAATAATGCCGAGGTTTCGGTAACGACCACCATCGTTTCAGCTCGCACCATGGAGGCTCCCTCAACCCTCCCAGGAGCTTCCACCATGAGCAAGATCGCACTTGTCACCGGTTCCAGCCGCGGCCTCGGCCGGAACACCGCCCTGAGCATTGCCCGCCAGGGTGGCGATGTCATCGTCACTTACCATAACCGTGCCGACGACGCCGAGCGCGTGGTGGCCGAAATCGAGGCCCTGGGCCGCAAGGCGGTGGCCTTGCAACTCGACACCGGCAACACCGCCGGATTCCCTGATTTCGTCGAACGGCTGCGCGCGGTGCTCGACAGCACCTGGCAACGGCAGAGCTTCGATCACCTCGTCAACAACGCCGGCCATGGCGACGCGGCGCCTTTCGCCGAAACCACCGAAGCGCAGTTCGACACTCTGTTGAACGTGCACCTCAAGGGCGTGTTCTTCCTCACCCAGGCACTGCTGCCCCTGCTGGCGGACGGTGGCCGCATCGTCAACCTGTCCTCGGGACTGACGCGCATCTCCCACCCAGGTTTCTCCGCCTACGCCGCCATGAAGGGCGCCGTGGAAGTGTTGAGCGTCTACATGGCCAAGGAATTGGGCAGCCGCGGCATCGCCGTCAACTGCGTCGCCCCCGGCGCGATCGAAACGGACTTCCTCGACGGCGCCGTGCGCGACACGCCGGACCTCAACGCCACCTTCGCCGGCATGACCGCCCTGGGCCGCGTCGGCGTCCCCGACGACATCGGTCCGATGATTGCCAGCCTGCTGAGCGACAGTAACCGCTGGATCAACGGCCAGCGCATCGAGGTGTCGGGCGGGCAATGGATCTGACTCAGATTAGATAGCAAGATGGAACGAAGCCACCGCCTGGGAGTGCTGGGCGGTGGCTTTGTTTTGTCGGAGGACAAGGCTGTCATCCGGCGCGTCCGAAGCGGGACCGGCTAACTTGTCCTGCTCCGCCTGAAAGGCGAATCAGACGGAGCGTCCTGATGGGCTCAGATCTATGCTCACAGCTGGAACGAGTTACCAGGTAGCTGATGGAGCGGGACCGCATCGTTCACCTACGACATCGGCCCGGCTGTTTATTGTCGATTGAACGCAAGCCCTCCTTTCCAGTCGCCCGCCTTGCTCACCGACGGGCTGACACCAGGCCGCCTGACAATGTCAGCCGTCATGCCGGAAGAATGCAATCATGCCTATGGGGAACCTGTTCGCTGACTTCGAGGCTCCCCTGGATGGGGAGCGCTTTGAGGCGCTGCTGAGCCACAGGAACCTGGTTATCGAACGCATCATCAGCTCAGCCGACATAACGCCAACCGATTACGTGCAATCGCAGGACGAGTGGGTGGTGTTGTTCCAGGGCGAGGCGACCCTCGAGGTGGCGGGCAAGGCTGTCGAGCTGCGTTCCGGCGACTACCTGTTCCTGCCCGCCGGCACGTCGCATATGGTCCGGCGTGTCACCAACGGCGCACTCTGGCTGGCCGTGCACCTCCATCCGGAACCGGCGGGCGGCGAAGATAGCGCCTAACCTGTT
>JAEWHE010000007.1 GCA_023387965.1 Bacteroidota bacterium | reverse complement strand
GCAGTTGTCGAAGGCGGCGGTGCCCTCGTCTTCCGCGATCTCGTCAAAGGCGAAGCGGAGGGTGGCGTGGGTGCAGACCAGAACCCGGTCATCGGACGCCATGAACTCCTTCACGGCGCGCACCTTGCGCACCGTCGCCCCCTCCTCGGCTCCGTTGAGGCAGAGGTTCCAGCGAGGCTGAACCTCCCAGTCCGCGAAGAAGCCGGAGGAGGTGAGGTCGGTGGACCGGAACGAGGCCCCGATCGAGGTTTCGGGGACACAGACGATGACCTTGCCGACGCCTTGGTTCTCCAGCTTGTCCAGGGCCACGAACATCAGCGCGCGGGATTTCCCGGCAGCGGGCGGGGCCTTCAGCAATATGAACTGGGCGGCGCGGGCCTCATAGACCCGGGCCTGCATGGGGCGCATCCCCATCGCGTTCGGTGCCTGGGTCTTCCCGGTCTGGCCGTATGTCACGCGGACGAAATCGGACATCAGGCGGCCTCTTTCTTCAGCTTTTTGACCCGCGCCGCGTAGAGCTTGAACAGGTGCTCCAGCCGTTCCGTGTCGTTCCGGAACGGACGGCCGATATACATGCTCTCCAGCAGGTCATCGTTTTCCTTGTGGGCGGCGCGCAGGTCATCGGGCATCTTGTCCGGGTCATAAAGCTCGGCGATGGTTGCCGGGTAATGCCCGTAGCGGCAGCGCAGGATCGCCATTGCGGATTTCGTCAGCGCGTCCAGTTGGTCTTCGGTAAATTTGGGGACCGGGAAGGTGTTCCAGCCAAGAGTGTTGGAATAGCGGAAGCGGGACTCCAATCGCCCGCAGACCGTCCCGATCCAGACCAGATGCAGGCGCGAAGCGATCAGTGCCATGCACCAGTCCGGGGCGTCGTAAAGGGCGAAAGCTAGGTTCGACACAATCACGTCGGCTGATTGACGATCAAACGGCAGATAAGGGCGCATTTCTGAAGAAACGCTCGGAACTACAATTGAGTGAGCCTTTGCAGTGTCTTGAATCTGAACGAACCTATGTGGCGTTTCAGCATGAGGGCGGGTCGTCAGGGCCTTACTGGACCAACGCATTTCCCGGACTGCCGAAAACCTCCTGAGAAACGGACCTATCGAACGTGCCAGATCGGCATCTTCATTCTCAACCCAGATGCAGTAACGGATCTGCCCGCGAATTAGCTCTTGGGAGCCCATGTAAGTCTTAATAAAGCGTGCCGCCTCAGGGTGACTGGCGAGGATTTCCTCCCGCTCCTCTGAAGACAAGATTAGATTCCCACCATCAGTTGGCATGTTCCCCTTTTCCATTTTCGGAAGGCCAAAGAGAGGCGCAGATGCACTGACGAAAATATCCGGACCATCAAGCAGGTATGCGTTTATGTTATCCGCCTGAGCTTCTAGCGACCCGATAAAGAGGCGCTTCGGCTCCCGCGATGTGTTCCTCAGGCCCACTATCACACAGATTACAGCCGCGTTCGCGGAGGCATTGTTCCGCCACTTGAACGATGTGTGCGCGAACCCGATCTCGACCCCACCAGTCAGCACGTAGGGCCACAACGCCCCGACTGACTGGCCCTGACAGATCGAGTTGGTGGAAACTAGCGCGGACCGGGCGTTCCGGCCTCGGATGTAGTTCGCTGCCTTGAAGACCCAGCAAGACACGAAATCGATCCGCCGATGGGCTGGTAGGTGCGCCGCAAGGACGTGATCCATGTCCTCGTTCTGCTCATCCGACCGGGAGTTGTCGCCCAGGAACGGCGGGTTTCCGGCGATGAACACCTCGCCCCCGTCCTCCGGGACCGGGCAGACCCGCTCCCAGTTTACCCGGAGCGCGTTGTCACAGATGATGTTCGCTGCGTCGCGAAGCGGCAGCCTTGTCCATCAATCTTTCGAGCATTTCGCCATAAGTGAACCGACCACCGCCGGGGGGGCGACACATTTTTTTGAATCGCTCGATGGTGACGACGCGGGCTCGTATGGTGAACTGGCTTTCCGTAGGAGCTTCACGTCGGGACCAGCCCGTGCCGGGGTTCTCTACGAAGCTCTCACTGTCCTGAGACGCCTGTTGTCGTCTTGGCTGAAAGTCGTCGAGGCTCTCGAGGTTTAGACCCTTCCTAGTCATGCTGCAGCCCCCTGTTTACGGCGAAGTATCGCTATGATTTCCTCAGAAATAGCCGAAGCATTTGCGATGGCCTTGTCGATGCCGTTTACCTCGCTCGGATCAAGTTGGCGAAGGCCGCCACCGGAACTGAACAGGGCCGCGAATGCGTCGCGCTCAACAAGTTCAGACCTGATCACATGGACTCCCTTCAAGCCCCTCAACTGCTCACCGATATGTCTGGCCGTTCGCGATTTGACGGCAGCACGGGTTCTGGTCAGAAGCACTGCTGCCGGTATCTCGCGCCGGGCTGCCCTCCCTGCCCGCTTAACCGCGCCGAGGGTGTCGATAGCCGCCTGTGCATCTTGGTGCTGCTCTTGTGCCGGAACGATCACGAGATCCGATGCAGACATCGCAAAGGTCGCGAGTTGCGATGCCATTCCCTCAAGATCGACAAGCACGAATGGCACTTCGGCGGCTGCTTCGTCGATCTCGTCCTGGATGGTGCGCTCGCCGCTGGAGGAAATGACACGCAGTCGTGCCGGTGGATCGGACAGTTGCGCCCAGGCGGCCAGAGGCCGTCTCGGGTCTGCATCAATCAGTATTACGTCAGCGGCCTCTGCGAGTTCGCAAGCGATGACCAGCGCGGAGGTCGATTTCCCGGAACCACCTTTGCTGTTGGCGAATGAGATGACTGGCATCTTCTGGGCCTCGTTTAGCAACTGTATTTTTTCCAATATAGCGCAGAGATGTGATGTAGTGTCAACTGGCTTCAAATGTTGTCATTTCAAATGATTTCATTTGCCATCTTTCGATGGCAACATCACTCTGGGCACCATCAGCAGGCTCAGGGCGATTCTGCTAGGTGTTCAGTCCCGGCATCTGGTGGATCGGATT
>JAEWHE010000050.1 GCA_023387965.1 Bacteroidota bacterium | reverse complement strand
TTTCCTTCGCCAGGATCGGCATCCCAGAAATATTCGGCTTGGCTTAACGATGACAATTGGGCAGAAGCTAAGCTCATTGTCATAACAGCCAATAAACTATAAAAATATTTTTTCATCTTAGATTCAGGTATCATATTATTTAGAATATCCCGAACCCGTTGCATTCATCTCAGTAGTACCGGTATAAATCCTTCTTGGAGTGTTCAAATAATTTACTTGTGGCTTATTCCCAACTGTTGTTGGCCAATAATTAGTCCAGCTGTTAGAACCACCATAGTTACCTCGATCATTTCTAGTTAAGTCAATATCAGCGAAATCATCTTCTGGGCTTCCAGTATCTGCGGTTAATCCATTTACGGAATAATTTGTAGTATTTAATGAAATTGAAGCAACATTATTGTTGCCTGAGTTCGTAATACTAGGCATTGTAACTGAATAGTTAGAAATGTTGTAATACACATAGCAGCTCACACCATTTGCAGTTACTGGATAGAAAGTACCGTAAGTTGGTCCTATATAATAAAAGACATTATTTAGTATTGAAACAAGACCAGTAAATTCTGCAGGTGAGCCTAATTGAATACTGTAATTAGCATACGAAGTATTTGTAGAGGCTATAACGTTATTAATAATTTCATTTGTACTACCATTTTTCACTGCTAAAACACTTATATAACCAGTTCCTGCGAAATTATTCAATACTCTAAAATTGTAATTCTTCTGATTCAAATAAATAGCAGTACCAGTTACTGAAATAGCATTAGCAATTATTTCAATATCATCGGTAGAAGGATTAGTATCAATTGTTGTGGTGTTGATTGTAACCGAGGTCACTTTATTTCCGGTAATTCTTCCATGAGTCAATGCGATTGCTGCACTAGTGCATCCTGACATATTTAAAGTCGTATTGGCCATACTTGTATTTACAGCTGCAGTTGTCGAATTTAATAAGTTAAGTGTGGTTCTTCCTCCGGCTGTATCTGCTGAAACGGATATAGTATTATTTCCAGATATTTGTAGATTGTTAATTGTTACTACTCTTCCGGCGGCAGGTGTTACTGTTATTGTCCCTTGTAAAATATATTTTGAGAAATTGATTTCAGAAACGAATGATAATGATTTGTCAATTGTTAAATTTTCAACGAAAGGAAGACTTCCTGACTTTGGTCTAATGATGATACGATCTCCCTCATTTGCTGCAGATATAGCTGCACTAATTGAGGGGTAAGAACCACCAGCACCCAAATCTCTTACATATAAATCGGCGGCCGAAGCCATTGAGGAAAATAAACTTGCAATGGCAATAAAAAATAATTGTTTTTTCATGTTTTTTGATATGATTAAATTCTTAACAAAACTATAAGATATGAAGTGTCAGACCAATTAGTTCATTCGACTTTTTATAAATAATCAGGTGAAAAAAGGATTTATTTTTTAACGAGGGAAACACTTTGGTTTTAAAAACCGTTCTCATAGTCTTCAAAAAATCAAGTTTAAGCCCTTTCAAAATTTCTCAATTTTTTATATTATCGCTAAAAAAAAACCTCTTTTAAATCGGCTTAAAAGAGGTCGTTTATCTTTGTTTTTAGATAAAGATTATGTGCTACGCAACGTTCGCTTAATGGCTTGCTTTTTCATTTAAAATTGTCGTTTAAAAAATTAAATACCAAATCAAAATGCTTTAAAGGTTCAGTATGGCTTCCATCAATAGGAATATGACCGTATTGATATTTAAAATTGAATTCCTTTAATCTATAAATCATTTTTTCCGCCATTGGTGTGGATGGACAAACTTCGTCTTTAGTAGCTGAAAGCAGTAAAATTGTCCCTTTAATGTTTTCTACCTTTATCATTGACTTTTCTTCGGAAATTTTGTCTTTTAACATTGCTTCAAAAGTCCCACGTAAATCACCTTTCACCAGAAATGGGACAGCCTCTTCATTTACTGGAATGAAAGACAATTCTTTACCTTTAAATGTCCAAGAAGAGGAATTAAATTCTTGTGTATGTCCCGGAAATACTGCGTGGCTAGCAACCAAAGCTACTACACATTTGATATCTTCGTAATAACTGGCTGTTAAAAGTGCTAAATCACCACCTCTGGAACCACCGATAATTGCAATTTTCTTTTTATTGATTTTTTTATTTTTTGTAGCTTCAACTATCGCATTATGAATGTCTTCGATTTCAATTTTATTTAAAATAGCAGGAGTATTTTCACAACCAAAGTAACTAATTGCTAAAAACGCGTAGCCTTTTTCGATAAATTCTTCTCTTGTTTTTTTCCAGTAATCACTTGTCCAAGCATTTCCGCCTTCAGCACCGCCAAGTCCAACGATTAAGGGTTGTTTTTTACCTTTCCCGAGATACAAGATGGCTTCAACATTTTTTGCTGCTATAATTTGTTGTGAGTAACTAAAAATGGTACTGCTGATAAAAAGCAATAATATTACTAATTTTGAGGTGTTCATATTTTAATTTTTTAATTTCTCACAAAGTTGGATTTATTAAATCCAATAACTTTTGATCTATATCAAAAAATTATTTTTCTGCTCTAATTCTACTTAATGTTTCTTGGGTAATTCCCAAATACGAGGCTATCATCCCAAGCGGAATTCTGTGATGAATGTCGTAATAAGTTTCAATAAAATGGTTGTATTTTTCTTTCGCAGTTGTAAATCGCATTGAGGTGATTCTTTCCAGAAAGTGACCAAATACCGTTCCCATGGATAATCTAGCATAGCGTTCCATCTCTGGGAAGTTTTCAAACAAATACATTAGATCATTTACCTCTAAGCATAGTGCGTCAGTTTCTTCTATGGCGTCAATATAATAGATATCGACTGTTCTTGTTCTAAGGCTTCTAGGAGAATTACTCCACTCTCCTTCTGAGGGAAAATATTCGCTAATTTCTTTTCCATCTTTAATAAAATAGGTACGAAATAAGCCTTTTTGAATGAAATAGGATTTTGTACATACACTATTTGCATTGTGAACGATCTCACCTTTTTTAAAGGTAACAAAACGAACTTTTTCGATTAATGCAATTTTAAGTTCATCATTTAGTTTGATGTATTTTTCAAAATGTTTAAATAATTTTTCGCTCTGTTCCATCATTATTATCGTACTTTTTAGTGCTTTTATTTAAGCTTACGGTTGGTTATAATAAAACTCAATCCATTAGTCAAACAAGTACTGGTATGGCTACATTTTTATGATATAATCCAAACCACTTTTTAAAGCTGTTCAGTTTCAGTAGACCAAATCTACTTTAATCAAGAGCATTACCATTAGGACAAGGGAATAAGCATTCGTTAAATTTTTGCGCACAGCTTCTATAGAACTATACAAAGAACACTATGTTAACGCTTTACAATAATAATAAATATTTCAATTATTTTTCTATGCAGTAATAAGAGATCCGCCAAATTTATCTTTTATCTTAAAAAAATAGTATGGCAAAAGTTAAACTCAATGGGATGACCATGCTCGTTATTCGTGTGCTGTAAATGGAGACAGATGCGTATAACAATAGTATTTTAAATGGTGGAATATTTTTTTGTTTGAATAATTTGTCTTGTGAAAATCGAATCTCAGTGATTGACAAATTATTTTTATATAAAAAATTTATATTCTATCTCTATCCATTAAAAAATTTGTTACGCTTAATATTCTTGCCTTTTCTCAAATCTAAAGCATGATAAAAAGTAGGAACATCGTTTGTCCAATTTTTTAAAATTAAGATAATAACAATTATCTCTAACCTTGTCAGTATTCCAATCCAAAAACAAATCAAGAATAGAGTGTTTGATTCACATTTCAAGATAATCTCTATCAAGGTGGCAAATAAAATCAAGGTCCAAATCTTTGCACTTAGAGTATGTGTGGCGACCTCCTTTCGAAATTTTAAAAAGCTTATAAGATAAGTGAGTAGTTCAAATCCGATTAGAACAAACATAAATATCTTTTCGTTTTCAAAGAAATTAGGGCATTGAAGATAAGTCGCAGCCACGACGCAGATAAAAAAAAATTGATCAATTGTGGAGTCTAAACGTCTCATTTTTTGTGTCGAGACATTTAACTGTCTGGCGATTATTCCATCAAATATATCTGTGAGCACACCTATCGTAAGCAATAATATTGCGATAACTTCATAATTCTCAACGCTGAGATAGCTAAAAAATAAAATTATAAGCCCTAAGATTAATCTAGAGTAAATCAAAATCGTTGGAATATGCCTCATCCTCTACAAATTGTATTAAATTTCGGGAAAATTAAAATATTTAAAGAAATTATCGATGATTTATATCCCCAACAGTTTATATTTTTACAAGTGAATTCCCTACCCGATAGATATAAAGATTCTACTATTACTGTGAATCCTCCAATTTTTTTAAATCTTTTTTGTACTCTTCTACATTCCAGACAATCCCCCACCGCTTAACGTAATCAGCCAACAAACCCAGTCCTACTTCTGCCCTTCTCCTATCTACATTATCAGGGTCTGCTAAGGGCAAAACATAGCTTTTATTCGTTTGGTTATCATAACCGATTTGACTTCCATAAATTTGTCTTTTCCCTTCTCCAAGAGCGATACGATCTTCCAATAAAGCCAAGGCACTTCTATTTGCATTACCCGTTTGGACAGCCTCTTTCATCATCGGTAAATATTGCTGCTGTGTTTTTAGATCAGAATGTTGAATTACTAAGAACAACGTCTGATTTGCCTGTACTCCTACTTTGTCTGCACCAACCCAACCATGTTTATCTAGGATTTCAGTAACTTTAACTAAGTTAACACTGTCTTTGTACATCGCAATTTTACCCAAGCTATCGACTTGCTTACTTTCGCGTCCGTATTGTTTTTGTGCCGAGATATATTCTTTTCTTATTTGTTGGTCGTCTTGCAATATGGCTAATAACTTTTTTTGTAGCGGTTTGTCGTATTGGGCTTCTCGTTTGATAATTACAGATTGCATATCGGAAATCAATTTGTCCCATTTTTTATGGTTGTGCAACGAAACTAAATCTGAATCTGATTTTAGATGGTTAATATTTGACCAACCATTTTCTAAGGCGAGGTTTAACCATCTAAAGGCTAAACTTTCCTCCCCCGATAGTGCAGCGGAACAAGCAGCATTATAGAAATCGCTACCGCTATTATCAATCTTAAAAGCTTCTTTGTAATTTTCAACTGAGTTTTTATACTCCTTTTGAGTGTAAAAAGTCTCTGCTTGTGCGATTATGGATTTGTAATTTTGTCCAAACGAAATTGAACTTAGTAGCATTAAAAAAGTTGTAATAAATAATTTCATTGAAAATATAATTTTGAGCTCCAGTAAATTTTATAGACAGAGCCATTATTTACAAGCCTGTAATTTAGTAAATTTCATGGAACCAACAAATATATGGGATTCAAAAGACAGCTAAACTATTCATCTAAACGTATCACCAAGTACTTTTAGAGCGTTGCCATAAATTAATTCTTTGAATTGAAATTGCACAGCCTTATAGACTCCTAATTTTTATTTTACGGCTTAAGCAACATAAATGCTCTTTTGATAATTTTAAGCTAGCAATCATTAAGACCGTTCGGTATCCCTTGGAGTTACACCAAATTTTTTCTTGTAGGCTTTTGAGAAATTAGGATAACTATTGTAGCCGCAAAGATGTGCAATATTTTTAAGTGAGGTTTCGGTTTGTTCAATCATCAATTTGGCTCTCTTGAGGCGCTCGTCGGTGTAGAACTGATAAATGCTCGTCTTTAGCATGTGTCTAAAGCCGTCCTTGAGCTTGAATTCATTAGTGGCGAACATATGGGCAAGTTGTCTGAGCGTAGGCAGAGGCTCGTCAAGATTTGCCAAGATGTAGTCATAGACTTTTTTAATCAGGCGCGCGTCCGAGCGTCGAAGGACGGAATGTCTTTGGAAAGTGTCTGAAGAATGTTCCGTTGATGTAAATGAACTTTGACATTTGAGTGATTCGAAGCTAAGCATTATATTTTCCCCATTGAGAGTTGCTAGCGTGCATTGGATTTCACGGACTAATCCTGTGTCTGTGGTAAACTGCAGGGAACGTTCTGCCCAATCCTGTTTTAAGTTTTGAACTGCGGATTGGAATTGTTGGATAGAAGTGAAAGATTCCGAAACTAACAAATCATTTATTGGCTTCCCAATCAAAGAAGATTGAATATCTAGAACATCAGCGAGCGCCGGACTGGAATTGACTATAGTTAGGTTTACATCCAATATCATGAATATTGGAATCCGATTGTTAAGTGCGTCCTTTTTTTCGTAAATAATGTAGTCTTTCAACTCCTCAGCGACCATATTGATGAGTACAACCAACGACTCTAGTTCATCGTCGTATTCGCTAAGTGGAATCCGGAAGGTAAAGGTCCCTCGAGCCATTTCGAAGAGCATCTGGTGCATATAGAGCAATCGCTGCATGTTGTGAGGCTTATTCATCGCGCTATCCGTTAGGTTAGGGAAAAACTTGAATTACCGATAGGAAGCAAGAAAGTCTAATGCTTCGCTTTCTTGGGTAAAAATCCGGGTGGGAACTGCAGGTTTGTTGATTTCTAGATAAAATGTGCTCATTGTATGTGAAACATTTTCTTTGACTAACAGGGCAACAGCCTTTGCAAGTAGGGATCCGGAAGTCGCAAGATAGTTTCTGGCGGATCGGTCGACAAGTGAGACACCTCTACTATCACACAGTACTGGCAGCGCGGTTTCATTTTGAAAATAAAGCCTGTCCGCTACAACTGTTTTGGCGGCAGCCAAATCAATGTTCACACCATCCTTGTATACAAAAAATAGAATATTTTCAGTAATCCAGAACTGCGCATATTTATTTTCGAATGTCCCCTCGTGTATCTCCATTGCTTTTCAGTTGTCCATCACCTAACAAAAATAATAACATTTGTAAAAAACGCATTGCGAAAAACGGATTATTTCTTAATAATTAGGTCAAATACTTGTCAATTCGGGAATTTGAATTGCCTGTTTGGGAATAATTGAATAAAGTATGAAAATACTTTCAAATTTTATGCTGAATTTTAAACCGTTATAATTCTTGAAGTCATAATAACTCCCTATATAATCTTTTAAATCCCTCAAAATCATGGCAAAAATCAACCACAACAATTTTATTGACACAGTAGACGATGTGTTTCAAAGCGCAAAAAAAGAAGGTGCCTTGCATTTATATGCGCAGGACAAAAAGTTGACCGGCAAAACCTTAAGAATCGACGGACGCGATCTGCTGCATTTCGGAACTACTGGATATTTGGGACTGGAACAAGACAGACGATTGAAAGCTGCTGCAATAAAGGCGATTGAAGCCTACGGGACACAATTTCCACTGTCCAAATCATATATTTCACATCCATTATATGCGGAATTAGAACATAAGTTAAAACAGATGTATGGCATTGAGCCTATCATTACCAAGAACAGTACATTGGGGCACTTGGGAGTAATTCCGACTTTAATCCGGGACGAAGACGCAGTGATTTTGGA
The DNA here is from genome assembly GCA_023387965.1 of Bacteroidota bacterium. Classification (GTDB taxonomy): domain Bacteria; phylum Bacteroidota; class Bacteroidia; order Flavobacteriales; family Flavobacteriaceae; genus Flavobacterium. Next base: position 165,666 of record JAEWHE010000050.1, on the reverse strand, counting down.
CCACCAAGTTCACTGGAGCGTTCAAAGTGCGTGCCAACAACTGAAGTTGCGCGGCATTCCGGTTCTAATGATTAGACATAGCAATTTGGATATGCTTGAGCAGACCATCCGGAAGCTAATGGGCAAGGTAAAAAAAATCTATTACATGGTCGACGGAGTGTATTCCATGTATGGGGATTATGCTCCCGTAAACGAGTTATTAGCGCTTACCGAGAAATATCCTCAATTACAGCTCTATGTTGATGATGTACACGGGATGAGCTGGAAAGGGAACAATGGCACTGGATTTATCTTCGAGGCGCTCGGCTGGCTTCCGGAAAATGTTCACGTAGTCAGTACTTTAAGCAAGACCTTTGGAGCGAGCGGTGCTACCTATTTTACGAGTAATGCAAGCCTGCGAGACAAGATTAAAACTTTTGGAGGTCCGTTGACCTTCTCCGCCCAGCTAGAACCTGCATCGGTGGCTGCGGCCATTGCCTCTGCGGACATCCATCTGAGCCCGGAAATCTCACATATGCAACAAAGCCTATCGGAAAAAATCACATTGTTTAACAACCTGTTGAACGACTCTGTTATTCCGCTTGTATCTAAAAATGATTCGCCGGTCTTCTTTTTGGCAATGGGAACACCTACCACAGGCTACAACTTTACTAGACGCCTATTTGATGAAGGATTCTATCTGAATTTGGGTATCTATCCGGCTGTTCCCATTCGCAACACAGGCATACGAATCACGCTTTCAAAGCACAATTCTAAAGACGACATAAAAGCGCTTTCAGAGGCTCTCTTATTTCATTACGAAAAAGCGGTGGAGGAAACCGGGTCAAGTGACAGTGGCATTAGAAAATCTTTCGGCTTGCCTATACGAACAAAAATAACGCTTCCTGAGGAGACATTGGAGTTGGAATTTGAGGAAAAAAGTTCCATCAAAGATATTTCGGAAACGGAATGGAACAACTACTTGGCGGATCGAAACATTTTCGACTGGAAGGGCATGGAATATTTAGAGAACTGCTTTGTGAACAACCCCGACCCTACTCACAAATTCGAGTTTTACTACTTCACGATTCGTGACGAGAACGGTTTACCGGTGCTTATGACATTTTTTACCTACGGAATGTGGAAAGACGATATGATGTCACCGGAATCTGTCTCGGTGCAATTGGAAAAAATACGGGTTGGAGATCCTTTACACATGACCTCGATGGTATTGAACATGGGATCAATTTTCACAGAGGGGAACCACCTTTACATTGATGAGTCCCACCCGCAAGTGTACGATGCTTTGCGATTATTGCTAAAAAGAGTTCAGCAAAAATTTGAGTTACTCAATGCAGATTTGATTGTGCTTCGGGATTTTGATCCTCGAAATAATTTTGGCGGTCTAATCAAGGAACAGGGCTATTTTCAAATGGATATGCCGGATTCCTGTACCCTTTCCCTAAACAAAGATATAACGCCGGAAAACTATCCGGCTAGTTTGTCAGCACGTTCACAACGCCATTTCAAGCAGGATATCGCTCCATATATCGACCGGTATGACGTAGTGATTAAGGATCGGCTAGATTCACAAGAAACAGTTGCGGTGCACGAACTCTATAAAAATGTCCATTCTCGGAACATTGCATTAAACACTTTTTGCTATCCTTTAAATGTTTTCGAGACGATGGTCAGTCACGACAACTGGGAATTTATACTGCTTTATCTCAATACATCGGAAGGCAGGTCATTGGTTGGAGTAATGTTCTGCTATAAAAATGCGGGCGGATGCTATGTCCCTGAGTTGATTGGAATGGACTATGATTATAGTAGGGATCATGGATTGTACAGGCAGTTGCTCTATCAAACGATTTTAAGAGCAAAAGTTCTCAATCTCAAAAGGATTGATTTCGGGGTGACGGCCACCTTCGAAAAGAAGAAGCTCGGAGCAGATTGTCATCAAAAAATAGCGTTTGTCCAAGCGAGAGACAATTTTAAATTAGAACTCTTGCAGACCATGCAAAACGACAATTCCTAAATAATGTATTTCTAAAAGTCGTTCGGACTCCTAATAGTTATTCTTCCCTAACGACTTTCACTTAGAACTCAAAAAATTCTTTACTATTAAATTGCAACGGTCATGATAAATTCCCTCTATCGGGATGCTCTGACGCGCATCCACTCCGCAGAACAGGAAATTGGCACGGGAGCTAGCACCCTGATGGATGATGCTTACCGTCTCACGATTCTATTAAAGGAACAACTCACTCGCCTGAAAACCCACGTAGTCACAACCCCCTTTTTAAACGAGACGGACGAAATTAATTTTTTCAAAAATATCAAGCCTCAAATATTAGGCAAGCTGATTTTCTACAATAAAGTGTTTCGTATCGAAAGTCTCTGTCCTGTGCCAAGTGGCGAACTCTATAGCAAATATTTCCTGAAACATATGCAGGAATTAAAGCAGCATTACGATGAGCACATCTGCAAAACGGAATTCTATCGTTATTACAGAACTGGTCGGTCAGATTGGGATCATCACTTCTTCCGACTCGGAAAAATAGATCTGCACGACGGACTTAGTAGTTTTTTCTTTGAGATCGACCCAGGTTTTTCCACTTTTTACGATTACAAAGTTGCTCGTATCATCGCTAGTGAATTGCTTTATGAGTATCTGCGTTCAAAATTGGAAACCAATGAAATTGACTTGAATAGTCACACTTCCACGACCAATTCTGTCAGAGAGATTGTATGGACCGATTCCAAAAACTCACTAATAGAACTTATTTATGCACTGCATGCCTCCGGAAGTATTTCCCATGGCAAGCTCGGCATACGGCGTATTACCAATGTTTTTCAAACCGTTTTTAGCATTCACTTGGGAGACATCCATCACGCGTTTCATCGGATGAAAGACCGCTCGCAGAACCGCAGCCTATTTTTGGATCAGCTCAAATCTTCACTCCACCAGCATATGGACAAAAATTTATAAACAATGCTCATCAGTTAAGCCACATTTGGATACAATGATCATCATTGAAGGGATATTGGAGGTTGTCCAAATAACAGCACATCCTAACTATTCAACCACGTTTAATATGGATAATTTCGTAATAATAATTGACCTTGATTGGAGAGGGTCATCTGTAAAAACTTCATTCGCTTTTGAAGTCCATAGTTGAAAAGTGTCATTTTTATTTTGATACGTTGTTACTTGCGAAGTACTCTAGTATCCCAAAGAATTTGGTGTCAATCAATTTAACCATAACATCTTTTATAGTTTAAAGCGTTATTTGGCTATAGGATTTCACTTGCGCCACAATCCGCCTTGAGTTTATTTCAGTTATATCTGTCAATATGATAAGTTAAGAATTGAAAATTATTCAACAATTTTTAATTAACTTTAGGTATGTGTAATAAACGAGCCATCTATAGTTCCGAGGAGCATTTATTCAAAAGGTACAATGCCACACTTTTGTTCTCAAAAGACGATTTTGAGCCGGAAATGTCTGCTTTCGATCATACTACGGCACCCATCCTCGCCAATAATAATCTTGAAGAACTGCAACTTCACAGATGGGGCTTGGTACCGCCGACTTGGAGAAAACCAAAAGAGGAAATTTGGAACGGTACCATCAACGCTAAATTAGAATATTTCGCAACGAGATATGCTTGGAAAGAAATCACTCACCAAAGATGTTTGATTCCAACCAGCGAATACTTCGAATACCATTGGAACGACCCAAAGGGGAAATCGAAGACACTCTATTCGATAAAACACGCCGATGAGGAACTTTTCTCTTTGGCAGGTCTTTGGTCAACTTGGATCAGTCCCTCAGGTGAAATCCTGAGAACTTATGCGATAGTCACAACTGAAGCCAATGAAAGGATGAAGTTTGTCCATAACAAGGATGCGCAGAAAGATTACCATAGAATGCCGCTCATGCTCAATCCAGAAGATGAAAGAGAATGGCTCTCACCCGCAAATCACTACAACGACTTTGCATATCCTAATTATCAACCGAGATTAGTTGCGCTGCCAGCAGAATCATTACCACCTCAACAACTCAATTTATTTTAGAGCTGGAATTGATTGAATATTATTTGAAATTCAGCAGTATATATGGCTATTTGGATTGGCAGATTACGGTAGAGAATTAGCTCTAAAAGAACATTCAAGAACAACATCTTTGCAGAAAATGAACAAAACTTACCTTTCAACGGCACTCACATCTTAAAGATGAACGACGAGACCCTCAAAACAGATATCCTTTGCGATAGTAGAGAAGTGTTTTGCGTTTAAAGGAAATAATCTGCAACGTAACTAAAATAAATTAAACAAGAAATTTTTTAGTGGGTTTGTGTTATTATTTACAGCGTGCATGTCTTCGAAAACTCCCAATATGATGTTTTTTATAGTTTTCAAATATCAAGTTTCACCACAGAAAAGACATCCTAAAATAGACTTTGATATAAGTAATAAAGACGTAAAAATTCCAATAAACACATTGTCCTAAGCCTATTTTCAAACCAATCAATTCAATACTTCTATGATTTAATATGACTTTTTAGTTTATGTTCATCTTTCATTAAAATTATTGAGTAGCGTTATGCATAGCGTCCTACTTCTTGTATTACATTCACTCCAAAGTTCAAATATGTTAATATAGTTAAATATCGCATGTCAATGGGTGGAACTTGGCAAGAGTTTCTAGCACATAACGCCAACTTTGTCAGAGCAATACAAGAGTGGCGATTCAGCACTTTTATTTAATTATTGAAATTATGAATATCGACAGAATGGAATTTATTGGATGGATGGAACGGCTGATGGTTCGCTTTGACTTATTGTTGGAAACAATTAAAGAGCGGGAAAGCGGACGAAATAACATTGACGGAGAAGAGCTGTTGGATAATCAAGATGTACTTCAGATGCTTAAGGTCAGTTCAAGGTCTTTACAGCGCTATCGCTCGAGTGGGAAATTGCCCTACTACACCATCAGTGGGAAAATTTACTATAAACTCAGCGATGTGCATCAATTTGTGAGGGACAGCTTGAAAAACCCACTTCACTCCTATTCTGTCAATAAGTGACAAAGAGTGCCATTGCCTACCACTTTTGAAACTGCAGTGATAATTTCTAGTCTCTTTGTCTATACAATTTGAAGAAACAAGTTTACGGATGAGAAAATAAATTGAGCCAACAAAGCGATGAGCTGACGCTGGTACTTTTGATCGTCCGAAGGTAATAGAAATCAAATTATAACACAATTAAAACGGATAAAATGGAAACAAAAACAAACACCGCCTCTGGAATTGAAGAGTTCCGCTACGCTTCTGAGCAAATTGATTGGAAAACAATGAATAGCCTTGGTCTAAGTAAAGAAAAACTGGAAAAAATGAACTTGCTGGAACCTTTGCTTAGAGGTTTCAAAACAAATGAACTCGTACCGGTAACGATTAATCTGGGAACTGCTTTTGCCAAAACAGATGCTCGCTTGGCCCTACAGTCGGACGACGCTGGAAATGTTGTCGTCGCTGTGCATGGGGTTCGGAAAGAACCAAATTTTAATTATGAATTCTTCGGTCACAAGTTTACAGACCAGGATAAAAAAAACCTAATGGAAACGGGCAATATGGGTCGTGTTGTTGATTTGAAAAATACAAAAACAGGCGAAATGATGCCATCCATCATCAGCATCGACAGGCTTACCAATGATATCATTGCATTAAGGACAGATTTTATTAAAATACCTGATGAAATTAAAGGTGTGAAATTGGATGATGCTCAAAAGCAAACTTTGTTGGAAGGCAAACCGCTTCATTTGGATGGAATGATTTCTTTTAAAGGAACTGAATTTTCGGCAAATGTTCAGTTTAACGCAGATAAACGATATGTTGAGTTTTTGTTTGATAGAAGCAATAACAAACAGCAAGCACAAACTACCCAACAAAATAATCAGCAGAGCCAACCTCATGAAGCACCAAAAACATTCAGAGGAAAAGAATTGACCGATGAACAGCACAAAGATTTTAAAAATGGTCAAACCATTTACATTGATGGCTTAGTCGATAAAAAAGGTCAGCAGTACCAAGGTTATATCACTTTTAATGCGGAAACTGGAAAGACAGGCTTTGAGTTTCCTAACCAATACAAAGAACGAGTAAAACCAACTGAAGACCATAAAACGCAAACTGCTGTCAACTCGGAGGGGAAAACAAATGAAGCCACAAAAAATGTGAAAGAAGCTTTACAACCCAAACAACAAACTCCGAAAAATAAACAACAGCAAGAGCAACAGGAAAAACCAGAAACCCCTGCAAAATCCAAAGGCAGAAAAATGTAATTGCTTATGAAAACAATAATTGCAGAAAAACCAAGTGTAGCAAGAGAAATAGCCGGAATTGTGGGAGCATCTGAGAAAAAAGACGGCTACATTACAGGAAACGGCTATTTCGTTACCTGGGCATTCGGTCATTTAATTGGTTTGGGAATGCCCGAAGATTACGGAGTTTCAGGATTTGATAAAAATGTCTTGCCAATATTACCTAATCCCTTCTTGCTTAAAGTTCGAAAAGTAAAAAAGGACAAAGGTTACACGGCTGATACCGGGTCTTTGAAACAACTAAGAATAATCGAACAGCTTTTTAATAAAAGCGATAGTATTATCGTGGCAACCGATGCTGGTCGTGAAGGCGAATTGATTTTCAGATACATTTATGAATATCTAAAATGTACCAAACCATTTGATAGACTTTGGATAAGTTCATTAACAGAAAAAGCGATTAAACAAGGCTTTGAAAATCTTAAAAACGGAAAGGAATTTGACGGATTGTTTCATTCTGCACAAGGCAGAAGCCGTGCCGATTGGCTTGTTGGTATCAATGCAACTCAAGCTTTGAGTATTTCGGCAGATAACGGAATTTATTCTTTGGGAAGAGTGCAAACACCAACATTGGCTTTAATTTGTAAACGCTATCTTGAAAATAAGGATTTTAAAGTAAAAAATTATTGGCAGATACAGTTATTGCACAATAAATCATTAATAGAATTTAAAAGTATTTCTACACAAAAATGGGAAGACAAAAAAGTTGCGAATGACGCATTGATTGCCATTCAACGGAATGGTAAAGCAACTATCTCATCAGTAGAAATCAAAAGTGTATCAGAACAACCGCCATTGCTTTTTGACCTTACCGGATTACAAAAGGAAGCCAACAAAAAGCTTAGTCTTTCAGCAGAAGAAACCTTGAATATCGCTCAAAGTTTGTACGAAAAGAAATTTATCACTTACCCAAGAACGGGCAGTAAATACATTCCCGAAGATATGTGGGCGGAAATTCCCCCTCTTGTAAGAGCTTTGCAGGACAGGGGAAATTGCAAACAGGCAATTTCAAAAATGAAATGGGGTCGATTCAACAAACGCATAGTAAATGATTTGCGGGTTACCGACCATCACGGTTTACTCATTACCGACAAAATCCCATCAGCGTTAAACGCTAAAGAAAATGCCATTTATGATATGATTGCTTTTCGTTTACTGGAAGCACTTTCGCAGGCTTGCATTAAAGAAGCAACAGATGTTTGTTTACAAACACTGCATTACGATTTTACCACCAAAGGCTGTAAAATCATCGAAGCGGGTTGGCGCTCAATTAAAGGAAATTTTTCTGATGACGATGCCGAACCTTTAGCCGATTTGCCCGAACTAAAAAAAGGCGATGAACTGAATATCAAAGAAGCTTCGGTTATTGAAAAGAAGACAAAACCGCCAGTTCTTTATACTGAAGCCGGTCTTTTATCGGCAATGGAAAATGCTGGTAAGCAAATAGAAAATGAAGACGAACGTAAAGCTTTACAGAATATTGGCATTGGTACTCCGGCTACAAGGGCTTCAATCATTGAAACGCTGTTTACAAGAAATTATATCCAAAGGGAAAAGAAATCGCTGATCCCAACCGATAAAGGTTTACAGGTTTATGATTTGGTAAAAGACAAAAAAATTGCAGATGTGGCAATGACAGCAGAATGGGAATTGGCTTTACAAAAAATTGAAAACAACGAAGCAAATGCAGAAACCTTTCAAACAGAAATGGAAAAGTATGCTACAACGATTACAAAGGAACTTCTACAAACTTCAATTGCACAAAATAACCTTCCGAATTTGATTTGTCCGAAATGCAAAAAGCATCAATTAATAATTCGTGATAAAATTGTGAAATGCCAGGATAAGGTTTGCAATTGGGTTCAGTTTCGCAATGTATGTGGTGTGCAAATTAGTATTGCCGATATTGAAAGTCTTATCAGTAAAAAGAAAACATCGCTTGTCAAAGGAATGAAAAGTAAAGCAGGCAAAAAATTTGATGCTTATATCGTATTGAATCAAAAAGCAGAAAGCTCATTTGAATTTGAGAAAAATAAAAATAATAGATAGTTTTATTTTTCTACGAAAACAAAGCTCCTGATTAATACACCAACGCAGAGCATTGGTGTATTAGACTATCTTACATTATTATGTGTTTTTCAAAGTGTAGTGTATGATCATCTTAGTTTGTTATCTAGATAGTGTCTTGATGTTGGAATTTCGACATTGGTTACCACAACACTTTTCGGATTGAATTTTTCGATTTTTAATTTGTTTACCACGTAAGCTCTATGGACTTGTAGAAAAATGTTTTTAGAAAGCTGCTTTGTGATTAGCTTAATTGTAGACCGCAACTTATAGGTTTTTCGATTGGCATAAAACAATAAATAATTTCCCTCGGACACGATGAAGTCGATTTCACTAATGGGAAGTTCTACCGTGTATTCGCCTTCTTTTACCAAAAGTTTGGGCACGTGTGCCGCTTTAGACTGCCGAATTGCAATTTGTACAGCTGTGATTAAATCTATTGTTTTGAAGGGTTTTATCAGGTAGGAATATGGCGCAGTTGCAACAGCGTCATTTATTATATTTACGTTTTCATAGGCTGTGAGGTAAATGAACGGCACATTAAATTTCTCTTTTATCTCTAGACCCAGACTGATACCGTTTTGCTCATTTTCGCCTAAATTAATATCTAAAATAGCAAGATTTACAGATTCTTTTTTCAGAACATCTAATGCTTCTTTAGCATTCTTTGCTTCCAAAACTTTAAAATTATTTTCAAGCAGCGTTTTCTTTGAAAGTCGTCTGTTTAAGAAATCATCTTCAACCAATAAAATTGTCTGTTTCATATAAAAGTTATTTGAATGATATTGATAATTCAAATCCGTTGGTACTTTTAAAGTCTACTGTTCCGTCGAATTGATCAATCAACCCATTTACAATTTCTTGTCCTAAACCTCTTTCGTTTGATTGATTAAAATCACAACCGATACCATTGTCAGCATAATACAAGACATTCTCATTTTCGCCTTTGCTAACCTCAATAGTGATTATTCCTATCTTTTGCTTATTGAAAGCGTGTTTTATGCTGTTGCTTACCAATTCGACTATTATTAGCCCTATCGGAAGCGCCTTTTCCATATTAAAGGTTTCGATGTCACATTGAACTCTTAAATTAATTTTTGAGCGATTAATGTACGATGCTGTCACAAGTTCTGCAAGTTCAGTAATGTAATGCTTTAAGTTGACTTCATTGACACTTTCGAGTACAGAGCTTTTTTTATGCAACAAGGCCATCGAATGAATTCTGTTTTGGTTACTGCGAATTATTTCATCTATTCCATTATAATCAATACTTTCTTTTTGAATCTCTAAAATGCTAATAACTTGTTGCAGATTATTCTTTACTCTATGTTGCAATTCAGACAAGAGCATTTGTTTTTGTTCTAAAATTTTAGAAAGCTCTGTTAATTGTGCCTTGATAATCTTATTTTGGCTACTGATTTTTCTGTTTTTTCTGATAATTAATACGCTTGTTATAGCAATTATCACAAATAAAGAGCAGATGAGTAGTATTTGACTGTTTCTGCTTTGGATAGTAGCTTCTTTTTTTTCATTTTGATATTGCTCCTCTATTTCTTTTACCTTGATATATTCGTCTTTTTTAAAGTGTGATTCCGAATTTTCATGAAATTCTTTAAAGTAGTAAAGAGCGGAATCTGTATTTCCGAGCATCTCAAAAATCTTAGCTCTCGCATTTGCGAGTAAACTTTTGTAATCTGTTGGGATTTTATCATAGTAAAGATATGCCGAATCATTGTATTTTAAAGCCTCAGATAAATTGCTTTTATTTAAATATGTTTCGGAAATATTATTGTAATTCGAGGCAAGCGTTCCTGGGATATTAAATTTTTTATAATAGTTTAATCGAAGGAACGAGTATTTTAATGCTTCGTCATAATTTTTATTCGCTCTAGCAATCGCTCCAAGTAAGATGTAGGAGTCTATTAAATCTTTATTGTTTCCAAATTTTTTAGCAGAAATCCGAGCCTCATTTGCATAAAAAAAGGTTGAATCAATATTTTTTTTGTATCGATGGTAGGAACTTTTTCTTATGCAAAAAGAGCTGTAAACCTCATCTAATTTATGTTTCTTTATAAGATTAGAAGCCTCGTTAAGATATTTATCCGTCAATTTTAGATCATTTGGAGAGTTTGCCGCCTTTTCGTAGGTTAAAGCCATCAACAAACAAACGCGAGATGCGAGTAAATTTAGTTTTTGCGTCTGTGCTTCCTCTAAAATTTCTATTAAAAGTCCGAGAATCTTAGTTGGTGAAACGTTCTGCTCATCAAGTAGAAGCGCGTCCCTAAATTTTAGTTCTAATAATAATACTTTGTAATCTTTTGTCCTAGTGCGGTGCTGGAATTTATACAAACTGTCTATTGTTTTTTTGGCCTTGTCAAATTGGTAAGTATTGATGAAACTGTCCACTCTATCTATTCCTTTGGTTAAATCGACATCCTGTGCCATTACAAAATGACTCAAAATGGACAGAAATAGTATAAAGAGAATTTTCATAAAAATTTTTTAAATCAAAAATATAAAAATAATCCCCTTCAGAAATAGATCTCGAAAGGGATTATTAAGATAATCAAAGAACCTCTTTTATTCTTTAATAATTTTCTTTGTAAATAAAATTCCCTGAGTTGTTGTGCCTGATAATAAATAAATTCCGTTTGCAAGATTAGCTATGTTTGCCGATGTGTTTTCTGCAGAGAAGTTTGTAATCTCTCGACCGGAAATGTCAGTAATTTTTACATTTTGAATTTCTTCAGAGAAATAAAGTATTTCCTTTGCAGGATTTGGATAAAACACGACTGTTTCTGCCGCAGTATTGAAATCTTTTACATCCAAAGGTGTAGGATTTCCTGAGGGGAATAAAATGAGGTTTCTAGTATCGCCTACGACAGTGTAAGAAGTAAAATTTGGCAGACCACACCCGGCAGCTTTTATATAACCTGGAGCAGTTTGTCCATTTGAATTAGCTCCTAGAAAAATTCCAGTCGAAGTTGCCACCCCATCAGGTGCAGAAACTACAATCAACATTGCAGGGGAGGTTACATTCGCCGGTGTAGTAAAAGGAACTTCCACGATGGTTCCCACCATAGCCGAGGTGATATTAACCGTTGTTTGTCCTACTAATGTGAGGTCTGCATCATCTGTTCCCTCTGTACTTGCATAAACATTTACATTTACCGGAAAATTGGCAGCGGTTCCCAATTGAAAACCATGTACAGCAAAACTTACTTTATTAACTAGAAAACTACTATACCCTAAGTCGGCAAGGTTATACAAACGCGCATAGTCATTTGAAGATGTTACATTATTGCCAGAGCCGCAGGATGATATGGCAGTTGTAATGATATTATTTGTGGTTTGCAATAAATCGACTTGCGCATTCGCTTTAGAGGTAACAAGTATTGCTATGAATAGAAATATTTTGGTTACAAATTTTAATTTATTAAAGTAAAGTTTTATCATCATTCTTTTAGATTTATTTTTTTATGCAATTTAATCTCCTGAAAAAACTGGCAGATAAATCTCAATCATCAGCCAGTTTAATATTCATCTCAATTACTTATTAGTCCAAACTGCTTGGCTAGAAGCGTTATACAGCTTTAAGCTACCATCATTTTCTAATACAAGTTTCACAGGTTTGATTTTAGCATCGGTAAACCTTTTATCGTGATAAGGATGCGTGCCTGAATTCCATTTTGCGTTGTTATTACCATCGTAAACCACTAAGTTGCCATCGGCTTGCAAAATTAACTTTGGATTGCTAAAGCCAATTTTCATTGAACCCCAAACAAATGAACCTTGTTTTCCATTTTCGATTTTATATACGCATAGATTTCCATCTTCCCCTTGCATTCTCAACATGTATAAACCATTGGCAGACACCAAAGTTTCATTGGCAGCTAAAGTTTGGTTAACATTAAGAGAATTTCCTTTCCCTAAGCGTTCCACTTTAATATTAGAAGTAATATCGTTGAAGTTTTGTGTAGCTAGGTTTACTACGTCAGAGGTCAAAACAAGACTTTTACCTCTGTCTTGGTTATGCTCATACAAAGTAACTTTCCATCCTGGCGTTACTTTTACAGAACTTAATACATCATTTCCTATTGTAGCTGGAAGCGTGTGAGTTCCTTCATTGTAAGTGTATGACTTACCTTTAAAATCGGTATGTTCGTAAACCGAAACTTGTGACCAAGATTTTGTGCTTGCTGCGATTAAACAAAAAAATAAAGTAACCTTGAGTGTAATTCTTTTCATTTATCAGGTGATATTTAAAATTATCGCCTACTCTCATTAGCATTTTCGGCTTCCTGCTGTTGTCGTCGCAAATAAAATCCGAGATATTTGATTGCGAAAATTTTAGGGATAGAAAGCCAATTATTGGGATAGAAAGTTTTAAGTATTCCAAACTTTTTAGGTTAGAAGACAAAATCTAACAATTTTAAGCAATTGAAGTTTTTAATTGCGTTCAACATAAGGTAGAGTCTGTATTTACAAAATATTGATCAGATCGGATGTTTCGATTTTGGCTATAACTCTAATAACAGGTCTAAACTTTTAAATGTGGTCCACCTACGCATTAGGTTTACCTAATCAAGAAACTACAGGATGACCAACACTGCTTTAGAGCGCCAATATTAGCCATAATTACAATCTTTTTTCCCATTAACTTACATTTATCCCTTAATCAAGTTTTACTCATTTTAAGTATGGATACAGAAAAAGACTTATCGTATTTCCGATTAAGATTGAAAGAATTATTAAACACCAGCTTTCCCGAAAAAGCTTACGACCAAAAATTTATCGAACAACGTTCATCGTGGGCATCAAATGCTTATGAAGGATCTTTTCAATCAGGAAATTCCGCTGAACAGTGTAAAGAAATAGCCAATTACATTCTTTTTGAAGGTTTACACTTCTCCAAATTTGACACCATTTTTCAAGTTGTATGCAATGAGTTTGACACCATAATGGCAGACGAAGAATTACGAGTATTTGCTTTGAAAATGCTCCCGGTTTGTGAACCTGTTTTTGTTAGCTACCAACTAACTGATGATTTCGCCTACACAACGGATTTTGACCTGCTTTATACAGAGTTAGCAGGAAGCATCGCAATATGGATTGAAGAAAATGGCCTTCAGTAAAAAGCAACATCTCCAACAGAACATTGATGCCTTAAAAATTGCTTTTAAACTGGATAAAGAGAATAGACAAGCTACCAAGGCTGAAAGACTGCTAATGATGCAATACAGCGGATTTGGCGGTCTTAAATTCGTGCTGAACCCAATAGAAAATGAAGTAGATATTAATCATTGGAGAAAAACAGAACACGAGCTTTTTCCGCTTACACAAACACTCCATCAAGTATTAAAAGAAAATTCAGAGGACGACAAACAGTATCGAAAGTATGTGGACAGTATGAAAAGTTCAGTATTAACCGCATTCTATACGCCTCCTGAAATTATTGATGCGGTTTCATCTGCCCTTTTTGAAAATGGAGTAAGCATCAATAAATTCCTTGAACCTTCTGCTGGTGTTGGCTCATTCATACAATCATTTTACGAAAACCAGCCATTAAATGTTATCGCCTACGAGAAGGATTTGCTGACTGGCAAAATTCTAAAACAGCTTTATCCCGATAGCAATATCCGAATAAGTGGTTTTGAAGAAATTCCGGAAAAGGAACAAAAAACGTATGATGTAATTGCCAGTAATATTCCCTTTAGCGACACTTCTGTTTTTGATCTTTCTTATTCTCGAAGTAAGGACAATGCAAAAATACAGGCATCCCGAAGCATACACAATTACTTTTTTCTAAAAGGTACTGACATGCTTCGTGAGGGAGGCTTGTTGGCTTACATCACTTCGCAAGGCATTTTAAACAGTCCGAAAAATGAACCGATACGAAGGGCATTGATGGATAATAATAATCTGATTTCTGCTGTTCGATTACCAAACAACGTGTTCACCGAATATGCAGGTACAGAAGTCGGGAGCGATTTGATTATCTTACAAAAGAGTACTGCAAAGCAAAGTTTAACTGAAGAAGAAGAATTGTTTTGCCAGAGCAAACCGACAGAATTTAACACACCCGGTAACGCATTTTTTCATGACAATTCAAGAATTGTACATACCAGCAGTAAATTAGATACAGATCCTTACGGACAACCAGCATTGATTTACACGCACAAAGACGGTGTTACAGGAATAGCCAAAGACCTGAAGCAAATGCTTACTGAGGATTTTGGAAAGCGTTTGAATTTGTCTTTATACAAAGGCGAACGAAACGATGAACTCATTTCGCAAAATTCAATTATATCAACAGTAACACCTCAAGTAATTGAACCTATTATTATTCCTACAGGAACGCAACAGTTTATCGGGCAGGAAAAGCAATTAAGCATTTTTGACCTGTTTGAAAATGCAGAAGACCCTACAATGGTTATAGTTCAACCACCAAAAACACCACAAACCAAAAGACAAACAACTAAAAAAAGTAACCGAACAAAAACTCGCCAACCTGACCTGTTCAGTAATGCGATGTTTCAAAATTCAACTTCTCCCGTTTTGAATGGCACAAAACAGGAAATTAAAAGCAATTTATTTTCAGATACTGATCAAAATATCCCGCAACCATCTTTCTATAATAACGAATTGCACTCCTTTCATAGAAACGATTGTCTTGTTATAAATAATGGTTGGGTAGGCTATCTTCAAGATGTTGATTTAGCAGACAATAAAGCCATTTTTCATCCTTTACAATTATCAATTTCTCAGAAAGCAAGAGCCGAGGCTTATATAGCAATACGGGATACCTATCAGTTACTTTACAACAAAGAAGCACAACTTCAAACCGAACATTCACAAGAAAGAGAAAGCCTTAATAATCTGTATGATGCTTTCGTAAAAAAGTATGGTAATCTGAATAATGCAGAAAATATCAAATTAATTAAAACGGACAGCGCTGGCAAAGAAATTCCGTATTTAGAAAGGGTTATTGGTGGAGTTGTACACAAAGCAGATATATTCCACCATCCCCTAAGTTTTTCAACGTTAACTATAACAGCAGATAACCCCGAAGAAGCGTTATCCGCTTCGCTGAATAAGTATGGCAATGTTGATTTAAATTATATGGCTGAAGTAAGTGGAATGTCTGAAGATGCCCTCAAAGAAGCTTTGACAGGTAGGATTTATTACAATCCTTTACAGCGAGAATATGAAATTGCCGAACGCTGGGTTGCCGGAAATGTGGTAGAGAAAGCACAATTAGTAAAAAATTACATTGAGGATAACACCGATGATCGGGATGCTAAAGC
Organism: Bacteroidota bacterium; assembly: GCA_023387965.1. Classification (GTDB taxonomy): domain Bacteria; phylum Bacteroidota; class Bacteroidia; order Flavobacteriales; family Flavobacteriaceae; genus Flavobacterium. The sequence goes on along the minus strand of JAEWHE010000050.1, from coordinate 149,927 downwards.
AAGTCTTTCTATTCTTGAAGAAGCCCGACCAAGACGAATTGAGTTTGAAGAACTGGATTTTAATTTAGGTGAACGCTGGATACCTACCGGAATTTACGCTCGTTTTGCTTCGCATTTATTCGATACGGATGTTATTGTTCATTACTCCGAAAGCTCTGATGATTTTTCGGTAAAATGTAATAAAGGTAATATGCATATTTGGGAAAAATATGCGGTAAAATCTGAAAGTCGAACCTTTGACGGAATAGCCTTGCTGAAACACGCTTTAGTTAATACCACACCAGATATTACCAAAAAAATAAAGTTTGGCGACCAGGAAGTGAAAGTACGGGATATGGAAGCCATACAAATGGCAAACACCAAAATTGATGAAATTCGTACGGCATTTTCTGAGTGGTTACACGCCCAAAACGATGAGTTTAAAGTCCGATTAACCGATCAATACAATGACACGTTCAATTGTTTTGTCCGCCCAAACTATGATGGCAGTCATCAGGATTTTCCGGGTTTAAGCAGAAAAGCTTTGGGCATTGAAGATTTATATTCGAGCCAAAAGGACACCGTTTGGATGATAAAGCTGAATAATGGTGCTATATGCGATCACGAAGTTGGTGCAGGAAAAACATTGGTAATGTGTACTGCAGCACAAGAAATGAAAAGATTGGGAATGGCCCACAAACCAATGATTATCGGTTTAAAAAGCAATGTTCACGAAATTGCAGAAACTTACAGAACTGCTTATCCTCATTCTAAAATACTGTTCCCCGGCAAAGAAGATTTTACGCCACAAAAACGCCTGCGTATTTTCGGAGACATCAAAAATAATGATTGGGATTGCGTCATCCTAACCCACGACCAATTCGGAATGATACCGCAGTCGCCCGAAATGCAAAAGGAAATTCTGAAAATAGAATTAGACAGTGTGGAAAGAAATCTTGATGCACTACAATCACAAGGTAAAGAAGTTACCAGAGGAATGCTTGCCGGAGTAATCAAGCGGAAAGAAAACCTTGAAGTTAAACTTAAAACTTTGCAACACGATATTGATAACCGTAAGGACGATGTGGTTGATTTTAAGATGATGGGCATTGACCATTTGTTTGTAGATGAAAGTCACCAATTTAAAAATTTGATGTTCAATACACGCCATACAAGAGTTGCAGGATTAGGAAATGTTGATGGAAGTTTAAAGGCAATGAACCTGCTATTTGCAATTCGCACTATTCAGGATCGAACCAATGCAGATATGGGTGCCACATTTCTTTCAGGTACAACTATCAGTAATTCATTAACCGAACTATATCTTTTGTTCAAATACCTGCGACCAAAAGCTATGGAGAAACAGGGTATCCATTCTTTTGATGCCTGGGCTGCTATTTATGCAAGAAAAACTACCGATTATGAGTTTTCAGTGGCAAATAATATTGTAGCCAAAGAACGTTTTCGCTATTTTATTAAAGTGCCTGAATTGGCTCAGTTTTATTCTGAAATTACTGATTACCGAACAGCAAAAGATATTGGAATTGACCGTCCGAATAAAAACGAGATACTTTATAATATTCCACCCACGCCGTATCAAGAGTTATTTATTAAAAAGCTGATGGAGTTTGCAAAGACAGGAAATGCTGAATTATTAGGCAGACCACCCTTATCGCCAAGTGAAGAAAAAGCAAAAATGCTTATTGCTACCGATTACGCCCGAAAGATGTCATTGGATATGCGTATGGTAAGTGGAATTTATGCAGATCATCCTGATAACAAAGCATCGCATTGTGCTGCAAACATCGCCAAATATTATAACCAATACAAAGCACAAAAAGGAACGCAATTCGTTTTCTCCGATTTGGGAACCTATAAACCCAATGAATGGAACGTGTATTCTGAAATTAAACGAAAACTGGTAGAAGATCATGGTATTCCTTCAAATGAAATTCGGTTTATACAGGAAGCTAAAAGCGACAAACAACGCAAAGAATTTATTAAAGGAATGAACGAAGGAAAAATCCGTGTGTTATTCGGTTCAACGAGTATGTTAGGTACAGGTGTAAATGCGCAAAAAAAAGCCGTTGCCATTCATCATCTTGATACACCTTGGCGACCGAGCGATCTTGCTCAAAGAGACGGTAGAGCCATTAGAAAAGGAAATGAAATTGCCAAGTTTTTTGCCAATAACAAAGTTGATGTTATTATCTATGCTGTAGAAAAATCGTTGGACAGCTACAAATTCAACCTGCTTTACAACAAGCAATTGTTCATTGACCAATTAAAAAACAATAACCTTGGCAAACGCACCATAGACGAAGGCAGTATGGACGAAAAATCGGGAATGAATTTTTCGGAGTATGTGGCTATCCTTTCAGGAAATACCGATTTGTTGGATAAAGCCAAATTGGAAAAGCAGATTGCCGGATTGGAAAGTGAAAAGCAGGCTTTCAATCGCTCTAAATTCAGTGCAAAATACAAACTGCAGGATTACACGGAAGTTTTAGAAGGTTCTCAAAAACGATTGGAGCGTATGAGCCTTGATTGGGAAAATTTACAGCAACGCATACAAAAAAAATCAGATGGTTCAATTGCAAATCCTATCAAATTAGATGGTTTGCCATCTGATGCTGATATAAAACAAATGGGTGCAAAACTTAATCAGCTTGCAGAAAAATCCAGAACAGGTGGTCAGTATGAAGAGATCGGCAGTTTATACGGATTTACATTATTGGTAAAAACAGAAGTTTCAGAAAAAGAAGGTATGGATATTAGGGTTAACCGCTTTTTGGTTCAAGGCGAAGGCAATATTAAATACACCTACAACAACGGTATCATTGCTAAAGATGAAAAACTTGCTACAATGAATTTTCTCAATGCCTTGGAAAAATTACCCGGATATATAGACCAAGAAAAAAAGAAAATAGCCGAAATACAGAAAGACTTACCAATTTTGCAAGAAGTGATAAGCGGTACTTGGTCTAAAGAAAATCGTTTAAGTGAACTGAAAACTGAGTTAGCTGGGGTTGAACGGAGAATACAGTTGTCTATAGCACCTGAACCTAACGACGAAAATCCAATAGATACTGGAAAACAACAAAAGTCCGCAACGGCTTCAGAAACTATTGCGCCTACAAACAATGTTCCATTACCCGGTATCAAATTGTAATTTTTGTCACATTGTTTAGGCTTCGATTAGATTTATCAAATTGAATTGTTTTTTACTGGATTTTTAGGCATTTCGATAAGGATTTTTTTAAGGTTAGCATCTCCTATAGCTACCCACAGATACTATTGAACCAGATGCTGTAAATCAGGGTCAATCCTAATACGTTCTATTTCGGCTTCAACAATCGTCAAAATATCACTCTTAATCAGACGATAATTATTTTCAATCTCCTGTTTCATTTTATCTTCTCCTTTCTCATCATTAAAAGATAAGATTTGAGGAATCGTTTGATAATTTTTTGTTTCTGAAGCAACCTTTTCATTATTTACCACAATTTCTGCGTGAAAGATTTTCTGTTCAATGCGTTCATCAAAATTATCAGACACTGCTCCCACAAACATTCCTTGGGTAAGGGTAGAGATTTTAGATGCCGGTATCAAACTATCCAATTGGGTAGAAATCGAAGTTGAAGTGTCATTTCTATTAATGGACACACTTTGGCGTTTCTGCAAGACTTTTCCGAAACGTTCTGAAAGGTTTTTAGCTGTCTCTCCTACTACCTGTCCACTGAATATATTTCCAACGGTGTTCTGAATTACTTTGGCTTCTTTATCTCCGTAATCCCTAATCAACTGAGAAAAATCTTGGAAACCCAAACAGACAGCTACTTTATTACTTCGAGCAGTTGCAATCAAATTATCCAGTCCTCTAAAATAAATGGTTGGTAATTCATCTATTATAACCGAACTTTTCAATTGACCTTTTTTGTTGATGAGCTTTACAATCCGTGAATTATACAAGCCCAATGCTGCCGAGTATATATTTTGTCGGTCGGGATTATTACCAACGCATAAGATTTTGGGTTCTTTAGGGTTATTAATGTCTAACGAAAAATCATCTCCTGTCATCACCCAATACAATTGCGGAGAAATCATTCTTGACAATGGAATTTTTGCCGATGCAATTTGCCCTTGCAATTGGTCTTGTGCACCACCTTGCCAAGCATCCATAAAAGGCGATAAATAATTTTCCAAATCGGGATAAGAAGTTAAAATGGTAAAGACGTCCGAATACTTTTTATTTAGGAGTTCAATAGCATGGGGAAACGTGCAATACTTACCGTTTTCATAGATTTTCAAATACCAAATAATGGCTGCCAAAAGGATAATGGGGCTTTCAACAAAGAAATCACCTTGTTTCTGTATCCAGCTTCGGTTAAGATTTAGCATTATCGTATAAGCGGCTTCATAAGCATCCGAAATATCCGTCATAAAATCCGGATTTAATGGATTGCAACGATGGCTTTTACGTGGATCATCAAAATTTATCACATAAAATTTTGGCGGAATTTGATATTTATTCGTATGTTTTAACAAATGATTATAGGCGATGGTCGAAAGGTCATCAAACTTGAAATCGTATATGTACATTGAATAACCTTTTTCAATTTGTTGCTTGATGTAATTATTAACGATTGCGTACGATTTACCGGAACCCGGAGTACCCAAAACAATGCTCGCTCTAAAAGGATTGACAATGTTGATCCAGCCATCGTTCCATTTTCCTTTATAATAAAACTTAGTAGGAAGATTAACGGAATATTCATTTTCCATCAACTTCGTTTCCTGCTGAAAACTCTCATTTTCGTTATTGAAAACATCGTCCATCAAATTGGTTCGTAGCAATCTGCTCATCCAAACTCCGGCTACCATTAAAGCAATGTAGCCCAAACTTGTGGTAAGAATGTACAGAAATGTCGCTACTATTAAGGGTAATTCTAAAAGTGGGAAATTCAGGAAAAACAAGATAAAGCCAATTGCCAAAGCCACATAGATTTTAGACCAGGTTATCTTTTCATTTTTCACGCCTTTTGTACCCAAACAACTCAAAGCCAACAATACCAAAGCAAAAATTTTGGTGTACAGGTTATGTGAGAATAGACCCACCGTTCTGTCAAAATTACCCAGTATTTTATTGATAACCTCTAATGTCCAACCACGTTCTAAAAAGAAACCGTAGCAAAACCAATAAAGATGCATCAGTACCAAAAGGATACTCACAGCACGCATAAAAGCCATTATCTTGGCAAGTCCTCTTAAATCGTCTTCTCCCTGCATTATTTTAATTTTTAATGTTCGGGCGTGAATTTAGAAGCTGTGAAGAGTGTCTATAAGAATGTGGCAGTCAATGGCTGTTCGTGGCAGTGTTTGGCTGGAAAGTATTTTTTAGAAGAACTATAATTATCTGTTATTTAAAAATTGGGTTTGTTCTGCGTATATAGAATCAATTGGCGGATTATATTGGAAATATTCTGCAACCTTTAATATCATCTTATTTGATAATTTGGTACTATCCTCTAGTAACAGTTGAGAATTATAATCCTCTTCCAATAATATTTCACTTGCTGCTGTTGTTCTTTTTCTAGCGAACGGGACTCTGCCTGTACTGTCAAGATGAAGTTGCCTATTTGACATATTGCCAAAACGAAGAGATACTCTTGCTCCCTCTTTGTATAATCCTTGTGTTGTAAGTCTTTCTATAAATGCATACAGTTGTGTTAAATAGTGTAATAAACTTGTATAAAAAAAGAAAAACTCACAACTAGGAAAGTCTTTGGCAAAAGAACCACGTAAACTATCCCCCTCCATCCAGTCTTCAACGAATGCATTAAGGATATAAAAATGCTCTGATAAATGCATTCTCCAAATCTCTTTTCTTGATCCAAGATTTGAGATTCCTTGAAATCCGTTTTCAAAGGTTTCAACATTTCCTTGAATAGAATTAGTGGGAACAAATGGGAAATCCCAATTGAGTCTCACTTGAGATTTTTCAACCACGGTCAAACACTCCCTTAATGATTGCAAATTATTGGATGATATTGGCATAACATTTACTTCGCAATATCCTTTTGTTTTAATTTCATTGACCAATTGTAATTTATTCATCAATTCTATATTAGAATGGTATGCTTTATAATAATCATCAGGAACAATAAATCCAAAGCTACGTCTACGTTTCATAAGCCTAACAGCAGCTAACTCAATAATGTCTCGTAAATCGTTTACATTTGAAACTGCGGCACTTTCTACTCTGCGATTTGTGTTCCGATAATAAATAGTGCTTGCTTTTAATTCTTTGTCTAAATCCCTTTTACAAATAGTAGGAGTCTCTCTAAATGAAAATATCTTTATTACAACATAGATTAATCCGTCTAAATCTTTGGGGAAATACAACTCAAAATCTACCATCGGATCAGCGTATTTCCCAATTTGATCTTTCATTTCGTCCAAGATATAAGTTTTTCTCAATTCTTCACTAACGCCACTTTTTACAAAAGATTTGTCAATCTCATCAACGCCTATGACAATGTATCCACCATCAGGTAGATTGGACATTGCTAATATATCTTTTGTCAACTTTTTCACATCCCAAGTACAAGCTGCTTTAAAGTCAAGCCCAGGATGTTCTTTTTGCCCTTCAATTAATTTTTCAAGTTCGGCTATTTTCATTTTAATAATTCTATATTATGAATTACTAATTTACAAAAAGTGCCAGTATTTGACTTATTTATTCCTGTTAGAGTTTTTTCTTTTTTTTCTCATCTTATTAGCAAAATGCTGTTCCTCACAATCTTCATTTTGTGCTTGTGGAATTAAACCTCCTAAAGCCTCTATTAAACCATCTTCGTATTTTTCAGAATTTAAGAAGTTGAATAATTGATGTGGTTCTTCCGTAGGAGTACTAGCATCACTTGATGCCGATATTTTAGGTTCTTGTACAGCAGGTGTTTTTATTTCCGGCTTGAGATTATTGTTCCAATAGTCATTGAAAATATTGGCAGAAAGTTCCTTTGCCAAACGAGAACCGTTCCAAACCGTTTTAGAATTATGGTCAATGAATGTCATTCCGTAAATACGTTGCTCATCATTCCTGCGCACCACTACATTAATGCCCTGTTCTGCCAACTGTTTTTTAAAAGCCTGCTCATCGCTTGTGGTTCGCAAAGCAATGGTAACGGCAGATTTTAAAGTCTGCTTGACAGGCGTATCTTTTAAAGCTGTTTTGGATTTTTCGAAATGTAGTTCTAAAGCCGGAAGCCCTGCGATCTTTCCGAAAAGCGAAGCCTTGAACGGATGTCCTGCTCTTTCGCCTTTTTCATTCAAAGGAACGTATAATAAGCCCTGCTTCATCTTTCCCTGCAATTCGCCCTCTACTTTTTCGGTAGTAATATTGAAAAGGGAAAGCAAGGCATTGTATTCTCCCGAAGTTTGGTATTGGTAATAATTAGGTAAGTGACGAATGACCGAAGCAATCTGACTTTTAATATCTCCTGAGCGATAATCTACCGGACGGAAAATCTTCTCATTCTGATTACGCTCTTTATCCGTTGCAGGTATCAAATTGTGTTTTCTTTCTAGTTCTCGACAAACATTCATAGACCGTATTTTTTCAAACTTATCTGAAATCTTTTTACCGTTCTCATCCACACAAACCGATACAATATGGATATGACTTCGATCGATATCGGTATGTTTAAAAACCACAAAAGGCTGTTCTCCGTAGCCCATTTCCCGCATATATTGTTCTGCCATTTCCCGAAATTTATCATCACTTACTTTGTCATTCGGATCAGGATTGAGCGAAATATGCAAAGTATGTTTTTCGGTATTCCGATTTGCTATTAAATAAGGTTCAAAGGATTGGCTCAGTTGTGTAACGGAATAATAGCCACTTGCGGTTTCAATCATCTTATTGGCGAATAAAATTTGCCCGTTTTCATTCTCTACTTTAAGTTGATTGTATGCTAATGCACCATATAAATTTGTGCTTCTGCCAATTTTTGCTATCATTTCTACCGCTATTTTTTCAAGTGTTTAGCTTCAAATTCTTCAACTATTTGGATGATTTTCTGACAAACCAATGCTAATTCTGCCGTTTGCTTTTCCAATTTATAAAGGAATGCTAAGGCTTTTTTCTCAGAAAAATTCCTGTACAATAGCTTTACAATCTGGTTGTAATTCACACCAATAGAACGAAACTGGGTATGAAACGACGTCAGTCGCATATAAAAATCAACTGTTCCTTTGTCAATTCTAACAGATTTCATTTCCTTACCAAACAGTAACGATGTAATAAACTTTGCTTTATTGGGCATTCCTGATGCTTCAAAAAGCGATAATAATTTGGCGTTTTCTTCATCTGTAAGACGAAAAACGTGGCGGTGGGTACTTGGATTTATTTTGGGTTTCCTTCCGCCTTTACGTTGATTTTTGTTGTTATGCTCATTCATCACTAATCCATTTAAAATTTAAACAAAACCTCGACTTCGGAGAGTGTTTTCTGCTCCCTGCAAGGGCAAGTTGTTTTGAGGCACGAACTCGGTTTCGAGTGCCTCAAAACACAACTTGCCGTGTTCTGATGAACACAAAAATCCGCCCTCCGGGTCGGATTAAATGTAACAGGGAAAAACGGCTCGATGCCGTTGTAGTTAAAACTTGATTTGTCGAAAAACTTTTACATAAATCCGTTTTTTAAAATCACCATACAAAGTAAAGCCCCGTCTCAATTACAACTGTAATGTGACACAATGCCAAACACTGCTTTTGACAGCCAAACAATACCATAAGGGTTCAACCCAATAAAATTGATTAGTTCTTTGTCTTTGAATGATGGCGAGAATTCCAGCAACCCGTAATTCAGGAAGAGTGGACAACAAACATTCAGCAAAGCAGGCAAACCAAATAGCCTGCTGGCAAGAATGAAAGAAATCAAAATATCAAGACAGCCTGAAAGCTGGCTATCTAACTATCTGGCTTGTCCGAATGACGGAACGAAAGAATGACGGCAAGGTTGCTTGATGAGAAACTTGAAGGATTGCCTTGTTGCAGTCCATCAAGAAAGCACTTATGAAAACATTCAGCTTTGAAAGCAATCTCAAAAGAAAGCAGGAAGTCAGAACGGATTGCCGGAACACTTGCAAGCCTACGAACAAAAATTTAAAAACTTTAAAATTTAAAAATATGGATACAAAAAAGAAACCTCTGTTTATCGCTTTTTCATCCCAAAAAGGCGGTGTTGGCAAAAGCACATTTACCACGCTTGTGGCAAGTACGATGCACTATCGGTTGGGCTACAATGTAGCGGTATTTGATGCGGATTTTCCCCAGCATAGTTTAATGAAAATGAAAACCCGTGATTTGGCAATCGTAATGGAAAACGAGGCTTTGAAAAAGCTTGCTTACAAGCAATTCAGTACTATCAACAAAAAAGCATATCTCATTATGCAAAGCAAGGCTGAAAATGTATTGGATGATGCATACGAATTTGTAGCGTCTTCTGCTATTCCTATTGATGTGGTATTTTTTGATCTTCCCGGAACGGTAAACACACCCGGTATTCTGAAAGCCTTAGCAGGAATGCACCACATTTTTACGCCTATAACCGCAGACCGTGTAGTGATGGAAAGTACACTCATTTTTACACAACTATTGCAGGATGTGATTATGAAAAAAGGCGAAACTTCCATACAAACTATTAACCTGTTTTGGAACCAGGTGGACGGTAGGGAAAGTACTCCTTTGTATGGCGTATATAATCAGCTAATTGAGCAACTGGGATTGAGCCTGATGCAAAGCCAAATTAAGAATAGTACACGTTTTCGTAAAGAAAGCGAAGCAGACAGTAAAACGGTTTTCCGTTCTACCGTTATGCCACCAGACGAGCGATTGATGAAAGCCTATCAGTTAGATCTTTTCATCATTGAGTTTTTAAAAATAATTCAATTATAACCCTATGGAAAAAGATAATAAAAAGAAAGCAACGCCTGATATAAACGAAGAATTGATGATGAATTTGATGGTGGATGGTATTAAAAAAGATGGCATTAAGCTTCCGCCAGAACATACACAGGAGTTGGAGAAGCAGACCGTTAAAGATGAGGTAAAACAAGATGATTTATCACAAAATAAATCTGCAACAAAAGAACGGAACCGTTCCAAAAAAAACCTTGACGGCAATTACGGCGAACATTTTTTGAAAACCCACTCAATGACCAAGCGTGGTGATAAAAGTATTTACATCAGGCAAGAATACCACGAACGATTATCTCGTATTGTACAGGTAATCGGTAAAGATGAAATTCCGCTGTATGCCTACCTTGATAATATACTGGAGCATCATTTTGAGATCTTTGAGAAAGCCATTACTAAAGATTTCAACGAAAAGTTTAAACCTATTTTTTAAAACATTTGATTATGGAAATTATAATTGTGATTTGCCTGCTTATCGTAATTTTCTTGCTTTTAAAGGACAAGATTGTCATTAAAAAAAAATCAGAGAGAAAACCAGTGCAGGAAAAAGTAAATCCGAAATTGCCTGATATTATGGGACAGCCCAAGCCTGTAAGAAGCCTTTTAGTGTCAAACACTGCCAATGAAAGCCAATTAGTAGAACAAGAAATCAATCCTGATAATTTTGACATAGAATACGATGAGAACGAAATCATCAGCATTCAAATTCCGCAGGAAGAACTGGACGAAGTTTTCAGCAATATGCCTGATTTGGAGGAAGAGGAAGAAGAATGGAACAGGTATGGATTATCCGGTGGCGATAACAGTCTTGCCCAAGGGGTTACCTACGAGGAACTTGGCGCGGTAGGTGCTTTGCTCCAAAATGAAAATTTGGAACAGACTCAAAAGGAAACAACAGTGGCCATAGTTCAAAAATTGCAAGGAACTGAATTATTCAACTTACTGGAAAATTCCATTGAAGGTGCTTCCCGAAAAATTGCCGAGCTTTTGGATAGCAGACTTTCAACTGATACGGAAACCGGTTCTTCCAATTTGCGGAAAAATGATTTGAGTGGTTTTGATATTGGGGAGTTTGTGTAAACTTCCCTTTTTTTTATTATGACCCTACAGACCCCGCAACCCAAAGTTTCATTGTAAAATTTATCATTCAGCCATTGTTTAAAAACATCTATTCCGATATGCAGAAATGGAAAGAATATTGAAGAACGGTAAGGGCATTGATTAAAATATTATTAGACCGAACTGACTACAACGCATAGGTCGCAAGAACGATTTTCGGGATTTGCAATGAATTGCTACTGAATTACAACCTTTCTACTATGTTTTCCCTGCATCAAGAACGTTATCCTTACATTCAGGATAAAGAACTCACACTGAATAACCTCATCAATTTTTAACTTGCCGATGATGATTTCGATCCAATCTGCCTAAGGGGTAAATATTGGGAATTTATTAAAGAGGATATTATTGATTTAGTTAAAGAGTATAAGCCCTAAGCCATATATTCCGAAAAGCATTCCCTAATGATATTCCAACAAGATATGTAAAAATTCCATAATCAGTTCAGCATTTTCTTTATTGAGATTTACTCCAACTTTTTTCGCATTTCTATTGTCTTTCCCAACCAAACAGTTCCTCTGACTGCCACTTTATCATAAGGTCTCATATTCTGAAACACCTTTGTCCCCAAAGCCCGCAAGGTGTGGGATAAAGATAACAACTAATGTGTTTTAATTATGAAAAAACTAAGAAAAAAAGTTCTGCTAGCCTTCGTAGTAATGTTATCAGGAACTGGTGCATTCGCACAGGGAAATGGCTCGGCAGGTATCAACGAGGCCACCCAAATGGTCACCTCTTATTTCGACCCCGCAACGCAGTTAATCTATGCTATCGGTGCAGTAGTTGGGTTAATTGGAGGTGTAAAAGTGTACAACAAATTTAGTTCAGGGGATCCGGACACAAGCAAGACGGCAGCCTCGTGGTTTGGTGCCTGTATTTTCTTGATTGTTGCTGCAACTATCCTGCGTTCATTCTTCCTTTAAACTCTTGCTTTATGAATTATAACATTAACAAAGGCATTGGCAGAACGGTAGAATTTAAAGGGCTGAAAGCGCAATATCTATTCATTTTCGCAGGTGGATTATTGGGAATGCTAATCCTTGTAATGATACTGTATATGGCGGGAGTAAATTCTTATATCTGCCTATTCGTCGGAGCTGGCGGTGCTTCGCTCATTGTATGGCAAACCTTTTCCCTCAACAGAAAGTACGGCGAACACGGGTTGATGAAAATCGCAGCCAACAAAAGACATCCCCGCTACATGATCTGTCGCAAGCCTGTACAACGCTATTTAAAATTCACTCCTAAACCTAAAGCGGTATGAGAAATGTATCAAAGACCACTACACTGGAGAACAAATTTCCCTTGTTGGCTGTAGAAAACAATTGCATTCTTTCCAAAGACGCGGACATTACGGCTTGTTTTAAGGTACGTTTGCCAGAGCTTTTCACGGTAGCTTCTGCGGAATATGAAGCCATTCACTCGGCTTGGCATAAGGCGATTAAAACCCTGCCTGATTTTACGGTTGTGCATAAACAGGATTGGTACATCAAAGAAAGTTATGCTCCCGATTTGGCAATGGAAGACCAAAGCTTTTTAACCAAATCTTACCAACGTCATTTTAACGAACGTCCTTTCTTAAATCATTACTGCTACTTGTTTATTACTAAGACAACTAAAGAAAGAATGCGGATGCAAAGCAATTTCAGTTCGCTTTGCAAAGGTTCTTTAATACCAAAAGAAATCAGGGACAAGGAAACAATACATAGGTTTATGGAAGCTGTTACCCAGTTTGAACGTATTGTAAACGATAGTGGTTTTATCAATCTTCAAAGATTAACAGAAGATGATATTATTGGAACTGAAGAAAAGCAAGGTCTGTTAGACCAATACCTTACATTATCTCGTGAAGTGGGTACTTCTTTGCAAGACATCGGGCTTGGAATGGAAGAAGTTAGAATAGGCAACAAAAGGCTGAGTTTGCACACTTTGTCTGATACTGATGATTTGCCCGGAACAGTTTCGGCTGATAAACGTTTTGAAAAATTATCAACAGACCGTAGCGATTGTCGTTTGTCTTTTGCCTCTCCTGTTGGTTTGCTGTTAAGCTGTAACCACATTTATAACCAATATCTTTTTATAGATAACAGCGAAGATAACCTGCAAAAGTTTGAAAAGTCTGCAAGAAATATGCACTCATTGGCTCGTTATAGTCGTGCTAATCAAATTAACAAAGAGTGGATCGAAAAGTATTTGAATGAAGCCCATAGTTTCGGATTGTCATCAATTCGGGCTCACTTCAACATTATGGCTTGGTCGGAAGATCCTGCGGAATTAAGACAGTTGAAGAACGATTGCGGTAGCGCTTTGGCATTAATGGAATGCAAACCACGCCATAACACAACTGATGTAGCTACTTTGTATTGGGCAGGAATGCCTGGCAATGCTGGGGATTTTCCGAGTGAGGAAAGTTTTTATACGTTCATTGAGCCGGCTTTGTGCTTCTTTACTGAAGAAACCAATTACCACAATTCTCCATCGCCATTCGGAATTAAAATGGCTGACAGGTTAACAGGCAAACCAATCCATTTGGATATATCGGATTTGCCAATGAAACGTGGAATTATTACGAACCGTAACAAATTCATATTGGGTCCGTCAGGTAGTGGAAAATCTTTCTTTACCAACCATATGGTTCGGCAATATTATGAGCAAGGTGCTCACGTTCTGCTGGTAGATACTGGAAATTCTTACCAAGGTTTATGCGAGTTAATCAAAGGAAAAACCAAAGGCGAAGACGGTGTTTATTTCACATATACGGAAGATAACCCGATTGCTTTTAATCCATTTTACACTGATGATGGTGTATTCGATATTGAGAAACGTGAAAGTATCAAGACTTTAATATTGACCCTTTGGAAGCGTGATGATGAACCGCCAACCCGTTCGGAAGAAGTTGCTTTATCCAATGCAGTAAGTGGTTACATCGAACGCATCAAACACGATGATATCTATCCATCTTTCAATGGTTTTTTTGAATATGTAAAAGGCGATTACCGCAAGGTTTTAGAAGAGAAGCAGGTAAGGGAAAAAGACTTTGATATAGCCAATTTTCTAAACGTATTAGAGCCCTATTACAAAGGTGGCGAGTATGACTATTTGCTGAACTCGGCTAAAGCTTTAGACTTACTTTCCAAACGGTTCATCGTGTTTGAAATTGATGCTATTAAGGATCATAAAATTCTATTTCCAATTGTAACTATCATCATTATGGAAGTTTTTATCAACAAAATGAGAAGGTTAAAAGGTATCCGCAAACTCATTTTGATTGAAGAAGCCTGGAAAGCAATTGCGAAGGAAGGAATGGCAGAGTACATCAAATATCTTTTCAAAACAGTAAGGAAGTTTTTCGGAGAAGCAATAGTAGTTACGCAAGAAGTCGATGATATTATTCAGTCGCCTATTGTAAAGGAAAGTATCATTAATAATTCCGACTGCAAAATCCTTTTAGACCAACGTAAGTATATGAACAAATTTGATGATATACAGGCAATGTTGGGGCTTACGGATAAAGAGAAAGGACAGGTACTTTCCATCAATATGAATAATGATGCAAGCCGATTGTACAAAGAGGTTTGGATTGGCTTAGGTGGTACACACTCGGCAGTTTATGCCACCGAAGTAAGCTTAGAGGAATACCTCACCTACACTACCGAAGAAGCTGAAAAAATGGAAGTAATGCAACTTGCCTCGGAATTAAATGGCAACGTCGAACTCGCCATCAAGCGTATCGCAATGAAAAAACGTGACAACAAAAATAATTAATCTTTAAAATGTTAATAATTATGAAAACAACAATCAGTTTGATTTTTATGGCACTAGGAGTTGCCCTATTCACCCCTGCAAACGCCCAATGGGTTGTAAGTGACCCTGGCAATCTCGCCTCCGGTATTCTCAATAGTGCAAACGAAATTGTACAGACGTCTTCAACGGTAAGCAATGTAATCAAAAATTTCAATGAAGTTAAAAAAGTTTATGAGCAGGGGAAAGAGTATTACGACAAGTTGCAAGCGGTCAACAATTTGGTGAAAGACGCTCGGAAAGTGCAACAAACAGTTTTACTCGTAGGTGATGTTTCCCAAATCTATGTCAATAATTTCGAGAAGATGCTCAATGATCCTAATTTTTCGCCTCAAGAGCTGACTGCAATCGGTAATGGCTATTCTGCCCTCTTGAATGAAAGTACCGAGTTGCTGGTGGAGTTACGTCAAATCATAAACGCCAGTAGCCTATCACTGAACGATAAGGAGCGTATGGATGTTATAGACCGGGTTTACAAGGAAGTCAAAGATTACCATAATCTAGTCCGCTACTACACCAACAAAAATATTTCAGTAAGCTACCTGAGATCTAAAAAGAAAAATGATACTCAAAGAGTACTCGAGCTATATGGAAATGCTAACCAGAAATATTGGTAGTTATGGAATGGAACAATCTTCACGAGGTTTTGCGCTCACTTTATGATGATATGATGCCACTCGCAGCTGATATGGCAGCAGTAGCAAAAGGCTTGGCAGGATTAGGCGCGCTTTTTTACATCGCATTAAAAGTTTGGCAGGCGTTAAGCCGTGCTGAGCCTATCGACATATTTCCGCTACTTAGACCCTTTGCGCTAGGGATATGCATCATGTTCTTTCCTACAATCGTACTGGGAACCATTAATGCTGTGCTTAGTCCTGTGGTAACTGGAACTCATAATATTCTCGAAGACCAAGTCGTCGATTTACATGTATTACAAGAGCAGAAGGATAGATTAGAATATGAAGCAATGGTAAGAAACCCTGAAACTGCCTTTATGGTTTCGGATGAGGATTTCGATAGGCAATTGGATGAATTAGGCTGGTCGCCTTCTGACATTGGAACCATGGCGGGAATGTATATGGACAGAACAGCTTATCAAGTTGAGAAAGCGATGAAAGATTGGTTTCGCAATTTACTTGAGGTGATGTTTCAGGCAGCTGCATTGGTGATCGATACAATCCGTACGTTCTTTCTAATTGTTCTGTCAATTCTCGGACCGATTGCTTTTGCGATTTCAGTATGGGATGGATTTCAGTCTACCCTGAGCCAATGGTTTACCAGGTACATAAGTGTGTACCTATGGCTTCCGGTTTCTGACCTGTTCAGCTCGATGCTTGCAAGAATACAGTCGCTAATACTCGAAAGAGATATCGAAAGGCTTTCTGATCCGACGTTCATTCCAGATACCAGCAACACGGTCTATATCATATTTATGATTATTGGGATCGTCGGTTATTTTACAATACCAACGGTCACAGGATGGATTATTCAGGCAGGTGGCGCAGGGAACTTTACGCGGAATGTTAACCAGACTGCAATGAAAGCTGGAAGTCTAGTAAATGCCGGAGCGAGAGCAACAGTTGGCACTATCGGAGGCAAATTATTGTAATATTCAAGAAAATCAAATATTAGAAAAAATGGAATTCAAGACACTTAGAAATATAGAAAACAGTTTTAGGCAAATCAGAATGTATGCCATAGTGTTTGCGGTTTTATGCATCAGCATTGTTGGATACGCCCTATGGCAGTCCTACCGTTTTGCCGAAGACCAAAGGCATAAAATCTACATCTTAGACAACGGCAAATCGCTGATGCTTGCTTTATCGCAAGATGCGACCATTAATCGCCCTGTCGAAGCAAGGGAACACGTTAGGAGATTTCACGAATTGTTTTTTACCCTTGCACCAGACAAGTATGCTATCGAAAGTAATATGAAGCGAGCGTTCAACCTTGCCGACAAAAGCGCTTTTAATTACTATAAAGATCTCTCTGAAAAGGGTTATTACAACCGGATCATTTCCGGAAACATACAGCAACGTATCGAGGTGGACAGTGTTGTTTGCAATTTCGACAGACACCCTTATTCAGTTCAAACGTATGCCAAACAGTTTATCATCCGCTCAAGCAATGTTACCCGACGTAATCTCATCACTTCTTGCTACTTGGTAAACTCGGTACGTTCGGACTACAATCCGCAAGGTTTTAATATCGAAAAGTTTGCGGTGATTGAAAATAGGGATATTGAAGTAATTCAACGCTAAAACGAAAATTATGAAACAATTACTTGACAGAGACACTTTCATGAAAACTATGACGGAAAAAGGATATGATGGCTATTTCCATGTTGAAAGTTCCTATGCAGGAATACTGGAGGACAGCATCAGGGAATTTCTGGACGCATGGAATGAGGGCAAAGATGCTCCATTGTCAGGCGACCACCTCCATTTATCTACCTACCTGGAATGGAATGGCGAAGACATGCCCCGCACCGAGTGTAATATGTGGGTAAAGTACGAAAACGGCAATTTCGATTTACAGCAAACGCAAATGTATATTAGGAGAACTGACCAAAATGGAGCATTATTGAAGCAGTGTAAGCTCACAAACCTTACTTCAGAATCACTTCCTACTCTAGCCCAAGCGATTGCAAAAGTGTCCGAGAAACCGGTAGAAAAATTATCTAACCGAAATAGCCGGTTCAGAATGCGTTAGACCATAATCTCTAAAGTAAATGGAAAAACCGAGAATAAATATAGAGAAGTACCTTAACCAATTGGACAGCCGTTGGCAAGATATTCCGATAAGCAAACAGCGAAAATACATTGTTTATTTTTTTGCAGGATATCTGGTGCTTACCGTGGCGGTGATTTGTAAGGTGTGCTACGATACCAAGCGTGATAACAGAATCAAAATAGGACATATTGAAAATCCGGTCACTAGTACAAAAAAACATTCGGAAAAACCGTAAGAAAACACTAATTCTAAAAACTAAAAAATCATGAACGAAATTGAAAATAAAAAACCGGCAATACGGATTACCGATGGTGATTCGCAGGAAATAGCCGGTGTAAAAACCCAGATGACACATACCAAATTACAGAAGCTTAGAAAGCCCCTTATATTCGGCTTGATGGGTATTGTTTTCCTAGGTTGTATGTACCTCATATTCAATCCATCGAAAGAGGTAGAAGAAGTAAATAAACTTGGATTGAACGATGCTGTTCCTCAGGCTACTGAAGCTGGGATGCAGTCGGATAAACAAAAGGCATATGAGATGGAAATGCTCGAGCACAAAAACCAAGAGGAAAGAAATGCTTTGACAACGCTTTCCGACTATTGGAACACTGACAGTACGCAAGTCTCAATCAAAATTTCACAAGACGCAGAGCAAAATTCCTTGGGGAATAATCGCGAGAATACTAGAAATAGTGCGTTGGACAGCTACAGAAATACTCAAAGCGTACTAGGCTCATTTTATAAAAATGAGAATACGGAAACAATCGCATTGCGCCGTGAGATAGAACAGATGAAAGATAAGTTGGCAGAAAAAGAAATTCCACGCCCTACCACTGTAGATGATCAGTTGGCATTAATGGAGAAATCCTACCAAATGGCAGCAAAATATCTTCCCCAAGGTAACTTTAACACTCATGATTCTACAACAAACACGGCAAGGAAAAATAACACTGATAGTAATGAAATTGACAATTTAAATAGGGTTGCAACTTTGACCAAAAACACAGTGTCAATGTTGAACCAAAAGGTCCAAACCGAGGAATTTTGGGATTATTTAGTTCCAAAAAGAAATTATGAATTTCACGACCTCGGAAAGATAGCGCAAGTTTCATTACCTGGAAATAGCATCAGGGCCACTGTATTGGAGTCCCAAACAATTGTTGGTGAATCCTTTGTTCAATTACGTTTATCTGAAAGTTTAATGATATCAAAGCAACTTGTCCCGAAAGGTACCATCTTAACGGCTGGTTGCAGATTTCAGAATGGTCGCTTACAGTTAAAAATTAAGGCAATAGAGATTAAAGGCAATTTTTTGCCGGTTGAAATCAATATCTACGATCTTGACGGACAGCAGGGATTGTATGTCCCTTATTCCTCGGAATTTATGGCTATGAAAGAAATTGCTGGTAACATGAGCCAAACTGGCGGAACAAGTATAATGTTAACCCAGAACGCGAAACAACAAGTAGCTGCAGATTTAAGCCGTGGATTATTGCAAGGAATCTCTGGGCATTTTGCAAGGAAGGTGCGCGTTCCAAAGTTTAGATTAAAAGCGGGACACCAAGTCTTTCTAATCCTAAAACAAAAATTATAAAATCTAATTCAATTGCAATCATGAAAAATATATTTAAAACATTATTAGCACTATTTTTTATCTTAGGACATTCAATTTGCCTTTGTGCGCAAAACAGTACAGCAACTCTCCCTATGTTGCAAAAAATTGAATCATATCAAATGGAAGTTACATTTGATAAAACTTCGCATTTGATTTTTCCCTCAAGAATAGTGTACGTGGATTTAGGCAGCGAGAATTTAATCGCTGGCAAAGTTGAGGACGCGGAAAATGTTCTGCGAATAAAGGCATCCGTAATGGACTTTAAACCCGAAACTAATTTCTCGGTAATTACTGCAGATGGAAGATTTTATAGCTTTGACGTCATTTACAACTCACACCCTATTACATTGAGTTATGACCTAAGACTTAAAACGAATGATAGCAAAGATTTGAAGAGTATTTTTATAAAAGAATTAGGACTGGATTTACCTAGTTCAGTCCATTCGGTTTTTGAAAACATCTATATACAGGATAAACAAATTATCAGACGTATAAAAACTAAAAATTCAAGTCTAGATTTTTCTCTAAAGGGAATTTTTATAAACGGTGGAAAATTCTACTTTCATACTCAAATAACGAACTCATCAAATGTATCTTTTCAGATTGAGTATGTGAACTTTAAAATTGTTGACAAAAGGAGCGTCAAGCGAACCGCTATACAGACTCGCATTCTTCCAGTCATTCGAACTTTCAAACCTGTTTCAGAGACACCAGGTAACAAAACCCAACGAAACGTTTTTCTCTTAAATCAGTTTGCAATCGAAAAAGACAAAATGTTGCTCATTGAAATTTTCGAAAAAAATTCCGGTCGATCCTTGACGCTAAAGGTGAAAAGTTCCGATTTATTAAAGGCTAAACTAATTGTAATTTGATACAAAAATTTGAGTAATCCTTTTTAACATTTCAACTAATGAAACATCATTTGTCTAAGAGACTAGTTAGTGAAGTTGATTCACTTGCAAAAAAGGTTGAAGAGATAGAAGCTGTGATAAGCAGTTTATCACTTTCGAAAGAGGTGACTAAAGAAAATGAAAAGTGTAAGTCAACTCTAAATAAAAGCGATTTGGCTCAATTATTTTATATTTTAATGGATGAATCAATATTGTATTTTGACGATTTTGACCAGATTAAGAATAGATCCAAATTTCAAAAATTTATGATAAACAATTTAACCTTTTCAGGAAATCAAAAATTTCAGACCCCTATTGACCAGATTAGTAAACAATTTTCAGAAGCGAAAGGTTTTACTTATCGTAGCCGACATCTAAAATTCATAGATCAGATGATACAAGTTTTAAATAATCGTCGCGAGCGGCTGAGCTATTAAATTAATTAAATTATGAATATCACTAAAACAGAAAAAGCTGAGCTTTTCAAGATTCTTGGTACTCTATTAGAACCTTTGCATCAAAAACTTGAAAAAATTGAGTTAGGGATTAAACTCCAGACGTCTGGAAAGAAAGCAGCTTTTTACAGAAATGAAGACTTAAAGAAAATTTTTAAGTTATCAAACAATACCATTATAAAATATCGGCAAAAAGGAATTCTACCGTATACAAAATTAGGGGACGTCTTTTTGTATGAAAGTGCAAAAATTGATTCGATATTGAATCAGAATAGTCTTTAACTACTAAATTGCCCTAAATTAATTATATATTTTTAGGGCAATTTTTTATTCCTTAGAAAATTTTTCCTTTAACCTCTCCATATCCAACATAATGCTTGAATCTAAAACCTTTGCATAATGTTGTGTTTGTTTGATATTGGTGTGTCCCATCATAGCAGATAAGTTCTCAATTCTTACCCCATTAGCGAGAGCGATTGTGGTGGCGAATGTATGTCTGGCAACATACCATGTAAGCTTTTTATTGATGTTGCAGATATCAGCTAATTCTTTAAGATAAGAATTCATCTTCTGATTAGATATCTTAGGGAGAAGCCCTTCTTGCATCCCTTCATAATTTTTAATAATTTTTAAAGCCGGTGGCAAAAGTGGGACGTTAGATTTAATTTTGGTTTTAGTTCTATTGGCTAAGACCCAAACATTTTGTTTACCATCCTCAAACAAATTCTCATTGGTCAATTTGCAAGCGTCAATTGGTGCATAACCTGTGTAGCAACTAAACAAGAAAATATCTCTTACCCTTTGCAAACGAAGATTACTAAGCAATTTTTCTTCCAAATTTGTTAGTTCGATTTGAGTTAAAAATACTGCCTCCAGAGTCTTAATTTTTCCATCATAAACAATAAATGGATTTTTATCAATCACGCCCATTTTGATACAATAAATACAGGCAGTTTTATAGACTCTCATGTATTTTACTGTAGAATTGTTTTGTATTCCTTTGCGACCCTTGTAACAACTTTCATATTTTAAGTACTCTTCAAGCTTAAAAACAAAAGCACTGTTGATATTTTCAGTTAGAATATCGCCATAGGAATTTTTACGAATAAAATTTAAAAGAAGGGTTTTTGCTCGTGCGTATTTCTGAAGTGATGCTTTTGCTCTTTCACCAGATTCAACTTTCTTTTTAAAAAACTCATAATGAATATCCATCACCTCCATGATGGTTACCCTGTCCGAAACATTTTCAGTTTTGCCTTGAATTTCACTTTTCAAAAATTTCAAACTAAACTGGTCCTCATGTTTTAAGATCTCATTAAACTTTTTCTCGATGGACAACTTTAAAGAATCAAGTGCTTCTTTTATGACTTTTTCTCGTTCAATTTTAAGCACTGTTCTCAAATTATTGGTCAACTTCCAACGCTCAGGATCGATCGATTTACCCGTGGACATTGTAACCGATTCATTTCTATACGAAATTTTTGCAAAGATAGGCGCTAAGCCAGCTACATCAGTTTTCTGAGACTTAATGTAAAAGATTACTTTTAGCATATTTCAAATATTTTAAATTAATTTCTAATTAACCCAAAATATTTTCAGGATCCCTTATCTGGCAAGGAATTCCCAGGGAATTCTTAACTTTTAGTGTACCTAATTCCAAAAAAAAATGAAATTTTCAATTAGGTACACCAATAGGGTAACTGTGCTTTGATACAGGATATGTGGTTTGACTTACAATTTAGCATCATTTTGAAGATTTCACATAAAAAATTTCAATCATTATTTGTTGATAAAATCATCGTAATGCTATCATAAATTTCACTAAATCTTTCACCACCCCTTGCTATGACTGACTTAAAGCTAGATAAACAGTAAATACACACAGTATTTCAATTGACAATAAATAAAAAAACCTTTAAATACCGAAAGTATTCAAAGGTTTTTGCTCTTTAGAATTTCAATAAAAAACTCTAGGTGGCGGAGAAAGAGGGATTCGAACCCCCGGACCTGTTACAGTCAACAGTTTTCAAGACTGCCGCAATCGACCACTCTGCCATTTCTCCAATATGTCTGCAATCATTTGCTGATTGCGAGTGCAAATATAGTAAGGTTTTTCGAGTTTCAAAATATTTTTTTACTAAATATCAAAGTATTTTTCTCCTCATTTGGTAAGCCTTTCATTATCTACGATTTACCAATCATTTTTTTTGATTAAAAATTTACATAATCTGTGATTTCTAATCCGTAACCTATCATTCCCACGCGTTTTGTTTGCTGTGAATTTGACATCAACCTGATTTTACTCACATCTATATCATGCAAAATTTGTGCTCCAATCCCAAA
This sequence comes from Bacteroidota bacterium, assembly GCA_023387965.1. Lineage (GTDB taxonomy): Bacteria > Bacteroidota > Bacteroidia > Flavobacteriales > Flavobacteriaceae > Flavobacterium. The sequence continues at coordinate 127,008 of JAEWHE010000050.1, read as the reverse complement.
ATCTTTGTTGTCCATCTTTACTTGTGGCGTTTTAAAAATTCCCTTGTCTTGAAGCGCTTTTAGTTCAGAAATTCTTCCTAAAAGTTCAGCCGAAGGCATTTCTTGGTTGATGAAAAGTATAGCTCCTTTTCCTTCTTCATTAATTTTATTGAACATCAATTCCAATTTTTCCGAAGCATTTCCGCTTAAAGCATCTAAAATATCATTAGTTACCTGAACAGAATTAATCCTAGTTAAAACAGCATCGCCTGAATTCCAGCTTCCTTTTGTTAACGCCAAATGAACTTGCTTGTTGGTTATTTGAAGGTAAGCTCTTAAACGGAATTTGCCAAATCTGGTTTCGATTTCAAAATCTTCTTTTTTCTGAATTAAAGAATCGTGCTGCATTCGATACGCTACTAAATCTTCGATGGAAACGATTTTAAGGTCAAATTTTTTCGCAACTTCCATTAACTGTGGCAATCTCGCCATAGAACCGTCTTCGTTTAAAATTTCTACCAAAATTCCCGCGGGTTGTAAACCTGCCAAACGCGCAAAATCTACTGCAGCTTCCGTGTGTCCGGTTCTTCTTAAAACGCCTCCTTGCTTTGCAATTAATGGAAAAATATGTCCGGGACGTCCTAAATCTTCTGGTTTGGTATCTTCTTTTACTAAAAATTCTATGGTTTTGGCTCTGTCATAAGCAGAAATTCCGGTGGTACAACCATGCCCAATTAAATCTACAGAAACCGTGAAAGCAGTTTGGTGTAACACAGTATTATTGGTAACCATGGGATGCAAATTTAATTCTTTGCATCGTTTTTCTGTCAAAGGTGCACAAATCAATCCACGTCCATGAGTGGCCATAAAATTAATCATTTCTGGCGTCACCATTTCTGCGGCAGCAATAAAATCGCCTTCATTTTCACGGTCTTCATCATCCACCACAATGATTATTTTTCCTTGACGGATATCTTCAATTGCTTCTTCTATTGTGTTGAGTTTTGTAGTAGTTTGAGTCATTATTGTTTGGGTTTGATTCGGAAAACTTTTGAAATCAATTTATTTAAAGGCATCAAAACGGCGTCCATATTAATTAATCCAATGTCGTTTGTAGCTCTATGAGTAAGCATAACGGCAAATGGCGTTAAAATAATAGATGACATCCATGATCCGAGAATTGGAGTAATTCCGTTTTCTTGTGCCAATTTTTTTCCGAAAGTATTAATGAAGTGATAAATGATAAAGATTAAAACTGCAAAAACAATTGGCAATCCTAAGCCTCCTTTACGAATGATGGCTCCCAAAGGTGCTCCGATGAAAAACATCAATAAACACGAATAAGCAATCATGAATTTTTCATAAAGCGCTAACCAGTGATTGTTGATATTTTTTTGTTTTTGATCGATCTCTTCTCTACTGCCGCTGATAGAAAATTTAGCACTCGAAACGTTACTGCTGGCAATTTCCAGCGCATTTGATTGCTTTGTAATTGGAACAACTTTTAATAAATCTTGTGGCAATTCTTTCGCCTTTGGCAAACTATCTTCTAATTTAGGCAAAGCCGTCACTCCGGTTCTGATGTAAATATTATCTGAAAATGAAACCAAATCTTTCTCAAAATTAGTTTCTAACGAATCAATTGTATAATTCAACTCGCTTATATTCAACATATTATTAGTGTTTACCACGTCAATTTCGGTATCATCTGTATTCAACTTTGAAAGATCAATGTTAATGATATCTTTTTTAAAAGCCGCTTTTACAAATGGAACCCGAGAGCGTTGTTCGTATTTCTTTGGAATAATATTTTCGTAATAATTTCCATCAAAGAGAATTAATTGCAATAATGGAGAATTTTCGTCAGAAAGTAAAAGACCGCTTTTCGCTTTGATAAAAACGTTGCTTCCGCCGGTTGCTGCTTTTTTATGGATGGTAATTCCCTCCAGTTTTTCGCCATTTTCCCCAGACTTTTTATCAACTTTAATATTGTATTCCACCACATCGCTAAACTGTCCTTCGGCAATTGCCATGGCAGGTTTGGTTTGCACGATGTCACGTCTTAGTTTGATAAATTCATATTCGGCAGCGGGAATCACGTTATTGGCGAAGAAAAACGAAATGATACTCAAAATCGAAATAAAAAAAATCAGGCTTTTCATGGCACGTTGCAATGAAATTCCAGAAGATTTCATAGCGGCAAACTCATAATTTTCGGCAAAATTACCAAAAGTCATAATCGAGGCCAATAAGATAGAAAGTGGTAAAACCAATGTCATCATCCTTGGCGAATACAAGAATAAAAATTTGGCAATTACCCAAAAATCAAGGTCTTTCCCGGCTAATTCGGCAATAAACATCCATACACCTTGCAGGATGAAAATAAAATAGAGAATGATAAAAACGGTTGCAAGGGTTTGCAAAAACGTGGTTAAAATATACCGGTCAAGAATTTTCACTTCTAAGAAATCAGTCTAGATTATTGATGTAATAATTGGGATACTTACTTTCGGCAAAGGTAAACTGATTTTTGGATAATGGCTGATTGGTTTTAAAAGAATTAACAGTGGTCGTGATTTTTGAACCATCTTTTCCAATTTCCATCATGTTATAAATGTGTTTCGTTTGGATGTCAATTCCCAAAAACACTTCTTTACGATCGTCTTTTGCATTGGTTGGAACTAATTTCACATATTGAATTTTTCGTCCTTTTATATTTTGCAAAATATCCCAAGAATATTTGTAACCTGTGTTGAAAAAAGTCAACATTTTTGAAGGCGTAATGCTGTTTTCATCGTTTTCATCTGACTTAGAAATCGTGATTTCCTCATCTTCCGGAACAATGTTGTACACTTTTTTTCCATCGTACATTTTAGTAACTCCCATAAAATTCAGTACATATTTATTGCCCTGAATCACCACATTTCCTTTGCTTTCTCGGTTTAAATTTTCTTTAGGATTAGAAATCGCATATTTAAATTCGATAGAAATATTTTGGTAGCTTTTCACCTTCGCAGAAACTTCATCAAGCAGATTTTTTGCTTTTTGACTGTTTTGTGCCGAAAGGTTGAAGGAAATAAAAAATACGGAAATAAATAGTAAAATCTTGTTCATTTTAATTGATTTGCTCATTATTGAAAAATTGGTCAAGAGAAACCAAGTCAGGAATATTCACGCTTCGGGCTTTACTACCCTCAAACGGACCTACAATTCCGGCGGCTTCTAATTGATCAATCAATCTACCAGCGCGATTGTAGCCTAATTTTAGTTTGCGTTGCAAAAGCGAAGCAGAACCTTGTTGTGCCGTGACAATAATTTCGGCAGCTTCCCTAAACATCGAATCTCTTTCGGAAATATCAATATCAAGTTTAGTGCCACTTTCTTCTCCAACGTATTCCGGAAGCAAATAAGCGTCAGGATATGCTTTTTGATTTCCGATAAATTCTGTAATTTTTTCAACTTCCGGTGTATCGACAAAAGCACATTGAACCCTTACCACATCATTACCATTTGTATAAAGCAAATCTCCCCTACCAATTAATTGATCAGCTCCTTGTGTATCCAAAATGGTTCGTGAATCAATTTTTGAGGTAACTCTAAAAGCAATTCTCGCAGGGAAATTCGCCTTAATAATTCCCGTAATTACATTCACCGAAGGTCTTTGTGTAGCAATAATCAAATGAATCCCGATGGCTCTCGCTAATTGTGCCAAACGAGCAATTGGCGTTTCCACCTCTTTTCCGGCTGTCATGATTAAATCGGCAAATTCGTCGACCACCAAAACGATGTAAGGCAAAAATCGATGTCCTAACTCTGGATTTAATTTTCGGCTACGAAATTTATCGTTGTATTCTTTAATGTTCCTCACCATCGCATCTTTTAGTAAAGAATAGCGGTTGTCCATTTCCACACATAAAGAGTTTAACGTATTGATTACCTTTGTATTATCAGTGATAATTGCATCTTCTGCATCAGGTAATTTTGCTAAATAATGGCGTTCAATTTTATTGAAAAGTGTTAATTCTACTTTTTTCGGATCGACCAAAACAAACTTCACTTCTGCCGGATGTTTTTTGTATAATAACGAAGTTAAAACAGCATTTAATCCAACAGATTTTCCTTGTCCGGTTGCTCCAGCCATCAATAAATGCGGCATTTTTGCTAAATCTGCTACAAAAGTTTCGTTAGAAATTGTTTTTCCTAAAGCAATTGGCAATTCCATTTCGGCTTCCTGAAACCTCGCGGAACCAATCACGGTTTTCATTGGAACCATCGTTGGATTTTTGTTCGGAACTTCAATACCAATGGTTCCTTTGCCCGGAATTGGCGCGATAATACGAATTCCTAATGCCGAAAGTGACAAAGCAATATCATCTTCTAAACTTTTAATTTTAGAAATTCGGATTCCGGCTTCAGGAACAATTTCATACAAAGTTACAGATGGACCAACGGTCGCTTTAATTTGTGCAATTTCTATTTTATAATTTCGAAGCGTTTCTACAATTCTATTTTTATTTTCTTCCAATTCTTCTTGGTTGATCGTAATCCCGCCAGAACCGTAGTCTTTAAGCAAATCTAAAGTTGGAAATTTATAATTGGATAAATCTAAAGTTGGGTCAAATTCTCCAAAATCTGCCACTAATTTTGCAGCCAAATTTTCGACAACGGTATCTTCGTCGGCGAATTTTTCAATGACAAAAGCCTCATCATCCGTAGCGATAATTTCCGGGGTATGATTGTGAACCGGCGGAACTTCTGGCTTTACAACCGATTCCATTTTAATACTAGACGCATTTTTAATGGTGGGTTTTAAAGCTTCTTTATTAATTTCAAACTGCGAAACTGGTTTTAAAAATGGTTCTTCTACTTCTTCATCTTCGGTTTCATCATAAAAATCACTGCTCACATTTTGTCGTACCACATCTTGATCGTCTTCTAGCAAATCTTCCGTAACCTCTCGAACTTCTTGCGGAGCGTTCATGGCGGCGGCTTCAGCTCTTAATTTTGCTTCTAATTTTTTTCGTTCGAAATAATTTTTAATACCGTCAGGAGATAATTTTAACTTAAAAATCAAATAAACGATCAACCCGAAAATTAATATCAGTAAAGTTCCTGCTTTTCCGAGGTAATCTTGCAAGAACAAATTCATTTCAAAGCCAATCACACCACCTAATTCCGGCAATGAATCGGCAAAAAATCCGAATAAAATTGAGATGATAATCATGGCGAAAAAATCCCAAAACCACGTGTTTTTTAGTTTTCTCACCGGAAGATCTAAAACCAAATACAATCCTGTGATACAAAGCAACCGAACCACTAAAAATGACGCCACACCAAAACCGCGATACAGAAAAAAATCGGCTAACCAAGCGCCAAATTTACCGAGCCAGTTTTGCACTTTTTCTGACCTGTCGGTTAAATTTTGAACCGAACTTTGATCAAATTGCCCATGAAGAAAAAAAGAAATAAACGCCAAAAGCAACGCTATTGACGACAAAACCAGCAACGCACCAATGATTACTTTGTGTTGCCTGCTAAATTTAAACGGTTTTTTTTCTTTCGTTTCCGAATCGGTTTTTTTGTTTGTATTTTTAGTTGTTTTGGCCATTTATACCGAAATTAATGCGTAAAAATAATGGTTCTTTTTTCTATTTTAAATTTTTGGCAGGTAGATAATCAATCCGATAATGATTGCCGAAATTGCTGCAAAAAACACAGCTCCTGCGGCAATGTCTTTTATAAAACCAATTTTATTGTGATAATCAGGATGAATAAAATCGGCTATTTTTTCCACGGCTGTATTAAGTCCTTCAATGCTCAAAACCAGCCCAATGGCAAGCGTTTGAAAAAGCCATTCGGTTGTAGAAATTTGAAAATAAAAACCAGCAATTGTCATTAAAACACCAATTGAAAATTGCACCATGATACTATGTTCGGTGGTGACTAATTTTATTGCGCCAGCCAAAGCATATTTCACACTTTTCAATCTTCCGGTGATGAACGAATCGTTGGTTTTCATTTAAAAAAAATTACAATACCTCCAAAGCACTTTTATAATCCGGCTCGTTTGCAATCTCCGAAACTTGTTCGTTGTAAAGCACGGTTCCGGTTTCGTCTAAAACCACAACAGCTCTCGAATGCAAGCCGGCCAAAGCGCTATCTGCAATTTCCAAACCGTAAGACTTCCCGAAATTTCCGTCTTTAAAATCAGAAAGATTTACCACGTTTTCTAATCCTTCAGCTCCACAAAATCTTTTTTGTGCAAAAGGTAAATCACGTGAAATACATAAAACGGTTGTGTTTTGCAATTCACTTGCTTGTTTGTTGAAATTTCTTACAGATGCTGCACAAGTTGGCGTATCAACACTTGGAAAAATATTCAAAACCAGTTTTTTTCCTGAAAAATTTGATAATGAAACTTCTGCTAAATCTTTGTTTACCAATTTAAAATCTGGTGCTTTCGAACCTACTTTTGGTAATTCTCCGTTTGTGTGAACTGGGTTTCCTCCTAATGTTATTTCTGCCATTTTTATTGATGTTTTAAGGCTCAAAAATAAGCAAATTAATTTTGATTAATGGCGAATATTTAAAAATCTCAAGAAGAATTTCTTTGCCAAAAACAACGATTAAAGCATCAGTAACATTGCCAAACTCATCAAAATCATCAAGGCATCTTCGATGATGGTCACGGTACTCATGGGCAAATTAAAAACGGCTCCCAAACAGGCACATTGAATTTTTCTTTTGTTTAAAACCGATTGTAAAACGCCAATAATGCTAACCGTCATCACAATCAATGTCACTAAATTGGTTACGAACGGATTGAAATTTACGGCAAAAGCAATTCCTAAAATTAGTTCCAGAAAAGCGTAAATGTAACCCCAAACCGGAATTTTTTGCGCAACCACATCATACATCGCATAACTATCGGCGAAAGCTTTGAGATTAAGCATTTTGAAAAACGAAAAGGTAAGAAAAAATCCAGCCATAAAACTTCGCATGAACAACATCCAATTGAACTCTGAATTATTGAAAGCAATGATTAAAGAAACAACGCTTATGTAACTAAATATCAAAACAATAGGTTTGTAAGTTTCGAGCCATGATTTTTGTGAATCATCATTATTAAGAACCATAGAATTATTTTTCGGTTCCGATAATTGATATTTAGAATAAGGCGCTAAAACTTCCTGAAACGTTGCAGTTGGAATATGTTTTTCCATGTCAACCGAAACATTTCCGCTTTTAAGATCAACCGAAACATTTTGCACTTCAGGAATTTGTTTGAATAAATATAAAATTTTGGCTTCACATGCTTCGCAAGTCATGCCAGATATATGATAAGTATGAGTCATTTTTGATAAATTTTTAAAATACAAAGTTGCGAGAAATTTCTGAAAAGTCTGCCTGAAAATCTTTGGAATGTTTTTTGATTTCCAGCAAATGTGCAACAGCCGCAAGTGTATTTTCTTTAATTTTCGAAAAGCCAATCATAAAAAATCTATATTTGCGCCGAAATTTGAAAAAATTATGAAAAAAATTACTCTTCTTTTAGTATTGTTTGTGATGAGTTGTGGTGTAAAAAAAACCACAAACCTTGTCAATAGTGGTGATTACGATGCCGCAATTGACAAAGCCGTGAATAATTTACGTTCTAACAAAAATGCAAAAGGCAAGCAAGAATATGTTTATTTGTTAGAAGAAGCATTTGCAAAGGCCAAAGAACGTGATTTGCGCGAGGTTGCTTTTATGAAAAAAGAAGCCAATCCGAGGAATTTTGAAACTATTTTTAATACGTATCTTAATTTGCAAAACCGTCAGGAAAAGATAAGACCGTTGTTGCCGTTGTTTTTGATGAAAGAAAACCGAAACGCCATTTTTCCTTTTGAAGATTATTCAAACGAAATTATTAAGAGCAAAGAATCATTGTCGAAATATTTATACGATAATGCTAAAGCGCTTTTGATGACCAATGACAAAATGGTGATTCGTCGTGCCTTTGACGATTTGTCCTACCTCAATCAAATCAATCCTAATTACAAAGATGTTCGGAATTTAATGAACCAAGCTTTGGAAAAAGGTACTGATTACGTTGAAGTTTTGCTCAAAAACGAGACCAACATGATGATTCCGAGAGATTTACAAAACGACTTATTGGATTTCAGCACTTTAGGTTTAAATGATCAGTGGACGGTTTATCATTCCAGCAAACAACGCAATCGAAATTACGATTATGGTGTAATTGTCAATTTCCGCCAAATAAATATTTCGCCAGAGCAAATTCGCGAAAAGCAATTTGTAAAAGAAAAACAAATTAAAGACGGCGTGAAAAACCTACTTGACCACAACGGAAATATTGTAAAAGATAGTTTGGGCAATGCGATAAAAGTGGACAATATGAAAAACGTAAGAATCGATATTTACGAGTTTACGCAATTTAAAGCTGTTCAAGTAACCGCCAAAGTGGATTACGTAGATTACGGAAACAATCAGCTTTTATCGAGTTTTCCGCTTACAAGCGAATTTGTTTTCGAAAATATTTATTCTAATTACAAAGGCGACAAACGTGCCGCAGACGAATCGTATTTTCAATACTTCAACAACCGCGTTGTTCCGTTTCCAAGCAATGAACAAATGGTTTTTGATACCGGCGAAGATTTAAAACTGAAACTAAAGCAGATTATTAGCCGAAATAAAATTAGACGACAATAAAAAAAGCCAGCGAAAATGCTGGCTTTTTTGTTATCTCACTTCTATTTCTATTCAAACTCCTTAAACGTTTTGATAATAATCGAAACGCATTCCAACAATTGCTCTTCCGTCATCACCAACGGTGGCGCAAAACGAATAATATTTCCATGTGTAGGTTTGGCAAGCAAGCCGTTTTCGGACAATTTCATACAGATATTCCAAGCAGTGTCGCTTTCTTCCGTGTCGTTAATCACAATCGCGTTAAGCAAACCTTTACCTCTAACTAAAGTTGCAACGTTGCTGGTTTTAATATATTCGTCAATTTTTTCTCTGAAAATATTTCCTAAATATTCAGCGTTTTCGGCTAGTTTTTCTTCCTGAACAACTTCCAGAGCAGCGATGGCAACCGCAGCAGCAACTGGATTTCCGCCAAAAGTCGATCCATGTTGTCCCGGCTTGATCACGTTCATAATTTCATCATTTGCCAATACCGCCGAAACTGGATAAGCTCCTCCCGAAAGTGCTTTTCCTAAAATTAAAACATCGGGTTGCACATTTTCGTGGTGAACCGCCAATAATTTTCCGGTTCTGGCAATTCCGGTTTGCACTTCATCAGCAATAAAAAGTACGTTGTGTTTGTCACAAAGTGATTTGGCTTTCGCCAAAAATCCTTCTGATGGCACATAAACTCCGGCTTCACCCTGAATAGGTTCAACCAAAAATCCGGCAATATTTTTTTCGTTTTGTAACACTTCTTCTAAAGCGTTCAAATCATCATAAGCGATTTTGATAAATCCTGCCGTATAAGGTCCGAAGTTTTTACGGGCATTTTCATCATTTGAAAACGAAATAATCGTAGTAGTTCTTCCGTGGAAATTATTTTCACAAACAATTATTTTAGCTTCGTTTTCCGGAATATTATTTTTTTCGTAAGCGTATTTACGGCAAATTTTAATTGCAGTCTCCACCGCTTCAGCTCCAGTGTTCATTGGCAAAACTTTGTCAAACCCAAAATATTCGGTTACAAATTTTTCGTAAACGCCTAATTTATCATTGTAAAAAGCTCTGGAAGTTAAGGTCAACGTTTTAGCCTGCTCCATCATTGCGTTGACAATTTTCGGATGACAATGTCCTTGATTTACAGCAGAATAAGCCGATAAAAAATCGTAGTATTTTTTTCCTTCTGTGTCCCAAACAAAAACGCCTTCGCCCTTGCTTAAAACCACTGGAAGTGGATGATAATTGTGGGCTCCATATTTTTCTTCGAGTGCAATGGCTTGTGCTGCGGAATTTTTTTCGATAACTGACATAAAAAACTAAATTTTATTCTTTAAAATTTATTCCTTCTTGCGGAGAGAAATCATCCGTTTTGGCAAAGATAGGCAAAGCAAACGGCAAAATCAATCGTTATCGTAATTTGCCAAAAACGTAAATCCCATTTCCTCAACCGGCTCTCCGGATGCGAAAATGGGACTCTTATTTTGGTACAAAAATTTTAAGCTAAAACTAAAGTAGCGTTAGATGAAATTTCGGTATTGAGTAATCTTGAAATTGGGCAATTGGTCTCAGCTTTTTTAACCAATTCTTGAAATTTTTCTGTAGAAATTTCGTCAACACGTGCAATAACGTTTAAGTGCGAGCTTACAACGCTTCCGTCTTGAAAATCAATATCACATTTGGTTTCAATTGAAGCCACTCTAAAACCTGCTTCGTTAATATAAGCCGTTAATTGCATCGTAAAACAACCTGCGTGAGCCGCTGCAATTAATTCTTCAGGATTGGTGCCGTTGCCTTGTTCAAATCTTGTTTTGAATGAATATTGAGTGTTGCTCAACACATTACTTTGCGTTGAAATTTTTCCGTTTCCTTCTTTCAATGAGCCTTCCCAGACTGCTGTTGCGTTTCTTTTCATAATAATCTTTTTGGTTGATTGGTGAAACCTAAAATTACAAAAACTGGCTGGAAACCAAATTCAATTTGCATTAACTTTAACAAACATTTTTTTTATATTTGTAAAAATCAATTCGCCGACAATGAGTTTTACCATCCCAGAAAATACCGCTTCTTTATTATTTTTTACGCTAATTGTAGCTTATATCGGTTTTATTTTTTTCGCTTTATTCAAATTGGCTAAAAGCAGTAATTCACTTGCTGTAAAATTATTATACTTATTGCTAATAGTAGTAGTTCCAATCATCGGTTCGATTATTTATTTATGGAGTGAAGCCGAAACCAAACGACAAAATTTCCGCAGAATTTAATTACAATTCCAGCAATTTCTGAATGGTATTCCAGTTTCGCATTGTGGCGTTTACTTTCAGTTTGTTTTCGATTAATTTATTGGAAAGTTTCGAGTTTCCGGCGGTATCGTGGTATTTGAGGTAAACAATTTTTCCAGAAATTTTAAATTCGTCAGGTTCAAGATTGGTTTTCAATAATTTCATTTTACTTTCTTCCAAAGGAATTGCGGATAAAAAAACCACGTACAACTTTTTTAAGTCCGAATTTTGATTGAGAAAAGGATTTTCTTCCAGCACTTTTTTCAATATTTTTTTGCTTACCGCAATGGCAGAAACGTGTAGTTCAAAATGTGTTTCAATCAAGTTTTCGATTTCACGCGCCACTTTTTCCGAATTTTTGTCTTCGCTTTCCAGCAAAATATTCCCGCTTTGAATGTAGGTTTTTACATTTTCAAATCCATTTTGACTTAAGACTTCGCGCAAACGTTCCATTTTAATAATGTTTTTGCCCGAAACGTTAATGCCTCGTAATAATATAAGATGTTCGTTCATGGTTTTTTTTCCGAAGTTTTACTTTTATAGCTTTCCGAGCCACAGGTTTTCTAAATAAATTATTTTTCTCTAAATGCTTTGCAGAACTGAATTTTAATCAAAAATTTTAATGGTTTATCTTCTAAATATTTTAATACGAAGTTGATTTTCGCTATCATTTAGTAATTCCACGAAACGTTTTTCACGTGTAATTCGTTGTTTAGCAGTCATTACGTGATGCAAAGCATTTTTCTTGTATCCTGGAGGTTGCGACTGAAAAAAATCCCAAGCTTTTTTATTTTCCAAAAATCTTTTTTGAAATTCTGGTGAAAGTTCCTGCTGTTCATTTTCAAAACTGTAAATTCCGGATTTTTCTTCTTTTCTGATGGCAAATGCCTGAATGCCTTTTGGATGCATCAGGTTATTTTCGGTCAATACTTTTATTTTGGCAATGTTAACTTTGCTCCAAATACTGTTAGGCTTTCTTGGCGTAATCCGAATTTGCCAGCGTTCGTCGTCGATTTTTTTTCCAACGCCATCAATCCATCCGAAGCAAAGTGCCTGATCTACCACTTGTGACCAACTGATATTTTCTTTTTCGGTTCCTTTTTTATAAAGTCCGATGATGAGTTGGGTTTCGGTTTCGTGGTTTTTTTGAAGCCATTCTCGAAGTTCAAATTGATTTTGAAAAAAAATTGGTTCCATTTAGCGGTTTGGTTACGGTGTTTAAAAAATTCCTAAAGTGTTTCAATAACCCCGATTAAGCCGATATCCCACGCCTGAACGCAATATTTTTTTTGCGTGGATAAAGGCGAAAGCGGGAAAATGTCCCGAAGCTTCGGGATAAAAATGCCTTATGTTTGGCTCCCAAAAAAACACATTTTTTAGGTTTAATTTATGACGAATAAAGGTAGAAAAAATTTAGATTAGTGATAACTTGCGGTAAATTTTTGTGCTTAATGACCAACAAAAAAATGCATCAGCAATCGCTCAGGATTCCGAAAGGAATATTAGTAACGGCGAAGGTTTTGGAAAATTTATCCACAGGTTTGGCGGTGAAATTTACCGCTAAATTATTCACAACTCCCATCAAACACAAATTGCCCAAACGCGAATTTGAGATGTTTGAAAACGCGGTGAAATCTGATTTTTTGGTGGAAAAATTAAACGCAAAAATCAAGGTTTACGAATACGGAAAATCCGACAAAAAAGTGTTGCTGGTTCACGGGTGGTCTGGTCGCGGAACGCAATTGGTGAAAATTGCCGATGAAATGCTAAAATTGGGTTATGCAACGGTAAGTTTTGACGCTCCAGCCCACGGAAAATCCGCAGGAAAATCAAGCGACATGACACAATTTATCGCCTCAGTTTTAGAATTGGATAAAAAATACGGGCCGTTTGAATTTGCCGTTGGGCATTCGTTGGGAGGCATGACCATCATGAACGCCTTAACGAGAGGTTTGCGGCTCAAAAAAGCAGTAATCATAGGAAGTGGCGACGTGGTGGAAGATATTTTTGAAGACTTTGTTTCAAAACTTCAACTCAAACCGAAGGTTGCCAAAAAAATGGTAGAAAGTTTCGAGCAGAAAATTGGCGAAACCATGAGCGATTATTCTGCGTATGTAAATGCGAAGAAAGTGGGAATTCCGGTGCTGGTGATGCATGATGACGATGATCACGATGTTCCGGTTACGGCAGCAATAAATATCGAAAAAAATTTACAAAACGGCGAATTGTTTCTTACCCAAGGTTTGGGACATCGCAAAATTTTAGGCGATACAAAAGTGCTGAAAAAAATTGTTGAATTTTTAAAAGAATGATGATGAGAAAAATGTTGTTGATGACTTTGGCGATTTTTAGTTTTTGGTCGTGCCAAAGCCAAGAAAAAAAAGCAGAAACTCCTAAAAATACAGCAGGAAAAGTTCTAAAAACCGACCAAGAATGGCAAAAAGAATTGACGGCTGAACAGTACCAAATTTTACGCCGAAAAGGAACTGAAAGACCTTTTACCGGAAAATATTACGACCATTTTGAAAAAGGAAAATACGTTTGTGCGGCTTGCGGAAACGTGCTTTTCAATTCGGATGCGAAGTTTGATTCGGATTGTGGTTGGCCATCGTTTGACCAAGCCATAAATGGTTCTGTGATTTACAAAAAAGATTTAACTTTTGGCATGGAAAGAACCGAAGTTTTATGTGCAAAATGCGACGGACATCTTGGTCACGTTTTTGACGACGGTCCGAAAGAAACCACCGGAAAACGTTTTTGTACCAACTCAGTTTCCATAGAATTTATTCCCGAAAACCAATAATTATGGACTATAAAATCAATAAATCCGAAGCTGAATGGAAAGCGCAATTAGGCAACGAACGCTACAAAATTTTGCGCGAAAAAGGCACCGAATTTCCACATTCGGGGAAATATAATTTACATTTTGAAAAAGGAACCTACGTTTGTGGCGCTTGCGGCGAACCACTTTTTGAAAGTAACTCCAAGTTCGACGGACATTGCGGTTGGCCTTCTTTTGACGAAAGCATTCCGGGCAAAGTAGAATACTTGCGCGACACTACTCACGGCATGATTCGCACAGAAATTTTGTGCGCCACTTGCGGCAGTCATTTAGGTCACGTTTTTGACGATGGACCCACTAAAACCGGACAACGTTATTGCGTAAATTCGCTTTCCGTAGATTTTAAAGACTAAAAAAAATGGCGACCAAAAGTCGCCATTTTCTATAAAATTTTAATCAAATCTCCCGCCGAAGTAAAAAGCGCCGTCAGCGATGCATTATCTTTTTTCAGCGTCAGTTTATATTCGCCATCAGCCGCAACCGCCGCTTCCGTAATCTGATAATCGCCGTATTTCGCCTTAATATTCGTTAACGCCTCTTTATTTACCTCTTCAGGCGTAATTTTTTTATATTCCTTTTGTTGGCTTGCCACAATTTCTTGAGCCGGAATCACATTTGCCGACACATTTTGAGTCGCAAAAAACAATCCCAAAGCAACACCTAAAACAATCCTCTTTTTCATAACTTTAAATTTTTTTGGTTAGCAATAAAATAAAGTTAGCCCAATTATTAGGCAAATAAAAGTTTTTTAGTTTTGTTTTAACGTAGCTTTTTTTTGGGCGTGTCCTTTTGTGCAGCAAGTTTTCTGCTAATAGAAATTTTCCCGAAGCACAAGAGGCCAGGCTTTTGCCTATATCTTTTTATAAATTTCCTTCGGGTAAACCCTTCGGAAAATTATAAAAAGGATGCCGCCTCAATCCCTCACGCAAGAAAGTTGGAAGTTTTACAATTAGTTTGGCCGAACGATTCCAAAAATTCCTGAAGTTGATTCAATAGCCCCGATTAAGCCGATATCCCACGCCTTTTTCTGGCGTGGATAAAGGCGAAAGTGGGAAAATGGATGGCTGGAAAAGACCAAGCCATTCGCTCCTAAAAAATCTATTTCTCGATGGAATTATAAATCACTTTCTGGATATTCTCGCGAACGTTTTCTTGCGAAAGCCAGTTTGGCGCGTTAGAATCAGGGTAAGTTCTGTTTGACAAGAAAATATAAATTAATTCTTTTTCGGGATCAGCCCAAGCCATAGTTCCGGTGAAACCTGTGTGACCAAAACTCGATTTTGAGGTACAATTACAAGTTGGTCCAGACGTTCCAGGAAGTTGCGGCTTGTCAAATCCAAGTCCGCGACGGTTGCCTTCTTTGCAGTAATGACAAGTGTTGAAGATGTCGAAAGTAGCTGGCGAAAAAAATTGTTTGCCACCGTAGTTTCCTTTTTGGAGATACATTTGCATAATTTTGGCCAAATCCATGCTGTTAGAAAAAATTCCGGCGTGACCTCCTACTCCATCTTGCATTGCGGCAGCCATGTCGTGAACGTAACCTTGAACGGTCGTGTACCTGAAATAGTTGTCTTCTTCAGTTGGCGGAATAATGCTTTGGTCAAACTTTCGCAACGGATTGTACGTGGTTTTATTAGCTCCTAATTTTTTATAAAAATGTTCGTCAGCCAACTTGTCTAAAGGTTGGTTGAAACCTTTTTCCACAACTTCTTTCAGCAAAATAAAAGTAAAATCACTGTATTTGTATTCTTTTTTGGCAAGTAGTTTACTATCGGCAATTTGCTTGAGCATTGTTTGCGGATAGTCTTTTTTCAAAAATAAATTTTCAGAAACCTGAAGTGGAAATTCGTTTGTAAAAGTTCGGGAATAGTAAAGACTATCAGGTTCTTTTTGAGCCGTCAACGTATTTTGATAAAACGGAAACCACGGTTGTAACTTCCCGTAATGCGACATCAATTCCTTGAAATTAATATTGGCTTTGTCCGTTTTTTCAAATTCAGGAAGCATTTGCCCTAATTTAGTTTCGAGGTTTACTTTTTTCTGATCAAAAAGTTGCATCGTTAACGGAAGTGTCGCCACCATTTTAGTCAACGAAGCCACATCATAAATATCAGAATTTTTGACTTTTACTTGTTTGGTATAATCGTGATAACCGTAAGATTTTTGGTACACAACTTTTCCTTTTCGAGCCACCAAAACCTGAATTCCGGGCGTCATATTTCTTTCGATGGCGTTATTGGCAACGTTGTCAATATTATCCAAAACTTTAGAATTCATGCCTACATTTTCAGCAATGGTAAAGCCCAAACGGTTGAGTTTTTTGGTTTTTAAACCATCATTTACTTTAAAGAAATTCCCGATGGAAACCGGCAATTTTCCTTTGGATTCCACCGCTCCGAAAATCAATTGTGCCGAAACATTTTGAGCCGGATCACTATTTTGGTAGGAAACAATTAAACCTTCGATGTCTTTAAATTCGTTAAAAGGAATAAGAGAATACGGTTTTGCAAATACATCTAAAATTACTTTGTGTTTTTTAGCAATTTCCTGGACAGTTACAATTTCATCTATGGTAAAATCGTGTTTTTTCCAAGCGCCATCAGCTTTGTGAAAACCAATAATTACTTTAGTGAAGTTGTTGAGTTTTTCTTGCATTAAATGCAAACTGTCTTTGGTAATTTCGGTGATTTCCGTGTATTGTTTGAGCGTGTTAACGAACATACTATTGCTGTCATCCCCTAATTTGAGATAGGCAATTTTTTCCTCTTCGAGATTTTGTATCGGGAGAATTTCCTCGTCATTTTTCAAAACGGTTAAGGCATTTTCGTACAATTCGTATTGAAAAGCCTCTGTTTCTGGATTGTTTAAATCGTCGTACAAAAACTGTAAATCAATCGGACGGTATTGGTTTAAACCGACTTGGTATTTGTATTTCAAAATCTTTTTTACAGATTTTTCCAATCTCGATTCGGGTAGAATTGTGTCTTGAATTGCCATGCAAATTTTTTCCATAGCAAGAGGCACATTTTCAGCAAAAAGCAAGATATCATTCCCGGCTGCAAACGCTTCCAAATCAATATCTCCGGGTTGTTTAAAATTACTGGCTCCTTTCATATTCAAAGCATCAGTAAAAATCAAACCGTTGAAATGCAATTCTTTCTGCAAAATATTTGTGACCACATTATAAGAAACCGAAGTTGGGAAATTATCACGCGGTTCTAATGCCGGAACATTCAAATGTGCGACCATTACACTCGCCAAACCTTCACGAAACAAACGTTTATATGGGTATAATTCTACATCATTAATTCTTTCTCGGGAAAAGTTAACCATCGGTAAAGTATGATGCGAATCAGTTTCGGTGTCGCCATGTCCGGGAAAATGTTTTCCAGTAGCCAAAACCCCTTGCGACTGAATTCCTTTCATTAACGCTGAAGCCCGATTGGTAACATTGACTTTGTCTTCCCCAAAAGAGCGGTTTCCAATAATTGGATTTCGTGGATTAGTGTTGATGTCTAAAACAGGTGCAAAATTAAAATGGACACCAACTCTACGTGATTGAATGCCATATTTTTCGCCAACTTCTCGAATTAATTTTAAATCCTGAATAGCTCCAAGTGTCATGTTCCAAGGATATCGCATCACAGAATCGAGACGCATGGCAAGACCCCATTCTGCATCAATTCCCACAAAAAGTGGCACTCGCGCTTTGCTCTGGTAACGATTGGTTAATTTTGCTTGACGAACCGGACCACCTTGAAAAAAAATCACACCTCCAATATGGTAATCTTTTACTAATTTATCAATGGAACGGATATGAGCTGAATCTTTGTTAGAATACGCTGCAACCATGAATAATTGCCCGATGCGTTCTTCCATCGACATTTTATTATAAATGCTATCAACCCAAACTTTTTCTTTGGTAAAATCTATTGTTTTTGGCGGTAAATGTAGTTGTGAAAAAGCCCACTGGCTAAAAAGCAGTAGGGCAGCAATATAATATCTCATCCGAAAAAATCTTTTTTAAAAAAAACGGCTATGCCAACTTTCATTAGCTGGAACTTCCCAATATTCGTGCCATTCGCCTACTGTATTAACGAGATTGTTGAAAACAATAGTATTTCCTGAAACAGCTTTTTCTTTCGCCATTTTTTTAAAATCAATCAAAGGCTTGTGTGCGATGTGTTCGCCAAGACGAAAAGTGACATTCATTTTGTCGAGTAAATCGATACCATATTTTTGTTCCAATTGTTGAATAAAAGCAACCGAACTATCTATAGAACAACCAGTTGCAGTCTGAACATTTGTATCGACTGCCAAAATAATGAATCGGTTGTATTTTACTAAAAAAGAAGCCTGCAAACCGGTTCCATGTGCGGCCCAATTTTCGACAAAATTTTTTGTTTCCGATTCGATTGCAATCACTTCATCGTCGGTTAATTTACGATTTGATTGGTAAATCCAAATGCGTGATTCATCTGGTAAATTTTCAAAAGGAACGTACATATTTTAGTGGCTCGCTTGAGCTTTTTTTAAATTATAAATCTTGTGCATTGGCGATTAATTCGGCAACATCCATTACCTTAATTTCGCCTTCTTTTTCTTTATTTTTCACGCCATCGGTTAGCATAGTGTTGCAAAACGGACAACCTGCGGCAATAATATCTGGTGCTGTTTCAAGCGCATCTTCTGTTCTTTCGATGTTAACTTCTTTGTTTCCTGGTTCTGCATCCTTGAACATTTGTGCTCCACCAGCTCCACAACATAATCCGTTTGCTCGTGAACGTTTCATCTCGACCAATTCCACATCGAGTTTCTCAATCAATTCTCGAGGCGCTTCGTAGATTTTGTTGGCGCGACCCAAATAACAGGGATCGTGAAAGGTGATTCTTTTTCCTTTGAATTGTCCGCCTTCGATGGAAAGTTTTCCTTCATCTAACAATGATTTTAAAAATTGTGTGTGATGAATTACTTCGTAAGTTCCGCCTAATTCCGGATATTCGTTTTTTAGCGTATTGAAACAATGTGGACAAGCGGTTACGATTTTTTTTGCTTCGTAAGCGTTTAAAACCTCAATGTTCATCATGGCTTGCATTTGAAACAAAAATTCGTTTCCGGCACGTTTTGCGGGATCTCCTGTGCAACTTTCTTCGGTTCCTAAGACAGCAAAAGAAACGCCTGCTTGGTTCAGAATTTTTACGAAAGCCTTAGTTATTTTCTTTGCTCTATCGTCAAAGCTTCCGGCACAACCTACCCAAAACAATACTTCGGGCTGTTTTCCTTCGGCAAGCATTTCTGCCATGGTTGGCACTGTTAGATTTTCTGACATATTTTTTATTTATTGAAAGATTGAAAAATTTAAAGATTTAAAAATTTGAATCTTGTGTGTTTGTATTATTGGTGTTTGCCGTCGTCGAAAACTTGGATGGTTACTTCTTTTTCAACCAAATCAGTAAAATGACCTCGGTATCTTGTGGCTTTTACGAGATGGTTATCTATCCAATGGTAATTTCCTCCTCGTGGTTTACCCATGACCATTCCGTGGTATTTGAAACCGTGGAGTTTGAGCCATTGTTCGGTTACTTCGCGATGGGCTTCGGTTCTGGAAGTGAAGAAAAAAATAATGTGTCCTTCGTCATACCAACGGTTTAAGGTTGCTAAAGCATCTGGGTAAACGGCTGCAGTCAACATTCTTTCTGGTTGTTCGTTTGGAATGTCGTCGCAAATGGTACCATCGATGTCAATTAGGTAATTTTTTATTCCGGGTGGCAAAATTGGACTGATCGCTTCACCATTTTCTGTGGCTGCCAAAAGGTTCTTATCGATTTCTTCTGCTTTCATGTTGTGTTTCTTTTTTGCGTTGTGCCTGCGTGAGGGATCACTTCGTCAGTTCGCTGCGTGAGGGATTGTAGCGGCATCCTTTTTTTGATTGCCTTGGATTGAAAACCAAGGCAATTGAAAAAAGATACAGCGGAAAGCCCGACCCGGAGTTTACGGAGGGTCACGCCCAAATCATTTTAATTTTCGTTTTTCCAATTTAAACGGTCTTGTTGGCTGTATTGCCAAGGTGCCGCGTTGTTTTCTATATTGGTCATCATGGCGTTGAGCGACATTGGTGCGGCACTTTGCTCCATGACGAGATAACGACGCATGTCCATAATGATTGATAACGGGTCAATGCTCACGGGACATTCTTCTACGCAAGCGTTGCAGCTTGTGCAAGCCCAAAGTTCTTCGGGTGTAATGTAGTCGTTGAGCAAGGTTTTATTGTCTGGGACGAAAACGCCTTTGTTGGCATCGATATTTTTACCCACTTCTTCGAGACGATCACGCGTGTCCATCATGATTTTTCTCGGAGAAAGTTTTTTTCCAGTGATATTTGCGGGACATGCTGATGTACAACGGCCACATTCTGTACAGGTGTAGGCATTTAGTAGTTGTACCCAATTTAAATCTTGAACATCGTTGGCGCCAAATTTCGCTGGAGCTTCATCGGTTTGCGGTTGTGCGGCAAATGGATCTGCTGTGGGATCGAGCATCAATTTTACTTCGGCTGTAACTGATTCGAGGTTGTTAAATTTTCCTTTGGGACTCAAATCTGCGTAGTAGGTGTTAGGAAACGCCAGGAGAATGTGAAGGTGTTTTGAATAATACAAATAATTCATAAACACTAAAATCCCTACGATGTGTAACCACCAAAAAGTTCTTTCAAGGATGATGAGAGTTCCGGTTGGAATGTTTTGGAATATTGGTGTGATGAAACTACTGATTGGATAAGCTCCGGCTTGAATGTAATGTTCCGTTCCTCTTTGTGCCAAAGTTGAATCGGCTGCGTTCATCAGCAGGAAAAGCGCCATTAGTGCGATTTCGAAATACAAAATATAATTCGCGTCGCTTTTCGGCCAACCTTTTAAATCGTTGTGAATGAATCTTTTAAGCTTTATGATGTTTCGTCTGACTAAGAATGTGATGACCGAAAACAACACTAAAAAAGCAAGAATTTCGAAAGAACCGATTAGAACGTTGTAGAAGCTTCCCATGAAGGCGAAAATTCTGTGCGTTCCGAAAAGTCCGTCGATGATGATTTCAAGCAATTCGATGTTGATGATTACAAAACCTAAATATACAAAAACGTGCAAAACACCCGCGATGGGGCGTTTTACCATTTTAGATTGTCCGAGAGCGATTAAGGCCATGTTAGCCCAACGCTCGGGTTTATTATCTGAACGATCTACATTTTGACCGAGTTTGATGTTTCGAACTAATTTTTTGACGTTAAAGGCAAAATAGCCAAAACCAGCAACGAGGATGAGGGCGAAAATAATATTGTCGATGTAGTGCATCGGATACGTTATTTAATGGTGTCGGTAACTTTTTTAGGCTCGTTTTCTACGTATGGTGTATTTTTTCTACCAAAAACTGAAAAATGTACGTAACGTTTTGGGTTATTTTTCACGTCGGCTAACAATTGTTTCAGTTCGTTTGAAGCGTCTTCCAAATTGTTGTACATGCCGTCGTCCTTCATCAATTTTCCTAATGAACCTTTGCCAGATTGAACGTCATTGATGATTTTATCGACGTTAGCAATTGACTTTTCGAGCTTTTTCATGCTTTCTCCCAAATTAGCTTTGTTAAGTGAATCCGAAAGTTTTGCAAAATTCTCCGAAGTATGGTCTAAATTTGTAAACGTGTTGTTCAACTTGCTTCGGTTATCTGACATAATGCCGTTTAAATTTTTTGCGGCAACGCTAAATTCTTTCATCGTTGCAGATAATTCGGCAATGGCGTTTTGCAGATTGGCTTGCGTTTGTTTGTTGAAAGTAGTGTTGATGTTCATTAACAAACTATCTGCGGTAACAACTGTATGTTCCAATTTTGATTGCAATGGTGATAATTTATCGCCTAAAGATGATAACATTCCTGGTTTTACATCAGTTGAAAGTTGTTGTCCATCTTCTGCTTCAACCGGATCCTTGAAATTCGGAATCAAGGCGATATTTTTTCCGCCAATGAAACTTGGCTCATAAATAGTGGCAATTGACGAACGCGAAATTGGAAAATCAGTTTTGATTTGCATTTCCACCTTCAACTTTCCGTTGTTGTGCAAGGTGATGCTGCTCACTTTCCCAACTGCTAAACCGTTGATGGTAACGGGTGCCGAAGGCGCTAAACCTTCCACATCGTCATAGATTGCATAAAATGTTTTATAATCGTTAAATAGGTCTTTTCCTTTTAAGAAACTAAATCCCCAGATGAATAATGCTACTGAGGCTAATACGATAACTGCTATTTTTACTTCTCTTGATATTTTCAAAGCGTGGTGTTTTTAAACAAATTTAATTAAATAATTCCGACTTGTTTCTTAAAATTATTTTAATGCTTCCTGAATTGACACTTTTTTTCCGTTTTTATACGCTACTAAAAATGCCGAGGTGTAACCTTTAGATTTTGCTTCCTGTAATAACGCTTTGGCACTATCGTAACTTCCGGTTTCGCCGTACATATATTTGTAAAGATTTCCTTCCGAAGTCATCGAAATATCATTCAAGCCTTTAAAGTTAGAAGGTGTTAAGGCTAATTTTGTTCCACTTGCGGAAATCTGAACTTTAAAAATGGTGCCACCTGCAACAGGTTTTTCAGTAACAGGTTCTGGTTTGGTTTCGGTTTTGACAACTGGTTTTGTTTCCGATTTTGGAATTTCCGGAACCACAACTTCTTTTGGCTTTTCAACTTTTAGGGCTTCTTTATCGATTTTATTTTCGACAATTACTCCTCCAAAATATTCTTTTTTGTAGATAGAAATTGCATCGGCAATGGCTTTAGCTATTTCGTTTTGACCATCTTCACTGTTCAAGTAAGCTCCTTCATTTTTGTTGCTGATGAAACCCATTTCTACCAAAATACTTGGCATAGCCGTTCTATGCAAAACCAAAAAAGGTGCTTGTTTTACGCCACGACTTTTTCTTTTGGCTTGGTGAAAATTATCTTGAATTTTGCTTGCAATCGCAAAGCTATTCATCATGTTATCCTCTTGCTGAAGTTTCATTCCTACGATAGATTCCGGTGATTTTGGGTCGTAACCTGCGTAAGTCAACTTATAATCGGCCTCAAGCTCCACAACCTGATTTTCCGCTTGTGCTACTTGTAAATTCGATTTTAATTTGGTCAAACCCATCACGTAAGTTTCCGTCCCGAAAGGTTCTTGACTCGGATTTGCATTACAGTGAATCGACACAAAAAGGTTAGCATTATTTTTATTAGCGATGTTAGCTCTTTCTGCTAACTCAATGAAAACGTCCGTGCTTCTGGTGTAGATTACATCGATATTTGGCTGTTTATCAAGTAATCTTCCCACTTTTAGCGTTACGGCAAGTGCGATATTTTTTTCAGCATAATTGTGATGAATTGCTCCAAAATCTTTGGCTCCATGACCTGCGTCCAAAACTACTTTAAATTTATCGCTTTGCGCCTGAGAACCTACTGTAAGCATCAAAACCGTTGCAGTTACAAGCGGTTTAAAATTTTTGAGAATATTCATATTTTAATAAATGGTTTTTTTAATAAAAAAGACAGGGTTATAATTTTGTTATTTCCGTATTTTTGATGAAAAATATGTGTAAGTTTGGCACGTCAAAAATTAAGCCATATTTTTACAAAAATAGCATTTAAACCTTTGCATACAAACTTATTTCATATCGTTTTATTATCAATTTTTCTAACAATAGGAAGCCAATCTGGTTATTGTCAGGAAATTCGAACGAACTCTACCACTATACCTGCTGAAAAGCAACCAATTACGCCTCCAGATACCATTGCTGCAAATCTTGCAGATGTGTTGCAACCAACAGATTCGAGTAAAGTAGCAAAAGATTCTGTGGCGCCAAAAAAAGGTTTTTTGCAAAGTGTAGTAAAGCGAAAAGCGGCGGGTTACGAAAAATTTGACCAGAAAAAAAAGTTACTTACTTTACACGATCAAGCCGAATTATACTACGAAGATTACGAGCTTAAAGCCGGAATCATCGTGATGAACTACGAAAAAAACGAAGTTTACGCCGGAAGATTAAAAGATTCACTCGGAAATTACACGCAACGTCCGGTTTTCAAACAAGGAAATAACGTGGTCGAACCCGATTCGATTCGGTTTAATACCCAAACGAAAAAAGCTTTAGTTTGGAATTCGCGTTCCACTCAAGGCGATTTGAATATTAAAGGAGAAATTACCAAAAAAGAAAACGATTCGGTTTATTTTATCAAAAATGCCCGTTTGACCACTTCAAAAGACATCGACGACCCGGAATATTATTTTTTGGTACGAAAACTAAAAATGGTTCCCGGAAAAAAAGTAGTGGTAGGATTGACTAACATGGTCATTGCTGATGTACCAACGCCAATTGGAATTCCGTTTGCCTTTTTCCCCACCACAACCGAATCTCGTTCGGGATTAATTTTACCATCGCCAACAAACTCTAACCGTCAAGGTTTTGCTTTGCAAAATGGTGGTTTGTACCTCGCACTTTCTGACAATTATGATTTGGCGATTTTAGGAGATTATTATACAAATGGAAGTTATGCGTTGCGTTTTGAATCGGCTTATGCCAAAAGATATCGCTTTCGCGGAAATTTGAACGTTCGGTTTGAAAATCAAATTCAAAGTGAAAGAGGTTTTCCAGATTACACCAAAACACGGCAATACAACATCCAATGGTCACATTCTCAAGACGCAAAATCGAACCCGAACTCAAGATTTTCGGCATCGGTTAACTTGGGAAGTAGCCGGTATTTCCAGCAATCTTTGAACCAAAGTAATGTGAGTTCGGCATTGAACAATACGTTGAGTTCCTCGATTAATTATTCTAAAACGTTCAATACCGTTCCGCAGGTAAACATGTCGTTAACGGCAACGCATTCGCAAAATACCCAAACGCAAACCATCAACATGACATTGCCCACTTTTCAGGGAAGCGTGGATCGTGTGTATCTTTTTGCTGGCGAAGATGAGCCCAAAAAAGGATTTATCAAAAATTTGAACATTCAGTATAACGTAAATGCTCAAAACCGAATTACCACAACTGATTCGCTTTTCTTTAAACCGCAAATGTTTCGCAATGCGATTTCCGGATTTCAACACAGCATTCCGATTAATACGAATTTTAAATTATTCAAATATTTTAGTGTAAGTACGGGAGCCAATTATAACGAAGTTTGGACTTTTAAGACCATCCGTAAAAGAATGGGCATTGTAAACGAAGCGCCAACCGTCGTAAATGACACTGTTAATGGTTTTGACGCTTTTAGAACTTACAACCTTTCGGCAAGTATGGGAACTACAGTTTATGGTACTTTTAATTTTGGCGAAAATAAAAAAATTCAGTCCATTCGTCACGTCATCAAACCGAACGTTTCCTACAGTTACACACCAAGTTTCGATCAATATTATGACACTTACGATCCTAATGGAACCGGGCAAATGCTTACAGAATATACCCGATTTGAAGGTGGAATTTACGGAACACCATCTCGTAGAATGTCGAATATGTTAAACTTTAGTTTGAACAATACTTTTGAAGCAAAAGTTCGAGATCGTGACAGTACTAAAACCGAACCGAAAAAAATTATGTTGCTCAACAACTTAACTTTTTCTACAACTTATGATATGACAGCAGATTCCCTAAAGTTAGCACCTTTGAGAATGAGCGGTGGTACGAATTTGCTTAAAGATAAAATGAATGTGAACTTTGCCGCAACCCTCGATCCTTATGCTTTGGACAATGCCAATAGAAGAATCGAACGCTGGAATATTGACAACGGCGGAAGTTTATTGCGTCTTTCAAGTGCGAATGTTACAATTAATTATTCATTTTCGAGTACTGATGGAACCAATCAAAATGATCGAACTGATCCACTTAAAAACCAAGGTTTGAGAAATGGTGGTCGAGAAGATGATTTATTTGGAACCGCAAGAGATTTAGGCGATCAACGGCAAAGTATGTTTAACGATGATGACATTGAGCAAGAAAAAACAAAATCGAAATTTTACAACGCCGTCATTCCATGGGATTTGAGGCTTGCCTATTCCCTAACCTATTCTAATTCGCAAAGGCAAAATAAAATTACCAATAATTCCCTGATGGTTTCCGGAAACGTTGACCTTTCGCCTCAATGGAAAGTGGGAATTTCTACGGGTTATGATTTTGTGCAAAATGGTGTCACATTTACCCAACTTCGTTTTGAACGCGATTTGTTAAGCTGGAGAATGGATTTTAACTGGATTCCGATTGGAGATTATACTTCGTGGGGATTTTTTATCGGAATTAAATCATCTGTTTTAAGCGATATCAAGTGGGACAAACGAAGACAACCGGATAGAATCATCAATTAATTTAGTATGAAAAAAGTAATTTTTACAGAAAAAGCTCCGGCTCCAATTGGCCCTTACAACCAAGCGGTTTTGGCTGGAAACACGTTGTTTACATCAGGACAAATCGCTTTACATCCTGAAACTGGCGAATTGGTTTTAGACGACATTGAAACCGAAACCAAGCAAGTGATGGAAAACATGAAAGCGGTTTTGAAAGCTGCCGATATGACTTTTGAAAACGTGGTGAAAACTTCTATTTTTATTATGGATATGAATAATTTTGGAAGAATTAACGCAGTTTATGGTGCTTATTTTGATGAAAAATTTGCTCCAGCAAGAGAAACCGTTCAAGTGGCGTGTTTGCCAAAAAACGTAAATGTTGAAATCTCGATGATTGCAATGAAATAAATTTCAACAGCAAAGTATCATAAAAAAAGCCCTGAATTTTCAGGGCTTTTTGCTTTTAGTTAAGCTTGTGATATTCGATTAATCCGTCGATTGGTCTTCTTAAAACGTTTCCTAATCGAAGTCCGTTTTGTTCAAGAACGGTTTTCAATTCGTCTTTTAAATAGAACGCAATTGAGCCTACAAAATGCACAGGAATTTCTCTGGCGTTATCAAATTGAAGGATATAATTGTCCACAAATTTTTGCATCGCTTTGCGTACAAAAACATTGATGAATTCGTCGTCTTTGTGTTGGATTAAAAATTTTGCAAAAGTAGCCAAGTATGCATTTGGATTTGGTTCTTTATACAAATGATGCTTAATTGTATCTGGGTCAAGGTCATACTCTTTTTCGAATTGTTCCGCAAGATGTTTTGGCATTTTCCCGAAATGGTAAGCACGAATTAACGAACGACCAAAACGGTTTCCGCTGCAATCATCCATTGCCATGTAACCTAACGACTGAATTTTTTGGTGCAATTCCTTTCCGTCAAAATAGCTGCAGTTCGAGCCGGTTCCTAAGATAGAAATGATGGCTTCTTCGTTAGTTGGATTAGTTGCATAAGCGGCAGCATAAGTATCTTCTTTTACGAGAATTTCAGCATTTGGAAAAAATTCGGTGAAGGTTGACGCGAGTTCGTTTTTCATTCTGTCTGTTCCGCAACCGGCTCCGTAAAAAAATAAATGGGTCACATTTTTACGGTTTTGGTAGATGTCGAAACGGTCTTCGAGGCGTTCAAGCACTTCGCTTTTGTCGAGTACTTCAGGATTTAATCCTAAGGATTGTGTGGTAAAAAGCTTGTTGCCGTTATCGTCTAAGGCAATCCAATCTGCTTTTGTTGATCCACTGTCTACTAATAGTTTCATTTGTTTGGTAATTTTTTCCCGCTCTTTTTGGCAAATGTTTAAAAAGCGCCAGTAGTTTGTTTATTAGCCCCGATTAAAGCGGAAATCCTTTTTTTTTCGGTTGCCTTGGATTGAAAATCCGGGGTAATTGAAAAAAAAGATTGCAGCGGAAAGCGGGAAAATGGTTCATTTTTAGCCTGAACGATGGCTTCAAATATAAAAATAAAAAAGTCCCGCCAATGGTGTTGACAGGACTTTTTTTTGAGATTATAGGTTTGCGATGTGAACCGATAAATCGATTAGTTTGCTTGAATATCCGTACTCGTTATCGTACCAAGATACGATTTTGAAGAAGGTTGAATTTAGTCCGATTCCGGCTTTTGCATCTACGATTGAAGTGCGTGAATCTGAGATGAAATCTTGTGAAACTACGTCGTCTTCGGTGAAACCAAGAATTCCTTTCATGGATGTTTCTGAAGTTTCTTTGATTACTTTCATAATTTCTTCGTAAGAAGTTTCTTTTGCCACTTTCACGGTTAAATCTACTACTGAAACGTCTGCGGTTGGAACACGCATTGACATTCCTGTTAGTTTTCCGTTTAGTTCCGGAATTACTTTTCCTACCGCTTTTGCTGCTCCAGTTGAAGCTGGAATGATGTTTAAAAGTGCGGCTCTACCTCCACGAAAATCTTTTCTTGAAGGACCGTCAACGGTTAATTGTGTTGCAGTTGTTGCGTGAACGGTGGTCATTAAACCTTCCACAATTCCGAAATTATCGTTGATTACTTTAGCCAATGGCGCTAAACAGTTGGTTGTACAAGATGCGTTTGAAACGATTTTGTCATTTGCAGTTGCTTTGTCGTGGTTTACTCCCATAACGAACATTGGAGCATCTGCTGATGGAGCAGAAATCACCACTTTTTTCGCACCACCATCGATGTGAGCTTGAGCTGTTTCAAGGGTTGTGAAAATTCCTGTACATTCTGCTACTACGTCAACGTCTACTTTTTCATCATCCCATTTGATCAATTTTGGATCTTTTTCTGCAGTAACGCGGATGAATTTATCGTTCACGTAAAGTTGTCCGTCTTTTACTTCAACTTTTCCGTTGAAACGTCCGTGAACTGAATCGTATTTTAAAAGGTAAGCCAAGTGGTCAACATCCAAAAGGTCGTTGATGGCTACTACTTCTACATTATCTCTGTTGAATGATTCTCTGAAAACGATTCTTCCGATTCTTCCGAATCCGTTGATTCCTAATTTTACTTTTGACATTTGTTTGTTTTGCTTATGGCCGAAGTTTTGGTTTTCAGCCGGTAATTAATACTAATTTGTTTATTTTGAATTTCTGTTTTGGTCGATTTTATTATGTTGTCATGATGTCCGAAACTCTGAGCAACTCCATATCAATTTGCGAATTTCCTTTAATAGCTTGTTCCAAAGGTGTCAATTCTACCTTATCGCTAATGAGTCCTACCATGTAATTGCTTTTTCCTTCAAGGATAGATTCTACAGCTTTTACACCTAAACGGCTTGCTAAAACTCTATCAAAACAAGATGGAGCTCCACCACGTTGCATGTGTCCTAGAACAGAAACACGAACGTCATATTCCGGCATATTTTCTTCTACGTAGTCTTTTAGTTCAAAAACATTTTTACCGATTTTATCTCCTTCGGCAATGACTACAATGCTTGAAGATTTTCCTGACAATTTACTTTTTTGCAAAGATTCTAACAAACGGTCTAAACCAAGGTCTTCTTCCGGAATTAAAATTTCTTCTGCTCCAGCACCAATTCCGGCGTTCAAGGCGATATGTCCTGCATCACGTCCCATTACTTCAACAAAAAATAATCGGTTATGCGAACTTGCCGTATCACGAATTTTGTCGATTACTTCAACCACAGTATTTAGAGCCGTGTCATAACCTAAAGTATGCGTCGTTCCGTAAATGTCATTATCAATTGTTCCCGGAATTCCCATCACAGGAAAGTCATATTCTTTGTTAAAAACTAATCCTCCGGTAAAACTTCCGTCGCCACCAATTACCACTAAAGCATCAACGCCTTCGGCTTTTAAATTATCGTAAGCTTTTTTTCGGCCTTCTTCGGTCATGAATTCTTTAGAACGAGCCGATTTTAAAATTGTTCCTCCTTTGTTAATGATATTATTCACGCTTCGAGGTCCCATTTCTTTAAAATCACCTTCAATCATCCCTTGATAACCGCGGTAAATTCCCACACATTCCACATCGTGAAATGCACAGGTTCTCACCACCGAACGAATAGCGGCATTCATTCCGGGAGAATCTCCTCCAGAAGTTAGCACGCCTATTTTTTTTATTGTTTTTGACATTTATTTGCTGTTAATACTGTAAAATTAGCAAACATATATCACTTTTAGGTAGGGGTTTTTAATAATTTAGGAAAGAATTGTAATTTCAATCGATTTCGTTGATAAGTTTTTTTACCACCAAAGAATTATAGCAGATTTTTTCGTAAATTTTATGGGTTCCCGAAGAAATTAATCGGCTTCTGGAGCTGATTGTGTTTGTGGTTTAGCGGGTTCGGCTTTTTTACGGCGTTCTTGAGTCCATTTGATATATTCCGGAGAAAAGTCGGAATCCGGAAGTTGATCGGTTGCCTGATTTGTTTCTTCTTCGGCTTTTAAGCCAAAAATTTTAAACCAAAGTTCTTTTAAGGTGTCAAAATCTACTTCGTAAGAAATACCAACACCTTGTGTATAATCAATCGCTTCGCCAAGATAATTGTAATTAATATCGTTTTCACGATTAAAAACGCGCAGGTTCAAAGTTCCGTCATCGTTAACACGGTATCTAATTTCAACATTTCCAACAATGGTAGATTGGTTAACGCCACCAACGGGAACCCCAACTTTTCCATCAATTGAAATCCTGTCGTTAATTTGCGTAGTAATTGCAATCCCAAGTTGGCTACTAGTTTCTGCCATTGGGTTTCTATCGGCTTGTTGGTAATCAAAAGCCACTTGGAATTTTCCTTCTTCGTCTTGAAATAAATCATTAAAAAGATTTCCAGCACGCTCAAACAAACTGCCGTAAACCGCAGTTCCAGCATTGTCCGAATTAATGAAATTTCCTGTTGCCAAAAGCGACAATGCTTGATTCACACGGGTATCTTTGTCATCTAATCTTACTTGTAATTCCGATTTTAAAACGGAACTTACCGTTGGGAAATTAATGGTAAAATCCGGTTCGGGATTGGTTAAATTTCCGGTCAAGCCAATAACAACTTCTACCGGAACTTTTCGATTAAACGAAGCGTTTTCCTGCAAAATTGCGGGATTTGCTTGAGTTCTGTAAACCGCGTCAATGTTTAATCTGGCTCGTAAAGGATCGCCTTCCCAGGAAATCGAACTTCCTTTTTTTACCTGAAATTTTTTATCGATTAAGCCGCCGTATTTAAAATTATATTCACCTTGTGCCACGTTATAATCGCCCCACATATTAAATTTTCCGAGGGTACTGATTTCTAATCGCATCGTTCCGTCGCCGGTTCCTTTCAGTCCGTGACCAGAATTTCGGTCGATGATAATTTCTACTTGAGCTTCTGGAGTAATTTTTAAATCAAATTGTAGCTCTAAGCCTGAATTGGCAATGATTGGCGCTTCAACAATACCTTTTTCAATGCTGTATTTTTCTTTTGGGCTTAAAAATTTTATAAAGGAACTATTTCCAGCTCCAGTTGCAGAACTAATTGGAATTTTGATGTCAGTTCCTTTTTTAGACTCTGCCTGAACGGCAATAAATAAACCGTTCGTTGGTCCGTTAATTGAAGCGTTTCCAGCGATGAAAGCCGTTCCAAAATACAAGGCATCATCAGAATCTTGGGTATCTAACGCCAATAATCTATCGGATACAATATTTAGATCCAAAACCCAATTTTTAAAATTTTGATGGCGAATGTTCCCCGTTAAATAACCTACGGTGTTATACTTCGTATCGGTCATTTTAGCGTCGTTAAACCTAAATTGATTTTCGGTAAGATCCACAACACTTCGTTCTTCAAACTCATAATCTACGTTGAGATA
The DNA here is from genome assembly GCA_023387965.1 of Bacteroidota bacterium. Lineage (GTDB taxonomy): Bacteria > Bacteroidota > Bacteroidia > Flavobacteriales > Flavobacteriaceae > Flavobacterium. The sequence continues at coordinate 95,502 of JAEWHE010000050.1, read as the reverse complement.
TGGAATTTTCATCCCAACTTGATCGAGGTACAATCGGCCGTTAATTTGCGGATTTTCAAGCGTTCCTACGAAACCAGCATTTCCGGTGGCAAAACCTCGAATTTTAGAAATGACGTTTCCGCCCAAAGGACTCAAAGCGCCTAAATTAAATTTTTCGAATTTAAAATTTAAGTCAAAAATTGTTTGCTTGTTTACAACAGCAATGTCTCCCGTAGCGCTAAAATTCTCGACATTTTGATTTCTTAAGGTCGAATTTACACTGAAACGATTCAAATTTTCATTCCCCTGAATGTCCACAAATAAATCTCCTAACGCCACATCATTCACAAAAAGGCTATCAACCGAAACAGTTGAAGTAGGTTTGTAAACATTTTTATTTTGGAAAAAATTCAGCTTTCCGTTAAGATTTCCTTGAATTCTGAGGCTGTCAATTTCCGGAAGCAATTTGCCCAAATTAACTTTTTCAAAATTAAGCGAAAGGTCTTTATAGGTCGAATCGCGTAAAATTCCGGAAAGTTCAATCCGTTGGTCATTATGCGTCATCAAAATATTATCGATAGCGAAATTTTTCATTTTTTTATCGAAAATAATTTTATTATCGGCAGCATCTTCTTCATTTAAAAACCACAAATAATCCTTGATGTTGACCTCAGATTTTTTGATTCCAACTACGTTGTTATTCTTTTCATCAATGGTGTGGTAAATATTAAATTTAAAAGAATCGCGGTTGACTTTTCCGCCTTTAAATTCGGTTCTAAAGAAAAGTGTGTCTTCTAATTTTACGTTAATCGTAGAAAAATCCGAAATTTTATAGCTTTTGGTTTTAATGCTATCAATGCCAACATAAGCGTTGTAAAGCGGATTTTTATTATCAATTTCTAATAAAACTTTATCAAAAGTATTATTGGCATAATTAATTTCGGGTGAATTAAAATTCAGTTTAAACTCGTTCGTATCTGCATTTAATTTCCCTGAAATTTGGGTGTTTGCACTAAGAGAAAGTTGTGGCAAAAATATTTCAATCAACTTATTGTAAATCGACAAATTAAAGTCTAAATATTGGCCTTTACTCACCTTATTTGGACGATAATTGGTATATAAACTACCGATGGCGTTTTCGATAATTTTTCCCACTTCGTTAAATTTATATTTCCCGTCAATTTCGCCTTCCACAACATCCGGAGAACTAATTGTAATTTTACGGCTTCCATCTTCGCCAAATCGCGAATTGAGTTTAAAATCATCGAAAAAATAAATATCATTTTCGTTTTGATAAGATGTTTGAGAAATCAAAATATCGCCGTGCATGTTATCCACATTGTTCCCAGACATTTGAATGGTGATATCACCTTTAAACAGGGAAAGTGTATCACGTTTTATCAAATTCAGTTTATGAAGATCCGCATAATCGATTATAGCATGAAAATCATATCGGTTTTCGCGTTTACTTAAATCAACTAAACCGTTAAAATCAAGTTTGACATTTTCGTCGTTTACCACAAATTTCCCTTGGAAAATAGGGTTTTTGAGCGTTCCATCAACCTGAATATTATTGTAATTATAATTTCTAAAATTTAGAGCATAAATATTTCCGGTAACTTTTGTGTTTAGAAATTCTCGCGTGAATCCTTTCCCCACAACATTCATATCGAGTGTTACTGCGCCAAAATCTTTTTGACGGAGAAATTTACCAATGTGAAATTGATTCAAATTAATATCTCCCGTGTACGAAGCATTATCGATATTGTTGATGTTGTCAATGTCCAAAATGGCGGCTAACTCTCCAATTTCTGTTGTCAAGTACAAATCCGTTTTTACATTTGTTTTGGAAACTTGTGCGTTTCCAGCAATGTCAAATTCACCTAAATACGCCAAAGATGACGGTAATTTTTCGCCTAAAATTCGAGGCAAAATAGTTTTTAAATTATTGTAATTAGAAGATAATCTTTCAAATTCGCCTCTAATTAAGAACGCATTTTTATCAGGGTTGAAAAGATTTTTAAAATTGATGTCGCCCACAATTTGCGATTTTTTATCCACGACCATCTTTAAATTTCGAGTGTAAAAATCGTTCATCGTTCCAGCAAGAATCGTTGAGAATTCAAAAGTTTTATTGGGACCAAATTCGTTGTAAAACAAGTTTAAATCGTTGGTAGAAATCGTTCCGGAATCAATATCGGCATCAATGTGAACTTTATTTACGAAATCGGCTAGACCGCCTTCTTTATAAGTTAACACAATGTTTCCGGCCATTTTTGACTCTTTTGTGGCAAGCGACATTTCTTTCAACAAAATGCTTTCTTTGCTATAACTAAATTTTCCTGTAAGATTTTTAACTTCTAGTTTTCGATGATCTAAAAACGAAAATTTGCGGATTTCGGTGGTAATATCACTGCCATAAATTTTAAATTTTCTAATGCTGGCTTCCATTTTTGTAAAATCGACAGCAACTTGATTTTCAAGATTTTCATTAGAAACTTTAAAATGGCTTTTGGTCAAATAAATATTATCAGCCGTGAGTTCAAAAGGTTTTGTAGATTTTTTTCCGGTATCGAATTTTTTTACAAAAACATTGATGTTCGTTTCCTTCTCGTTTTTATAATTTTTGAGGTTAAAATACAAATTGTCGGCATAAATATCTCCAAAAAGTAAATCGCCAGATTGTAATTTTTTAAAACTTAAAATGTTGGTTTTTATTGAATTAGCATAAACAAGCGTGTCTTTGTGATGGTCTCTAATCAAAACCGTTTTCAATTTTACACTACCAAAAATTGAAATCGCCACTTTGTCCACATTAATATCTGTGCCGTAAGTTTCGTTGAGTTCTTTGGTTACATAATGCGCAATTTTAGTTTGCACGAAAGGTAACGAAAGTGCAATACCAAGTACCAGCAAAAATAAAATGATCCCTAAAAGGATGCGAAATACTATTTTTTTAAATTTTTTGATACTCTTAATTGTTTTATTTTTGTAAACTATAAAATTAAAAAACTGCGCAAAAATGGCAAACGAGCCAACCTACATTTTAGCGATTGAAAGCTCTTGTGACGACACTGCTGCTGCTGTTATGCAAAACGGAAAAGTGTTGTCAAATGTTGTAGCCAACCAAAAAATTCATAGCGAATTTGGTGGCGTTATCCCCGAACTTGCCTCGCGAGCTCATCAACAGAACATTGTTCCGGTTGTGGAGATGGCGATACGCAAAGCAAATATCGACAAAAAACAGTTAAATGCAATAGCTTTTACGCAAGGTCCCGGATTAATGGGATCGCTTCTTGTAGGTAGCTCATTTTCAAAGTCTTTGGCTTATGCATTGGACATTCCGCTGATTGCCGTGAACCACATGCATGCTCATATTTTGGCACATTTTATTGAAGAAGATGGCTTTGAGAAACCAAATTTTCCGTTTTTGGCAATGACAATTAGTGGTGGACACACGCAAATTGTAAAAGTGAACGATTTCTTCAACATGGAAATTATTGGCGAAACCACCGATGATGCCGTTGGCGAAGCGTTTGACAAAAGCGCAAAAATTTTAGGACTTCCCTATCCTGGTGGTCCTTTGATTGACAAATTAGCGAAAGAAGGAAATCCCAAAGCGTATAAATTTACCAAACCGAAAGTTCCCGGATTAAACTTTAGTTTTTCAGGATTAAAAACAGCGATTTTGTATTTCGTTCAGAAAAACATAGCCGAAAATCCTAATTTTATAGAAGAAAATTTAGTTGATATTTGTGCGTCAATCCAGCATACAATCGTTGAAATTTTAATGGATAAATTGAAGTTAGCGGTTGCCGAAACTGGAATCAAACAAGTCGCAATTGGCGGTGGTGTTTCTGCAAATTCCGGCATTAGAGAAACTTTGAAAAATGCCGAAAAAAAATACGGCTGGAAAACTTTTATTCCGAAATTTGAATATACGACAGATAATGCCGCAATGATTGGAATTGTAGGATATCACAAATATTTATCAGGAAAATTTGAAAATCATGCGGTAACCGCAAAAGCCAGAATCGAGTTCTAAAATATGCAACTTTTTTACAACCAAAATATTTCTACAGAAACGGAAAGTTTTACTTTCGACAAAGAAGAAAGCAAACACATTATTAAAGTTCTACGTAAAAAAAACGGAGATAATTTATTTGTTTCCAATGGTTTTGGATTTTTGTTTAAAACAGAAATCATTCTGGATTCTGATTCAAAATGTCAGGTAAAAATAATTAGTTTTGAAAAGCAAGATGCTCCAAAGTACGAGTTGCATTTAGCGGTTGCTCCAACCAAAATGAACGAGCGTTTTGAATGGTTTTTAGAAAAAGCAACTGAAATTGGCATCACCGAAATTACCCCGATAATTTGCGAAAATTCGGAACGAAAAGTGATTAAAAATGATCGTTTCGAAAAAATAATCGTTTCCGCAGCGAAACAATCTTTGCATTATTTTTTACCAAAATTAAATCCGCCGATTTCTTTTTCGGAATTCATCAAAAAAGAAAAAAATGGGCAAAAATTTATTGCACATTGCGAAGAAACCGATAAAAAATCTTTGAAAGACGCGATTAAAAAAAATGAGGACGTGACGATTTTAATTGGTCCGGAAGGCGATTTTTCTTCAAAAGAAATTAAATTAGCCATTGAGCATAATTTCCAACCGATAACGCTTGGAAACACTAGGTTAAGAACTGAAACTGCAGCTGTTGTGGCTTGTCACAGTGTGGTTTTTATAAACGAATAACAATGAAAAAATTTCTTTTTTTTGCTTTTATATTTGGGTTTATTTCCAGCGGATTTGCTCAAGAAATTGCCTTGCTGAAGTATAATGGAGGTGGCGATTGGTACGGAAATCCGACTGCTTTGCCTAATTTGGTTAAATTTTGCAACGCAAATATCAAAACTAAAATCAACTCAAAACCCGCAACCGTAGAACCTTCGAGTCCAGATTTATTTTCTTATCCGTTTGTGCACATGACCGGTCATGGAAACGTTGTTTTTAATGATAGAGAAATTCAAAATCTAAGGAATTATTTGCTTTCAGGTGGATTTTTGCACATTGATGACAATTACGGAATGGATCAATATATAAGAAAAGAATTACAAAAAATTTTCCCGAACAACAACTTGACAGAAATTCCAGCAACGCATGCTATTTTCCAGAAGCCTTATTCCTTTCCTTCAGGTGTTCCAAAAATTCATGAACATGACAATAAAAAACCGCAAGCGTTAGGAATTTTTATTGAAAATAGATTGGTTCTGTTGTACACTTTTGAAACAGATTTAGGCGATGGTTGGGAAGATGCTGAAGTACATAATGACCCGAAAGAGGTTCGCGAAAAAGCCCTAAAAATGGGGGCAAATTTAATTCATTACGTATTTATGAATTAAAAAAGTCTTTTGGAAAAAACCAAAAGACTTCGTTATATAGAGTAAAAATAATTTCTAAAAAAAAGGCAAGCGACCTACATCGCACCGCTACAACCGCGTACCCTTGCTGCGTTCCCACCCTGGGGGATTCTGCAGGAGCTGGTCGTGTAGGACTTGCCGGGTGCAAATATACAAAGATTTTATATTTTTGCAAGGACATTTTTTGTTTGAGATTTAGATTGTATATTGTAATCGATAAATTTTCGATGATGAAAAAACATAACTTATTATCCTTCATTTTGTTAGCAACTGTAGCCATTGCTTGTGGCGATAGTGAAGCCGACAAAAAAAATCTTTTTTTAATTGATCCAACGGGCTTAAAAGCCAATTATAAACCTGCAGAGAATATTAATTTGTTGGTTAAAAATGACCAAAACAAGTCCATTGATTCGGTGGTTTATTATATTTCTGAAAAAAGAATTGGCGCTGTAAAAGGCAATGAAAAATTAAATGTGGCACTTTCTAACGAACTTTTGCCAGGATATCATCCAGTGAAGGCGTTGGTTTTTTACGATGGTGAAAATGTAGAAACTGATGCCAGAATCGAAATCATTTCTTCGGTGAAACCAAAACTTTTGAAATACACCATTGTCAATACTTATCCTCACAGCGAAACTTCATATACACAAGGTTTGGAATTTCATCGTGACACATTGATTGAAGGAACGGGACAATACGGTTCTTCAAAATTGTTGAAAACGGATTATAAAACAGGAAATATCTACCAATCAGTTGATGTTGAAGGCAATTTTTTTGGCGAAGGAATTACAGTTTTGAACAACAAAATTTACCAACTCACTTGGCGTGAAAACGTTGGTTTTATTTATGATGCTAATAATTTAAAGCGTTTAGAAACTTTTCAGTATTTCAAAAAAATAGAAGGTTGGGGACTTTGTAACGATGGTACAAACATTTACCAATCTGACGGAACAGAGAAAATTTGGATTTTAAATCCGGAGAATATGACGCAGGTTTCGCACTTGAATGTTTATTCTGAAGCCAATAAAATTACTTCCGTTAATGAATTAGAATGGGTTGAGGGTAAAATTTATGGAAATGTTTACCAAAAAGATGCGGTTGCCGTTATCGACCCGAAAACCGGAATGGTTGAAGGAATTTTAGACCTTCGGGATTTAAAAACTAAAGTAAATATGGTAGGCCATGATCCGGCAAATGACGTATTGAACGGCTTGGCTTACAATCCTAAAACTAAAACACTTTTTGTTACCGGAAAAAAATGGAATAAAATGTTTGAAATAAAAGTTACGGAATAATTTTTTTAGAGTATTTTTCTCAAAAACTATTCAAATAAAAAAATCCGCTGAAGAATATTCTTCAGCGGATTTTTTATGCCTTTTTCTTTTTGGCTACCGGTTTTGGCTTTGCAGTTGTAACACTTGTAGTTTTTCCGGCAATGTATTTTTTATCGGATTCGCTAAAAACGTAATTGTTTTGCTGGGTTTTATTTTTTTGAATCAAATCGCCTTCAGCGGTAACTTCTAATTCAAAACCTTCCCTCCTAATGCGTTGTTGGGTTTCGCTCGCATTTTTTAATTTATCCAAAAAAACTTTTTCGGTGATGTGAGTTGTAACGCTTTCACTGGAAAATAATTTTTCTTTGGTTGCCGGATCGATAATTTGCGAAAAAACAGAATTTCTAATCTCAGTTTTTAAATCGGTTTTGGTAGTGTTTTCTTCAGCCCAAGTGATTTGGTACAAAGAAACCCCTTTGGCTGTAAATTGTTTAATCGTACAATCTTTCGGGAGATTTGCAGCCGAAACTTTTTTGATGCCAATGGTATCTTTTCCGTTATTGGAAAAATAAAAAAAATCTTTTGAAACTTGTACCGAAGCTTCACCTGATTTTGCCAAAATTGTGTTAGAAGTAGCTTTCGAAACTGCTTTTTTTGTCCCTTTTTTTTGAGCAAAAACGGCTGTTGTCGCTAAAGATAAGCACAGAAGGAAAATAGTTTTTTTCATATTCTTTTTCTTTTAAAAACGAAAAATTACTAAAAAATTATCAATCGCTGTGTTAAATTTTATTATTTAGGAAGCGCTTCTTTAGACATTTCCATAATTTCTGGACCTTTAACGATGAGCACACCAACGATTAGAATGATTTCAATTACAACAAATAATGCTAAGCAAATTGCTAAGAAAAATAACACCCGAAAGGTAACTTGCCATATTGTCTTTTCACGGTAAAATCCCGTATAAAACCAGATTAATAGTGGAATTACGGCTAAAGAAGATAACATAGAAATAATTTGGAGCACTTGTAAATCGTCTTCAAAAATGTACATAAACGGATAAATAACAAGAAGACTGGAGATGGTGTAAAGCGAGGAAATAAACGCTCCCATTACTACGTGTTCGTAATAATTATTTTTCCAATTGATGAAGGCTACCGTTGAAGCAGCTGACAAAACAGGAATCATTGCCAACATGATGAAAGGACTATATGCTGCAAAATAAGCCATAACCTCAATCGTCACTTCTGATGCAAATTTGTTTTTCGAAATATTAGGGTTTTGTGCAAAAAGTTCTACCATTTTACTGCTCAAACCAATCACTTTAAAAGAGATAAATGCCGAAATGGTACTCAAAACAAAAGCCATTAAGATTGGTTTGTAGTGATTTACTCTATTACCTTCAATAAAATTGCGAGCCGTTTTACCGGGATTTCTGAGCAGATTTTTTAAAGAATAGAAGAAACCTTTGTTCGTATGCAAAAGCAAATACTGCACTTCATCGGTAAGGTATTTTTTATCAATGCGCTTGTATTTTTTTTGTCCGCAATTACCACAGAAATTTTCTGAAATAATGTTTTGGCAATTTAAGCAAACGACTTCGGCTGTGGCACTTGTTGTATCCATCATGAAAATTTTTTTCGTTTCAAATATACAAATTCAGAAATTTATTTAAGGAAATTTTAAGAGATTTCAATTTAGAATTTTTGTTCAAAAAAAATAGCTACATTTGAAGAAATCCCTTACAACATGAAAAAAACTTTACTTTTATTTATTTTAATTAGTTTTAAAGGCTTCAGCCAAGATCCGAATTTGGTTAGAACTTGGTATTTAACGCATAAGTTTGAAAATGGTCAGTATGAGCCTGCACCAACAGAAATCGGTCGTTCCACAATACTAACCATCGAGAGTTTAGAATCCCAAACAATCCAGACAAATATTTGCAACGATAATATTATCCAAGGTGTGGTGTTCTCGGGGTCAACATTGACATACACTGGTGTGATTTCTACACTTATAACTTGTAATGATCATAATGACAATCTTTTTGATCTCTGGTACACCCATTTTTTTCGCAGTAACGTTCCTACAGGACTTAATTACTCAATAATTTATTTAGGAGATTCTCCCTCGCTTTTTTTAACTTCACCATCAGGTAGTCAAGCGATTTATCGACCGCAAGCAATGTCAACGGAAAATTTCAGCAAAACCGCATTTTCTTTAGCACCAAACCCAGCCGAAAATTTTATTTCGATAAAAACGAATGACACTTTAGTCGATGTTCAGGTGACGATTTATAATACTTTGGGACAAATTATTTCAACCCGAAAGCATGCTTCAATTCCTGAAAATATCGATGTTTCGACTTTAAATTCTGGGATGTATTATTTGGAAATTGTTTCTTCAATAGGAAAAGAAACCAAGAAATTCATCAAGAAATAATTTTCGAAAAACACCAAAATAAAAAACCCGCTGCCAAATTGGAGCGGGTTTTATTTTATCTAGAAATAAATTACTTCACTTCTTCGTAATCAACATCTTGTACATCGTCACCACCTTGGTTTCCTTGAGGTTGTGCATCTTGTGGAGCTCCTTGAGCATCACCTTGCTTATACATTTCTTCCGAAGCATTTTTCCAAGCCTCATTGATTTTGTCTAAAGCCGGTTGGATTGTCGCCACATCTTGACTTTCGTGAGCGGTTTTCAATTCAGCCAAAGCATTTTCGATAGCCGATTTGTTTCCTTCAGAAAGTTTGTCTCCAAATTCTTTCAACTGACTTTCAGTTTGGAAAATCATGCTGTCAGCTTCGTTCAATTTCTCAATCCTTTCTTTTGCAGCTTTGTCAGAATCAGCATTTGCTTCAGCCTCTTTTTTCATTCTTTCGATTTCTTCCTGAGTCAATCCAGAAGAAGCTTCGATACGGATGTCATGTGATTTTCCAGTTCCTTTGTCGGTTGCAGAAACTTTGATGATACCATTCGCATCAATATCAAAAGTTACTTCAATTTGTGGAACACCTCTACCTGCTGGTGGAATTCCGTCAAGGTGGAAACGACCGATTGTTTTGTTGTCAGCAGCCATAGCTCTTTCCCCTTGCAATACGTGGATTTCCACAGATGGCTGGTTGTCTGAAGCTGTTGAGAATACTTGCGATTTTTTCGTTGGAATAGTTGTGTTAGACTCAATTAATTTCGTCAAAACACCACCCATAGTTTCAATTCCTAAAGACAAAGGTGTAACGTCTAACAACAATACATCTTTCACATCTCCAGATAAAACTCCTCCTTGAATAGCAGCTCCAATTGCCACTACTTCGTCAGGGTTTACTCCTTTTGAAGGTTTTTTGTTGAAGAATTTTTCTACTTCTTCCTGAATTTTCGGCATACGTGTAGAACCTCCAACCAAGATTACTTCATCAATGTCAGAAATTGACAAACCTGCATCTTTCAACGCTTTAGCTACTGGAGCCATAGAACGTTTTACCAAAGAATCCGTCAATTGGTCAAATTTAGCTCTGGTTAAAGTTTTCACCAAGTGTTTCGGTCCTGTTGCAGTTGCCGTAACGTAAGGCAAGTTAATTTCTGTTTGAGCAGAAGATGAAAGCTCAATTTTTGCTTTTTCAGCAGCTTCTTTTAAACGTTGTAACGACATTGGATCTTGACGCAAATCAATTCCTTCTTCGTTTTTGAATTCTTCTGCCAACCAATCAATAACTGCTTGGTCAAAATCGTCACCACCTAAATGTGTATCTCCGTTTGTAGAAAGTACTTCAAAAACTCCATCTCCTAATTCAAGGATTGAAATATCAAAAGTTCCTCCTCCTAAATCGTAAACGGCAATTTTTTGATCTTGTCCTTTTTTGTCCAAACCATAAGCCAAAGCAGCAGCCGTTGGCTCGTTGATGATTCTCATTACTTTCAAACCAGCAATTTCTCCAGCTTCTTTAGTAGCTTGACGTTGTGCATCATTGAAATATGCAGGAACCGTGATTACCGCTTCAGAAACTGTAGTTCCTAAATAATCTTCGGCTGTTTTTTTCATTTTTTGAAGTGTCATTGCCGACAATTCTTGCGGCGTGTAAAGACGCGTATCGATATCCACTCTTGGCGTATCGTTATCACCTTTTACCACTTTATAAGCTACATTGCTTGCTTCTTTTTGACTTTCAGAAAATTTATTCCCCATGAAACGTTTCACAGAAGCAATCGTTTTGGTTGGATTTGTTACTGCTTGTCTTTTTGCAGGATCACCAACTTTGATTTCGCCGCCTTCAACAAAAGCAATTACTGATGGCGTTGTACGTTTTCCTTCAGCATTAGGAATTACAACTGGCTCGCTTCCTTCCATTACGGCAACGCACGAGTTGGTTGTTCCTAAATCAATTCCGATTATTTTACCCATTTTTATTTAGATTTTAATTTTTATTCAGTTTTTAAACTCGGTTAGCTATTAGTCAATCTTTGTGCCAATACGTTAAAGATTATATTTTGTCAGTTTTTGTTAAAATGACACCAAAAAATATATGACAACTTGACATTTTTTTTATTTGAAGCGAATCGTCCCGGCTTTTTGCAATCCATTTTCCTGCTTTTCGCTTCAATCTTTTTATCAATTACCCCGGATTTCAATCCGGGCTAACAGCTAAAAAGGATTTCCGCTTCATCAGGGCTATGGGAAAAACTTAGGGCATTTTTGGAATCTTGGGGAATTTGCGTTGTCTTTAAAAAAAGATTTTCATTTCGAAGCTAAATGTCCCGGCTTGTCGCGTGAGGGATTGAAGCGGCATCCTTTTAATTAATTACCGCGGGTTTCAACCCGTGGGAAATTTATTAAAAGATAGAGCGGAAAGCCCGACCCGCAGGGACACGCCAAAAAAAAATCCGCAAAAAAATAATTTTCTTGCGGATTCTTTGAAGTATTTTTCGATTAAACGTTGAAACGGAAATGCATCACATCACCATCTTTCACGATGTATTCTTTTCCTTCCACACGAAGTTTTCCGGCTTCTTTGACCTTAGCCTCCGAACCGAAATTCACGTAATCGTCAAATGCAATTACTTCGGCACGAATGAAACCTTTTTCAAAATCAGTGTGAATCACGCCTGCCGCTTGTGGTGCGGTGTCGCCAATGTTTATCGTCCAAGCGCGAACTTCTTTGACACCTGCGGTAAAATAAGTTTGCTGTTTTAATAATTTGTAAGCCGCACGAATTAATACCGAAGCTCCAGGTTCGGTCAAGCCCATATCTTCAAGGAAAACCTGACGTTCTTCGTAACTTTCGAGTTCGGTAATGTCGGCTTCAGCTCCAACCGAAAGTACGATAACTTCGGCATCTTCATCCTTAACCAATTCGCGAACTCGCTCCACATATTTATTTCCGGAAACGGCAGAAGCTTCGTCAACATTACAAACATAAAGAACTGGTTTTGCCGTAATTAATTGAAAAGATTCTAATAAAATTGCTTCGTCATTGCTTTGTGGCGTAATGGTTCTGGCAGATTTTGCTTGTAATAAAGCATCTTTAATTCGGTTTAAAAGCGCTTGTTCAACTTGGGCTTCTTTATTACCAGTTTTAGCCGCGCGATTTACTTTTTCAAGACGTTTCTCTACGTTTTCTAAATCTTTTAATTGTAGTTCTATATCAATGGTTTCCTTATCACGAATAGGATTTACGTTTCCGTCAACGTGAACAATATTATCGTTGTCAAAGCAACGCAAAACGTGAATGATAGCATTACACTCGCGAATATTTCCAAGAAATTGATTTCCTAAACCTTCACCTTTGCTTGCTCCTTTTACCAAACCTGCAATATCCACGATGTCAACCGTTGCCATTACAACACGCTCTGGTTTTACAAGTTCTTCCAATTTGTTGATTCGCGGATCTGGAACGTTTACCACTCCAATATTTGGCTCAATGGTACAAAACGGAAAGTTTGCACTTTGGGCTTTTGCGTTAGACAAACAGTTGAAAAGAGTTGATTTTCCTACGTTTGGCAATCCTACAATTCCTGCTTTCATTATATTTTTTTCTTTAAGTCTTGTTTTGAGGGTGCAAATATACGCTTTTGCCGTTATTTTTTTTAAACTAATTCTGCAAGAAATAGATTTGTTAAATTATTGATAATTTATAAGTCAAATGTAGATTTTGAAAACAATTATTAAAATCATATAATTTATTTTAGGAGTTATGATGTAATTTTGATAATGTAAAAACTAAAAATAACTCAAGATGAAAACAATAATGTTAAGTGCATTGGCACTAATTGCCACAGCAAGTTTGCAAGCACAAAATAAAAATGTAACCGAAGTTAAAAAAACCACTGTTACGACTGTGAAAGATTCTGAAGGGGAGAAAAAATTTCAGAAAACACAAGACGTGAAAGAAGTTCAAAATATTGAGTTTCAAAATGCTGAATCAAATGCTTTGAATAAAGAAATGAAGTCAACTCCTGTACAAGTTACTTCTACCACAAGTGTTACCAATCCTGATGGAACTACTCGAACAGTAGATATGGATCGTTCTGCTTACTATACTTCTGACGGAAAAAGATTTCAGCTAACACTTGATCCAGCAGGATATGTAATTAGTACTGACGGAAATAAAAAATTAGGAATTTTACGTGCAACTTCTACCAATAGCTACATTTATAGAGGCAATGACCAAACTTCTATTGGTTATTTTGATACTAATGGAAATTTAGTGGTAGAAACTTATGATGATAAAACAGATAAAGTTAGGGTGCAAACGTACACTCGAAACTAGAAAATAATCACTTTTTCATAATAAAAAATCCTGATTCGGGCTTACCAAATCAGGATTTTTTTATGCGTTGTAAATTTGTTATTCTCCGTGCAAAAACGCTTGACGGTTTAATAAGGTTTCGTCACTTTCTACGTGATTGTCATCAGGAACGCAACAATCTACGGGACATACGGCAGCACATTGCGGTTCTTCGTGAAAACCTTTACATTCTGTACATTTTCCAGGAACAATGTAGTAAATATCGTCAGACAACGGCATTTGTGCCGCATCCGAATCTACCTCTTCCCCACTTGGTAAAATTATTTTTCCGTTTAAATTGGTTCCGTCTTTATATCGCCAATCGTCTGCTCCTTCGTAAATCGCTGTATTTGGGCATTCCGGTTCGCAAGCACCACAATTGATGCATTCGTCTGTAATGATTATTGCCATTTCTTTTTTATTAGCTTTAAGCTATAAGCTCTAAGCTTTGAGCGAATTGCCTGTTGCCTATTGCCTACCGCTTAGAAAAGATTTATTTTTGTGCAAAATTACGTCCAAAACTCGTTAAAAGCAAATGATTATGACTTTAGAACACAAAAAAAATATTTTTGTAGAACTGGGAAAATTCCTGAGTCAATTTACTGAAAATAAAAGTATTAAAGCCGAACATGTTTTGCTTAACGATAAGTTTTTTGCTGATTTTGAAAACTTGATTCAGCTATCACAATCGCACAACGGATGGTTTTTACCCGAACAAGTATTTTTTGCTATTGATTCTTGGGCAAAAGCATTGACTAAAGAAAACCTTGACCTTTGGTTGAAAAATTATAATTTAAGCGAAATTTCCCCGAAAACCGTTGGATTAATTTTAGCCGGAAACATTCCGTTGGTTGGTTTCCACGATTTTTTATCGGTGTTGATTTCCGGACATAAAGTTTTGGTGAAAACTTCTTCGAACGATCAACTTTTATTGCCTTTTCTTGCAAAATATTTAATGGCAATTGAACCCGAATTTCAAAAATTCATCACTTTTACAGAAGGCAAACTGGAGAATTTTGATGCCGTTATTGCCACCGGAAGCAACAATACTGCGAGATATTTTGAATATTATTTTAAAGACAAACCTTCGATAATCAGAAAAAGTAGAAATTCTGTAGCGATTTTGACTGGAAAAGAAACTCAGGAAGAATTAACCAATTTAGGCGAAGACATTTTCCGATATTTTGGTTTGGGTTGCCGAAATGTTTCGAAATTAATGGTGCCGAAAAATTACAATTTTGATGATTTTTTCAAAGCCATCTTCCACTATCAGGATATCATCAAATACGAAAGATACGCCAATAACTATGATTACAACAAAGCGGTTTTTTTGATGAGCCAATTTCAATTATTAGACAACGGCTTTTTGACCATTAAAGAAGATACTTCGTATGCCTCGCCAATTTCAAGTGTTTTTTACGAATTTTACGATGATATTCAGGATGTAAAAAACCGCTTAAAAACTGACAAAGATTTGATTCAATGTGTGGTTTCAAACGGTGTTTTAGAAAATTCTGTTGCTTTTGGCAAAACCCAAAAACCCGAGCTTTGGGACTATGCTGACAACGTTGACACGATAGCGTTTTTACAAAATTTATAGTTATTTCATATATTTCCAATGTCGTCCTTTTCCTTCCGAAATCCATTGAATTGCCTCGTCAATTCTTTTGTTTCGGGTGTTTTCGGTTTTAGCATCGGCAATCCAAGTGATGTATTCTTTGCGAAAAGACGGTGATTTTTCATTAAAAATTTCTTGTGCTCGAGCGTTTTTTGCTAAAGCATCTGAAAATGCTTGTGGTATTTCTACAGGTTTTGTTTCTGCCGAAGTCTTTTTCGGAACCTTTATTTTTTGCTCATTCAGCATCATGGCTTCCTTTACAAACGAAGCAAATTCTTCCTCCGAAGGCAAATCTTCCAAACTTTTTAAATTGCCCAAAAATCGCTCCGGTGCTTTTAAATCTTTGTTATTTTTTAATCTTGGATCGCTCATTAATTCCGACTTTACAAACATAAATCCGCAGTAATTTTTGTAAGCCATCAACACACCCATAAAATCACCACGATAGTCTAAATGCGGATAACCCCATTTTATTTTTTCTTCAACTTCATCGCAATACTTATGAACCCATTCGCGGAGTTTAGTTAAAATTGGCTGTTGAAATTCGGCAGCATTTTCGATATATTGGTCAACTTTGTCGTTTAAAATTGGCATAATTACACTTTTTTGAAATTGATCTTTTACGAAATTAGCTAAAATTATTAAAATAAAGTCCACGCACTTTAAAATAGAAATTGAGTAAAATTTCTATTTTAATTTCTTTCGATAACGTTTTCGTTAATAAATTATGAATAGTATTATTTTTTTGTAAAGAATTATGTTGTTGTATTTTATGAAATTTGCGATTCATTCAACACAACAATTCATGAAAAAACATAATTTTAGTGCCGGACCTTGCATTTTGCCGCAAGAAGTTTTCGAAAAATCTGCGCAAGCCGTTTTGAATTTTAACGATTCGGGATTGTCGATTTTGGAAATTTCGCATAGAAGCAAAGACTTTGTTGCTGTTATGGACGAAGCTCGAGCTTTGGCATTAGAACTTTTAGGCTTGCAAAACAAAGGTTATCAAGCTTTATTTTTGCAAGGTGGCGCAAGTATGGAATTTCTGCGTGTTCCTTATAATTTGATGAAAACTGGCGGAAAAGCCGCTTACCTTGATACCGGAACTTGGGCTTCGGGAGCCATTAAGGAAGCTAAAAATTTTGGCGAAACTATAATTGTTGCTTCTTCAAAAACAGAAAATTACAACCACATTCCTAAGTATTTTACAATTCCCGAAGATGCCAATTATTTCCATTGTACTTCTAACAACACGATTTTTGGTACGCAAATTAAAAATTTTCCAGCGACTAAAATTCCGGTCATTTGCGATATGAGTTCCGATATTTTTTCCCGCCAAATGGATTTTTCAAAATTTGATTTGATTTACGCCGGAGCCCAAAAAAATATGGGACCTGCAGGCGTAACGTTGGTAGTTGTGAAAGAAGAAATTTTGGGCAAAACCCAAAGAAATATTCCAAGTATTTTGGATTACCAAAAGCATATTTTGGCAGAAAGTATGTACAATACGCCAGCCGTTTTTGCGGTTTACACGTCTTTGCTTACCATGAAATGGTTGAAAAATTTAGGCGGAATTTCGGCAATTGAAAAAATTAATATCGCTAAAGCAAAATTGTTATACGACGAAATCGACCGCAATCCATTGTTTGAAGGAACCGCTAAAACGGAAGATCGTTCGAATATGAATGCTACCTTTTTGTTGAAAGACAATTCTCACGCAGAAATTTTTGATAAAATGTGGAAAGAAGCTGGCGTTTCCGGACTTCCGGGACATCGATCAGTTGGCGGTTACAGAGCTTCAATGTACAATGCTTTGCCGTTAGAAAGTGTTCAGGTTTTGGTGGAGGTAATGCAGGAATTGAGAAATAAGAATTAAGATTTTGGATTTAGGATTTTAGATTTAGGATTTAGGATTTTGGATTTAGGATTTTAGATTTAGGATTTTAATTTTTGAGATTGAAATTGAAATTGACATTGATTTTCGATCGGAATTTGGAATTTTAAAATTGGAATTTCAATGTGTTTTAGCCCTGATTGAAGTGGAAAGCCTTTTTTAAAAAAGCTTGTAACGGAAAGCAGGAAATAGCTCCTAAAAAACGAACTGATGAAGCAAATTGCTCTAAAAAAACAAAAATAGATAAATTTATAATGAAAATATTAGCAAACGACGGGATTTCAAAAAGTGGCATTGAGGTATTGCAACAAAATGGTTTTGAGGTCATTACGACAAAAGTAGCGCAAGAACAAGTGGCGAATTTTATCAACGCAAATAATATTGAGGTGTTATTGGTAAGAAGTGCGACGAAGGTGAAAAGAGACGTGATTGACGCGTGTCCGGGACTGAAAGTGATTGGCAGAGGTGGCGTTGGGATGGACAACATTGATGTGGATTATGCCCGCGAAAAAAATATTCATGTGATCAATACGCCAGCTTCTTCGTCAGATTCTGTGGCGGAATTGGTTTTTGCGCATTTGTTTAGCGGCGTGAGATTTTTGTATGATTCTAACCGAAATATGCCGCTGGAAGGTGACACGCATTTTGAAGCGATGAAAAAATCGTATGCAAACGGCATCGAACTTCGTGGTAAAACATTGGGAATCATTGGTTTTGGACGAATTGGAAAATCGGTAGCGCGAATTGGTTTAGGTTTGGGAATGCGTGTGATTGCCAGCGATAAATTTGTGGGAAATGCTGAAATTAAAGTGGATTTTTATAACGGTCAGTTTATAAATGTTGACATTATCACGGAACCTGTTGAAGATATTTTTAAGGAAGCCGATTTTATTTCGTTACATCTTCCGGCTCAGGAAGGTTACGTGATTGGCGCTCCAGAATTTGCTCAAATGAAAGATGGCGTGGGAATTATCAACGCTTCGCGCGGTGGAATTATTAACGAGGTAGAATTGATTGAGGCGTTAGAAACCGGAAAAGTTTCGTTTGCAGGTCTTGATGTTTTTGAGGAAGAACCCACTCCGGCAGTTCAGGTTTTGATGCATCCAAAAATTTCTTTGACGCCACATATTGGCGCGGCAACGCTCGAAGCGCAAGATAGAATTGGAACGGAATTAGCTTACCAAATCATTTCGTTGTTAAAAAACGAAATATAATTTCGTTAAAAATAAAAATATAAGCTTTTTTTGTTAGATTTGTTTTATAAAAACCATAAAATTATGATTGATCAATTATCAGATTTAGTAAAACAGTTTGGCAATAAAGCCGTGGTAAACAATAATAATGTACCAAATGAATTGAATGAAGGTGTAATGGACGAAGCCAACACTTCAATTTTTTCGGGGTTACAGAAAATTATTTCAGAAGGTGGATCCGATAAAATTGGGCAATTATTTCAAGGAGAAAACGCTTTTTCAAAAGATAATCCTGTCGTGAAGCAAATTATGGATCAGTTTTCGGGTAATTTGGGGCAAAAATTTGGTCTTTCTGGCGAAGCTTCAAATGGCGTAGCACAAGGATTAATTCCTGAAGTTTTAGGCTCTTTAATTGGAAAAGCCAAAAACCCGAACGATAAAAGTTTTGAAATTTCAGATTTAATCAATTCACTTTCAGGCGGTTCAGGAAATTCGTCTGTAATGGACGCAATTCAAAAATACGGCGGACAATTTGGTTTAGACCAAAATAACGATGGAAAAGTGGACATGGCAGATGCTTCAGCAGTTTTAGAGAAGAAAGGCGGAATTGGCGGTTTACTCGGAAAAATTTTCGGAAAATAAATTATCAGCCGGGCAGTTTGTCCGGCTTTTTTTTGTTAAATGAAAGTGACAATTGTAGCAATCAACTTTTAGTTTTTGTAACTTTAGAAAAAAAATTGGGATGAAAAGTTGGGCTACATTATTGATTGTGATTTTGATTGCGGCTTGTGCTTCAACCAACAACACAGCTAAAAATAATTTTCCGAAGGAAACTCAAAAAATTTCGGGAGATACATTGCGAATTGCCAATGATGAACTCGAATACGAAGTCATCATTATTGATCCAGGATTTAACGGTTGGGCAGCTTCTTATGCAAGACCACGAGGTTTTTATTCGCAACAATATCTTGAATCCAGAAACCGAGATTGGGTAATTGGCTGGAACAATTATTTTTACCGAGGCCATGATTTATTTTTGATGCCAATTGACTACAGCCGGCAAATTGACTACGGCTACGAAGTAAATTACCTGCTTTTCAACTATTTGACCTATTATCAAATTAAAAATAATATTAAACTCGGAACTTTTTCTCCCAGAATTTAATTTTAGGATACCACAACCTACTCTTATCCCCAAAGAAGTTATTATTACATCCATATCTTCAGAATTGTGGAAATCCTTTGAATATATTTTAAAATCATACGATGAAAAAATCTATCGCCATTGCCAATCGCTTTCGTGAGGTTCTGTTAAGTGGGACCTGGATTGCGAACACCAACTTTAAGGATCAATTGGAAGAAATGCGCTGGGAAATTGCTGTCACAAAAATTATGAATTTGAATACGATTGCTGATTTAGTTCAACATGTCCACTATTACATCAACGGAATTAACCGAGTTTTTGCGGGTGGAAATTTGGATGTCAAGGACCAATTCAGTTTTAGTTTTCCACCCATTCAGTCACAAGAAGATTGGCAGCAAGTTTTGAAAAAAGTATGGATCGATGCGGAAACTTTTGCCAATTACGTTGAGACTTTTACGGATGAAGAACTAGAATCAGTTTTTGTTGATGAAAAATACGGGAACTATTCGCGAAACATCGAGGGAATGATTGAACACAGTTATTATCATTTGGGACAAATTGTGCTAATCCGGAAATTGATCGAAAACGAAACACAACGTTAAATTTAACTTTCTATTTTCGACGGATTTTGTCTGCCCGAATTTAAAAGTGTACTTTTGCGCTATATTAATTCAGTATGAATAAGCTTAAAAAGCGTTGGGGAATTACTTCTAATTATCAACTCGTCATTATATTTATAGTTTTTGCCATCAATGGTTCGCTTTCAGCAAGAATTTCTTATTTCTTGATGGGACTTTTGGGTATCAATAAAGAAAACACACATTGGACGCTTTATTATATCATCCTACTGGTTTTAGTGTTACCGCTTTATCCTTTTATGCTGATGGCATTTGGGTGGCTTTTTGGTCAATCACAATTTTTCTTTCCTTTTGCCAAAAAAATGATTCGCAGCATGAAACTTGGATTTTTACTTCAAAAGGAAAATGCTACGGACAACAACGCGAAGTAATTTTTTTATTAATATTTTTTAAACCAATAAGTATAAATCCAGGTTAAAGTGAAAGTAGGAATTACATCGGTAAAAGGTAGTAATTCTTCAATTGTAGCTAAAAAACCACCGACTGTTCCAACCGTTCCTTTGTACATTCGGGATAAAATAATTCCAGAAATCGGAGCCCAAATTACATCGGAAAATTCTCCAAAAAACGGAATAGTATAAGAAAACATCCCGATAAAATCAAAAAGTAAGCTCAAAACAAGTTGCTTTTGCTTCTTATTTTGAGCTGTTTTTATATCTAAAGTTTCTGTTGTCATTTTTATCAAAA
Organism: Bacteroidota bacterium; assembly: GCA_023387965.1. GTDB lineage: Bacteria > Bacteroidota > Bacteroidia > Flavobacteriales > Flavobacteriaceae > Flavobacterium. The sequence goes on along the minus strand of JAEWHE010000050.1, from coordinate 74,875 downwards.
TTAATTGGTTTCAATAACAACGCAAATCCAATGCCAATTATTTCCTCAACTTGTCTTGATATTGCTTTTTCACCTTTTCAACTTTAGGTGTAATCACGTAACTGCAGTAAGATTTGTCTTTATTTCTGGCGTAATAATTTTGGTGGTAATCTTCGGCCACATAAAATGGAACTGCCGCTGAAACCGCTGTTACTACTGGTTTTCCAAAAACATTTTGACTATTTAACTGCTCAATATATCCGTCAGTTATTTCTTTTTGTGCTTGATTGTGATAAAAAACTTCGCTTCGGTATTGTGTTCCAACATCCGCTCCTTGCCTATTTAAAGTGGTTGGATCATGAGTGGCAAAAAATATTTCGAGTAGTTCTGCAAAAGATATTTTTTGAGCGTCAAAAGTAATTTGAATGGCTTCAGCATGACCGGTTGCGCCACTCGAAACTTGCTCATAAGTAGGATTTTCGCGCTTTCCACCCGTATAGCCTGATTCCACTTTTTTCACGCCATCAAGTTCTAAAAAAACCGCTTCTGTACACCAGAAACATCCTCCGGCAAAAGTGGCAATTTCCAATCCATTTTCTACTTCAATTTTTACTGGTTCTTCCATTTGGGTAATTAAATTTTCGGTTGGTTTTTCTTTTGGCTGACACGAAAAATTTATCAATGTCAGCAAGGCAATCATCTTCTTCATTTTTTCCTTTTGTTTCGTAAATTTAAACAATAAATAAGCCAATTTTGGAGCGTTAACGAAACTTTATCATTCCATTTTAAGAGAATTGTGAAAGTGGCTCGATTAGTTTTAGCCAAAAAATTCTTTAATTTTTACCGCAAATTTGAAATTCGTCCAAAACTTCGTTACTTTGCATGAAAGAGAATATTTACGATGATTCAAACAAAAAATCTGCACAAAAATTACGATAAATTACACGTTTTAAAAGGTGTAGATTTACACATAAAAAAAGGCGAAATCGTGTCGATTGTTGGAGCTTCAGGTGCCGGAAAAACAACGCTTTTGCAAATTTTAGGCACTTTAGACAAACCAGATTTAGGCACAAATTCGGCATTGCAGATTGACGGTATTGACATTTTGAAATTGAAAGACAAAGAACTTTCGAAATTTAGAAATAAAAAATTAGGATTTATTTTTCAGTTTCACCAATTATTACCAGAATTTACAGCTTTAGAAAATGTGTGCATTCCGGCATTTGTGGCGGGAGTTCCAAAAGCAGAAGCCGAAACAGAAGCCAAAAAATTACTGCAATACTTAGGACTTTCACATAGAATCAATCACAAACCTGGAGAACTTTCGGGTGGAGAACAACAGCGAACGGCAGTTGCCAGAGCTTTGATTAACAAGCCTGCGGTAATTTTTGCTGACGAACCTTCTGGAAATTTAGATACTGCTTCCGCAGAAAATTTGCACCAACTTTTTTTCAAACTTCGGGAAGAATTGGGACAAACTTTCGTGATTGTAACGCATAATCAAGAACTTGCGAATATGGCTGATCGAAAGCTGACAATGTCCGACGGATTAATTATCTAAACCAAATGATCTTAATACTTTTAAACTGGTTATACATTCTTTTTACAACTTTAAACTTTGGTTGTTTTTTAAACAAAATTTTCGGTTTAAAAGTCAAGAGTTTCGTCGTCACCTCCATTCTAGGATTATTTTTCACTACAATATTTGCCAGCATCTGGGCAATTTTCGGCAGGATAAACATCGAATTTCACATTGCGATTTTATTGTTGAATGTTTTCTTATTTAGATTCTATAAGCCTGATATACTATCTCTTTACAGAGATTTTTCAAACAAAATAAAAATCCTTGACAACTGGTTAAAAATTTTTCTCCCACTAACTACATTTTTTATAATTGCTCAATGTGCCACCGTTCCATACATCTTGGACAACGAATCTTACTATATCCAATCAATTAAGTGGATTAACGAATTTGGGTTTGTAAAAGGCTTGGCAAATTTGCATATTTTCATGGGACAAACCAGCGGTTGGCACATTACTCAAAGTGCTTTTAATTTCTCCTTTTTGTATGACAAATTCAATGATCTTAGTGGGTTTTGTCTGCTTTTAGGAAACGTTTTTGCCATTGAAAAACTAAATGATTATTTTAAAGATCAAAACAAAATCAAACTCATTGTCGGGCTATTTCCAACGGCTAATATTTTACTTTTTCAGTTCATCAGTGCTCCTTCTCCGGATTTACCAATTTACGTCTTAACCTTTGTTATATTTGCAATTTTCCTTGAGAATTATAATAAAATTAATGCCGAAAGCTTCAATCTTATCTCCATTCTCGTTCTTTTCTGTCTGTATATTAAACCAACTTCGATAGCGCTTTGTTCGGTGCCAATATTTTTGTTGATACAAAATTTTAAGCGAATATATCTCTCCAAAATTTTTACACTTTCTGCATTAGTATTGGTTTTATTTGTGGCAAAAAATCTCATTGTCACAGGCTATGCACTTTTCCCAATGACAAACGATTTCGGTTTTGCCACTGATTACCAAATTCCTCAAAAAGTAGCTGACTTATATTACAAGCTCACCAAATATTTTGCCTATTCCTTAAGCGAAACGCAGTATAATGAGATGAGTATTTTCGAAATATTTATGCAATGGTTTTCAATGCCAAGATTACATGGATTATTCAACAAACTGAGTCTTTTTTTAGTCGTTTTTACGCCAATCGTATATTTAAAATTTTTTAATCTACGTAAATTCTGGGTATTATATTTAGTAATGTTTATACAATTATTACTGCTATTCATGTCTTCACCTCAGTACCGTTTTTTTATGAATTTCATATTATTTTTCTCTTTCATGTGGATGGCAATTTTTTTAACCAAAAGAAAACAGATAATGGCATTGTTAACCGTTTCCACGTTGGTAACTGCGTTTGTTTTATTCATACCATTAAATTTAAAGCACCTTGCAAGAAACGAAGTCGCCGTTCTAACAAGTCATTTTTCGATACGTCATTTTATTTTTCCGTACCAAAATTCTAAATATGAAGTTGACTTCGAGCGGATTGAAAACGACCATTTTTATTACAATTCGCCGAAAAATATCGATTTTTTTTGGGGAACGGCAAACGGTGAAATCCCTTGCGTGAACCAGACTCAAATAGATTATTTTGAAAAAAATTATCACGTAAAACCGCAAATGAGAAGTGACGATTTAAAAGACGGGTTTTATGCAAAAGATACTTCAAATGAATAAAAAATGAATCAAAACGATTTAAAAAATTTCCTCGATGAAAAAGTGATTTTGTACAACAATCCTAATTTCATCGAAACCGATCCTATCCAAATTCCGCATTTGTTTTCGTCGAAGGAAGACATTGAAATTGCTGGTTTTTTAGCTGCGACAATTGCTTGGGGAAACCGCAAAATGATTATCAACAACGCAAAAAAAATGATGGATTTGATGGAAAATTCTCCTTATGATTTTGTTCTCAATCATAACGAAAATCATCTGGAAAATCTTCAAAATTTTGTTCATAGAACTTTTAATGGAACAGATTTTTCCACCTTCATTATAGCGTTGCAAAACATCTACAAAAATCATCAAGGTTTAGAAAATGTTTTCCATAAAAAATTGATTGACAATAATTTACAAGAAAGCATCCATCATTTTAAAAAGGTTTTTTTTGAAGTTGAACATCTTCCCCGAACGCAAAAACATGTTTCGGATCCGCTAAATAATTCTGCTGCAAAAAGAATTAATATGTTCTTGCGTTGGATGGTTCGCAACGATAATGCTGGCGTGGATTTTGGCATCTGGAAAAGCATCAATCCTGCGGCATTGTCTTGCCCGTTAGACGTTCATTCCGGTAACGTGGCTCGTAAACTCGGAATTCTTTTGCGTAAGCAAAATGATGCAAAAGCCCTTGCTGAACTTGATTTGGCGCTTAGAAATTTTGATAAAAACGATCCTGTAAAATACGATTTTGCACTTTTTGGCTTAGGCGTTTTTGAAGGATTTTAGTTTAGATCGCTTAGACATTTTGGATTTTTAGACTCCTTAGACTTTGTTGAAATAAAGAATTAAATTGCTCATAATCTGAAAAGTCTAAACATCTGACAATCTAAGAAGTCTGACCTTCAAAGTGGTATAAAACCCAAGAAGTCCAAATTTTACCGTACCTTTGCAAAAATTTCAAGTTATGTCGAGTTTCGAGCAATTCAATCTGCCAAAATCTTTAGAAAAAGCAATCGCAGATTTAGGTTTTACCAATCCAACTCCAATTCAGGAAAAATCTTTTTCGGTAATTACTTCCGGACGAGACATGATGGGAATTGCGCAAACCGGAACCGGAAAAACTTTTGCTTATCTATTGCCACTGCTTAAATTGTACAAGTTTACGCCAACTCATACGCCAAAAATTGTGATTTTGGTTCCCACGCGTGAATTGGTCGTTCAAGTTGTAGAAGAAGTGGAAAAACTTACTAGATATATGTCAGTTAGAACGTTAGGTATTTTTGGAGGAGTAAATATTAATACTCAGAAAAAAAATGTTTATGAGGGAATTGACATTTTAGTAGGAACTCCCGGACGCGTGATGGATTTAGCGCTTGACAATGTTTTGCGTTTTGACGAAACCCAAAAATTGGTCATTGACGAGTTTGACGAAATGCTTAACTTGGGATTCAGAGTTCAACTCACTTCAATTTTGGCGATGATGAAAAATAAACGCCAAAATATTCTTTTTTCGGCTACGATGACGGACGAAGTGGATGCCGTTTTGGAAGATTTTTTCGATTATCCGGAAGAAGTTTCCTTGGCGCCATCGGGAACGCCGTTAGAAAAAATCAGTCAGTTTAAATATTTAGTTCCAAATTTTAATACCAAAATTAATTTGCTTCAAAATTTATTGCAAACGCAAGAAAATATGAGCAGAATTCTAATTTTCATCAATAATAAACGCTTTGTTGACATGGTTTACGAACGTTTAGGTGAAGAATTTGAGGAGCAATTTGGTGTCATTCACTCTAACAAATCGCAAAATTATAGGTTAGAAACCATGGCGAAATTTCAGGAAGGTTTGCTTCGCGGAATCATCACAACCGATGTAATGGCGAGAGGTTTGGACATTTCTGATATTACGCACGTGATTAATTTTGATGTGGCGGAAATTCCTGAACAATACATTCACAGAATTGGTAGAACCGGACGTGCTGACAAAGAAGGTGTGGCATTGAGTTTTGTTTCACCAAAAGAAGAAGATTTTTTTATTGAAAGCGAAATGTTGATGGACAAAGAAGTGGAAACTCTTGATATTCCTGCGGAAGTTGAGATTTCTACTATTTTGATTGAATCAGAAAAAACGCGCCAACCGATAAAAATGAAGCGTGCCAAATTAGAAGGTGGTGGCGCTTTTCACGAAAAATCGGATAAGAATAAAAAGATCAATCTTGGTGGTCCTGCAAAAACGAAACCCCGCAAAACGAAATCTCGTAACCGTGGCGTGGAAAGAACCCGCGATGCCAAAAAGAAAAATAAAGGCAAGTAAAAATTTAGATATTTTCTGTGTTTAAAAATCTCTTTACCAATAGCGTTTTCGGCTTCGTTTTACTATTTATCGTTGGATTGGATGTAATCAATTCGATGATGAGTATGATAACGAGTTTTGGAACTTCACCAATTATTATCGTAAAGATATTTTCCGTTTTAATAAGTTTTGTTGCACTAATCTCGTTTTTTGTCGAACACAGATACTCACTTAAAATAATTAAATTTTATATTTTTTTTAGACTTATCATTTTTCCTACTTATTTTGTGTTGTATGGGCTTAAAGATGTCGTTCTTTATTCGTACAATATTATCAGCTTGGAAACATATGTCCGGTTACTTTTAACAATCGTTATTGGCATTTTCATTTACTACTTCTTTAAAAAATATCGCGTAAAACCTCATTTATAAAATTTACTGCTTTCCAAAAACCAAACATACCGGCGAGCAAACTTCAATGCGTTTTCCGGTGTCGGTTAATTTTCCAGTTTGAGAATCAATCTTAAAAATCACCACATTATTGCTATCTTGATTGGCTACGAGCAAAAATTTTCCTGTAGGATCAATCACGAAATTTCGAGGCGATTTACCTTTGGTACTGCTGTGATTTACAATATTTAAACCGCCTTTATTGTTGATGGCAAAAGTGCTAATCGTGTTGGCATCTCCCCTATTTGTAGCGTATAAAAATTTTCCGTTTGGCGAAATGTGAATGTCTGCAGCACCAATTTTTCCCTTAAAATCTTTAGCAACTAAAGTGGTTTCGTCAATTTTTTTCAAGTTACCGTTATTGTATTTATAGGTGGAAATATTACCATCTAATTCGCCTAAAACATAGACAAATTTCCCATCGTTACTGAAAGTGAGATGTCTTGGTCCACTTCCGGGTTTGGTTTCGATAATTGTTTTTTGTTCCAAAATTTTATCAGTTGACGCAGCATTATATTTGTAAACAAAAATTTTATCAACTCCTAAATCATTCACCAAAACATATTTCTTATCGGGCGAAAATACTACTTGATGGACATGGGCTCTTTCTTGTCTTTCTTTGTTGACGCTGCTTCCCGAGTGTTGCACGAGTTGTTTCAAGCTTCCGGCTTCGCCATTTTTTTCAATGCCAAAAACAGAAATATTTCCTCCTGAATAATTGGCAACGATTATATTTTTTTCGTCAGCAATAATAAAACACGGATCAGCTCCATGAGAATTTTCCTGATTTAGCAAATCCATTTTTCCGCTTTTCGGATTATAAGAAAACGCCGAAATGCTGCTGTTTTCGCCATTTTCATTTACGCTATAAATATTTTTAGTATTGGCAGAAATCGTGAGATAGCTCGGGTTTTCCACGTTTTGGGTGCTGTTTTTTAAAGCAAAATCACCCGAATCAATACTAAAATCATATACGTAAATGCCGTCACTTTCACAATTATTTGTGTAGGTTCCAATTAGGAGATTGTAAATTTTATCTTGTGCATTCATCGAAAATTGTAAGAAGAATGTTACTAAAAGCAGCGTTATTTTTTTCATTTTTAAATCTTGTGAAACAAATGTACGGCTTCAACTCACAAAATGGACTTTACATAATGTTAATTCAACTGTAAAAAAAAAATTCCAGAACCGCATTAACTGCTCACAAATTATTATTTTTGACAAACTTTCGATTAATGCAATTTAAACACCCGGAAATTCTTTACTTTCTCTTTTTGCTGATCATCCCGATTTTAGTGCATTTGTTTCAATTGCGCAGGTTTAAAAAAGAATATTTTACCAACGTTCATTTTCTCAAAGAGCTGGCAATTCAAACCCGAAAAAGTTCAAAACTTAAAAAATATTTATTACTCGCCACCCGACTTTTGCTTTTGGCAGCTTTAATTTTCGCATTTGCGCAACCTTATTTTTTGGCGAAAGATAGTAAAATGGCGAGCAACGAGATGTTCGTGGTTTTAGACAACTCGTTTTCCATGCAAGCCAAAGGAAAAAAGGGTGAAATTTTAAAGCGTTCCATTCAAGAATTATTAGAACAAACACCTGAAAATCAACAGTTTTCACTGATTAGCAATTCAAATCAATTTTGGGAAACCGATATCAAATCAATTCAGAAAGATTTACAGCAGCTTGATTATTCGGCAAATGAATTTTCTTTGGAAAATATTGTTTCGCAAATTAAAGCCAAAAACGCAAATTCCAAGAAAGATTTAATTGTGATAACCGATGGAATTGGGCTTGAAAATACACATTTAAAAAGCATTGACAGCACGTTCAATACCTATTTTATCGTTCCGAAAATTGAACAGCAAAAAAATGTTTCGATTGATAGCGTTTATGTGAATCAAACACTTGATAAGTTTTACGAAATCGCTATAAACATTTCATCATCAAATAATTACGACAATTCAATTCCGGTTGCTTTGTATAATTCCGGAAAATTAATTACCAAAACTGTTGTCGAAAAAGTGACAGAAAAACCAGTTTTATTTATTATTCCAAAGGAAAATTTCAATGGCTACGTTTCTATCAACGATAACGCGCTTTCCTACGACAATCAATATTTTTTCAGCATTTCAGCCCCAGAAAAAACGAACGTCTTAAGCATTGGTTCAACTGAAAAAAGTAATTTTCTAAGAAAAATTTACTCAGACAAAGAATTTAATTATAAAAATTTAGAAATCAACGCTTTAGAATATAATCTAATCGAACAACAAGAAGCGATTGTATTAAATGAACTTAACGAAATTCCTCAAGCTTTGGCAACAAATCTGAAGGTTTTTGTGGAAAAAGGTGGTAATTTAGTTTTGATTCCTTCTCCACAAATTCAAGCGGAAAATTATAATCGTTTTTTATCACAATTTGGTAAAATTCAATTACAAACAATTCAAAATCAAGAGAAACAAGTTTCAAAAATCTCCTATAATCATCCGCTTTACAGCACGGTTTTTGAGAAAAAAACTGATAATTTTCAATATCCTACAGTTAAAGTTTCCACGACTTTATCTTCAAGTTTTCCAGCCGTTTTAAGTTTTGCAGATTCTCAGCCTTTTTTAATTTCAGCAAAAAATTCGGTGGGTTCAGTTTACGTTTTTGCTGCCGCGATTAACAAAGAAATTTCAAATTTTCAGAATTCGCCTTTGATTGTTCCAACGTTTTATAACATGGCGAAAAACAGCCAAAAAACCGGAATTAACGCGCTAAAAATCGGACGAAACCAACCTTACATTGCCAATGCTTCTTTGCAAAAAGATGAAATTTTAAAACTAAAAAATCTTACCGAAAAAAATGCTCCTGAAATTGTTCCGATGCAACAACTTTTGAGCAATAAAGTAAAACTTCAATTTGAAAATGCACCCGAAAAAGCTGGGATTTTTGGTTTGTTTAACGGCGAAAAAATGGTTCAAGCTGTCGGATTTAACTACGCCAGAACTGAGGGAAATTTGGCAGAAGTGGATCTAAAACTATTTGAAAATTTTAATATTGTAGAAGGAATTGATCAAGTTTTTGACGAAATCCAAACCAACAGAACGGACAATAATTTGTGGAAATGGTTTGTTATTCTGGCTTTATTATTTCTTTTTACAGAAATTTTTATTCAAAAATTTATAAAATAAACAACAACACAACGCATGAATATTTTAATCAAAAACGCTACCGTCATCGATCCGGAAAGCGAGTTTCATCAACAGAAAAAAGATTTGTTGATTGAAGATGGAAAGTTTAAAGAAATTGGGACAACTATTTCAAATCCAAATAATTACAAAACTGTTGAATTTGAAAATTTGCACATTTCTCCAGGTTGGTTTGACATGGGTGTTAGTTTTGGAGAACCTGGATTTGAAGACCGCGAAACCATTGCAAACGGACTTTCGACTGCTGCAAAAAGCGGATTTACAGCCGTGGCTTTGCAACCTAATTGTTTTCCGATTGCGGATAATCAAGCGGCAATTGCTTTCGCAAAAAATAAATCAAATGGTTATGCCACACAAATTTTCCCGATTGGCGCTTTGACAAAAAACAGCGAAGGCAAAGACTTGGCAGAACTTTTTGACATGAAAAATTCTGGTGCAATTGCTTTTGGCGACTACAATAAAAATCTCAATAATACCAATTTGATGAAAATTGCATTGCAATACACGCAAGATTTTGATGGTTTGGTTTTGGCTTTTTCTGAAGACGAAAATTTAAAAGGAAATGGCGTTGCTAACGAAGGAATTTCGGCAACAAAGTTAGGTTTGAAAGGTATTCCCGCATTAGCAGAAGAATTGCAAATTGCCAGAAATTTATTTATTTTGGAATATACCGGAGGTAAAATTCACTTCCCCACGATTTCTACGAAAAAATCGGTTGAGTTAATTCGCGAAGCAAAAGCAAAAAATTTAAATGTAACTTGTTCTGTTTCAATTCATCACCTAACCTTAACTGATCAAGAGTTACAAGAATTTGATACGAGATTTAAAGTTTCGCCACCTTTACGTGAAGAAGAAACGAGGAAATTTTTGGTCGAAGCGGTTTTGGATGGAACGATTGACGCCATCACTTCAGATCATAATCCTATTGATATCGAACACAAAAAAATGGAATTTGATTTGGCAAAAAACGGAACAATCGGTTTGGAAACTGCGTTTGGTGCTTTGCTTAATGTTTTACCTTTGGAACTAGTAATCGAAAAATTGACTGCCGCAAGAAATATTTTTGGCATCGAAAAACCGAAAATAGCAGTTGGCGAAAAAGCGGAAATTTCGTTTTTTAATCCAAACGAAAAATGGTCTTTTACGAAAGATTCAATTCTGTCAAAATCAAAAAACAGTGCTTTTTTAGGAAAAAATTTCACCGGAAAACCACTCGGAATTTACAACAACCAGCAATTGGTTTTAAACAAAAATCATGAATAGAAACGACATACACGAAGGAAAAAACATAGCGATTATCGCACATCTAACGATTATCGGAACCATTATTGCCGCTGTTATGAACGGCGAAAAGAAAAATCCTTTTTCTGGGTTTTACGTGCGTCAAGCTTTGGGAATAAACTTACTTTTTTTCGCATTAGGTTATCCCGTAGGACTGTTTGACAACTGGATGATTTCTTCGTCATTATACATTTTTGGCTTTGTTTTGTGGGCTTACAGCTTTGTAAGTGCATTGCAAAATCAATTAAATTTAATTCCGTTTTTGGGAGCATTTTTTCAAAAACTATTTAAAAATCTTGTTTAAATTTTACCATGAAAACCCAAATCCAATATTTAGTTAGAGAACCTAAAATTATCAAAGAAAAAAATCCGTTGTTGCTTTTATTGCACGGTTACGGCAGCAATGAGGAAGATTTATTTGCTTTTGCATCCGAACTTCCCGAAAATTATTACGTGGTTTCGGCGAGAGCTCCTTATGACTTGCAGCCTTACGGTCACGCTTGGTACGCCATAAATTTTGACGCAGATCAAAATAAATTTACTGATAATGAACAAGCGATTGAGTCGCGGGATTTGATTACAAAATTTTTGAACCAGCTTGAAAGCGAATTACCAATTGATTATCAAAATGTTACGTTGATTGGTTTCAGTCAAGGAAGTATTTTGAGTTATGCAATTGCCTTAACTTATCCGGAAAAAATTAAAAATGTGATTGCGTTGAGCGGTTATTTACATCCCGAAATTATGCCCGAAAATTTAGAGGGAAAAAATTTTTCGCACCTTAAAATGTTTGTTTCCCATGGTTCGCAAGACCAAGTAATTCCGGTGCAATGGGCAAGACAAGCGCCTGATTTTCTAAAAAATTTGGGCATTGAGGTGACTTACAAAGAATACCCGATTGGTCATGGTGTTTCTCCGCAAAATTTTAGAGATTTAATCAATTGGCTTAACGCTAACAATTAACTTTTGTGATGGATTTACGAATAATTTCTGAAAAAATATTTCCGCTTTCCGCATCATCACTGGAAAAACTGGAAGCTATTTCAGAAATTATTTCATTGCCGAAAGGCGAAATTCTTTTCCAACAAAATAAAATTGAAACCGATATTTATTTTTTAAAAAAAGGAATTGTTCGTGCATTTTCAGAAATTGACGGTTCGCAAATTACATTTTGGTTTGGGCTTGAAGCCGATGTCGTGCTGTCGATGAATAGTTACGTTCACAAAAAACCTGGTTACGAAACCATTGAATTGCTCGAGAATTGTGAGTTTTACAAAATCGGAACAAATCAACTTAATGAATTGTTTTTAAAAAATTTAGAACTTTCGAATTGGGGTAGAAAATTAGCCGAAAAAGAATTGGTTAAAGTTGAAAAAAGATTGATTGACCGTCAGTTTTTATCTGCTTCAGAAAGATATCAACAACTCTTACATCTTCATCCTCAACTAATTAAACGAGTAGCTTTAATCCACATCGCATCATTTCTGGGAATTACAGCGGTAAGTTTAAGCAGAATCCGTTCGAAAGTGAAATAATTTCTTATCATTTGTTAATAATTTTACGAGATTTTCGATAGAAATTTGCCAAAAATATTGAGCCATGAGTTGGATTTTATTGATTATCGCAGGATTATTTGAAGTAGCCTTTACATCATGTTTGGCAAAAGCAAAAACGGCCGAAGGAACTGACGTTTACCTTTGGTACGGCGGATTTTTAGTGACCTGTTTTTTGAGTATGTTTCTGTTGATTAAAGCCACACAAACTTTGCCTTTAGGAACCGCTTATGCAGTTTGGACCGGAATTGGAGCCGTTGGAACGGTATTAATGGGAGTATTTTTCTTCAAAGATCCGGTAACTTTTTGGAGAATGTTTTTCATCACCACCCTAATTGCGTCAATAATTGGGTTGAAAGTAGTGTCAACGCATTGACGTTTGATAAAGCTACGTTAAATTCGACATTAGTTTCCTTCCAAATTTTTAATTTTAAGGAAAACAGTCGATGCAAAATTTATTCTTTGAGAGTTGGGAAAACGTATTGCGAATCGTAATTTGCTCCGCAATTGGATATTTAACGCTATTTCTTTTTATCAGAATTTCAGGAAAACGCACGTTATCGAAATTTTCAGCTTTTGATTTTGTCGTTACCGTTTCGCTTGGCTCTACGCTTTCGTGGATGATTTTGGCGCAAGTTCCTATTATAGACGGAAGTGTTGCACTGATTGTAATTATTTTATTGCAATATTTCTTCGCAATTTTATCGCAAAAGTCAAATATATTTGAAAAAATTGTCAACTCTTCGCCTACCCTATTGTATTACGATGGAAAATTTCTGCATCAAAAATTAAAGAGTGAAGTGATTACCGAAGACGAAATTTTATCGGAAGTTCGTAAAAATGGCATCGAAAATTTAGCCGAAGTTAAAGCTGTTATTATGGAATCTGACGGAAATATTTCGGTTATTAAAAAAAGTGAAAATAGCGGGATTTCAACTCTACAAAAATTTATTTCTTCAGAAAAATCGACTTTTTAAATGGCTTTTTTTATTAAAGATTTATGCACAAATCCTTTCAAACCATCTGAAGTTTGAATATGTAACCAATCATTATTTTGTCCCAAAAGAACCAACTTTTCAGATAAATTTGAAGTCTTCACAACATCGGATTTAGTGGAAGGCTTTTTACGGAGATTGGCTTTTTCATTTTTGATTTCTACAAAATCGGTCTTGAAATCCAACGGAAATTTTGAATTTAAAGCAATATTTTTCTGTTCAAAAACAAACGGCAACGGATCAATCGCACCACTGAAAGCTTTGTAAATCCCAAAATGTAAATGCGGTGGCGTGAATTGTGCATTTCCGGTATTTCCTACAAAACCTAAAGTATCACCTTGCTTTGCATAACTCCCGGAAGCTACGTTAATGCTGTCTAAATGTGCATAATAAATTGAATTTCCAAAAATTTCTGTACGTTGCCAAACTTGTTTTCCACCCAAACCTGTGTTTCCGGTTCGCGTGATTCTTCCGTCAGAAACCGCAACGACAGGAGTTCCTTTTTTGGCAAAAATATCAATACCTTCGTGCTTGCGTTTACCCCCATCGCGATCCATTCCCCAAAAACTTCCAATCGCATTATTTGATTTTCCCGCAACCGGAAAGCCGTAAACTGGATATTTATTGATGATAAATGAAAATTGTCCCGAAATTTTATTTTCCGGCTGGATAACAAGCAAATATTTTCCAAAACTCGGAGCCGCAAATGAAAGCTTATTGATTTGTGTACCAACTAAGCCAAATTTTTCACTGGATAAATTTTCTATAGGAAAAATATTAAGGAAAATTTTTTGCTGCAAAGAATCTTTTTGAACCAAAACGTCAAGTTTTTCTCCTTCTTTTAAGTCAATTAAATAGCTGTAAGCCAAATTGACATTGGGATTAAAAATACCCTTTTCAGCGTAAGGTGTCTCAATTTCAACACTGGTTTGTATTCCATCTTGAAATGCTTTCTGCCAAAAAATTAGTTCGTTTTCACCGCCCTTAAAAGTATGTTCGTATTGGGCTCGCGCATCTGGATCGACGAAGATTTTAGTTATTTTTTGAAAAGCATCACCATTTTTACAACTCACAAAAAAAGTGGCGAAAAATGATAAAAGAAGAAATTGGATGATTTGTTTCATGTAAACGAATAAAGCATATTTCATGCCGAAACAATCGCTTTAACTATTCATTCACAGTAGTTTAACTAAAAATATTATTCTTCGGGATTGTCGCTTCCAGTGATAACGGATTCGTTTATTTTTGCGCCAGCGTACAATAAAGAATCTCCTTTTTTAAGAGTGAAACCTCCTACGGTTAAAAGTTTCCAATTTTTTCCTTCGTAAGGAATTCCTTCAGATTTTCGTTCTAAAATGATGCTGCCTTTTTCTTGAGGAACAAAAATTTCCGCACGATTTCCGTTTTCTTCCAAAATTGCAAAAGCACTCATTTGCCTATCACGAGATTCGATTGCTTTAACCGAATTCAGGCGAATCCCAGTTTCAAAAGGTCGAACGCAACTGTCGCGCAAAATAGAAAATGTGTAACCTGCGGAAGCCACACAACCTTTTTCGTCTTTATCGGCTCCAACTACGCGACCCAATTTTTTATTGGCGGTAACATTGTCCGAAGAACCACTTAAATCACGGCATCCTGCGAATGCAATGACAATTAGGGCGACAATTATTTTTTTCATTTTTTCAGATTTGGAAACGATAAAAATACGAAAAAATTTAATTTACGGTAGTGGAATATACAAAACTATCAATGGTTTCAAAATCAGTGGGTTTGCCGTCGTTGACAAAATATTTGATGAGCACTTCACCCCAAACTTTTCCTGCATTAAAATCGGCAATAATCCAGCGATGGTTTAGAATTTTAACTTTGTTGATAAAGGTTTTGTTGCCGTTTATTATCCCGTATTTTGTTAGAGGATTTCCTTGAGGTTGTTCGTTTAAAGACATGATTTCGTCTCTAATTTGATTGGAAAGTTGCTCAATATCGTAACCTTCGTAATAATCCATGGCGTTATCGTTATACTCCAAAGAAAAATAATTGGCCTCGAGAACCTGACCGTACATCGACTGAATGGAATCTTTTTTCGACTTAGCTTCGGAATGAAACTTTTCAATACGCGATTCTTCAAATTTTAATTTTTTTGAAAAATACATAAACGTAAAGATGTTCATTAAAACAGCGAATATAAATAGGTATAAAATGGTTTTTTTCATTTTTTAGAAAAGTATTTTTTAAATAATAATTTCGAGATTATCGTAAGCCAAAAACACGTTTTGCGGTAATTTTTGTTGGATGATTTCGTGGAAACCCATTTTGTGGCTGATATGCGTTAAATAAGCTCGTTCCGGATTCACTTTTTTGATTAAATCTAAAGCTTCGTTTAAATTAAAATGCGAATGATGGTCTTCTTCGCGTAAAGCACTAACCACCAAAACTTTAACACCAATTAATTTTTCAATTTCTTCAACTGTAATAGTTTTAATATCAGTTAAATAGGCAAATTCTTCTATTCGATATCCGAAAACTTGTAAATCACCGTGCAAAGCGTCAATAGGCATTACGGTTTTGTTTCCCAATAAAAATTCTTGGTTTTTCTTCACAATTACAGCTTCAATCGAAGGAGCTCCCGGATACCGATTTTCTTTTTCAAAAATATAATCAAATCTTTTTTCCAAATTTGCTAAAACCCGTTCGTGCAAAAAAACTTTCATCGCACCTTGCGCAAAATTATATGGCCTGATGTCGTCTAAACCTGCTGTGTGGTCTGAATGCTCATGAGTAAACAAAATTCCGTCCACCTTTTGAGTGTCGCTGGTTAACATTTGTTGTCTAAAATCGGGACCACAATCGATTATAAAAGTAAAATTTTCCCAGGAAATCCTCACGGAAACCCGTAACCTTTTGTCTTTTGGATCGTTGCTTTTACAAACGGGATGATTGCTGCCAATTACCGGAATTCCTTGTGATGTTCCGGTTCCTAAAAAATAGACTTTCAAATGCGTTAATTTTTTACAAAAATAACATTAATTACCTTTCAAAAAAGCCTTGTTTTGTTAACTTTGCACTTGTAGTATCAGAATTTATGAGAAACGACGAAAACGAAATTACACTTAAAGGCGACAAGGCAATTGAACAAATTCCTTCTATTAAGGACAAAGCCTTGCGCATCAATCTTAACGAAAATATTTACGGAACTTTTGCCGAAATTGGTGCCGGACAAGAAACGGTTCGTCATTTTTTTAGAACAGGTGGTTCGTCTGGAACGATTGCAAAAGCGATGTCTGCTTACGATAAAGATTTTAGCGACGCCATTTATGGAGCGGAATCCGACGGAAGATATGTAACCGAAGAACGCCTAAAAAAAATGCTTTCGCACGAAGTACGCTTGGTTGAACAACGACTAAAACGTGACAAACATCCGAGCAAAGTGTTTTTTAGCTACGCAAATACCGTTGCCACAATTGACTTTGCCAAGCAATTTAAAGGTCATGGTTGGGTTGGAATTAAATACCAATTAGAACCGGACGAAGATTATAACGAAATTGTTTTGCACATTCGCTTTAAAGAAACTGATGCAAGATTGCAACAAGAAACTTTGGGAATTTTGGGCGTAAACCTCATTTATGGAGCGTTTTACAAATACAATGATCCAAAAAAAATGTTGCGTTATTTATACGATCATCTCGATAAAGACCAACTTGAAATTGATACCATAAACTTTTCCGGACCGCGATTTGCGGATGTTGACAACCGTTTGATGAGTTTGCAACTTGTGAAAAACGGAATGACAGATGCCGTGATGTTTAATCCGGATGGTAATAATGTTTTGCCGGCGGCGGTTTTGTACAAAAAAAATATTTTGGCGCTTCGCGGAAGTTTCCGTCCGGTGACGCGTGTCAATATGGACATGTACAAAAAATCGTTAGAGATGTTTTTGGCAGAAAACAAAGTAGACGAAAAAAATACTTTAGTTGTTTTTGAAATTACCTTGTCAAACCTTAGATCTGACGGGGAAATTGACGAACGTGACTTTATGGATCGTGCGGAATTACTATGTTCTCTTGGACAAACCGTGATGATTTCGAACTTTCAGGAATATTATAAAGTGGTTGAATATTTTTCTAATTATACCAAAGCCAGAATGGGATTGGCAATGGGAGTGAACAACTTGATCGATATTTTTGACGAAAAATATTACCGTCATTTAAGTGGTGGAATCTTGGAAGCTTTCGGGAAATTATTTTACCGTGATTTGAAAGTTTTCTTGTATCCGATGAAAGATGACAACGGCGAAATCGTTAATTCTGAAAATTTAAAAGTACATCCGAGAATGAAAGAATTGTACAAGTTCTTTAAATTCAACGGAAAAGTGATTGATATCACAGATTACGATGAAAATGATTTGGATATTTTCTCACGTGAAGTATTGAAAATGATTAGCAAAGGCAAACCGGGTTGGGAAGAAATGTTACCAAAAGGTATCGCCGAAATGATTAAAAAAGACAATCTTTTTGGTTACGACCCGAGAAAATTGATGGAAGAAGCCAATTGATTTTTGATTTGAGATTTAAGATTTAAAATCTTGGAATTTGGAATTTTCTTATTGGGATTTTATAAAAAAAGCAGTATTCGTTTATGAATTACTGCTTTTTTATTTAGTTGTATATTCTAAAAACTAATTACTAGTTACCAATCACTAATTACCTATTTTAAAATCTGACTAGAATGTTCTTTCGTTTTAACTTTTGTGATTACATCTTCAATAATTCCTTTTTCGTTGATGACAAACGTAGTTCTATGAATGCCGTCGTAAGTTCTGCCCATAAATTTTTTAGGTCCCCAAACTCCAAAGGCATTAATCATCTCTTTATTTTCGTCAGCAATTAAGGGAAAAGGCAATTTATTTTTTTCGATGAAATTTTTTTGACGTTTGGCGCTATCAGCACTTACGCCTAAAATTTCGTAACCTAAAGATTGAAAGCGTTGGTAATTGTCGCGCAAGTCGCAAGCTTCTGTGGTACAGCCGGGAGTGCTGGCTTTTGGGTAGAAAAAAATTACAAGTTTTTTTCCAGTATAATCTTTGAGTTGGTGCGGGTTTTGGTCTTGGTCTTGGGCGTCGAAAGTGGGTGCTTTGTCCCCTATTTGCAGTTGTGTCATTTTATAAAATATTTTCTTAGTTTGCAGGATTTTGCCCCGGATGGCAGTGGAAAGCCCGGAGGCGAAATTTGTATTTTTTTGCCGAATTTGGCAGAGCGACCAGCGGAAGCTCCTGCCGAATCGTGAAAAAAAACAAATTTTGCCGAGGACTTGAAACGTACAGCCGGATTAGGCACATAATTATTTTTACGGTAATTTTGTGCGGATAAAGTTACATTTTTTAGCGATGACGAAGAAGGAAAAGGCTGCTTTTGTGGCGGAAAAATTGGAGGAATTGTATCCGGAAATCCCGATTCCGTTGGATCATAAGGATGCTTACACGTTGCTGATTGCGGTTTTGCTTTCGGCTCAATGCACGGATGTTCGGGTGAATCAGATTACGCCATTGTTGTTTGCCAAGGCCGATAATCCTTGGGATATGGTGAAACTTTCGGTGGAAGAAATTAAGGAAATTATTAGACCTTGTGGGCTTTCGCCAATGAAATCCAAAGGGATTTTTGGGTTGAGCGAAATTTTGCTCGAAAAATATAATGGCGAGGTGCCGCAGAGTTTTGAGGCGTTGGAATCGCTTCCGGCGGTAGGACATAAAACGGCAAGTGTGGTAATGTCGCAGGCTTTTGGGGTTCCGGCTTTTCCAGTGGACACGCACATTCACAGGTTGATGTACCGTTGGGGACTTTCGTCGGGAAAAAATGTGGTGGAAACGGAGCGTGACGCAAAGAAAATTTTTCCGGAAAGTTTATGGAATAAGCTGCATTTACAGATGATTTGGTACGGAAGAGAATATTCGCCGGCTCGTGGCTGGAGGCTTGAAAAGGATGTGATTACGGCAACGATTGCAGGGAAAAAGATGTTGAAGAAGTTGGGGAATTTGAAATAATCTTAGAAGAATCTAAAATGAATTCAGATTAAATTTCAGATTAAAAAAAATCCCGGTGAAAACCGGGATTAGTGTTAGTTTGCGATGGTTTCAAACTTTAGTCCTTTTGCTTTTACAAAAGTCAGTGCTTTTGAATAATTAAGCAGGAACGATATTGTTTCTTTTTTTGGCTGCATCGCTTTTGAAAATTGTTTTTTAGAGTAGAGTTTTGCCATATTTCGTGGTTTTGTTTTCTACTATAACGCTACACTTTCAAAAATATTTTAGTTCACCAAAACAATTTTATTTTTATCAATTACTTTTCTCAAATTAAGCAACGCATAACGCATTCTCCCTAAAGCAGTGTTGATGCTTACACCTGTTTGCTCAGAAATTTCTTTGAAAGAAAGATCTTGGTAAATACGCATTAACAGCACTTCTTTTTGGTCTGCAGGAAGTTCGTCAATTAATTTTTCTAAATCTTTTTCGATTTGTTCTGTGATGATTTGGCTTTCAATGTGTGGACTGTTATCTGTCATGATATCAAAGATTGAAAACTCTTCGGTTTCACGAAACATCGGCATTTTTTTACTTCTACGGAATTGGTCCACAACCAAATTATGAGCAATACGCATCACCCAAGGCAAAAATTTTCCCTCTTCGTTATAAGAATCAGATTTTAATTTTTTGATTACTTTAATAAATGTGTCTTGAAAAATATCGTCGGCCATATCTCTATCTGAAACTTTTGAGCAAATAAAACCGAAGATTTTAGATTGGTGTTTGTCAATTAATGCTGCTAAAGCGCTTTCGTCTCCGGCTACATAATTTTTAATCAACAAGCTGTCTGGGGTCTGAACACTAGCCATAGTTTTACCTTTTAGTTTTTGGATGTTATTTTCGAAACGTTCTAAAAAGTATTTTTTTGCTATAGGCTAAATGTTAAATAATGATGAATTAAGATTTCAAATGTAGTGGTTTAATTGACACTACCAAACAATACGCTAAATTTTAACATTTTAACTTCACTTCACTCAATTGTTGAAATCGATTTCGTATAGTAATGTTAAAAAAAGTCTAGAAACTACAAAGTCTTAACTCGCTTTTGGCAATGCGCTTTCTAATAAATATAGATACGAATTTTGTATCTTTGTGGTTTTCTTATTTGCTATGAAAATTGATGTAACAAAAATCGATCCAAAAAATAATATTATCATAAAAGGTGCTCAAATTCATAACCTTAAGAATTTAGATGTTGCCATTCCCCGAAATAAATTAGTCGTAATTACCGGACTTTCAGGCTCGGGAAAATCCAGTTTAGCATTCGATACTTTGTATGCCGAAGGACAACGCCGTTATGTGGAAAGTTTATCGAGTTATGCCAGACAATTTTTGGGTCGATTAGACAAGCCAAAAGTGGATTACATCAAAGGAATTGCTCCTGCAATTGCCATTGAACAAAAGGTAAACACTACAAATGCACGATCAACCGTTGGAACTTCTACCGAAATATATGATTACCTCAAATTGCTTTTTGCCAGAATTGGAAGAACTTATTCACCCATTTCTGGTCAAGAAGTTAAGAAAGATACAGTAACCGATGTCATTAATGATATAAAATCTTTCCCGGAAGACAGCAAGTGGCTACTCCTTTCTCCTATTCACCTCGAAGAAGGTCGCGCTCTTGAAGATAAATTAAAAGCGCTACTTCAGCAAGGATTTATCAGAATTTTGGTCAAAAACCAAATGGTGAGATTAGATGAAATAGACGGTCATGAATTTGACAATCAGGATATTCTATTAATTGTTGACCGAATCATTGTAAAAACCGATGACGAGTTTTACAATCGTTTGGCAGATTCTGTGCAAACTGCTTTTTACGAAGGCAAAGGAACGTGTATTTTGCAAGAAGTAAATACCGAAAATCAACGGACTTACAGCAATAATTTTGAATTAGATGGAATTCAATTTTTTGAGCCAAATGTTCACCTTTTTAGTTTCAACAATCCTTATGGTGCTTGTCCTACTTGTCAAGGTTACGGAAATATTATTGGCATCGATGAAGAATTGGTGATCCCAAACACGGCACTTTCTGTTTTTCAAAATGCCATTTTTCCTTGGCGTGGCGAAAGCATGAGTTGGTACCGCGATGAATTGGTAAAAACCGGACATAAATTCGACTTCCCTATTCACAAACCTTATTTTGAACTTTCGGACGAACAAAAAAATTTGGTTTGGAAAGGAAATAAATATTTTACGGGCTTAAACGAATTTTTCAAAGAACTCGAAGTTAAAAATTATAAAATCCAAAACCGTGTGATGTTGTCGCGCTACCGCGGAAAAACGAAATGTCCGGATTGTCGAGGCAAACGTTTACGTAATGAAGCTAATTACGTTCAAGTTTTTGGAAAAACAATTTCGGATTTGGTTGATTTGCCAATCAAAAAATTAATCACTTTTTTCAAAGAATTACAACTTTCAGAATACGACCAAAAAATCGCCAAAAGATTATTGGTAGAAATCAACAATCGCTTGTCTTTTTTAAGCCAAGTCGGACTCGAATACTTAACTTTAAACCGAAACTCAGCCACGCTTTCCGGTGGAGAATCGCAACGCATCAACTTGGCAACATCTTTAGGAAGTAGCTTGGTAGGTTCCATGTATATTTTAGATGAACCCAGCATTGGATTACATCCAAAAGACACCGAAAAATTAATTGAAGTTTTAATTTCACTTCGAAATTTAGGCAATACCGTAATTGTTGTGGAACACGATGAAGACATCATGAAAGCTGCCGATATGATTATCGACATTGGTCCCGAAGCTGGAACGAACGGCGGAAATTTGGTAGCACAAGGAACTTTCGAAGAAATTCTAAAATCAACTTCTTTAACCGCACAATATCTCAGCGGAAAAGACGCGATTGAAACGCCAAAACAACGCCGAAAATACCGCAATTTTATTGACATCAAAGGCGCTCGAGAAAACAATTTAAAAAATATAGACGTTCGTTTTCCATTGGAGGTTTTAACCGTAATCACAGGTGTTTCGGGAAGCGGAAAAAGTACTTTGGTCAAAAAAATATTATTTCCAGCGGTTCAAAAATCCGTGGAAGGAATTGGCGAAAAACCAGGTCAATTTACCGAAATGACCGGAAGTTATCAGTTGATCAAGCACATCGAATATGTGGACCAAAACCCAATCGGCAAGAGTTCACGCTCGAATCCGGTGACTTACATCAAAGCCTATGACGATATTAGAGATTTATTTTCGAAACAAAAATTGTCAAAATTACGCAATTACCAACCCAAACATTTTTCCTTCAATGTCGATGGCGGTCGATGCGAAACTTGCAAAGGCGAAGGAAATATTAATGTGGAAATGGTTTTCATGGCCGATGTTTCCCTCGTGTGCGATACCTGCAACGGAAAACGTTTCAAAAAAGAAATTTTAGAAGTAAATTTCGAAGGCAAAAATATCGATGATATTCTCACCATGACCATCGACGATGCTGTAGCATTTTTCTCGCAACACAAGCAAGAAAAAATAATGCTCAAGCTCCAACCCTTGCAGGACGTGGGATTAGGCTATGTTCAACTTGGGCAATCTTCCTCCACGCTTTCCGGTGGTGAAGCGCAACGCATCAAATTGGCGTCGTTTTTAATCAAAGGAAATACTAAGGACAAAGCGCTTTTTGTTTTTGACGAACCCACAACAGGACTCCATTTTCACGACATCAAAAAATTGCTAAAATCCTTTGAAGCCCTTATCGAAAAAGGCCATTCCATCATTGTCATCGAGCACAATCTCGACCTTATAAAATGTGCCGATTACATCATCGACATTGGTCCTGAAGGCGGCGAAAACGGCGGAAATTTAGTTGCATCCGGAACGCCTGAGGAAATCGTGAAGGACAAAAATTCCCTCACTGGAAAATATCTTAAGGAAAAATTATAAATTCAATATAATAAAATTAAGGAACTTCGCCGTAACTTTGTAATATATCTGATAAACAATAAATTACGAGCCAAATAAAATCGAAAAATTGAATTTGGCACGGTAATTGAAATACATCAAATACTGAATTTCATAATAAAAAAAGTTTAAAAGTTTAATAATTTGGTTGATTATTAAAATTGGTTGGTTAGGTTTGTTATAAGTCCCGTTTACTTGTAAAAGTGGACGGGATTTATTATTTTATTTTGGGCGTGACCTTCCGCTATCGCTACAGGTCGGGCTATTCGCTACAATCTTTTTATAAATTTCCTTCGGGTAAACCCTTCGGAAAATTATAAAAAGGATTTCCGCTGCTATCCCTCACGCGAACCCCGCTTCAATTTCATAACCAGATTTTCCATCGCCAAATTGATGTCTGGAGAAATTTTGAAAAAATAATTCAAACCCACATAAACCACCGTTATCAACCCGGATTTTAGGATAATATTCAAAATCGGATGAAAAGAAAATTCCCAAAAATAAAATCCCATAAAAACCACCGCCAAGATTCCAAACGATTTCAGCGTATTGACTGTAAACGGAAATAATTTCATCTTACTCACCACAAACCAAAGTTTTAGCGAATTATAAATCACCACCGAAATTAAAGTCGCCAAAGCTGCACCGGTAATGCCGTACATCGGGATAAAAATCATGTTTAACAAAATCATTAAAATTACCAGTAAAACGCCAAGAAGTAAGACAATTCGGTAATATTTTGTGTTTAAAATAATCGCATTATTGTTGCCTAAAATCACATCGTAAAACTTACTCAAGCCTATCAAAAAAACGCAAAACAACCCCGATTCGTAATTTCCTGGAATGATTTTATACATTTCATTAATATTCAGGAAAATTCCCAGCATAATCAATCCTCCGAAAACTTGCAACGTAATCGCACTTCGTTTGTATAAATCGTTAAGTTCCACCATTTTTTCTTCAGCCATTAATTTTGCGGTAATCGGATAAATAATTTGAAGCATCGCCCTGCTTGGAACCGCGATAACCGTAGCAATGAAAGTAGCAACGGCGTAAAACGCATTTTCCGCATTTGGCTGGTAAGCCGGAATCATCACTTTGTCAAAATCCAATACTAAAACCGCAATACTTCCCGACAAAATAATGAAAAACGAATACGTAAAAATTTCTTTCGAATGTTGCGGAATTTTGAAAGTTATTTTCGGCCGTTTTACTTTGAATGCATACAACATCATGACCAACATTTGCAACCCGTAAGTAATTGATAACGAGTATATAAATTGTTCTTTCGTGAGCCATTCAAAATACACCGAAAGCAGCAAACATGTGACCATTATTCGTACGAAAACTTCGGAAATAAAATTCCCAAAAACCGATTTCATTTGCACTTTTACCCATGCATAAAATATCTCGAAATAACCCATAAACAACCCAATTATTGGAATGAGCCACAGAAAATTTTCTACGCCAGGATTTTCTTCCAAAATTATTTTGGCGATAAAATCGTAACCAAAAAGCGTAATTACTGTAACCGGAACAATCAGTAACCACGGCATTAAGAGCATAAAACTCAAAAATTCATCCTGTAGTTTCGGGTCTTTGTATTTGGCATAAAATCTAATTAACGTGCTTTGAACGCCAAACGCCATCAACGGCATCATAATATTTGCCGCCGAAAGCAAAAACGTCACCATCCCGTAATGATTTTCGCCTAAAAAACTGGTGTACAAAAAAAGCGCATTGATCGCACCAATCCCGAAACCGAAATAGGTAATCACAATATTTTTACCAGATTGTTTTAAAACAATGCCCATTTTTGAGTTAGGAGTTTTTTTTTATTTGAAGTTTAAAGTTCGAGCTTTAATTGGAATTTGGAATTTCTCTACTGGAATTTTGTTTTGGAATTTATTTAAAATCTTAACCAAATCTCCTGTAAGATTTTTTCTGCTGTATTTTTGTAAACCAATGGCATGCGATTTCAAATTTTCTTGTAAATATTCGTCAAAATATTCTAGAATCGTGCTTTTTAGCTTTTCTTTTTCTTCATAATTTACAAAAACGCCGGTATTGGTTTCCCTAATGATTTCGGAAAAATCTGAACCTTCAGGACCGATGGCCAAAATCGGTCTTTCAGAAACCATGTATTCAAATAATTTTCCGGGGATGATGCTTTTTGTAATTTCCGAATTGATTTCGATTAGCAATAAAACCTGTGATTTTCGTTGGTGTTCAATTGCTTCTTTGTGAGAAACGTAACCTAAATTTTTGGTGAATTTATCCAGCTTGAATTCCGTAATGGCATCCAAAATTTCTTGACTTACCGCACCAATGAGTTTCAGTTCAAAAGCTTGTGCAAAAGCTTGATTTTCTCTAATTATTTCTTTTAAAACCTTCCACAAAATTCTCGGGTTTCGTTCAGATAAAAAAGAACCAATATGTGCTAATGTAAATTTTTTATCCAACGTTTGTTTTTCAACATTTTCAACGTCAAATCCATTGGTAATCACGGTAATCGGCCTACTCGTAAGAACCGAAAACTCTGCTTTTGTGGTTTTGCTGGTTACCAAAATTTCGTCGGCAGTATTTAGAACTTCCGATTCTAATTTTTTATGTTTTTTTTGAGATTTCTGATTGATTTTCAATTCATTATGATAACCAATTGTCGTCCAGGGATCGCGAAAATCTACAATCCAATTAATATTTATATTTTTCTTTAGTTGTAAACCAATTAAATGCAAACTATGTGGTGGTCCCGAAGTGATAACAGTTTCAATTTTATTTTCAGTAATATATTTTTTCAAAAATTTTACTGAAGGTTTTACCCAAAAAACTCTGGCGTCCGGAATAAAAACATTGCCTCGAATCCATAAAAATAATTTCTGGAGAAACGTTTGTTTTTTGCGGTTTGGAATAATTCCGGAACTTATTTTTTCTGTGTTTTTTTTTGAAAAAATGGATGCCAATTGATAAGGTTCGAAAATTTTTTTACGCAAAATAATGGCTTTGTCCGAAACTTCCGAAATCAATGCTTTGTCCACGATGGGATACGTGGGATTTTCCGGAATGTAAACAATAGGTTGAACACCAAAATCAGGCAAATATTTTACAAATTTCAACCATCGCTGAACGCCTGGACCTCCGGCTGGAGGCCAATAATAAGTGATGATTAATATTTTTTTTTGAGGCAAAACTTACTCAGATTTTGGGTTAGCTTTTTTGTTCTCGAAATAAATTCCAGCTAAAATGAGCAACAACATAATTATTGAACTAATCAAAACGATGGTGCTTCCGGTTTTCACCACTTGAGGCTCAAATTTAAATTCGATAGTGTGTTTTCCTGCCGGAATATCTAAACCTCTCAAAGTGTAATTGACACGGAAATGTTCGGCGGATTTACCGTCAATAGTAACATTCCAACCTTTGGGATAATAGATTTCGGAAAAAACAGCAAGACCTTTAGCGTTGTTTTGCGAAGTGTATTTCAAATAATTTGGCTTGTAAACATTAAGCGTTATGGTAGCAAGAGTATCTTTTGCGTAAGCGGAATCAATTTTATTATCAAATTCTTTTTGGTTGAAAACAGCCTCATTTTTAGTGTCGATTTTGTCCAACGCCTTCATTTCTTCATCAGCAGAATTCACCTTTTTTACAGACGAAATGAACCAAGCATTTCCATTGGCTTCATCGTTTAACATGGGAATATCTTGCCCTTTTTCATCTTGCTGAATCACATATTTTGTGTTCAACATATTCAAGATTTCGAGATTATTTTTATCGATTTGATACTCAAAAAGTTGTTCAATTCGGCGAGGTCTAACGGCACTGTAACCTGAAAGCGACTTGTGGAAATACGACGTTCTTGCTTGCAAACGACCATTTACTTCGTAAACGCGATAATGCGATGTATCCCGAGAAATCTGCAGATCCGCAACGGTTGGCTGGAACGGCTCACGAACTTCTCTGGCGCTAGCAAATCCGCTGTTGTCCACATATTTTTTGTCGATAAAAAATAAATCTCCAACTAATAATACGCCAACTAGAATTACTGTAATAGTTTGCGAAAATTTATTTTTAATTGCCAAATATAAAACTCCAGCCGCTAACAAAATTAATATCCCGGAACGCAGCAAATCGGCATTGTACATGGCTTTTCTGTCTTCTACCAAAGCATCAAAAAATTGAGCGCCAAATGAAGGATCTCCGGCTTGGGCAAAAACTTCAGCCAAACGCGCGTCGATTGGTCCGGCAAAATCAAAGAAAGATTTTGAAATAAATAACAATACGACCAACCCGACACTTACTCCGGTAGCGTAAAGCAAAGATTTTTTTTGTGTTTCTTTTTCGGCTTTAAAAAACGATTGTAATCCCATAAAAGCCAGAACCGGCATACAAAGTTCGAGAATTACTTGGATGGATGAAACCGCACGAAATTTATCGTACAACGGCACATAATCGATAAATATTTTGGTTAAAAAATCGAGATTTTTTCCCCAAGATAAAAACAAAGAAAAAACAACCCCTGCCAAAAAGGCGTATTTTATTTTGCGGTTATCGACAAATAGTGCCAAAACGGCTAGAAAAAATACAATCGCGCCAATGTAAGCTGGAGCAGCCACGATGGGTTGATCACCCCAATACGTGACACCATAATTTTGGGTAAACGCCATGGCTTCTTCGGGGGAAGCGCCTTTTTGTGTAATGAACTGATAGACATGGGATTCGTGGTCTAACTTCTCAGAATTTGAACCACCAAATAATCGTGGAGCGATAAGATTAAAACTTTCGGCAATTCCGTAACTGAACTCCGTGATGTAGTCATAAGTCATGGAACTTGTGGTAGTATTTGGCGAACCATCAGCATTGAAAGTCAATTCGCTTTTGCCTCGCATACTAAAATCAGTGTATTCTGCAGTTGCCATCAGGCTGGTTGCATTGACTCCGATTGCTAAAATTCCGGCGATTAAAAATGTCAGGGAGACGACGCCAAGTTCTTTGTATTCTTTGTTTTTGATAAATTTTACCACAAAATAAATTCCGATGAATAATAGCAAAAACAATAAATAATACGTCATTTGAAAGTGGTTTGCGTTGATTTCCAACGCAGCCGCAATCATGGTTAACAAACCGCCAAGCCAATATTTTTTTCGAAAAACTAAAATCACGCCGGCTACAACCATTGGCATATAAGCGATGGCGTGTGCTTTTGCATTATGACCCACTCCCAAAATTATTATCATGTAAGTGGATAATCCAAAGGCTAACGCTCCGAAAAACGCTTTGAGTGGATAAATCTTTAAAACGCCGAGAAGAATGTAAAAGCCTAAAAAATAAAGAAAAAGATAATCAGTGGGACGTGGTAAAAAACGTAGAACATCGTCAACAAAACCTATGGTATCATTAGGATAATTCGCCCCCATTTGATAAGTTGGCATTCCACCGAAAGCCGAATTTGTCCAGAAAGGTTCAGTATTTTCGGCAGCACGAAAATCGTTTTGTTCTTTTGCCATTCCGGTGAATTGAGCAATATCTGATTGATAAAGCTGTTTACCTTGTAAAACCGGATAAAAATAAATTAGTGAAACTAATACGAAGCCTAAAATGGCGAGAAAATGCGGATATACTTTGTTGATTATCTTCATAAAAGCAATTGAAAAATAAAAGCGTGAAGATACGCATTTACTCCAAATATCCGCTAATAAAATTTTTTAGTTTAATTCTTCAAAGTCAATGTATTCGCCTACTTTTTTCTTTTCTCGAGGTTTTTCTGAAGAAGAACTTGTATTTGAAAAATCCTGATTTTGACGTTGTTGTTGGTTAAATTGTTGGCTATATTGCTGCTGCTGTTGTTGGAAAGTTTGTCCGGCTTTATTTACAGCGGCTTTCACCATTACGGGAAACAATAATCTGAATAAAAATTTCACACCATACCAAATTAGTATAATGATTAAAATATTTTTGATCAGATTTGTAAAACTTGCGTATTCCATTTTTTTCGAAATATTTTGGGTTGTAAATTTAGGAATAAGAACCGTGAAAATTGAAAATTCGTTCTTAAATTAATAATAAAATATACTACATTTGGGTTTTTCTAATATATCCTAAACCTAAAAAATCATGCCAAGCTTAAAATCATTGGTTGCTGTTTCTTCAATTTTTCTGTCTTTTGGAGTTTCGGCACAATTTACAGACGTTATCAACTCGAATCGTCCCGGTGAATCGATGTCAGGTTTTTCGGTAGGAAAATCAGTTTTTCAAACTGAAGCCGGAATTTATGCACTTCGGGAGGATCACAGTTTGCTCAACACCGAAACTTCTGGATTTGGTCTGGAAGCCGCTTTTAGATACGGAGCATTTTTGGAACAACTTGAATTTATTGCCAATGTAAAATACCAAGCTGACGAATTCAAAACGCCATTTGGTAGCGAGAGTCGTAGCAGTGTGAGAAATTTAATCATTGGAGCAAAATATTTAATTTACGATCCTTTTAGAAACTACGAGGAAAAAGTAAATATTTACAGCTGGAAAGCTAATCAACGCTTTAAATGGCGCCAATTTATTCCGGCGGTTAGCGTTTATGCTGGTGCCAATATCAATTTTTCGAACAACCCTTATTCTTTTCCGGAAGATCCAAAATTGAGTCCGAAATTAATGTTAATCACACAAAATCATTTTGGCAACAAAACTGTTTTTGTGATGAATATTATTGCCGATAAAATTACAACCGATTTTCCAAGTTATGGCGTAATTGGAACATTGACTTACGGTTTCAACCAAAGATGGTCAGGTTTTATCGAAGGTCAAGGTTACAAAAGTGATTTTTACAGCGATGCAATTGCCAGAGTTGGAGCCGCTTATTTGATTGCCGAAAATTTTCAAATTGACGCTTCCATCAGTAAAAATATTAAAGACACGCCAGATATCTTGTACGGTGGAATTGGTTTTTCATGGCGATTTGATAAATTTTACAAAGACATTTTAATCAAAGGTCCAGGCAAAGACGAAGAAAAGAAAAGCAAAGCCGACAAGAAAAAAGAAAAAGAGAAAAAACGAATTGACGAAGTAGGCGGAAATACCGTAGAATAATGATTACAATTAAAGAAGCAAATACCAAAAAATTGATGAAGGATTTTGTAAAATTTCCTTTTAAATTATACAAAAACAACGAAAACTGGATTCCGCCATTAATTAATGATGAGCTCGAATCTTTTGATAAAAACAAAAATCCGGTTTTTGAAAATGCCGAAGCTTATTTTTATTTGGCTTACAAAAACGACGAAATCGTAGGCCGGATTGCAGCGATTATCAATTGGACGGAAGTTAAGTTACAAGATAAAAAGAAAGTACGTTTTGGCTGGTTTGATGTGATTGATGACATTGAAGTAACCAAAAAATTATTGGAAAAAGTATCTGAATTTGGTAAAAAACACCATTTAGAAAATATTGAAGGTCCGATGGGGTTTTCAAATCTTGACAAAGTTGGGGTTTTAACCGAAGGTTATGACCAAATGGGAAGCATGATCACTTGGTACAATTTTCCGTATTATGTCACTCATTTTGAACAACTTGGTTTTATTCCCGAAAAAAAATATATCGAGAGCAAATTTCCTTTTAGCAATGTAAATCCGGATGGTTTTACCAAAGCGAATGAATTGATTAAAAAACGATACGAACTAACTGCCATCGACTGCAAAACGACTAAAGAAGTAATGCCGTATGTGGATAAAATGTTTGATTTGTTCAACAAAAGTTATGCACAACTAGCGTCTTTTGTGGCAATTAGCGATGTTCAAAAAGAATATTTTAAAAAGAAATACATTAGCTTTATTAATCCGGAATATATCAAATTTGTCAAAGATAAAGATGATAATTTGATAGCTTTCAGTATCGTGATGCCGTCCTTTTCCGAAGCTTTGAAAAAAGCCAATGGCAAATTGTTTCCTTTTGGAATTTTTCATTTGCTTAAAGCAAAAAAATCCAGCGATGAAGTTTTATTTTATTTAATTGGAATTGATCCAGAATATCAAAATAAAGGCGTTACAGCGGTTATTTTTAACGAATATTATAAAGTTTTTGAAAAAAATGGTGTCAAAATGTGCCACAGAACTCCCGAACTCGAAGACAATCATGCCATTCATAAGATCTGGAAACATTTCAATCCTGAAATCCACAAAAAACGTTGTACCTACATTAAAAATTTATAATAAAACGTCCTCAGAAATGGGGACGTTTTTTAATTTTATTCACAATCCACTTTGGCTAAAGCAAATTCATCATCAAACTGAATGGTCTTGCGTTGCTTGATAAATTCTTTTCCGTTGAGACTCGCCATTTCGCCGTAACCACGCATGAGGTTCGAACCTTTTTTTAGAAAAATTTCCTCTCGCAACGATTTCATTCCTTCTGACTCAAAATGATAGTTTAAAATCAAAGTGTCACCTTTAATAATTCCGTCAAACGACCCGAAATTTCCATCTTTTTGATAAAAATTGTAAACTAAATCGCCTGAAACTTTTTGGTTTTCGCCATGAATCAAAGTCAGCGAAATGCTGTCATTATTTTTGGCGTATTGATAACATTCTTTTTCAGCAATTTCAGTTTTTTTATCGGGAATATCTGTAATTTCTTCTGCCTTATTTTCTTGTTTACCATTGCAGGAAATCATCATTAACAACAATATAAATATGGAAGTGAGTTGCTTTTTCATAACTTAAAATTTTAGTTTTATTTAAAGTTACGGATTTTTTTTTAAACAAAAAACCACTCCTTTTGAGAGTGGTTTTAAACTATTTAAGGTCAAAAAATTATCTTTCCTCAGAAACGTCAACCGTTTTTTCAGAAGCAATTGCTTTGTAAGTTCCGTTTACCAATTTTTCTCTGATGGCTTCAAAAGCGTCTAATGTTTCGTTGATATCGGACAAAGTATGCGATGCAGTTGGAATAATTCTTAACAAAATAATACCTTTTGGAATCACCGGATAAACCACAATTGAAAGAAAAATATTGTAATTTTCTCTCAAGTCGTTTACCATCATCATCGCTTCCGGAATACTTCCTTCAAGGTAAACCGGAGTTACGCAAGTATTGGTATCGCCAATGTTAAAGCCTCTTGATTTCAACCCGTTTTGAAGTGTGTTTACATTTTCCCAAAGTTTGTTTTTCAACTCTGGCATCGTGCGAAGCATTTCCAAACGTTTTAAAGCACCAACGGTGAAAATCATTGGTAACGCTTTGGCATACATTTGCGAACGTAGATTATATTTTAAATAATCAATGATATTTTTATCAGCCGCAATAAAAGCTCCGATACTTGCCATTGATTTTGCAAACGTTGAAAAATAAACGTCAATCCCGTCTTGACAACCTTGCTCCTCACCTGCTCCAGCTCCTGTCTTTCCAAGGGTTCCGAAACCGTGAGCATCATCAACTAAAAGGCGGAAATTATATTTTTCTTTTAAAGCTACAATTTCTTTTAATTTTCCTTGTTGACCACGCATCCCAAAAACACCTTCGGTAATTACTAAAATTCCTCCGCCGTTTTCTTCCGCCATTTTAGTGGCACGTTTCAGGTTTTTTTCTAAACTTTCAACATCATTGTGTTTGTAGGTAAATCTTTTTCCCATGTGAAGACGAACCCCATCAATAATACATCCGTGGCTGTCAACATCATAAACAATTACATCATTTTTTGTAACCAAAGCATCAATTGTAGAAACCATTCCTTGGTAACCGAAGTTGAGCAAATAAGCGGCTTCTTTTTGAACAAATGCTGCTAATTCATTTTGCAATTGTTCGTGAAGCGTTGTGTGACCACTCATCATTCTCGCCCCCATTGGGTAAGCTGCTCCATATTGTGCGGCAGCTTCAGCATCGGCTTTTCTAATTTCCGGATGATTTGCCAAACCTAAATAATCATTGATACTCCAGTTAAGGATTTCTCTCCCGTGGAAAGTCATTCGAGGACCAAGTTCTCCTTCAAGTTTAGGAAATACGTAGTATCCTTCGGCTTGAGAAGCCCATTTTCCTAATGGTCCTCTGCTTTGTTGTATTCTTTCGAATAAATCTTTTACCATGATTGTATTTTATGTTTTGAAAGATTTAATTTTAAATTTTTTCGACTGCAAAAATAAAGATTTATAACGTATCTCAACCCTGATTATCAATTTATTTTCTTTGGTTTTGTTGCTTTTTTTTATTCAAAAAAAATCCTACAAAAAAATAAACCCGAGCATTTGCCCGGGTTCGTTCCAACTGGTAAAATATTAAATTTTAAGTTGTTGCTTTAGCATTATTTACAGCTTCTCCGGCAACGCTTTTTCCTTTTTCAATTGCGTTTTCAGATGCTGCAATGGCTGAATCTTTTATTTTTCCTACGGAATCTTTTACCTTTCCGGCAATATCACCAGCTTTATCGAGAATATTATTAAAATCGATATAGCCTTTTTTGTTGCAGATATATCCCACAACTGCCACGGCTGCAACTCCAGCCGCAATTCCTAAAATGAGGTTCTTGTTATTCATAGCGATTTATTTTTGGTTGGTATTCAGTTAAATAAATAAGGGAAAGCCCGATTCCTCGTCATAGCCTTCCAATTCTTGCTCTTCGTCATCAAAATTTTCCATTTTTTCGATAACAGTTTTTACGATAGTCGCAAACGCAAGTCCGACAATTCCAAGTAGTAAAAGGCTTTTCATTTTCATACGATATATTTTTTGTGGTTGAATAATTTTTTATGAAGATACAATATTTTCCTGCATCATTTTCGTCTTTAATATAACTTTAGGACTTTCAAACAAAACAACAAGCCAAAATATTCAGTAATTTTAATAATACAATTTGGCAAAAGATTTTTTAAAACAAAAATGGACAAAATATGGAAAATTCAGTTCTTCTTCACAGAGTGATAAATGCTCCGATTTCTCGCGTGTTTCGGGCATTTGTAGATCCAAAAGCTATATCCTTTTGGTATCCTCCTTACGGTTTTTTGTGCGAAATTCATCAGATGGATTCAGCGAAAACGGTAAATTTCACATGTCCTTTCACAATTTTTCAAGCGAAAAAAGTCAATCGTTTGGAGGCGTTTTTCTAAAGATTCAGGAAAACAAAATCATACAATACGAAGACAGTTTTGACGACCCTAATTTGCCCGGAAAAATTTTAACCACCGTTTCTTTTACCGAAACGCTTGGCATGACGGAAATCACCGTCAAGCAAGAAAATATTCCCGAGATGATTCCGGCGGCAATGTGTTATTTAGGTTGGCAAGAATGTTTAGAGAAATTGATTAAGCTCGTGACACCAACGATTCCCGACTGATTTATTGGATTCTTTGCCACCATTTTTCGCCTGGTTGCAAATCATCAAAATCAATGATTTCACCAATTTTTGGATGCACCAAATCTTGATTTTGTTTTTCGGCTTCTTCGCAAACACGTGTAATAGGTTCGTCCCAATCGTGGAATGCCAATGCAAATTTGGCCCAATGCACAGGAAGTAATTTCTTTGCATTGAGATTTTTTGCTGCCAAAACAGTTTCTTCCGGCAACATGTGAATATATTTCCAGTCAAGATTATATTGTCCGGCTTCTAAAATAGCGAGGTCAAACGGTCCGAATTTTTTTCCGATGGTTTCAAAATGCGTATCAAATCCGGAATCTCCACCAATGAAAATTTGTCTATTTGGCGTTTGTAAAACGTAAGAACTCCAAAGCGTGCCATTTCTTTTTAATCCTCTACCAGAAAAGTGTCGGGCTGGAACCGATGTGATTTTAAAATTTTCTTCGGGTGTGAACTCGTCGTCCCAATTTAGCTGAAAAATTCTGTGTTTCTCAAAACCCCAATGTTCTAAATGCGCGGCAACACCAAGCGGACAAATAATATTTTTGATTTTGGTTCGCATTTTTGTCAATGTGTCAAAATCCAAATGATCCCAATGGTCATGCGTGATAATCAGGTAATTGATGTCAGGAAAATCTTCCGTATTAAAAATGTGTGTTCCTTTAAAACCTTTACTTCCAACAGGCAAAGGCGAAACCGAATTACTGAAAACCGGATCTACCAAAAATGTCCTTCCGCTAAGATTCATGAAATAGGACGAATGCCCAAACCAAGCCAAGATATCTTTTGTATTGTCTAAAGATTTTAAATCGCTTTTTAGATTCGGAATTTGACTTGCGGGAACAGCACGATTATTTTTTGTAAAAAAGAATTTGTAAAAAACCCTATAAATATTGGTATCTTCGGCAAATGATGGCGTGAAAGACTGATTTTGAAATTGTGTTCCTTTATAATTTTTCAACTTTGAGAACCTTAATTTTAAAGTTGCAGAAGGCGAAGCGCCAAACTTTGGATGATTAAAAAAAAGAAGAATGCCCACAATTATAAGAATCAGAAAAACCAAGAAAAATGTCATAGAATATTTTAGAAAGAGTAAAAATTTATTGCCAAAGCTATTTTAAAAATTTCAGCGAACCATTTTTATTAAGAAAATATTTAACATTCGTTTATAAAAATTAATCTTCAATTAATATATTAACTTCGTAAATTAGTGTAAAATTTACAAACACAACAAATTATTTACAATGAACGATAATTATAAAAATATAGTAGATGCCTTGATTAAAGAAGGTTTTATCGAATCTGAAACGCATGTAAAAAACTTAGGAAGCAAGCTCGATTTCAAGATTACGCAATATTCGTTAAACACCTCTTTGAGCTTTAAATTTCACAATAGCGAAGAATTTATTTCTTTTCTTAATTTTTCGAGTCCCGAAGAATTAGACCGTGAAAAAATCAGTTTAATCAACGCCTCAATCATGGAACAAGGATTAAATCCAAATGATTTTTTCTATGTCAATTTTTATAAAAAAGAAGTCAACGAATTGTAATTAATTTTGAAATGAAACTTGTTTTTGCATCCCACAATCCTAATAAAATAATAGAAATTAAAACTTTGCTTCCGCAAAATTTCGAAATCTTGAGTTTAGACGATATTGGCTGTCATGATGAAATTCCCGAAACCGCAGATACGATTGAAGGCAATGCGATTTTGAAAGCTAATTTTGTGGCAACGCATTATGGTTTAGATTGTTTCGCTGATGATTCAGGTTTAGAAGTGGACGAATTAAATGGCGAACCAGGTG
Source organism: Bacteroidota bacterium (assembly GCA_023387965.1). Classification (GTDB taxonomy): domain Bacteria; phylum Bacteroidota; class Bacteroidia; order Flavobacteriales; family Flavobacteriaceae; genus Flavobacterium. The sequence continues at coordinate 38,766 of JAEWHE010000050.1, read as the reverse complement.
TTTTTTCCGCACGATATGCGGGAAATCAAAAAAATTCCCATGATAATATCAAAAAGCTTTTAGAACAAATGCAAGGCAAAAGTAATCGCAAAGCTAATTTTAAAACGGTTATTGCCTTAAATCTTAACGGCGAAAATTTTCTTTTTACGGGAATTGTAGATGGAAAAATTACGTTGGAACCAAGGGGATCACTTGGTTTTGGGTACGATCCGGTGTTTGAACTAGAAGGTTTTTCTTACACTTTTGCCGAAATTCCTGCAGCCAAAAAAGCTAAAATAAGTCATCGTGCGCGAGCAGTTGAACAACTTGTTGCTTTTTTGAAAAACTAACTTATTGATTTTCAAATAATAATTAAAAAATAAAGTTCGAAATTCCGTTAGTTTTTCTAACTAATTCGACGTACCTTTGCACCCAATTTTAAATTACTTTATGAACAAATTTGAACAATTAGGATTAAGTGAGTCGCTGCAGAGGGCGATTTTAGATCTAGGATTTGAAAGTCCGACGGAGGTGCAGGAAAAGGCGATTCCCCTATTATTGGCGCAAGATACAGATATGGTTGCGTTGGCGCAAACAGGAACGGGGAAAACCGCAGCATTTGGTTTTCCATTGATCCAAAAAATTGATGCCAACAACAGAAATACACAAGCTTTGGTGTTGTCACCAACCCGCGAACTTTGTTTGCAAATCACAAACGAATTAAAAAATTATTCGAAGTACGAAAAAGGCATTAACGTAGTTGCCATTTACGGTGGCGCAAGCATTACAGAACAAGCCAGAGAAATTAAAAGAGGTGCTCAAATCGTTGTAGCAACTCCAGGAAGAATGCAAGACATGATTAACAGAGGTTTAGTTGATATTTCTCAAATTAGTCATTGTGTTTTAGATGAGGCTGACGAAATGTTGAACATGGGTTTTTACGAAGATATCGTAAACATTTTAGCTACTTCGCCAGACGACAAAAATACTTGGTTGTTTTCTGCAACAATGCCACAAGAAGTTGCCCGAATTGCAAAACAATTCATGGCAGAACCATTGGAAATAACCGTTGGAGCTAAAAACTCGGGATCTAAAACGGTTTCTCACGAATTTTATTTGGTAAATGCAAGAGACCGTTACGAAGCTTTGAAAAGATTGGCAGATGCTAATCCGGATATTTTCTCGGTGATTTTTTGCCGAACCAAAAGAGACACGCAAGCCGTTGCCGAAAAATTAATTGAAGACGGTTACAGTGCCGCAGCTTTACACGGAGATTTGTCGCAAGCGCAAAGAGATGGCGTGATGAAATCTTTTCGTGGAAGACAGATTCAAATGTTAGTTGCGACTGATGTTGCCGCTCGTGGAATCGATGTTGACAATGTAACACACGTAATCAATTACCAACTCCCGGACGAGGTGGAAACTTATAACCACCGTTCTGGAAGAACTGGTCGTGCAGGAAAATTAGGAACTTCGATTGTTATCGTAACCAAAAGCGAATTGCGTAAAATTTCTGCAATTGAAAGAATCATCAAACAAAAATTTGAAGAAAAAACAATTCCTTCAGGTATTGAAATTTGCGAAATTCAGTTGTTACACTTGGCGAACAAAATCAAGGATACAGAAGTTGACCATGAAATTGATACCTATCTTCCAGCAATCACAACTGTTCTTGAAGATTTGACGAAAGAAGAATTGATCAAGAAAATGGTTTCGGTAGAATTTAATCGTTTTATCAATTACTACAAGAAAAATAGAGATATTTCTGCTCAAAGTGCTGGCGACAGACGCGAAAGTGACAGAGCTCCAAGAGAAGACAATTCTGGTGCAACTCGTTATTTTGTAAACATTGGTTCTCGCGATGATTTCGATTGGATGTCTTTAAAAGATTTCCTAAAAGAAACTTTAGATTTAGGTAGAGATGACGTGTTTAAAGTGGACGTAAAAGAAGGTTTTTCTTTCTTTAATACTGATGCAGAACATACTGACAAAGTCATGGAAATCTTAAACGGAATGGTTCTCGAAGGAAGAAAAATTAACGTTGAAATTTCTAAAAATGATGGTGGCGGAAGAAGCAGTTCAAGACGTGACCATAATAATAGAGGGAGATCTGGCGAAAGAAGCGGCGGTTTCCGTGGCGAAAGAAGCGGAGCTCCAAGACGCGAAGGTGGTTTTAGAAGCGAAAGAAATTCGGGTTCTGAAAGAAGTTCAAGACGTGGCGAAAGTTTTTCTAACGAAAGACCGAGACGTGAAGCTGGATTTTCTGAAAGAGCACCAAGACGTTCAGAAACACCACGTTCAAAAAGACCGAGAAGAAGCTAAATTATTTAGTTAATTTTCTTATAATTCCTATATTACTGCAAAATATCTTAAAGAGTTTTATTACTTTTAGCGCTTCATATTGAGCCAATGAGATATTTTGCAGTTTTCTTTTTCCTCCTCGTTTCCGGCATTGCCTTTGCCCAAAACGAAAAAGTTTCAGCAACCATAATTAATGACATTACTTTGCTTCCTATCGCAGAAGTGAGTATCATCAACATTAATAAAGTTAAAGGAACAACCAGCAACGGTGTTGGCTATTTCGATATTGCTGCAGAAGTTAACGACACACTTCACATTTCTACATTAGGTTACAAATCCATAAAAGTCAGGGTAACGAACGACTGGTTCAAAACCAAAAGCACTAAAATTAAAATGACCGAAAAAGCTTATGCTTTACCTGAAGTTGTGGTAAATCAATACCAATTAACCGGTTATTTGCAAATTGATTATAAAATTATTCCGCTTACGCAAAATACACGCTACAGCATTTCTGGTTTAAATCACGGCTACGAAGTTTCTAACAACGGAATCTCGCGCGTGATGGGATCGCTCTTTAATCCGGCAGATGCCTTGTATAATTTCTTCGGAAAAAAACCAACCGAACTGAAGAGGTTGAAAGACATGAAAAAAGATGATGCCGTAAAAAATGTTTTGGCCTCAAAATTTGATCGGGAAACACTTGGAGCATTGTTAGGCGTTTCGCCAAAAGAAATCGCCGAAATCTTAGAACGATGCAACTATTCGGAAACATTCATCAATACCGCAAACGATTTGCAAATCATGGATGCCATCAACGAATGTTACGAAGAATACCGAATTTTAAAAGGGAAAAGCTAACTTTTTGTTTTATTAAAAAACTACTCCTCAAATATCTCCAAATACCGTTGATTCACACTTTCGAAATTTTTAATCGAAGCTTTTGTCCATTGCAAGCGTAAATCGAAAATTTCTTCTTCCGTTAATTTCCAATTTACATCAGATTTGCGCAAGCGCGAAGTTAAATTTTGCAACACAATCGCTGCCGAAACCGAAATATTCAAGCTTTCGGTAAAACCCGCCATTGGAATTTTTAAAAAACCATCAGCAGCATTCAGCACTTCGTCAGACAAACCGTGTCTTTCTGTTCCAAAAAAAATTGCCGAAGGTTTTCTTACATCAAAATCATCCAAAAAACAAGAATCATTATGTGGCGTCGTTGCGATAATTTGATATCCATCCGCTTTAATTTTTTTCAAACATTCCGCATTCGAATTATACCGATGGATATCTACCCATTTTTGAGCTCCCATAGCAATTTCGGTGTCAATTTTTTTACCAAATTTTTCCTCCACCACATGTAAATTTTGCACCCCAAAAACCTCACAACTCCGCATTACCGCCGAAGTATTGTGCAATTGATAAACATCTTCAATCGCTACCGTGAAATGATTGGTTCGATTTTGTAGCACTTTCAAAAATTTCTCCTTTCGGCTATCAGTAATAAAATCTTCTAAATAATTCAAATAACGAAGTTTATCGGTAAAATCTTTCATCAAAAAAGAGGTTTTTTGGAAAATGTTTCTTAATTTGGTTATACTAAAAATATAATATGACTCAGGAAGACCTGCTACCACAAATTTACAAAAAAGACGACAGAGCATTCACATTATTGTACGATATGTATTCTAAAAGTCTTTTTGCTGTAATTCATAACCTTATTAGCGATACTGAAGAAGCCGAAGACGCGCTTCAGGAAACTTTTGTAAAAATCTGGAAAAACATTGACTCTTACAATGAAAGCAAAGGTCGTTTTTACACTTGGATTTTAAACATTGCCCGAAACACAGCAATCGATAAATTGCGCTCCAAAGGTTTTAACAATAGCAGAAAAAACCTTTCTTCGGACAACTTCGTACATCTGTTAGACGACACCAATAAACTTACCCAAAAAATTGATACCATTGGCATCAAAGAATTTATTAAAAAATTAAAACCAAAATGCATTCGTATCATCGATTTATTATTTTTTAAAGGTTACACCCAACAAGAAGCGGCAGACGAACTCGAAATTCCTTTAGGAACTGTAAAAACTCAAAACCGCAACTGCATCAACGATTTACGAAATTTTTTAGGAGTATAAATGAACAATCAAGAGTACATAGAATCAGGGTTGCTCGAGCTTTACGTGTTCGGACTTTTAGACGAAATGCAAACCGCCGAGATTTCGCGCGTGTCACAAACCGAACCCGAAGTTCGAGACGAAATTGTGTCTATCGAAAAAGCCATTATCAACTTTTCCGAAAGCATGTCGCCCTTTTTATCACACAAAAATTATGGCAAAATTCGCGAAGCGTTGCTTATCAAGCACAATGTTCACGAAATTAAACCCAAAACCACCATTTTTAATTTTATCGGTTGGGCTGCTGCAGCGGCATTGCTCATTGGCATTGGGCTTCAATATTTGCATTTGCAAAACAAAAACGAGCAAATTGAACAAATTGCTGCTGACAACGAAAAAATCAACAACGAACTCATTGAGTCCAAACTTGAAAATCAAACGAGCCAAACCGCCGTTGCCGTATTACGCGACACCGCCAATACAGTTGTAACACTTGCCGGACAAGAAGTTTCGCCAAAATCCCAAGCCAAAATTTATTGGAACAAACAATCGAAAACCGTTTACGTTGACGCTTCCCGATTACCAACTCCTCCAAAAGGCATGGAATACCAAGTTTGGTCGCTCAAGCTCGATCCGTTAACGCCAACAAGCATCGGACTTTTACAAAATTTCCAAGAAAACGGAACCAAAATTTTCAAAGTTGAAAACGCCACCGAAGCACAAGCCTTTGGAATCACGCTCGAACCAGCAGGCGGAAGCGCCACGCCAACGCTCGAACAACTATATACATTAGGAAAAGCATAAAAATTTTTAGGAGCGAAACGACAGTGATTTTTAACAATCGTTCGTTCCCGCCATTTTCCAGAGATTCCGCTCCAAAAAAAGGAGCGGAATGCTCTTCCCTACTGTCGGGGCTAATTGAAAAATCTTTAGGCATTTTTGGAAACTTTTGGCTAAAAAAAACCATAAACATGAAAAATTTAGTGGTACTTTCAGGAGCAGGAATTAGTGCCGAAAGTGGCATCAAAACCTTCCGCGATGCCGATGGATTGTGGGAAGGCCACGACGTCATGGAAGTAGCTTCGCCGGAAGGCTGGAAAAAAAATCCCGAGTTAGTTTTAGACTTTTACAACCAAAGACGACGCCAACTCAAAACCGTCCAACCTAACGATGCTCACAAAATTTTAGCGGAACTCCAACAATTTTTTCACGTAAAAATCATCACCCAAAACGTTGACGACTTGCACGAACGCGCCGGAAGTCAAAACGTTTTACACCTTCACGGCGAATTGCTCAAAGCCCGAAGCGTTGCCAATGAAAATAAAATTTTAGATTGGCAAGACGACATCTTAATTAATGACAAAGACGAAAACGGACACCAAATTCGGCCGCATATTGTGTGGTTTGGCGAAATGGTTCCCGCTTTGCAGGAAGCTGCTGTTACCATGGCTTCGGCGGATATTGTGATTATTATTGGAACTTCCATGCAAGTTTATCCCGCTGCCGGATTAATCGATTATGCTCCAACCAATATTCCGGTTTACTACATTGATCTGAATCCTGCCAAAATGTATGGAAGCCAACATAAAATTGAAATTATTGCGAGAACCGCTTCTGCCGGAATGAAAGAATTGCAGGAAATTTTGACACAAGAAAAATAATTTTTGCCCTAACAAATCGCAAAAAACAATTGTGGGTTCCTTTTTCACTTCGCTGAGAAAAAGTATATTTGCTTTTTCAACATCACAACACAATGACTTTAACAGAACTGAATGCGATTTCGCCAATTGACGGCAGGTATCGTAATAAAACCAAATCACTTTCACAATATTTTTCGGAAGAAGCGTTGATTCGCTACCGTGTTTTGGTAGAAATCGAGTATTTTATCTCGCTTTGCGAAATTCCGTTGCCACAATTGGAAAATGTTGACCAAGCAATTTTCCCGAAACTGAGAAAAATTTACCAAAATTTTTCTGCCGAAGATGCCGCTGCAATCAAGGAAATCGAAAAAACCACTAACCACGATGTGAAAGCGGTGGAATATTTTATCAAAACAGCTTTCGATAAACTCGATTTATCAAAATACAAAGAATTTATTCATTTTGGGTTGACCTCGCAAGATATTAATAATACCGCAATTCCGCTTTCTACAAAAGAAGCTTTCGAGGAAGTTTATTTAAAGTTATTAATTGAGCTAACAGCAAAGTTAAAAGATTTAAGCGTGGAATGGAAAGACATTCCAATGTTAGCAAGAACCCACGGACAACCGGCTTCCCCTACTCGTTTGGGCAAAGAAATTGGCGTTTTTGTAGAACGTTTGGAAGAACAAATGCGTTTGCTTTTCAACGTTCCGTTTGCGGCGAAGTTTGGTGGCGCTACCGGAAATTTTAATGCGCATTTTATCGCCTATAAAAATATTGACTGGAAAGATTTTGGGAATAATTTTGTTGAAAATAATTTAGGGTTAAAACATTCTTTTCCCACAACGCAAATAGAACATTATGATCATTTTGCAGCATTTTTCGATGCTTTAAAACGAATCAATACCATCATAATCGATTTAGACAGAGATATTTGGACGTACGTTTCGATGGATTATTTTAAGCAAAAAATTAAAGAAGGCGAAGTAGGTTCGTCAGCGATGCCGCACAAAGTAAACCCAATTGATTTTGAAAATTCTGAAGGAAATCTGGGAATTGCTAATGCCATTTTCGAACATCTTTCGGCTAAATTGCCCATCTCAAGATTACAACGAGATTTAACGGATTCTACTGTTTTGAGAAATATTGGTGTTCCGTTTGGTCATACAGTTATTGGTTTTGAGGCGACTTTAAAAGGCTTAAACAAATTATTGCTCAACCGACAAAAATTTGAAGAAGATTTAGAAAAAAATTGGGCTGTTGTTGCCGAAGCAATTCAAACGATTTTACGTAGAGAAGGTTATCCAAATCCTTACGAAGCTTTGAAAGGCTTGACCAGAACGAACGAAGCCATGAACAAAAATACCATTCACGCTTTTATTGATACTTTAAATGTTAGCGACGAAATTAAGAATGAATTACGCTCGATTTCGCCAAGCAATTATCTGGGAATTTAATTTTTTACAGAAAAAATAATATAAAAATCCGTAAGTTTTTTACTTGCGGATTTTTTTATTTTTTGGCAACTCAATTTTTTTTCGGATATTTAACTAACCGAGTTGTGATGCAGTTATGTCGCAATACTTGACAATAGCCCCGTCCCGACGATTCGGGAAAAGCGGAAAGCGGGACACGAGATCCAAAGAGCGAACTGGCGAAGTAAATTGCTCCTCCTGAAAAAATAAAAAATGCCGAAAAAAATTTTAATTCTTTTTGCTCATCCTTTGTTTGAAAAGTCGTTGGCAAACAAAATTTTGGTAAATCACATTCCGGAAAGTGTGGATATTACGTTTCATGACTTGTACGAAAGTTACCCGGAATTTGACATTGATGTGCAACGCGAACAGAATTTGTTGGACGGGCATGATGTGATTATTTGGCAACATCCGATGTTTTGGTACGGTTGTCCACCGCTTTTAAAACAGTGGATTGACATGGTTTTCGAACACGGTTGGGCTTACGGAAGTCAGGGAAATGCGCTGAAAGACAAAATTATTTTTCAGGTGATTACTACTGGCGGAAAAAAGGAAAACTACAGTAAAACGGGACGTGATCACTTTACAATTCCGGAACTTTTACAACCTTTTTGTCAAACTGCCGAAGTGTGTAAAATGAAATATTTGCCGCCGTTTGTCGTACATGGAACTTACAAAATTAGCAACGAAAAATGTGAAGAAGCTGGAAAATTATATTCAAAATTGTTGCATTTTTTGATGGAAAATGATCTTAACGTAAACGAAATTAACCAGCATTTTTATTTGAACGACTACATTAAAAAACAAGTTTAAAATTGAGAAAACCGAACGGAATTTATGGAAAATAACTTTTTTCTTCAGGCTATTGTTTACTTAACTGCAGCAGTTGTTTGCGTTCCTGTGGCTAAAAAAATTGGACTAAGTTCTGTATTGGGATATCTTTTTTCGGGGATTATTATTGGACCATTTTTATTGGGTTTTATTGGTAGTGAAGGTCAAGATTTGATGCATTTTGCCGAATTTGGAGTGGTAATGATGCTTTTTTTAATTGGCTTAGAATTAGATCCTTACAAATTTTGGCGCATGCGAAAATTTATTCTTGGAATGGGTTCTATTCAGATGATTGCCACCACATTAATCATCTTTATTTGTTGCTCTATTATTTTCGAGTGGAATTGGCAAACAGCACTAACGATTTCTTTGGCTTTGTCGCTTTCATCTACTGCAATCGTGTTGCAAACGCTGAAAGAAAAAGGACTTTCGCAAACTTCGGTTGGACGGTCTTCGTTTGCAGTTTTGTTATTTCAGGATATCGCCGTGATTCCGATTTTGGCAATAATACCCATTTTAGCTTCGGGACAAAATGTAATTCCTTCGGAAGATTTGCACCAAAGTATGGTTACGCATCTTGATGGTTGGTTACAAACTTTGATTGTAGCGGGAACAATTGTCGCCATATATTTTATTGGAAAATTTGTTATCGTGCCGTTGCTTCACGTAATTGCCCGAACCAGATTACAGGAACTTTTTACCGCCTCGGCTTTGTTACTGGTTTTGTCAGTTTCGTATTTGATGCAATTGGTAGGTTTGAGTCCGGCTTTGGGAGCATTTATGGCAGGAGTGGTTTTGGCAAATTCCGAATTTCGGCATGAACTTGAAGGCGATATTGCTCCGTTCAAAGGGTTGCTTTTAGGATTATTTTTTATCGGAGTTGGCGCTTCGATTAATTTCCAACTAATCGTAGACGATCCCGCGTTCATATTGATTTTCGGATTTATATTGACAATGATAAAATTCTTTGTGTTTCTTTTTATCGGGAAAATTTACAAGAAAAAAATAGACCAGAATTTTCTTTTTTCAATTGGATTAAGCCAAGCCGGAGAATTTGGTTTTGTGATCATGAGTTTTTCGATGCAACTTAATATAATTCCGAATATTTTGGCAAATGAAATCATGGCGATAATTGCCATCAGCATGATTGCCACACCATTTTTGTTGTTGATAAACGAAAGGTTAATCGATCCTTATTTTGGGGTACCCGAAAAAAAACAAGAAAAATTTGACGACATTAATGAAACCAACGATGTGATTATTGCAGGTTTTGGAAACTTTGGAAGTACAATTGGTCGTTTGCTTAAAACCAACGGAATTGCTGCAACAGTTCTCGACATGGATTCTGACAGAGTTGATTCGCTACGCAAAATGGGTTTTAAAGTGTATTATGGCGATGCTACTCGACTCGAACTTTTGAAAGCCGCAGGATGCGAAAACGCAAAATTGTTTATTGCCGCAATTGACAACCCGACGGTCAATTTAATTGTGATTGAAATATTAAAAAAACATTTCCCGCATTTAAAAATTTTGGCAAGAGCCAAAAACCGAAACGATGCTTTTGAACAAATTGATATTGGCTTGCAAAATATTTACCGTGAAAATCTTTACAGTGCGGTTCATCTTGGCGTTGACGCGTTGGTTTTTATGGGACAAAGACGGTATTCTGCAACTCGACAAGGCCAACGATTTATCAAATATGACGAAGATGCCACTTTTAGATTGGCACAAAAACGCCATGACAAAAAAGCATTTATGATTTCAACTTTAGAAGAAATTGAACTGCAAGAACAGCTTTTAAAAAGCGACCTTTTCAATTTTGATGGGGCTCGAGACCACGCTTGGGACAGTGAATCGTTCAAAAAAGAAATGCCAGAATAAAAAAAACCGAAGTTTTTTAGGCTTCGGTTTTTGTAAATTTTTATCTCGAATAATTAGGTGCTTCTTTGGTAATCGTCACATTATGAGGATGACTTTCGCCTATTCCGCTGGAAGTAATTCTTACAAAACGTCCGGTTTCTTGAAGCGTTTCGATGTCTTTCGAACCACAATATCCCATTCCGGCACGAAGTCCTCCGATAAATTGAAGCATACTTTCGAACAATTCGCCTTTGTAAGGAACACGACCTACAATTCCTTCCGGAACTAATTTTTTAATATCATCTTCCACATCTTGAAAATAGCGGTCTTTCGAACCTTCTTGCATCGCTTCAACCGAACCCATCCCGCGGTAAGATTTGAATTTTCTTCCTTCAAAAATAATGGTTTCGCCAGGAGATTCTTTTGTTCCTGCTAAAAGTGAACCTAACATTACGCAATCTGCTCCAGCGGCAATTGCCTTCGGAATATCACCGGTATAACGAATTCCACCATCAGCAATTACAGGAACTCCCGAACCTTTAATAGCGGCAGCAACTTCCAAAACTGCAGAAAATTGGGGAAACCCAACTCCGGCAACAACTCTCGTTGTGCAAATCGAACCGGGTCCGATTCCTACTTTTACACCATCAGCACCATTTTCCACTAAATATTTTGCAGCTTCGGCTGTGGCAATATTTCCCACAATTACATCAAGTTCAGGAAAATTTTTCTTTACTTCTTTTAAAACATCCACAACGCCTTTTGTATGGCCGTGAGCTGTATCGATAATTACAGCATCAACTCCAGCATTTACCAAGGCTTCAGCACGTTTTACAGCATCTGCAGTAACACCAATTGCAGCGGCAACTCTTAATCGGCCAAATTTATCTTTATTGGCGATTGGCTTTTGCGTAAGCTTTGTAATATCTCTAAAAGTTATTAACCCAACCAATTGAAAATCAGCGTTTACCACCGGAAGTTTCTCAATTTTATTTTCCTGCAAAATACCTTCGGCAACGTCAAGCGTGGTTCCTTCGCCAGCGGTAACAAGGTTTTGAGTGGTCATCACCTCTTGAATAGAACGAGAATTATTTTTTTCAAAACGAAGATCGCGGTTAGTTACGATTCCTTTCAAAATTTTATTTTCGTCCACCACTGGGATTCCGCCGATACTAAATTCTTTCATGGCTTGCTTGGCATCGCCAACTGTTGCGTTTAACGGCAAAGTAACCGGGTCAATAATCATCCCCGATTCTGCTCTTTTTACACGTCGAACTTCTGTGGCTTGCTGCTCAATCGTCATGTTTTTATGCAAAACGCCAATACCACCTTCACGAGCCATAGCGATTGCCATTGCACTTTCGGTAACGGTATCCATTGCTGCGGAAACAATGGGAACATTGAGCGAAATATTTTTAGAAAATTTAGATTTGATGCTAACTTCGCGCGGTAAAATTTCGGAGTAATTGGGAATCAGCAAGACATCGTCGTAGGTTAATCCTTCGCCGACAATTTTAGTTGTGTGTGCTTTCATTGTCGCAATTTGTAGTTAAATTGCGTGCAAATATAATCAAAATTTAGCAGAAAAGAAAGTGGTATTTTTATAAAAAATTATTCTGCGATTTTTGAAAAGAAACAGTAAATTCTGTCCCTTTTTCCGCATCAACCGAAACATCGAATTTTCCGTTATTGTCTGATAAAAATTGTTTTACCAAAAGTAATCCAAGTCCGGTTCCTTCTTCTTGATCGGTTCCTTTTTCGGAAAGCATGCGTTTATCAAAATTTAAAATCTCAGCCACTTTGTCTTCGGATAAATCTTTGCCGGAATTTAAGATATGAACATTGATATACGATTGTTCTTCAGTGAAGTAAATTTCAATTTTACCTTTTATCGGCGTGAATTTTATCGCATTAGAAAACAAATTATTCAAAATCACCTGCACGTGACCTTTATCTGCAAAAATTTCAAAAATAGTGTCAGGTTTTTTAAGCGAAATAGCGATTTCTTTGCCTTTGGCAGAAATTTGAAACGCCGCCAAAGAATCACTGATTACCTTGACGATATTGATATTTTCGGGATTAATTTTTGCCCCGTCAAGTTGCGTCATCGACCATTGTAATAAATTATTCATCATGGCAGAAGTTCCATTAACTTGCGTAACCAGCATTGACGCCACTTCCCGAAGTTCTTCGCTAGAAATATCACCTTCGTCGATCATTTTTAAAACCTGCTGAATTGAATGAATTGGAGCTCTCATATCGTGAGAAAAAATAGAAAACAGGCGATTTTTAGTTTGATTAACTTCGCTTAAAATTTGATTTTGTTCCGAAATCAAAGCCTTTTGGTTTTCGATGTCAATATTTTTTTGTTCCAATTCTAGATACAGATTTTCTTTTTGCTTGCTGTTTTTTTTGTGTTGGTAAATAATGGTAAGTAAATATAACATAAACAAAATCACAGAGATAGAAAAGATTCGCGTGTTGTTTAGCTTTTGTTTTGAAGATTCATTCTTTAAAAGCAATTGTTCATTTTCGACCTCACTTTTTTTCAATTGAATCATGTTGATTTCTTTAACTTTCTCCTCATTGTAAAGAGAATCTTTATAAATCAAACTTGTTTTTAAATATTGAAAAGCCAAATCGTTATCGTTTTTTTGACGATAAATGTCGGCTAAAATTGCCGTTGAACGTACGATATCCCATTTTGCATTAAGTTTTTTGGCGGATTCGTAACCTCCTAATCCATATTTTTCTGCTTCAGAAATATTTCCTTTTTCAAGAAAAATTTCTGCCAAACCTGTCATGGCGAAAGATTTCTCCCACAAGTTTGTTTCGGGTTGAGCAATAACTTTTTGGTAATAATACAACGCAGAATCTTTATTGCCCAATAGTGAATGAACATTCCCTAACCTATTGATTGTCATCACATAAATATCTTCAAAATTATATTTTTTAGAAATTTTGTTAGCTTTTTGAAAATTTTTATAAGCGTCTTGATTTTGCTTCAATTCACTTTGTGAAATTCCAATATTAAAGTGATTTTTGGCAATCATCAAATGGTCATTTACACCGTTAGAAATTGCAAGAGATTTTTTAAATAACTCAATTGCTTCAGTGTTGTGTCCTAAACCTTGTTGTACCAAACCTTGACCGAGAAGGCTTTTGGCAATTCCCTTTTTGTTGTTTTCTTTTTCGTAAATGGTAAACGCCTGAAGATATTTTGCGATAGCAATATCATAAAATCCGGTAACATAATTTCCGGTTGCTTCGTAGTATAAAACATCAGCTTTTAAAAGTTGATCGGAAGATTGATTGCTAATTCTTTCCGCTTTTCTGATGAAATTTTCCGCTTTTTTATAATCGTTATAAAAATAAATTTTGGATTGTTCCAGATAATAATTCACCGAATCCCGTTGGGTATCATGGGAAATTGCATTGACTTTGGTAAAAGTCAAAAATAAAATAACGCAAAGATGAAATATAGGTTGGGGCACACTATATGTTTTTGAAAATTAGACATTTACTGAAGGGTGGTACTCAGTAAACAGTCCGCAAAAATAGAAAAATTTTAATGAAAAACAGTAAAAATTTTTGTTGCTTCGTTATAAGCACTTTCAAAACTCATCGGGCTTGTGTGAGTGGTTATTTTTTGGGAAGTAAAATATGACAACATTTTTTCGGTTGGCATGTTTCCGGTTAAATCATCTTTTGCCATCGGACAACCGCCAAAACCTTGAATGGCACCGTCAAATCTGCGACATCCGGCATTGAAAGCGGCGTCAATTTTTTCAAACCATTTGTCTGGCGTGGTATGCAAATGGGCTCCAAACTCAATGTGAGGATATTTCGAAATTAAATTTGAAAATAAATAATCGATTACCTCAGGAGTCGAAGAACCAACCGTGTCGCTTAATGATAAAATTTTTACGCCAAAACCTGCTAATTTTTCTGTCCATTCGCCTACAATTTCCACGTTCCAAGGGTCTCCATACGGATTTCCAAATCCCATGGAAAGGTACGCTACGACTTCTTTAGATGATTTATCGGCGATTTCTAAAATTTCTTGCAAAGTAACAATCGATTCAGCAATGGTTTTGTGGGTATTTCGCATTTGAAAATTTTCGGAAATGGAAAACGGATAACCTAAATATTGAATTTGTGAATGTTCTGCAGCGATTTCGGCACCTTTAGTATTGGCAATGATGGCAAGAAGTTTGCTTCGGGTGTGAGACAAATCGAGTTGAGCCAAAACTTCGGCGGTATCTGCCATTTGCGGAATTGCTTTTGGCGATACAAAACTTCCGAAATCTAAAGTATCAAAACCCACGCGTAAGAGTGATTGTAGGTAATCAATTTTTTTTTCGGTAGGAATAAATGTTTTGATTCCTTGCATAGCATCGCGAGGACACTCGATTATTTTTACTTCTTCCATAGAAATTCAAAGGTAGAAAAAGAAATGTTTTTTACGAAATCGTTTTTTTTAATTTTAAAAACAACACGAAATACCGGATATTACATAAAAACGTAATAATACAGATTATTACATAAAAGCGTAATAATTTAAGTTATTACATAAAAACGTAATAATTAAGATTATTACATAAAAGCGTAATAATTTAAAAAATCTGTGTATATTCGTATTGATAATTTTTAACGAATTATATGACAGCAATAATTTTGGGCGATATCATTAAGTCACGAAAAAACAAACCCGCTTGGCTTGACGGATTAAAATCATTGCTCAATCAATATGGGAAATCGCCTGTAAACTGGGAAATTTTTCGAGGCGATCAATTTCAAGTTGAGGTTCAACCGAAAGACGCTCTTTTTTTAGCCATCAGGATCAAATCGTTTTTACGAAGCATAAAATGTGACGCCAGAATGAGTATTGGCTTGGGCGAAAAAAGTTTTAAAGCCAAAAAAATCTCCGAAAGTAACGGTACGGCGTTTATTAATTCCGGAGAAACTTTTGAGACCTTAAAAAAAGAACGTAAAACTTTAGCCATTACTTCTGCCGATGAAAACTGGAACTTGGAGATGAATCTTTTACTAAGATTTGCGACGACGATTATGGACAATTGGCCTTCTCAAACCGCCGAATTTGTGATATTTGCGTTAGAAAATCCGCAACTTTCGCAGGAAAAAATTGGCGAAAAATTAGCGATTAATCAAGCAGCAGTTAGCAGAAGGAAATCGCGAGCCCAGTTTGATCTCATCATGGATTTGAATGATTTTTACCGAGAAAAATTAAAAAATTTGTAAGAAAATGGTTTTTATACAATTATTGATTGCGCATTTTGTTGGTGATTTTTTGTTGCAACCCAATTCTTGGATAAAGCACAAAATAACTCATAAAGAAAAAAGCATTTACCTGATTTTACATTGTATTTTACACGGAATTCTTAGCTTTTTATGGATTTTGGATACCAAATTTATTCCGTATGCCGTTATCATAACCGTGCTACATTTTGCTATTGATGTCAGTAAACTTCGCTTTCAAACGCCAAAGACAGCACGATTGTGGTTTTTCCTCGACCAACTTTTACACCTTACTGTTTTGGCGGCTGTGACTTATTTTTATAGCCAAATTAATCTGAATGAAATTTTTATCAACTACAAAAAATTGTGGATTGTCATTTTAGGAATTGTATTTTTAAGCAAACCTACTTCACTCATAATCAAAACATTAATTTCAATTTGGACACCCGAAGAAGCTGACAAATCCGGACATTCTTTACAAAGTGCAGGAAATTATATTGGCATTTTAGAACGCTGGTTTATCCTGTGTTTTATTCTCACAGGCCATTTCGAAGCGGTAGGATTTTTGCTTGGCGCAAAGTCAATTTTCAGGTTTGGCGATTTAAGAATGGCACGCGACAGAAAACTCACAGAATATGTGTTGATTGGAACGCTTTTGAGTTTCGGGATTGCAATAGGAGTTTCGCTGTTAACGCAAGCGTTGCTCCAAAATTTTTCGGTTTATTTTCTTGATTAAGCTTGGACCTTCGTAAATAAATCCGGTGTATAATTGCACCAAACTCGCGCCAGCATTGAGCTTTTCAATTGCATCTTCCGCAGAATGAATTCCTCCTACCCCTATAATTGGGAAAGCTTTGTTACTTTTTTCCGATAAAAAACGGATGATTTCTGTGGAACGTTTTGCCAAAGGTTTTCCAGATAATCCTCCCGTTTCGACTTGATTTGGAGATTGCAAACTTTCGCGAGAAATAGTTGTGTTCGTGGCAATTACACCCGCAATTTTAGTTTCGGCAACAATATCGATGATGTCTAAAAGTTGTTCATCAGTTAAATCCGGAGCAATTTTTAGCAATATGGGTTTTGGTTTGGCTTTCGCCGAATTTTTATTTTGCAATGTTTGAAGCAATTGAGTGAGCGGTTCCTTGTCTTGCAACGCCCGAAGATTTGGCGTATTTGGCGAACTCACATTTACCACAAAATAGTCAACGTAATCAAATAAAGCTTCAAAACAAATTTCGTAATCAGAAGCTGCGTTTTCATTTTCGGTAACTTTATTTTTACCAATATTTCCGCCAATTAAAACGTTTTTATTTTTTTTCAAACGTTCAACTGCGGCAAAAACACCGCCGTTGTTAAACCCCATTCGGTTGATGATTGCCGAATCTTCTTTTAACCGAAACAATCTTTTTTTAGGATTTCCGTCTTGTGGTTTTGGGGTTAAGGTTCCAATTTCAATAAACCCAAATCCAAGGTTTGATAATTCTTTGTACAACTTCGCATCTTTGTCAAAACCTGCGGCAAGACCAACCGGATTTTTGAATTTCAGACCAAAAACTTCAGTTTCTAAATTTTTGTGTTTTACTTCGTAAAGCGATTTAAAAAAACTCGAAAATCCCGGAATTTTATTCAGAAATCGAAGTGATGAAAACGTAAAATAATGAATCTTTTCCGGATCAGATTGAAACAGAATCGGGCGAATGATAGACTTGTACATGTTGTGTTGTTGTTTGTGCAAAAGTAATTATTTCAAATTTATTTTTGGAGGGGAAAAGATGGGAAGGAAATTGAAAATGATAGTATCGTTTGATAGTATCATTTTCTAAACAGCGATAGTCTCATTTGATAGTATCACTTTGTAAGAACTAAAATTTCTTTTGACGCATCGGTTTTAGCCCTGATTGAAGCGGAAATCCTTGCGGAAGCAAAATCTATTTTTTCCCGCAAAAAAAGAGCGACGTGAGGAGCTCCTTTTTTTTGCGATGGAAAAAAAGATTTTGCGAGGCAAGATTGTAGCGGAAAGCAGGAAATAGCTCCCAAAAAAGCAATAAAAAAGCAGGATTTCGGCGGGAAAAAGTAAAAAAATTGTAACTTCGCCACTCTAATTTTTATACTGAATTTATGCAACATATTATTGACCGTTTTATTAGTTATGTGACTGTTGATACGGAATCTGACCCGAATTCTGACACGACGCCAAGTACTGAAAAACAATGGGATTTGGCGAATCAACTGGTGGAAGAACTGAAAAAAATTGGTCTGCAAGACGTGACGATTGACGAAAACGCTTACATCATGGCGACGCTTCCGAGCAATGTGGATCATGAGGTTCCAACGATTGGATTTGTGTCGCATTTTGATACAACGCCTGATTTTACTGGTGCTAACGTGAAGCCACAAATTTGGGAAAATTATGATGGTGAAGATATTATTTTGAACAAGGAGCAGAATATCGTGCTTTCGCCGAAATATTTTGACGATTTGTTGCTTTACAAAGGTCAAACGATTATTACTACTGACGGGACGACGCTTCTTGGTGCTGACGACAAAGCCGGCATTACGGAGATTGTGACGGCAATGGAATTTTTAATCAACAATCCTGAAATTAAACACGGAAAAATTAGAATTGGGTTTACGCCAGACGAAGAAATTGGTCGTGGTGCTCATAAATTTGACGTGGAGAAATTTGGCGCAGATTGGGCTTATACAATGGACGGAAGCCAGATTGGCGAGCTTGAATATGAAAATTTTAATGCGGCTGGCGCCAAAATTACTTTTAAAGGAAAAAGCGTGCATCCGGGTTATGCCAAAGGAAAAATGATCAACTCGATGTTGATTGCCAATAAATTTATTTCGAAGTTGCCGAAGAAGGAAGTGCCAGAAAAAACAAAGGATTACGACGGATTTTTCCACGTTCATCACTTGAATGGTTCGATTGAAGAAACGGTTTTGGAACTAATTATTCGCGATCACGACAAGAAAAAGTTTAAAAAACGTAAAAAGTTAATTGAGAAAATCACCAAAAAAATCAACAAGAAATTCGCAAAACAATTTGGTGGAGATATTGCTGTTGCCGAAATTAAAGACCAATATTTCAACATGAAAGAAAAGGTGGAACCGGTGATGCATATTGTGGATATTGCCGAAAAAGCAATGCGTGAGTTGGGAATTGAACCGATTATCAAACCGATTAGAGGTGGAACGGATGGTTCGCAATTGTCTTACATGGGATTGCCTTGCCCGAATATTTTTGCTGGTGGTCATAATTTCCATGGAAAATACGAGTATGTTCCGGTGGAAAGCATGCAGAAAGCGGTGGATGTGATTGTGAAAATTGCGGAATTGACGGCTTTGAAAAAATAATTTGTGATGGCAAAAAAACTTCTTTGTTCGCTGTTGATTTTGTTTTGTTTTAACGTTTTGGCACAAAAAAAAGGCACTTTTCAGGTTCGGTTTCAATCGAATGAGAATGTGGTAAATCCAGAATTTGAAGGCGGTTTGAAGGCTTTTTACAAATACGTTTCGCAAAATATTGCCATTGGTCATGTGAGCGAAAATGTAACCGAAATTATTAAAATGCGGTTTACCGTGGATAAAGAGGGAAAAGTAACTAACATTGAAACCATTCAAGATTCTAAAAAATCAGCCTACAAGTTTGGAAAGCAATTGGGAAAAGTTTTAAAAAAATCGCCTAAATGGAGCCCCGGAACGATCGACGGGAGTGTGAGTCCTGTAACTTTGGAAATTGACATTCCGATTGTAATCAGGATGGAATATTATTTAGACGATGATTCGTAGAAATTAAACCGAGCTATAATTTGCTCGGTTTTTTTTTACATTTAAAACTAGCACCAAAATAAAACATTAGGTTTTCACCGCAATTATCACTAAAATTGCTATTGCTATTGAATAAGAAATTGAAAATTTTCCCTACTTTACTCCTGACCTTTTTTGTCATTACTTTTTTTGAAGCGAAAGCCCAACATCGCTCGGAAATTGTAGTAAATATTGGCGATGACCAAAAATCTGCAACGGTTTGGCAAAAACTAATCTACCATAATCAATCCCAAGACACGTTAACTTCGGTGGTTCTAAATGACTGGAACCATGCATATTCTGATCGCGAAACGCCTTTAGCCAGAAGGTTTTCGGACGAATTTGTGCGAAGTTTTCACCTTGCCAACGAATCTGAACGTGGAAAAACAGACACGATTGTATTTTTTTCCAACAAAAATACGCCGCTGAATTGGCACCGTTTCAATAAACATCTTGACGTGATTGAAGTTAATTTGCCTGAAAAATTAGCCCCAAATCATTCGACTGAAATTATTTTTTCTTACAAAATTATTTTTCCAAAAGACAGATTTACAAAATACGGCTGGAACGATAGAGGCGAACTTACCCTGAAAAATTGGTTTTTGCATCCGGCTCGTTTTGAAAATCATCAATTTGTAATTTACAGCAACCAAAATTTGGACGACATCTCAAATGCCGTTGCCGATTTTCAGGTTACAGTCAATGTTCCCGAAAAATTAAAGCTTACTTCGGACTTGGATATTACTTCTGAAAAAAGCCAAGACAATCAAAAATCGGTTGTGCTTCAGGGCAAAAACCGGGTGGATTTTAGCCTTTTTATCGAAAACAAAAATTCTTTTTTGAGTTATAAAAACGAAGTAATCAAGGTCGAAACAAATTTGAAAGACGATAAGTTAGATGACATTCAAAAAGCGTTAATTATTGATCGTGTGACGAAATACGTGGACGAATTCATTGGCAAATATCCTTTTGAAAAAATTACCGTTTCACAAACGGATTATGAACGAAATCCGTTTTATGGCTTGAATCAATTGCCTGCTTTTTTGGCTCCGTTTCCAGATCAGTTTCTTTTTGAGCTAAAATTTTTAAAAACTTACCTCAATAATTTCCTCAAAAGCTCGCTGAAAATGAACCAGCGATATGACAATTGGGTTTATGATGCTGTCCAGATTTACACCATGATTAGCTACATTGACGAGTTGTACCCAAACAGTAAAATGATGGGAAATATTTCGCAATGGAAATTGTTGAAAGGATACAACTTGACGACCATCGATTTTAACCAGCAATACAATTACTTTTACATGTTGATGGCGCGAAAAAATCTTGATCAGGCGTTAGGCGAACCCAAAAATGTGCTGATTAAATTTAACGAACAAATCGCTTCAAAATATCGAGCGGGATTGAGTTTGAAATATTTAGATAATTACCTGAATGACAACACGGTAGAAAAAAGTATTCGGGATTTTTACAAAGAAAATTTAGACCACTCCACCACCCGACACAATTTTGAATATTTCTTAAAATTTCATTCGCCTAAAAATATCGACTGGTTTTTTAGCAAACTCATTGACTCACGAGAAGTTGTTGATTATAAATTTAAAGATGTCGAAAAAACTAACGACAGCATCACTTTTACACTTAGAAATAAAACCGGAACAAACGTTCCTATTCCAATTTTTACAACGAAAGATGGAGAAATTTTGAGTAAATTTTGGGTGGAAAATGTTTCAAAAGATTCCACATTTACCATTGCCCGAAATGGTGCCGATAAAATTGTAATCAACCAAAATAACGAAGTTCCCGAATATAATTTGCGAAACAATTGGAAATCGCTTAAAGGATTTTTGGCTCAAAATCGACCGATAAAATTTAATTTTATGAAAGATTTGGAAGATCCTTATTACAACCAAATCCTTTACGTGCCAACGATTGGCTATAATTTCTACGACGGATTAACGCCAGGAATCAGGTTTCATAACAAAACCATTTTAGAAAAACCTTTTATTTTCGATGTCAATCCAATGTTTTCCACCAAAACCAAAACTTTGAGTGGTTCTGCCTCGTTTGCCGTCAATCAATATAACCGAAACAGCAATCTTTTCCACATTCGTTATCACGCAAGTGCGTCGTATTTTCATTATGCTCCAGATGCCACTTACACCAAGTTAAATCCATCGGTAACTTTGCGTTTTCGCCCGAGCGATTTTCGCGATAATCGCAAGCAAGCCCTACAATTTCGGCAGGTTTTGGTACATCGCGAAAAAAGTATTTTTCAAACCGAAAATCTCGAAAATTACACGGTTTTTAATGCCAAATACGTCAACACCCGAACCGAAATTACCAACCATTTGAACTTTGCAACTGATTTTCAAATTGCCAATAAATTCAGTAAAATTTCGATAGAAACGGAAGTTCGAAAACTCTTTGACGACAATCGACAACTCACGATTCGGGCTTTTGCGGGAGCATTTTTATACAACAATACAAACTCGGATTTTTTCAGTTTTGCACTCGACAGGCCAACCGATTATTTATTTGACTACAATTATTATGGTCGTTCAGAAAGTAGCGGAATTTTCTCACAACAACTTATTTTAGCCGAAGGTGGTTTTAAATCAAAACTTCCATACCAATTTGCAAATCAATGGATTACAACGATAAATTCAGGTTATAGCATTTGGAATTGGGTAGAAGCTTATGCCGATTTTGGTTTGGTGAAACAAACCCAAAATGATCCAAAATTTGTGTACGACAACGGCATTCGCCTCAACCTCGTTCCGGATTATTTCGAACTTTATTTCCCCGTTTATTCAAACAACGGGTGGGAAGTTGCCCAACCTAATTACCATCAAAAAATCCGATTTATCGTCACTTTAAGCCCGTCAACACTGGTAAATTTATTTACGCGAAAGTGGTTTTGATGATTTTTTTTTGAAGCTATTTGCTTCGCCAGTTCGCTTTTTGGAGCTCGTGTCCTGCTTTCCGCTACAATCTTGCCTCGCAAAAATCTTTTTTTCCATCGCAAAAAAAGGAGCTTCTCGGGGGTCGCTCTTTTTTTGCGGGAAAAAATAGATTTTGCTTCCGCAAGGATTTCCGCTTCACTCAGGGCTAAAACGTTTGCGTAAAATAGAACAATCGTAATTTATCCAAAATAAAATTGCATATAAATCATTGTAAATAAATTTTTGATAAATATTCTGTAATCCAATTAATTAAAAACGGATTTTTATTAAAAATAATTCAATCGCTTAACATTTGTAAAATCAAGCAAAATGCTTAAATTTGTTACCTCAACAATTGAATGTTATGACGCAAACAGCCGCAAAAAAAGAATTGTCTTTCGAAGATTTCAAAGCCGAAATCATCAACGATTATAAAATAGCCATCACCAGCCGCGAATGTAGCCTTTTAGGACGTCGTGAAGTTTTAACCGGAAAAGCCAAGTTTGGTATTTTCGGCGATGGAAAAGAAATTCCGCAATTGGCGATGGCAAAAGCCTTCAAAAATGGCGATTTCCGTTCCGGTTATTACCGCGATCAAACTTTTATGATGGCAATTGGACAACTTAATATCCAACAATTTTTTGCCGGATTGTACGGTCATACTGATATTGAACACGATCCAATGTCTGCCGGACGACAAATGGGAGGTCATTTTGCCACACATTCTCTCAATGAAGACGGTTCCTGGAAAAATTTGGCTTTGCAAAAAAATTCGAGTTCAGATATTTCGCCAACAGCCGGACAAATGCCGCGTTTGTTAGGTTTGGCGCAAGCCTCAAAAATTTATAGAAACGTAACCGGAATCCCAAACAAAACTAATTTTTCCATCAACGGAAATGAAATTGCTTGGGGAACAATTGGTAACGCAAGTACTTCCGAAGGTTTATTTTTTGAAACCATCAATGCTGCAGGCGTTTTGCAAGTGCCTATGGTCATGAGCGTTTGGGACGACGAATACGGAATTTCGGTTCATGCCCGTCATCAAACTACCAAAGAAAATATTTCGGAAATTTTGAAAGGTTTTCAGCGTGACGAAAAAAACGGTTACGAAATTCTAACCGTGAAAGGTTGGGATTATCCAGCATTGATTGCCACTTATGAAAAAGCTGCGGCAATTGCCAGAGAAGAACATGTTCCGGTATTGATTCACGTTCAGGAATTAACGCAACCGCAAGGACATTCCACTTCGGGATCGCACGAGCGTTACAAAAATGCGGAACGATTAGAATGGGAAGGTGATTTTGATTGTATTCGTCAGATGAAACTGTGGATGGTAGCTACCAATATTGTTTCAACTGAAGAACTTGACGAAATTGATGCCAATATCAAAAAAGAAGTTTTAGATGGCAAAAAAGCAGCTTGGACCGCTTTTACCGAACCAACAAAAAACGAACAAAAAGAATTGCTCGAACTGTTAGAACGAGTAGCTTCTGCCAGCGATAATAAAGTTTTCATCGAAAAAATTGCTTCGGAATTAAAATCGATTAAAGAACCGATTAGAAAAGATATTTTGGTGACTGCCAGAAAAGTGCTTCGCTTGTTGGTTGGTGAAAATTCAAAAACAGAATTAGCGAGATGGATTGAAAATTACATCGAGAAAATTCAACCGAAATTTAGTTCGCATTTATTTTCTCAATCATCAGAAAATGTTGATTCGCTTACGGAAACACTTCCAAAATATGAAGAAAATGCCGAAGATGTTGATGCCAGATTAATCATCCGCGACAACTTTGACGCTATTTTTAGCAAATATCCACAAACTCTAATTTTTGGTGAAGATGCCGGAAATATTGGTGATGTAAACCAAGGTTTAGAAGGAATGCAAGAAAAATATGGCGAACTTCGTGTGGCTGATGTGGGAATTCGCGAAGCCACTATTTTGGGACAAGGAATTGGGATGGCAATGCGTGGTTTGAGACCTATTGCCGAGATTCAATATTTGGATTATTTGCTTTATGCTATTCAAATTATGAGCGACGATTTGGCAACTTTGCAATACAGAACAAAAGGAAAACAAAAAGCGCCATTGATTGTCAGAACTCGTGGACATCGATTGGAAGGAATTTGGCATTCGGGTTCACCAATGGGAATGATCATTAATGCGATTCGTGGAATTCACGTTTTGGTACCAAGAAATATGACAAAAGCGGCAGGATTTTACAATGCTTTGCTGGAAGCTGACGAACCTGCTTTGGTTGTGGAATGTTTGAACGGTTACCGTTTGAAAGAAAAAATGCCATCGAATTTAGGCGAATTTAAGACGCCAATTGGTGTGGTCGAAAATATTCGGGAAGGAAAAGATATTACCGTGGTTTCTTACGGTTCTACGTTAAGATTGATCGAACAAGCCGCAAAAGAATTGCAAGAAAGCGGAATTGAGGTTGAAATTATTGATGTTCAATCATTATTACCTTTTGACAAAAACCATGACATTGTGAAATCTTTGGCGAAAACCAATCGTTTGTTAGTGGTTGATGAAGATGTTCCGGGAGGTGCTTCGGCATTTATGTTACAACAAATTTTGGATGAACAAAATGGTTATAAATTTTTAGACAGCAAACCGGAAACCCTTACGGCAAAAGCCCACAGGCCTGCTTATGGAACGGATGGTGATTATTTTTCAAAACCTTCTGCGGAAGATATTTACGAAAAAATTTATGCAATTATGCATGAAGCCAAACCGCAACAATTTCCGTCATTATACTAAGATCAAAAGCCTTTCTAATACCAGAAAGGCTTTTTTTTTAGGTTGATCAGAATTTTAAGCTCGATACAAATTATCAAATTCAAAAACAATCCGGCATTGATTTTATAAAAAGGCTGATATTTCCCGGTGAGATGTAATCGATTTGCAATCCCAAACCTCTGAGGATAAATAGCGTTCCTAAAAAAATACCAGCAATTGGAATAATTTTTTGGATTTGGTTTCGCATTTTATTTTGAAAAAAATGACTGAGCAAAACCGCAACACTCATCAGCGGAATTGTTCCTAACCCATACAAAATCATGTAAAAACCACCTCCGAAAATATTTTGCGTAGCGATAGCCCCAAAAAGTGCGGCATAAACCAATCCACAAGGTAAAAATCCGTTTAGGACGCCGATGCTAAAAATGGAGCTGTTACTTTTACGTTTAAATTGATTGCCTATTCTTTGCTTTAGCTTAAAAATAAATCTTGCGATAGGTTTTGAAAAATTAATTTGACTGAATTTTTTCTCGGGAATAATGACAATTAAAATCATCATTACACCTGAAAAAATCGATAAATTTTGCTGTATTCCAGCCAATTGCAAACCTTTTCCGAAGAATCCGAAAATAATTCCGAGTGTGGCATACGAGGTAATTCTTCCGAAATGATAAAGCAATATTTGGAAAATTCTTTTGCCGTCATTGGTTCGATCCACGGGAAGCATCAGTGCGATTGGACCACACATTCCAATGCAATGCAAACTGGAAATTAAACCGAATAAAAAAGCAGCAATCCACATTATTTTATGACTAAATTTTCTTTGGTTAAAAAATTATTTTCACCGTAACTCCAATCGATTGTGATGTTCCAACGGCCGTCAACCAAGGCGGTTTTAGGTATGAGCAAAAAGGAATTAGACAGCGAAATATTTTTTTCGAAATCTAATTTTTGGTTTGACGGCCTGTATAGGAACACTTTTCCTTTGATATTTTTGAAGTCGAAATTTTTCGGGAAATGAACAAAGATTCCTTCCGGAAGCGTTTCAATAGTAACTTTTTCCTGCAAATTTTCGGCGGCAATTTCTTTGTTGATTTGGCTTTGCAAATTATTCTCATGTCGGTAATAATCTTCTAAAACCAACTCATTATCGTATTTGCTATCTGACTGAACCAGAAACACAAAAAACAAAATAAAACTCATGAACAATGCAAATGCAATCACGATTCCGGTACCCCAATTTATTTTCATCTTTTTATTTTTTTAAAAACGAATGACCAGCTATTTTTATCAACCAACCTATTTGCCTCGAATTGAAAAAACCATTTCGTATGGGCAAAACGACACTTTTCCGGGGCATTTGCCAGCCATTCGTTTACTTTTTTTTATTTAATCAAAACCTCTCGGTCCCAAAAAATTAGTGTTTTGGGTTTCGATTAGTTTTCCGTTTTCAAACACCCCTATTGTTATTTTTGTTTTGTCGCCTTCCAATAATTCCGGAACAATTTCTACGAACAAAGTTCCCTGCGACATTCCTTCTTTTTGGATAGCAATTGTAGGTTTTCCAACCAATTTTACTTCTCCGTTGGGTTCAATTAGTTTAAAACTGATATTTTTTTTGTCCTCATGCGTTTTATTGACCAATTTAAAAGTGTAAACATTGCTGATTTTGTATCCTTTGTGCTGAAAAAGTTGTCCAGGTAATCGTAAAATCGATACGTCTAAATTTGACCTTAAAAACAATAATCCAACAAAAATTCCGCACAAAATGGCCAAAATAGCGGCATAACCTTTCATTCTTGCCGTGATGACAAATTTTTCTTTTTTGATAATTTCATCTTCAGAAGCATAACGAATTAGGCCTTTCGGAAGATTTACTTTTTCCATAATCGCATCACATTCATCAATGCAAGCCGTACAATTAATGCATTCAAGTTGGGTTCCGTTTCTAATGTCAATTCCCGTGGGACAAACCGCAACGCATTGTTTACAATCGATACAATCCCCTTTTCCGGTGAGATTTCTATCTTCGGATTTATTAAATTTTGCCCTACCTTTTTCTTTTTCGCCACGAACGTGATCATACGCCACAATCATCGATTTATTGTCGAGCAAAACCCCTTGCAAGCGACCGTAAGGACAAGCAATGATGCAAACTTGCTCGCGAAACCAGGCAAAAACAAAATAAAAAACTGCTGTAAAAATGAGCAACGCAATAAACGTTGAACCGTTACTTGCCGGACCTTGAATCATAAGTTCCAACAATTCGTCACTTCCAATGATGTAAGCCAAAAAAACATTGGCAATGATGAAAGAAATGACAAAAAACAGCAACCATTTCAGGCTTTTTTTTCGGATTTTTTCAGCGTCCCATTTTTGTTTGTTCAACCGAATTTGGGCTCCTCGATCACCTTCTATCCAAAATTCAATTCTACGGAAAACCATTTCCATAAAAATAGTTTGTGGGCAAATCCATCCGCAAAAAATTCTTCCGAAGGCAACGGTAAACAATGCCACGAAAATCACGCCGATGAGCATTGAAATCACAAACAAATAAAAATCTTGTGGCCAAAACGGAAAACCGAAAATGTTGAATTTTCTGTCGATTACATTAAAAAGTAAAAACTGGTTTCCATTGATTTTAGTAAATGGCGCGGCAATCAAAAATGTTAAAAGAACGTAACTGGCAATTTTTCTTTTTTGGTAAAACTTTCCGCGAGGAATTTTAGGCAAAACCCAAATCCTTTTGCCACTTTCATCAACTGTTGAAATGTTGTCGCGGAAAGATTCTTTATTTTTTATCATTACAAATTATTTTGCCAAAGCCACTGTTTTTTCAGCAGGTTTTTCGGCGTTTTCTTCAACATATACATCACCTTCAGGGGCTTTTGCATCAGCGGGATTTGTTCCTTTTAAAGAAATAACATAACTGGCAACTTGCTGAATTTCTGAAGGTTTAAGTGTTCCTTTCCAAGCCACCATTCCCTTTCCGTCTCGTCCACCTTCGGAAATTGTGTGGAAAATATTTTTAATTCCACCACCCAAAATCCAATGATCGTCGGTAAGGTTTGGACCAATTGATCCTCCTCCATCCGGACGATGGCAAGCCACACAATTAGTTTCAAAAACTTTTTTTCCGGCGGCAATTTCAGAAGCATCCGTAAGCAATGTAACCGATTCGGCATCGATTAAATCTTTCGCATTTTTTTTATATTCTTCCACCGCTAATTTGGCTTCAGCCATTTCCATCTGAAATTCTTCGTCTTGACTTGGTGAACCAAAAATGTGGTATTTTGCCATATAAATTATTCCAAAAATGATACAGGCATAAAAGAGGTTTTTCCACCAAGGCGGCAAATCATTGTCGAGTTCCTGAATGCCATCATAATCGTGGTGCAACAAAATTTCGTTTTCAAGTTCAATTGGTCTTGATTTCACAAACCAGCCTTTCGCTCTTAGAAACGCTTTGTTTTCGCTTAAATTAAAACTTTTGGCTTCTTCTAATTGCTTTTTCTGCTCGTCAGTAAGCAAATGATAAGTGACATTATCCACGGCGGAAACCACCATTTCTATTGCAATCAACAAGAATAAAAATACTGCCAAAAACAAGGCTACCATTGGATATTTTACAAAAGCAGGACGATCTCCGGAATCAATAAAAAACTCCATCGCGCCAAAAACTAGGGCGAAAATAACCGGAACTCTAACGTATATAGGAATGATTTTTCTCATGGCAAAAATTTATTTTGAAGCTGATTGTTGTCTGGTGATGGCATCTTGTTCGGTTTCATCAAGAAGCGGTAACTGACTTAGTTCGTTTATTTTTTCTTTTTTATAAGTAAAAACCCAAGTGTATAATCCTAAAAAGAAGAAGAAAAAAATCAGTAACGAAATGATAGGAAAAACCTCGATTCCGGAGATGGTTTCCATGTTGTGTTTGATAAACTTCAGCATCTTAATTATGGTTTTGGTTGAACGTTTTCTTTTACTTTAATATCAGTTCCCATGCGTTGTAAATAGGCAATTAACGGGATGATTTCGCGATTACGCATTGGAATAAATGCTTCTCCTTTGGCCTCCGCTTTTTTACGACTTGCTTCGTAGCTTTTTACAAAATCAGGATCTGCATGCAAGTTTTTCTCGATTTGTTCAGCTTGTTCAGCGATTGATTTTTGAGCGTTGGCAATTTCTTCATCAGTATAAGGAACGCCAAGTTTTACCATGACCTGCATTTTTTTCTGAGTTTCAGAATAATCCATTGGTTCATTGTCAAACAGCCATTTGTACCCTGGCATCACGGAACCAGCCGATGTACTTTGAGGATCCCACATGTGATTAAAGTGCCAATTATCAGAATATTTTCCTCCAATTCTCATTAAATCCGGACCAGTTCGTTTTGAACCCCATAAAAACGGATGGTCATAAACATATTCCCCAGATTTTGAATATTCGCCGTAACGTTCTACTTCACTTCTAAACGGACGAATCATTTGCGTATGACAACCCACGCAACCTTCGCGGATGTAGATGTCACGACCTTCAAGTTCTAATGGCGTGTATGGTTTTACGGCTGCAATTGTGGGAATGTTCGATTCCACCATTAAGGTTGGAACAATTTGAATTATTCCTCCTATTAAAATGGCAATGGTTGCCAAAACGGTTAACTGAACCGGTTTTCTTTCTAACCAAGGATGGAATTTTTCTCCTTTTAATCTTTTGGCAGAAATTTTTTGCAAAGCTGGTGCTTCGGCTAATTCGTCTTCAATAGATTTTCCTTTTTTAACGGTTAGTACAATGTTGTAAATCAACACACAAAGCCCAATGATATAAAGCGTTCCACCAATGGCTCTCATCCAATACATTGGCATCATTTCGGTTAAAGTTTCGAGGAAATTTCCATAAACCAAAGAACCATCGGGATTAAATTGTTTCCACATTGAAGCTTGGGCAAATCCGGCAACATACATTGGTAAAGCATACAAGGCGATTCCTAAAGTACCAATCCAGAAGTGGAAATTTGCCAATTTAGTTGAATGTAATTTTGATTTGGTCATTCTTGGTATTAACCAATAAATCATACCAAAGGTCAAGAAACCGTTCCAAGCCAAAGCACCAACGTGAACGTGAGCCACAATCCAATCAGTAAAATGAGCAATCGCATTTACATTTTTCAAAGAAAGCATCGGACCTTCAAAAGTAGCCATACCATATCCGGTAATTGCTACCACAAAAAATTTCAAAACAGGTTCTGTTCTAACTTTATCCCAAACTCCTCTTAGTGTGAGCAAACCATTAATCATTCCTCCCCAAGATGGTGCAATCAACATGATAGAAAAAACAACTCCTAAATTTTGAGCCCAATCCGGTAACGAAGAATATAATAAGTGATGTGGTCCAGCCCAAATGTAAATGAAGATCAACGACCAAAAGTGAATGATTGACAATCGGTAAGAATAAACAGGACGGTTAGCAGCTTTTGGAACAAAATAATACATTAAACCCAAAAACGGCGTTGTCAAGAAAAATGCTACCGCGTTATGACCATACCACCATTGCACCAAAGCATCTTGAACACCAGCATAAACCGAATAACTTTTTAACGCATTTACCGGCAATGAAAGTGAATTGAATATATGCAAAACCGCAACGGTTACAAAAGTTGCCAAGTAAAACCAAATGGCAACGTACATGTGGCGTTCTCTACGGCGTAAAATAGTTCCAATCATGTTGATTCCAAAAACGACCCAAATGATGGCAATAGCAATATCAATTGGCCATTCGAGTTCGGCATATTCTTTAGAACTGGTGTAACCTAACGGCAAAGAAATTGCCGCTGCTACAATGATAATTTGCCATCCCCAGAAATTAATATTACTCAATAAATCGCTATACATTCTGGTTTTGAGCAAACGTTGCATCGAATAATAAACACCCGCAAAAATGGCATTTCCAACAAATGCGAAAATTACAGCATTAGTATGTAAAGGTCTTAATCTGCCGTAACTTAACCACGAAATTCCGTCAGTGATGTTGGGAAAAAGATACATGGAAGCCACCAAAAGCCCCACAAGCATTCCAACGGCTCCAAAAACAATTGAAGCGTAGAGGAATTTTTTTACAATTTTGTTATCGTAATAAAACTGTTGAATTTCCATAAAAAATTTAGTTTTCTGTTTTGATTTTAGTTTGTTTTTGTTTGGATTCTTTCTTGAGTTCATCGTCAAAAAGCATTCTGACGGATGGCGTATAATCATCGTCATATTGTCCTTTTTTTACGGCTCTGACAAACGCAGTAAGAAAAACCGCAGCCACGATGATGCTGATGGAAATTAGAATATAAATAACACTCATACCTTATAATTTATTAAACAAAATTACCATCGGGTTTACGGAAAAAACATGATAATTGTCATCTGGATTTTATTTTCTCTTTTATTATTTTTTAAAAATTTTACTTGCGTAAAAATTACTCATCAGCGTGGTAAAACTCACAATGGTAACGGTACTTAATGGCATAATAATGGCGGCAACCAACGGAGATAATTTCCCGATGGCAGCAAATGAAAGTCCCACAATGTTGTAGAGAATAGAAAGCGCAAAACTCATTTTGATCACTTTCACGGCTTTTTTTGATAATTTTAAATATTGATGCAATTTGTTAAACACCGAAGCATCCAAAATTCCGTCGCAAGCGGGCGAAAAAACATTTACATTTTCTGATACTGAAATTCCTACATTGCTTTGAACCAAAGCGCCAGCATCATTCAAACCATCTCCAATCATCATGACATTTTTTCCCTGATGTTGAAGATTTTTGATGAACTCCATTTTCTCTTCAGGTTTTTGGTTGAAAATTAAGCGCGTGCTTTTTGGCAATAAAGTTTCGAGCATTTCACGTTCGCCGTCATTGTCACCCGAGAGAATGATGATTTTGTAATTTTTATCCAAATTTTTAAACAGCAAATCCAAGCCTTCTCGATAATGATTTTGGAAAATAAATTTGCCGAAATATTGCTCATTGATGCTGATGTGAACATTGGTTTGCCGCAAGGCCGAAACTTCGGTGAAACCTACAAAATTTGAAGAACCAATCTTTATTTGGTAACCTTCTGCAATACCCTGAATTCCTTTGCCAGTAATTTCGTTAAAATCGCTAATTTCAATTTTATCCGAATCTGGTAAAAAGTCATACAATTGTCGCGAAAGCGGATGATTAGAGCCACGAAGCAAGTTTTTGAGCATCGCTTTTTGATCGAAAGAAAAAGAAATTCCTTCGTAAACTATTTTCGTTTTTTGATTGGTTGTGATGGTTCCCGTTTTGTCAAAAACCAAAGTGTCCACTCTTGAAAGTTGCTCGATAACCGTGGCATTTTTAAGGTACAATTTTTTTCTGCCGATGATACGCAAAACGTTTCCAAGCGTAAATGGTGCGGTTAATGCCAAAGCGCATGGGCAAGCCACGATGAGAATTGCGGTGAAAACATTGAAAGCGGTGTTAGCATCAATAAAAATCCAGTAAGTGAAACAAACTATCGAAAAAATGAGCAAAATTGGCGTAAAATAATGACTGATTTTGTCGGTAATTGTTTGAAAATCCTTCCGATTGTTTTTGGCGAAAGCCTCATTGCTCCAAAGCTGTGTGAGGTAACTTTGAGAAACAGAATTTAAAACTTCCATTTCTATCGTGTTACCCAATTGTTTTCCTCCGGCAAAAATTTTATCACCTGAATTTTTATGTATTGGAACAGCTTCGCCGGTTACAAAACTGTAATCAATTTGCGTATTTTGGCTCATCAAAATTCCGTCTGCAGGAATTAGTTCTTGGTTTCTGATGAGCAACCTATCCCCTTCTTTCACTTCGTAAACTGGCGTTGAAACTTCGGATTTATCAGGATTAATTTTGGTTACGGCAATGGGAAAATAGGATTTAAAATCTCTTTCAAAACTTAGAAAATCGTAAGTTTTGCTTTGGAACAACTTACCCAAAAGCATGAAAAAAACCAATGCCGTCAAACTATCAAAAAAACCTTGACCGTAACCAAACACAATATCTACGGTACTTCGTACAAACATCACGATGATTCCAAGTGCGATGGGAATATCGATGTTAAAAATTCGGGTTCGCAAACTGTTATATGCCGAAATGTAGTAACCGCTTGCCGAATACAAAAATGACGGCAGAGAAAGTGCAAAAATCAACCAGCGGAAAAAACCTTTGTATTGATCAATCCAATATTCATCTACTTCAAAATATTCCGGGAAGGAAAGCAGCATCACATTGCCAAAACAAAAAAATGCTACGCCAATTTTATAAAGCAAACTTCTGTCAGACTTTGGTTTAACCGAATTATAATTTTCCAAACTGATGTAAGGCTCGTAACCAATTGAAGCTAAAAGTATTACGATATTTTTAAGCGAAATTTTCTCGGGATTGAAAATAATCCGCACTTTTTTCTCTGGGAAATTAGCTTGTGACGAATTTATTCCTTCTTGAAGCTTGTGTAAATTTTCCAGAATCCAAATACACGAACTACAGTGAACATGCGGAATGTAAAGTGAAACCACACAAGTTTCATCTTCTTGAAAATCAAGTAGTTTTGAAACGATTTTTCCATTGTCTAAAAAGTCGAATTTTCCTTTTATTTCTTGCGGAATCGCACCCGGATTTTGTGCAAAATCATAGTAAGCCGTAAGGTCATTTGCCGAAAAAATTTCGTAAACCGTTTTACAACCTACACAACAAAAATTTCGTTCGTGGAACAAAATTTC
This sequence comes from Bacteroidota bacterium, assembly GCA_023387965.1. GTDB lineage: Bacteria > Bacteroidota > Bacteroidia > Flavobacteriales > Flavobacteriaceae > Flavobacterium. Next base: position 5,029 of record JAEWHE010000050.1, on the reverse strand, counting down.
CTGATTTTTTTGAATACCTAAACCGCAATGGAAACAATTGTTTGTGTCCATAATTTGCTCATTTTTACCTGGTGCAAAGTTTTGGTTTATTATTGCCAAAAAACATGACAATTATCATCGTTTTTCATAAATTTGCAATACCAAAAATTTCGATCTCGTGAGTAAATGTGAACAATGTATCGTTCGGGAATTCAGCTCGTTAAAAGCCTTAAACAAAGACGAACTTTTAAAAATTGCCGGTTGTAAAACTTCTTACACGATTAAAAAAGGTGAAGCCCTTTTTGAGGAAGGCGAAACGGTAAATGGCATTTTTTGTGTGAAAGATGGCGTTTGCAAACTATCAAAATTAAGTTCAAACGGAAAAGATCAAATTGTAAAGTTAGTTTCAAAAGGCGAACTTTTAGGACAACGCTCGATGATTAGTGATGAACCGGTAAATCTTTCGGCAGTAGCTTTAGAAGATATGCAGGTTTGTTTTATTCCGAAAACGGAAATTATGGGTATGTTTAACCAAAATGCTAAGTTCTCAATGAACGTGGTGAAATCTATTTGTGGCGACTTAAAAGAAGCCGACGATCATTTGGTAAACATGGCGCAAAAGCCCGTGAAATCTCGTTTGGCAGAAACTTTATTACAATTACACGAACAATTTGGCGTAAACGCGGATGGCTCGTTAAATATTCAACTTTCGCGAGAGGAAATTGCTAGTATGATTGGTACGGCAACGGAAAGTTGTATCCGCTTACTTTCGGACCTCAACAAAAATAATGTGATTGAAATTTCGGGTAAAAAAATTATCATTAAGGATTTTACGCAGTTGAAAAAGTTGGTTGATTAGCTTCTGGTATAGTAGTTTTCGTTTAGGGAAGCAGCGTATCTTTTGCGAAAGCGAAATTATTTTTTGAATGATAAAAAATGCTATTTTTGTTATTTTCAGTAACTTACAAAAAGCATTTATGATTTGGGAAGCGAAATTTATAAGCCATAAAAATGAGATTAGAATTGCCGTTATTTTTGAGAAAAACGCCAATTTGATTGAAAGAATTAAGCAACTTGATGGGGCGAAATGGAGCCAAACGAAGAAAATTTGGCATTTGCCAAACTCGCCCGAAAACAGATTTCGGTTTAAACTTGAGGAACCGAAAATAATTCCTACGCTACTTTCGACGATTCATGAAGTGGAAAAACTTCGGTTGTGGATGCAGTCGAAAAGGTATAGCAACAGTACCGTTAAAACTTATTGCGAGGCGTTACGCTTGTTTTTAAATTATTTTGGCGAAAAACCTGCTGGCGAAATTACGAACGCGGATGTTGTGATGTACAATAATGAGTATATTTTAAAAAATAATTTGTCGGCTTCGTACCAAAACCAGATTGTGAATGCGCTAAAATTATACTTTAAAATTTTGACGGAAAAGTCGATTGATTTAGAGAAAGTGCATCGCCCGAAACGTAGCAAAATGTTGCCAAATGTTTTAAGTAAAGAGGAAATAAAGGCTATTTTAGAAGCACATCGAAACATAAAACATAAGACGATGCTGTCAATGATTTATAGTTGTGGTTTACGCCGAAGTGAACTACTAAATTTAAAATTGACCGATATTGATTCAAAAAGAAACATCGTTTTATTAAAAAATTCTAAAGGTAAAAAAGATAGGATTGTGCCGTTAAGCCCAAAAATTTTAATGCTTTTACGGAAGTATTATACTGATTATAAACCCAAGAATTGGCTGTTTGAGGGTCAATTTGAAGGAGAACAATATTCGGAAAAAAGTTTGCAAAGTGTTTTAAAGCAAGCGTTGCAAAAAGCGGGTATTAAAAAACCTGTGACCTTACATTGGTTACGTCATAGTTACGCGACACATTTACTGGAAAGTGGTACTGATCTTCGTTATATTCAAGAAATATTAGGTCATAGCAGTAGTAAAACTACTGAGATCTACACGCATGTAAGCGTCAAAAGTATTCAAAAAATTAAGAGTCCTTTTGATGACTTGTAAGATTTATTTATATATTTATGCTCATAATAACGTTTGGCATACGTCAGACCTATACAGCTTGTTTTGGTTGTATAGGGATGACTTTGTCAGATGTATAAATGAGTTACCACCAATTATAGAAAGACGACACCGAACTAAATAAACGAAGAGACAAAAAGAAATGCCATTTACATTTTCACACCCAGCAATAATTTTACCGTTGACATTTTTACCTCGACAATGGTTCTCGTTGACTGGACTTGTAATCGGCAGTTTGACACCAGACTTTGAATACTTTTTAAGAATGAGAATTAAGAGCAATTACAGCCACACAATTGACGGACTTTTTTGGTTCGACCTACCTTTAGGGCTGTTGCTTGCTTTCATTTTTCACAACATTGTTCGAGACAGTTTATTCGACAACTTGCCGACAACTTTTAAATCAAGGTTCTCTGTATTTAAACAGTTTGACTGGAAGGGACACTTTAAAAGAAACTGGTTTGTAGTGACAATTTCAATTCTAATCGGTGCAACTTCTCACATATTTTGGGACAGTTTTACTCACGACCACGGCTATTTCGTTCAGACAATTCCGTCATTACAAAAATCGGTTGACTTTTTAGGCGGACAAGTTCCTATTTTAAAAATATTGCAACACAGTTCTACCTTACTAGGTGGACTTGTAATTGCTTTTGCCATTTACAACCTGCCGACAGACAAGGCCGAAAAAGAAAATATAAATTTGAAATATTGGACAATATTTGCGGGACTAACCTTGACAATTATTGCAGTGAGACTTTTAAGCGGACTTGAATTGAAACAATACGGAAACGTAATTGTAACAGCAATTTCGGCAGGACTAATTTCATTAACTTTGACACCGTGGCTGACAAGGACGAAAGAAAAATAACTGGTGGTAACAGGCGTTTGGCTCAATGGCGGGTGACGTGGTTAATTGAACTTTCTACCTCGCATCAACTTTTGTGGTTAAATGAGAATTTTGTGCTCCGAAATCCGCCACTGCGCCAAGCGCCAAACCGTTACCTGCCATTTTAATGAAGACACTGCAAACAATCATATTATTAATTTTTTCAGGTACTTTGCTTGCTCAAAGTCCGAAATACACTGTTGAAGTTCAATATAATTTATATGCGACAGACTTTGATAATAAAGAGTATTTATACAAATCAAATCGAATTAACGTTGAAAAATCACAAAAATTAAATCAACTGATTAGCGAATTAAAAAACACAAAATCTATTGAGAGGCTTTTTGGAGAAACAGCAATTGATACTGTTTCAATAATTCAAAATCCAAAACAACTCATCAAATTTTATGATGATAAATATATCGATTGGAATGCTCAACAAATAAATTATACATCAGAAAAATTAAGTCAAATTGAAACTTATAAAAACTATTTTAAAGATTATCTTGAATTAGGTTGTTGTGTTGGTATGCATCAAAGGTATAGAGATGAATATATAATCAAAGTTTTTGAAAACGATGTGCTAATTGACACATATAATTCTAGAAAGTCGCTACCAAACACAAAGAAAATCCCCTGGACAAATTCAAATAAAAGTCAGAATTATAATGTATCAATAGATAAAATATTTTTCAAACTAATTAATAATAAAAAGGGATTTAATGAAACAATTACAGGCAAAGAACTGACAAAATACTTGGTTTCCAAAATCATTGACCATCATAAAAAAACTTTATACGAATTGTCCGCTTATGACTATGCTTCTGAACTTGACGAACTCAAAACTAATTTCGAAATTTTGAATATTGGTGAAGTTTATGGGCGTGGAAGATATATTTGGAATGAGCCGAAAACATATTACGCAAGACTTACCAATGATTTAATGTTGCCTCAAGTTAATATTATGTTTTTAGCAACAAAAGAAGGAAAATCAATCTATTCAAGAGATAGTATTAAATTGGACAACAAAGACATAATTAACAGGGTTCAAAACGTTGAGTTCTTAATCAATTATATTAATCAAAACCAATCATCAAAGCTGGACATCTACTATTTCAACAACAAGCCAATTAACGATTACAATATTGACAACTTTAATAAAAATCCTGACCAGTGGATTAAACACGATAAGTTTTTAGAAAGCATTAAAAAATATGAAAATGAAAAAATAAAACCAACTTATGCCGACGAAGACGCTGTAAGAGTATCGAAAAATTTGTATTGTGGTTGCAATTTCAGATTTGAAAAGGAATTTGCTGAAAAAGCAATTTTTATTGAACTTAGCGACAAAGAAAAAAAAGAAAACTCTGTTTGGTATCTTCTACCTGACAATACTGTTTTATTATACATTATGCAAGGTGATAAAGTCATTGATTATGATTATACGAAATTTGGGAAATTTCCAGGAATTCAATATCCGTGTGTTTTGTTTGATTTAAAAGGAAATATTATTAATAGAAAATGAAAAAACGGCAGGTAACAAAGGTTTGCCAAAAGCGGGGTTGAACAGCTTCGATTGGGCATTTGTGCAAGGTTCAACATTCGTTCTTTGATTGAAACTTTGTGCTACAAATCCCCGCCTTCGGCAATACCCGAACCGTTATAGCTAATTTTAGAACGACACTCGCAATGATTGTAAAATGTAAAAACTGTTTACCGAAAGAAGGGATTGAGGTTCCTGATTTTGTTATTTCAGAAAAGAGTAAATTATCAGAGCTGACAATTCAATCACCTCTTCATTCAACAAAATACATCATTGACAATTTCAAACTTAGTCATAGGGACGCAAAATATATTGTAACTCATATTAACACAATTTACGGACAATGCAATCGCTGTAAATTTGCCAGTCTTGACAGAGAATATATAAATTGTCCAAAATGTGGAGCTTTAAATTTTAACTGGAAAACTGACTATGGAACAGAAATTTAAATTGTGGTTAGAGTTCGAAGAGGTTGACCCTGAAAACTGGGACATTGAAAACGAGTTTTGCAATATTCAAGTTGACTTGGAAGACGGACGACATTATGGATTAATGTTTGGACTTACAAGTTTTTGCAAA
>JAEWHE010000038.1 GCA_023387965.1 Bacteroidota bacterium | reverse complement strand
GCACCCAAATGGAGCGCGACTACGACTTCGACAGCCGCCTCTTTTTTGCCGATCTCGATGATCCCAAGGTAATCGGCAGACGTGCCGGTGAGCGGGTCGTGAAGCGGCTTGAACCTCGCCAGATGCCGACCGCCAAGGACCTCACCGTAGTGTTTGATCCGCGTATTGCCCGCGGTTTTGTTGGCCATATCGCCGGCGCCATCAACGGCGGCGCGGTTGCGCGCAAGACGAGCTTCCTGAAGGACAAGATGGGCCAGCAGGTGCTGAAGCCGGGCCTCAGCATCACCGATGACCCGTTGATCGTGCGCGGCTCCTCCTCCCGGCCGTTCGATGGCGAAGGCGTTTCCGGCGAACGGCTCGTGATGATCGAAGATGGCGTGCTGAAGCACTGGTTCCTTTCCACGTCTACCGGGCGGGAGCTTGGATTGGAAACGAATGGTCGCGGCGTGCGCGGCGGCACGTCTGTTGGTGCCGCCCCCACCAACCTTGCTTTGGAACCGGGAGACATGTCGCCAGAGGAGCTGATTGCCAGCGTTGGCGCCGGATTCTACGTGACGGAACTGATCGGCCAGGGGGTCAATTTGGTCACCGGAGAATACAGCCGTGGCGCCACGGGCTTCTGGATCGAAAACGGAAAGCTTGCCTACCCCGTTTCGGAGGTGACGATCGCATCGAACCTCAAAGACATGTTCATGCGGCTTACGCCCGCAAACGACATTGACCGCAAGTTCGGTATTGCCTCACCGACGATCGCTATCGAGGGCATGACCCTGGCGGGGCGGTAAGCTCATGGATGCTCGTCTTGATCGCTGGCATGAGGATCTGGCGCTGATCAAGCAGGCTGCATTGGAAGCCGGGCAGGTGGCATTGGCCTATTTCGGCCAGGAGCCGGAGGTCTGGTGGAAGAACGAAGGCCGCTCGCCCGTCAGTGCGGCCGATTTCGCTGCCAATGACAAGCTGCAGGGGATGTTGATGGCCGCAAGGCCAGACTACGGCTGGCTGTCAGAGGAAACCGATGATGACGCGGCACGGCTCAGCAAGGAAACCCTGTTCGTCGTCGATCCGATCGATGGCACGCGTGCCTTCATAGCAGGGCAGAAGACATGGTGCGTTTCGGTGGCAGTGGTTCATCGCGGACGTCCGGTTGCCGGCGTTCTCGTGGCGCCCGCGCTGGGCGAGGAGTTTTCTGCCGAGATCAGTGGCCCGGCCATCAAAAACGGCCATGCCATCGAGGTGGCAAAACCCTTGGAGTCGGAGCCGCTGAAGCTCGCTGTGGCAGAGGATGTCTTGAAGTTGGTTCAGCCGGAGCACCGAAACTCCGTTCATCGTATCCGCCACGTTCCCTCCCTCGCATACCGGCTCGCGATGACGGCCGACGGAACGATCGACGGTACCATCGTCAAGCGCAATTCCCATGATTGGGATCTGGCCGCTGCCGACCTTATTCTTGAGCGCGCCGGCGGTCGTCTCGTGGATGCATCGGGCGAGCTGCTGATCTACAATCGCGAGAGCGTCAAGCACGGCGTTCTGCGCGCTGGTGCCGGGCATGCTCTGGACAAGCTGCGGATGTTCATGCCAGACGATCCAACGGATTGACCTTTGTGGCTATGTGCAGCAAGCAGCCTTTGGGGGGACTGCTTAAGGGGTGAAAGATGACGGAAACGAGTGAAAAGAAACAACTTCTCCATCTGGTGATCGGTGGCGAACTTTCGAGCCTGAGCGGCGTGCAGTTCAAGGATCTGTCGAAGGTCGATATCGTCGGGATCTATCCGGATTATGCGAGCGCTTTGACAGTCTGGCGCTCCAAGGCACAGCAGACGGTCGATAACGCCCAGATGCGCTATTTTATTGTCCACCTGCACAAGCTGCTCGATCCAGAGCTTCGGGGCGAATAACACGATGATGGGGATAAGCTACGGTTGCCGCTTGGCGACCGTACACCTTATGTCGCATCGTGCCGGAACCCGATTTTGACGCAATCGAATACTAGATCTTTTCCGACGGCATCCGGAGGATATTCCAGCTTGGCGCAGGCGCCCACCCATCGAAGACATTTGCCATGAAAAAGGGTTTGGCGCGTGTGGCCCTGACCGGATACCGGCTGGCTGGGATTGTCTTGTACCCGCTGGCCTCTCCCTATATCGCCTACCGCGCCTATAAGGGCAAGGAAGACCGCCAGCGCCGCAACGAGCGCTTCGGTTATGCAAGCCAGCCACGGCCACGGGGACCGCTGGTGTGGCTCCACTCGGCAAGCGTCGGCGAAACTCTGGCGCTGATCCCGTTGATGCGCGAATTGTTCCGCCGGGAAATCCACGTGCTCCTGACCACCGGCACAGAAACCTCCGCGGAGCTGGTGCGGACACGTCTGGGCGATCAGGTGATACACCAGTACGTCCCTATCGATCTTAAATTCCCGGTGAAACGCTTCCTCCGCTACTGGCGACCGGATGCATGCATCACTGCAGAATCGGAGATTTGGCCGACGACTGTATTGGAACTGGCCCGGCGCAAGATCCCGCAAATCCGCGTCAATGCCCGTATCTCCGACAGGTCCTTCGAACGGTGGCAGCGCCACGACCGCGTTGCCGAAGCGTTGTTCGGACAGATGTCCCTCGTCGTTGCGCAAAGCGATGTCGATGCCGAACGCTTCAGGGA
>JAEWHE010000019.1 GCA_023387965.1 Bacteroidota bacterium | reverse complement strand
AAAATATTAATTCCGGCATCACCACCATCTAAACCGTTAATTGGTGTTGGATTAGAATCGGCTACCGCCAAAATTTCTGCTGGAATCACTTCGATGGTAACCGTTGTAGTCGAACAATTTGTTGGATTTAAAATCTCGCAAATCGTGTAATCCACCGTGTAAGTGCCTTCAGCAGTATTCGGGTTAACCGAAACCGTTCCATCAAGATTTACTGTCAAAGGACCATTTGGAGTAGAAGTCAACGTCACATCCGAAGGATTTACCGCGATACCGTTCAACGTATCATTGTCGAAAATATTAATTCCGGCATCACCACCATCTAAACCATTAATTGGTGTTGGATTGGTATCGGCTACAGCCAAAATTTCTGCAGGAATGACTTCGATGGTAACTGTCGCAGTCGAGCAATTGGTAGGATTTAAAACCTCGCAAATCGTGTAGTCAACCGTGTAAGTGCCTTCCGGCGTGTTCGGCGAAACCGAAACCGTTCCGTCAGGATTTACTGTCAAAGGACCATTTGGCGTTGAAGTCAACGTCACATCCGAAGGATTTACCGCAATTCCGTTTAAAGTGTCATTATCAAAAATATTAATTCCGGCATCACCACCATCAAGGCCGTTAATTGGCGTTGGATTAGAATCGGCTACCGCCGTTATAACATTAACCGGAGTAATATTTGCGGAAGCGGAATTATTACCAGGTGTAGGATCAATTTCATCAGCATCGATGGACACGGTATTTTCATAGTTTCCTGTTGCATTTACAGTTGCAACTACTGTCAACGTTGCAGAAGTAGCGTTTGCCAAACTTGAGATTGTCCAATTCGGGTTTGACCAAGTTCCAGCCGATGGAGTAGCACTTACAAGCGTATATCCAGAAGGTAGATTTTCTTCAACAATAATATTTGTCGCAGTACTTGGTCCATTATTAGTGGCAGTTATGGTAAAAGTTACATCACTTCCAACGAACGGTGTAGTATTATTAACCGTTTTTGTTATGGCTAAATTACTCACAGGATTTGGAACCGGAGTAACTGTAGAAGAATTATTTGCAGGTGTTGGGTCATTGCCATCAGCAACAATTGTAGCCGTATTGGCATAGTTTCCTGTTGCATTTATAGTAGCCGTAATTGTCATGGTAGCAGTCGCGCCATTGGCAAGTGTAGGGATTGTCCAATTTGGAGCACTCCAAGTTCCAGCCGAAGGGTTTGCGCTTCCAAAAGTATATCCGGAAGGAAGATTATCGGTTACGGAGACATTCGTAGCATTACTCAACCCATTATTTGTAACGCTAATTGTAAAGGTTACTGAATCACCAACGTTTGGCGTATTCGTATTTGCTGTTTTTGTTACTGTTAGATCATGAGAAGCAGCAGTGTAAGTTACCGAAATTTGCGCTTGGTTACTTAATAATCCAGCAGCGTCTCTAACGGTGTATAAAATTGCAGTTGGAGCAGTTGTTAAATCTAAATTAGGCGTGAAAGTTACTTCGCCAGTTGTCTGATTCAAACTCCAAATACCTTCATTCGGAATTTCAAAACCGGTAACATTTCCGTTTGCATCTGTTGTTGTATTAGTTGCAGAAGGAGGAGCGATCAAGCTAATATTTGCAGCAGAAAGTATTCCGTTGTTAGGATCTGTATCATTAGTGAGGACGTTTACAACAGCGTTTGTTCCAGCATTAGTACTAACCGAATCATCTAAAGCGACTGGTGGTTGATTAATTCCAAAATTTACCCCGGTTTGATTAGTCGTTCCGGTAACAGTAACATTGGTTCTGCCGTCGGTTGGAGAAGCATCAGTACTACTCACGTGAGCAAAACCTGTAGGTGTTGTAACCGCAACTACGTAATTTCCGGCAGGAACTTGAGTAAAAGTATAATTTCCTGAGGCATTAGTTGTAGTTGTTGCAAAAACAGTTGTTCCATTTGAAGCAAATAAAGTAACAGTTGCTCCAGAAACTCCGTTTCCGTTAACTCCATCAGTTGTTCCGTTGTTGTCGTTTAACACGCTTCCGTTAACAGTAGCAAGCGTTTCGACAACGAAAGTTACGGTTGCGGTATCGCAGTTGGCGTTATTTGGAGCGTTTTCACAAACAGTATATTGTAAGGTATGAGAACCTGGAGCATAACCTGCAGGAATTGAAATCACACCATTTGCATTGATGGATACTCCCGTTGGAGGGTTAACCAGTGACACGCTAACAGTTGAAGAACTAACGTTTTCGGTACTTCCATAATTGGTATCATTAGTAAAAACTGATGGCAATGTACCACCTGTTCCGGGAACTACTGACGCCGAAAAATCATCGTTTACAGCATCTATTCCAGGAGCGATACAAAGGAAAGCATCGTCCATGTGACCGAAATCGCCAATAAAACCTCTGAACTTATAGGTTCCAGCTGGAAGGAATGGAGCATTTCCGCTAACAAAATACCAATTTTCTTTTGGTGTATCGGATGTAAAATCTATCGCCGAAGAAGAAGCAACGATGTTATTATTCACATCTAAAATATCCACTCTCGCTGTCCAGTTCGCATAACCTTCTGTGTTGAATGAATCTCGGCTAGCAAACCAAGCTGAGAAGGAAAAACTGGCTGCAGAGGTCAATACAAAAGTTTGTGTTGGATAATCCGATGCACCAGCAATATCCAAGTATTGATTTCCTGTACCATGAGCAGTAACCGGACCACTCGAATAGTTCGATCCATTTACCCTAATGATATTGATTTGAGCACCGTTTTGAGTTGCCCAGCCACTGTAAGGCGAATCAAATAAATTATTGGCATTTGGTGTTGATTGGACAGGAGTTTCAAAGCTTGGATTTACCAAAATATTGCTTTCGCAAACTGCTGAAACTCTAGGAAATACCTCCGCTCGAGCGGTATTATTCGCTGTATTCGGATTTGTCTGATTTGAATTGATAGTGGCAACATTTAAAAAGTTACCCGAATTTCTAATTCTTGCTGTTATTGTTAATGTTCGAGTGGTATTTGGTAGAAAATCTCCCACCAAAGTCCAAACGCCCGTTCCACTATTATAATTAGCAGCTGGACTAGCACTTACAAATTCAAATCCGGAAGGCAATCTGTCTGTAACGGTTGCATTTTTTGCGATTGATCGTCCTGCGTTTGAAGCGGTGAGGGTAAACACCACATTACTTCCTACGACAGGCGTCGTTACATCAACTGTTTTTGTTAATGACAAATCTGCGGTACAATTGTTTACAGTAAAAACTCGGTCAACAAATGAAGTTCCACCACACGCTGTTGGTAAAGTGTATCTAACTGTTACAGTTCCGGGTTGATTAAAGGTAAGAATATTTCCGCTCAACGATGCAACCGAACTTCCGGATCTAATTGTCAAATTTCCTCCAATTGGTGAAGGCTGTAGATTTAAAGTTGAAAACACACAATAATCGCTGTAACCTGCATTAATTTCTGGATCCTCTACGGTGATGATTGGTAAAGATTCTGAACCACAAACTTGAATATTGGCCGTAGCATAGGTAAACGTTGATTGCGTGTCAGATTGATCGCCACCATTACCCATACTACCACGAATTCTATGTCCAGCATACCCAAAATTAGCTGTACAAGTTTTGACAACCATTGTTGTATGACCTCCGGTTTCAACAAAAATAATTTCGTCAGTAGTAGCAATTCCTTGAGGGGTTGTTGGGTTCACACTTGTAGTAGACGTTGGGAAACCTAACATTCCAGTATCGTTATTTCCGAAAGCATATAACCTTTTTGCATTGGTGATAACATTCACAGCACCGTAATAGGTGTCGTGTTCTTGCGGGCTAAACCATTTAATGTTATTCATCACATTGGTTGTAGTAGTAGAATATCGAGGTTGTACCCAACTTAATCTTTCCGTTGTAGAGAAATCGCCTAATTGTCGAGATGAATTCTTTCCCAAAGAATATAAATTTCCGTTTACGGCTAAAACGTAAAATGATTTATCAGAAACGCTGCTACTAATTCTATTGGTTGTTGCACCAATCATTTTTATATCTATTCCAGTAGGAAGGGTCATTAAAGTAGCTCGATTCTGGTTTTCAGCCGCGGTATTATTTCCTAAAAAAACACTGTCTCCCCAAACATAAACTTGTCCGGATCTCGTAAGTGCTATTAAGGTTCCAAAACTACCTCGTGTTGCCACAACATCTGATAACGTAGATCCTGTTGACGTAGTAACTAATGACCAGGTTGTGGCATTTCCGGTACTACCATTTCCTCGCAAGAGTGCATTTTGCGAAAGCACATAAACATTTCCGCTACAAGTGGTAATAGCGATAGTTTGTCCGGTCACAAACATCATTTTAACATCGCCAGGATTCACGCCGTTTGGTAAACCGGTATTATTAAAACCAAAGTTTAATTTTTGGAATGCATTTGAAGTTGTGAGCGATGTACTTAAAACCGCCCCGCGAACGCCCCAGGCATACAATCCGTCTGTAGCCAATAAAATACCCTGTACGGTGTTGACATATTGGCTTCCTAACGACAATTTTAAAGGGATAGCAGAACCTAAAGCAGTAAAGTTCGTGCTGTTTATTTCTAAGGGAGAAGTTTGTGCCGCAGTTCCGTTTGGAGCCATATTTTCTCCCCAAACTCTAAAAACTCCCGGAGAAGTTAATACCGCTGTACTGTGAAAAGTGGAAACTTTATTGTCGTATTCTAAAGTCACCCTGTTATCGTCTGCATTGAAACCTGAGTTGGTTAAATCCGTGTTAGGACAACCCACAGCAGGAATTGCACATTCTTGCGCCATCACGTTTAACGAAAACGCAGAAACTGCAAGGATTGACAATGCAGTTTTTATTTTTAAAAACGGTGATGTTTTAAAGTAATTTTTTTCCATAATAAAGCGGTCGTTAGTTTAAACGTTTAGGCAAATAATAGGTTTGAGTTTGGTTGTTAATGTCGAAAAAATCCAGCATGATATATTCTGGGCTGGAAGCACGACCAGATAATTTATAAGTAATGGTGGAAATACCATCCCGAAGTTTAATCGTTTCAGAAACAGGTTTCCCGGTGATTTCCACGCCAATTCCCGCACCACGCAATGCCGGAATTGTCGCAGTTTCAGGAGCTTCTTTCGAGGTAATAATTTTTACAGGAACACTTACCTCGATGCCATCGCATGAAATACCCGATTGAATTTCTTTTGAAAAAACAATTTTCGAAAAGTCAAAAACCATTTTTACCGCTGCAACTTCCACAGTGAAATTTTCATCAAACGGCGGATGGTTACACTCATTTTCGTTATGCATCTTGTTTTCAGAGAAACGAATGTTGTAAGTTCCGGGTTGTTCAAAAATGTAGTTGTTAATCTCGCTTCCGGAAAAACTTTTGGTGCCGTTTTGCCCAGAAACCGTCCAGCGAACGGATTTGTCAAGTTGTCCAAAATCAATTTTTTCGCCAAAAGAAATCACTTTAAACGGCATTTTTTTACCGAATTGCGTTTGCGCATTTAATCCCAGCGAGGCTATGAAAATGGCAACAATTGAAAGTTTAAAATGCCAGAATGAGGCATTTAAAGTACGTTCAGAATACTTCATTGTACGTGAATTTGTGGTAGTTGATAAAGAAGATTTAGTACAATATTTTAGGGAATATTGCACAAAAAATATTTTCTAAAAAGAAAATCAGCCCAAATAGCTCTTGATAAAATAATTAGTAAAATGTGGAGATTTTTCTCGGAAGTCCGAAAAAAGGAGTAAAGTTGGAGTAAAGTTTAATCTCATTTGTGGTATATTTTTTATTTTCTAACTCAATGGGGTATGGGTAAGCAATAAAACGAGTGGTTTTTTCTCTTATACGTAAAAAACAATTGGGGATTGTTAATCCGTAAAAAACTTCGAACCAATTTATGAAATGACTGATGAAGGATGTTAAATTTGATGTAAAAACCTTACAATCATCACGAAGCAAATTTATAACTTTTAACTTAAATTCTTACAAAATTATGTAAAATTTTCGTTAAGTTGTAAAAGTGATTAGCTGATTTTCAAGCGCTTTTGGATATTTTTTATCATATTCATAAATTTAATACGCAAAAAAAGTAGATGTTTTATAAATTCTTCGGAATTATTTCAATATCGTAAAAAATATTTTCGAGAAGTATTTATTTTAGCTGCTCTAATTACTTCCTTTAAGAGACCAAAAGATTCCACAATTTCTTCCAATTTATGCCAAACTATAATTTATTGCCTTAATTTTACCCAAAATTAAACTACATGAAAAAATTCGCCATTGAAATAAAATGGGCCATCCGATATATTTTTTGTTACCTCGCTTGGACATTTGTAGAAAAAGGCATGGAACTTTATGACCAAAACATCAACCTTTACTGGAAATATTCGGCATTGTTTTACGTATTAGCTATATTTTTATTCGTTGTCGCCATAAAAGACAAAAAAATCCACTATTTTAAAAAACAAATGGACTGGAAACAAGGCACAACCAGCGGATTATACCTCAGTTTATTCATCGCCATCCTCATGCCAATCGCTCAAGTCATCATTCACAAAGCCATCGCTCCAGAATTTTTAGAAAACATGGTAAAAATGGTTGTGCAAAAAAACAACATAAGCGTAGAAAGCGCCCAAAAAGTTTACAATTTGGAAAGCCAAATTTATCAAAGCATCTTTTTTACACTTTCCTTTGGCATCACAATATCAGCCATCATTTCATCGTTTTTAAAAACAAAAAGCATCAAAGCATGAAAACAAAAATCTTAGCCACAATCGTCATTTTGGTCGTAATGCTATCTTGCGTAAGTACCAAATCTACCCTTAAAAATGTAGATGAAAACGCACCGGAACCAACCTTGACAAGTGACGGATATTTCGCAATTGCCCAAAAAACAACCGATAAAAAATACGGCTATCACAAAGATTATCCCATCAATGTTTTTTACAAAAACGCCAAAGACGAAGAAATCAATATCAAAAGATTTCTCAACGCCTTAACCGGACCAAATGGCGAAAAAATTTCTTACAAAAAACTTGAAAACTGCTGTCCGTTTCCCACCACAAAAACCGAAATGGGAGCCGGTTTGCTCGACGTTTACGAAGTTTCCTATCCCGAAATTTCTAAACCCGTCCAACTCTATTTCAATAATTACAGCAAAGGCCAACTCTACATTCCCGTAGGATTTTCGGCAAAATAAAAATTTTTTGGGCGTGTCCCTTCGGGTCAGGCTGTACGCTACAACACCTCATAAAAAACGGGCATTTCTATTTGCCTCAAAGAGCTTCCGCTGGTCGCTTTTGAGCCAAAAGAAATGCACCGTTTTTTTATTTCGGTGGTTTCCGCTTCCATCCTTCACGCGGGCGATTGTGCTGAAAGATACGCTTCAGTCTTAATTCGTGAGTGATTTCGCGGATAATAATACCCCAAAAACCCCATTCCCAAAAATCCCAAAAAATATCAGTAAATTTGCCATTCAAAAATCAACACAATGAATTTAGAAAATATCAAAAAAATAAAACATACCGATAGCGGGAATTTCTTTTTACTAGCGGGACCTTGCGCCATTGAAGGCGAAGAAATGGCGTTAAGAATCGCAGAAGAATTGGTAAAAACGACCGATAAACTCCAAATTCCTTACGTTTTTAAAGGTTCGTTTAAAAAAGCAAATCGTTCGCGAATTGACAGTTTCTCAGGAATTGGCGACGAAAAAGCGCTAAAAATTCTCCGCAAAGTTTCCGAAACTTTTGACGTACCAACCATCACCGATATTCATACCAACGAGGATGCTGCAATGGCTGCAGAATATGTAGATGTGTTGCAAATTCCGGCTTTTTTAGTGCGACAAACCGATTTAGTTGTGGCAGCAGCAAATACCGGAAGAACCGTGAACCTGAAAAAAGGGCAATTCATGAGTCCGGAAAGTATGAAACATGCCGTGCAAAAAGTGCTTGACTGTAACAACCAAAATGTGATGGTTACAGATCGTGGGACGATGTTTGGCTACCAAGATATGATTGTAGATTATCGCGGAATTCCTACCATGAAAAATTTTGCGACCACCGTTTTAGATGTGACGCATTCGTTGCAACAACCTAACCAAACGGCTGGCGTTACCGGCGGAAGACCTGATATGATCGAAACAATTGCCAAAGCCGGAATTGCAGTTGGCGTTGACGGAATTTTTATTGAAACACATTTTGATCCAGCAAATGCTAAAAGTGACGGAGCCAATATGTTGAATATCAAGTATTTTGAAGATTTGATGACAAAATTAGTCGCGATTAGAAAAACGATTAACAATTTTTAAAGACTATCCCTGAAAATTTTTTCGGGGATTTTTTTTGTAAATAGAAAAAGATTAACTTACTTTGTTTCTCAAAGTTCTTTTTATGGAAAATAATCAATACCTAAATGACATTGCCGAAATTAAAAACATGATGAACAAATCGTCGCGTTTTATTTCCTTGAGTGGTTTATCTGGAGTTTTAGCCGGAATTTTCGCTTTGATTGGCGCATTTTTGGCATATCAAACTTTGTATAAATCTACAGACTTTAATGCTCCGGAAATTTTTCTTACCGAAAATCAGGTTCTCAGATTAATTGGCATTGCGGCAGTTGTCGTAGTATTTTCGGTTGCAACCGCCATTTCACTTTCGGCTAAAAAGGCGAGGAGGGAAGGCGAAAAAATCTGGGATGCTTCGTCGAAAAGGTTAGTAATCAACTTTGCCATTCCGTTGTTAACTGGCGGGTTTTTCATTTTGTTTTTAATCGAAAAAGAAACGTGGAGTTTAGTCGTGCCACTCATGCTCATTTTTTACGGTTTAGCATGTGTAAACGCAAGCAAATACACGCTTGGAGATGTGCGATTTTTAGGGATTACGCAAATAATTTTGGGATTAATCAGCCTTTGGTTTGTCAATTATGGTTTGATTTTTTGGGCAATTGGTTTCGGTTTCGGAAATATTTTCTATGGATTGCTCATGTATTTCAAGTACGAAAGAACGGCTGCAACCCAATAGGTTTTTACTATTTATTTTTCTAAATTTACCCCACTTGAAACACATCATCCAAAATATCAATAAAGCTTTTGATCACAGAATCCGACTCGGAATTATGTCGGTTTTGATGGTCAATGAATCTGCCGATTTTAACATGTTGAAAGAACTTTTGGGTGTTACGGACGGCAATCTCGCCAGTCATACCAAGGCTTTGGAATCTGAGAAATATATTGTAGTCGAAAAGCAATTTATTGGAAAAAAACCTAATACTAAATATTTGGCCACCAAAGAAGGTAAAAAAGCATTTTTGGCTCACATTGAAGCGCTGGAAAAACTAATCGGAAAAAGCTAAAAATTTTTTACTCAAAAACTTTGAAATACAAAGTACTTTTAAAGATAAATTTATGAAAGATTTTTTAATTGAAAAATTATATGAAATCAGTAGCAAACCTTATGCAAAATATTGCAAACGAAACCAACCGTGGTCGATAAGTAAAGATCAAATGCTGCGAATGGACAAAGAAAGTTTGGGTTTTGCCTTGGGTTATTTTTTGGTGAAAAATGGTTTTGAAATCCAACCAAAATTAGAAGACCATGATGTTTTTCATGTGCTTACCAACACAGGAACTTCTGTTTATGAAGAAATTGGAATGCAGTTTTATCTGTTGGCAAATGGCAAAAGGAGTTTGTATTTATTTTTGGTCATCATCACCGGAATTCTTTTTTATCCGGTAAAAATCAAGTATTTCAAACTACAATATCTTCGCGGAAAACAAGCTTTACCGTTTCACGACGTTGTTTTTTTAGAATTGCTCGAAAAACCTTTGAAAACGTTGCGAAATGATTTAAACATCCGCTAAAAAAATCTGCGCAATGGCAGATTTCAATTATTTCTTGGGATGTAACTCCCGCACCACAATATATTGATCTTGTTCCATTTTCCATGCTTCACCAGAAATGGTAATGGTTTCACCAATTCCCACTTCACGAAATTGTTTAGGATCCGTAAGATTCGGGATGCTAATTGTGGCAAAATAAGTTTGGTTATTTTCCGCCAAAATCGATGCCGTGTAACCATCTTTTCCACGGTTAATTTCGGCAACGGTTCCCGTAATCGAAACAGTAGTTTTCTCTGGTTCGCTTTCCGAATTTCCTCCCGTTATAATCACTTCATCTTTAATTTCGGGCGATTTTTTGGCATTGCAAGAAACCATAAAGACAGCGATTAATGCTACGATTATATTTTTCATAATACATTTTTTTTTAAGGCAAAACAAAATTTTCTATGCCACGAATTCCCAAATTATTTTTTTTTTAAAATCAGTAAATCATTGGCAAACTTTTTCGAATGCACAAATGATTAAAAAAATTCGAGAATTCGTGGTATTATTTTTCTAAACAAAAAACTAAACCTTTCCATCAGCGTAATCCTGAAGATACGCGAAACGAGGCGTCAACTTTCCGTTTTCGGTAACTTTGGCACGTTGTAAAATTCCATCTTTGTCATTATTGAAAAATGCCGGAATCACGTGTTCTAAAAACATTTCACCGAAACCTTCGCTGGCATCTTTTGGCAATTCACATGGCAAATTATCAACAGACATCACGGTTATCGCGGCAGGATGAAAATAATCTACTTCTTTATGTTCGCCAGGATGATACCCGAAAATAGGATCGGCAATGGTCGAAGCTTTCAACGTACAAGCAATCGGACCGTTCACATCGCAAGAAATATCTGCCACAACTTTAATCTTATTGTCAGCCGCATTTAACATTTCGCGAGATAAAATTACCGGAGCTCCGTTTCCATAAAAATGTCCCGCCATGTAAATATCGGAAACTTTTGTAAACCTTTCAAAATCAGATTGATAATTTTGTGGGTTTTGGTAAAAATCTACTCTCGAAAATTCTTTTCCGTTAGCGTGTTTGTTATAATCGGCAACATCAATTTGAGTGTAAACCGGTTGTGTGTATTTCTTTTGAAGAAAATTTTCAGCATCCACACGTTTTACCTTCATAGCATCGAGAATTTCCACGATTCCGTTTCCCACTTTTCCATTGCCGGTAACCACAATTTTTATCGGTGGAACGGTAATTCTTCGCAAACGAGCTACCAATTCGTCTTTGCCATTTAAAGTTTCGGCTTTTGGCAAATTGAACAATTCAAATTTTATTCCGAAAGCGCGAATTCCGTTGTAAGCGCCAACAATTCCGGCATATCTACCAAAACCAATCAAGCGTCTATTGGTTTCATCCACAATGGTTTCGTGGTCAAAAAGTTCAATATTTTTATCCAAAATCGCACGAAGCAACTTTTGATTATACGGTTGTTTTTTGATGGTATGCGAAAAGAAAAAATATTTTTTGTTGGGCAAAAGTGCGTCAACAGGAATTTCTTTCACACCAAAAAGAACGTCGCAGTCAGATAAATCATTTGTTACCGAAATGCCTTTTTGCTCATAATTTTCATCAGGAAAAACACGAATGTCAGAGGATTCAACCACAATTTCGGCTTGAGGAAACTGCTGATGAAACTTCACTAAAGCTTCCGGGCTAAAAACAACACGTCTATCTGGTGGATTTTTTCTTTCTTTTACAATTCCGAATTTCATAATATGCTGAAGATTTTGATGTGGTATAAGCTGATTTTTATTAAATAAAAACTGCTTTAAAGTAATTTGTTCCAAATTTAACTTTTACAAAAAGGTTATGCAAATGAAAGCTGGATTTATTTTTTTTAATTTTTTAGGCGATGTTACTCAATTGGCACACAATTATTTATAACTTTTTTTCGGTTGTGATATACTAAATAATCGTTTTAAACGGTTAAAATAGAAGCATGAACAGTACAGAATTTTTATATTTGCGTTTCAACCACCGCCATTAAAAATGAATTTTTATAGAAATATTGCCCCGTTGTTCTTAGTTGGAACATTATTTTTTACAGCTTGTAAAGACAAAAACAACAATATTGCTTCGCAAGAAATTGCAGAAGTTTACAATCCGGAAATAATCAATCCTTTTAAAGGAAAAACCCAAAAATTATCTAAAGAATATTTAGCCGAAAAGCGAGCCAAAATTCAAGAATTTTACGATAAAAACTGGCCAAACGAAACCCTAAACGGTGGTTTTATCGTGGCAAAAAACGGGGAAGTTATTTTTGAAGAATATAATGGCAAAGCCAATTTTAAAACCGGTGAAGAAATAAAACCGAATACGGCTTTACATATTGCCTCTATCTCCAAAGTGTTGACGGCTGCTGTGGTTTTAAAACTTGTTGACCGCGAAAAATTAGACTTGGAAACTCCGGTTCATAAGATTTTGCCCACTTTTCCATATAAAGAAATCACTGTAAAAATGCTCTTAAATCACAGAAGTGGTTTGCCTAATTACGCTTATTTTGCTGATGACAGAAAGATTTGGGACAGAAGTAAAATGCTGAAAAATCAGGATATTTTAGATTTGATGGCAAAGCATCAATTTAACCTTTATTTTTCACCTGATAGAAAATTTGGTTATTGCAATACGAATTATGCCATTTTGGCTTTAATCATCGAAAAAATTACCGGTAAAAGTTATCCGGAAGTGATGCAGGAAATGGTTTTTGTACCGCTGGACATGAAAGATACTTTTGTGTACGATCATGAGCGTGATATGGAAACGGCAAGCCAATCTTACAAAGGAAACAAGATTTTGTACGAAACGAATCATTTAGACGATGTTTATGGCGACAAGAATATTTACAGTACGCCACGCGATTTGATGAAGTTTGATTTGGCCACGTATTCCGGGAAATTCTTGAATGAAGTTTTAATGAGCGAAGTTTTTAAAGGTTACAGTTATGAATCCAAGGGAACTCGTAATTATGGCTTGGGAATCCGACTATTGGAGTGGGACACGGGCGAAGAATTATTTTACCATAACGGTTGGTGGCACGGAAACACGTCGAGTTATGTGAAGTTGAAAAATGATACGGTGACGATGATTGCTTTGAGCAACAAATTTTCTTACAAGCCCTATAAAATTTTAAAATTGTCGCCTATTTTCGGGAAATATCCTATTAAGTCTAATGAAGGGGATAGTGCTGATTAAAAAAAATGTATCTTTGTGGCACGGATTTTGCGTGAGCGGTTGTAGCGAAAATCCTTTTTTAGGGCTTTTTCTGCCCGAAAAAAGATTGTAGCGGAAGACGCGACGGTGCAAAAATGCGGTCAGCTTTTTTTGCAGCGGCACGCCCAAATGAAAAAAAAGTTCTTTTATATTATGGGGTCGACTGGTTTTGACAGCAAGTCGAATTGAAAAGTAAGCACGTCGAGAACGGAAACATATCTCGTAAATCCATGTTTCGCACTTTTATACGGCGAGAATAACTACGCTTTAGCTGCTTAATCCGAATTATAGTACGATTTGCCTAGTTCCTACAAGGTAGGAAAGCTGGATTCCTCTTGAAAGCCTTGGTTTGTGGCGTTCTGTTTAGGGGAACCGTAAAAATAAACCTAGAAACGGTAAGGCTTCGGGACCGTTTTGACACTTTAGAAGATAGGCGTTTGGTAGCGGTTTTCGGCTTAGCCAAACGATGAAAATTTAATCGGAAACTAAACGTGTAGAAAGCTTTTTAGTTGCTTGTTTGGACGGGAGTTCGACTCTCCCCGACTCCACAAAAATAAACCGTAATTATTTGTTATACAAATGGTTGCGGTTTTTTTTTATCTTTTTTTATGAAGCGTTTTCGTGCGATGGCGGCTTTTCGTTTTTGTCGTTCGGTTTATATGCTTATTTTTGTTCAAATTATTTTTATCATGTATAGTTTTTACGGCACTTGGCCTTGGTATATCTCGGGTTTTTTGATTGGAGTGGTGATGTTATCGCTTATTTATTTTGGAAAAACTTTTGGGATGTCGTCTAACCTCAGAACGCTTTGCACGATTGGTGGAGCGGGAAAATTTTCGAGTTTTTTTAAGTTTGATTGGAAGTCACAACGATGGAATCTTGTGGTGGTTTTGGGAGCGATGATTGGCGGATTTATTGCAGTTCATTTTTTGAATGACGGCTCGGGTGTTCGATTAAATCCGGATACTTTGGTGAAATTACAGCAAATGAACATTGATCTTCCTGATGGAAAATTATTGCCTGAAAAATTTACTACTATCGAAAATGTGCTGACACCGAAAATATTTTTGTTCATGATTATTGGTGGCTTTTTAGTAGGATTTGGTTCGCGTTACGCAGGCGGATGTACCTCTGGTCATGCCATCACAGGCTTGAGTAATTTGCAATTGCCATCGTTGATAGCCGTAATTGGGTTTTTCGTGGGCGGACTTTTTGCAGCGCATTTTTTATTACCTCTAATTTTTTAATGGCAATGAAGTTTATAAAATTTTTATTCGTTGGAGTTGTTTTCGGGATAGTATTGACCAAATCTGAAGCGGTTTCTTGGTACCGAATTTATGAGATGTTTCAGTTCCAATCGATTCATATGTATGGAATTATTACCACTGCGATTATAACAGGTGTGATTGGGATTCAATTATTCAAAAGAAATCAGGTAAAAGATATTGAAGGAACGCCAATTAATATTCCCGATAAAGAAAAAGGGTTCAAAAACTACTTGATTGGTGGGACAATTTTCGGGTTAGGATGGGGCATGATTGGCACGTGTCCAGGACCGATTTTTATTTTGATTGGTGCCGGATTTTATGCTGTAGGAATTATATTTTTAGGCGCTCTCGCCGGAACTTTTTGCTACGGATTGATTAAAGATAAATTACCACAATAAAAAAAACAGCCGCAGAAATTTCTGCGGCTGTTTCACTAACAACAAACTTCAAACTAAATTTAGTTAGAATATACTCTTACATAATCTACAATAAACTGCTGTGGAAAGATGGAATCGTCAACGGCTGGACCGCCAAAATTTCCACCTACGGCAACATTTAGAATAAAATAAAACGGCTGGTCAAACGGCCAATTATTTTCGTTTTTATTTTCGGGATTGTAAGTATAGACGAGCTTATCATCTACATAAAAATCCATTTTTTCTGCCGTCCAATTCACACCATAAGTGTGAAAACCGTTTTCAATTTTTTCGATTTTGGTTTTTTTAGAACTTGCGTGATCGCCGTGATGGTCTTGCATGTGCAACGTGGTATAAACTTGCGAAGGTTCTTTACCAACGTATTCTAAAATGTCGATTTCCCCAGATTTTGGCCAACCAACTTCTTTGATATTAGAACCTAACATCCAAAATGCCGGCCAAATTCCAGTACCTGTTGGCAACTTTGCACGCGTTTCCATGTAACCGTACTTAAATTCTTTTTTTCCGGCTGTGGTGATGCGGGTGGAAGTGTATTTTTCGCCATCTTTTTTTGCGGTGATGTACAATTTTCCGCCTTTGAGCTTATGATTTTCTTTGGTGTAAATCTGACGTTCGTTGTTTCCCCAACCGCAGATATTGGGACAACCATCGCCTAATTCGTAGTTCCAAATTTGCTCGTTTAAAGTTTTTCCGGAGAAATCTTCTTCCCAAATTAATTCGCCCTTTTTTACTTGCGAAAAGGCAATAGAGGAGAAGCACAACATGCCAATGAGTGTAGTGACTTTCATAATGTTTTTATGTTTTTTAGAAAAAAGCCGGAAAACTCTCAAAAAATTTTCCGGCTTTTAAAAGTGATTTTTATTGGTAAACTCTTATATAGTCAACTTCCATGGTCGATTGTGTGAAAGTAGGATCAATGGCTCCGCCAAAAGTTCCGCCCATTGCCACATTTAAAATCAGGAAGAAATCTAAGTTAAATGGGCTTGACGCCGAATTTACATAAGTGTGAAACGCCGGTTGGTCATCTACATAAAATTTTATCGAATCCGGACTCCAAACCACTTTATACACATGGAATTCTGACGAAACATTCGCAGCGGTGGTAGTGCCTGAGTTAGCATTTCCGCCAGAGTTTCCAGGGTAATGAAGCGTGCCGTGGATGGTATTTTGTTGGTTGCCAACATGCTCCATTATATCAATTTCGCCGCAATTTGGCCATTCATTCGTGGCGTAATTTTGTCCTAACATCCATATTGCAGGCCAAGTTCCGCCACCAGAAGGTAATTTTGCTCTTACTTCTACTTTTCCGTAGGTAAATTCAAATTTATTTTCGGTCACTAAACGAGAAGAAGTAAAGTTAAAACCAGAATAATTTTCGCGTCTTGCTCTAATTTTTAATAAACCATCTTCAACGATTACATTTTCGGCTCTATCCGTGTAATATTGAGATTCGTTATTTCCCCAACCGTTATCGCCGTTTCCAATGTTGTAACTCCATTTTGTGCCATCTGGAGCACCAGGAACGTCAAATTCGTCTTGCCAAACTAAATTAGTATAATCTACATCAGGAGTTGTGCCACCTTGAACAGGTCTTGTACTTACAAAAATATGGTACCAAGCCAAACTTGGATCATTGCCCATTACAGCTCTTACCACCATACGATTTTCGGTGATGGAAAGAATTTCGTAAGTGCTTTGCCCAATGTAATAACCCATAAATCCGTTGTCAGAAAATGTCATTTGCGTTCCTGTTGTTTGGTTAGGAACGTTATTTTGCACCACAAATGAATCTGCCGGTTCCAAACTTACATTTTTAATTCCCGATGAATCGAAAGCCATACAAAGATCTGAACTTCCAGAAGTTCCAAAATCGCCTAAATATGATGCGTTTACAAAAGTTCTTCCGCCGTTATTTAGTTGATATGAAATCATCTCGTCGTTAAGGGTGAAAGTCAATTCATTTTCATACAGGCAATTACTGTCTGGTGAACCTGCTTTTTCCCAAGGTGTCGCTGAATAATAATTTGGATAAAAATTATTTGCCGCATCCGTGTTATTCGGTCCAACACCTAAATGTCCAGGTTCTGAAGCAGCGAAATACCAAGTTTTTGTAGAACCACCCGTTAACATCTGTTTGGTTTCGGGATCATCAAAAATACTGAAAACAGTTACTTCAGTTGTCATGGTTGAAGCCACGCCACCTTTTCCGGAAGCTACTAAAGTTACCGTGTAAGTATTGGTTCCATTCATAGTAAAACGTTTTCTCAAAACACCTGAAGGCGAATTAATGCTTGTTCCGTCGCTAAAAATATATTTGTAGCTGATAGCATTTTCGGCGGAAGCCACAAAATCTACAAAACCAGTACCATCTCCATCCGGAAATTCTGCACTTTGGCCCACAATTGTAGCTTCAACAGCCAAATTTGACGGAGCCGCAAGGTTTCCGAAAGCTTTATCATCTTCCTGACAAGCAAAAAATGCTGCGAAAAACGTAAGGCAAACCGTTATTTTTAATAAAATATTTTTCATAATTTTTTAGTTTGAAAGTTTGATGTCGTCGAAATAATAACTCGCTCCGTTTCCGGCAACATTGAAATCGAAGAACAACACAATTTTTACATATTGGTTAGCAGGATTGATTCCGGTGAAGTCGAAGGTAAGTTCTTCCCAACCATTTGCCACAGAAGTTACTACGGGAACTTCCATAAACTGTGAAGCATCGGCATTTTCTAATTTCATCATCACGGTAATTCCCGATTGAGGCGACCAAACTTTCATTTTAATTTTTTGCAAAACTGAAAAATCTAAAGCTTCCGGGAAAGTTAAGAACGATCCAGCCCAAGTTTCGGCACCGTTTGGTTTGTTGAAAACTGCCACATTTGCACTGGTATTGATTCCGGATTGATGCGGATTAGCAACCGGACCAGATCCAGCTCCACCAAAGTTGTTGAAATTGTAATTTAGCGTAGTATTTTCAAAAGTTACCGGCAATTCTAAAACTGCTTCGCCCGAAGTTAATTTGATATCATCGAAATAATAACTGGCACCATTTCCATTGTTTCCAAAATCGAAAAATAGAGCGATACGTTGGTAAGCATTATCATTATTAACTGTTCCAAAATCGTAAACCAAAGTTTCCCAACCATTGGCAACCGTAGTCGTTTGATCGACTTCAATTGCAATGTTAGCATCGTTTAGATTTTCGAATTTTAATTTCACAACAGCTCCAGCAGCCGGTGACCAAACCTTCATCGAAATTTTTGTCATTGCAGAAAAATCTACTGGTTCGTCAAGGGCAATTGTAGTTCCACCCCAAGTTTCAGCACCGTTGTTTTTTACATGTCGTCCAACTCTCGAAGAAGCATTAAATTCTGATGGAGCAGGATTGTTGACAACGTCTGAGAATGTTCCACCAAAATCACCGAAAGCATAATTTAGCGTTGTTGATTCGAAATTTAATGGTAAAATCAAAGGATTGAAAATGGTAATTTCCTCAATGATTTCGGTAGTTGCCGAACCTCCGCTGTAAGCAATTAATCGCACTTGGTAAGTTCCAATGCTAGCATAAGTATGAGAAACGGTTTGTCCTTCGTTAAACTGAACCGGTTCTTGGTCAGGGTCTTCTCCAAAATAAATTTCGAAGTAAGTTTCGAGGTTTGCCGTTGCAGAAAAATTGAGTTGGAACGGATTGCCATTTTCTGGATTTACAACCAAATCTAAATCAGTTGGCGCTAAAAATGAAACGGTTAACGGTTGGGTATAAACAGTTTCTTGGCCGTTAATTCCCGTTGCCGTGATGGATACCGTGTAATTTCCTTCCGTATAAGTGTGAGTCACCGTTTGTCCGGGAAGAAAAACGTTGCTTTGCGGAGTTCCGTCACCGAAATCAACTTTGTATTGTGTGGCACCTTCACCATTCGGGCGAATGGTTACTACACCTGAATTGTCTTGGGTTATGGTAAATAATGCCGAAATATTTTTTGGTGCTTCGGCATTTTCTACAAATCCAAAATCGTTGTTGTCGTCACTACAGCCCATTGCGAAAAGCAAGAAAAGGCCGATGATATATTTAAAATTTTTCATGAATTTACGATTTTAATATCCTTGATTTTGTTGCCAGTTTCCTGCCGAAAATTGAATTTCTTCGATAGGGAGTGGGAAAACTTCGTTTTTATTTGCTGTAAAACCCGGAATGGTTCCAGCGGCAGTTCCGGTTCTTACTAAGTCAAAAAATCTATGACCTTCGCCTACTAATTCTAATCTTCTTTCTTCTTGAATAAATTCGCCTAAAGCACCACCACTTGCGTTAATAGCATGATTGGTATCGCCAAAAGCTCTTTCTCTAACCAAATTTAAATATTCTCTGGCTTTGGTATCGTTACCAATTTCGTTATAAGCTTCAGCAGCCATAAGCAAAACATCGGCATAACGAATAGCGCGGTAATTGTTTGGATTGGTAAGATTTAAATCTCCAGCAGCATCTGCAGAACGGGTTCTCGGAATATATTTTTTGTTGTAAAATCCGGTATGTTTGTAACCAACTCCGTAAGATGCACCAGTTGCTTCTGCCCAATCTTCAATGTTTAAAATAGCCGCATCTCTACGTAAATCTCCGGCTTCGAAAGCTTCGTAAATGTCTCGAGTTGGCACGTTAAAGCTGTAACCAGAAGAAAATCTTGGACCCGAATAATTTCTTGGTCCGTTGAAACCAACTGCTACATTTCCTTCGGAACATTGTAAACATTCGAAACCAGCACCTTGAATGTCAGTATATTGTACCTCAAAAACTGATTCAACGCCGTTTTCTTCAGCAAATTCGAATAATGTATCATAATTAGAAACCAAAGAGTAACCTCCGGTAACGGTAATTAATTCTTCTAAAACTTGAGCCGCTTCGTTAAATTTATTGTCATACAAATACGCTTTCCCTAACAATGCTTGAGCCGCACCTTTAGTAACGCGACCTTTTTGCGCAGGAATTGCGTTTAAGTCAGGGATTGCCATAATCAATTCATTTTGAATGGCAGCATAAACCGTTTCAACTGATTCTCGTGGCAAAGTTTTTTCATCTCCTAAAACAAAAATCGCATCTTCTTTGACAGGAATTGGTCCGAACCATTTTACCAATTCAAACATAAAATAGGCTTTTAAGAACCTGGCTTCGGCGATAACGTGAGGTTTATTTGGGAAATCGGCTTTGTCTTTGTTTTGCAAAACATAACTAGCTCTGTTCACTCCTGCAAACATCCAGTCCCAAACATTTTTTACGTTAGGATTGATTTGATTATGAATCATTTCGTCAACTTGCTGAAATCCTACAACGTCGTTAGCGCTTTCACCACCAGCTAAAGTATTATCTGAAGCAATTTCGCCCAAGAGAACATTTACGTAAGTGGATTGCAAAATATCATAAGCGGCAATTAGCGCCATGTTATATTCTTCTTCGTTGTTGA
Organism: Bacteroidota bacterium; assembly: GCA_023387965.1. Taxonomy (GTDB): domain Bacteria; phylum Bacteroidota; class Bacteroidia; order Flavobacteriales; family Flavobacteriaceae; genus Flavobacterium. Next base: position 25,189 of record JAEWHE010000019.1, on the reverse strand, counting down.
AATAATTATCGGCACCTAAAGAATAGGCGGGTTTTCGTTCTACAAAATCATCACTACAAGAAATGGTAATGGTAGAAAATGAGCTGATAGCAATGAGGGCTATAAAAATATTTTTTTTCATTTTTTTAGTGATTAAAAATTAACATTTAATCCGAACATGTAAATTCTTGGAATAGGGTAGAAGCCGTTGTCAACGCCACCACCGATTGGCGCTCCACTTGAAGCTCCAGGGTCATAACCTCTATATTTTGTAAACGTGTATAAATTATTTGCGGAAGCGTAAACACGAACGTTAGAAATTCCGGCTTTTTGCAGAAAATCTTGGTTTAAAGTGTAGCCCAATTGCACATTTTGGATTCTTACATACGAAGCATCTTCTACAAAATAATCAGAGAAAATATTATTGGCAGTTGTACCATTTGTCACTCTCGGAATGCTGTTGGTAGAACCTTCGCCAGTCCATCTTCCTAATACATAATTCATTTTATTCACATCTGGAATGGCTCTCTCGTAAGCACGTACCATGTCGTTACCAATTGAAGCAAAAGCATAAGCTGTAAAATCCCAGTTTTTATAATTTAAGGTGAAATTTAATCCCATTGTAGCATCAGGGATTGGTGATCCGATGTCCGTTCTATCATCTGCATCCAAGACGCCATCGCCGTTAACATCTACAAAACGCAAATCTCCGGGTTGTGCATTGGCACCTAAAAGTAATTGTGAAGGATGTGCATCTACTTCGGCTTGGTTTTGAAAAATTCCATCCGTTTGATATCCGAAGAAATAACCCAATTCACGACCAACTTCCATTCTTGAAGTAATGGTTGACGTTCCGAAATTTCCACCTTGAATAAATCCGGTACCATTATTGACTTCAGTTACTTCGTTATTTAACGTAGTCACGTTATAAGCAATGTTAAAACGCAAATTGTCAGTGATTTGGTCTTTGTAAGAAATCGCAAACTCAAAACCTTTGTTAGTCACTGATCCAGCATTCATTACTGGGAATTGTCCTCCAGGACCTGCAATCCCGGTAATTCCTGTGACGGGAACTCCAGGGATTAATAGGTGTTTTCTTTTGTCAATAAAATAATCTGTTGTGATATCGACTTTGTCATCAAACAATCTGAAATCTAAACCAACGTCAAATTTCAACGATTCTTCCCATTTAATATTTGGATTTCCTAACAATCCAGGCGCGACTCCATTCACTAATGTTCCATCGAAAACATATTCGGCTTCACCACCTAAAAGATTGAAATAAGCATTAGTAGGAATTTTATCATTTCCGGTTAAACCGTAACTGGCACGTAATTTTACGAAACTTAAATTTTTAGACTCTGGAAAGAAATTTTCTTCAGAAATAACCCAACCTGCCGTTGCTGATGGAAAATAAGCAACTCGAAAATTTGAACCAAATCTTGTTGAAAGATCTCTTCTGATGATTCCTGAAAGCAAATATTTTCCATCATAATCATATTGAAGACGCGCAAAATGTGATAAACGTCTGTCATCATAATTGCTCGATCCAGAGGTAATTTGCGGACTTGTTCCAGTTGTTAAATTAATATCGGCGTTTTCCCAACTATTATTCGGAACATCAAATCCGGTAGCATACAATCCGTTACCGTATTCTTTGTAAACTTGTTGGCCAACTGTTGCCGTGACATTGTGTTTTTCAGCAAATACTTTAGAATAATTGGCGAATAAATCAAAAGTATAACTGTTGTCGTTAATCGCATTTTGATTCACACTGCTTCGCGGATTATCAAAAACTTTTCCACCATAACTTACTTGCTTATTGAACACGCGACTTTCGCTATCAGAAGTTTCAAAACCAATTCTTCCGGTAACATTCAAATCTTTAATTACTTCGTAAGTCAAAGCAAATGAACCATTTAATCTTTTTAGGAAATAAGAATTGAAAGTATTGTCAATTTGTGCCAAAGGGTTAATGATTTCGTTTCCTAAATTACTCCCCGGAACTGAAGCGCTACCAGTTGGTAACACCGTGAAATTTCCGTCAGCATCAAACGGACTGTAGGTAGAAGGCGTGTTAATCGCATTAAACAATACCGAACCTAAAGAATTTTCGTTAAAAGTTCTTGAGCTTACATACATATAAGTTGCATTCGCTTGCATTTTGAGTCTGTCGCTGATGTCGGCATTTAGGTTGATTCTGGCGGTATTTCTAAGAAAATTCGATTTATTTCCGCCAACAATTCCGCCTTGGTCAAGATGCGAACCACTTACATTATAAGTAATTTTTTCCGAACCTCCACGAAGGGAAACATCGTGGCTAACGATTGGAACTGAGGATTCGAAAACCTGATCTTGCCAGTCAGTTCCTGCTCCTAAAGCAGAAACATTTGGAAAAGGCAAAGCACTTCCGCTGTTAGCATAACTTTCGTTCAATAGAAGCGCATATTCAGTAGCGTTAAGCATTGGAAGTTTGCGAGAAGTTTCTTGTAAACCTAAATAAGTGTTGTAAGATAAAGTAGGTTTAGAATTTTTCTTTCCAGATTTTGTAGTAATAATAATTACTCCATTTGCTCCAATTGTACCGTAAATCGCGGCTTGAGCGTCTTTTAAAACCGAAATCGATTCGATATCATTAGGGTTTAGCAAACCAATTTCTTTCAAAATGTTTCCATCTACGATAAAAGTTGGCGTGTTGTCTCCATTGGTAGCAATTCCACGGATTCTAACATCTAAAAATGCTCCTGGTCGTCCACCTTGCGTGGTTACATTTACCCCAGAAACAGTACCTTGTAATGCCTGTTCGATTTTTACAGGTTTTAGATCTTCAATTTGCTTAGAATCTACGATACCAACGGCACCCGTAACGTCACGCTTTCTTTGCGTTCCGTAACCAATTACCACCACTTCGTCTAATGATTCGGCATCTGGCTCTAAAGAAATTAATACGTTTTGTCCAGAAGTAGCAACCGTTTCCAAGGTTTTAAATCCCATGAAGGTAATCACTAAGGTAGCATTTTCTGAAGCGGAAATGGAAAAATTACCATCCATGTCCGTAATTGTGGATTGATTGCCATTTTTTACCATGACTGTTGCACCAGGAAGTGGTAATCCTGAAGGTGCTTCCGTAACTTTTCCGTTAATTTCAACTGTTTGCGAATACCCAAAAGCAGAAAAAAACAAAAGAAGATTTAGGAGAAATTTTGACTTCATATTGGTTTGTTTTTTGTGATATCTAAAATTAGTGTTAAGGAATAGTAAATTCTCAAAATGAACCACAACAAAAAATATACAACGAAAAAATTACTAGCAAAAATTTTCGATTTGACAACGAAAACGTTGTATTAACAGACCTTTAAGACCTTTAAGTTTTTTTTACAAAATGGTTTCTCAACCCTTGATTACTGTTATCTACAACGTTAATGTTGTGGTAATGTTGAGGTAATTTGCATTATTGTTGTGGTGATTTAAACCGAAAGAATGTACTCTACAAGACTTTCTTCGTGAGGTAAATCCATTTTTTTACGCAAACGATATCGTTTTATTTCCACACTTCGAACAGAAATGTTTAACAAAGGAGCGATTTCTTTTGATGATAAATTCAATCTTAAATAAGCACACAATCGAAGATCATTTGGCGTTAGCGAAGGATGTAATTGTTTGATCTTTTTGAGGAAATCTTTATCTGCGTTGTTGAAGGCATCTTTAAAAACATTCCAAGTATCTTCTTCGCTTATATTTTTGTTGATAGTAGAAATGACTGATTTGATATTTCGATCGCCTTCAGATTTTTTGAGGTCATCTTTAATCAAACTTAAAAGTTCATTTTTCTTAATCAAACTCATGGTTGAAGCTGCTAATTCTCGATTCTTACTCTCAAATTCTTGCTCAAGCTGATGATTTCGGATTTTCATCAACTCTTGTTCGCTTGCTAATTCTTTTATTTCGAGTAAACGTTTGTTTTCCTCAATCAATTTTGCTTGTTGTTTTTCGAAATAATTTTTGTAAGCTTTATTGATGAAATACGCCAAAGCAAGCATTATAATCAAATAGATGACAACGGCTAAATTTGTTCTGTACCAGGGTTTTAGAATGACAAATTGATACGAAATTAGGTTTTCGCTGAACTGTTTTCCAATTTTTGCTTTGGCTTCAAATAAATATTTTCCCGGAGGCAAATTCTTCAAAGTGATATTGGGTTCTAAATTCCAATCGCTCCATTGGTCATTGAAACCTTTCAAGCGATACTGATATTCTGGAATGACATATTTATTAAATTCTGGAACGGTAAGAAAAAAGGTAATGTTATTTTCAAAATGTTTAAATTCCGTTCCATTTTGTAATGAAGCAAAACGCCCGTTTTCATTGGGTTTACTAACATTTATCGCTGTCAGAAATGCTTTATATTCATGGAATTTCCAATCGTTAATATCAATTGTGTAATAGCCGTCAGTCGTTCCAACCAAGTAAAGCGTATTGGAAATCTGAGTAATATTTTCATAACCTAACATCGAATTGGTTAACGATGATGGTATAGGTATGATATTGTGTTTCAAGGAATTATTCATCTTCCCCGAAGAAAAATAATTGATGTAATTTTTGCTGAATAACCATAACCGATTCGCATTGTCTGCCATCATTTTGCCGGAAGTATAAACATCGCGTTCAAAGATTCGGCTTAAATCCTTGTCGCGCTCAAAAGTTTTTGTTTTTTCGGTTAACTTAAAAATTCCTCCTTTAAAAGCGTAATAAATCGCCCCATTGTATTTAACCAACCCAGCATTTTTACCTTTTTTAATTTTATTCAACGTTTCAAAACCGTTAGTTTTATAAAATCCGGCATCTGGTTTTAAACGGAAAACGCCTTTGTATTCGTGACTTACATAAATTTCCGACTTAGAATTGAGCTCAAAATATTTTGATGAATAATCGAAACCTTCAATTTTGTTTCTGAAAATCCATTGGTCTTTTACTTTTTGCAAAACTGAAATTCCATGGTAATTTCCTTGCAATAAAATTTGGCTGTTGCCTTCAACCTGTTCAAATTTCCAAGTTCCGGAAGTGTTGAAAATTTGGCTCACGGAATTGCCTTTTACAATAAACGTACCCGAATCGTGGCCACAAAAAAGCGTACCACCGTAAGAAAATAGCGACCAAACTTGCCCTTTTGTTTGATTGATAAATGTAAAACTTTCGTCAGAATTAAATTTTTTGTAAAACAAACCCTGATTGGTTCCCACGTATAAAAGATTATTGTGAAGAATGGAAGTGTAAACCGTTCCCAAAAAGCCCGTATCGTCTGCAAAAGTACGAACCGGCGAATCGAGGTTGATGCAGTTAATGCCATTGTCTAAGCCAACCCAAATATTTTTTTCATGGTCTTCAAACACTGACAAAGCCGTGTTATTGCTCAATCCTTTGTTTTGCGTAATGTGGTATCTCACGCTTCCGTTGGCATTCAAAATAAAAATTCCGTTAGAAACACTTCCCAAGGCAAATCCGCCATCGCGTAATTTTTGGCTGCTGTAAATGCTGGTATTGCTCAAAAAATTATCGGCCGGAATGTTCCATTTTTTAAGTTCGCCAAATTCTAAATCGTAAAAACCTTGAAATTGAGTTTGCAACAAAAGACCATTTTTGCCGGGAAAAATATTGATGATTTTATTATTTTTCAATACTTCTTGGTTGGAAAATAACTTGCCGCGACCGTTTTCTATTTCGAACAAACCTTCAGAATAAACTTGATAAAAAATAGAATTCCCAACTTTAAAAGCGTTGAGAATTGCGCCATTTGGTTTTATAATCGAAAATTTATTGGCTTTGGTATCGTAAATAAAAATTTGGTTTAACGACTGAAAAATTACATAATGATCATAATCAATAATGTTCCAGAATTGTTCGTCGTCAATAATGTTTTTCGAAACATTTTTGCTCAAAGACGTGTATTGAAGTTGTCCGTTTTTAGTTTTTGTCCAAAAACCAAACTCCATGTAACAACCCGTATAAATTTTTCCATTTACGTATTTCGCCGATCGAATAATGGTTTCATTTGGCGATGGATAAAGCGTCCATGACGAACCGTTGTATTGCAGCAAACCTTCGGTGTTGGCCACATACAACATATTTTCGTGGTCTTGCGTAATCATCCAGTTTTGATTTCCGCCTTGATAATTATTGGAAGAAAATTTTATAATTGGCGGTAATTCCTGACTATACCCGAAAGAAAATAGGGATAAAAACAGGAGGAAAAAGTATTTTTGAAGCAAAACAATTCCGTATTTGTGGTTGTAGCTACGAATATACAATTTGCCTTAAAAATCTCACTTTATTATTTTAAATTTTGGTAAAAAAAAAGCATCCGTAAAAGGATGCTAATTTCAGTTTAAACTATTTCGGCACTTAATCCTGCCTCTAAAAGTGCTGAACATTGTGGTTTTAATTCAGCTAAAACACCTGTTTTTACCGTGCATTTTCCTTTGTAATGCACTAAAATGGAGCATTGTTCTGCTTGTTCCGAAGTGTGATTGCAAACTTTTATCAAGGTTTCAATCACATGGTCAAAAGTATTTACATCATCATTGTAGAGAATGATTTCGTTGTTTAAATCAATGGCTTCTTCAACCAAAACTTCTTCTAAAATTTTCTCTCTCGTACTCATTTTTCTCTGTTTTTTTACTTTGCTAATTTACATATTTCAGCGCAACCCAATTGTTTCGTTGGTGTTTTTTAACAAAAGTTAAACCCCTGCTTTCACACGATTCATTAATGGCTTCAATATCTTCTTCATAGAAACCGCTTAGATATAATTCGCCATTTTCATTAAGGCAATCCACATATTGCTGCATATCGTTCAACAAAATATTACGGTTGATGTTGGCAATAATCACATCATATTTTTTGCCAGGCAAAAGTGAAGCGTCACCTTCGTAAACGGAAATTTCGCTACAATTATTGCGTTCTGCGTTTTCAATTGAGTTCAAATAACACCAGTTGTCAATGTCAATGGCATCAATAGGTTTCGCACCTTTCATTTCGGCTAAAATCGCTAAAATTGCGGTTCCGCAACCCATATCAAGGGTTTTTTTTCCTTCAAAATTATTTTCTAAAATATGCTGAATCATCATGTGAGTGGTTTCGTGATGACCAGTTCCGAAAGACATTTTAGGCTCGATTATAATGTCAAATTTGGCATCGGTTTTTTCATGAAATGGCGCTCGAACGTGGCAAATTCCGTCAACATCAATTGGTTCAAAGTTTTTTTCCCATTCCTCGTTCCAATTCACTTGTTCAATTTCTTCAATCGTATAAGAAATTTTAAAAGATTCATTTTCAAGCAATTGAATATCTTCTAAAACATTTTCTGCCCAAAGATTTTTTTGAATGTATGCTGAAAATCCTTCATCGGTTTCGATAAAACTTTCAAAAGGTTTTTCGCCTAATTCAGCAATTAAAATCTCCGTTCCGATTTCTTTCGGTTCAACCGTAAAATGATATCCAATGTAATTTACTGCCATGATTTTTTTTGCAAAGGTACTATTTGCCTGCGAGAATTTTTTTATTTTCCTTTAGTTTTACACATTATTATTGCTTGAATTAATCTTTTAAGTTAGTATTTTTGCAGGCTAATAAAGTACATTTCTCACAAATGAAAAAATTAGTCGCAATTGTTGTTTTGATGATTTCTGCTTACGCAAATGCACAAATCGTGAAAGTTGAAACCAAAGACAACGATTTAAAATTGCCCACTTTGCCGTACTACAATTTTGGTCGCGGTTTGGGATTAACTTCACCTGACAGTATTTTTCAGCTCAATATCCGTTTCAGGATGCAAAATAGGGTTTCGTACATTCAAAACGAAGACGAAGATCCCGCTTATGACGGACAAATTCGCCGTTTGCGTTTGCGTTTTGACGGTTATGTTGGAAATCCTAAATTCTTATACGCGTTACAACTATCTTTCGCTCCCGGAGATGTCGGTGAAATTGAAGAAGGCGAAAACGTAAACATTATTCGTGATGCTGTGGTGTATTATCGTCCCAATAAAACTTGGAGTTTTAGCTTTGGACAAACCAAACTTCCAGGAAACAGACAGCGTGTCAATTCTTCCGGAGCTTTACAATTAACCGATCGTTCGATTAATAATGCCAGATTTACCATTGACCGTGATTTTGGTTTTCAGGCACATTATTTAAACGAATATGCCGACAAATTTTCTTACAATGTAAAAACCGCAGTTTCAACCGGTGAAGGTCGAAATTGGACCAAAACCAAGGATGATGGCGTGGCATTAACGGGAAAAGTAGAACTTTTACCTTTTGGTGCTTTTACCAAAGATGGTGTTTATTTTGAAGGAGATATCGCCCGAGAAAAGAAACCTAAATTGATGTTATCGGCTGGTTTTCAGCAAAATAATATGGCAAAAAGAACGCAAGGACAATTAGGCGAAGATTTATTTGAACCCAGAACGATGAAATCAGTTGTTGCAGACGCCATGTTGAAATACCAAGGTTGGGCTTTTATGTCGAGTTACATGAGCAGAACCGCTGACAATGCCGTCACTTTTAATCCGGACGATGTTACTGATTTTCAATATGTTTTTACAGGAAGCGGATTTGATTATCAAGCCAGTTATTTGTTCCCAACAAATTACGAAATCATCGGACGATTTTCTACACAAAAAGTACACGACGACATCGAAACTTTGGCGCCAGATGCCAAGCAATACAGCATCGGTTTAACCAAATATTTTTGGGAACATGCTTTCAAATTACAAGGTGAAGTTACTTTAGATGATTTAAATTATTTTGACGGAAGTTCTAAACAAAATTGGTACGTGAGATTCCAGGTCGAAATTGGAATTTGAGATTATTTCATATAACCAAAAACGCCCGCAATTTTGCGGGCGTTTTTCATTTTAAAAATTATACTTTTTAGGCAAGACCTTCTACAATAGCAGCAAAATCAGGTGCTTTTAAAGCAGCTCCACCAATTAGACCTCCGTCAACATCTGGCTGAGAAAATATTTCTTTAGCGTTTTCAGGTTTTACACTTCCGCCGTATAAAATAGAAACTTCATCAGCTATTTCTCTTCCAAATTTAGTTTCGATTGTTCTTCGGATAAATTGGTGCATTTCCTGAGCTTGTTCCGGTGAAGCGGTTTCTCCGGTTCCAATTGCCCAAACGGGTTCGTAAGCCAAAATAATATTTTTCCACGCGTTTTCGTCTAAATGAAAAAGCGCATCTTTTAATTGGTTTTCAACAACGTTGAAATGTTGCTGTGATTGACGTTCTTTTAATTCTTCTCCGAAACAAAAAATCACTTCCATTTCGTGTTTTAAGGCGGTATTTACTTTTTCTGCCAAAAGCGCATCGGTTTCATGAAAATAAGCACGTCTTTCCGAATGACCTAAAATCACAATGTCCACGCCAATGCTTTTCAACATATTTGCCGAAATTTCTCCGGTAAAAGCTCCTGCTTCAGCTTGGTGCATATTTTGTGCAGCAACGCCAATGTTGGTAAATTGCAAATGTTCTACCGCGGAAGAAAGGTTAGTAAATGTTGGCGCCACAATGATTCTAGCTTCTACATCGTTTGGCAATTTATCGATCAAATCGTTTAATAAATCTTCAGTTTCTTCGGCGTTTTTGTGCATTTTCCAGTTGCCGGCAACAATTTTTGTTCTCATTTATTTTAGTTTTTTTAATGTAGCATTTAGCTTGTCAAAATCTTTTTCGATGGCACGATAAATCACGATTTTTCCTTTTTTATCGACCACGATGTAACGAGGAATCCAATCTAAGTCGATTGCTTTCCCGAAAACACCTTTCATTCCGTCTTTTGCCAAATATTGGTTTTGGTTCCCCAAATTATATTTCTCGATTCCGGTTTTCCATTTTTCGGCGGTTTTGTCCATTGAAATGTAAACGTAAACAGCTTTCGGGTTTTTAGTTTGCATTTCTTTAAATTTTGGCATGGCTTTGATGCAATCACTACACCAAGAAGCCCAAATGTCGATTAAAATGGTTTTGCCTTTGTGCTGGTTTAAAATTTCTTGAAAAGAAATTTCTTCGCCGTTAAGGTCTAATAAGTTTTCGGATAAAGCTTCTGGAGCAAATTCAGTTTTTTGCGCTTGCGAACAAGATGAGATTGCAAGGATGCATACGAGTGTTGCAAATATTTTTTTCATGATTTGAAACAAATTTAAGGTAAGCAAATATAAGGTTTCCTTTTGGAAAAAACTTGCTGGTTGATTGGTTTTGGCATTAATTTTTGCGCAAAGGTTTTCGTGCATTTTTGGAACTGACGATTAAAAAATGCCTATTGTTTTTTCTTAGCCCTGATAGAGGCGATAGCGCTGTAGCGAAGCGGAGGCCTAAAGCCGAAAGCAGGAAAATGGATTAAAAAAATGCCTGTCCCGATGCTCCAAGATGGCTCCCGAAAAAAAAATTATTGTTCTAAAAGTCTTAAGATTTCCTCTTTTAAAGGTTGTAGATGTTTTCTGACAATTGCCCAAACTATTGCATTGTCGATGCTGTCGTAAGCATGAACGAGTCTGTTTCTAAAAGAAATTATTTGTTGGTCGTTTTCAATTGTGAGATTGTTGTGTGATTTTTTAAATTGATTTAAGGCTTCGCCAACAATCGCCAATTGCCTTTCGACAGCGCTTTGGGTTTTTCTGTCGCAGTTGTAAGTTTCGAATCCGATATTTAAAGTAAATTCTTCAATCAGGTCGATTGCCATCAATACATCATATAAATATTTTATGCTCTTTTCTGTCATAAATCAATATTTTTGAAGCGTCGATGTTTTTTCGGAGAAACGGATTTTTAATTGAGGAATTTGTCAGTAGGTCAACTTTTCTCTGGAAGATTTTTTCAAATTTATCCCATAAAATCAACAAATTTTCGCCCCGTTTGATGGCATCGGGTGTGTTCACTTCAACCAATAAATCGATGTCGCTGGATTTTTCATCGAATTTGTCCGTTGTAGAAGATCCAAAAACATATAGAGAATCCACGTCGTGGGTTGTGCACAACTTTAAAAATTCTTCTTTATGATTTTTTATGGAATCTTTGTAATTCATAAGCGAATATAACAAAAAAACTGATTTGTATCGTGTTATCCCAACCGAATTTTAGGATCGAGCCATGCGTAAACGAGATCGACTAAGATGTTGATGACCACAAATGTGGTGGCGATGACAATGACCGAACCCATGATGACGGGCAAATCGAGGGTGTTGAGGGCTTCGACGATTTCTTTTCCGAGACCGTTCCAACCGAAAATATATTCGACGAAAACGGCTCCTGCCAACATGCTGGCGAACCACCCGGAAATGGCGGTTACAACAGGATTTAAGGAGTTTTTTACGGCGTGTTTTGTGATGATTTTATATTCGGAAAGGCCTTTGGCTCGTGCGGTTCTGATGTAATCTTGACTCAAAGTTTCGAGCAAAGAATTTCGCATGAGTTGGATGACAACGCCAAGCGGTCGGATGCCGAGGACAATTGCCGGAAGTATTATATTTTTCCACTGAATGTAGGAACCTTCGCCGAAATCATCTACTTCGTACAAACTTCCTGTCATGTTGAGAGTGGTGTATTTGTGTAGCAAAAATCCGAATAGCCACGCAAATAAAATCGCACTAAAAAACGAGGGAATACTCATTCCTAAAGTGCTGATTAAGGCAATGAGACGGTCAAGCCAAGTGTTTTTGTACAAGGCGGAAATAATTCCCAAAAAAATTCCGATGGTGATGGCAATGACAATGGCAAAAAGTGCTAGTAAAAATGTATTTGGTAAAGTATTGCCGATAACGGTTGTTACTTTTTTGCCGCTTTTTTGAAAACTTTCCCGCAAATAAGGCGTTTTAATGGCAACGGTGGTATTGGCGATAGAAAATAAACTCGTGGCGTTGTATTTTTCTTTGGCTAGGAATGTGTAATCGTCAGAATTCTGGCTATGGAAAGACAATGGCGACAAATCATTCAAATAATAAAAATATTGGGTAGAAACGGGTTTGTCAAAACCGTATTTTTTTTTCACAATTGCTAATTGCTCGGAATTTTCGTTTTGGTCGAGCATCATTCTGGCGGGATCTCCGGGCAAAACGGTAAACAGGAAAAATATCACCGTGACCACGCCGAAAAGCGTGAGCAAAGCGTAACCTATTTTATGTAGCAAATAGCGTATCAATTATTTTTTGATTTCGGAAAATGGTTTGTTCAGCAAGCTTTGTAATTCGGCACCTTTGAACTCTTTTTCGTTGATGCCGTCCCATTCTTTTACTTTATTTCCGTTCCAAAGGTAAATGATTCCAGGCGTGTCTTTGCCGTTTCCAAGCAATTTCCAAAATGGAATGACCTCGATGATTTTGTAAGGATAAGTGGCTCCGGCAAATTCAAAAAACTCCGGAATTTTCTCCGCTTCTTCGTTCATGAAAATGATTTGCACTTGCGGGAAATTTTTGTTTTTGGCTTTCATCGCCGTTAATTCTTTTGCCACGTCACGACAATGTTCGCAACCCGGAACGAATAAAGCCAGGATTTTTTTGCCTTGATCAATGTTAGCAAAATATTGTGCATAACCTGATTTTACTGAGGTTGGTTCGGTTGCGACAGGTTTGGTTTCGGGTGCAATTTTAGTTTGCGATTTTGTTTCTTCGGTAGTTACTGGTGTTGAAGAAATTGCAATTGTATCGTTTGTAATATTTTCGTTTTCGGTAAAGTCAAATAACATTTCAGGTTCAAGTATTGGCGTTTCCACTTGTGTTGGTTGAATTGGCGCCAACATGAAAATTAGTAAAATCGACGCTAAAGTAGTTGTGGAAATTACCCAGAAATTATTTTTGTCAAAATTATTTTTCGGACCGATTTTAAGGTAAACCAAAAGCAACACGATTGCGACTACATTTTTGATGATGGCTTCAATTGGTGTCATTGGCAACAAACTCCCGAAGCAACCGCAATTACCGGAATTTCCTCCGTTTTGAATGGTATCAATGCTCAAATGCACGGTAAAAATTACCAACATCAGAAAAGTTGCCGGAATGACGAATCGTCTTAAATAATGGCGTTGCAACAATAAAATTCCTAAAGCCAACTCAATTCCGATTAAAATTCTGGAAAAAAGCACGGCTACATTTTCCGAAAACCCCATTGGATACAACTGTTTCACCTCGAAAGTAGAAATGGCAAAATAGGGGGAAGGATACATTTTGGCGACAGCCGAAATAATAAATAAAAACGAAATGATGATTCTGATGGAAAGTGTAAAATACTGTTTTTGCTGCATTACTTTATTTTTTTCAAAAATATAAATTGTAAGAAAAGTTTGTTGTTAATGAGTTGTTATTTGGCAAAGCCCAATAAAATCAGGGAAAAGACGGCATAATTGAGCATGTCCTGATAGTTGGCATCGATTCCTTCAGAAACCAGCGTTTTTCCTTGATTGTCTTCAATTTGTTTTACGCGAAGAATTTTTTGCAAAATCAAGTCCGTAAGTGAACTCACTCTCATGTCGCGCCAAGCCTCGCCATAATCGTGGTTTTTGTCCATCATTAATTTTTTGGTAAGCGCAATTTTTTCGTCGTAAAGTGCGGCCGCTTTTTCCGGAGAAAGATCCGGTTGATCTACCACGCCAAGATCCAACTGGATTAACGCCATTACCGAATAATTCACAATAGCAATAAATTCTCCGGTTTCATCCTCGTCAATTTTCCTTTCCGAATTTTCTTGTAAACTCCTGATTCTTTGTGCTTTGATGAAAATTTGATCGGTTAAAGATGGCAATCGTAAAATGCGCCAAGCTGCTCCGTAATCCTTCATTTTATTGTTGTACAAATTTCTACAGATGTGAATGATGGAATCGAATTGTTGAGAAGTATTGCTCATTAATGCTTTATATTTGTATGGAAATTTTTCAAAAGTAATGAAAAAGCGGTTGAAACTAAAATTTTATCAGCCTGCAAAATGTCTTCAAAAGTTAAAAAATGAATTGCAACGGAATATTGATTGATTTGCGCCAGCCGAAAGTTATGGGGATTTTGAACCTCACGCCAGATTCCTTTTACGATGGCGGACAAAATATCGCTTCGGAAAAAATTATATTGAAGGTCGAACAAATGTTGCAAGACGGTGCGACGTTTATTGACGTTGGCGGTTATTCGAGTAAACCTAATGCCGACTTTGTTTCGGTTGAAGAAGAATTAAATCGTGTGGTTCCGATTGTTAAACTTTTGGTAGCTAAATTTCCGGAAATTTTTATTTCGGTAGATACCTTTAGAAGTGAAGTGGCAAAAGCGGCGATTGAGGCTGGAGCTGTTATTGTCAATGATATTTCGGCTGGAAATCTCGACGAAAATATGTTGCCAACCGTGGCTGAATTAAAAGTTCCGTATATTATGATGCACATGCGAGGCAATCCTAAAACGATGCAGCAACTTACAGATTATCGAGATATTGTAAAAGAAATGATTTTTTATTTTTCGGAAAAAGTAGCGAAAGCTAGAAGTTTTGGGATAAAGGATATTATCATTGATCCGGGTTTTGGATTTGCTAAAAATTTGGAACAAAATTTTGAAGTCATGCAAAAATTAGAATTATTTCAAATGCTTGAATTGCCTTTATTGTCAGGCATTTCCCGCAAATCCATGATTTACAAAACGCTGGATGTTTCGCCACAAGAGTCTTTGAATGGCACTACTTTTCTCAATACGATTTCGTTACAAAAAGGCGCCAAAATATTACGGGTTCACGATGTAAAAGAGGCAGTGGAATGTGTGAAGTTGTTTGAGAAGCTTGGGGGATAGATAAATTTAATAAGGATTTGAAAGAAAAACAAAAGTATTAAATATGAACCTCTTAGTTATTTTATTTAGAAACGTTGTTTTTTGCTTTTTGGGCTCTGCAACTCGATATATTTTTCATTTAGTCGTAAGCAAAGGTCGTGGAAATCAAACCAAATCATTTCCAAATTTCTGCAAATATGACGATACTTCGGAGTATTCTGTACAATTTCTCGACGCCATATTGGGTTCGGTTGTTTTCATGCTGTTGGTTATCATAATTTTTTAAATTCAAACTTGAATTATCATGTTAACAAAGTTAAAAGAGAAAGTTCTCCTTATTAAATCGCTTTTGTTGTTAGCTGTCTTAGTAGTTTATGGAGGCTGTTCGGAATCTGCAGATAAACAAAATGTAAAAATTGTAGATAATGACTTCCTAAAAATAATTAATGAATTTACCGTAAAGTCTAAAAGGTATCCTCCATATTTAGATTCGGATCTTACAATTGAAATTGATGAACAATATATATATTCATCATTAGATACCGTGATGACAATTAGCAAAAAAAAATTCAAGGAAAGAAAAATTTTAAAGGTGTAACCTATTTGAACAATTATAGAATTTTTATATTTTCATCGTTCGAAGACAAATCATTGAGCAATATTATAGAAATAAAATATCCGATACCAAAATGTGAGAATATTTCGAATTTTGAGCATCAGGATATGTTTTTTCAAATGAGTTATAAATATTCGAAGGGAAAATTTAAAAAATTCAAACTTATAGATTAAAATGAAAAAATTGAAAAACCTGAAAATTAAATATTTTTTTGTATTTGTAATAATTATGATTATTTATAATTCTTGCCTAAAAAAAGAAATAAAATTCGCTGAGCAGTTTAAAAAAAATCTTACTAACGATAGCGTTGGCTATTGGAACTACTTTCCAGACGAATTCACTTATGGTAAAAAATCAAAAGTTATGCAAACATTTGGGTTTCATAAAAACGGTACACTTGAGTTTTACAGAATGAGATATGGAATTGAGACAATTAAAGAAGGAGATCGTTATATTTTTAAGACTGATTCGATAGGGAAGAGAATGTTCGTTAGATTGGATGGGGTAGCTCGTCCCCCAGGGTTTAAAACAAATAAATGGAACATATCAAAAGACAGTATTTTAAGTATTATGAGTGTTTATGATTATAAAGTAGTAAAGTACTCTAAAGATAGTGTAGTGATGAAATTAGTTTCATACTACAGAAGACCTTTCGAAGATAGTATTAAAAGATTTCATATATTCCATAGAGTTAAAGGAACCAATTTAGATTTAGATCAAGAAAGTAAAATGCTTAAAGATTCTTTAAACAGATCGAAAAGATAATTTACCAAGATGCGGATTTTTAACCCGTGTATAGAACAATATATCAGATTAGATATATTATTTCGCAAAAAAAATATTTGCGCTAAAAGTCAATTATCACTTTGAACTTAAACACACCCCTAACCCCTCTCAAGAGGGGAATTGCGAAAGTGCTAACGATTCGGGAAAATAAAAGCTAAAATCTAATTCACTTTTACAAATTTTGCTAAGCAAGGTTCGAAGCAAGGATATTCAACGATTAGCGTATTTCCGGTTTTTGTAAAGTTGTATTGATGCTCTTCGCTCAAACAGTCTGCGGAGGTAAAATAATTGCCTGATGTAGAATAATTTCTGGAGGTCATTACGGCAGTTTCCAAAGTTAAATTACACATATTTCCGTTAGAAGTAAAAGTTTCGTTGTTATTGAAAGTTACGGTTTTATTGCTTTGCACCGGAATAAAAGTGCCGCTTCCGTCTCCAGGATCTACAAGGGTTTCGGTTAACTTCCATGTGCCCACAAGAGAAACATTTGCGTTAGCGTTATCATCATTATTACATGCCAAAATCAAACTGAAAAGCAGCACGATTGCTAATAATTTTTTCATGATTTCTATTTTTTAGAAGATACTGAAAGTTGTAAAAGTTGTGTAAAATTATCTCACTGAGTGAAGCGGTTGACTGATTTCTTCGCGAAGTTTTTTGTTAAAATTTTCTTTTGTCAATCCCACTTTTTTCAGGCTTGTCCACAAATCTGTTTTGGTATCGAGCAAATCGTTTAGCGCATTTTTCCCAAATTGTCGAAGCGTTCGCTCGATGACTAACGCCGCAGTTAAATAGGGCAGAGGTGTTTCTTTTTCAAAATAATTTCGGGCGTAAATATCAGTTTGGGAGGTAAAATCGAAAGTTGGATTTTGCGTGAGTAATTTTTCGAGCTTTTTTCGGTGCCATTCGTAGTTAAATTTTCCGCTTCCGGCCATGTAAGTGGCGATGCCTTCGTCAAAAAAAGGATTGGTTTCAGGAAATAAATTTCGCACATAAATATGCGCGATTTCATGTGTGTAAATCTCTGAATTGTTGCCGGAGAAGACGATGTTTCCGTGGTCTGCAAAGCCTCCAGAGCTATCAATGTACATCATGGGATGATAATCGAAGCCTTTAATTTCAAAAAGTTCTTTTGGGCTGGTACACGAAAAATAGGTAATTTCAATAGGTTTGGTTTCAAAAAAACGGCAAATAAAATCGATGTCTTTTTGCTGTAAAAACATCTCAGTTTGATTGGCCTTTTTATTTGGAGAAATATAATAGTTGATACTTTTATTTGAATGCTTTTGCCAATTTTTTGTGGCCAAATTTAAGTAACGGCTCAAAACAACTTTACCAGAATTATTTTCTGAAACAACATTGTAAATCGCCTTAATTTGATTCTGTTTAGTCTCTTGATGATGTCCTATAAACGCAATTTTCAGGATTTTCTGTTGTGGGTTTTCAGTAGGCAAAATTTCCATTAATGTGGGTTTGAAAAAATCTTTCCCATGTTTGCTGTTTTCAATGTTGTAAATATCTAAATACGGATATTTATATTTTTGAAAATCAGACTGTAACCAAAATTTATTTTCTGAAAAACTTTCGTTTTTTGTTTGAAAAAAATCTTCTAAAAGAGTAATGATTTGGGCGTTTTCAGAATTTTTTTGATCGATGTTAGGCGAAACTGAAAGTTGTACTTTTTGTTCAAGATTTGTACTTTGGCTGTTACACGACAAAGTGAGAATCATCGACAATAATAAAAAGAAATGCTTCATTTTTTTAGGTTATTTGGACCGTTTTTCAACTTCTATTTCGATGAATTCGGGAAGGTAACTTGGCGTGCAACCTTTTGAAACCATCTCGCCTTTGTACAGTCCGGTTTTTTCGCCAATTTTAATGCAACGTTCGCGTAATTTTTCATTGTAAATGCCAATCCAACCTGCCGTAAAATTCATTGTCCATTGAACTTCTGGGGCTTCGGAAGCAATATTTTTTTCGATTTTATCCAGAAGATATTCAGTGTTTTCGGGTGGTTTTTTCCCCATCCAACGCAATCTTGCTTGATGGTACCAAAATGTGCGTCGCTGAAGCGGAAACTCGCTATTTTCCCATGATTCAACTAACGGAATTAATTTTTTCTCTTTAAGCAATTGGTTTGCCATCAGCCAATCCATCAATTGATTTTGCTGATCGTACGGATGTTTTGTCATGTCTTGAACAAGCTCGTTAATCACTTTTTGCGAAAGCATTTTCCCATCCATAATTAAAATGGCCAATTGGCGTGGCAAGAATTTCCCGGATTGCCAAAGTTCCATCGCTAATGCATGGTCTTTTTTGATTTCCTTTGCCATTTTTCTCAAATCTCCGAGTTTGGTTTTTTCGGAGATTTCAGCAAGAATTTCTGATGCTTTTTGAGACGGTTTCATAGGTTGCAATTTGTGATTATGGAGCAAATGTGGGTAAATTTTGCCTAAAAAAATTATTTTTTAATGGTGAAACCAACCGGAGCTTTCAGGGTTCCGTAATCATACATATTGATATAAATGGATACCGTATCTTTCGAGCCTTGATAAGTAACCCGATAATTATCTAACATAACTGATCCGAGGCCGAAAGGGTCGCTTTTACTTTTGGTGGGACAACAACTTCCGGCTCTGTGATAAGAAATTTGTTCGCCGTTTGGTCCCGCCAGTGCGTTAAGAAATCTGCGTTCGAAAGCCGGACCTTTGCTTACGTCAACTCCGCCAACTTGAATGGGATTTTTTTCTGATAAACCATAAGTAGGATCAGTAGAAATTTCCGTGATTTCAAAAGTGGTGCTTTGTTGTGACTTTGTGGCTGCGGTTGTGGCTTGTTTAGGTGTTGCACAAGCAGACAAGATTCCGATTGATGCTAATAGAAATGTTTTTTTCATAACCTTAGAATTGTTTTGATGTTTATTCTTGTATTTTTTTCCAATCTTCGTGTTTCATTACCACAAGTTCGTTCTTTTTACAATCCCAAATAGAGACGTAATTTTTGGTCACTACGTAATGTGTTTCCCAGTTTGTAAGGTGTTGGTAAAGCATTGTTGTACAAATGTCAGTTGGCGTCATGATTTCACAAAAACCATTTAGATGATTATGTGCCGGACCAATGCTACCGTCGCCATAAGTAAATTTTAAAAGACTCTTGTGCAATTTTTCGGTGGAGGTCACTTGATTTTTTTGATTAAAATTGATGAGATAATCATTTCCAATAACCAATTCATTATTTAGGGTTGAAGCCGTAAGAATGTAAAGCTTTTTATTATTTCCGTCAATCAATGGAACCAAATTGAAATTTGTATTTTGGTAAAATTTAAAAATTGTATCGGTTTGAATCCTTTGTTTTGCGGCTTTAATTATCGCCACGTAATCTTTTTCTAATTCGGAAAGATTTTGCGTTGATAGATTGATATCAGCTTTTTGGAGGTTAAAATCAATGTCAAATTTAATCTTTCCAATAGCTTTCGGATTTTCGTCTTTTGAAAAGAAAATACAGGTAGGACGATTGTTTTCAGTGTAAGAAAAATACCCGCCGATGTTAGATTTGTCGGTTGTTTTTTCCATAAACAAATCAGTACCTAACCAAGAAGCTCTTTCAGATTGGTACAATAATTTTCCCTCTCGAACCACATCATTTTTAAGCTGATTTACATCGATTTGGGCAGAAGCGATATTGAGAGTTAAGATAAAAAACAGAGATAGTATTGACTTCATTTTTAGGTTTTTGATGAATTGTGCTCGGACAATTTACAAAAAAAACGAAGCGCTTACATTTTTATACAAAAATTTTAGTGGGTGTTTAAATGAGTTGGAACACATCTTAGGTGTTGAAATTTAGAACCTTTTACAAAAAAAAGTGCTTAAAATATTTGGTTTTTTATACCGCTTCCGCAATTTGCGGGTCTAATTGTCATCAATTATTTTGTTAGCAATTTTTAGTGCATAACTCGTCACTTGATTATCGGCGTTGTTTGCTAATATGGCTACTGCTGAATTTTTTGAAGGAATTAATATAACTATGCTGGAGCTTCCATAGGTTCCTCCATTATGAAAATAAACTGTTTCATTTTTTATTTTATGAATACCCCAACCTAAACCTACTGCTTGTTCTTGACCTTTCAATTGATTTTCAAGTACCATCTCAACCACATTTTTTAAATCGTTTGGTTTTTGAAGGTGTATATTTAAGAATTTCAACAAATCAGGCATTGTAGTTTTTATACTTCCTGCTGGACTAAGTTCTGCCAATTGAATTAATGGCATTACTTCATTTTTTCTATGTGGAATGGCAATGTTTGTTAGCAGTTTTTCATCAACTGTTAGAAATGTAGATTTTAGTTTTAGTTTTTCATTGATATACCTTTTAAAAAGAATATTAAATTCTGTTTTTTCTGATTTAGAAAGCGCATAAGCTAATATTCCAATTCCAAAATTTGAATATCTTATTTTGCCAAAATTTACTAATGTGTCTGTTTTTTCGAGTATTGACATCATAAAGTCTTCTGTAAATAAACCATAAGGATTATTCTCATCAAATCCTTTAAAGTTCATTAAGCTCTTGGTGTTGTCAAATTCGGGAAGACCAGAAGTATGAGTTGCCAAATCAATCAGCCTTATTTTTGAAGCCCATTTTTTTCCTTTGGTAACGCTTTTGGGTAAATATTTGGAAAGTAAATCTAACCGATTAATCTTCTTTTCGGTTTCAAGTGATGCAAGTATAAATGCGGTATAAAGTTTAGTTACAGAGCCAATTTCGAAAAGTGTTGTGCTATCTATATCTTTTATTTGATAGGAATATTTGCCTCCGTAATAATACTGGCTGATTTCGCCATTTTCAATAACTCCGATAGTTAATCCTGCATTATTGCTATCGTTAAAATGTTTTTTTGCGACACTATCAATTTCTGTTTTTATTTTTTGTCCAAATACTACCTGCGTTAAAAATAATAAGAAAGTTAATGTTTTATACTTCATTTTGTCAATATTCTAAAGAGTTGTTATAAAAGCGTTGAAGGTAACCTGAAAAAGCTGGAATTGAAACTCAGTTTGCACGGCAGCAATAGCGCAAAGCCGCTGTTAGCCGGAGTTTGAATTTTTATAATTATTATCAGTATTAAACAAAAAAGATGCACAAATTATACTTACTAAAAAAGATATTGGCATCAATAGACCTCTTACAGATTTAAACAATGAGAAATCTAGAGATGCGAAAGTTATTAGAACACCAATTGAACCAATTATCGAAGTAATAATTTTCAGATGAATTGGAGAAACATTTCGATTTTCAAATTTTAGTATTACAAAGTGTATTATAAGAAAAGTTGGCAATGAGAATAAAGAAGTTGCAAACATCGATACAAAAATTATTAAACCATAATCGAAAAAATCAGACAAAGAGCCACCATTCATAATAGCATTTAATATCCAATAAAATATTGGTGCTATAAAAACTATCATCAACCATATTTTAGAAATGTATTTCATAATCTAATGCTGTTTCGTTCTTACAAATTTCGGTTAGCGTTTTGACGCTTGGCTTAAGTTGCGGAAATCTGGAATTGAGTTCTCTCTGCCGAAGATAATGTTTCTTCGTGGAACTGAAACCTCCTGTAACCAAAATCTCCGCAATCGCTTGCAACGGCGGTTGGTGGCAGTTTCTATTATTTATTAGTCCACTTTATTGAATGAATTGTTTCGTTCTAATCCAATCTCGTAAATCATTCAATTCTTCTTCTGTTTTATCAATTGGCTTCAATTTCAAATTTCGAAATCCTTTCCGTTTTACAATCAGATTATTTTTTCTTTTAAATACTCTGATGCTATCGTCATTAGCCTTTAAAATAAATTTAAGTTCGTTTGTTGATACAACCGAAAGTTTTCTTGTTTTTTCAATACCAAAACTATCTTTTCCTACGCTGTAAAAATAATCAATTTCAGAATTCATACCGTCCAATTTTAAATAGCAATCTACAACTTGGGAATTGTATCCATAATAATATTGATAAGATTTTTGGCTATAAAATATAGTTGGGAAGAATAATAAGAATATTAAAAATCTCGTCTTCATATCGTTTTTCGGTGAAATTGCAACCGTCGTTTTGGGGTGGTAAAAAACAAATCAATGTACCATGAAAATTTTATTGTAAAAAGTACTTAAAAAGTTTGGTTTTTTACACAGTTCATGTTAGCTGGAGTCTTTATTTTCTACTTTTTTTTATTATGTTTTCCCTTAAACAGATTTTTTGTTAATTTAATAAATCCAATGCCAAAAAATAAAATTCCCGCAATTCCAATTACCCATCCTAAGGTAGGGGTGTACCTGCGTGCACCATCAAATAAGTGATGAAATGGTAAAAAATAATAACATACAATCACAAATATTAGACTACCAATAATTCCTGCAGCATTTTTCACTAAGCTTCCGCTTTTTTCGCTTTCAAGAATATTAGATGCAATATTTCCACCTCCAAAAAGTAGTAAGCATAGAACAGCAATAAATCTTGTTCTGGGTTCTTCCGATACAATCAGTAAAAAAATTGAGATAGCGACGAATAGAATGCAAATTGAGTTAAGTATTATTTTGTCCTTTATTATCACTGGATTTTTAATTAAATACAATTTTCTATAAAATTTCTGCTAACGTTTCGGGGCTTTGCGATGTTGCGAAGTTCGTAACCGATTATTTTCGGTTAAAGATAAAATTTCTTTCGAAACGTAAAAGTGAATTTACCACCTAGTTCGCAATTGCGCCAAACGTGTGTTGGCAGTAGTTTATTCTTTTCTCATTGGTTGTATTTCAAGAATTTTATTGTTCTCGTCAAATATTACTTTTATTATTGATTTAGGAATTTCACTTTGTTCATTTTCATATTTATATTGTAACATTAAATAATTTTCTCCGGTAAATGTCATTTGAAATCCTTTAAAATATTGAATAAGTTTATTTTCAAAGTCAATCATTTTTCTTAATTCTATCAACTGGTTTTCATGGATTCGTTGTATTACAACATCAGAGAAAAACAATTTTGCTTCGACAAAATTGTTTTCCTTTATTTTTGAAATGAAACTTTCAAAATTTTGATTTGAAATGAATATAGCGTTTTTATCAAGTTTTGGCTCAATTTTTTTCTTAATATTTTTTATATATAATCTTATTCTATGCGTTGGATTTATTGTTACCATTCCTTTTTTTTCATAATGATTAGAAACAGTTGCATACATTTCAATTTCTGTACTGTCATTTGGTTTCCACATTGAGTTTTCTTTAAAAAAGAGGTTTTGCTTATATTGGGCTAAGTTAGAATAATTGTTTTTTATTTCTGGTTGTCCAAATTTATTAGTAATTATTTTCTTTAGATTATTATACTTTTCGATAAGACTTTTTTCAAACTTTTCTGTTTTCTGATTATTGTCTTGTTTTTCAAAATTATAAACATCCCATTCATATAAAACATTATTGATTGTTGAATCTTTTTTGCTGAATGAGTAATGAACTAATAAATCAGGAATATTTTTTTCTTTTCTTTTATAAATAATTGGTTGAGCTGAATCATCCATTGACATATAAGTTTGATTTGTATCAAATAATTCGCTTTTCAAATTTTCTTCAATTTTTAAGAAATAATCAATTTTTTTTCCTTGTATGTCAGTAATAATTTCTTGAGAAAAAGTGAGATTAAATTGTATTAATATTGATGCTAATAAAATTGATTGTTTCATTTTTACTGTATTTTTTAAATTACTGCTAACGTTAGGCCGCATCACGACGTTGCCGATCAAAACGAACCGAGTTGTCTCTGCCGAAGATAAACAATGTTCGTGAAAACCGAACGTTCAACCTACCAAAATCCCGGCAATGTCATGAAGCGGCGGTTGTGCGAAATTTTAATTATAGAATTCATATTCATATTCATATTCGTATTCTCGGAGAATATTTCCAGCATAAATATTTTCCACATATTTTTCAATTAATCCTTTAGAAGAATAACTGAATATTTCAAAATTACAGGGTATTTCCTGACCATTCTCCGTACGGAAGAGTTGTCTCTTTATTAGTCGTCCTTCTGAATCGTAGAAGTAATTTTCTCCATCTCCAGAGTTGTATATCTTTCTAATAAGGTTATTTTTTTTATAAACTGAACTGGCAGAAAAATTTATTTTATCGCCGTCGTAGGATTCAACTTTAATTTCGCGACCATTCTCGTCAAGGTAAGTAGTCGTGGTTCGATTTTTAATAAAACTTCCAGTGTTTTTTGATATGATTTTTTTACCTACAATTTCTCTTTGGAATGTTTTTGTTTGTCTAATTGTATTCTCATCATCATAGGATAACTCTTTTATTAAGAAATTTGATTCGTCATAAACAAATTGAAATACAAGATTTCCATCTTGAGTTTTTATTGAAGTTCGATTTTCGTTTTTGTCGTATTCATAAAACCATACGGTTCTCTCATTTGGATAAGATGAATGCGTTGAAATTGTTTGTACATTATTTCCCCGAAGGTTGTAAATTTTAGCTAGAGTAGTTTTGAGGAAAGTTGCTCCGCCAAAATTATCAAGTGCATTGAAAGTCATTCTACCCAAAGAATCATATTTTGTGAGACTAGCAACTTTATTTTCTGAATCTACAATTCTAACTTCTTTGACTTTATTTGTTCGAATAATGCTATCCGAATTTGATTGGCAAAGAACGGTGTTTGAAAAAAATAGTAGAATTATTATTTTGAAAACGGTTTTCATATGACGATCGTTAAAAAATTTGCACAACGTTTCGGGGCTTGCCGAAGGCGGGGATTTTTAGCACAAAAGTTCAATAGAATTACTAATCTTGAACCTTGCACAAAAGCTCAACCGAAGAACTTCAGCCCCGCTTTTGGCAAACCCTTCCTATGTTTGCAATATATTAAATTTACCAATTAAAAATTTATAAAAAAGAAAGAACAAATGAGCAGAATAAGATAGGCAAACCCTTTAAGCATTAAGCTTCGCTAACATGATTATCCCTGCTCATT
>JAEWHE010000017.1 GCA_023387965.1 Bacteroidota bacterium | reverse complement strand
AACCTGTCCACCAGAATACTAATGATACAGATAAATAAGTAGAGATCGCAAATACGTCCCATAATAATGGAGAGTTAAAGTTCACCCAAAGTGATCCAAATTGGTTTGGCATAGGTAATACCCAGTAAGCTAACCATGGACGCCCCATGTGAATGATTGGGAATAAACCTGCCTGAACTACTGAGAAAATAGTCATTGCCTCAGCTGAACGGTTAATGGCCATTCTCCATTTTTGACGGAATAATAATAATACAGCCGAAATAAGGGTACCAGCGTGACCGATACCTACCCACCAAACAAAGTTGGTAATATCCCAAGCCCATCCAACAGTTTTATTTAATCCCCAAGTACCAATACCAGTACCAACGGTATAAGCCATACAACCGGCTCCCCAAAGGAATGCTATTAAGGCAATTGTGAAAACAGTCCACCATTGTTTATTGGCACGCCCCTCTACAGGTCTAGCAACATCTACCGTTACATCGTGATAACTTTTATCACCAAGAACTAAAGGTTTTCTAATGGGTGCTTCGTAATGTGACGACATAATCCTTTATAATGTTTCTTAATTAATACTATACTTATACATTTCTTACTTTTACGTGGTAGAACACGTTTGGTTTTGTTCCGATATGCTCTAATAAATGATATCTTCTGTTATCGTCATATAGCTTAGCTACTTCTGATTCTTTATCATTTACGTCACCAAACACCATCGATCCAGAAGTACACGCTGCAGAACAAGCTACTTCAAACTCATCTCCGCTTATTGCTCTACCTTCTCTTTTCGCTTTTAAGATGCTCGCTTGTGTCATTTGAATACATAATGAACATTTTTCCATAACCCCACGAGAACGTACATTAACATCTGGGTTTAATACCATACGTCCTAAATCATCATTCATGTGGTAATCGAACGCGTTGTTTTGGCTGTATAAGAACCAGTTGAAACGACGTACTTTGTACGGACAGTTGTTTGCACAGTAACGTGTACCAACACAACGGTTGTATGCCATGTGGTTTTGACCTTGGCGACCGTGAGATGTTGCAGCAACCGGACATACTGTTTCACAAGGTGCGTGGTTACAGTGCTGACACATTACCGGTTGGAAAACCACCTGAGGATTATCTGCAGGATGCTCTAAACCATTAAATGTATTAATGTTTTCCATTAAACCTTTAGCACTATTCTTCGTAGTTACATCTTCTGCAAATGTCTCTTCAGAAGAATAATATCTATCGATACGTAACCAGTGCATATCGCGTGATCTTCTTACTTCGGATTTACCAACAACAGGAACGTTGTTTTCAGCGTGACATGCAATAACACATGCTCCACAACCTGTACAAGAATTCAAATCGATAGACAAGTTGAAATGGTGACCTGTTGAACGATCAAAAGATTCCCAGATATCAACTGTTGATGCTTCAACCGACTGGTGATCTAAAGATACGTGTGGTTTAACATTCCACTCTTTAACATCTTTTGTATTAAAGATTTCTAATGTAGTATCCTTAACAATATCACCACGACCCATTAAGGTTCTTTGCAACTGAACACAAGCAAACTCATGATCGCCCGAACCTAATTCTACAGATACGTTTTGGGTATTATTAAAGTCTTTGTATAATTTGTAAGCATTAACACCTACTTGCATTTCTTCTTTTAAGGCAGATTTACGTCCGTAACCAAATGCTAAACCTAAAGTACCTTTTGCCTGACCTGGTTGGATAAATGCCGGAACATTCTCTAAAACATTCTCACCTACTTTTAAAGTAACGTAAGATCCGTTTAATCCACCATTTGCAACATTATAGTTTTTAATACCCAATGCTTCCGCATCGGCTTTAGAAACTGTTACATAGTTATCCCAAGAAACACGTGTGATAGGATCAGGAAACTCTTGTAACCAAGGGTTGTTTGCCTGTTGCCCATCGCCCATTCCTGTTTTAGGATACAATACCAACTCTAAACCGGCAGCTTTTTTAGTTGCAGCTAATGCAGATGCAGCTCCACCAAAATCAGCAGATGCAGTTGCAGAACCTGTAACTTCAACAGCAGAAAAACCATCGTGAACCATTTGGTTCCAAGTTTTTCCGTTAGCTAAAGCAGTACCCGATGCTTTTAAATAATCGTAGTACGATTCTGTTTTACCTAACCAAGTTAATAAACCTTCTTGGAATTGTTTTGTATTAAATAACGGACGAATGGTTGGTTGCGTAATAGAATAATGTCCTTTACGCATTTGCACATCGCCCCAAGATTCTAAATAATGAGGTGCAGCAGCAGCGATTGTTGTTAAAGATGCTGTTTCGTCTTCACGTAATGAAAAAGCAGCAGAAAGTTTCACTTTTTTCAATCCTTCAGCAAAAGCAGCTCCGTTGAATAACGTATAAACAGGGTTAACACCACTCATAATTAAAGTATGAACCAAACCTGCGTTCATATCTTTAACCAACTGTGCAACTTCTTTATTGTTACCACCGCGTACATATTTTGGTTGTGCCGGGTTAAAAGCAGCCGAACCTAATGCTTGGTTAATAGCAAATACTAATAACTGTGCATTAACATCGTCTAAACCTGAAACCAACACACCTGCAGAACCAGCAGCTTTTAATTGTTGTGCCGCTTTTGTAACTTCTGCATCGGCAGCAGTATTTGTAACTGCTACAGCATTACCTGTAACAATATTGTATATTTTAACTAAAGCTAATTTTTGATCTGCAACAGTTAACGGAATACGTTTGTCTGCATTTGCACCAGCTAAAGACATATTTGCCTCGATTTGGATATGCTTAGACATTTTTCCGTTTTTAGGAACGCGTGCTTTAGCATAAGCACTATCGTATCCACCACCTTGCCAATCACCTAATAAATCGGCACCTACAGACACAATTACGTCTGCTTTACCAAAATCGTAATCAGCTAAAGCGCGCTCGCCATAAGCTTGTTGATAAGCATCTAAAGCGGCATCTGATCCTACTGCATCATAAGTAATGTGTTTAGCATTAGGATAAGCAGCTGTAAACTCACCAATTAATTTATCGGTAGATGGAGACGCCATGGTGTTCGTTAATAAAACGATCTGACCAGTTGCGCTGTTTAAGCTGGCTTTGATTTTTTGATCAACTTCTGACCAAGAAGCAGCTTTACCTTCAATTTTTGGTTGCTTTAAGCGTAAACTATCATATAAAGACAATACAGAAGCGTGTACACGTGCGTTTGCACCTGTTAACGCATTCTCCATAAAGTTATTCTCTACTTTAATAGGACGTCCTTCACGTGTTTTAATTAACACGTTTACGAAATCAAAACCATCAGCTATAGTAGTTGCATAATAATCTGCAACTCCTGGAATAATTTCTTCTGGTTGAAATACATAAGGAATAGACTTAACCACTGGCCCCTCACAAGCTGCTAAAGAAGCTGCAGCTGTAGAAAAACCAACGTACTTTAAAAAGTCTCTACGAGTTGTTGATGAAGAAGACAAGGCGTTTTTATCCCCAAGAAAATCCTCAGTTGGAATTTCTTCAACAAACTCATTGTTTCTTAGCCTCTCAACAATAGAACTGTTCTCGTTAAGCTCCTCAACACTTTTCCAGTATTTTTTGTTTGATGCCATTGTATATATATATTAGCTTCTTAAATTATTATTAATAGTGACATTTACCACACTCTAAACCACCTAACTGTGCTGCTGTTAATTTCTCAACACCATACTTTTTAGATAATTCTTCGTGAATTTTAGCGTAGTACTCGTTGTTTTGAACGTTCACTTCTGTTTCACGGTGACACTCAATACACCAACCCATTGTTAATGGAGAGTGTTGTTT
>JAEWHE010000024.1 GCA_023387965.1 Bacteroidota bacterium | reverse complement strand
CGTTTAGATCCACCCATATCTGGCGATGCAATGGTTAGATTTTCTAAACCTAACGATTGTACATAAGGCAAGAAAATAGTTGATGCATACAAGTGATCTACCGGTTTTTCAAAGAAACCTTGAATTTGATCTGCATGTAAATCCATAGTCATTACACGAGTTGCACCAGCGGTTTCTAACATTTTAGCTACTAATTTTGCACCTATTGGCACACGTGGCTTGTCTTTACGATCTTGACGTGCCCAACCAAAATAAGGAATTACAGCCGTAATGTGACGAGCAGATGCACGTTTTGCAGCATCGCACATTAACAACAATTCCATTAAGTTATCGGCGCTTGGAAAAGTAGAACATACTAAAAACACACGTAACCCACGGATAGACTCTTCAAACGACGGTTGAAATTCGCCATCACTGTAATGCGAAAATGTTACGCGTCCTAATGCTACACCGTAATGTTTTGCAATTTTTTCTGCTAATACTGTACTTTGCGAACATGCAAATACTTTTGCTTCAGGTTCAAAGTAACTCATTGTTGCTTAATTTAGTAGTTATTATTGGTAGTTATATTGTGGGTGCAAATTTATAAATAATTTTAATGATACCGCATTTTTTTTAATATTTTATTTGTTTTAAATAATTTTGTGTTTACATTTGCATCACAATTTCAAGCAAAAAGCCTGAGTGGCGGAATTGGTAGACGCGCACGACTCAAACTCGTGTTCTTCGGAGTGTGGGTTCGATTCCCACCTCAGGTACATAAACCCTTAATATTTAATGTATTGAGGGTTTTTTGTTTGGTGTTTGTGCTACCTATGTGCTACCAATTGAAAAAAGTATCTATTTCTTAAAATAAACAAACCTACTTCATTTTAATAAAGTAGGTTTTAAACTTTAAACAGTTCCGCTGTTTTCTTTACGTGTTTTTGTTGGATATACTAACTTAGCTTCCAGTTAGAGTTAAGCATAAAATCTTATTTTTGACGTATGAAAAAAGGAAGAAAACTTTATGATTCAGCTTTTAAATCGAAAGCAGTTGCATTAAGCAACGAAAGAGCTAATATTTCTGAATTAGCCAGAGAACTTGGTATTAAAGTTACTTTGCTTTACAAATGGCGAAAAGAACACGAGAAGTTAGGTGAAGGGAGTTTTCCTGGCAATGGAAACTTAAAGTTAACACCAGAGCAAGAGAAGATTCGTTTCTTGAAAAACAACTAAAAGACGCTGAATTAGAACGAGATATATTAAAAAAAGCAATCAGCATTTTTTCCAAGAGCGATCGATGAAATATAAATTTATTAAAAATCATGAACACGAGTTTCCGATTGAAAAGATGTGTGAGGTTTTAGAAGTTCATTCAAGTAGTTACTATAAATGGAAAGCCAGACCGGCTTCAAAAAGAGCACTTATGAAAGACAAAATAAAACAGCAAATAACGTCCATTTATTTTGCCTCAAAGCAACGTTATGGCAGTCCGCGAATTACTGCTGAGTTAAATGCTAGGGGTTATAAAATTTCACGTGTTACTGTTACTAAGTATATGAAAGAGCTTGGTTTAAGAAGTAAATTAAGTAAGAAATTTAAAGTTACCACAGATTCAAAACACAATTATTTAATTGTTGACAATGTACTTAATCGGAACTTTGCTCCAACCGAACCTTCACAAGTTTGGGTGTCCGACATCACTTATATTCAAACCAAAGAAGGTTTTGTTTATCTGACATCTTTAATAGATTTGTACGATAGAAAGATGATTGGATGGAGTTTAAGCAATACCATGAGTACCGCTGACACAACACTTGCCGCCTGGCGAATGGCAATAAAAAACAGACCTGTAAAAAAGGGATTAATTTTCCATTCCGATCAAGGAGTGCAATATGCCACAAAGAAATTTACCAATGTATTGGAATCTTATGGTGTAATCCGAAGTATGTCCCGAAAGGGGAACTGTTGGGATAACGCTGTAGCGGAACTGCGAAGCATATCACGAATACCAAAATAAATATAAACGATGAGTAAAGCTTCTTTAAATCACTAAAAACCGAGTTAATATACGGTAACAAGCTTGTAACAAAGGAACAAATGAAAATAGATGTTTTTGAATATATAGAAATATGGTACAATAAAAAAAGAAGGCACCGTGCACTGAATTATAAAACAATAGAAGAGTTTAATAATCAAAATCAATTTTACAAAAATGTCGCTTAACTTAAACTGTAATTTTTATTTGCATATCCAGTTTTGTAGATACGTTAATATTTACATTTAATATTTCAGAAATCCTTCTTTGCATAAATAGTTTTAATTCATCAACATATTTAAGTTTACTTGGCTAATTCCTTCTAAGGAATTGTGCAATCTCTAATAATTATGACTATTTCTTTGACTAGGTCAATATTATCGAAAAAATATGTATCCAAGACATTTTCTCGGTAATTCGTGTTAAAATATTTTATTAAAAAGTTTTGTGTTGCTTAACCTGGTTGGGTATATTTTAATTCTATTTCCATAACCTAACTCCAATTGTATTACTTTTTTGTAGGTTCATTTAACTCTATCGTTTGGCTTTTTAAAATTCTTCGAGTTTTCCATTTTAAAGCAATAAAACTCAGCGTTCCGCAAACTAAAGCAATAATAAGCATATTTATAATATACGGATACGTTAAATCGACTGTTCCGTTTTCGATAATCAGAATTCGGAAAGCAG
>JAEWHE010000009.1 GCA_023387965.1 Bacteroidota bacterium | reverse complement strand
AGCTGGACCTGGATGCACCCAAATAATAGGAAGCAATACTTGGGAAGAATGTTTTTCATTTACTGTTTTAGATCCAGAACCAGAAAAATTTGTAAATATTGATCCAGGCTCTAATAGTGGTGGTGGTTCTTCCGGAGGGAATTCAAATCCCAATAATCCTAACCCAACTCAACCTAATCCTTCAAATCCACAAGACCCAAACCTTACTAATCCCGCTGATGGAACAATTATTAGTGAGCCTTTGTTGCCAGGATTAGCGATTAAAGCATTTAAATCTACATTAAACTCCGACCAACTTGCATGGTGGAATGACCAAAATAATAGCAGTGCTGTTAGTGAAATCATTAACTACCTCGACCAGAATAATGTAAATGGAATGGTTAGTGCGGAGGCTATGGGGTTTGCGCAGGAAATAATTAATACAGTTTTAGAGTATCTGGATGAATATGGAAATAGTGTAGACAATAATAATATTGCGAATGATTTTGTGGAGTCGTTATTT
Source organism: Bacteroidota bacterium (assembly GCA_023387965.1). Lineage (GTDB taxonomy): Bacteria > Bacteroidota > Bacteroidia > Flavobacteriales > Flavobacteriaceae > Flavobacterium. Next base: position 272,428 of record JAEWHE010000009.1, on the reverse strand, counting down.
GATAACGAAGTTAGCGATGATGACGCAAATACAACATTAGATATTGGTCCAGATTGCTCTAGTTTTAATTTTATCAATACAGGATCGAATTGGCAAATGTCGGCAGTCAAAAACATTCGCTTTGTAATTGTGTTAGTAGATAAAAATGGAGTAAATATAAATCATATTGTAAATTTTCAGCAGCCTATCTTATTCGGTTGTCCTCGAAACTTGCTTGTTGGAAATACAGATATTACAGCTGGAATGGCTGCCTCATTGTCAACTAGCACTTTAGCTTTTTCTATGAAACAAACAGTGAACAAATACGGAACCAAAAAAGTTTCTTCAGAAATGGTAAAATTGTATTTTGAAGGCAAGTTAAAATATAATTATCCGAATTATCTACCTGGAGGACGAGTGAACTTTAATGCGCAAAACTACCCATCAAGCGTTGTTCCAACACAATATCAGTCCTCAATGACTGGTAATGCAGATTGTGGATAGTCTTTTGAAGTAAAATAAGAAATGATAAGTAAAAATATTGGACTTGTAATTTTATTATACATGAGTGTATTTTCTCAACAGAAAACTATTGTCCCTAAAAAAGGAACAATAGTTTTTCAATCCACAGACGTTGTATCCGATAAGAAACTATTTGAAAAATCTTTTGAACAATTCAAAAGTTATATAGTGTCAGCAATAAATGATGAACAAACTGGGAATGATTTATATAAAACGTATGCAGATGAAAAAAACTTGCAGATGATAGAAGACACTTTTAATGCCTTTTTCCCGTTTGACAATAAAAAAACTATCAAATATTTTCAAAAGTTCAGAGATAATATTATCGATGGCTATGAAACGATAAATGAAGAAGTTGTGGCAAGTCGAACGATTAATAAAAATACTGGCGCAACGGACGATATTTTGAAAGATTTTGAATATTATTCCAAAGACAAAATTTTAAAAATTCAAGAATTTCCCAATCAAATTAAAATGATTCACGGATACAAGTCCTTTAAAGTTGTCTACATGTTACAAGAAAATAAGGCTGTAATTTCTGAAAATTTAAGTAACGGCTATATTCATTATAGAGAAATCTGGGTAACCACAGACATAAAATGTGAATACCATCCGGTAATACATGACAAATTAATTTTACAAAAATACTATCCACTCGAAATAAATGAATACTTCAATGTATTAAAAGGATATTTTAAAAAATATAAGTTAATTCATTTAGATTTTGAAGAATAGTGGGGGAAATTTATTCCTCGTTGCTGACAGAGACCTTTCTGCATAAATTTCTTTTACAATAGAGGTATTATTCATTTTGTATATAATAGAAAAATTGATAACAAAAAGGCTTCAATTAATTTCGAAGCATTTTTTTCAAAACCCAAACCCAATTCCCCTAGCTAGCGCGAGCATCTTGCTCATGCCGCATTAGGGAAATATTACATAAAAAAATATATTGTAATACCCTGGTGAAAATTTCATGAATTGCATATTTGGAAAAAATGGTCGCGAGCAAGATGCTCGAGGCAGCGGGGGGTAATTTCACCCAACATTGGTATTGGTCTGAACCCATAAATTAAATTCGTTATTTTGTATGAAACAATTTTTTCTCCTTATCCTTTTCTCCTTATCGTTAACTTCATGCAATTTTTTTGGAACTGTAGATAATCAGACAAAGACAAAAAATATTGATTTAGCTCGACAAAATATCGTTGGCATCTGGCATCTGGATAAAATTTCTTACAAATTTCTGTCTGCAAAAGACAAAATTGACAGTATTTCTATCAATTTCAGTTCTAACGGCTCGTTCGTTCTAAATAATTCTAACAATATTTTTGTCCATAATTTCGATTTAAACAAAAATAAAGTGTTGGTAGATAATCAGAAAACAGTAGGGAAATGGAACATTAGTCACAACGAATTTCTCAATTCCGACGAATTAAATCTTTTTTTTGGTAACGAACAATCACGTTTGGAAGGACTAAAAGTTTACAAGAAAGGTAATCAATATCAAATTATTTGGTTTTTTAACGATCCTGATACAGGAGATCGACTTCGGTTTCTTAAGAATTAGATTTTACTCGAGCAAGATGCTCGCACCAGTAAAGGTTTCAAAGTTTCAGGTTTCAAGTTTCAAATCTCCTAACAGGTTTCCAAAACCTGTTAGGTTTTTTTAAATGACCCCAAACAATTAGAAATTATCAGAATCCCAAATTATCTAATTATTTAATTTTCAAATTTTTAAACCACCAACCTGCCAAAATAGCAGTTAATTTTTTGTGGATACATTTTTGAAGTGGTTTGGTAAATTATTACGAGCCTTTTTTATGAATGATAAAAATCTACGTTTTTCTACTTCGGTGATTGCTTGGCCTTTGGCGGCTGTTGTGGCCATTTGGGTTATTTTTTGGGCAGAAATAAGATTCTCGTTACACTTAAACGATTGGGGAATTTTTCCAAGAACCTTGGAGGGATTGCGAGGCGTTATTTTTAGTCCGTTTTTGCATGGCGATATTTCTCACCTTTACAATAATACCATTCCGCTTTTCTTATTGATTGCGGCTTTGCGCTTTTTTTATCGGAATCAAGCGTTGAAAGTGATTGTTTTCGGGGTTTTGATTTCGGGGATTTTAACGTGGCTAATCGGGAGAAGTAGTTACCATATTGGGGCAAGCGGATTGATTTACGTATTGGCTTCGTTTATTTTTTTTAAAGGAATCCAAACTAAATATTTCCGGTTGGTTGCAGTTTCGTTTATCATTATATTGCTTTACGGTGGAATGATTTGGTATGTTTTTCCGGATGTGGAAGATGGCATTTCGTGGGAAGGACATCTCTCTGGATTTGTGACTGGATTTGTTTTTTCGAGGTTGATAAAAACGCTGGAATACCAGAAAACGCCTGTTTTTGATTGGGAAAAACCAACTTACCGAAAGGAACAGGACGAGTTTATGCAGCAGTTTGACGAAAACGGAAATTTTGCGCCTTGGCGTAAAATTGACGAAGAAATCTTTGAGGACCATTATTTTTCCTTGAGTCCGAAGTATCGTTATATTATTGTTCCAAAACCTGAGCCGGAAATTTCGGAGGATGAAATCAACGCTACGTAATTTTCCTGACGATTAAAAAAGGCCGGAAGTTTTCCAATAGCCCCGATAGAGGCGGTAGCGCTGTAGCGAAGCGGAAGCCTTAAGCCGAAAGCGGGAAAATGGATTAAAAAATGCCTGTCCCGATGCTTCGGGATGGCTCCGAAAAAATTAACTTCTTTGGCGCAAAGTTTCGTACAAAAATGCGCCGCAAGCCACGGAAACGTTGAGGGATGCGATGCTACCGAACATTGGGAGTTTGGCTTTTTGATCGACAATTTTTAAAACTGACGGGTTGACTCCGCGGTCTTCCGAACCCATAATGATGGCCAAAGGTTGGTTGAGATTACAGTCGAAAATATTTTGATCGGTTTTTTCCGTGGCGGCAACGGTGGTGATTCCGGAGGCTTGGAGGTGAAAAATGGCGTCTTTGATGTGTTCGACTTTGCAGATTGGCACGTTGAAAACGGCTCCTGCGGAAGTTTTTACGGTGTCGCCGTTTACGGGAGCTGAACCTTGTTTTTGGACGATGATTCCATTAACGCCGGTACATTCTGCGGTTCTAATAATTGCGCCGAAATTTCTAGCGTCAGAAAGTTGGTCGAGGATTAAAAAAAGTGGCATTTTGCCGGACTCGAGTACGGTTTCGATGAGGGTTTCGATGTTGTGAAAAGCGATTGGCGCGATGGAAGCCACGGCACCTTGGTGGTTGTTTGGCGTTAATCGGTTGAGTTTTTCTACGGGAACGTATGAAAAATTGACGCTGTGTTTTTTGAGGGTTTTAAGGAGTTCTTTCATGAGTTCGCCTTGTGCGTCTTTTTGCACAAAAACTTTGTCGATTTCTTTTCCTGCTTGAATGGCCTCAATAATGGCTCTGATTCCGAAGATTTGGTGTTGCTTTTCCATTTGGCAAATATAATACAAAGTTGGTTAAAAAAAGAAAACCACCGTTTTTGGCGGTGGTTTTGAGTTTTGACTATTTTTGAGGCTTGCGTTTTAGCTTTTCAACAAATTTCGAATTGCCAAATCTGCCTTGGAAAGCGTTGTTTCCATCGGGGTCCGTGATGCTGTAAGTATTGCCGGTTTTTTCAATTTCAAAAGTTATGATTGCTGCTCCATTTCCGTCATTTAGCCCGCCATCTTGCATTGGGAAAAATGCTGAAACGTCAGATGTTTGGTTTAAATCAGTTCCTGCTTTGAAGAAGTTAACGTTTGCCGGAACATTAATATTTTCGGCGTATCCGCGAGTTGTCCAAAGGCTGATGTCGAGATAATAAGTGCCGTCAGGTAAATCGTCAGAAAGCATTATGAGCTCTTCGGGACAATAATCATAGCTGTAATCGACTAGGTCGAAAGCAGCATCGTACAGTTCCATATCCATATCTAATTCGCAGAAATCAATTTCTTCGCCGTCTGAATTGAAAACGCCATCCCACTTCAATCTCATCGAAAGATTGTTAGAAGTTGCATTTTGAATGTTGATGTCGATAAATAAATTGTTAACCGTACCAAGTAAGGTTCTATTAGAAATCACTTGTAGTTTCAAAGTTTCGGTTTCTTCGGCAAATTCGTCAAGAATGGTCGTGATATCTACGGTATATTCTGTAGTATAAGCCGGAATTTCGAAAATATAACCTACAGGTCCACCGTTTTCTTCGATTGCAACGCAAGTCTCGTCGTTACTACGACATCCTGGGATGATATAATCTTCCTGATCGGTTGCAGTACTGCTTTCTAGCATAACCAAACGGTATTGAATCGGTCTGTTATGTGGCTTGTCTAACTGAAAAGATAGGGAAGCCACTTCGCCTTCGGTAACATCATAAGTTGTTACTTCGGCTGTAAGATTCGGTTTTACGGAATTTTCAATATTCGTAGAATCGTCATCGGCACAAGAAATTACTAACATTGGAGCCAATAGCAACGCAAACCAATTTTTTATGTTGAATTTATTTTTCATAATTTAAAAGATTAAAGTTTGGTGTAAACTGCCTTAAATTGTCTATTTCCAGCGTCGAAAGTAATGATATAATACATTGTGATTGATTCTACTTCACCTGATTCGTCAAGTGTAACGAAACCGTGAGAACCGTCGGTTGTATTTCCGTAAACCATGTTAGAAAAATAATCTCCTAAATTTTGTTCTGCAATTACAATTTCCTGACAAACATCGTTGAAAAGGAAACCGTTTCTTGGAGCTCCATCATCAGTTAAATCATTGTAAGGTCCGGTTGTAGAAGTTACGTAAGAACCTATCGATAATTCTGTGATTATTTCATTAGGAAAATTGTAAACGACGTTATTGTCGAGTCTTGTTACTACCAAACTATAAGTTCCTGCTAAGTTCGAGGCGCATTTTGCGATGGTAATCGTTGTAGATTGTCTTGATGCACTTGCTACTCCATTTGCTACCTGAGTAATATTTACCACAATTGTCAGCGGTTGGTTATCGGGTAAATTTTGTGGATTTACAGTGAAAGGAAACGCGACAAAATTTTCTCCTGGATTGATGGTTATCGAATTTCCGCTTCCTGTAATGGCATAATGTGTTCCTGGTACTGCTGTACTTGATGGGTCGATTTCAAAATTAATTGTAATTGGCTCTTCAGAAACTGTTCCGTTACTTCCGCCAATGAGGTTGATGTATTCATTCTCTTGAACCGTTTCCGTATCTTCATCAGTATAAATGTAAGATGGTTGCAAGCTGTTGAAACCTACCACATAATCTCCTTGGGAAACGGTGGTTACGTCGTCATCTACCAAACACGAATTGAATCCGAAGGCAGTTGCGATCAACAGAAAATATATTTTAAAATTTTTCATAGTTTTTTATTTATTCGTTCCAAAACACTTTACTCGTAAACGCTTCACTTTCGTTTTGTTGTGGTACGTTTGCAGTGTTTCCTAAAATTTCAGAACTTGGATATAACAATCTTACTGGTCTTTGTGGGCGAATGGCAACGGGTGAAATTGGTACGTGTGCCGGAAAGCCTGTTCGAGTGTATTCAATCCAGCTTTCGATACCATTAATTCCGTTTAATGCAATCCATTTTTGATTGATAATTGCTTCGATTTCATTTCCGGCAGAACCAGACCAACCTACTAATGGCAAAGATTGGGAATAATACGCGGAAGCATCTGCTGCTGTTAATCCTAGTAATTTATAAGATTCTGTAATCCCGCTTTCGTATAAAGCTTGTGCAGAACCTGTAAGTAATCCTCTTTGAACTGCTTCTGCTTGAAGTAATAAACTTTCTGCTGCCGTGAACACAATTCCATCTTGAGAAGAATCAATCAACAAACCAGGACCAATGTGTGAAACCGGATAATTTGTTGCGGGAGTTAAAATATCTCCTTGAGTATGACCATCATAAGTTCCGTTGGATGCTGCTGCGTAAATTCTGTTTCTTCTGGTGTCGTTTGTGTTTGTCAAATATGTTATAGTATATTTGGTTGCCGCCGTAGAAGAATAATTATTCAAGTAAGCATCATTGATGTTAAGGAAAAGTGCTGCGAAAGGATTTTGTTTGTCTTGAGCGGCTGTAAATCCAGGATTAATTAATACGTTGTCGTCTGGACCTAAAAATTCAGCGCCATTTAGCGTTGCCATTTGTTGCGAAACGTAGGTAGCAGAACTCGCTTTTTCAGATTCGCGCAACAAAATTCTTAGTTTTAAAGTGTTGGCAAATTTTTTCCACATATCCATATCGCCGTTTAACATCACATCGTTAGAGCTTGGATTGATAGTTTCGGCTGGAGCATTGTCAATCAATTCAATCGCTTCGTCAATTTGAACAATTAAATTGCGGTAAACTTCCATGTCATCATCATACGTTGGTGTTAAATTATCGCCTCTTTTATGCGCTTCAGAATAGGGAAGATCACCATATAAATCCACCAAATACTGAAAATAAAAAGATTTCATGATTTTTGCGATGGCTTTGTAATAATCGTATCCTTCCGCTTGGGTATTTTGGATAAAAGTATAATTAGAAGTTCTTAAATATAAATTTTCCCAAATTGAGGAATAAAAATCTGAAGTAACATTGTAAGTATGTTCGTTAAAATAATAACTGGAATTGGAAACCCCTACATCGCGAGTCCAATTGTTCATCATTAAATTTCCGAGTTGGTTCATATCCCGAGATAAAGTTCTGTATGTGTAAACTTGCGTTGCAGCTAACACAATTTCCGGCTGGACCACTTCTGACGACGGATTGTTAGGGTCTTGATTGACGTCAAGGTAATCGTCGCAAGAATGTAGAAATCCTAAAGTTGTGATTCCTACGAGTAAATATTTAGCTATATTTTTCATTGCTTTTTTTATTAGAAAGTAATATTAACGTTGAAACCGTAAGTTCTTGTTGGAGGTGCTTCGTTTCCGGTGTTGATACCTGGAATTCTCGAAAATGTTGAGAACTCGGGATCGCTGTAATTCCTATTTTCTTTTGGAAGAATCATGAAAACGTTTCTGGCATTAAACCCGACAGATAAACTGCTAATGAATGTATTTTGCAACATTTTTTCGCCAAATGTATAAGAAAGCGCAATCTCTCTGCATTTGAAAGCAGTTGCATCTACGATAAAGTTTTCGTCAATTTCACGGTAAATTCCTGTATAATAATCTTGTCCACCAGATGTGGTAATGTTCGTATTTTCTGTGAAACCACCGTTTCCATCATCAATTACCGAACCCGGAAAAATAAAAGGTTGACGACCGTTTTCGGCTGTTACAATGTCGGTTCCGTTTTGTACCAAACCGTCTTTTACACCAGCCCAAAAAACGTGTCCCGTTCTGTAATCAAAAACGCTGCTCAATGTCCAATTTTTGTAACGGAAGTTAGTACTGAAATTTAATATATAATCCGGCGTTGTTCTACCTAATTTTACGTTAGTCGCTTTTAACGGATCCCCTGTTGCAGCATCAATCACCACATTTCCTTGATCGTCTCTTTCGTAACCAGTTCCTACTAGCATTGGAAATCTTTCGCCTTCTATTGCCGTAATTCCCAATGTTCCAATAGGATTTCCAACGGTCACGCTACTTGCTGTTGGAGAAACGCGATCAACGGTTGTTTTTGGAACGCTGTAACCCAATTTCATATCCCAAGTAAAATCTTCCGATTTAAATGGTGTCACCCCCAAATCAAGTTCAAATCCAGTAGAAGTGGTTTCTCCAATATTTACCGTAGCGGTATTGGCTCCAGAGGTTGTAGAAGGAGAAATTCCTAAAATTTGGTTAGTATTGCTCGAATGGTAATAACTTCCGTCAAGGGTAATTCTTCGGTTAAAAAATTCTAAGTTCAGGTTTACCTCTTTTGAAAGGTTAGATTCTGGCTTCAGGTTGGCATCTGTAATATTTAATGATTGGACAAATGAATTCCCAGAAAGGTAAGGGAACCCAGCTGTTGCGCCAGTTAAGAAACGGTCGTTAATGTCGTAGGGTCCAATAACTTTGTTACCTACTTCTACAATGTTAGCCGATATTTTGGCATAAGTCAAAAATTCTCCTCCAAAATCGTCAAATGCTTTGGTTGGGATAAAGGAGATACCTGCACTTGGATAGAAGTAAGAATTATTGCCTTTGGCTAAAACCGAAGTCCATTCATTTCTAGCAGTCAAGTTTAAGAATAACCAATCTTTGTATCCAAAATCAAGGTTGGCAAAAAATGCATAAGCTCGCTCTTGAGTCTTGGTATCAATAGGATTAGTAACATTTCCGGTAATATTTCCAATATTGTAAATTCCAGGTACTACTAAACGCTGTCCCGTCATTTCTAAGATATTGCCTTCCCAATTGGTAACGTTATTTCCGACATTCGCTTTAAAAGAAATATCATCGGTCAACATGTAATCAAAATTTACAATCAAATCTGCGTAAATTCTTCGCGTGTTACTATTATTAACGCCATATTCCGAAACTTCATCTACCGGAGACCCCCAATAGATGACTGGAGCGGTATATCCGTTGAAATATTGGTATCCGTTAAAAGAAGTGCTTCTAAATCCTGCACGGTAAATCGCACTAATGTTGTCATTGAATTTATATCCTACTTCTCCGACACCTTCAAAAGTTTGTCCTTTAGACATAATTCTTTCGTTTTTCAGTCTCCAATAAGGACTTAATTCCCAATAAGTCCAGTGGCTTTCGTTCATTCCATGAGAAAAAGCTTCAACAGGAACATTTACTGGAACCTGATAAAGGGAATTGTTGATTGAACCTTGAACGCCACCAGCGGTATTTTCGGTACTTGTGGTGTACCGCATATTGGCGTCTACTGTCCATTTTCCTGCAGTTTTTCCGGCGCTAAAATAAAAGTTGTTCTTTTTAAAAGTTTCGGTAGGAATTGTACCATTGGTCATTTGATTTCCAATCGATAGATTTACATAACCGTTTTGGTCTCCCGCAGAAACCGCTACGGAATTTAATGCCGTGTTTCCAGTGTTAAAAAATCCTTTGTAGTTGTCTTTTATAAAACTGTAAGGCATCAAAATTTGGTCTAAACCTGTTGGTTGCAAAGAACCATCTAATTCTGCACCCCAACTTGTGTTTTCTACAAAATCTTGAGCGCCTTGGTAGCCTTGTCCATAACGGTTTTGTAATTTTGGAAGATACGCTACTTCGTCCATTACATAAGAGGAATTGATAGAAACCGTCATTTTTTCAGCATCTCTTGTACCTTTTTTTGTTGTTACAATTAACACCCCATTTGATCCTAACGATCCGTAAAGTGCGGCACCACTTGCTCCTTTTAGTACGTTAACGGACTCAATAATTTCCGGATTAAGTTCTGATAAAGCTCCAGCGGTAGAAATTACACCGTTGATTACTACTAATGCTTCATTATTACCTGTTAAGGATCTAAATCCACGGAGTTGAATAGTGTTTTCAGGATTTACACCGTGACCTAAAGTGTTGATTTGTAAGCCAGAAACTTTTCCGGTTAAACCAATCACCGCATTGGGTGCTTTTGCCTGATTTAGTTCACTGCTTCTAACTACTTGCGAAGCGGTTGTAATTTCATCAGGTTTTCTTCGAATTCCCATAGCGGTAATCACTACGGTTTCTAAATCGGTAGCATTTTCGCTTAAAGTAACCGACATGCTGATAGTTGTGGCTGGAAGTTCTTTGGTTAACATTCCCACAAATTCAAAAACCAAAATATCCGCAGGACTCGCCGAAATTTGGAAATTTCCATCCATATCCGTTTGGGTTCCTCCGGTTGTTCCTTTAACAGTAACGCTTACAGCGGGAAGAGGTAAGCCGGACGCGTCCGAAACGGTACCGCTTACCATTCGTTGCTGTGCAAACGAAATTTGCGTAATCAAGACTATTAACAACAGTATTGACCACTTGAGTTTTGTTTTCATTTAGAGAAAATTTTGAGTTAGTTAAATCAAAATTCTTAATAAAACTTTAACAAAACAAGTTAAATATTAAAAAATATTTTCTTAAATTACCAAAAATGTCTTATGTATTTTTAAAACTGCGCTTTAAAACTAAGATGAACGAGCGAGTTAGAAAGTTTGATTTCTTGATTGCCGATAGTTCCATTCGCATAAACGATGTTAAAAATTCCGTTTTTAGTTAAAATTCCAAAACCAAATCCTAGTCCCAATAAGTTATCGCTGGTGTCCGAAGTCTTGTCCTGAAAATATCCAAAATCTACAATGGAATGTAGGTAAATTGATGGTGCTAATTTGTAGCGGTATTCAGTTAAAATTGAAGCCAAAACATTTGCTTGAAGCGAATTTTCATTAAAACCTCTAACTGAATTAATTCCGCCGAAACGATGTAGTTCATTCACTATGTAATTTTCACTTTGCAAAAAATAATTTTGCGTACGCGCGTGAAAAATATTTTTTTGATTCAGATAAAAATTATAAAACGCATCCGCTTTCGCAAAAAATTGATTGTCGGTAAATAGGGCGGAAACTCGTTTTCCGGAACCGGCTTTCAAATAAAATTTCGATTGCTCCGGAAAGAAAAAATCTTCCCTCCTAAATTTTACAAATTCAAAACTTCCCGTCACAAACGAGTTGTTGAAATCCGCCACCAAACCAGAAGTGCTATTCTGAATATTAGTAGATTCCGCAGCTTGATAACCGAGATAAGCTCGAGAATTAAAATTGATAAAATAGCCTAATTCCAGTGCGGTTTCGGTGTTTTGAAAGGTGCTATCTTGCTTAAAAATATTCAGTTGCGCCTTCAACCCAAACGGACTTTTAAAAACGTACGGCAAATCTAAACTCGCATTAAAAGTAGTTTGCTCGTTTCCGTCAGTTTTCCAATAAATATTCAGCCTTTCTCCCGAATTTAGAAAATTAACCAATTGCAAATCAAGATAACCGTTCACATTTAAATCGCCTTCTTCATTGTTTCCAAAACCAATAAAACCGTCAAATCTGTTGGGTTTTGCTTTTTCTAAAAACACAAAAACCTTCGTACTGTCTTGCATGAACAAAATTTCAGGGCTTTTCGGTTGCGTCACAAAAGCAAATTGGTCAAAATCCTGTTTGATGTTTTTCAACGTATTTTGGTTAAAAATTTTTCCGCGGTATTTGCGCAACATCGCTTTCTTATGTCCCGCCGGAAATTTTTCGTAACCGTTCACCACAATATCGTTTAAAATCCTTTGTTTATCTGCGTCAAAAAATAAATTTGCCGTTAACTTTTCGTTTCGAACCGCAATTTTTTCGAGCTTAATTTTCGCTAACGAAAAACCTTTCACCTCTAAAGCCTGCAAAATCCGGTTCATGAACAACTCGGTTTCTGCCAAAGGTACCTTCGCTGTATCATTTTTTGCCTCCATAAAATCCAAGTTTCGCACTTCGGGATTTCTACCTATATATATATGTATAAATTTCGTGAATTTTTCCGGCGCAAATTCATACACAAAAACCGAATCATTTTCTCTTCGCGAACCCAAAAACTTACTTTCAAGATAACCTCGTTTCCGTGCCTTTTCTAAAAATGCATCAGCTTCATCTAAAACGGATTTTACATTGGCGTGTTTTTTCTCAAATCCAATAGAATCCGCCACTTTTACAGCCTCACTGCTTCCCTCTATTTTGAGATGCAACTGCCCAAAGCCCGAAAATTGGAACATTAAAAAAACAATAAAAAAGCTAAATTTTTGTAACCTCATAATTTTTTTGGAGCGAATCGTCCGTGCCTATCAGCAATCCATTTTCCTGCCTTCATTCCAAAGATCCCGCCCGAAAAAAGGCGGGATGCTTTTCCCTTCAGTCAGGGCTATTGAAAATACTTTAGGCATATTTATAATCGTTGGTAAAAGTAACGCAAAAACTCCCGGAATAATATATTTTGAAAAAACAAAACATCACTCATTTGAAAATTAATGAATTAACGTTTGTTTAAAAAAAAATAATTACTACATTTGCAACCCCGTAAAAAGCGGGAAATTAAATCATAATATATTTTTAGTATTAATTATGCCAACAATTCAACAATTAGTAAGAACCGGAAGGACTCAAATAACTAAGAAGAGTAAATCGGTTGCTTTGGATTCTTGTCCTCAAAGAAGAGGGGTTTGTACGCGTGTTTACACTACTACACCTAAAAAACCAAACTCTGCAATGCGTAAAGTAGCGCGTGTACGTTTGACAAATGGTAACGAAGTGAATGCTTACATCCCTGGAGAAGGACACAATTTGCAAGAGCACTCGATAGTATTAGTTAGAGGTGGAAGGGTAAAAGATTTGCCAGGAGTTAGATACCACATCGTTCGTGGAGCACTTGATACATCAGGTGTTGCAGGAAGAACGCAAAGAAGATCTAAATACGGAGCAAAACGCCCTAAAGAAGCTAAAAAGTAATTTTTAATCAGTCGAAAGTCGAAAGTCAAAAGTCAAAAGAAAATTCTTTAAGACTTTAGGTTGTAGATATTAGACTAAAAAGCAAAGACATGAGAAAAAGACAGGCCAAAAAAAGACCTCTTTTACCAGATCCTAAATTTAACGATCAGTTAGTAACGCGTTTTGTGAACAACTTAATGTGGGATGGTAAAAAATCAACAGCTTTCAAAGTGTTCTATGATGCAATGGATATCGTAGAAAGTAAAAAACAAGACGCAGAAAAATCGTCTTTAGAAATCTGGAAAGATGCTTTAACTAACGTTATGCCTCACGTAGAAGTACGTAGTCGTAGAGTAGGTGGAGCTACATTCCAAATCCCGATGCAAATCAGACCAGACCGTAAAATCTCTATGGCAATGAAATGGATGATCCTTTACGCTCGTAGAAGAAATGAGAAATCTATGGCTCAAAAACTAGCTTCTGAAGTTTTAGCTGCTGCTAAAGAAGAAGGTGCTGCTGTTAAAAAGAGAATGGATACTCACAAAATGGCTGAAGCAAATAAAGCATTCTCTCACTTTAGATTTTAATCAGAAATGGCAAGAGATTTAAAATACACAAGAAATATTGGAATCGCGGCTCACATTGATGCTGGTAAAACCACAACAACGGAGCGTATTCTTTTTTATACTGGAAAATCACACAAAATTGGTGAAGTACACGATGGTGCTGCAACAATGGACTGGATGGCGCAAGAGCAAGAAAGAGGTATTACCATTACTTCTGCTGCTACAACTTGTACTTGGAATTTCCCAACCGTTCAAGGAAAAGTAATTCCTGAATCTCAAGGTTACCACTTTAATATTATCGATACCCCGGGACACGTTGACTTTACAGTTGAGGTAAACCGTTCACTTCGTGTATTAGATGGATTGGTATTCTTGTTTTCTGCGGTAGATGGTGTTGAGCCACAGTCAGAAACTAACTGGAGATTGGCAGATCAGTACCGTGTCCCGCGTATGGGATTCGTAAATAAAATGGACCGTCAAGGTTCTAACTTCTTAGGAGTTTGTCAACAAGTTAGAGACATGCTTAAATCTAATGCGGTTGCAATTACTTTGCCAATCGGAGATGAAGCTGACTTTAAAGGAGTGGTTGACTTGGTGAAAAATCAAGCTATTGTATGGCATGATGAAACACAAGGAGCTACTTTTGATATTGTTGATATTCCTGCTGATATGGTTGATGAGGTAAAAGCTTACCGTTCAACTCTTATCGAAGCTGTAGCTGAATACGATGAAAACCTTCTTGACAAATACATGGAAGATGAGAATTCAATTACAGAAGAAGAAATCAATGCTGCTTTAAGAGCTGCTACAATCGACATGGCAATTATTCCAATGATTGCAGGATCTTCTTTCAAAAATAAAGGAGTTCAGTTCATGTTGGATGCAGTTTGTAAATATTTGCCTTCTCCATTGGACAAAGAAGGTATCGAAGGAATTCACCCCGACGATGCTGATTTGTTGGAAGAAGACCAAACTAAAGTATTGCGTCGTCCAGATGTAAAAGAGCCATTCGCTGCTCTTGCGTTCAAGATTGCAACTGACCCATTCGTAGGTCGTTTGGCATTCTTCCGTGCATATTCTGGTCGTTTGGATGCAGGTTCGTATGTATTGAACACGCGTTCAGGTAACAAAGAAAGAATTTCTCGTATCTACCAAATGCATGCTAACAAGCAAAATCCAATCGAATTCATCGAAGCTGGAGATATTGGGGCAGCAGTTGGATTTAAGGATATCAAAACAGGAGATACATTGTGTGATGAAAAGAACCCAATTATTCTTGAGTCAATGAAATTCCCTGATCCGGTAATTGGTATCGCAATCGAGCCTAAAACAAAAGCTGACGTAGATAAAATGGGTATGGCTTTGGCTAAATTGGCTGAAGAAGATCCAACATTTACAGTTAGAACTGATGAGGCTTCTGGTCAAACAATTATCTCAGGAATGGGTGAGCTTCACTTGGATATCCTTGTAGATCGTATGAAACGTGAATTTAAGGTTGAGGTAAACCAAGGTGAGCCACAAGTAGAATATAAAGAAGCGTTTACAAAATCAGCTCAACACAGAGAAACTTACAAAAAACAATCTGGAGGTCGTGGTAAATTCGGTGATATCGTATTTAGAATCGAGCCTGCTGATGAAGTGGACGGTAAAATTCCAATGGGATTACAGTTTGTGAATGAGGTAAAAGGTGGTAACGTTCCTAAGGAATATGTACCTGCTGTTGAAAAAGGTTTCCGTGAAGCTATGAAACAAGGTCCTCTTGCAGGTTACCAAGTTGATAGTTTGAAAGTAACTCTTTTGGACGGATCTTTCCACCCTGTAGATTCAGATGCTCTTTCGTTTGAATTAGCTGCAAAAATGGGATACAAAGAATCTGGTAAAGCTGCCGGAGCTGTTATCCTTGAGCCAATCATGAAAATCGAAGTGATCACTCCAGAAGAAAACATGGGTGATATTGTAGGTGATTTGAACCGTCGTCGTGGTCAAGTAAATGACATGGGAGACAGAAATGGTGCTAAAACTATCAAAGCTGATGTGCCACTTTCAGAAATGTTTGGTTATGTAACAACATTAAGAACATTGTCTTCTGGTAGAGCAACTTCTACAATGGAGTTCTCTCACTATGCAGAAACACCTTCTAACATTTCAGAAGCAGTTATCAAAAAAGCTAAAGGAAACGCTTAATTCTAAAGAAAATGAGTCAAAAAATCAGAATAAAATTAAAATCTTACGATCACAACTTGGTTGACAAGTCTGCTGAAAAAATCGTAAAAACTGTAAAAAGTACAGGTGCTGTGGTAACTGGTCCAATTCCATTGCCAACACACAAAAAGATTTTTACTGTATTACGTTCTCCACACGTAAACAAAAAATCAAGAGAGCAATTTGAAGTAATGTCTTACAAAAGATTGTTAGATATTTATTCTTCTTCATCTAAAACCATCGATGCTCTAATGAAATTAGAGTTGCCAAGTGGTGTAGAAGTAGAGATTAAAGTATAAGTATCTCATAATAAAAGAGACACATCTTTTAAGAAGAAAATATTTTTAGGATTATAAGTAAAAAAGTTTTACTTTTGCACCTCCTAAAAAATGACTTCCTTAAAAGGTGTGTCTATTATTTAGTATTTAATAATCAATAATTAATATTTATGTCTGGGTTAATTGGAAAAAAAATCGGCATGACAAGCATCTTTGACGAGAACGGAAAAAACATTCCTTGTACCGTTATTGAAGCAGGTCCATGTGTCGTTACCCAAGTCAGAACCAAAGAGGTTGACGGGTATGAAGCGTTGCAACTTGGTTTCGATGACAAAAATGAGAAACACTCCACTAAAGCGGCTGTAGGTCACTTTAAAAAAGCTGGAACTGTTGCGAAGAAAAAAGTCGTTGAATTCAAGTATTTCGAAGATGAACACAAGTTAGGGGATGTTCTAACAGTGGATCTTTTTATTGAAGGAGAATTTGTGGATGTTCAAGGTGTTTCTAAAGGGAAAGGTTTCCAAGGTGTTGTAAAACGTCACGGTTTTGGTGGTGTTGGTCAAGCTACTCACGGACAACATAACCGTTTAAGAGCGCCAGGTTCAGTAGGGGCTTCTTCTTATCCTTCTAGAGTATTCAAAGGAATGCGTATGGCAGGAAGAATGGGAGCTGATAATGTAACTGTGCAAAATCTTCGCGTTTTGAAAGTAGTTGCAGATAAGAACCTACTTTTAGTTAAAGGATGTGTTCCAGGACACAATAACTCTTATGTAATCATTCAGAAGTAATGGAAGTAAAAGTTTTAAATATCAACGGAAAAGAAACTGGCAGAACGATTACTCTTTCTGATTCAGTATTCGCAATTGAGCCAAATAACCATGCGGTTTACCTTGATGTGAAACAATATCTTGCGAACCAAAGACAAGGAACTCATAAAGCTAAAGAAAGAGCTGAAGTTACCGGGTCAACTCGTAAGATTAAAAAGCAAAAAGGAACTGGTACAGCTCGTGCAGGAAGTGTTAAAAACCCATTGTTCAAAGGTGGAGGGACAGTTTTCGGTCCAAGACCAAGAAGTTATTCTTTCAAATTAAACAAAGGATTGAAAAGATTGGCAAGAAAATCTGCTTTTTCTATCAAGGCAAAAGAGTCGAACATTACTATCTTGGAAGACTTTACTTTTGACACTCCAAACACTAAAAATTTCATTAACGTTTTGAAAGCTTTAGGGTTAGAAAATAAAAAATCACTATTTGTGTTGGGCGATATAAATAAAAATGTATATTTGTCGTCACGCAATTTAAAATCTTCTAGCGTAGTAACTTCTTCAGAATTAAGTACTTACGCAATTCTTAACGCTAATAATTTAGTGTTATTGGAAGGTTCGTTAGAAGGAATTGAAGAAAATTTAAGCAAATAATAGGGCGATGAGTATCATAATTAAACCTATCATTACAGAAAAAATTACCAAAGATGGTGAAGTTTTCAACCGTTTCGGATTTATTGTTGACAAAAAGGCAAACAAAATCGAAATTAAGAAAGCTGTAGAAAATGCTTACGGCGTAAACGTAGTTGAAGTCAATACTATGAATTACCGTGCAGATCGTTCTACAAAATATACCAAAAGTGGTATTATCAATGGAAAGACAAATGCTTACAAAAAAGCAATTGTTCAAGTACAGGACGGAGAAACAATAGATTTTTATAATAATATCTAATAAATAGGCAGAAACATGTCAGTTAGAAAATTAAAACCTATTACCCCGGGTCAGCGTTTTAGAGTTGTTAATGGTTTTGACGCCATTACAACTGATAAGCCGGAGCGTTCATTATTAGCACCGATAAAAAACTCAGGAGGTAGAAATAGTCAAGGAAAAATGACCATGCGTTACACAGGCGGTGGTCACAAACAACGTTATCGTATCGTTGATTTTAAAAGAGCTAAGGACGGAATTCCTGCAACAGTAAAATCAATTGAATATGATCCGAATCGTACAGCATTTATTGCGTTATTAGCTTATGCTGATGGAGCAAAAACTTACGTTATCGCTCAAAATGGATTGCAAGTTGGTCAGACAGTAATGTCTGGTGCAGAATCTTCTCCAGAAATCGGTAACACAATGCCATTAAGTAAAATTCCTTTGGGAACTGTTATTTCTTGCATCGAATTACGTCCTGGTCAAGGAGCTGTAATTGCTCGTTCTGCAGGAACCTTTGCTCAATTGATGGCAAGAGACGGAAAATATGCAACAATCAAAATGCCTTCTGGAGAAACAAGATTGATCTTGTTGACTTGTTCGGCTACCATTGGAGCAGTTTCTAACTCAGACCACCAGTTGATCGTTTCTGGTAAAGCAGGTAGATCAAGATGGTTAGGAAGAAGACCTAGAACAAGACCAGTAGCGATGAACCCAGTTGATCACCCAATGGGAGGTGGTGAAGGACGTTCTTCTGGAGGTCACCCACGTTCTAGAAAAGGACTTCCTGCAAAAGGTTATAGAACTCGTTCTAAAGTTAACCCGAGCAACAAGTATATTGTAGAACGCAGAAAGAAATAATAAGTAAGACATGGCACGTTCATTAAAAAAAGGACCTTTTGTTCATTATAAATTGGATAAAAAAGTTCAAGAAAATATAGAAAAAGGGAACAAAGGAGTGGTAAAGACTTGGTCTAGAGCTTCAATGATTACCCCGGATTTCGTAGGGCAAACCATCGCAGTTCACAACGGTCGTCAATTCGTACCGGTTTACGTTACTGAAAACATGGTAGGTCATAAGTTAGGAGAATTTTCACCAACAAGATCTTTTAGAGGTCACGCTGGAGCAAAAAATAAAGGTAAAAAATAAGAAGCAATGGGAGTTCGTAAAAGAGAAAGAGCTGAAGGCATCAAAGAAGCTAACAAGCAGATTGCCTTCGCAAAATTGAATAACTGCCCTACTTCACCTAGAAAAATGCGCTTAGTAGCAGATCTAGTAAGAGGTCAGAAAGTGGAAAGAGCATTGAATATTTTAAGATTCAGTACTAAAGAAGCTTCAAGAAAGCTAGAAAAACTTTTGTTATCTGCTATCAATAACTGGGAACAGAAAAACGCAGAAGGAAATGTAGCTGAAGCAGGCTTGTTTGTAAAAGAAATCCGTGTTGACGGAGGAATGATGTTGAAAAGACTTCGTCCTGCTCCACAAGGAAGAGCACACAGAATTAGAAAACGTTCAAACCACGTTACAATCGTGTTAGGACAATTAGATAACACACAAAGCAATTAATAAGATGGGACAAAAGACAAATCCAATTGGAAACAGACTTGGGATCATCAGAGGATGGGATTCAAACTGGTATGGTGGAAATGATTACGGCGATAAATTAGCTGAAGATCACAAAATCAGAAAGTACATCCATGCTCGTTTATCAAAAGCTAGTGTATCAAAAGTAATCATCGAGAGAACTTTGAAACTTGTAACCGTTACTATCACTACTGCAAGACCTGGTATCATTATCGGGAAAGGCGGACAAGAGGTAGACAAGTTAAAAGAAGAACTTAAGAAAATTACTGACAAAGAGGTTCAAATCAACATCTTTGAAATCAAAAGACCTGAATTAGATGCTTACTTAGTTGCAACAAGCATTGCACGTCAGATCGAAAGCCGTATTTCTTACAGAAGAGCAATCAAAATGGCTATTGCTGCCGCAATGCGTATGAACGCAGAAGGTATCAAAGTTATGATTTCTGGTCGTTTGAATGGAGCTGAGATGGCGCGTTCAGAAATGTTCAAAGAAGGTAGAATTCCTCTATCAACTTTCAGAGCCGATATTGACTACGCACTTGGAGAAGCTCACACTACTTACGGTAGAATGGGAATCAAAGTGTGGATCATGAAAGGTGAAGTTTACGGAAAGAGAGATCTTTCTCCTCTAGTAGGGATGGACAAAAAACAAGCTGGTGCTGGTGGAAAAGGCGGAGATTCTTCAAGAGGAGATCGTAAACCTTTCAACAAAGACAGAAAACCAGGTGGAGACCGTAAAAGAAAGTAAATTTTTTAAAAAGTAAAGAAAAATGTTACAGCCTAAAAGAACAAAATACCGCAAGGTACAGAAAGGTAGAATGAAAGGAAACTCTCAAAGAGGGCATGAACTTTCTAACGGAATGTTTGGTATTAAGTCTGTTCACGAAACTGGTATGTTCCTGACTTCACGTCAAATCGAAGCTGCACGTATCGCCGCAACTCGTTTTATGAAAAGAGAAGGTCAGTTGTGGATTAAAATTTTCCCGGACAAGCCAATTACTAAGAAACCTCTTGAGGTACGTATGGGTAAAGGAAAAGGTGCCGTTGAATATTGGGCAGCTGTTGTTAAACCCGGAAAAATTATGTTTGAAGTTGGAGGCGTGCCTTTGGCTGTTGCAAAAGAGGCTTTGCGTCTTGCAGCACAAAAACTTCCAGTAAAAACTAAATTTGTAATTGCGAGAGATTTCGAAGCATAATCTAATTTATTATGAAACAATCAGAAATTAAAGATCTATCTGTAGCTGATCTACAAGAAAAACTTGCTCAGTTAAGAAAGACACATGCCGACCTAAAAAATGCTCACGCAATTTCACCGATCGAAAATCCGCTTCAAATCAGAAGTCTTAGAAGATCAGTTGCAAGAATTGCTACAGAGTTAAGCAAAAGAGAGCAACAGTAATTTGTATTCTGCTAAAAGATGGAAAAAAGAAATTTAAGAAAAGAGAGAATAGGTGTTGTTACTAGCAACAAAATGGAGAAATCCATTGTTGTTTCTGAAACAAGAAAAGTAAAACACCCGTTATACGGTAAGTTCGTGTTGAAAACTAAAAAATACGTTGCACACGACGAAACAAACGATTGTAACATTGGAGATACAGTAAGAATTAGCGAAACGCGTCCTTTAAGTAAATCTAAATGTTGGAGATTAGTTGAAATCATTGAAAGAGCTAAATAATTATGGTACAACAAGAATCAAGACTAAAAGTAGCAGATAACACTGGAGCGAAAGAAGTTCTTACGATCCGTGTTTTAGGAGGTACCAAAAGAAGATACGCTTCTGTTGGTGATAAAATTGTAGTATCAATCAAAGACGCGACTCCAAACGGAAACGTAAAAAAAGGAGCCGTTTCAACTGCAGTAGTTGTTCGTACTAAAAAAGAGGTGAGAAGAGCCGACGGTTCTTACATTCGTTTTGACGACAACGCTTGTGTTCTTTTGAACGCAGTAGGTGAAATGAGAGGAACTCGTGTTTTTGGTCCGGTTGCAAGAGAACTTCGTGAAAAACAATTCATGAAAATTGTATCATTGGCACCAGAAGTGCTTTAATTATTTATGAAGATGATAAAGCTAAAAATCAAATCAGGAGACATCGTAAGAGTTATCGCAGGTGACCACAAAGGAACTGAAGGTAAAGTATTGCGTGTTGACAGAGAGAAAAATAAAGCGATCGTTGAAGGTGCAAACATGGTTTCGAAACATACAAAACCATCTGCAAAAAACCCTCAAGGCGGAATCGTTAAGAAAGAAGCTCCAATCCACATTTCTAACTTGTCTTTAATAGATCCAAAATCTAAAGAAGCTACAAAAACAGGTGTGAGAAAAGAAGGAGATAAGAACGTAAGATTTTCAAAAAAATCTAATCAAGTACTATAGTGATGGCTTATACACCTAGACTAAAACAAGAATATAAAGACAGAGTAGTCTCTGCTCTTAAAGAAGAATTCGGTTACAAAAACGTAATGCAAGTTCCAAAATTGGAGAAAATCGTTTTAAGCCGTGGAGTTGGAGCTGCAGTATCTGACAAAAAACTTATTGACTATGCTGTTGATGAGTTGACAAAGATCACTGGGCAAAAAGCAGTTTCTACAATCTCTAAAAAAGACGTTGCGTCTTTCAAATTGAGAAAAGGAATGCCAATTGGAGCTAAAGTAACACTTCGTGGTGAAAGAATGTACGAATTTCTTGACAGATTAATCACGTCTTCACTTCCACGTGTAAGAGATTTCGGTGGAATTAAAGCTACTGGTTTTGACGGAAGAGGAAACTACAACCTTGGAGTTACTGAACAAATCATTTTCCCAGAAATTGATATTGACAAAGTAAACAAAATCTCAGGTATGGATATTACTTTCGTAACTTCTGCAAAAACAGATAAAGAGGCTAAATCATTATTAGCAGAACTAGGATTACCTTTTAAAAAGAATTAAGACATGGCTAAAGAATCAATGAAAGCCCGTGAGGTGAAAAGAGAAAAAACGGTAGCAAAATATGCTGAAAAAAGAAAAGCTCTTTTAGAAGCTGGAGATTATGAAGGTCTTCAAAAATTACCAAAAAATGCTTCTCCGGTTCGTCTTCACAACCGTTGCAAACTAACAGGTCGCCCAAGAGGATATATGCGTCAATTTGGAATTTCACGTGTAACATTCCGTGAAATGGCTAATAACGGATTAATTCCAGGTGTGAAAAAAGCCAGTTGGTAAGAAAAATAAAAACAAGTTTTGTTATTTCGATAGATAGTTGTAAGTTTGCCGGATTTTTGCCGCGAACTGGCAACTATCTATTGATTAATAAATAAGAGTTTAATGGTTTCAGGTTCTACCGGAAAGTCCGGGACGAAAACCAAAACCGCAAATTTAATTATATGTACACAGATCCTATTGCGGATTATTTGACAAGAGTTAGAAACGCTGTGGCTGCAAAGCACAAAGTGGTTGAAATTCCTGCTTCTAATCTTAAAAAAGAAATCACAAAGATTTTATTTGATCAAGGTTATATCTTGAGCTACAAATTTGAAGAGAACACTGTTCAAGGTTCTATCAAAATCGCTTTGAAGTATGATAAAGATACTAAAGAAGCAGTTATCAAAGATATCCAAAGAATTAGTAAACCAGGTTTACGTAAGTATGCAGGTGCTACAAAACTTCCAAGAATCCTTAACGGATTGGGAATTGCAATTGTTTCAACTTCAAAAGGTTTGATGACCGGGAAGCAAGCAAAACAATTGAATGTTGGAGGAGAAGTAATTTGTTACGTATACTAAAAAAAGAACTTAACGATGTCAAGAATAGGAAAAAATCCAATTGTAGTCCCGGCTGGAGTAACTGTTGAAGTTGCTGACAACTTGGTTACAGTAAAAGGAAAATTAGGACAGCTTTCTCAGGAATTCGATAACGTATCCGTGAAAGTAGAAGAAGGTCAGGTTCAGGTTGAAAGATCTTCTGATCAAAAAGACGAAAGAGCAAAACACGGTCTATACAGAGCATTGATCAATAATATGATTGCTGGTGTTTCTGAAGGCTTCACTAAAGAGTTGGAATTGGTTGGAGTAGGTTACAGAGCTTCAAACCAAGGACAAAAATTGGATCTTGCTCTTGGATTCTCTCACAATATTGTTTTAGATATTGCGCCAGAGGTAAAACTTGAGACAGTTTCAGAAAAAGGTAAAAATCCAATTGTAAAATTAACTTCTCACGACAAACAATTGTTAGGAGCTGTAGCTGCGAAAATCAGAAGTTTCCGCAAACCAGAGCCTTACAAAGGAAAAGGAGTTAAATTTGTTGGTGAAGTATTAAGAAGAAAAGCAGGTAAATCAGCTTAAAAATTAAAAGATCATGTCATTAACAAAATCTGAAAGAAGACAAAGAATTAAATTCAGAATTAGAAAAATTGTAAGCGGAACTGCTACAAAACCAAGACTTTCTGTTTTTAGAAGTAATAAAGAAATCTATGCTCAAATCATAGATGACGTAAATGGAGTAACTTTATTAGCTGCTTCATCAAGAGAAAAAGGAGTAGATACTAAAGGAACTAATGTAGAAGTTGCAGCAGCAGTTGGAAAATTGGTAGCTGAAAAAGCATTAAAAGCTGGTATTGAAACTGTAAATTTCGACAGAGGTGGATATTTATACCACGGACGTATTAAATCATTAGCAGAAGGCGCTCGCGCAGCCGGACTTAAATTCTAAGAAATTATGTATCATAAATACAAAAACGTAGAACTAGTAAAACCTAGTGGTCTTGAATTAAAAGATCGTTTGGTAAGTGTAAACCGTGTAACTAAAGTTACAAAAGGTGGTAGAGCTTTCGGTTTTTCTGCTATTGTTGTAGTAGGTGACGAGAATGGTGTAGTTGGACACGGACTTGGGAAATCAAAAGACGTTTCTGAAGCAATTGCGAAAGCAGTGGAAGATGCTAAGAAAAACCTTGTGAGAATTCCATTAAGTGGTCAATCAGTACCTCACGAACAAAAAGGTAAATTCGGTGGAGCTCGCGTATTTTTAATGCCAGCTTCTCACGGTACCGGAGTAATTGCCGGTGGTGCTGTACGTTCGGTTTTAGAGTCTGTTGGAATTCACGACGTATTGTCTAAATCTCAAGGATCATCAAACCCTCACAACGTGGTAAAAGCTACTTTTGATGCATTATTGCAAATGAGAAGTGCTTATACTGTTGCAAAACAAAGAGGAGTATCTTTAGAAAAAGTATTTAAAGGTTAATTCAGGAAAATCATGGCAAAACTATTAGTAAAACAAGTAAAAAGCAAAATCAATTGCCCTCTAACACAAAAAAGAGGTCTTGAAGCTTTAGGTCTTCGCAAACTAGGACAGGTTGTGGAGCATGAATCAAATCCTGCAATCCTTGGGATGATAAACAAAGTAAAACACTTAGTTTCTGTAGAAGAAGCTAAATAACAATCTTATTAGTTATGAACTTAAGTAACTTGCAGCCAGCTGAAGGCTCAACACACAACCAAAATAAGAGAGTAGGTAGAGGAGAAGGTTCTGGAAAAGGTGGTACTTCCGCAAGAGGACACAAAGGAGCTAAATCTCGTTCTGGTTATTCTAAAAAGATTGGTTTTGAAGGAGGTCAAATGCCACTTCAAAGACGTGTGCCTAAATTTGGTTTTAAAAATATCAATCGTAAAGAATACGAAGGAGTAAACCTTGATACGCTTCAAGCTCTAGTTGACAACGGTATCGTTACAGACAACACAGTTGATATGTCTGTATTCGTAGCTACTCGTTTGGCAACTAAAAACGAAATCGTTAAGATCTTGGGTAGAGGAGAACTTAAAGCAAAATTAAAGGTAACAGCACATAAATTTACAGCATCCGCAAAAGCAGCTATCGAAGCAGCTGGTGGTGAAGCAGTAACTTTATAATAATCCCCTAAAAGTAAGATGAAGAAATTTTTTGAATCGCTTGCCAATGTTTGGAAAATTGAGGAACTAAAAAATAAAATTTTAGTAACCTTAGGTTTGTTGTTAGTGTACCGTTTTGGTGCTCAAGTGACACTTCCTGGTATTGATGCGACAAAATTAAATGGACTTACTGATCAAACTAAAGAAGGGATCGGATGGTTAATCGATGTATTTACAGGTGGTGCGTTTTCGCAAGCATCTGTATTTGCATTGGGTATTATGCCTTACATTTCTGCCTCTATTGTTGTTCAGTTGATGGGTATTGCTGTACCTTATCTACAAAAACTACAAAAAGATGGCGAGAGCGGAAGAAAGAAAATGAACCAAATTACCCGTTGGCTTACCATTTTAATTACATTGGTACAAGCTCCGGGATATATCTTTAATCTTTACAGAACTTTACCTGGTGATGCATTTTTAGCAAATGTAAACCCAGGATTGGTTTCTCCGTTCGCATTCCAGTTTTTGTCAGTTATCATTTTGGTAACAGGTACAATCTTTGCAATGTGGTTAGGAGAAAAAATCACAGATAAAGGTATCGGTAACGGAATTTCATTATTGATTATGGTGGGAATCATTGCGAGAATGCCACAAGCATTCATCCAAGAATTTTCTACCAGAGTAACAAACAATAATGGAGGTCCAATGTTATTGGTTTTTGAAGTAATTATATGGTTACTCGTAATTGTAGCGTGTGTTTTACTTGTAATGGCAGTTAGGAAAATTCCTGTGCAATATGCAAGAAGAACTGCTTCGGGCGAGTTTGAACAGGCAGGAAACAGACAATGGATTCCTTTGAAGCTTAACGCTTCGGGAGTTATGCCGATCATTTTTGCGCAAGCAATTATGTTTATTCCGGCAGCATTAGCGGGTCTTTCAAGTTCAGAAACTGCAACTTCTATCAGTACAGCTTTCCAAAATATTTTCGGATGGCAGTATAACTTAGTTTTTGCATTATTAATCATTGTTTTTACGTACTTTTACACCGCAATTACAGTACCTACAAATAAAATGGCCGACGATTTAAAAAGAAGTGGTGGTTTCATTCCTGGAATTAGACCTGGAGCTGAAACATCTGACTTCTTGGATAAAATCATGTCGTTGATCACATTCCCAGGATCATTATTTCTTGCATTAATCGCTGTGTTCCCAGCAATTGTTGTAAGTGTTCTGGATGTTCAACCATCATGGGCTTTATTTTATGGAGGTACCTCGTTATTGATTATGGTTGGAGTTGCAAGTGATACTATTCAGCAAATTAATTCGTATTTGTTGAACAAGCATTACGATGGTTTGATGAAAAGTGGTAAAAATAGAAAAGCAGTAGCTTAATTTTTATGGCAAAGCAATCAGCAATAGAACAAGACGGATCCATCATCGAAGCATTGTCAAATGCGATGTTCCGTGTAGAATTAGAAAATGGACATATTGTAATCGCTCACATTTCTGGAAAAATGCGTATGCACTACATCAAATTATTGCCTGGCGATAAAGTGAAACTAGAAATGAGCCCTTACGATTTGTCAAAAGCAAGAATTACGTATAGATACTAAAGCTATTAAAATGAAAGTAAGAGCATCAGTTAAAAAAAGAAGTGCCGAGTGCATTATCGTACGAAGAAAAGGAAGATTGTACGTTATTAATAAAAAGAATCCTAGATTTAAACAAAGACAAGGATAATTATGGCAAGAATTGCAGGGGTAGACATCCCGAAAAACAAAAGAGGAGTTATCGCTTTAACTTATATCTTCGGAATTGGTAAAAGCAGAGCTAGTGAAATTTTGGCTAAAGCTAATGTTAGCGAAGACAAAAAAGTTCAGGAATGGAACGATGATGAAATCGGAGCCATCCGTGATGCCGTTTCTTACTTCAAGATTGAAGGAGAACTTCGTTCGGAAATCTCATTAAACATTAAACGTTTAATGGATATCGGATGCTACAGAGGAATCCGTCATAGATCTGGTCTTCCATTAAGAGGACAAAGAACTAAAAACAACTCTAGAACAAGAAAAGGTAAAAGAAAAACTGTTGCCAACAAGAAAAAAGCAACTAAATAATAAGTAGTATGGCTAAAGCGAATACAAAAAAACGTAAAGTTGTAATTGAATCAACTGGCGAAGCTCATATTAGTTCAACTTTTAACAACATCATCATCTCTTTGACAAACAAAAAAGGAGAAGTGATTTCTTGGTCTTCAGCTGGTAAAATGGGCTTTAGAGGTTCTAAAAAGAACACTCCATATGCAGCTCAAATGGCAGCAGAAGATTGTGCAAAAGTTGCTTTGGAAGCTGGACTGAAAAAAGTGAAAGTGTATGTGAAAGGACCAGGAAACGGACGTGAGTCTGCAATCCGTTCAGTTCACAACTCAGGAATTGAAGTAACTGAAATCATTGACGTTACTCCAATGCCACACAATGGATGTCGTCCTCCAAAAAGACGTAGAGTTTAATCAATTTTTCAAGTATAACAGGATAGATTTTAGACTATCGGAGGATTTGACCTGAATTCATAGTCTCTATCCAAAATTAAATTAAAATGGCAAGATATACTGGTCCAAAAACTAAAATCGCTCGTAAATTTGGTGAAGCGATCTTCGGAGACGATAAAGCCTTCGAAAAAAGAAATTACCCTCCCGGACAACACGGTTTGGCTAAAAAAAGAGGTAAAAAATCTGAGTACGCTGTTCAGTTAATGGAAAAGCAAAAAGCTAAATATTCTTACGGAATTTTAGAAAAACAATTCAGAAACCTTTTTGAAAAAGCATCTGCAACTAAAGGTGTTACCGGTGAAGTTTTACTTCAACTTTGTGAAGCAAGATTAGATAACGTAGTATTTAGAATGGGTATCGCCTCTTCAAGAAGAGCTGCTCGTCAAATCGTAGGTCACAGACACATTACCGTAAACGGAGAAGTTGTAAACATCCCTTCTTACCACTTGAAGCCAGGTGACAAAGTGGCGGTTCGTGAAAAATCTAAATCTTTAGATGCTATCGAACGTTCTTTATCTAATTCAAGTCATGTTTACGAATGGATTACTTGGAACAACGACCTTAAAGAAGGAGTTTTCGTTTCTGTTCCTGCAAGAATCCAAATCCCAGAAAACATTAAAGAACAACTTATCGTAGAGTTGTATAACAAATAATAGACAGTAGTCGAACATATGGCAATATTTAATTTTCAGAAGCCCGATAAAGTTATCATGATCGATTCAACCGATTTTGAAGGTAAGTTTGAATTCAGACCTTTAGAACCTGGTTACGGATTGACTGTTGGTAATGCACTTAGAAGAGTCTTGCTTTCCGCTTTAGAAGGATATGCAATAACATCTGTTCGTATCGAAGGTGTAGATCACGAATTTTCTACCATTCCAGGAGTAGTGGAAGACGTTACCGAAATTATCCTCAACCTTAAACAAGTACGTTTTAAGCGTCAGATTGAAGATATCGACAACGAATCGGTTTCAATCTCTATCTCTGGTAAAGACCAAATTACAGCCGGTGATTTCCAAAAATTCATCTCCGGTTTCCAGGTGTTAAACCCTGAACTTGTGATTTGTAATCTTGACAGCAAAGTTAACATCAATATGGAGTTAACTATCGAGAAAGGAAGAGGATACGTTCCTGCTGAAGAGAACAAAAAGCAAAATGCAGCGATCGGAACCATTTTTACAGACTCAATTTTTACTCCGGTAAAAAATGTAAAATATGCAATCGAAAACTTCCGCGTTGAGCAAAAAACAGATTATGAAAAATTAGTTTTTGAAATTAAAACTGATGGTTCAATCAATCCAAAAGATGCTCTAACTGAAGCAGCAAAGGTTCTAATCCACCATTTCATGCTTTTCTCTGACGAAAGAATTACCCTTGAAGCTGACGAAATTGCACAAACAGAATCTTACGACGAAGAATCGTTACACATGAGACAATTGCTTAAAACTAAGCTTGTTGACATGGATCTTTCTGTAAGAGCACTAAATTGCTTAAAAGCGGCTGAAGTTGATACACTCGGAGATTTAGTATCTTTCAACAAAAACGATTTGATGAAGTTCCGTAACTTCGGGAAAAAATCACTTACTGAACTTGATGAGTTAGTAGCAGTGAAAAACCTACACTTCGGGATGGATCTATCAAAATACAAATTAGATAAAGAATAAATTGCTTCATATTTTGCTCTCCAAAGAGGATTGCAGCAAGATGAAGTTAAACAAAACACGTCATGAGACACGGAAAAAAATTCAACCACTTAAGCAGACAGTCAGCTCATAGAAAATCTATGTTGTCTAATATGGCTTGCTCACTTATTGAGCACAAACGTATTAACACTACTGTTGCTAAAGCTAAAGCGCTTAAACAATTTGTTGAGCCATTGATTACAAAATCAAAAGAAGATACTACTCACAACCGTCGTATCGTTTTCTCATACCTAAGAAACAAATATGCTGTTACTGATCTTTTTAGAGATGTAGCTGCTAAAGTGGGAGACCGTCCTGGAGGATACACTCGTATCATCAAGTTAGGAAACCGTCTTGGAGATAACGCTGATATGGCAATGATTGAATTAGTTGACTTCAACGAATTGTACAACGGTGGTAAAAAAGAAGTTAAAAAAGCGAAAAGCCGTAGAGGTGGAAAAGCTAAAAAATCTGAAGAGACTGCGGTTGAAGAGGCTCCAAAAGCTGAAGCTCCAAAAGCATCTGAAGAAACTTCAAATGACGCTGCCGAATAATGAAGCACTTGTTATTATAATATTAAAAAGGATAAACTGTTACAGTTTGTCCTTTTTTTTTGTCTATGATTTTTTTCTGTGTGTTCTTTGTTTTTTCTGGGTGTTCTGATAAAGGGCAATGGTGGAACTGCCGATTATAAAGAAGCCTAAAGTTTAATAAAATAGCCCCGATGGTGCCATTGTTTGAGCTCTTTTGCGGCGTATGGCGAACGACGAGTATAGATTTAGAGCCGCAAAAAGCGAGTGGCTCCAGCGGGAACATGGATGGCTGGAACTCACTGGCCTTTCGCTTCTAAAAATTCTTAAAACGTATTTTGGATATGGGTTTTGCTTGTATGGGAAGGCGACTTGGATGAAGAAAGATTGTAAATTTCTTCTTCGGGGGGATGACAATAGGCTGCTGATGAGGGTGAGGAGACAAAGTGAAAAAAGAATTTTTAGATACCCGCAAATTGAATTAAATTTGCACCGCAACAACATCACGACACTTGGCAATATTTTTGCAAGTAATACGAATACAAAAAAATAACTACTAAAAATGAAATATACCACACGACAAAAAGCCATTCTTCTCTTGGCAGATGGAACGATTTTCTACGGAAAGTCGATGGGGATTGAGGGTACGACCTTTGGAGAGGTTTGTTTTAATACCGGGATGACGGGTTACCAGGAAATTTTTACGGACCCGAGTTATTATGGACAGATTATGGTGGCGACGAATGCCCATATTGGGAATTATGGCGTGAATCAGGAGGATATTGAAGCCGATGAGATCATGATTTCGGGTTTGGTTTGTAAAAATTTCTCGTTTACGCATTCCAGAGTTAATTCTACTGAAAGTTTAGAGGATTATTTTAAGAAACACAATTTGGTTTGCATTTCTGATGTGGATACTCGGGCTTTGGTGGCTTATATCCGCGACAATGGTGCACAAAATGCTGTGATTTCTACTGATGGAAAGTCGATTGAGGAACTGAAAGCGCTTTTGGCGGATGTTCCTGATATGAAAGGGTTAGAGTTAGCCAGCAAAGTTTCGACGAAAACGCCTTATTTTATTGGGGAATCTAATGCTAAATATAAGATTGCGGCATTGGATCTTGGGATTAAGAAGAATATTTTACGCAACTTGGCAAAACGCGATTGTTATATTAAAGTGTTTCCTTTTGACACGAGTTATGAGGAAATGAAAGCGTTTAATCCGGATGGGTTTTTCTTGAGTAATGGTCCCGGAGATCCGGATCCACTTTACGGTGCGATAGGTATTGCCAAAAAAATATTGGCTAATAATGATCCTGTGTTTGGGATTTGTTTGGGTCACCAAGTTTTGGCTTTGGCTAACGGAATTTCGACTTATAAAATGTTTAACGGACATAGAGGTATCAATCATCCGGTGATGAATACGTTGACGGGTAAGGGCGAAATTACTTCTCAAAATCACGGTTTTGCAGTGAATCGAGAGGAACTGGAAAAACATCCTGACTTTGAGATTACGCATTTCCACGGAAACGACAATACGGTGGCGGGAATGCGCATGAAGAACAAGAATTGTTTTTCGGTGCAGTACCATCCGGAGGCGAGTCCGGGTCCACATGATTCGAGTTATCTGTTTGACATATTTATAGAGAACATAGAGAAATCTAAAAAAGAATTTGAGGAAAAGACGCTTTAGGCGTCTTTTTTTTTGGAGGAAGGTTTCCGGTTTAAAGTTTAAAGTTTAAAGTTTAAAGTTGAAAGTTTCAGGTTTAAAGTTTCAGGTTTAAAGTTGAAGGGTTGATGTTTAGAGTTTAAGGTTGAAAGTTTAAAGTTTGAGGGTTAGACTGTGTTTTTTTTTGATTGGGCATTTGAAAATGGGGATAGCAGAATGATATTTTCGGATGAGCTAATAACAATTGCGGAGGGCTTAATAACAATTGCGGATTAGTCATTAACAATTGCGGAAGGTTAAATAACATTTGCGGATGAGCTAATAACAATTGCGGATGAGTCAATAACACTTGCGGAAGGCTTAATAACACTTGCGGATGAGTCAATAACAATTGCGGATGAGCTAGTAACAATTACGGAAGGCTTAATAACAATTGCGGATGATTCAATAACAATTAGGGAAGGCAAAGTAACGAATTTGAATTTGGTGGTAACGTTTTTGGAAGCCTAAGCGTTGGTTATAAAAAAAACCTGCGGAAGAAATCTCGCAGGTTTTATTTTTTGGTTTATTTTTTTTTAATGTTGGTGAACTTTAACTTTACCGCCGCTTTGTAGTAGGGTTTGCCGGCATCACCCACCGACTTTATGTATTCTTTAATTGTTGGAGCGAGAAGTACGACACCTGTAGCCGGGCTGTAAAGTGATGTGTTCCGGTTGGTTCTCGCAGTAAGCAACCCGTTTGAGGCAGTGTTTACACTGGAATTATTTTGTTTGTGAATGAGGTTTTCCGCTTTTAACTGCGGAATTTTCAATTCGTCCTCGTTAGGATTATAACTTGGTTGTGTTTCCAAAAATGTGATCAAGTCGGCGAAATTTGCGGTTCGGTTGTCGTAACTCATTTGAGAAGTGGAAATGGATTCGTCTGAGGCTGTTTCCGGATTTATTTTTTTCGCACGACCTTCTCCTCTTATTTTTTTCACCTTGCTTTCTACATTCTCGACATCTGCACTCGATGCTCCGCTTGAACGAAACGAGTTTGCAATGCGGGTTGTGAGCTTGCTCAATGGTTTCATCTTGGTTTCGCGTAATGCTACTGCATTGCTGTAAAGCGAGTTTTTTTGGCTTACGCCTTCCATTACTGTTTCGAGTTCTGCTATTCGGGGTTGCATGGCCGACAATGCAATTGCCGGATTTGATGGGTTGTACAATGTTCCCATTTCTTCCAAGATCTGGTAAAGGGATTTAAAGTTTGCTGCGTTTTTGTTGTGACCGACTTCTGACATGGTTTTTGATTTTAGATATTTGATTTATGATTTATGATTTATGATTGAAAGATTAAAAGATTAAAAGATTGGTGAATAGTGATTAGTGAATAGTGATTAGTAAGTAGGAGTGAGAATTGAGACTTTTCTTTCTCTTTCTCTTTCTCTTTCTTTTTCTTTTTCTTTTTCTTTTTCTTTTTCTCTTTCTTTTTCTCTTTCTCTTTCTTTTTTGCTTTAACTGAAGTCTTCTATGTTAGTGAAAAGGATGTTGAGCCTTTGTCCGTTTAGGACTTTTGGGGTTGTTTGGAGTGCTTCGCTCCCGAAGCTTCGGGATTGGCGAAGTTTTTTTCAGTGAGTGTGGCTTTGCCTCTTTCTATTTTACCGTAATGATTGGCTGAAAGGTTGATTTTTTTGGCAAGGTCTGCCTGAGAGTATCCGCGGTTGATGCGGATTGCTTGGATGTTGTTGCAGATGTGATTTCCCATAATTGTTTACTTTAAAAATTATATTTTAAAACTATTGTGGGGAAATATGTTACAATTTTACTAAAAAATTGTTTAGGTTGTATTTTTTTGAGGGAATTTTTTTTTGTGGAGGGTTTGGGGTTTAGGATGTTGGGAGAGCGAAGAGGATTGCTAACGTTATGATGATGCTCCAAAAAAGCAATCCTACCACAGCGCTCCATTTTTGTTTGTAGATTTCTGGTAGGTTGTATTTGGGGTGTAGAAAGGCCAACGGTTGAGGGCTCCGACTCGTTTTATGAGATCCCAGAGGAAATTTAGGATTGGGATTAGGTCTTCGATGGGGGTTTTTGGAATAAGGTGTTGGGTTTAAGGTGAAGGGAGGGGCTGCGAAGTGGGGATTATGTATACCAATTTAAATTTGTACTATAAAAAATGTAATAAATTGTTTCATAAATTGTTAATGAAAGTAGAACTATTAAAAATACTGCTTCCCATTTTCTGAAAACTATATTTTTTTTAAAAGCTAGCAATGTAACAACTCTGCCAATTAATATAAGAAAAATAATTCCCCATAAGATAAATAATGAAATTTTATTGCTTTTGGTTTTAATATCCCTCAAATCCTTGAATTGAAATCCCTCAATTGTTCCTTTTATTCTTGATTCTAAGACGAATTTTGAACGCCCATTTTGGGCGTCAGAATATAAAACATGGAAGCAAACTCCATCAGATTCTTCCATTGCTTCATCGTTTAAAATTTTGAATGTAACTGATTGATTATTTATAATATTATTCTCAAATTGCAGATCTTCTCGGCTAGATTTTAACGTCGTAACCGCTAATATCTCCACTTTTTCTGAACTATATAGCTTTAATGGCTTACTGTCTATGAAGTCTTGGCTGTCTATGTATTCACTTCCTTCGTTCCAGATAATTAATTTTCTGAAATATATGTTCGGATATTCTTTTCCTTTAAAAGTTATTCTAAGATCTTCAGAACTTTTCGTTGCTACTAAAGTTGGATGCGTAACAAAATATGATGGAATTTTGCTGTTTAAACTCACTAAATAAAAAATATAGCTTATCAAAATACCTAATATTAATGAAGTAATTGGATGCTTTAAAAAATTCCAAATTTTTAGAAATAAATTTTTATTGATTATTATCAATTCTTCTTGCGTTTTCAATTATGTATCTTTTAATATTACCTACTCGATCCTTTATAACTTGAGTGTCAATAACGATTTTTCCGTTTTGATTGTCAGCTGTTGAATGATGCAATGACCAAGTTAAAATTTCTTTTTGCTGCGTTGTAAGGTGCTGGGATATGTGGAATGCAATAGTTCTCTGAGCAGTGTCGTCATAAAATCGACCGAAACCGCTTAAAATGTTATATTTAGTAACATTTCCATTTACACCTTCTATTAATTCTGGATCGTTTTGAGACATTACGTAATCCAAAGTTTCAGAAGTGAAATTTAGGACAGTTCCAACCCTAGGTCTTTTGATTTCGATAGTTATATTTCTATCGTGAAGAATTGGTCGATGTAATTGCTGTAATGGAGTCACTCTCGAAATTTCTTGTGGAAAAAGTTCGTTATCCGCAACAATTTTTCGAGGAATTCTCTCTTTAGGTTGTCTTGCTCTTCCTGTAGCTTGTCGCCATGTAAATTCAACCATGTCCCAGAAAGCTGCCGTAACAACGGACGCACCAAGAACTCGAACGACTGGGTCTTCAAATACAATGGTGATTAATTCAATAAAGCTGCCTTGTTTTGGGGGATGCAAATTGAATTTTACGTTAGGAATAGAATTGCCTTTACTTCTAATTTCTCCTTCTGTTGCTAAAGCGTGAGTAGTTATAGCTAATGCTTTAGCTAAACCGTGCATTGACGTCGCGGCATCATATAAATCTAAAACACTTTGATCTGCTGTTCCTCCAGTGTACCTGATTGTAAATTTAACTTCTACTGACATATAATTTAATTATTGTAATGACCTCCTCAATCAATTTCTCTTGCCGCTCTTTAGTTTTGCAGAAGTTGTGAAAATTGAAAGTGAGTATTCGGTTAGAATAAACTAAGCTATTAAAAAGCGCTTATGTAAAATAAGATCATAGCGGCTGCGTGAAATCGTGGTTAGTAAAAAGTTTTTTTATTCCTCAGAATCATTTTTCTCGTCCTGCTGTTTTTGTAACTTGAACCCGATACGTTCCCGATCAGGATTAGTCCTAGGGACTTTCATCAAAAGAATGCTTATTTGCGAAATATGTTGGATTAGTTGAACTTCTCTATCACTATTGTCTCTTCCATAAAAATAGATGAGGCTAGGATTCCAATAACCCAAGTCATCAATATGAATTATGATAGTTTCGCCAAAGGACACAAGCCTTGCTCCAACTTCTTCATCTAAATTTAGATTCTTTTCAAATGAAATAATTAAACTTATTAGCCTATCATAAAAAGCATCAGCAAGATTATGATTTTTAAAATCTAAGTTTGGAATTTTTGGGCTAATTGATGAAAACTCAAGGGGATTAAAGTTGGCCATATTTTTGTTTTTTGTTTGTAAGATTAAAGTGTACGAGTGAAAGCTAAACAAATACTAAATTCGAATAGTTACACCACAATACTACCCAAAAAATCCCAACTATTCCATCTAAATCGATAAAGGGAAAAGAAAGTCGATAAAATTAGTGTTGTGAAAGCGAAGGTAGTAATGTGGTATGTAATTGGTTTGCGGGAAACCGTAATGTGTAGAATTATTTTAGCTTACCACGCGAAAGGATTCGCGCGGTAGCGGGGGTAATGTCGGAAATTATTAATTCTTTTTTTCCGGCGAAGCCAACCCCAGAATGATGACGATAACAGAAAAAATTAAAGTGGGAAGCCAACCGACGAAGCATATTGTTCCGATGTCGCGAAACAATTGGCTTGATTCTCCCACGTAGGTAAAGGCGTGTACTGCGAACATAAACATCGCGATACTTACTATCAGAAAAAGAAAACCTATTTTTAATTTTGGATCCATAACGTTTTGCTCTTGCGTACCAAGTGATTTAAATGTTTATTTTTTCTACCAGTTGAAAACTGCGTTTGTCTGTTGAATTGGCTTGCATAATAGTTGTATTAAAAATTTAGCTGAGATTACATTAGTTTCATTTTGGCGATCGGATAGTCTTTTCCCATATCGTCTTTTGGATTGATGGCAAAGGTTTTAAAACCGAGTTTTTCATAAAAGTGTTTGGCAGTTGTATTTTGGTCGTTGACGTCAACTTGGTTGGCACGGTGTTCCGTCGTCGCGAATTGCATCAGCTGAAATCCCACTTTTTTCCCGATGTAATTTGGATGCACGAAAAGCATCTCCACTTTCTGATCGTGCAAGGCAATAAATCCTGCCATGTTTTTGTTATCGAACGCACAAAAAACGGACAAGCTGTTAAAGTCGAACGACTGCAGCATTTCTTTGATCTCCCGAAAATCATCAGTCAGTAAAAAATGATGCGTGGCCAAAACCGATTCTTCCCAAACGGAAAGCAGTTGGCTGGTGTTTTCTTTTTTGAATGACAGTATTTCAATTTGCAATTGGCTCATAATGTGTGTTTTCTTCTACAAAAATAATTTTTTTAATTTCAAATCACTATTACAAACTGAACTGTTGCGTGTTATCGGCTCGTTAAAGATATACTAATTATGGGCTGTGAAGGTAATTTCATTTTATTATTACTATCTTCCACGATTCTACTACTAATTATTTGAATTAAATGGATTTTACCAACCCGCTTGTATATGGCGTTCCCTGTTTTTTGGGATTGATTGCATTGGAACTCAGCTACAGTAAATTTACGAAGAAGAAAGATTTGTACGAATGGAAGGATTTGTTTTCGAGCTTGTCCATTGGAGTGGGTTCTGCGGTTGTTGCGGCTTTGTTCAAGACGTTGGCGTTAATTTTTATCTTCAATTTTGTGTACGATTTGTTTAATCCGCTGGTTGACGGCGTCCGAACCAATATTTTCGGATGGCAAGCGTTTGGCTATGCTTGGTACGTTTGGTTGCTGTGCATGTTGGCGGACGATTTTAGTTATTATTGGTTCCACCGACAAAACCACATGGTTCGGTTTTTTTGGGCCGCACATATTGTTCACCATTCTTCCGACAATTTTAATTTGGGAACTGCTGTGAGAAACGGTTGGTTTACTCTGTTCTACAAACCGTTGTTTTATATTTGGATTCCCGCTTTGGGGTTTCCGCCGGCGATGGTTTTGGTTTGTTTGGGAATTGAGTCGCTTTGGCAGTTTCAGTTGCATTCTACGTACATTCCGAAGTTGGGTTTTTTGGAGAAAATCCTCAATACGCATACGATGCATCAGGTGCATCACGCCAAAAATTTGGAATACATGGACAAGAACCATGGCGGTATTTTGAACGTGTTCGATAGGATTTTTGGCACTTTTAAAGAGAAAGACGATGAAGTGGAGGTCTCTTTTGGGGTAACCACGCCACCCGATTCGTACAATCCGATTGTAATTTTAACCCACGAATACAAAAACATTTGGAACGACATGAAGAAATCTTCCTGTTGGAAACACAAATACATGTACGTTTTTGGACCTCCGGGCTGGAGCCACGATGGAAGTACTAAAACGGTGGAAGAGGTGAGGAGAGAGGGGTGATTTTTTTACTTGAGGAATTTATCTGCGATTAAATTCAGCTTTAGATTATCTTCCAAATAGGCTTTCATTCCATCTAAGGAAAAAACATTCGTGTAACTCAGAAAAAGAAATTCCAATAAAAAAATCCCAAATTCCAATAAAGAATCCGTGGAAATCATTTAATCCGTGGCAACAAAAATTCAATTTATTGAAGCAAAAAAAAAACACCTAGGTTTTCTAGATGTTTTATTTATTATGTTTTTACTTTATAAATCAAACCTTTTGAGGTGCTTGAATACGGTAGTTTTTTTGTTGTTTATTCTATTATGAATTTTAATGTAGAATGGTTTTCCATTTTTAAAAAATACATTCCGCTATTTAGGTCTCTGGTGTCTATCTTTTTGTTATCCGAAAGAATTCCATTGCCTACTTCAGCTCCTAATAGATTAAAAATCTTGTAATTTTCGGGTTGTGTAATTCCAGAAACTTGAAAGAAATCCGAAACAGGGTTAGGGTATAATTTTAACGCGTTTTTGTCTTTTATAAAATTATCTACCGAAAGTGTGCCTGTTCCGAACGTCATCATTTGATATGACATATCTCCCGCATTAGGTCCCTCTAGAATTGTAAGGGTCAGAGTTGTTATAGGATCGGAGAATGCAACGATGGCATCTGAAAAACTTGTAGTTCTCAATGTGTTTTCATTTAGGCTTTCCGCATTATTACCTGACTCAAGTGTGAAGGAGTGGTTAAAAGAAACGGTCAGATGTCTCCAAAATTTGCAATACAAATTCAAATTTTCTATGGGAGCATCAAAAGTAATTGACCAACTGCTATTGTAGCTATAAGATATACCTGATTGAGAATTGCTTAAGGGAGCATAAGAAAAATTTGAATTTGAAAAATCAGCAGCTGAAACATACGGATTGTTTAAATTGCTTAATGTAAAAGAAACTCCTCCTAATGTTCCAGATGTCGGAGAATTATAAACGGCACCTTCTTGCGAAAATAGTGGAAGGTTTGTTGTAAAAAATAGCATTAACAAAACGAAGTACTGTTTTTTCATTTTTTTAAATTTTAAGATGTTTAAATAGGTTTGGGGCTTTATGCTTTTCATTTATTCAGATTGGTGAAAAATGAAAAATACGGCGCAAATTTATAAAATAAATCGGCTTTTACTAGCAAGTTGGTAAGACTGGTTCGTTACTAAATAATTATATTTAGATAACTTGGCTATTTTTTAAATTAGTTTAAAAGCATAAATCTAAAACCCTCAAACGTTTGCGTTTATAAGTTTTTATAAATAACAACATTAACTC
Source organism: Bacteroidota bacterium (assembly GCA_023387965.1). Lineage (GTDB taxonomy): Bacteria > Bacteroidota > Bacteroidia > Flavobacteriales > Flavobacteriaceae > Flavobacterium. The sequence continues at coordinate 233,217 of JAEWHE010000009.1, read as the reverse complement.
TCGCAAAATCGTTAAATTTGTTACCGTTCAAAAAAACAGACAAACAAATATTTAAAATAAAAAACGATGAGCATCATTATTAAAGTTCACGCAAGACAGATTCTTGATTCAAGAGGAAACCCAACCATTGAAGTGGATGTAGTTACAGAACACGGCGTTTTAGGTAGAGCAGCAGTTCCATCTGGAGCTTCAACCGGAGAGCACGAAGCAGTAGAATTACGCGACGGCGGAAAAGCATTCATGGGAAAAGGCGTTAAACAAGCGGTGGAAAACGTAAACATCAAAATTGCTGAAGAATTATTAGGGACTTCGGTTTTCGAACAGAACCTGATCGACCAGAAAATGATTGAGTTGGACGGAACTCCAAACAAATCAAACCTTGGTGCCAACGCAATCTTGGGAGTTTCTTTGGCAGTTGCGAAAGCAGCAGCAAACGAACTGAACATGCCATTGTACCGTTATGTAGGCGGTGTTTCTGGAAACACGCTCCCGGTTCCAATGATGAACATCATCAACGGAGGTTCACACTCTGATGCGCCAATCGCGTTCCAAGAATTCATGATCATGCCGGTAAAAGCCAAAACGTTTACGCACGCAATGCAAATGGGAACGGAAATTTTCCACAACCTTAAAAAAGTATTGCACGACAGAGGTTTGAGCACGGCTGTAGGTGACGAAGGTGGTTTTGCGCCAAACTTGGCTGGAGGAACTGAAGACGCTTTGGATTCCATCAAATTGGCAGTTGAAAACGCTGGATATACTTTCGGTGATGACGTAAAAGTAGCTTTGGACTGTGCGGCTTCTGAGTTTTTCGTTAACGGAAACTACGATTACACAAAATTCGAAGGAGAAACTGGAAAAATCCGCTCTTCAAAAGAACAAGCAGAATATTTGGCTGAATTGGCCACAAAATACCCAATCATTTCCATCGAAGATGGAATGCAAGAAAACGACTGGGACGGTTGGAAATACCTTACCGAATTGGTTGGAGACAAAGTACAATTAGTCGGTGACGATTTATTTGTAACTAATGTTGAGCGTCTTAAAAAAGGAATCGATTTAAAAATCGCGAACTCTATTTTGGTAAAAGTAAACCAAATCGGAACCTTGACCGAAACAATCGCTGCCGTAAACATGGCACACAATGCGGGTTATACGTCTGTAATGTCGCACCGTTCGGGCGAAACTGAGGATAACACGATTGCAGATTTGGCTGTGGCGTTGAACTGTGGACAAATCAAAACCGGTTCTGCTTCGCGTTCAGACCGTATGGCAAAATACAACCAGTTGCTTCGCATTGAGGAAGAATTGGGGACAACCGCTTATTTTCCTGGAGAGAACGCTTTTAAAGTGAAATAATTTTTTTAGGAGCTAATCCCGCTTTCCGCTGCAAGCTTTTTTGAAAAATGCTATTTTTGTAAAAAGAAAAACGAGCTTCCGCTGGTCGCTGTTTTCCTTTAACAAAAAATAGCATTTTTCTGCAAAAGGCTTTCCGCTGTAATCGGGGCTAATGACATACAAAACCTTAAAACCGTTGTGCAAACAACGGTTTTTTTATATCATAAAATTCTGTAAAAACTCCTATTTATAATTGGTATAAATAAAATTCGGGCGTACCTTGCAGCCAAATTAAAAATCTCCCCTAATGAGTACAAATCAAAATACAATCAAGCCCAAAGCACCGAAAATTCAGGAAATAGTAGAGAGCTCAAAATCATTAATCATGGCAACCGTTGATGCCGACGGAAATCCGGTCTCAAGTTATGCACCTTATGTGTACTTAAATGGAAAATTCATGGTGTACGTTTCCTTCATGGCAAAACATACTAAGAACCTTCGCGATCGCAAAAAAGTTTCGGTGATGTTAATTGAAGACGAATCAGATTCTAAACAAATTTACGCCAGAACCCGCTTAACCATCAATGCAGAAGCCACTCACATTGAAAACACAAATCCGCTTTTTGAGCAAACCATCAACGCTTTGCAAGAACGCCACGGAAAAGTAGTAGAAGTACTCTCTGAAATGACCGATTTTATTCTTTTTGAATTGACGCCGAAAAATGGAGCTTACGTAAACGGATTCGGAAGTGCTTATTTTGTGGACGCTAATTTGCAAGCTTTGGAACAAAACACTGGTGAACAAGGCGGGCACGGACACGGAAGCAAATAATTTTTTTTTTGAAATATATATTAGAAAAGCAACTCAATTGGGTTGCTTTTTTAATTTAATCAAAATCACACGCCATCGTCTTACATCTAACGATAATAATATTGCAAAATTTAAAGAAAAATTAACGAAAACGTTGCCGTAATTCTTTTGAAATCCTTTTTGATTTGCTATTTTTGTTAAATTAAAAAAAACACATTTAAATAAGTACCAATAATATTATGTCGAAAACAGCAATACTAGAAATTGATGGCAAAAAGATTGAATTCCCAGTTTTTGTGGGAACGGAAAATGAAGTAGCCATTGATATTGACAAATTAAGAAGCGCAACCGGAGCGATCACTTTAGATCCGGGTTATAAAAATTCAGGATCATGCAAAAGCGAAATCACTTTCCTTGACGGAGAAGAAGGAATTTTGCGCTACCGAGGTTATTCAATCGAAGACTTGGCCGACAAAGCAGATTTTCTTGAAGTTTCTTATTTGTTGATTTTCGGGGAATTGCCAACTGCTAAACAATTAGAGCAATTTGAAAACGATATTCGCAAATACACTTTGGTAAACGAGGAGATGAAAAATATCATCGACGGTTTTCCAAAAACAGCTCATCCAATGGGCGTTTTAGCATCGTTGACAAGTGCTTTGACAGCTTTTAATCCAAAATCTGTTAATGTAGAAAGCGAAAAAGAAATTTATGATGCGGTTTGTAAGACAATGGGTAAATTTCTTGTAATTGCCACTTGGACTTACAGAAAAGCAATGGGTTATCCATTAAATTATTACGATAATACTAAAGGTTACGTGGAAAATTTCATGAACTTGATGTTTTCATTGCCAACAGGACCTTACAAAATCAACCCAACCGTGGTTCAAGCTTTAGATAAATTATTTATTCTTCATGCGGATCACGAACAAAACTGTTCTACTTCAACTGTAAGAATGGTAGGTTCTTCTCACGCAGGTTTATTCGCTTCAATTTCGGCGGGCGTTTCTGCACTTTGGGGACCACTTCACGGTGGAGCGAACCAAGCGGTTTTGGAAATGTTAGAAGAAATTCAGAAAAACGGTGGTGATGCTGAGAAATATTTGGCGAAAGCCAAAGACAAAAACGATCCTTTCCGCTTGATGGGCTTCGGGCACAGAGTTTACAAAAACTTTGACCCAAGAGCCAAAATCATTAAAAAAGCAGCTGACGAAGTATTGTCAACTTTAGGAGTGGATGACCCCATTTTGAACATTGCCAAAAAATTAGAAGAATCGGCTTTGCAAGACGAATATTTCAAATCAAGAAATTTGTATCCAAACGTAGATTTCTATTCAGGAATTATTTACAGAGCTTTGGGAATCCCAACGGATATGTTTACGGTATTATTTGCTATTGGCCGTCTTCCGGGATGGATTGCACAATGGAAAGAAATGCGTTTGAACAAAGAGCCAATCGGTCGTCCGCGTCAAGTGTACACAGGTCCGGCTTTGAGAGACTTTGTTCCTTTCGAGAAAAGATAATTTACAGAACCTGAGCATTTCAAACTAATTTTGTAATATGGCACTTACTCATTGCCCAGAATGCAAAAAAGAAATTAGTAGCACGGCGAAAAGTTGTCCGCATTGTGGATACCATCCAAAAAAAAAGGGTTGTATTACTTATGTTTTATATTTGTTTGGAGCTATTTTTCTTTTATTTATTATTACCAATAAATGTGCGGGAAGTGCATCGAATATTATTGACGACACACGAACATACGATCAGAGTTGGAGAAGTCCAAATGTTGAAGAGTTGAGAGAAATTAGTCGTCTCATGATCAAAAATAATGTATCAGGTTGCGGGGAATATCATATCAAAGAAATTGAAAATAGCGAGTTCGTTGTTGCGTGTACTGTAGATGGCAAAAATTGGACATATTACGTAGCTTGGCCTAATGTCAATAAGATATATCTCGCTAGCGAAGAAATGGAAAATAAGCTAATTCCTCCTTATTAAAATTTACAAAACAAGCTTCACAATTAAGTGGAGCTTTTTTTATTTTCGATAATTTAACGGCTTAAAATTCAATAAAAATTAATTTTTCGAAATCGATTTTTCTATATTTGCCAAAAGCCCTTTTATATGTTACAACTAAATGTAAAAAATGAAACGTCGAGATTGAGGGCTGTCGTTTTGGGTTCGGCCGTAAATAACGGACCAACTCCAACACCCGAAGAAGCCTACGATCCAAAATCTTTAGAACATATTTTGGCAGGAACTTATCCTGTTGAAAAAGATATGGTTGCCGAAATGGAAGCCTTCAACCAAGTATTTCAAAAATACGATGTGCAGGTTTTTCGTCCGGAAATGATAGAAAATTATAATCAAATATTCACGCGCGACATTGGTTTTGTCATTGATGATATTTTTATTAAAGCCAATATTTTACCGGATCGCGAACGCGAATTGGATGCCATTCAATACCTTATTGACCAAATCGACGCAAAAAAAGTAGTTCGTCCACCGGAAGAAGTACACATTGAAGGTGGTGACGTAATGTTGTGGAACGACCATATTTTTATAGGAACTTACAAAGGTTCGGATTATAAAGATTACATCACGGCAAGGACTAATATGCATGGCGTGAATTACATTAAAGAATTATTTCCGCATAAAACGGTTAAAGAATTTGATTTGGTAAAATCGAAATTAGAAGCCAGAGACAATGCTTTGCATTTAGATTGTTGTTTTCAGCCGATTGGTAAAAACAAAGGAATTATTTACAAAAGCGGTTTCCGTCAAGAGTCGGATTATTTGTATTTGGTGAATCTTTTTGGCAAAGAAAATTTGTTCCACATCGACAGAGACGAAATGTACCACATGAATTCCAATGTTTTTTCTATTGCAGAAGACGTTGTGGTTTCGGAACAAAAATTTACGAGACTCAACAATTGGTTGCGTAGCCAAGGTTTTACAGTAGAAGAAATTCCTTATGCCGAAATATCTAAACAAGAAGGACTTTTGAGATGTTCAACTTTACCGTTAATTAGAGATTAGTAATCATCAATCATATATCATAAATTAAATATTTGGAAAAAATGAGACAAACCACAGATTCCATCCTGATGATTCGTCCGGCGGCATTTCGCATGAACGAACAAACAGCCGTGAATAATTATTACCAAAAAGTAATCGACAATCTTTCACCTGAAACTGTTAACCAAAAAGCACAAGAAGAATTTGACGCTTTCGTGGCAAAACTTCGCGATGCAAAAATAGATGTGACGGTGGTAAATGATGAGGTTAGTAACAACACACCCGATTCAATTTTTCCGAACAATTGGATTTCTTTTCATCAAAATGGTGACGTGACTTTGTATCCTATGTTTGCCGAAAACCGCCGTACGGAAAGACGAGAAGATATACTTGATATGTTGGAAGACAAAGGTTTTACAATCGAAAATATTATCGATTATACTTCTGCTGAAGAGGATGATATTTTCTTGGAAGGTACTGGAAGTTTGCTGCTCGATCGCCAAAATGCAAAAGCCTATTGTGCGCTTTCGCCTCGTGCAGATGAAGAACTTTTTATAGAATTTTGCGAAGATTTCGATTATGCACCCGTGATTTTCGAAGCGTTTCAAACCGTAAATGGCGAGCGAAAACAAATTTACCACACCAATGTAATGATGTGTTTAGGCGAAACTTTTGCTGTAATTTGTGCCGATTCAATCGATGACAAAAAAGAACGTAAAATGGTACTCGACAATCTGAAAGGCGATGGAAAAGAAGTCATTTTAATTTCAGAAGCCCAAGTCAACAGCTTTGCCGGAAATATGCTCGAAGTAAAAAATACGGATGGAAAAAGAATCCTTGTGATGAGCGAAGCCGCCTACCAAAGCCTCAAAGAAGAACAAATTAAAAAACTTGAATTTCACGCAGAAATCCTTCACGCCAACCTCGACATCATCGAAGCTTGTGGCGGCGGAAGTGCACGTTGCATGATGGCGGAAATTTTCTTGCCGAAAGAATAAATTTTTAAAATATTTTTTAGAAGCCAATCCCGCTCCCGAAACTTCGGGACGGGGCTAAACTATAGTTTACGTTAAAAACAACTTTGCGCTTTGTTATTCTGACGAAGGAAGAATCTTTCTAAATTTTACCGCTGAATCCAATTTTCAATCTGAATTTTTTCAATTCGCTCAAACTCGCGTATTCTCAGTGACCATAATTAGCTTGTTTTCAACTGCGGTACAGCCAATCAATAAATCAAAATCACTAATCATTTTACCAAGTTTTTGTAATCGAGCTTTTTCTTTACCATAATTTTGAATTGCCTCAAAAATAGGCAGAACGGTAAGTTGGTTCACAAATTTTTCAATTAACTCATGGTTCTTTTCAGGATTTTCGCTTTTTTCAGCTCCAAAAACAAGTTCAGCTAAAGTGATTTCTGAAATGGCACAATTTTCCATCCCAACTTCTGTTAGTTTGTTTATTACGCCGTATTTTCCTCGAAAAAAGTGAATGCAAATGTTTGAATCGAGCAAATATTTCATAAATCAATATCAGATTTTTTTTCAACCCTCGAATTTCTAATTTCTGCTATAATTTCGTCTGAAGTTCTGTTGTCTTCCCAAGCGCCAAATAAACTTTTCAAATCAATTTTTTCGGTTTCTCCAACTTCGATAGATTCAGTTAACTTAACAATCAATCTTTTCTTTGAATTGTTATCAAGGCTTTTTAAAAAACCAAAATATTTGTCTATAACTTTGTTTTTCAATGCAATATTCATAATTCTAATTTTTTCAAAAATACAATTTTCTCTTTAAGAATAAAGAATCTCAATTTTCCTTAATTGCCAAAATCTAAAAATTTACTGCAACGTCTTCAAAATATTCACTACCGAACTACTAATATATTGCACACCAATTGCGATCACGATAAAACCGATGATTCGAGAAATCGCAACAATTCCCGAAGCGCCCAAAATTCTCGATAGATAATGAGCACTTCGCATCATCGCAAAAATACTAATGGCAACTGTAGCAATGGCTAAACAAACCAAAATTTGCTCGTTGATGGTTTTATAATCCTGGTACAAAGCAATCAACAACGAAATAGATCCTGGTCCCGCTAACATAGGAATTGCCAAAGGCGTTAGCGCAATATCATTACGTTGTTGTGCATCATTTTCCACCTTTTTATTTACGCCACGCGTTTTACTAAATCTTCCGGATAGCAAAGCAAACCCCGAATTTAGAATGATCATACCTCCGGCGATTCGCAACGCATCAATACTAATCCCGAAAAAATTGAGAACATATTGTCCTACAAAAAATGAAATCAGCAAAATGATAAAAACGTTGATGGCTGTCCAAATTGAAATCCGAGAACGTTCCTGTTTGGAGTCGTTTTGGGTTAAACCCACAAAAATAGGAACCGCACCAATGGGATTGATAACTGAAAAAAGTGCGGCAAAAACATAAATAAAAATTTCCATTTTTTGTGGTTAAAGTTATGGGCAAAACTTGCGGTCAAGAGTAAAATTAACAATAAAAAATCATTATCTGTGAACGATTACGAAATAATTTCGGATCCAAAAAATTGTAAACCTTTCAAATTGTTTATATTTGATTGTGTTTCCTAAATACATTTCTGCCATGAAAAAAATTGTATTCATTCTTTTTATTTTTTGCCAAACAGTCGTTGCTCAAGTTTTGGAAGGTCAGGTTTATGACAGCCAAACCCAGCAACCCTTGCCGTCGGCCACAATTTATATTGACGGAACAACGATTAGTACTACTACAAATGAAGAAGGATTTTTTAGCATTGATGCCAAAGGTTTTTCGGCGTCACAATTGGTGATTAGTTATGTGGGTTACATTACTTCGAGATTGGAAAATGTATTTCAGCATAAAAAAATAAAAACATTTTTAGAACCGGATGCTTTCACAATTCCGGAAGTTGTGGTAGGGAAGTCACCTTTTACCCGAAAAAAAATGTTGGAAACCTTTAGGCAACAATTTTTAGGAAAAACAAAATCGGGACAAAAATGTAAAATTCTAAACGAAGACGATATTCATCTTTTCTATGATATGGATACCAATATTTTGCACGCTTCAGCTCAAAAAACTTTAAAAATTGAAAATCCGGAATTAGATTACGTTGTGTTTTTTGATTTGGTTGAAATGACGGTAGAATACAAAACGATGACCTTAGATTCTTTTTCGATTGTGCGCGATTTTTTTTACGGCACAACTTTTTACCAAGATGTTTCCAAAAAAAATAAAGCCGATAAAAAACGCGTGGAAACATACAAAGGTTCTGTGCCACATTTGGTCAGAACGATGGCAGAAAATAGCTGGGGTCCTGATAATTTTTATTTAATTGTTGATAAAATGCGAGTTGCTCCAACCGATTATTTAGCAGTTTCTGACACGCTAAATTTTAAAAAGATCACATTAATCAAACAACCCACAAGCCGACAATTTGAAGTAAAAAAAGAAATGGTAAACGGTAAAATGGAAATCACCCGAACGGATCAATATACGGATAGACCAACAAATTTTACAATTATGCACGGCAAAAATATTTCGGTTTTGCAATTTGTGGAAAATGAAATTCTCGTGGACGAAAATGGTAATTACGCTCCGATGACGGCTCTTGCTTTTGGTGGTTTTTTAGGGCAACAAAAAGTAGGCGATATGTTGCCAACGAACTATTATCAGGAACATAAAGACCAACTGTAATGTGTTATTGTTTTGGTAAAACGCACCTTTTTATTTTTAGATTTTTGTAAATTTAATAGAAAATAAAGCTATGAATTCTAAAAAAACATTAGTGCTTGGCGCGTCTGCCAATCCGTCCCGATATTCTTACATGGCCATCAGAAGTTTAACCAATAAAGGTCATGATGTGGTGGCAGTTGGATTAAAAGAAGGCGAAATTTTTGGCGTAAACATTAAAAAAGACCCACAGTTTTTTGACAATATTGATACGATTACCTTATATCTCAATCCACAGAACCAACGCCAATACTACGATTACATCTTGTCGTTACATCCAATACGTGTAATCTTCAATCCCGGAACCGAAAACCCTGAACTTTATAAATTGCTTCGCGAAAAAGATATTGAAATAGAGATCGCTTGTACCTTGGTGATGTTGTCAACGGGACAGTATTAATCAGAATTTTTCGACGACGATTCCAAAAATAAAAATGAAATTTCTCATAACCCCGATTGAAGCAAGTAGCCTTTTTTTAAATACCCCGGATTTTAATCTGGGTGATAAAAAAAGCTACTGCGGAAAGCGGGAAAATGGACAACTAAAATGCCTGAACCTTTCGTTTCAAAACCAATTAAAAATCTTTCACGCTTTCAGCCTTTTTGCTAATCAGTAGCAATCCAATAAAAGTCAAACCGCCATTTAAAATAATTAACTCTTCGGCGAATTGATAATTGCCAAAAATTTCTGCGGAATAACTGCTGATGATAAACGTGATGGCTGGTGCCAAAATGCAAATCAAAGGCACAAATTTTTCGTTTACAGTTTTCGATTTTACGAATAATCCAAAACCGTACAAACCAAGTAACGGACCGTAAGTGTAAGCGGCAACTTTAAAAATTAATCCCACAACAGCATCGCTATTGAGCCAGTTGATGAGCAAAATTACAACTAACATCAACGCCGAAAATCCAATGTGAACGGCATGTCTTTGACGCACAATTTTTTTATCGTTAGGGTTTTCGGCTTTGTCCATTCCTAAAAAATCTACGCAAAATGAAGTCGTCAATGCTGTTAAAGCGGAATCGGTTGTGGCAAATGTAGCCGCCGTCAATCCCAATAAAAATACGACCGACGGAATTAAAGTCAAGTGATTAAACGCAATTTCCGGAAATAATAAATCGGTTTTGACCACGCCGTTTTTCATAGGAATTGAGATGCCGTTTTGTTCTGCATAAAGATAAAGTAAAGCTCCAACGCTCAAGAAAAATAAATTGATGACCACAAATATTCCGGTAAAAGTGTACATGTTTTTTTGGGCTTCGCCGATATTTTTGCAGCTGAGGTTTTTCTGCATTAAATCCTGATCAAGTCCTACCATGGCGATAGTTACAAAAATTCCGCCTAAAATTTGTTTGAAAAAATGATTGCTTTTGAGCCAATCTTCGTAGAAAAATATTTTAGAATAATTGCTCTCCTTCACCGCTTCAAACGCTTGCGGAATGCTATAATCCAAACTATCGCAAATAAAATAAATGGTGAAAATTACGGACGAAACCAGAAATAAAGTTTGCAAGGTATCAGTAATAATGATGGTTTTTAAACCGCCACGATAGGTGTAAGCAAAAATTAATCCCAGCGAAATCATGACTGTTGTCCAAAACGGAACGCCAAACGAATCAAACACATAACGCTGCAAAACCAAAACCACTAAATACAATCTCGCGGCAGAACCAATTGTTCGGCTAATGAGAAAAATTGTGGCAGCCGTTTTATACGAAACAACGCCAAGTCTTTGCTCAATGTAACCGTAAATGGAGGTTAAATTCATCCGGTAATACAGCGGAAGCAACACTTTGGCAATTAAAATAAATCCGATGGCATTTCCCAATACAAACTGAAAATATTTAAACTGAATATCCGGCGAACCTACTTGTCCGGGAACCGAAATAAACGTTACACCTGAAAGCGCGGTTCCAATCATTCCAAATGCTACCAAATACCATTTGGAATTTTTATTGGCTTTAAAAAACGCATCATTCCCGGAATCTTTGCGACTGACGATATTAGAAATCGCAATCAATACTCCGAAATAAATCACGATAATCAGTAAAATGGTTAACGGTTGCATAAAAAAATGGTTTATTGCAAAGCAAATAAATTTTGCCGAATAAACCACTTTTTGAAACGGTACAATTTTATTTTAAAATTATTTTTTTGCCAAAAGTTTTACAATTGCGGCGGTTGCCAAAGCGCCAGCAACGTAAAAACCTACGGTTAACACTTGTCGTTGTGTATTTTTAGCAACAGGTTTGTCGTTCAATCCCACTTTTTCTGGTATCATCACAGCGCCAATTCCAGCGGTAAGTCCTAAAGAAAGTGCTTTGCTCCAAGCATTTGTTGGATCTTTCGCAATCATGCTGTAATAAGCGGCATTGCTCAACAAATCTCCGGCAAGTGTGGTATTGTAAAGCGTTTGCGGATCGGAAATTTGTGTGCCAAAAAAGCCCAAAGTTTTTTGCACGGCTTCTTCGCCAACTTTGTCAATTCGAGGTGAATCTACCGACGAGCGTTTAAAAGATTCGTGTAAAATATTTAACACGATGGCGCCACCAAATCCTGCGAGAAAATTTTTAATGTTCATAACAATCAGTTTTCGTTAGTAATTTTGATTATTAAATTTAAAAAATACCCAACGAAAATATTTTATGGAAAACACGAAAATCTTTATAGTTTTTATACACAAAATAAATGTCGGCAGAATATTCAACCGACATTTTTATTCAAAATTTACCTTTCTACAAAATATAATTCAAATTAAGAGCCAGTCGGTAATTGGCTTCCACGCGGTTTCCGTTTAAATTTTGATTAATCGGAAGCATCAAATTCATCCCGGCAGAAAATTTTTTGAAAGCCGTTTCCAAACCTATTCTCCCAAAAAAAATATCTCCTTTTGTAAGTGGCACATTTTCGCCGTGGTCTTTGTTGTATTGGTAATTTTCACCCGAAACACCCAATTGGGGAACCAAAACAATATCTTTCAAATTTGTTGTGTAAAACAATCCGCCACCATAATTAAATTGGTCGCCAAATTGATAATTCTGATTATTTTCGGTTTTAAAAATATAACTCAAATTAGCATTAAACCCAACATTTTTGCGGGTTACAATATATTCTGATGCCAAACTGTAATCCCAACTTCCGGTTCCTAACTGAAAACTTGGATTAATGCTGCCGTTGTTTTCATTGTCAAATTTTCCCGTAGGGATTTTCACTCCGGCTCCAACCAAAATTTTGTGTTGCAATGCAAGCGAATCATTTTTGGTTTGGTACAAATTATAAAAAGCCAATAAATTAATGTCGCCAATTCCGCTCAAATTTTGACTTCCGGTTTCTTTTTTTCGATTCAGAAATTGATACGGAACTAACGCAGTAATTTCAATTTTTTCGCCAATTGGAATGCGTCCCCAAAGTTGTACCGTTGAAAAATTTTCATCAATCCACGGCGAATTATTGAACACGCCATCACGACTTCTGTAATCTTGGTGCATGAATCTCACGCCAATAAAATTTTCCGAAACAAGCGAATTAAACCCCATGCTTCCGCCCGTTGCCGAACAACCGCAAGCGTCACATTCGCCTAAAATATTTTCGAGTTTGTAAGCGTCAAACCGCGATGGGACTGGTTTTTTATCGTCCGCTCGGCTAACACCAAATGTGATGGTTAGCATTGCGATCAATATTTTTTTAATCATGGTATTATCTTTTAATAAATTTAAAGGATTTTGTACTTCCTTCTTTTGTAAGTTTCAAAACATAAGTGCCTAAAGGCAAGTGTGAAACATTGATTTTCTTATTGTTGCTTTCAATTTTTTTAGCAAATATTTGTTGACCTAAAAGATTATAAACAACTATACTTTCCGGCATTACGTCCTCATTGAAACTCAAAAAATCTACAACAGGATTAGGATATATTGTAGTATTTTGAAATGTAAAATCATCTCTTCTCATCGACGTGTCTTCAGCAACCGATAACGAATCGATTGACCAATACAATAAATATGGGGTTTGAACAGTCGGTGGTGTCAAAGCAGAAAATTTGTATTTAACGGACTCAAAACCATTTAGTAAATTGGCGTTGATTGTTGTGGAAAAATTCATACAATTGGTAGATTGTTCAATCATCGCTAAATCAAACTCCTGATACAATGTCCAATCTTCAGAAGAACCTTCCGTATAATATAGAAACAATTTTAATTTGTGGAAATGTGTATAAACGTTAAGGGAGTTGTATAAGTCTTTTATGCCGTGAGTCATGTTGATTACGACGTTTCCACCTTGATAAGGATAAGCTTCCGTAGCAATCCAACTTTCTTGATTTTCATTAAATAGACTTGCTGTTAACGCAAGAGATTCGCATTTCGGATGAATTGCATAGTCTAAAACTTCAAAATTTCCTTGGTTGTCCCACGTTGTAGGTAATTCGTCCTGATTGAAATTTAAATCTATTTGCGCATTTACCAAATTGGCAAATAGACATGTAATAATTATTATTTTTTTCATGATTAGGTTTGATTGTAAAACAACGGATTGCTGATGAATTTTTCGTCCGTCAAGGTTTTCAAAAAGGCAATAATCGCCTGTTTTTCTTCGGTTGTAAGGGGAATTCCCAAAACGCCGTGTTGCCTCATTTTCTCATCGAGATTTTGCGTTTGTTGCACGCCATTTGAATAAAAATTCAATACTGATTCTAACGAGCCAAATCTTCCGTCGTGCATGTAAGGTGCCGTTAATGCTACATTTCTTAAACTCGGAACTTTAAATTTATAACGGTCATTTTCAAATCCGGTAACGGCTTCACGTCCTAAATCGTTGAGGTTTGGGTTAATCGGTAAACCATTATTTCTAAACTGATTATCGGTAAAAATATCCGTAGCGTGGCAAGTGGCACAATTGTTTTGGAACAACGCTAAGCCTTGCTGTTCCTGCAAAGTTAAGTTTCCTCCAGCTTCGTTTCGCACAAATTTGTCGTACTTAGAATCGGCAGAAATCATCACGGTCATAAATTGCGCCAAAGCGTTCAAAATATTCGCTGACGAAATTTGTCCGTCTTCGAATGTCGTCTGAAAAAGTTTCACATATTCCGGGTCGGATTTTAATTTTTGGGCAATGTTTTCCAAATTTTCATCCATTTCCACTGGATTATGAATAGGAACGATTGACAACATTTGCAAACTATTGGAAGCGCCATCATAAAAATATTCCGACTGGAAAATTAAATTTTGTACCGCAGGCGCGTTTCGGGTTCCAATTAAATTGTCAATTCCGTGGCTAAAATCGTGTCCGTGATGCGTAAACGCAAACTGCTGTTCGTGGCAAAACGCACAAGAAACCGTATTGTCGCGGGATAATTTATTTTCGTAGAATAATTTCCGTCCTAACTTAACGCCGTATTCTGTGGGGTAATTATGGGCAATATCTTGCAGAATCTCTGGGAAATTAGAAGGAATTTCTAAATCAAATACTTCATTTATAGGAATTTCCTCGTAACCGTCATCGCTATTACACGAAAATAAAAACGGAAAGATTAGGAATGCCCAAAAGGCATTCCTATTCAGTATATTTTTCACAACTAAAAATTATTCGTGGTGATTGCCGCTTCCGTTATGCACGTGATCCACGCGAAACATTTGCAACGAGTTTGCCGCAATGGTAATCAAGTTATTTCCGCCCATAATGCTTGCATTTGTCCCAGCAGTATTCAAGTTGTCAGCCAAAATAATTTTGGTTTCGCCATCTATAATTTTATTGGCGTCAGCAATTAAATGCACGCTTGGCATTTCGCCTTCGCGAACTCTTGCCGTAGTTGGTAAATTTAAAGTAACCGTACGGTAATTGTCGGTTGAAGAATTGCTTCCTTGGTGAATTTGAAAGTTTTTTTCACCCGAAACCGCGCTTGAAGTAAAGGTTCCTTCAAAATTAATAAATCGGTAACCCGTGCTCCAAGTCCACACCATATTGTTCGCCGAAGCGTGGTTCCAAAATTCTTGTTGAGCCGTTTCACCCTCAAGATAACGCTGTTGGTCAACGCCAATTCCAAATTTAATTTGCTTATAATCTCCCGCCGGAATATTCGTCAAATCAGCCGTTAACGCACCCGTTTCTTCGCTAATTACAAAATAACTTTCTGCTTTAGGATATACAAATTCGCTGCCGTCAGCTTTCACCAAAATAATGTTGCTCACGATATAATTAAAGCGATTAATTTTTAACGTTTCGCCGTTAGAATTAGTGTAAGAACTCCCTAAAATCAAGGCGTCACCGTTTACGCCATTGTCAAAATAAAGTTCCATATCTCCGGTTGTACCTTCAATTGGAGTGCTATCGTTATTGTCGTCGCTGCTGCAAGATGCAAAAAAAGGAATGATGGCAAAAGCCGATAAAAGTTTGTGAAAAATAGATTTCATCTGTATAAAATTTAAATGATAAACATGGAGTATTTTTTCGCTTTCGCAAAATGTACTCAGATTGAAGTTTTGCCGAATGATTTCGGCATCAAAAAAAAATTATACAGCTAAAGGCGGATGAAAAGTTTCGGACGAAGCCAAGTGAAAATACAAATTTTGGTAGCCAAAAGATGCTTTTTCGGTTGAAGGAAAGCGAACAGAACTCGAGAAAACCGGAACTTCAGGAAAAACCGCTGCGAAAATTTCTACCGAAAAAAACCTCGAATCTTGAGATTTCTCCGAATCGTTGGCTTTGGCTAATTCCTTTGCCAAATGACATTTTCCGTTACAATGCATTTCGGGTTTTGCTTTGTTTTCACAAAGTTCGTTCGTGATGTAATCGTAAAAAACAACGTATTCCAAAACCGGTAAAACGGGTTTGAATAACATGAACAAAGCAAATGTCAATACGAGTTTTTTCACGATGCAAATTTACGAAGTACATTTTTGCGAAAGCGAGAAAATTCAAATATTTTATAATTTTTTTAATGCTAATGAAATGATAAACTCCTGTTTTTTTGGGCTAAGAAATTGTAAATTAGATAGAAATCAAAAAATAAAGCTATGGATTCAATCAACAAAAATCAACCAGAAGACAATTTAAAAGACCTTTCAGGCGAACAAGCCAGAAAAAAAATCAAAGAATTAGCAGAAAAAGCCGGTTCGTGTTTTTTTTGCACCGATATTAAAACCGGATCGCCTGTTTCGGTGAGGCCAATGGCTGCCGAAGAAATCGACGAACAGGGGAATTTTTGGTTCTTAAGTGCGGATGACAGCCACAAAAATATTGATGTTCAAAAAGATCCTTACGTTCAACTGTTATTTCAGGGAAGTTCTCACAGCGATTTTTTGTCGCTTTACGGAAAAGTAGATGTGAGTCGAAATCAACAGAAAATCGATGAATTGTGGGATCCGATGATGAAAACTTGGTTTACTGAAGGTAAAGAAGACCCACGCATTACGGTGCTTAAATTTTCTCCTGAAGAAGGTTATTATTGGGATACCAAACATGGAATGGCGGTTGCCTTGCTCAAACGCGTTTATGGCGCCATTAAAGGCGAAACCTACGATGATTCGGTGGAAGGTGAGGTGAAACCTTAAATTAAAATAACAAAACGGAAATCAATTGGGTTTCCGTTTTTTTTATGGGGAATTGTGGCACAAGTTGTGGAATTTTTCTACAAGTTTCCCAACATTTTTTGGCGAAAAGCCTTGAAAACGGTGATTATTCGGGATTGGCACGGGGCTTGTTTTTAGAGTAGCATCACAAATAATCAATAAGATGAAAAGCAATACTCTATCCGGCAAAGCCAATCCATTTACCACCGCATCGCCGGAAATCCCCGTTGAGGCAACTGATAAAACTTTTGCGAAAGCAAAAAAAAATAAAAGAGATCCCAAAGCCCTTTTGGTATTATCCATCACTTTTTTACTGTTAATTGCCGGGGTTTGGCTGACCTACATTTTACAACCCGAATGGTTACAATTTAATTTAGAAAGAATGAACTCCACTTGGGGTTACGCCTTTATGATTGCCGCAGGATTAGTGTTGGTTTTCAAGCTTTTGTTTTTTGGTTATCAATTATTTTTATACTTAAAGTACCGCTCAATTCCATCGGTTACGGATGAAGAATTGCCTACCGTTACCGTGATTGTTCCTGCTTTTAACGAAGGAAAATTAGTGTATGATACCTTAATGAGCATTGCCGCGAGTGATTTCCCTGCCGAAAAAATGCAACTTTTGGCGATTGACGACGGTAGTAAAGATGAAACTTGGTATTGGATGCAAGTGGCAAAAAAGCGTTTGGGCGACAGGGTTGAAATTTTACAACAGCCTCAAAATAAAGGGAAAAGACATGCGCTTTACCGCGGTTTTAAAATGGGAACCGGAGACGTTTTTGTAACGATTGACAGCGACTCGATTGTAAAACCCGATACGTTGCGAAACTTGGTAAGTCCATTTATAGTGGATGAAAATTGTGGAGCCGTTGCCGGAAACGTTCAGGTATTGAACAACGAAAAAGCCATGTTGGCGAAAATGCTAAATGTGAGTTTTGTGATGAGTTTTGAGTTTGTACGTTCGGCGGAAAGTATGTTAGGAACCGTGATGTGTACTCCTGGAGCTTTGGCAGCTTATCGCAAAGATGCGGTTTTTGCTTGCTTGAATGATTGGATTAACCAAACTTTTATGGGAACGCCTTCGGATATTGGCGAGGATCGCGCGATGACGAACATGATTTTGAAACAAGGTTATAAAGTGTTGTTCCAAAGAAATGCGCATGTGTTGACCAATGTTCCGGAAAAATATAAAAATTTGTACAAAATGTTTATCCGTTGGGGTAGAAGCAATGTACGTGAGAATTTGGTGATGGGGAAATTTGTTTTCACCGATTTCAGAACCGAACAAAAAGCAGGAGCGAGGTTGTTATTTTTGAACCAATTTATGACCATTACCATGGCTTATCCTTTCTTGTTTTTCATGATTTATTTTTTACTCACGCATCCTATTTTGTTTATCAGTTCAACGATGTTAGGAATATTGTTAGGTTCGAGTTTCCAGGCAATTTTTTATGCCAAAAGACACAATGCTTCAGAGTCGGTTTGGGCATACAGTTATAGTTTGCTCTATACTTTTGGGCTGTTTTGGATTATGCCTTACGCCATTGTAACCGCCGGAAAAAAAGGCTGGTTAACGAGATAAGTTTACTTTTTAATTTTTGAATAGAAAAAATCCGGAATATTTTTGACTTGAACCCAAACGTGTAAGATTGGGATGTAGTATCAAAAATGTTCCGGATTTTTATTAGATGATTAAAGAAATTTAGTTCTTAATAATCTTTGCGGTTTTTACTTCATTGTTTGAAGTCACTTTTACTAAATAAGTTCCTGATTTTAAATCCGAAATATTTAGGCTGGTGTCATTACTGTTTACTGATTTCGTCATCACTTCTTGACCTAATAAATTATACATCGAAACAGATTTAATTTCATTATCAAAAGTGATATTTAAAACATCATTTACAGGGTTTGGATATAACTTTACCTCATTAAGAACAAAATCTTCGTTAGAGAGTACTGAATTATAACATGAAATGTAGATAAATGTATTCTCGTTACTTATTGTTCCGTTGCCTAATTGTCCATTGTCATTTTTGCCGGTAACTCTAATAAAGCCATCTCCGTTTGTATTCAAAACGTGGAAATATCCGGTGGCAATTTTATCAGAATCTGTAAAGGTTCCCACTTGAGAAAAAATACGTCTAACGGTTGTGCTTGTAGTTCCGTTTCCTAATTGCCCGTCTGTGTTAATTCCAGTACTCCAAACAGAAAGGTTTGATTTAACTGCATAAGAAAAAAATTGGCTCGCTGAAACATCTATCCAATTAGTTTCTCCGCCCACTTGAATTGGTGAAGAACTTGATGTTGACGAGTTTGCACCATACTCTCCATTAGAGTTAGCACCCCAGGCCCAAAGTGTACCATCAGTTTTAACACCCAAAGAATGTCCGAAACCGGCATCAATTTTTTGCCAATTATTAGAAGTCCCAATTTGAACTGGCACACTTTTATTTACAAATGTTCCATCGCCCAAAGCACCATTGGCATTATTACCCCATGCCCAAAGTGTCCCATTAGACTTAATAGCCAAACTATGGCTTTGACCGTTTGAAAGGGACTGCCAATCCGTATCAGTACCAATTTGTACAGGCGCGTTTTTATTGGTTGTGGTATTGTCCCCTAACTGACCGTAATTATTTCGTCCCCATGCCCATAAACTTCCGTCGGTTTTAATTGCTATGCAATAGTCATCATGCGAACTTATGCTTTGCCAATTCGTATCAGTTCCAACTTGTGTAGGAACTCTATAGGAAAAAGTAGTCGTTCCGAGGCCTAACTGCCCATCAGCATTAATTCCCCAAGCCCAAAGTGTTCCATCAGTTTTAATCGCATAGGATGAACTAAAACTAGCTTCGACGTCCACCCAATTAGCGTCTGTTCCTATTTGTGTGGGAATATTTTTCGAAACGGTGGTATTGTCTCCAAGTCTTCCACCTCCATTTGAGCCCCAAGCCCAAAGTGTTCCATCATTTTTGACAGCTAATGAGTGGTTGTAACCTGCGCTAATGTTTTCCCAACATTGCGCCGATAATTGTAATGATAAAAAAAATAAAAGAATAGTAATTGTTTTCTTCATGTCTTCTGCGGTTGTGATTAATTTAAGTTAATTTTTTTCAAATCTATTGGATAACCAATATCACAACCAAGCGATTTGTTATGCTATTTATAAATAATCGGATGATTAATATAGGCTTATATTTTTGATAATTAGATATTTAATCCTTTATTTTTTAGCTCTTCAATGTAACAATTGAGGGAAGTTCCTTGGTGCTTTTTAAATACCCTCACCAGCGTATTAGCATCTTTATAACCCACATGTTCTGCAATAGCTTGCAAGGTATATTTACGAAAGTGAGCAGTGTCTTTTAACTTTTGAAGTACATAATCAATTCTCAACTCTTGGGTATATTCTGAAAAAGATTTTTGAATTATCTGATTGAAATACTGTGACAAATATGCGGTATTGGTATTTAATTTTTTCGCTACAAAAGCCAACTTAAAATTCGGGTCTAGGAAAGTTTCTCTATGTTCTAATTTTTTTAAACCTACTGTAATTTTTTCAACTAACTGTTCATCGAGTAGCTGCTTTGTTTGCGTTTCAGGTTTTTCAATTTGTTTTGGAGCTATTCTATGTGTTTTCGCTTCGTTCAGGGTGTGGATGATATTAAAAAAGCGTTTTTGTTTTTCTTTCTGAAGCTTGTAATAACGGTAAAAGCCAAGAGCAAATGATAATGAAATTAGGGGAATAAGGAATAGAGAGAATTTAAAATAATTCCGGGAAGCGATAATTCGATTCGATTCTTGGGTGATATTGTTCAAATCATAGTGATGAAGAAAATGTAAAGATTTACTTTTTATTTTTTCAATGGATTCAATTAGGTCTAAACTTTTTTGGGCATATAAATAAGCATTCTGAGTGTCTTTTTTTTCGCTGTAACATTGGGTCATGATGTTGTAAGACATTAATAGATTTTCCTTTGAAACCTTAGTGATATGGTAACTTTTTAAAAATTTGTTGCAGTAGATGATTGCGGAATCAACCTGATTTAAATGACGGAAACAATCGGCCATTCCTAAATCGAACAATTGTTCGGTCCTTATCTTTTCATGGACAATGGGAAACTTATTTCCGTTTCTATAAAGCGTCAATGATTTAGCGTAATCTCCTGCCAAAGCCGCAGATTTTGCCTCTCGCATACTTAATAATGCTCTGGTATAATCAGGATAGAAGTTAGCTTCGAGCAACATTCTTGCAGACTTGTTGAAATAGAAATTTGCAGAATCTAATAAGGCTACGTTTTTCGATTGAGTATAATAATTTTGATAAGCTTCACCAATCGTATTGTATTTATCAGCCATCAATTTTTTGTTCATGGCTTTTTTTTCACCAATTCCCAATTTCAGGTGAGGTGTTGTTTCTAATGCGCTTTTTAACAGTGTAATTCCCGCAACATAATCGCCCATAGCCACTTTTAAAAGGCCATATTGCTCATTAAAACGGTCGTTAGCAACGCTCGTTTGGTATTTGTCCAAATAAAATAATGCTTTGTCATACGCTCCTAAATTTTTTTGGATATAAAAAAGTTTATTCACACACATCGCAATCAAATCTTGATAGACTTCACTAGATTTTTCAATAGAGGACCTTTCGATAGTTGCAATCAGGTTCACGAGCAGTTTTTCCGAATGATCAAAATCACTTTTATTGTAAAAATAATTGGCAATGTAATATTGACCATAAAAGCTAAACAACTCGTTATTGGAGTTGCTCATTTTTATCGCGTCACGATATGCCTTTTCCGGATTAGAAATAAGATTTTCCTGAATATTTCGGGTGGTACTAATTTCCGATTCAGTCAATCCTTGAGCACATATCGAATTAGTTGATAATACTACGACTATCAAAAAAAGAAAAAGTTTATGCATGCTGAAATTGGGGGTGTTTTCAACTAAAAAAAATGGTGCGCTAAAATAAGAATAAAACTACATTATTCTTAAAATTATTTGCAAAATAAAATAATTTTAGGCGATGTTTTCCAAATGGTGTAAAAATGAGGTTTGTCACCTTAAAAGATTATATTCGGGAATTTCTGACGTTCGCCTATTCATATTTTACTGTGACTTTTTTGCCACCGCCATTGGCTGATTCGTAAATGGCTTCGATAATAAACATATCCCGAAGTCCCATTTCGCCGGAAGTTTTCGGTGTTTTGCCTTCGCGAAAAGCCGCTGCTTGTGCATCCATTTGGTACACTTGTTCATATACTTCTGGAAACTGCATCGGGCCTTCGCTGGTTGTGCCTTTTTTGCCGTCGTATCCATAGGAAGGATCCAATTTCCACCAACCGTTTTTCGCCTTGCCGGAAAGTTCGCTTTGGTCTTTCGCATAACTGGTTTCGCATTCGCCAATCACACCATCGTCAAAATACATCTTCCACCGAATGCCTTGCTCGATGTCATGAAATACTGTGGGATGTTCATTCGCAATGTATTCAGCCGAAACTGCTACAGGATTTTTTCCGATGGAATAACAAATACCCTGAATGCAATAAATGCCCATGTCCATCAACGAACCGCCTCCTGCACGTTCACGATCCAGTCGCCACATGTCCACACTTTCTTCAGTGTTGTCGGTACCGTTTGCCGCTTTAAGCGATTGTATGTTTCCGAATTTTTTGTTTTGCCCCAAATCCATCACATGTTGGTGAAACGGTTCGTAATGCAACCGATAGCCAATCGCCAAAAGAACGTTGTTTTCACGGCAGGCTTCCAACATTTTTTTAGCATCGGCAACAGTCGTCGCCATCGGTTTTTCGCAAATCACATGTTTTTTTGCCTTGGCAGCTCTTATGGTAAATTCGGCGTGCATGCTGTTAGGCAATACCACATATACGATGTCGATGTCTTTGTTGTTTACGATTTCGTCGAAATTTTCATAGTTGTAGCAATTTTTTTCCGGAAGGTTATAGCGTTTTTGCCATGCCTTTTTTTTGGAAGCAGTTCCCGTCACAATCCCAGCCAGATATACGTTTTTGGTTTGTTCCAAAGCGGGAGCCAATTGATGCGTACTGTATTGCCCCAAGCCTACCAATGCGATGCCAAGCTTCCCCTTTTTATCAATTGGTGGTGCTGTAAGGGGTTGGTTTTGTCTTGTTAGCGCAGTTGTTTCGTGAGTGTCGCCAATTAGAGGCAAGGCAATCATTGAAGCACCAACGGACAATCCTACGTTTTTTATAAATGTTCTGCGGCTGTTGAGGTGGTGTGGTTTCATAGCTTTATTTTTAGGAGTTACTTAAAGGTACAGTTTTGCGGAAAGCTTTTGTCTTAAATAACTGCTAAATGCTTGGTTGCGAATGATGTCTCTAAGTTGCAGAGTTTCAGAGTGCCTAAATTTCAAAGTAGCACAGTTTCAGAGTGCCTAAGTTGCAGGGTTTCAAAGTTGCAAAGTGTGATTTTCAAAATTTTAATTTTCAGCGTTTTGGAATTTACTTTGTAACTTTGCCACTTTGTAACTTCTAAACCGCAAACTCATAAACGCCATGGAAAAATACATCGGGAAATCAAACACTTCAGGCAACGTTCAATTATTTCAGAGTGATAAAGAAATCGGGGAATTGGTTTATCAAAATTGGTATTCCTATAAAGCTGAAATCCTCTTGGCAAATGGCCATTCATTTCAATTAGAGCCCAAAGGCATTTGGAATTCAAAAATTGAAGTAATCTGCAATGGCGAAACCTTACTTTTTTTTGAAATGTCCTGGAGCGGGATTGTAATTCACGCCACAAAAAACAACCAACCCGTAAAACTTTTGTTGAAGTTAAAAGGTTGGTTGAGTAGTGATTATCTTTTGGTGGATGAACATTCAGCCGAAATATTGAAAGTCAATTGTAACCTGAAATGGAACCTGCGCAATCCTGATTTTGAGATTGAAGCCCATCAAAACCTGCAAGATTTCGACCGTCCGGAATTATTGATTTTTACTGTTTTGCACAGCATCAATTATAACATTGCTTTTATGAACGGTTATTAAAAAGTCGCTTCATCGGCTTGAGTGCCTTGTTTGTGGTTAAAATATAAAAAGGCTTCACGCCCAAATTCTCTTGCAAAAAGCAACTCCATATCCCGACTGCTGATGCTGTCAACGGCTGCGTTGATAATATTTTCCGAATGGTGGTGCCAGTCATTCAAGACATCCTGACTTAACTCAACCAACACTGTGATATAAGTTGCATCGTCAATTTCTTTTGAAGTGAAATCCTCGTCATAATCGGGCGTGCCGTCATAGGGTTTGACACTTTCGAGGTGGTAACTTTTGGCTTTTAATATTTCGTTTACAATTTCGTTGTATTTTTCGGTTTCGGGATCCGCTACCTGCAAATGCTCTAATTTTTTATCAATTTTAATTTCTACGAGTGCTTCCATAAGTGTTTTTAGTTTTACTTAAAGTTAATAAAGAATTTGTAGAAGTAAAAAGAATTTAAGACGGATTTAAAGAAATTTGGAGCAAGACAAAAAAAATGCAATTAGCGCCGATTTTTAATCCGTTCCCAAGGCGACCACATAAAAAATGGCGTAATCCATCAAAGATAACTTGTATTTATTTCAACCTCCAACGTCTAACTTTAAACCTTAAACTTAAAATTTTTAAATAACCCTAAAAAACATATAAGCTTGAATGCAGTATTTGTAATACGAAAAAAAGACACCTTTCTTAACTTTACAAAAAACAACTGCGTCATGGTCATGATCAAAGATTTGGATATTTTAAAAGAAGAGTTTTACAACGAAGGCGTAAGACTCGCGGAAGAACAAGGGTTCATTAGTTTGGAAGAAATTAGCAACCGTTTCCCGGATGTTGACCAAAACTCGGAGAATTTTGTGGTCTTTATGGGCGAGCTTTGCAAAGGGTTTGACAGCGTACAGCAGAAGGTGTCGTAGTATCTCTCTAGCTTTTATTTTGGACGTAGGTTGTAGTAGGACATGCTGAGGTAAACTCACTTCAACATTCTAACTGCTACTTTCTAACTCTGCAACTCTGTAACTTTGCAACTCTGCAACTTTGCCACTCTGCAACTCTGTGACTCTACAATAAAATCCACCATTTTATCGGGCAAAATCGCTCTCCAAACTACCTTTTTTGCTGATCAAAAAAATACCTAAAAAAACACCATTTTTTATTGCTTTTCAAAAATGATGAAATTTTCGTCAAGCCTTGCTGTACTTAGGTTTGGGCTTTGTTCGAAGAAAGTGCCATTTTTCAAAACCTGAGGCGAACAATCCTCGAACAAACCTCGAACAAACTACGACCAAAACTGCACAATCATTTCAATTGTTTTCAAGTCATTTCACATATTTGCAAAACCTTTCATTCTTTTCATAACCTTTCAATTGTTTTCATAGGGTTTCAAAATGGCAAGGATTATACTGTGTTTCATCCAAAATCCGGTGTGAAAAATAAATTTGAAGTTTATGGAGATTGAATTGAAAAAGTATATATTTGGAATTCCAAAAACAAATTCTTTTATAGCTGAAACTGTCGATGGAACACCTGCCTTCTAAGCAGGCGGTAAGCTAAGCTAATGGGAGGTTACGGGTTTGAATCCAGTCGAGGTCAGCCGTTAAAAACCTGTAGGCTTTATTTTTTAGAACTCTTTCTAACTTTATTCCAATAATATTTTAAGCGTTTACGGGAAACCGTAAGAAATGGTGGGGGAAATTTTATAATATTGCATTTGATGTTTTGTAGAAAATACTACATCATACAAATGTGTGATAAGATATTGAAATGTTTCTAATGCTAAGTTTAAGATAAATCGAATAGCTTAGTGAAATATACGATCTTGACGTTAATGTCATTCGTATAAAAATTATTTTTTAGAATAGATGGCAGAATTGAAATTTATAGATTTATTTGCAGGATTGGGCGGATTTCATCTCGCTCTGGCAGGATTAGGACACAAATGTGTATTCGCTAGTGAACTTGACGAAGATTTGCGTGATTTGTATATAAAGAATCACAAATGTGCAATAGAGGGAGATATTAACAACGTAGATATAAGTTCAATTCCTCGTCACGATATTTTATGTGCAGGTTTTCCGTGCCAGCCTTTCTCAAAAGCGGGGGCGCAATTGGGATTAAATGATCCTAGAAATGGAAATTTATTTTATAGGATAATGCAAATTCTGGAACTTCATACCCCAGAATATATATTTTTAGAAAATGTTTCCAACCTCAAGGGACACGACCAGGGAAATACTTGGAAAGTCATCCATACTGAATTATCTAAACTTTACGATGTAAGGGAAGCAATTTTATCGCCTCATCACTTTGGAATAGCCCAACACCGTTCAAGGTTTTATATAGTGGGCAGACTTAAAGAAAAAGGAGGTTTATTCGATTTTCAATTTCCAGAAAAAGAACAGCATAATAATATAAGCATTAATGATATAATTATAAAGGATGATACAGACTTTATGACTTTAAGAGCGGAGACTAGAAATCATCTAGAAATTTGGCAAGAATTTTTAGACCGTTTAAAGCCTGAAGAAGTGCCCCGTTTTCCCATTTGGGCAATGGAATTCGGAGCAAATTATCCTTTCGAGGGTGATGCACCAATCAAATTACGCAGAAATGACTTAGAGGGTAAAAAGGGATCGCTAGGTTGTATAATAAAAGGTAATTCATTTGATGATTTGTTACATTGTTTACCGGTCTACGCCCAGAATGGAGTAAAGGAAAAGCAGACTGGATTCCCTGACTGGAAAAAATATTATATTAGAGCAAATAGAGCTTTTTACCAAAAGCATAAGGACTGGTTGGATGATTGGATTCCAAAAATCAAAGGATTTGAAAACAGTCATCAGAAGTTTGAATGGAACTGTGGCGAGGTTCCTTTAACTATAAATGATAAGATCGTACAATTCAGACCTTCTGGAATACGGGTGAAAATGCCCACGTATTCGCCAGCATTGGTATTGACAACAACACAAATTCCAATTTTTCCTTGGATAGAGACACCTAATCGCGAAAAAGGCAGGTATATGACAAAGTCGGAAGCTGCAAAACTTCAGTGTATGGAAGAATTAGAAGAATTACCACCAACAATTGCTAAAGCATTTAAAGCTTTGGGAAATGCTGTAAATGTTGGCGTGGTTAAAAAAATAGCAGAAAAACTCATTCAGTAATTTAAACTTAACAAAAATAAATATTACCTATTTCAAATAGCAACAATCCCATTTACTAAAGAAGAGAACTTATGAAGAAAAAAATCCCGTTCTATGTCAAATAAAATAAACATTAGACCAAATGTCTCGATGCTTTCTGTTCTAAAATTCTTGGAATACGAAACTTGGTTTGCTTTAGCGGAATTTGTAGATAATTCGATTGCAAGTTATTTGAATAACGAAAAAGCATTAAAACAGCTTCACGGAGATGATTTTCAATTAGAAGTAATTATTGAAATTAACGACCCCGAAAACAAAATTACAATTCGTGATAATGCAGGGGGTATTGAACAATCAAACTATAACCGTGCTTTTAGAGCTGCTGAAATACCAATGGATACTTCAGGACTTTCTGAATTCGGAATGGGAATGAAATCTGCTTCTTGCTGGTTTTCTGATTACTGGACTGTGAGAACCAAAGCACTCAGTGAAACAGTTGAAAAAACTGTAAAATTTGACATGAATAAAATCTTTGAGGATAACCTCGAAGAATTAGAATTCACATCAAAAACAGCAGATAAAAATAATCATTATACAGTAATTGAATTACTGAATGTAAACAAAATGCCAAGAAGGAAGGGTCTTGGTAAAGTGAAGTCACATTTAGCCAGTATTTATCGAGAATTTATTCGTACTGGAGTTGTAAAATTGATAGTTGATAATACAGAGTTGCGGTTTGCTGAACCAAAAATTCTTATAGCCCCGAAATATGATGACCCTAATGGCGAAAAAATCACTTGGAAAAAAGAAATTGATTTTCCGTTAGATGATGGTTTATCTGTTAAAGGTTTTGTTGGAATTAGAGAAACTGGTTCAACTTCGGAAGCGGGTTTCGCTTTATTTAGAAGAGGAAGAGTAATTGAAGGAAGTTTTGATAATGGCTTTAGACCTGAGTTCATTTTTGGAGCACCGAATAGCTATCGTTATCAAAGGGTTTTTGGAGAATTGCATTTAGAAGGGTTCGATGTTTCTTTCACAAAAAAAGGAATACAGTGGGATGAAAATCTTGACGTTTTTCTGCAATGTTTAAAGGATGAGTTGTCTCATGAGAGTTTTCCGTTATTAACCCAAGCAGAGAAGTTTAGAGCCAGAGCAAATGATACTGATTACAGAAATTCAGGTATCAAAGCTCTAAGTCAAACCGTTTCTGACTTTGAGCAAAAAGCACCAGATGCAATAAAAGAAACTTTTGAAAATCCTATTTTAGAAAGTGATATTGAGGTTGAACTGCCTAGGACGGAGAAAAGAATCTACAAATCGTTCAAGGTCAATTTTAATAAGATTAATTGGCTTATTTCAGTTGAACTTTCTTACGATACATCGTTAAATGAATTGCTTGAAGTTGGTCCGCATTTAGTGAAAGAACAATCTATAGAACCAAATGTTAAACAAATAGGCATCCGCCTTTCTCTTACACATCCATTTATGGTTGAATATGCAGGAACTGAAAACAGTAAAATTGAACCGATTTTAAAAATGGCAGCAGCAATGGGGTTAGCTGAGATAATTGCAAAAGAGAGCGGAGCAAAAACGCAAGGAGAAATTCGTAGAAATTTCAATCAACTTATCACAAAAATATCTCAAAGTTAGTTATGGCAGAAATAATAGAAATCACAGGAAATACAAATCCAAACAATTCAAAATGGCAACCCTATCAAGGTGAAGAAATTGAAGAATTACTCAAATACAAAGGATTTACAGATAGTACAGGAAATATAAACGCTACTGGCGACCGTGTTATAGATGAGACATTTAAGATTTTGGAAATGTGTGGCAATCCAGCCGTACAACAAAATGTTGAAACGGGTTTGGTTATCGGTTATGTTCAAAGCGGAAAAACCCTTTCTTTTACTTCAGTTGCGGCTTTAGCTAACGACAATCAATACCAAATTGTAATTATAATAGCAGGAACATCAATTCCACTTTCTGAACAGTCATTTGAGAGAATGAAAAAAGATTTGCGAGTTGATACAAGATTTGACCGAAAATGGACAATCATAAAAAATGCAGGAACACAAGAAGATAGAGACACAATAGAAATGAAATTGGAGCAATGGGCAGACCAAACCTTTCCAAGAGAAAATTGCTCAACTCTATTGATTACTGTGATGAAAAACGGAAGTCGATTAAGAAACTTAACAAATCTCTTAGCTGACTTAAATCTGAATGGTGTTCCAACTCTAATTATAGATGACGAAAGCGACCAGGCAAGTTTAAATACAAGAGCAAGAGCTAACGCAAATGCTGGAGAAGCTGTAAATGAAGGAGAAGTTTCAACAATTTATAGGAGAATAAATGAATTAAGAAGTGTGTTTCCTCATCATACATTTTTACAATATACTGCAACACCGCAAGCAAATCTATTCATAAACATTATGGATAGGCTTTCGCCAAACTTCATAAAACTATTAACACCAGGAAACGGATATACGGGTGGTAACGTTTTTTTTGTACAAAATCCGAACCTAATTAGACGTATTCCTGATTTAGAAATTCCATCAAATCACAATCCAGTACACGAACCACCAGAAAGTTTGCTTTTCGCGTTAAAAATATTTTTCTTGGGTGTTGTTGCAGGTGAAATGAAACGAGACCAACGTAACCGTTCTATGATGGTTCACCCATCACGATTAACCAATTCACAAAATATTTTTTTTACTTGGATTCGAAATGTTTGTGAAAGTTGGAAAACATTATTGCAAAGCAGTTCACCAGCGGACGAAGAAGAAAGAAACGAACTATTGAGAGAATTTAAAGAGGCTTATGATGATCTGAACCTAACTGTGTCTGATTTGCCAGCCTTTGAAGAACTAGCAAATACGAGGCTTTTACATTCCATAAAGAACACGAGAATTATGGAAATAAATGCAAGTCGTGGAAGAACGCCTGAAATTCGGTGGAGTGATTTTTATTCTCACATTTTAGTTGGTGGTCAAGCAATGGACAGGGGATTTACCGTAGAAGGCTTGACTGTTTCCTATATGCCAAGACCATTAGCTACAGGGCAAGTTGATACAACTTTACAAAGAGCAAGGTTTTTTGGTTACAAAGGTTCGTATCTAGGTTTTTGCCGTGTTTGGTTGGACAACCCAAACATTGAAGCATTTAGAGCGATCATAGAACACGAGGAAGATGTTAGACAACGTTTAGAAGAATTTGATGTAAACAACAAACACTTAAACGAATGGGACAGAGAAGCAGTTTTAGACCAAATGTTAAGACTTACCAGACCAAATATTTTATTCAATAACATTGATAGAGATTACTTTGGTCAAGAATGGTTTATTGTAGGAGCACCTCACGACACAGAAAATTTAATACCATTCAATAAAAGTGTTGTTGAGGAATTTGCCAATAATCACATTACAAGTTTTACCACTAATAATGGGCATACAGAACGAACAGATTTACAGAAACATTTAGAGGCTGAATTACCACTAGAGGAAAGTTTAAAACAACTCTTGAACAGATTGAAGTTTACAAGAGAAACTGACAGCCAAACATATTCAAGTTTAAGAGGATTGTTAAATTCCTACTTACAGGAAAACCCGAACGAAACTTGCTTAATTTATTTGATGAGTTCAAAACTTGAAAATAATTTAATTATCCAAACAACAAGACAACGTAGATTAAACCAGAACGACAATATTCAACAACTTTTTCAAGGGGAACAACCAACCACAAACGGGAGATTAAGAAAAGGTGAAGTTTACATTGGAGATAGAAACATCAAAAATCAAGATAAGGTTACAATACAAATCCATAGACTTAACTTAACTGATGTAAGTGGCAATGCTATTTTAGATGATAATGGAAATGTAGTTTATAACGACTTGGTAAGTCTTGCCATTTGGATACCTGAAACTATTGGCAAAGACATCATCAGACAACCCGACAATATATGAGTTTGTTAGATGCTTTCTTAGATATAGAAGTTCCGCAAACGGATAGTCCCAAACTGTTTAATGCTGTTGCATTAGGTGATTTTCCGTTTGCAAAAATTGGCGTTAACCATATTGGTTTTCCTGTAATCTTAATTTCTTCGAAGTTTGACCAAGCTCATTTATCACAAAAAAACATTAGGCTAAAATATATTGAACTGAGTCACAATCTTGAATGTAGGGTTTCTGAAGATAGAAAGTCTAAAATTGCCAACTACTCTGTAATTATTTTTAAAAGCAATGAAGATTTATTACAAAATTATTTTTTTGGCATTGCAACTTCACTTCTAAATTCTCTTTCCAAAAAACCAACGCAGAAAGAAATATTGAAAGCATTTAAAAACATCATTGAGATTTTTAGATCATTGACCGAACCACCAACTAAAACAATTCAAGGACTTTGGGCAGAACTTATGCTTATTGAACAAAGCAAAAATCCTGAAACCTTGATTAATTTTTGGCATAACATTCCAGAAGAAAAATTTGATTTTAACGCTGACAGTGAGAAGATAGAAGTAAAAAGCAGTAGCAACTTAGAGAGGATTCATATTTTTAGCTCAGAACAATTGAACCCGCCAGGAGACAGCCAAGTTATTATTGCTTCAATATTTACAAAGCAAGTTTCAAACGGGCTGAGTATCATAGATTTGTTAGAGAGAATACACTACCGAATTGGAGATATTGAATTGAAAGAGAAAATTTTCAGGATAGTTTCAAAAACACTCGGAAACACTTTTGAACAAACAACGAAAATTAAATATGATTACGAATTGGCTATAAATTCGTTAATGTTTTATAAACATCAAGACATTTCAAAAATTGATAGAATCAACATTCCTGAAAGTGTATCTGAAGTAAAGTATAAAACAGATTTAACAAATGTAGTCTCAACTTTTCCCCACAAAATTTCGGAGAAACAACTACTCTTTGGCTTAGTATAGCAAAGCAACTTCTGACATAATTTATTATTTTGCGTAGAGGATAACATATCGGGTAAACAATCGAGTATAGCCGTATAAAATAGTAACTTTGGCAAACTCATTGACCGGATCTCGCGGATTTGTAATCCGCGCCCGTAATGTATTTGTTAACAGATTAAAAAAGAGAATCTCCAGTTCTTTTACTTCTACAGAAATGGAACGGAAAGAATTTCAGCGCTCTCGTTGCTTTGCCTTAAAAACCCCAACTTCCAAACCTCTAAATATCCAACAATCGAAACATCAGAAACAACTACTTCCTCCCAATCCAATACAACCTTCCTCCATCCGTAACCGCATACAACGCACCATCGGTTCCTTGAATAACGTCGCGGAAACGTTGTCCCTCGTTGGCCAACAGGCGTTCTTCGCCAATTACTTTGTTGTCTTTGATGACGAGTCGGGCAATGTGGTTGCTGCTCAATCCTCCAATAAATAAATTGTTTTTCCATTCGGGGATGTCGCTACCGGTATAAAAAGTCATGCCACTTGGCGACAACACCGGATCCCAATAATACACGGGTTGCTCCAGTCCGTCCTGTTGCCCGATATGCTGTCCGATTTTTTCACCGCTGTATTCCATGCCATAGGTGATGGTTGGCCAACCGTAGTTTTTACCGGCACGGATGAGGTTGAGTTCATCGCCTCCCAGCGGACCAAATTCATTCTCCCATAAATCGCCTGTTTCGGGATGGAACGCCAAGCCTTGTACATTACGATGACCGTAGCTGTAGATTTCCGGTCGGGCATTCGGAGTGTTCGCAAACGGATTGCCAGGTGCGGGTTTTCCGTCGGTTGTAATCCGTAATATTTTTCCATTGGCAGAATTGAGTTGTTGTGCCTGCGGACGTGTTTCCTTATCGGAACGCTCGCCCGTACTAAAAACCAAATAGCCTTGCTTGTCGAATAAAATACGCGAACCGTAATGCAAGTTGCCGGTATGTCCCGGAGTCGCTTGGTAAATTACCGTCGCCTGTTCCATTTTTCGTCCGTCATCCGAAAGCCGACCTTTGGCAACAGACGTCAAGTTGCCGTTGGCTATCGGTTGCGAAAACGTCCAATACACCATTCTGTTTGTTGCGAAAGCGGGATCAAGTGTCAGCCCAAGCAAACCACCCTGTCCCGAATCGTGTACTTTTGGCAAGCCGGTTATTTTATCCGATACCGTACCATCTTTCTTCACAATCACCATAGTACCGCCTTTTTCCGTTACCAACAACCTGCCATCAGGCAATGCCACCACACCCCATGGGCGGTCGAGCTTGTCGGTGATGACTTTTCCTTCATAAGGCGTTTCGGTTTTTACACCCGCTACACGCGTCTGTCCCGCATACGCAGGTTTCAGGTCGCTGTTGGCTGCCTCGGATTCTACAGATGGAAGTGCCGAAGAGGATGCAGTATCGGTTTCCACTGTCTTTTTTTCAGTGGTTTTGTTGCCACAGGCAGTCAATGCCAAAGCGGCTACGGAAAAATACAGAAGATGTTTCATTGTGTTTTTTTCTTAAAGATACGGATTTGATTTTAGAAATGAGTATGGAGAAGTGAGGACTGAGTATGGAGAAGTGAGAGGTGAATATTGAGAATTAGAATCGGGGTATGAAGTTTTGAGTGTCGAACCATCCAACAATCGAAAATCCAACAATCGAATAATAAACAATATTTCGTAACTTTATACAAAACATAAAGTAAAAATGGCTAGCCATTTGGATCATACAACTAGGTCATTGTGTAATGTTTGTAATTCACCTTAATCGCAACTCCTAACAGGCCACTCCCAACTCATAATTCCTAACTCATAATTAACAAATTCATGACTAACGAAAACACCTTCGAACAAGTGCTGACCGCTTTCGACAACAACGATTCCGCACGTTTAATGGAACTTATTACCGATGATTTCGAATGGGACATGGTAGGCGACCAGCTCGTAAAAGGACGCGAGAATGTCGAAAAAATGTTCAACGAAACCGAAGTGCCGTACAAGATGGTTTCTACCACCAAAGACATCAAAGTATTTAACGAAAATACCGGAGTCTGTAAAGGCGTCGTCATTATGGAAGACAAGCAAGGCAATCGCACCGAACAATATTATTGCGACCTCTACGAATTTGAAGAAGGCAAACTCAAGCGAATGACGACTTTCACCGCACCGGTAAAAAAAGAATAATCCTAGGTTAAAATCATCAGTAATTGTGAGACGTCTAAAGTTCTAAGAAGTCCAACCGTCTAAGAAATCCAACAATCGAATAATCCAACAATCCATTAATCTGGGCAAAAAAAGCAATCGCCTGTTTAGTGAGCGGTAACTAGTAGCGCAATTTTTCAATCCTTCAATCTTTCAATTCTTCAATCATTCTTCCTATATTTACGTTTCATAACCCTAAAATATGAAGCCTAACTATACTTTAAAAGTGAACGATCTTGCTTTCGAAAGCACCGATTTCGAAGCAAACGCCATTGATGCCACTTCCATTGGAAACAACCGTTTCCAAGTCATCAAGAACAATAAAAACTACACGGCTCAAATCACCAAAGCCGATTACACCAGCAAATCCTACACCGTGGAAGTCAACGGCAATCAGTACGAGGTGGCGTTACAGAGTCCGCTCGACCAGCTCATTGCCCAAATGGGATTCACGGTAGGCGGCAAAAAGGAAATCAATTCCATCAACGCACCGATGCCAGGAATGATACTGGAAATCTCGGTTGAGGTAGGGCAAGAAGTCGCACAAAATGATCCACTGCTGATTTTGGAGGCAATGAAAATGGAAAATAGTTTCCATTCGCCTCGAGCGGGAATCATCAAGGCAATTGCGGTAAGCAAGGGCGATGCGGTAGATAAAGGACAGTTGTTAATCGAATTCGAATAAAACACATGAAAAAAATAGTCATCGCCAACCGAGGCGAAATTGCGCTCCGCATTATGAAAACGGCCCGAAAAATGGGAATCAAAACCGTGGCCGTATATTCGGATGCCGATAGGAACGCGCCTCACGTACATTTTGCCGACGAGGCCTTCCACATTGGGGAATCGCCTTCCAACCAATCGTATTTAATTGGTGACAAAATCATCAAAGTAGCGCAAACCGCCAATGCCGATGCCATCCATCCGGGATACGGATTCTTGAGTGAGAATGCGGCTTTCGCCGAAAAAGTCACACAAGCAGGACTGATTTTTATCGGACCAAAACCACACGCCATTCGGGTGATGGGAAGCAAATTGGCAGCAAAGGAAACAGTAAAGGACTACAATATTCCAATGGTTCCGGGTATCGACGAAGCCATAACCGACATCGAAAAGGCAAAAAGAATCGCTTCAGAAATAGGATTTCCAATACTCATCAAGGCATCTGCCGGAGGTGGTGGTAAAGGAATGCGGGTGGTGGAAAAAGCGGAAGAACTAGAGTCACAGATGAACAGAGCCATCAGCGAAGCCACTTCTGCTTTCGGAGACGGATCGGTTTTCATCGAAAAATACGTGGCTTCTCCGCGTCACATCGAGATTCAAGTAATGGCGGACAGTCACGGAAATATTCTGCATTTGTTCGAACGCGAATGCAGCATCCAACGTCGCCACCAAAAAGTAGTGGAAGAAGCGCCTTCTGCGGTACTCACGCCCGAAATCAGAAAGCAAATGGGTGAAGCCGCTGTAAAAGTGGCCCGTTCATGCGATTATTTAGGAGCGGGAACAGTAGAGTTTTTGTTGGATGAACAACTTAACTTTTACTTTCTGGAAATGAACACGCGTCTGCAAGTGGAACATCCCGTAACGGAACTCATTACCGGTTTGGATCTGGTAGAACTACAGATAAAAGTCGCCCGTGGCGAAGAATTGCCAATCAAACAAGAGGATTTAAAAATACTGGGTCATGCAGTGGAATTGAGGGTATATGCCGAAGACCCGCTGGATGATTTTCTGCCAAGCGTGGGAACATTGGAAACCTACCAACCGCCAAAAGGCGAAGGAATTCGGGTGGACGATGGTTTCCGCGAAGGAATGGAAGTGCCAATTTATTACGATCCAATGTTATCCAAGCTAATCACCTACGGAAAAAATAGGGAAGAAGCCATCGCATTGATGGCGAATGCAATCGACAATTACAAAGTGCGAGGGGTGCAGACCACGCTTCCGTTCGGAAAATTTGTGATGGAACACGAAGCCTTTCAGTCCGGTAACTTCGACACGCATTTTGTGAAACTGCACTACAATACCAACGAACTGAAAAAAGAGCAGGAAAGTGAAGCCGAAATTGCGGCGTTCATCGCCTTGCAACAGTATGTAAAAGACCAACAACAATTACGTTTGCCACACACTCATGAAGGATAAAATTAAAGTTTTAGAAGATAAAATTGCGTTGGCCCATCAAGCGGGTGGAGCCGACAGATTAGCCAAACAACACGACAAAAAGAAATTGTCTGCCCGTGAACGGGTGGAGTATTTGCTTGACGAAGGTTCATTTGAAGAAATCGGAATGTTGGTGACACACCGCACGACCGACTTCGGAATGGAAAAGGAAAAATACTACGGAGATGGTGTTATTACAGGCTACGGAACCGTAAACGGACGAGCGGTTTATATCTTCGCTCAAGACTTTACCGTATTTGGTGGAGCACTTTCGGAAACCCACGCAGAAAAAATTTGCAAGGTAATGGACATGGCGCTGAAAACAGGAACCCCTATGATTGGATTGAACGATTCCGGTGGAGCAAGAATCCAGGAAGGCGTGCGATCATTAGGTGGTTATGCCGATATTTTCTTTCGAAACGTTCAGGCTTCCGGAGTTATTCCGCAGATTTCAGCGATTATGGGACCTTGTGCCGGTGGAGCGGTGTATTCGCCAGCGATGACAGATTTTACAATGATGGTGGAACATACGAGTTACATGTTTGTGACGGGTCCGAATGTGGTCAAAACCGTTACCAATGAAACCGTGACGTCAGAAGAATTAGGAGGGGCTCATACGCATTCGTCCAAATCGGGAGTCGCTCATATTACTTCTGCCAACGATGTGGAATGTCTGGAAGATTTAAAACAGTTGTTGAGTTATCTGCCACAAAACAATACTGAAAAAGCACCTCGTTTGCCTTTTGAATTAGGCGATGAAATACGCGAACAACTTTCGAACATCATCCCTGAAAATGCGAACAAACCGTATGACATGCACGAAGTCATTCAAGGAATTATCGACGAAGATTCGTTTTACGAAGTACACAAGGAATTTGCCGAAAATATTATTGTAGGTTTTGCCCGTTTGGGAGGCCGAAGCATCGGGATTGTCGCCAATCAACCGCTTTTTTTAGCAGGAGTGTTGGACGTGAACAGTTCCGTAAAAGCCGCACGATTCACGCGATTCTGCGACTGTTTCAATATTCCGTTGTTGGTGTTGGTAGACGTTCCAGGATTTCTTCCGGGAACCGATCAGGAATGGAACGGAATCATCGTCCACGGTGCGAAATTGTTGTATGCCTTGAGTGAAGCGACCGTTCCTCGTGTTACAGTAATTACCCGAAAAGCGTACGGTGGTGCTTACGACGTAATGAATTCCAAACACATTGGTGCCGACATGAATTTTGCCTGGCCAAGCGCCGAAATCGCAGTTATGGGTGCCAAAGGTGCCAGTGAAATTATCTTTAAGAAAGAAATCGCGCAAGCCGAAGACCCACAAGCCAAACTATTGGAAAAAGAAGCTGAATATGCGGAAAAATTCGCGACACCTTATCGTGCTGCGGAACGTGGATTTATCGATGAGGTAATTTTGCCAAAAGACACAAGACGCAAATTGATTAAAGCGTTCAGCATATTAGAAAATAAAGAAGTGGTGCTGCCAAAAAGAAAACACGGCAATATTCCGCTTTAGATGTTACTTTTTGTTATTTAAGAAAATCAATGTTGCGTTTGAGTCCATCGAATTTGGTTCGCTTTACAGCAGAATTTTTAAAAACGGCCCGAAAAGTGTCTTCGGTGATTTCTTCCCAATCTTTTTTGGAGTATTTCAAAAGATTTTCATTGGGTTGCAACAAAGGTTCATTGTGCGGTTTTGAAAAACGGTTCCACGGGCAAACGTCTTGACAAACATCACAACCAAACATCCAGTCGTCAAACTGTCCCTTGACCTCTTGCGGAATATTTTCTTTTAATTCGATAGTGAAATACGAAATACATTTGCTACCGTCCACCACATACGGCGAAACAATGGCTTGGGTTGGACACGCATCAATGCATTTCGTGCAGGAACCGCAATGGTCTGTTGTGGCGTTGTCGTACTCCAAATCGAGATCGACAATAAGTTCTGCGATGAAAAAAAAGGAGCCGACTTGCTTGCTCAACATATTGGAATTTTTCCCAATCCAGCCCAAACCGCTTTTTGCCGCCCAAGCTTTATCTAAAACTGGAGCAGAATCTACAAAGGCACGACCCGAAACTTCGCCAATATTTTCTTGGATGGAATGTAAAAGTTCTTTTAATTTTTCTTTTATGACGAAGTGATAATCTTGTCCGTAAGCGTATTTGGAAATTTTGTAGGAATCGGGATTTTGATGATTTTCCGGAAAATAATTCAGCAATAATGAAATGACGCTTTTGGAATCTTCCACCAACAAAGTTGGATTTAATCGTTTGTCAAAATGATTTTCCATGTAGGTCATTTCGCCATGACGATTTTGGTTGAGCCAATTTTCCAAACGTGGTGCTTCCTGTTCCAAAAATTCGGCTTTGGAAATTCCGCAAGACATGAACCCAAGGCGTTTTGCTTCGGATTTTATGAAGGCAGTATTTTTGGATTTATGATTTATGATATATGATTTATGATATATGATTTATGATTTATGATTTGGATTCGTTTAAGCGAGATTTAACCTTTTTAATTGACGATACAAATATGGAAGTAAGCTCGTTTCCTTCTTTCCAAATAGACTCTAAATCGCTTTTTTCAAACCAATTTTTTTCCTGAAGAATTTCTAACCAAAACAAGGTTTCATCCGCTTCTTCAATTACAATCGACATTTTCGCAACAAACTCTCGGTCGCTTCTTGCTCGACAAACTGCTCGATAATTTGCTCCGCCAGATGTCCCGCTTCTAACAATTTGATTCGCAATCGCTTTACTCGAAATTGAATATGGAAGTTTTTCGACTAAGTCTATTATCATGATGGAAAACTTTTTTGTTCTGATTTTCATTTCTTCAGATGTCATGATCAAAGGTGTTGGCGGTTAAATATTCAGTGTCAGAAAGATTCATAGATGCTTCAGTCAATCATAAATCATAAATCATAAATCTTAAATTCAAAAAAGTTCTCCTTGGTTGAAACCTTTTATTTTTCCGAGATGTTTGTAAGCTTTTTCGGTGACTTCGCGGCCTCGAGGCGTTCGCATAATAAATCCTTCCTGAATCAAAAACGGCTCGTACACTTCTTCGATGGTTTCGCCACTTTCGGAAACGGCGGTCGCCAATGTGGACAAGCCAACGGGACCACCTTTGAACTTATCGATGATGGTGTTGAGGATTTTATTATCCATTTCGTCGAGCCCGTGAGCGTCTACGTGAAGCGCACGAAGGGAAAATTTCGCGATTTCGATGTCGATTTTTCCGTTGCCTTTTATTTGTGCAAAATCGCGAACGCGACGTAAAAGTGCGTTGGCAATTCGTGGCGTTCCACGACTTCGGCCGGCAATTTCAATTGCGGCTTCCATTGTGATGGGCATTTTTAAAATTTCTGAACTTCGCTGAACAATTGTGGTCAGCAATTCTGTGGTGTAATATTGTAGGCGACTTTGGATGCCGAAACGGGCTCGCATTGGAGCCGTTAAAAGTCCGGATCTTGTGGTCGCGCCAACTAACGTGAACGGATTGAGGTTGATTTGAACAGTTCTTGCGTTTGGACCCGATTCGATCATGATGTCGATTTTGAAATCTTCCATGGCAGAATACAGGTATTCTTCCACGATGGGACTCAAACGGTGAATTTCGTCTATAAAAAGTACGTCGCGTTCTTCGAGATTGGTCAACAAACCGGCTAAATCTCCGGGTTTGTCGAGAACGGGACCGCTTGTAATTTTAATTCCGACACCTAATTCGTTCGCCAAAATATTTGCCAAAGTAGTTTTTCCCAAGCCTGGAGGTCCGTGAAAAAGTGTGTGATCTAAGGCTTCGTCACGCATATTTGCGGCTTGTACAAAAACTTGCAGATTTTCTAACACTTGGTCTTGACCTGTGAAATCGTCGAAAGACAACGGCCTCAACTTCTTTTCGAGGTCGAGTTCTTCAGGATTGTATCCTTGGTTTGTGGGATCTAAATTGGCATTCATTTGGCAAAGATAGGAAAGTTGCGTGGTTTTTTAGCCGATGTTGTAGCCGTTTGCCAAAAGGGACTTCCATTCCGGATGACGTTTTAAATAAGCCGCGACAAACGGACAAAGTGGCGCCAATTTATAATTGTTTTCTTTGAGGAATTCCAATGTTTTGTGTACCAAACTGCTTCCAACTCCTTTTCCTTCCAAGGAATTTGGCACTTCGGTATGCGTTAAAAACATGATGTTTTCGTTGTTGAGAATGTATTCGATAAACGAAATGTGGTTGTCAATCTTTAATTCAAATCGCTTTTTTTCGTCGTTTTGAACCAATTGCGTTTCGGGATATTTGTCTGCCATTGGATATTTTTTTTGGTTGATGAGAGAAAGATAGTTAAATTTTGTATGGGTTTATTATCTTTAACAGACTAAATTTTTTTTTGATGAAAGATAATACGCAGGAAAACGAGATGAAACGCGAGCTCGGTTTATTGGATGGAACGATGCTGGTGGTTGGCTCGATGATTGGATCCGGGATATTTATTGTAAGTGCCGATATTGCGCGACAAGTTGGCCCGGTTGGTTGGCTACTTTTGATTTGGCTGGTTTCGGGTTTGATGACGATGATTGCCGCGATTAGTTATGGCGAATTGAGTGCGATGTTTCCGAAAGCAGGTGGACAATATGTGTATCTGAAAGAAGCTTATAACAAATTAATTGCATTTTTATACGGCTGGAGTTTTTTCGCCGTGATACAAACGGGGACGATTGCTGCGGTTGGCGTTGCGTTTTCAAAGTTCGCAGCTTATTTGTACGAACCTTTCAGCGACCAAAATATTTTGTGGGAAGCTGGGTTTTTCAAATTGAATGCCGCTCAGTTGGTTTCCATCGCCACAATTATTTTACTGACGTATATCAATAGTCGAGGTGTAAAAAACAGTAAATCGCTTCAAACTTTTTTAACCATTATCAAAATTGCTTCGCTTCTGGGTTTGGTGGTTTTTGGATTGAGCCTTGCGGCAAAAGCTGAAATCTGGGACACGAATTGGATGAACGCTTGGGAACCAAAAAATTTTAATTCCGAATCTGAAAGTTGGTTGCCAATTAACGGGACGGCTTTAGTTACCGCAATTTCCGCGGCTATGGTTGGTTCGCTGTTTTCGAGTGATGCTTGGAATGGTGTGACTTTTATCGCGGGAGAAATAAAAAAACCGGAACGAAATGTGGGCTTGAGTTTATTTTTAGGGACGATGATTGTTACCGTGATTTATATTCTGGCGAACATCATGTACGTCGCAGTCGTGCCTTTTGAAGAAATTGCCTTTGCAAAATCTGATCGTGTGGCGGTTGTGACAGCCAACTATATTTTTGGAAATGTCGGAACTTTGATCATCGCCATCATGATTATGATTTCCACTTTTGCCTGCAACAACGGATTGATTATGGCTGGAGCGAGAGTGTATTATACCATGGCTAAAGACGGACTTTTTTTCAAAAAAGCAGCGACTTTAAACGAAGCAAGTGTTCCGGCTTGGGCTTTGTGGGCTCAATGTATTTGGGCTTCTGCATTGTGTTTAACAGGAGAATACGGTGCTTTGCTGGACTTTGTGATGATCATTGTCATTATTTTTTACATACTGACAATTCTGGGCATTTTCATTCTTCGGAAGAAAAAACCTGAGTTGGAACGACCTTACAAAGCGTTTGGTTATCCGTTTTTGCCTCTGATTTATATTGTTCTCGCCACAGCTTTGTGTGTGGTTTTATTGGTAACAAGAATGGAAACTTGCGGTTGGGGTGTTTTGATTATGTTGAGCGGAATTCCAGTGTACTATTTTACTAAGAAAGAAGTCAAGGCATGAAAATAAAACAGATTTTACAACAGTCCGATCACAGACCTTGGGAACTGCCGAAAACTCTTTGGCGGTTTTACCAGGAATGGAACGATGCTATTTTTTTGCATTGGGAAGTTGATTTGGAAGAACTAAAAAAGTTTGTGCCCGAAGAATTGGAAATCGATTTGTTTGATGGCAAACCTTGGGTGTCGGTTGTGGCGTTTGCGATGGAGGAAATTCGGCCGCGATTTTTACCCGCTGTTGGGGCGATTTCGAATTTTTTTGAAATTAATGTGCGGACGTATGTGAAGCGGAAAGACAAAACCGGTGTGTACTTTTTAAGCATGGAAGGCGGAAAAGACATTTCGTGTAGGGTGGCAAAATTTATTTCGGAATTGCCTTACCGGTTTTCGAAGATTGAAAGGGAAATGGAATATTATCGATCGAGCAATGCCGTTTTTGGCGACCGGTTGGACATAAAATTCAAGATTGGCGATTCGGTTATGAAAACGGAACTGGACAATTGGCTGACGGAACGATATGCGTTGTTTCAAGATGCTGGAAATTTTA
Organism: Bacteroidota bacterium; assembly: GCA_023387965.1. Lineage (GTDB taxonomy): Bacteria > Bacteroidota > Bacteroidia > Flavobacteriales > Flavobacteriaceae > Flavobacterium. The sequence continues at coordinate 190,900 of JAEWHE010000009.1, read as the reverse complement.
TCAATGAATACGAAATCCATCATGTACCTTGGCCTCTGCGGGAAGCTGTGATTGAAAATCTAGAATTACATTATCCGCGTTTTGAAAAACTTATTGGAAGAAAACCCGACTTATGCGGTTATGCTGAAGGTGTAAAAGTCGTTGCTTGGGGCAAAAGGAAAATCCGAAAGGATTTGTGGCATTTGTAACCACGTTTTGGTTGCAAGCGATTAAAAAATGCCTTAAGTTTTAATTTTACCCCCGATAGCAGCAACTATCCTTTTGTGAAACGACAGTGGAACAAAAGATAGTGCGAATAGCGGGAAAATGGATTAAAAAATGCCTGATGTTTTGGTCCTGAGAAAATTTATGATTGAAGATTTATGATTTAGGACTAAAGATTGCGAATAAAAAAAAACCGATTCTTGTGGAATCGGGTTTTTGTTTTTTATGAATGGTGCAGTTCTTCTTCGCCTTCGTGCATTGGAACTGTTTGTGGCACGAAGTCTTCTTCGAAGCCTGGTTTGCTATAATCGTAAGGCCAACGGTGTACTTCTGGGATTGCTCCAGGCCAGTTTCCGTGGATGTGCTCCACTGGAGTTGTCCATTCCAATGTGTTGGATTTCCATGGGTTTTGTGTTGCTTTTGCACCGTAGAAAATACTGTGGAAGAAGTTCCAAAGGAAAACCAATTGGAAAGCTCCACCAACAAGTGCGAAAACTGTGATCAATACGTTTACGTTTTGTAAGTCATCGAACAACGGGAATGCCGTGTTAGTGTAGTAACGACGTGGTAAACCTGCCATTCCGATGAAGTGCATTGGGAAAAATACGCCATAAGCACAAACTGCAGTTACCCAAAAGTGGATATAACCTAAGTTTTTGTTCAACATTCTACCGAACATTTTAGGGAACCAATGGTAGATTCCGGCGAACATTCCGTAAAGTGCCGAGATACCCATTACTAAGTGGAAGTGAGCGACTACGAAATAAGTATCGTGAACGTTAATATCAAGTGTACTGTCTCCTAGAATAATTCCTGTTAAACCTCCTGTGATAAAGGTAGAAACCAATCCGATAGAGAACAACATTGCAGGGTTCATTTGCAGGTTTCCTTTCCACAAAGTTGTGATGTAGTTGAAGGCTTTTACCGCAGATGGAATTGCAATTAATAAAGTTGTGAAGGTAAATACCGAACCAAGGAACGGGTTCATACCTGAGATAAACATGTGGTGACCCCAAACAATTGTGGATAAAAACGCAATTGCAAGGATAGATGCGATCATGGCACGGTAACCAAAAATTGGTTTACGAGCGTTGGTCGCAATAATTTCTGATGTGATACCCAAAGCCGGTAATAATACGATGTAAACTTCAGGGTGACCTAAGAACCAGAAAAGGTGCTCGAACAATACCGGTGAACCACCTTGGTAGTGCAATACTTCTCCTGCAATGTAGATATCAGAAAGGTAGAACGATGTTCCAAAACTTCTATCAAAAATCAACAATAACGCAGCTGAAAGTAAAACTGGGAACGATACGATACCAATTACCGCTGTGATGAAAAATGCCCAAATTGTTAATGGCATTCTTGTCATCGACATTCCTTTTGTTCTCAAGTTGATAACAGTTACGACGTAGTTAAGGGATCCCATTAATGACGACGCGATGAAAATTGCCATGGATACTAACCAAAGTGTCATACCTGCTCCAGAACCTGGGATGGCTTGAGGCAATGCTGAAAGTGGCGGATAAATTGTCCATCCTGCAGATGCTGGACCTGATTCTACGAATAAGGAAATTACCATGATTACACTCGAAAGGAAAAATAACCAATAAGAAATCATATTCATGAAACCAGAAGCCATATCTCGTGCTCCGATTTGCAAAGGAATCAATAAATTACTGAAAGTTCCACTTAATCCTGCGGTTAATACGAAGAAAACCATGATGGTTCCGTGAATGGTTACTAATGCCAAATAAGCATCGTTTTTCATTACACCATCAGGAGCCATTTTGTCTCCAAGGAAAAATTTGAACACGCCAAAAGATTCTTCGGGCCAAGCCAATTGCATTCTGAAAAGCAATGACATTCCCACACCAATGATTCCCATAATAATACCCGTAATTAGGTATTGTTTGGCGATCATTTTGTGATCCAAGCTAAAGATGTACTTTGTAATAAAAGTATCTTTGTGGTGGTGTTCGTGTTCGTGATCGTGTGCGTGATCCATATCGTGAGCTACTGCTGACATATATTTTGGTTTAAATTTTATTTAAATACTAATAATTAACGTGCCGTTGGAATGGTTGGAACTCCAGTTGCTGCATGAGCAGAATCTTTGATTGGAGCGGTTGGACCTACAACTTCAGCTTCTGCTGCTGGAGCATTTTCTGCTTTAACGGCAGATACCAAAGTGGGTTGTTCTTTCATCCAAGCATTAAAATCTTTTTCGTCTTCCACAACAATTTTCATTTGCATGTTGTAGTGTGAAGCCCCACAAATTTTATTACAAAGCAACAAGAAATCAAAAGTGTAAGGGTCTAATCCTGTTTCACCTTTAGCAATTAGTTCTTGACTTTTTTTCGCTCTTAATTCGTTAATATGTGCCACTTTTTCCACAATGTCTGGATGCTGACGCATTTCAGATGTAGTTTTAGTAGGAGTGAAGGCAAATTGCGTAATCATACCAGGAACACAGTTCATTTGAGCACGGAAATGTGGCATGTAAGCAGAGTGCAATACATCTTGTGAACGCATTTTGAATAAGATTTTTTTACCTTTCGGCAAATGTAACTCGTTCGTAACACGATCGTCTTGTGCATTTGGATCCGTTACGTCAACACCGGTAGTATTCACACCTTTGATGTAGCGAACGTTTGCTTTTCCAAGAACGTTATCTTCACCAGAATATCTTGCTTCCCAAGAGAATTGTTTTGCGTAAAGCTCCACAATAATTACATCTTCGTCTTCGTCCACAAACATAATGTTGGTCCAAGCGTATAATCCGTATAAAATTAAACCTGCTAAAACGATTACCGGAATGATTGTCCAGATAAATTCTAACTTGTCATTATCAGCAAAATATAAAGCTTTTTGTCCTTGTTTTCCTCTGTATTTGAAAGAAAAATAGTGTAATAACGCTTGGGTGATGATTTGTACAACGAAAATTAAAATCATTGAAATCCACATCAGGTTATCTACATCTGTTCCGTGTTCAGAAGCTGGATTGCTCATTAACGGAAGGTGTCCGAATTTTGCAACGCAATAAATCATCGTGATGTAAATGAACACCAAGAATCCGAACATCAAATAACCATTAACATTATTATCTTTATCATTAGCGATTTGCGAATTGTCGCGCAAACCCCCAACTTGAGTTAAGTCGAAAATTTTAGTCAACTGCCAAACTGCGACAGCTAATAAAACTAAAACTATAATTACCAACAAACTTGTCATCTGTTTCTGCCTTTAAATATTAATAATGAAAATGTTTACTTTCTTCGATGAATGGGTTGTTTTTAGGAACCAATGGCGATTTTGTAAGAGCCGTGAAAATTACTAAAATAAACAATCCTAAGAAGAATAAAATTGAACCGATTTCTGCGATACCAATGAACCAACGGTCTCCAACAGTTGCTGGCATAATCATGGTGTAGAAATCTAAATAGTGACCACAAAGGATTACAATTCCCGCCATTAAAACAATCCAAGTTAAGCGTTTGAAATCTGTATTGATCAAAATTAAAACCGGGAATAAGAAGTTCATCGCTACCATTCCGAAGAAAGGTAAGTTATATTGCTCAATTCTTGTGATGAAGTAAGTTACCTCTTCCGGAATATTTGCATACCAAATCAACATAAATTGTGAGAACCAAAGATATGTCCAGAAAACTGAGATACCGAACATGAATTTTGCCAAATCGTGAATGTGGCTGGTGTTTACATATTCTAAATAACCTCGAGATTTCAAATAAAGTGTTACCATTGCAATCACAGTGATTCCGCTTACAAAGAAACTTGCGAATACGTACCAACCGAACAAAGTACTGAACCAGTGAGGATCAACCGACATAATCCAGTCCCAAGACATGATTGATTCTGTTACAATGAAGAATACTAAAAATCCTGCTGAAATTTTGAAATTCTTTTTGTAGAAAGCATTGTCTGAAGCTTCGTCTTGTGCCAAACAATTTTTTCTTGAGAAATAACGGTATAAGTTCCATCCAATAATGAATACTGCCGCTCTAATTAACCAGAACCATTCATTCAAATATCCTGATTTATTAGCAATTAATTTATCGTATTTTGGACTTGTTGGGTCTAACAATTCATGATCCATCCATACAAATAAATGATGAACGTGGAAAGCTCCTAACGCCAATAGAATAAATACAATGATAGAACCAATTGGTAAATAAGCGGTAATTCCTTGCATCACACGGAATAAAACCGGAGACCATCCTGCTTGTGCCACTTGTTGAATAGCGTAAAATGCTAAAACTCCAAGCGAAATCAACATGAAAAATAATCCGGCAACATAAACAGCAGCCCAAGGCTTATTTTTTAACTGATGTAAAACGTGTTCTAAATGTTTTTGATGTGCTGCATGATCATCGTGACCAGAAGCGTCATCGTGATGCGCTACTGCGGTAACAGCGTGATCTTGGTGTTCGTTTTCTGCAACGGTCGCAGAATCTGTATGGTGAACAACTGAATCTGCGTGAGCTTCTGCAACAGCATGAGCTTCGTCAGTAGGTTCTGCGTGAGCTGCATTTGTAGTGTCGTGAGTAGCTTCTGCGTGTGCATGAGCGGTTTCTGCTGGTGTTGAAGCATGTGCGTCTGCATGATGAGCATCTGCATGATGAGCATCACCGTGATCGCCATGGTGAGCTTCGGCTTCTTTTTTCAGAATTTGTTCAACTTCCGCAATATCTTTTGGTGCAGTTAAAAAACCGTATCCTATCCCAAGAATTCCTAAGACCATCAGGATAAACGAAAACGTTTTTAATTTGCTGGAAAATGTGTACATATCTATTAAGATCAGTTTGTTCTACAATTTATAATTCACTTTTAAGTTTCATCACGTAAGCCGCAACCATCCAACGCTCTTCTTGAGTTAATTGGTTAGCGTGAGATCCCATTGCATTTAAACCATAAGTTTCTACGTGGAAAACACTACCTTCGGTGATTACTCTATCGGCATAACTTGGTATTCCAAGGAATTTTTCTCTTTTTACAAGATTTCCTTTACCGTCTCCTTTTTCACCATGGCAAATAGCACAATAAATTCCGTAAAGTTGCGCTCCTTTATCGCTATTTCTTTGAATAGAATCTAACGGAGATTGTAAACTGGCTTTTGCAGCTTCATAACCTTCGGTTGTGTTCGGATATTCGTAAGGCTCAAATCCTCGTGGAATAGATCCTTGTGCAGGTAATTGCCCTTCTGTTCCTCCTTTGAAAGCAGCAGATTCTGAATAAGTTTCATAACCAACCGATTCGTACATGTTTGGAAAATATTGGTAGTTTGGCTTTTTCTTATTTTGGCAAGAAACAGCAGCAACCGCAATTCCTACTAAAAGTGTTATTTTATATAAACCTTTCATATTCCTTTTTAATGCTTTTCTATTACTTTAACTTCTACTGCACCGGTATTTTGAAAAAACGAAATCAATTCATTTTCATCTCCGTGTACTGAAACTTCCATCAAGAAATGATCGTCAGTTGTTCTTACGTCCGGATTTTCAGCTTGTTTGAATGGCCACAATCTACTTCTCATGTAAAAAGTAATTACCATTAAGTGAGCTGCAAAAAATACGGTCATCTCAAACATTACAGGGACAAAAGCCGGCATGTTTTGGATATAGCTAAAACTTGGTTTTCCTCCAATGTCTTGTGGCCAATCCGAAATCATGATGTAGTTCATCATTGTAGTTGCAACCGTTAATCCTACCAATCCATAAAGGAAAGCGCAAATTGCTAAACGGGTTGGTGCAATTCCCATTGCTTTATCTAAACCGTGAACCGGGAACGGTGTAAAAACGTCTTCGATATGATGATGAGCTGCACGTGTTTTTTTAACGGCATCCATAAGCACGTCATCATCATTATAAATTGCGTGTATAACTTTATTACTCATGGTGTGAATGTGAATGGTTGTTTTCTCTTTCTCGTTTGTAATTTTCTCCTGAAGATTTCAAAATTGTTTTAACCTCTGCTTGTGCAATCACAGGGAATGATCTTGCATAAAGAAGGAATAACACAAAGAAGAATCCGATTGTTCCGATGTAAATTCCGATATCAACAAAAGTAGGAGAGAACATTGTCCAAGATGATGGAAGGTAATCTCTGTGAAGTGAGGTTACGATAATTACAAATCGCTCAAACCACATTCCGATGTTTACTACAATTGAGATTACGAACGAGAACATGATACTTGTTCTTAACTTTTTGAACCACATAAATTGCGGAGAGAACACATTACAAGTCATCATTGCCCAATATGCCCAAGCGTAAGGACCAGTTGCTCTGTTCAAGAAAGCATATTGCTCATATTCAACTCCTGAATACCAAGCTACGAAAAGCTCAGTGATATACGCAACACCTACGATTGATCCTGTAATCATGATTACAATATTCATCAATTCGATGTGTTGAATAGTGATATATGCTTCTAAGTTTGACACTTTTCTCATGATGATCAAAAGTGTGTTTACCATGGCAAATCCTGAGAATACCGCTCCAGCCACGAAATAAGGAGGGAAGATGGTCGTATGCCATCCAGGAATTACTGAAGTAGCGAAGTCAAAGGATACAATCGTGTGAACCGAAAGTACAAGTGGTGTTGCCAAACCTGCCAATACCAATGATACTTCTTCAAAACGTTGCCAATCTTTTGCTCTTCCGCTCCAACCGAAGCTTAAAATAGAATATACTCTTTTCGTAAATGGAGTTACAGCTCTATCTCTTAACATTGCAAAATCTGGTAATAAACCTGTCCACCAGAATACTAGTGATACAGATAAATAGGTAGAAATTGCAAATACGTCCCAAAGTAATGGTGAGTTAAAGTTTACCCAAAGAGAACCGAATTGATTCGGGATTGGTAAAACCCAGTAACCTAACCATGGACGACCCATGTGAATAATTGGGAATAAACCTGCCTGAACTACCGAGAAAATGGTCATCGCTTCAGCCGAACGGTTAATTGCCATTCTCCATTTTTGACGGAATAATAATAATACGGCTGAGATTAACGTTCCGGCGTGACCGATACCAACCCACCAAACGAAGTTCGTGATATCCCAAGCCCAACCAACAGTTTTATTTAATCCCCAAGTTCCGATACCTGTAGAGACAGTGTAAATGATACAACCTAATCCCCAAAGAAAAGCAACTAGTGATATTGAAAATACAATCCACCATTGTTTGTTGGCTCTTCCTTCAACAGGAGCAGCAACATCTACTGTTACATCGTGATAAGTTTTATCACCTATAACTAAAGGTTTTCTAATGGGTGCTTCGTAGTGAGACGACATAATCCTTTATATTGTTTCTTAATTAATTAATTATTTAGGTATTTCTAACTTTTACGTGATAGAATACATTCGGTTTTGTTCCAACGTGCTCTAACAAGTGGTACATTCTTGGGTCTTGTTCCAATTTTGCAACTTCACTTGACTTGTCGTTAACATCTCCAAAAATCATTGATCCAGAAGTACATGCTGCCGAACAAGCGGTTTCAAATTCGTTTCCAGCAACTGCTCTTCCATCGCGTTTTGCTTGAAGGATAGTAGCTTGTGTCATTTGAATACAAAGCGAACATTTTTCCATTACACCACGAGAACGAACTACAACGTCCGGATTTAATACCATTCGGCCTAAATCATCATTCATGTGGAAGTCAAATTCTTCGTTTTTGTTGTACAAGAACCAGTTGAAACGACGCACTTTATATGGACAGTTGTTGGCGCAATATCTCGTTCCAACGCAACGGTTATAAGCCATGTGGTTTTGTCCTTGACGTCCGTGTGAAGTTGCCGCAACCGGACAAACTGTTTCACATGGAGCATGGTTACAGTGCTGACACATTACTGGTTGAAAAGCTACTTGTGGATTGTCTGACGGATCTTCCATTTCTCCAAATCCACCCAAAGAACCTTTGTCACCAAATAATCCTTCAAATCCTTCTTTTTTCTCGTTGTCTTTTTCAAAAGTTTCTTCAGAAGAATAATACCTGTCAATACGCAACCAGTGCATATCACGGCTTCTTCTTACTTCAGATTTTCCAACAACTGGAACGTTATTTTCTGCATGACAAGCAATAACGCAAGCGCCACAACCTGTACATGAATTTAAATCAATTGATAATTTAAAATGATGACCAGCACTTCTGTCAAAAGATTCCCAAAGATCTACAGTGTTTGCTTTTACAGGATTGTGATCTAATGAAACCATTGGCGCTACATTCCATACAGAAGCATCTTCTTTATTGAAAGTATCCAAAGTAGTTTCTTTAATAATATCACCACGACCCATTAAAGTTTTTTGTAACTGAACACAAGCAAACTCATGTTCGCCACCCGCTTTAGAAATTTTAGCAGTTTGGTTTGCATTGGCATTAACATACAAAGTGTAAGCATTTACCCCAACTTGCATTTCTTCTTTCAAAGATTCTTTTCGGCCATAACCTAAAGCTACTCCAATAGTTCCAACGGCTTGACCAGGTTGGATAATCACCGGAACGTTTTCAAGTTTTGCACCAGCAACTTCTATAGTAACATAGCTACCATTTAAACCTCCGTTAGCAACATTATAGTTTTCAAGGTCTAATCTTTCAGCATCTGCTTTAGAAACTGTAACGTAGTTGTCCCAAGAAACACGGGTAATTGGATCCGGAAACTCTTGTAACCAAGGGTTGTTGGCTTGTTGTCCGTCTCCCATACCAGTTTTGGTATAAAGTACTAATTCAAATTCTCCTTGTTTTTTGGCTTGCGCCAAAGTTGAAGCAGCTCCTGCAAAATCTGCATTTCCGCTAGCAGAACCAGTTACAGGTGTTGATGAAACACCATCGTGAACTAATTTATTCCAAGTAATTCCCGAAACTTGAGTAGTTCCGAAAGCTTTTAAATAATCGTAATAAGAGGTTGGGTTTTCATTCCAAACTAACAAAGCATCCTGAAATTGACGGCTGTCAAACAATGGTCTGATGGTTGGTTGCATGATGCTATAATTTCCTTTAGAAATTGTAACATCTCCCCAAGATTCTAAATAATGTTGGGCTGGCAAAGCAATAGTTGTTTGCGAAGCCGTTTCATCTTCTCTTAAAGAAAAAGCAACAGAAGTTTTAACTTTTTTAAGTCCTTCAGCAAAATCTTTTGAAGCAGCTAAAGTATAAACCGGATTCACGCCATTCATAATTAAAGTATGAACGTTACCGGCTTTCATGTCTTGCAATAATTGGGCAACTGCTTTAGCGTCACCTTTTCTAGTCAATCTTGCACCAGCAGGATTAAACGCTTCTGATTGTAACGCATTGTTAATGGCAAAAACCAGTAATTGTGCATTAAGATCATCTAAACCACTTACTAAAACACCTTTTGATCCGGCAGATTTTAATTGTTGAGCGGCTTTCATCACTTCTTCTTCACGCGCTACTTTTTGAGTGCCTAAAGAATTTCCGGTGATGGCATTGTATATTTTTACTAAAGCTTGTTTTTGATCGGTAATTGTTAACGGAATACGTTTGTCTGCATTTGCACCAGACATTGACATATTCGCTTCAATCTGGATGTGTTTCGACATTTTTCCGTTACGAGGCACTCGACCTTTTGCGTAACCAGAATCGAAACCTCCACCTTGCCAATCTCCTAAGAAATCTGCTCCAACTGATACAATTACTTCAGATTTTGAAAAATCGTAATCTGCTAAAGCTCTTTCTCCGTAAGCCATTTGAAAGGCATCTAATGCATTGGTTTCTGAAACCGCATCATAGATAACATGTTTGGCTGTTGGATTTTTGGCAATAAATTCTGCAATTAATTTATCAGTTGAAGGGCTTGCCATAGTTCCTGTTAATAGCACAACTTGTTTACCTGAAGCTTTTGCTTCTACAAGACTGGCTTTAACTTGTGAATCAACATCTGTCCATGATGCCGATTTTTTTGCAATTTTTGGTGCTTTTAATCTTCCGCTATCATATAAAGAAAGAACAGAAGCGTGAACTCTTGCATTGGCAGCAACTTTAGTTCCTTCAACGGTATTATTTTCAACTTTAATCGGACGACCTTCTCTGGTTTTGATTAGGATATTTGCAAAATCAAATCCATCTGCAATTGTAGTTGCATAATAATCTGCTACTCCAGGGATAATTTCTTCCGGTTGTACTACGTAAGGAATCGATTTGATCACTGGACCTTCGCAAGCCGCTAACGATGCAGCAGCAGTACTGAATCCTACATATTTCAAGAAATCACGTCGTGATGTTGATGATGCTGATAATGATTCTTTATCTCCTAAAAACTGTTCGACAGGAAGTGGTTCCGCGAATTCGTTGTTTCTGAGCGTCTCAACAATAGAACTATTCTCGTTTAGTTCTTCAACACTTTGCCAGTATTTTTTGTTTGATGACATGTATATAAATATTTGCTTCTTTAATAATTGATTAATAGTGACACTTACCGCATTCTAAACCGCCCATTTCTGCAGCTGTAAGTTTAGTCTTGCCGTATTTTTTGGCAAGTTCTGCGTGAATTTTTTCGTAGTAAGCGTTACCTTCCATCTTAACATCAGTTTTGCGGTGACAATCCACACACCATCCCATTGTTAGTGGAGAGAATTGTTCCATTAATTCGAATGTTTCAACCGGACCGTGACATGTTTGACATTCAACTCCTGCAACAGAAACGTGTTGAGAGTGGTTGAAGTAAACAAAATCTGGAAGATTGTGAATTCTAACCCATTTAACAGGTTGGGTTTTCCCTGTGTATTTTTGAGCGGCTTTGTCCCAACCTACAGCATCGTATAATTTTTGGATTTCGCCATCGTAAAATGCTTTGCTGTGTTCTGGTGTAGCGGTAGATTCTGCTACTTCCGAAATATTTTTGTGACAGTTCATACAAACGTTCAACGAAGGAATACCTGCCGTTTTACTTGTTCTTGCCGAAGAGTGGCAATATTTACAGTCGATAGCGTTATCGCCAGCGTGAATTTTATGCGAATAGTGAATTGGCTGAATCGGTTGGTAACCTTGGTCAACACCTACTTGCATTAAATATCCGTAAATAAAGTATCCTGAAGCCAGCATTAGCAAAATGGATGTTACCAATACTAAAAATTGATTTTTAGCAAAAGCAATCCAGATTGGAGTGGTTGGTTCCTTTTTAACTGGTTCAATTCCGTTAGCACGAGCAATTTTTCCAAGAACATTGTTTACCAAGAACAACATTACAACCAACATTGCCATTACAAGCACAAGAGCTCCTAAAATCACATTGTTAGAAAGACCATCTTGCGAACCATTTCCGCCAGTTGCACCACCAATTTCAGGTTTTACAGGTTCTGGTTTTGGTTCAGCAGTATAAGCTAAAATGTTGTCAATATCTGCGTCAGACAATTGCGGGAACGCCGTCATTACAGATTTGTTGTGCTCTTCGAAAACTTTTACTGCTTGAGCATCGCCAGATTTGATCAAAGCTTGGCTGTCCTTGATCCATTTGTGTAACCAGTCACGGTCACGAAGTTCTGTGATACCACGTAAAGCAGGTCCGGTCATTTTGGCGTCAAGCTTGTGACATGCGGCACAATTGGCATTAAACAATGCTTTTCCTGCAGCGGCATCACCAGCAGCACCTTCGGCTGGAGCTGCAGCTTGTGCGGCTTCAGGAGCTGGTGTTGCAGCAGCGTCTTGAGCAATAGATGAAACGGAAAATGTTAGCAAAAACGCTAAACTTAATAAGAAAATCTTCGAAATCGAATTATGGTTACCCACCTTTTTCATATTTTATGATGATTATCGACTAATTTGGTATGGTTTTTTCAGTGATGAATTCAGAGAAAACACAATACCCCTTTTAAAACTTCGCACAAAAATACGACTTACAAACTATTCTCAAAACCCTAAAGAAGTCTTAATAATCAATTTATATCAATTCTAAATAATATTTTTAAATTGTGTATTATCAATAAATAGTACCTTTGTCTAAAACTAACTTCATTATGAGAATTTTAAAGCCAAAAAATCTTTATTTTTTTATCGGAACTTGTCTTTTGTCGATAGGTTCAGTTTCTGCACAAGAGCAAAATATTAAGGTGGCTCAAAACCCAAAATTTGAGCAAATGCTTACAGAAAAGCGAAAAATCAATGCTTCGTTAACGGTAAATGAGCGTTATAAAATTCAGGTTTTTAGTGGGGATAGCGAAACGGCAAAGAAAACGCTAAATGAGGTTAAAAAGGATTTAAAAATGGATGGTACAATTGTTTTTTACACGCCGGTTTATAAAGTGTGGATTGGTAATTTTAAAACAAAAATTGAAGCGGAACGACATTTGCAAGAGATCAAACGAAAATATTCCGGAGCGCTGTTAATCAAGCCTGGAAAATAAAAAAAGCCGTTTCAGTTTAGCTTGAAACGGCTTTTTTTTTGGCCAAAATTTTTTAAAAAAAATAATATTGTTTGGGTACTTCCAATAGTTTAAACCTTTTTGTAAACTCTCAAATGAGGTCTGTTGTCACCGCCTCCATTGTCAGGGAAAACAAGTTTTAAAGTCGTTGCGTCAAGTTGGATGATTTGAGCGGTTTCGGCAGGTTCGCTTTCTAAATCTATTGTTAGTGTATTAGCGTTTTTAACGTAAGTTCCTGGTAAATTATATAAAGTGCAAGGTGACGCCGTGTAATATCCTTCGTTCATCACGTTATTTGCGTTAAACTCGTAGAAGTTTTTATTGCATCCTGGAGCATTGACTAATGCAGGTTCGAGTGACGATGTTCCGTTAGGGTTGTACAAACCTTCTTCTGTAAATTCCCATTTACCGGTCAGTTGTGCTTGTACTTCTGGTTGCGGGTTTGCGTTGTCATCGCCACTGCAAGATAGCAAGATTGCGGCTGACATTCCTAAAGATAAAATTGTTGTTTTTTTCATTATAGTTGATTTTTTGAGGAGGCAAATATATTCGAATTTTGTTTTAAAAAAAAGACGTTTAAAAAAATACCTGAAGTTTTCCATTAGCCCCGATTACAGCGGAAATCCTTTATTGATTACCTTGGGTTGGAAACCAAGGTAATTGATAAAGATTGTAGCGGAAAGCGGGAACTTCGATTAAAAAAATGCCTGTTGTGTTGCTCTAAAAAATCCAAAAAAAAAAGCCCCGCAATAAATGCGAGGCGATTTAATATGAGTTGTTGGATGATTATCCAAGAGCAGCTCTTTTGAAACCTGTTACGGTAAGATTAGCGTCAACAGATTTTACGTAACCTGCTACGTTCATTTGACCATCTTTGATATAATCTTGGTTTACCAAAGTATTGTCTTTGTAGAAACGTTGGATTTTTCCTTTAGCGATATTGTCTAACATGGCTTCTGGTTTTCCTTCTTGACGCAATTGATCTTTAGCGATTTCTACTTCTTTTTCAATGATTGCGCTGTCAACACCTTCTTCGTTAAGTGCGATTGGGTTCATGGCAGCAGCTTGCATTGCTACGTTTCTGGCAGCTTCTTCAGCTCCGTTTACGTTAGCAGAAAGTGCTACTAAAGTAGCGATTTTGTTACCAGCGTGGATGTAGCTTCCTACGAAAGCACCTTCTAATTTTTCGAAAGTACCGATTTCGATTTTTTCTCCGATAACTCCAGTTTGCTCGATTAATTTTTCAGATACAGTGATTCCGTTGAAATCAGCAGCCAAAAATTCGTCTTTTGAGTTGTGGTTCAAAGCAAGGTTAGCTAAATCTGTAGCTAATTTTACGAAACCTTCGTTTTTACCTACGAAGTCAGTTTCGCAGTTCAAAGTAATCACAACACCTTGAGTTTTATCTGCATTTACAACAGCAATTGCAGCTCCTTCGGTAGATTCTCTGTCAGATCTGTTTGCAGCTACTTTTTGACCTTTTTTACGTAGGTTTTCGATAGCAAGTTCAAAATCTCCGTCAGCTTCTACTAAAGCTTTTTTACAGTCCATCATTCCGGCACCTGTAAGTGTTCTCAATTTATTTACGTCTGCAGCAGTAATCGTTGCCATAATATTTTTTTGTTTTAATGTTAAAAGTAAAAATTCCAATCTTCAAATCCCAAATTCCAACGTTATCAGATGGTTAAAAATCTGATTTTGGAATTTGGAATTTAAAATTTGGAATTTAAAATTTGATTTATTCTTCAGTTGAAGTTGGAGCTGCTTCTGTTTGTGCCGCTTTCACTTCTTCTGCTGGTTGCTCAGTTTCTTTTTCAGAATTTGTATTTCTGTCAGAAAGACCTTCGGTTACAGCAGCTGTTACTAAAGAAAGGATTTTTTCAATTGATTTAGAAGCATCATCATTTGCAGGGATTACATAATCAACCTCACGTGGGTCTGAATTTGTATCAACCATTGCAAAAACTGGAATGTTTAATTTTTGAGCTTCTTTAACCGCGATGTGTTCAGCTTTAATATCTACAATAAACAATGCCGCTGGAAGTCTTGACATATCAGCGATAGAACCTAAGTTCTTCTCTAATTTTGCACGAAGACGATCAACTTGTAAACGTTCTTTTTTAGATAATGTGTTGAAAGTACCGTCTTTCTTCATTCTATCAATAGAAGCCATTTTCTTAACAGCTTTACGGATAGTAACGAAGTTAGTTAACATACCACCTGGCCATCTTTCAGTGATGTAAGGCATGTTAGCAGCAGCTGCTTTTTCAGCTACGATATCTTTCGCTTGTTTTTTGGTAGCTACGAATAAAATTTTTCTACCTGATGCAGCAATTTTTTTCAAAGCTTCATTAGCTTCTTCAATTTTAGCTGCAGTTTTATATAGATTGATAATGTGGATTCCATTACGTTCCATATAAATGTAAGGAGCCATATTTGGATCCCATTTTCTGGTCATGTGTCCGAAGTGAACACCTGCTTCCAGTAAGTCTTTAACTTCTACTTTGTTTGCCATTTTAATAATAGTTTACGTTCTGTTGAATTAGCAATGTTCCTTTTGGGCTTTAAGCGTTAGGCTTTTGGCTCTAGGCTTCATTTAGATGCTAAACTAATTTCCTGCCTCGACAGGAACAACAACATTGTTTTTAAAAAATAAATAAGCGATGTCTTGCTCGCCTTGAGCAAGACGGTAATATTAACGTTTAGAGAATTGGAATCTCTTACGAGCTTTCTTCTGACCGAATTTTTTACGTTCAACCATTCTTGGGTCTCTTGTTAATAAGCCTTCTGGTTTCAAGATTGCTCTGTTCTCAGCATTTACTTCACACATTACGCGTGCTAAAGCCATACGAACTGCTTCTGCTTGTCCAGTTGTACCTCCTCCGTAAACATTTACTTTTACGTCAAAGTTTTCAGCGTTTTCAGTCATTGAAAGCGGTTGTAAAACTTTGTACTGTAACGTAGCCGTTGGGAAGTAAGTTGTAAATTCTTTTTTGTTTACCGTGATGTTTCCAGTTCCTTCTGTTACATAAACACGGGCTACTGCAGTTTTTCTTCTGCCAATTTTGTGAATTGTAGCCATTACTTAAGATCGTTTAAATTAACGGTTTTAGGTTTTTGAGCCTCCATTTTGTGCTCAGAACCTACATTTACATTTAGGTTACGGAAAAGTTGAGCACCCAATTTGTTTTTTGGAAGCATTCCTTTTACCGCTTTTTCTACTAACGCAGCAGGATTTTTTGCCTGAAGCACTTTAGCAGAAAGGATTCTTTGTCCTCCTGGGTAACCTGTGTGGCGGATGTAAGTTTTGTCATCCAACTTGTTACCGGTAAGGTTGATTTTTTCTGCGTTGATAATAATTACATTATCTCCACAGTCCACGTGCGGGGTATAGCTTGGTTTGTACTTACCTCTAAGGATCATAGCCACTTTAGAAGCAAGACGGCCCAAGTTGTGCCCTTCAGCATCTACAACAATCCACTCTTTTTGTACAGTGGCTTTGTTAGCTGAAATTGTCTTGTAGCTTAAATTGTTCACAATAATTTATTTTAATTAAACATTCCATCCCCAATAAAGGGGTTGCAAAAGTACAAATATTTTCTACAAATACAAACTACTCTAAAATATTATTTTAATTGCTGATTCTCAGTAGTTAAAAAACACTTTTCATAGCCCGAATTTTCTTGCGTTTCTTGAATAAACGACATCATTTTGAAATCTGAACGTGACTTGCGGGGGATATTTTTTCGAGTTCATATATATTAAGGTATGATTTTTTTTATTTTTTTGGAAAAATTTACTCGTGCCAACCTAATCCAGCAATGCTTCTGGTATGAAATATTGATTAACTTTGCGCCATGGAATTTTCATCGAAATTATTAGAAAAAGCAGTCGCCGAAATTTCTCAACTCCCCGGAATTGGAAAACGTACGGCATTGCGACTCGTATTACATTTGCTTAAGCAGCCCAAAGACCAAACGCATTTTTTGGCAGAAGCTTTGGTGAATATGCGTGACGAAATAAAATCCTGTAAAAATTGTCACAACATCTCCGATACCGAAGTTTGTGAAATTTGCAATAATCCAAAACGCGATCACGAATTAGTTTGCGTGGTGGAAGACATCAGAGATGTAATGGCGATAGAAAATACCGCCACTTTTAGAGGGGTTTATCATGTTTTAGGAGGTAAAATTTCTCCCATTGACGGGGTTGGTCCAAGCCAGTTGCATATTCATTCGTTAGTAGAAAAAGTGAAAGCTGGAGGTATCCGCGAAATTATTTTTGCGTTAAGCGCCACCATGGAAGGCGATACCACTAACTTCTACATTTATAAGCAAATCAAAGATTTTTCTGTGGTAACTTCTACCATTGCCAGAGGAATTCCGGTTGGGGATGAACTGGAATATGCGGACGAGGCAACGCTCGGGCGAAGTATCTTGCATCGAATTCCTTTTGAAAATTCGCTTAAAAATAATTAGAAAGCATTAGCATTTTCTAAATGAAAAACTATATTTGTTTCGAAATAATCTAACAATGAGAAAAATATTTGTGTTCTTTTGTTTGGCTATTGGCGTTTTCTCTACGTCATGCGTTCCAACTCAAGACCTAATTTATTTGCAGAAAAAAAATGAAGGAGATACCGCTGCTGCTGTAAATCCGGTAGCTTCAAAGCCTTATCGTGTTCAGGTGAACGATGTTTTAAGCATCAAAATAAAAGCACTTGATGCGGCTTTAGTAGAAATGTTTAATACACAACCTGCTACAGGTGGAGTTCAAGGGCAAAGTGCACAACAATTATATTTTGATGGTTATACAGTTAATGATCATGGAAATATCCGCATTCCGGTTTTAGGTGAAGTAAATGTTTTAGGTTTTACAGTTGAAGAAATTCGGACTAAAATTGAGAAGCAGTTATTAGATGAATATTTTAACAAAGCGGCTAATATTTTTGTCAATGTAAAATTAGCTGGCGTGCGTTTTACGGTGAATGGCGAAATTAATAGCCCGGGAACTCAAACTTTGTTTCAAGACAAAGTGACCGTGCTTGAAGCCGTTGCCAATGCTGGCGATATTACAACCGTAGGAAACAGAAAAGAAGTAGTCATTGTAAGACAATATCCTCAAGGAACCGAGATGCATTCTTTAGATTTAACTGATGCCGAAGTCATGAAGTCGCCTTATTTTTACGTGCAACCTAACGATTATATTTACATCAAACCGTTAAAACAAAAAACATGGGGAACCGGAACCACTGGCTTGCAAAGTCTTGGTTTGGTTATGACAATGATCTCTTTAGTTACCACTGTTCTCTTGCTTGTAAACAGATAATTTTTCTTTATAAAAATGTTAGACCCGAAAGATTTTGCCCTTTTTGAAAATCAGAATCATTTTGATTTTAAGGGTTTTTTGATGAAAATTCTCAGCTATTGGAAATGGTTTTTGCTAAGTCTTGCCATTTGCCTTTTTGTAGCCTATCAAGTCAACACCAGAAAAGAAAAAATTTATGCCATGGAAAGCCTCATCACGGTTCGCGATGAAAGCAATCCTTTTTTTACCTCAAATACCAGCTTGGTTTTCAACTGGGGAGGAACTTCTGATAAGGTGCAGAGCGTCATTACCACACTAAAATCCAGAAGTCACAACGAATTAGTGGTGGCAAAACTCCAGTATTATATTCAATATCTTCAAGAAGGAAAATATAATTATGTAGATGTTTACGGCAATACACCTTTCAAAGTAAATATCGATAGCAACGCACCGCAATTGGCGGGAATCCCTATTAAAATTAATTTTGTTTCCGAAACCGAATACGAAATTACCATCGATTTTCCTTCGGAAACAGCAGAAACCGTGGTTTACGCCACCGAAACTTACAATCCCGTTAAAACAGTTTCGGGCGAATATAAAAAACGTTTCCGTGTTGGTTCACCAGTAAAATTGCCTTTTCTCAATTGGACTTTGGTACTTAATCCTGATGCTAATAATTATAAGGGAAACGAATATTTTGTAAGATTTGATAATTTCAACGGCACGGTTGCCGGTTTTAAAGGAATTGGCGTTGAACCTGATGCCAAAGGTGGTTCGATTTTAAAATTAAGCCTTCAAGGGACGAACAAAGCCAAATTGGTTGATTATTTGAATACTACGGTCGATGTTTTAAGAAAAAATCAGCTTGACAGCAAAAATCAATTTGCCATCAACACAATTGCTTTTATCGACAGTACTTTGGTTTCGATGGAAGGTCAACTCAAAGGTGCCGAAGGCGAACTGAAAAATTTCCGAAAAGGCAAAAATGTGTTTGAGTTAGAAGGCAATGGAGAGCAACTTTCAGAAAAATTGTCCATTTTAGATTTAGAGCGCGATGGCATCAACCGAAAATTGGCGTACTACAATACCTTGCGAAATTATCTCAACAGCAGCAACGATTATAGCAAATTACCAGCTCCAGCGGTTGCCGGAATTGACGATCCAAACGTGGTAGGAAATGTATCGCGGTTGATTGCCTTGTCGGTTCAACGGTCGGAAAAAGCGTATGCGGTAAAAAACGAGAAATTTTTCCGTGATTTTGATAACGAAATGGAGGCAATCAAAAAAGTTTTGCTCGAAAATATCGCTGCCGCAAAATCGGTAATCCAGAACGATTTGTCTTTGGTTAACAACAAAATTTCTTCCGCCGAAAGCACCATCAGAAGACTTCCGGAAGAACAACAAGATTTGCTTAAAATTACCCGTGATTATGATTTGGCAGAAAAAATATTCAACACTTTTCTCGAAAAAAGAAATGAAGCCGACATTGTAAAAGCGGCAAACCTTTCGGATATACATTTTATCGATCCTGCAAAAGACACCGGAAACGGTCCGGTTGGCCCAAAAACCAGCGTAAATTATATCATGGCGTTGTTTTTAGGTTTGTTATTTCCGCTAACCGTGGCGTTTGTAATTACTTATTTAGACAACGGCGTCAACACTCCGGAAGATTTAACTTCGCTTACTAAAATTCCGCTTTTGGGAGTGGTAGGAAAAAAAACAACTTTGTCAAATTTATCGGTTTACGAAAAACCAAAGTCGTCGCTTTCGGAAGCCTTTCGAGCCATTCGTTCTTCGCTTCAATTTATGTATAAAAAACAAAATGTTGTAGGTTCCAAAACTTTGATGGTTACATCATCTATTAGTGGTGAAGGAAAAACATTTTGCTCAATTAACATTGCAACTGTTTTTGCGTTAAGCGAGAAAAAAACCGTGATTGTAGGATTAGATTTGAGAAAACCAAAAATCTTTGGCGACTTTAACTTAAACAATACTTTCGGCGTTGTTAATTATTTGATTGGACAAAAATCACTCAGCGAAATCGTACAAAAAACGGGGATTGATAATTTAGATGTGATTACTTCAGGACCAATTCCGCCAAATCCTGGGGAATTAATTTTGGGTGATTCCATGAAAGAATTGCTTGACGAACTTCGCAATCATTACGATTATATTATTCTTGATACACCTCCAGTTGGTTTGGTTGCCGACGCGCTCGAATTGGCACAACATTGTGATGCAACGCTTTACGTAGTAAGACAAAACCGAACTAAAAAATCTATGTTGAATTTGGTCAATGACAAATATAAAAAAGGGGAATTGACTAATATTAGCATTGTTTTTAATGGATATGAAAATAAAAGTCGCTACGGTTACGGTTATGGCTATGGTTATGGCTACGGAAATTACAGCGATGGTTATCACGAAGACGAACCAAAAGGAGTATTCACCAAGTTAAAATCGAAATGGAAGAAAAAGTAAGTCAAAGCCTTAAAAATAAAGATTGGTTGTATGAAATTAGCCCGAAGGGAAATCTTTTTGAGTTTAATTTTGCCGAGATTTGGCGTTACCGCGATTTGCTTCTTTTGTTTGTAAAACGGGACATTGTTACCTATTACAAACAAACTATTTTAGGACCGTTGTGGTTTTTAATCCAGCCGGTTTTGACTTCCATCGTACAGTTTGTGATTTTTAATAAAATTGCCCAAATCGAATCCGATGGCGTCAATTATTTTCTTTTTGCGTTAGCGGGAAATACACTTTGGTTTTACTTTGCGGATTGTTTTAAATCTACTTCCGAAACTTTTAAATCCAACCAAAATATTTTTGGCAAAGTTTATTTTCCAAGAGTCATCATGCCCATGTCCGTTACGGTGTCTAACTTGCTCAAATTTGGAATTCAGTTTTTGTTTTTCTTGGTAGCTTTAGGTTATTTTATTTTTCAAGACAGCACGTTAAGACCTAATTGGACGGTCGTTTTCCTTCCGGTATTATTAATTTTGATGGCTTTAATTTCAATGGGTTTTGGTATGGTAATTTCATCCATGACTACAAAATACAGAGATTTGTCGTTTTTAGTTGGTTTTGGAATTCAATTGTACATGTACCTCACGCCAGTAGTTTATCCAACATCTTTGGTAGTAGAAAAATTAAAACCTTACGGTTACGAAAACTTCGTTTATCTCAATCCGTTAACCAGTATTTTTGAATTTTTCAAATACTCATTTTTAGGTCAGGGAGAATTTACAACTTTCGGGATTATTTATTCAGTTGCGTTTTCGGTATTTATTTTCTTGTTCGGATTAGTGATTTTCAACAAAACCGAAAAAAACTTTATCGACACAGTTTAAGTTTTTTTCCAAAAAATATGAAACTTGTAAATATATCGTTAACAAAAAAAGTGTGCTTTTAAAAAACCGTATTTTTGCCACTATTCGAATATTATCAAAATTATTGGAATGCGAATCTTTGTATGATTTTAAATCCGGTCTGCAAAAAGCAACAGATTGGTACAAAGAAAATTTAATTTAGAAAATTCAGTTTTTAAAATGAAAATAAAAAAAATATGTTGCATTGGAGCCGGTTATGTTGGAGGACCAACGATGGCTGTTATTGCACAAAAATGTCCCGAAATTCAAGTTACAGTTGTAGATCTCAATGAAGCCCGAATTGCGGCTTGGAACAATCCCGATGTAAGTCAGATTCCTATTTACGAACCAGGATTGGCAGAAGTGGTAGCCGAAGCTCGTGGCAGAAATTTATTTTTTTCTACCGAAGTTGAACAGGCAATTGCAGAAGCAGAAATGATTTTTATTTCGGTAAATACACCTACAAAAACCTACGGTTCAGGGAAAGGTATGGCGGCAGATTTGAAATTTATTGAACTTTGCGCCAGACAAATTGCCAAGGTTTCCACTTCCGATAAAATTGTAGTTGAAAAATCTACGCTTCCGGTGAGAACTGCCGAAGCCGTGAAAAATATTTTGGAAAATACCGGAAGCGGCGTTCGTTTTCAAATTTTGTCCAACCCTGAATTTTTAGCCGAAGGAACCGCTGTTCAGGATTTGCTCAATCCGGATAGAATTTTAATTGGTGGAGATCCTTCGCCGGAAGGACAGGAAGCAGTTGAAAAATTGATTGAAGTTTACGCCAATTGGGTGGATCGAAATAAAATTTTAACCACAAATCTTTGGTCTTCAGAGTTGTCAAAACTGACGGCAAACGCTTATTTGGCACAAAGAGTTTCGTCCATTAACGCATTGTCTGAACTTTGTGAAAAAACTGGCGCAAACGTCAACGAAGTGGCAAAAGCAATTGGAATGGACAGCCGAATTGGTTCGAAATTTTTAAAAGCTTCAGTTGGTTTCGGTGGATCGTGTTTTCAAAAAGATATTTTAAATCTTGTTTATATCGCAAAATCTTATGGATTGAGTGAAGTCGCTGACTATTGGGAACAAGTAATCATTATGAACGACCATCAAAAACGTCGTTTCGCAAGAAAAATCGTTACTACTTTATACAATACCGTTTCAGGCAAAAAAATTGCGTTTTTGGGTTGGGCTTTCAAAAAAGACACGAATGATACCAGAGAATCTGCGGCAATTTATGTAGCCGATGATTTGGTTAACGAACAAGCGCAAATTGCTGTTTATGATCCAAAAGTAGAAGCGAATCAAGTTTATAGCGACTTAAATTACCTCGGAACAAGAACACCGGAAGAAAATAAAACCAGCGTTTCCGTTACAGAAAATCCTTATGAAGCCATGCAAAATTCTCACGCTGTAGCTTTGTTAACCGAATGGGACGAATTTCGTGAGTATGATTGGCAAAAAATTTATGACAATATGTTGAAGCCAGCTTTTGTTTTCGATGGTCGAAACATTCTAGATGCCGAAAAATTAAGAGCAATTGGATTCGTGTATCAGGCAATCGGTTCCTAATTAAATCATAACATTTACAACAAAAAAACCATTAATTTTGCAACAAACATACAAACCTAATTTTGTTTCGATGAAAAATATTTTAATTACAGGAGGTGCCGGATTTATCGGGTCTCACGTGGTGAGAAGATTTGTAAACCAGTATCCTAATTATCACATTTTTAACTTAGATGCGTTAACTTACGCTGGAAATCTCGAGAATATTTCGGATATCGAACAAGCTCCTAACTATACTTTTGTTAAAGGCGATATTACTGATGCTGTTTTTATAGATTCTTTATTTGAAAAACATCAATTTGATGGTGTTTTGCATTTAGCTGCAGAATCTCACGTAGATCGGTCAATTACTGATCCTTTGGCGTTTGTAAAAACCAATGTTTTTGGTACTATGAACTTATTGAATGCTGCCAAAAATACTTGGAAAGGTAATTTTGAAGGAAAAAGATTCTACCATATTAGTACCGATGAAGTTTACGGAAGTTTAGGACAAACCGGTCTTTTCACCGAAACGACACCTTACGATCCAAATTCTCCATATTCTGCTTCAAAGGCAAGTTCAGATCATTTTGTGAGAGCTTACGGTGAAACTTATGGCTTGCCTTATGTATTGACGAATTGCTCTAACAATTATGGGCCAAACCATTTTCCGGAAAAATTAATTCCGCTTTTTATCAATAATATCATTAATAACAAACCTTTGCCGGTTTATGGCGATGGAAATTACACACGCGACTGGCTTTTCGTAGAAGATCACGCTGTGGCGATTGATTTGGTTTTTCACGAAGGAGAAAATCACGAAACCTACAACATTGGTGGTTTTAATGAATGGAAAAACATTGATTTAGTGAAGTTGCTTTGCCAGCAAATGGACCAAAAATTAAATAGAGAAAAAGGAACTTCTGAGCAATTGATTACTTACGTAAAAGACCGTCCGGGTCACGATTTGCGTTATGCAATTGATGCTACCAAAATTAACCGCGAATTAGGTTGGAAACCTTCAGTTACATTTGAACAAGGATTAGAAAGAACGATTGATTGGTTTTTAAATAACCAAGAATGGTTGAACAATGTAACGAGCGGAGAATACGCCAATTATTATTCAAAACAATACAATTAATGTTAGTTGAACAAACCGCAATCGAAGGATTAAAAATTATTACGCCAAAGATTTTTGGCGACGATAGAGGTTATTTTTTTGAAGCTTACAATCAAAACGCTTATATTAAAAACGGGATTGATTTGGTTTTTATTCAAGACAATCAAAGTTCTTCTAAAAAAAATGTAATCAGAGGCTTGCATTTGCAATTACCACCCTTTGCACAAAGTAAATTGGTGAGGGTTTTGCAAGGCGAAATTTTGGATGTTGCTGTTGATGTTCGTCCGGAATCACCGACTTTTGGACAACATTTTAGCATCGTACTTTCAGCTGAAAATAATAAGCAATTGTTGATTCCTCAAGGCTTTGCGCACGGATTTTCTGTTTTAAGCGAAGAAGCTGTCGTGGCTTACAAAATTGATCAGGTTTATGATAAAGATAGCGAAAGAAGCATCAAGTTTGATGATCCTTCTCTTGGAATCGATTGGAAAGTAGATTCGGCTGATGCAATCATTTCCGAAAAAGATCAAATAGCCGGAACTTTAGCGGATTTAAAACCATTTTTATGAAAAAAATTCTCGTTACTGGAGCTAACGGTCAGTTAGGAAGCGAAATGAAAGCGATTGCTGGAAATTTATCTAGTTACGAATTTGTATTTGCTACCCGTGAAGATTTTTCATTAGAAGATTCATTTTACATTTCGGAATATCTTGAGAAACTGCAACCCGAATATATTGTCAATTGTGCGGCTTATACAGCCGTTGACAAAGCCGAAACAGAACGATCAACAGCAGAAACTGTAAATCATACGGCCGTTGAAGCGATGGCAAAATGGTGTCACAAAAACAACGCAAAATTCCTACATATTTCTACCGATTATGTTTTTGACGGAAATTCGGCAAAAGCGCTAAATGAGAATGCCGCAGTGGCACCAATTAATTTTTATGGCGAAAGCAAATTGCGTGGGGAAGAAGCGGCAATGCGAGATAATCCTACGAGTATCATTATTAGAACCGCTTGGGTGTATTCGGAATTTGGAAATAATTTTGTAAAAACAATGATGAAACTCATGAGCGATCGTGATAGTCTGAACATCGTGAATGACCAAATTGGTAGCCCAACTTATGCAGGCGATTTGGCGAAAGCCATATTAAAAATAATCGATTCGGGCGTTTGGCATCCGGGAATTTATCATTATTCAAATAAGGGAGAAATTTCTTGGTTTGATTTTGCCGAAGATATTAAGGAAATTGCAAATTTAAACTGTAAACTTACCGGAATCCCAACAACGCAATATCCAACTCCGGCAAAAAGACCCGCATATTCCTTATTAAATACCGAAAAAATTAGCGATATTTATCAAGTAGAAATTCCTTTTTATAAAGATAGTTTGCAAAAAGTGATTCAAAAATTACAATCCAATTAAAATTAAAACATAGTGAAAGGCATCATATTAGCAGGAGGTTCAGGAACGAGATTGTATCCGTTGACCCGTTCGATTTCGAAACAATTAATGGCAATTTACGACAAGCCGATGATTTATTATCCGCTTTCGGTATTAATGCTTTCAGGAATTAATGAAATTTTGATTATTTCCACTCCACATGATTTGCCAAATTTCAAAAACCTTCTAGGAGATGGTTCGGACTTTGGAATCAAACTTGAATATGCCGAACAACCAAGTCCTGACGGTTTGGCACAAGCTTTTATCATCGGCGAGGAATTTATTGGTAATGATGATGTTTGCCTGATTTTAGGCGATAATATTTTTTATGGTCACGGTTTAACCGAATTGTTGAAAACTGCGGTTCAAAATATAACCGTTGCCAAAAAAGCAACCGTATTTGGTTACTATGTTCAAGATCCGGAACGTTATGGCGTGGCAGAATTTGACAAGCAAGGAAATGTAATTTCAATTGAAGAAAAACCGAAAGAACCTAAAAGTAATTATGCCGTTGTCGGACTTTATTTTTATCCAAATTCTGTTGTAAAAGTAGCCAAAGGTATTCAACCAAGTGCGAGAGGTGAACTTGAAATTACGACGGTCAACCAAGAATATTTGGCAGAAAAAAATCTAAAAGTAGAATTAATGGGTCGCGGTTACGCTTGGCTTGACACCGGAACCCACGAATCTTTGTTAGAAGCTTCTAATTACATCCAAACTATTGAAAAAAGACAAGGATTAAAAGTGGCTTGTTTGGAAGAAATTGCCTACGAAATGGCTTATATTTCTAAAGAAAAATTGGTAGAATTAGCAACACCACTTCAAAAAAACGAATACGGACAATATTTATTGAGATTGGCGAATAGAAAATAGTGATTATGAGTAAGCCAGAAATTATCAATTTGCCAAAAATAATGGACAAGCGTGGTACGCTTTCTTTTTTTGAAAGTCCGAAACAGTTGCCTTTTGAAATCGCACGAACTTATTGGATTTATGATGTTCCTGGTGGTGAAACGCGCGGCAGCCACGCCTTTAAAGAGCAGAACGAGTTTATTGTTGCTTTGTCTGGGAGTTTCGACGTGGTTTTAGATGATGGCAATTCAATTCAAAAGTTTTCTTTAAACCGATCTTATTACGGGCTTTTAGTGCCTAAAATGTATTGGAGAACACTGGAAAATTTTTCTACTAACTCACTTGCATTAATTGTATCTGATAAAGGTTTTGATGCTGAAGATTACATAAGAGATTATTCCGAATTTAAAAATTATGTGAATGAAAAATAAGATTTCAGTATTTGATTGCAGCATAGTTGATTTGGGAAAAATCAGTTTTGACGAAGGAAACTTAACGGTTATTGAAAATAATTCGGGTTTTCCATTTAATGTAAAGCGTGTTTTTTATTTGTATGATATTGCAGGAGGCGAAAGTCGAGGAGCTCATGCCCACAAAGAATGTCATCAGTTTTTGATTGCAGCAAGTGGGAGTTTTGAAGTTTCCCTTGATGATGGAAATTATAAAAGACAAATTTTGTTAAACCGACCTGATTTCGGATTGCATATACCTCCGGGAATTTGGGCTTCTGAAATTAATTTTTCTTCAGGTGCCATTTGTTTGGTAATGGCTTCCGCCGAATTTGATGAAGATGATTACATTTGGGATTACCAATCATTTCAAAAATTTCGAGCTTTATGATTTCGGTAAAAAAATACCAATCAGAATATGCAGGTGACTGGAATAATTTTGTTGAAAATAGCAAAAACGGCATTTTTTTATTTCACCGAAAATACATGGAATACCATCAAGATCGTTTCGAAGACGCTTCTGTTATTTTCTATAAAAAAAATAAATTGGTTGCAATTTTTCCGGCAAATATTTCTCAGGATATCGTTTATTCACATCAAGGACTTACATTTGGAGGATTAATTCTCGCAGAAAATATCAAAACGCCAGATGTTTTAGAAATGTATAATTCGCTCAAAAAGCACTACCAATCTTTAGGTTTTCAAAAAATAATTTATAAAAAAATCCCAGGTGTTTTTTCCGAAATAGCTTCCGAAGAAGATCTTTATGCGATGTTTTTGGACGATGCCAATCTTTTCCGCAGAGATTTGTCTTCTGTAATAAATTTGCAAAAAGCAATAAATTTTTCCGAAACAAAAAAACAAAATGTAAAGAAGTGCGAAGCAAAAAAATTACAGCTTCGAGAAATTTTTGAAGCCGGTTTGTTTTGGGAATTATTAGAAAAAACTTTACAAAAGTTTGACGTAAAACCTGTTCACACATCACAAGAAATCAATTACCTTCGAACTTCATTTCCTGAAAGCATTAAAATTTTTGGCATTTATGAGTCAGAAAAATTATTGGCAGGAACCGTAATTTACCAATTTAAAAATGTGGTTCACACACAATATATGGCAAGTAGTGTTGAAGGGAAAGCGATAGGTGCTTTAGATTTCTTGATTTTTGAGTTACTCAAAAAATATGCTGTTACGGAAAAATATTTTAGCTTTGGTATTTCAACCGAAAACAATGGTAGGGATTTAAACGAAGGCTTGCTATTGCAAAAAGAAATGTTTGGCGCCAAAGCCATAGTGTTAGATCATTATGAAATAAATTTGACTTCAAAAAGATGATTAAATTTCTCGATCTTCAACGAATTAATCTTACTCATCAAGAAGAAATAGAACAAAAGCTGTTGGAGGTTTTTCGCAGTGGCCATTATTTGCGAGGAGCAGAAACAGCCGCGTTTGAAAAAAATCTTTCGGAGTACATTGGAGCTCCTTTCTGCATAGGGGTTGCGAATGGTTATGATGCTTTGCGATTAATTTTTAGAGCCTATATTGAATTAGGAATAATGAAGCCCGGAGACGAAATTATTGTCCCGGCCAACACTTATATCGCTTCTATTTTAGCTGTTACCGAAAACGGTTTGGTTCCGGTTTTGGTCGAACCAGATTTGGAAACTAATAATATTGATATCAATTTAATCGAAAGTCACATCACGGAAAAAACTAGGGGAATTATGTTAGTCCATCTTTACGGGCGAGCTGTTTTTTCAGAAAAAATCGATCAATTAAAAGAAAAATATTCGCTTAAAATCATCGAAGATAATGCACAAGCGATAGGGGCGATGATTCATGGAAAAAAAACTGGAAATCTTGGTGATGCTTCTGGATTTAGTTTTTATCCGGGGAAAAATTTAGGCGCTTTGGGCGATGCGGGAGCCGTTTGTTGTCAAGACGAACTGTTGGCGCAAACCATCCGAACCATTGCCAATTACGGTTCGCAAACGAAATATATTAACCAATACAAAGGACTCAATAGCAGGATTGACGAACTTCAAGCTGCCGTTTTAAATGTGAAATTAAAATATCTGGACGCTGAAAATGAAGCGCGAAGAAAAATTGCTGAAAATTATTGTAGGCAAATTAAAAATACTGATGTACTTTTGCCGTCCCTACCGCAAAATGCTGAAGAGCACGTTTGGCATTTATTTGTAGTGAGAAGCAAAAACCGCACGAAGCTACAACGTATTTTACTGGAAAATGGAGTAGAAACGCTCATCCATTATCCTATACCTCCCCATAAACAAAAAGCGTACAAAGAGTTTCATTCGTTGCATTTACCCATAACGGAAATGTTGGCGAATGAGGTGTTGAGTTTGCCGATTGTATCAAACAATTTTATAGATTTAAGTAAAGTAATTTGATTGTCAGAAATCAAAAACTAATAAGAAATATGTTGAAAATATTAATAACAGGAGGAGCGGGTTTTATTGGCTCTAATTTATGTGAACGCTTTCTGAAGAAAGGACATCAAGTTGTGTGCTTAGATAACTTTGCAACAGGTCACAAACATAATATTGAACCTTTTTTGGAGAATCCAAATTTTAAATTAATCGAAGGAGATATTAGAAATTTGGATACTTGTAAAGAAGCTGCAAGCAATGTTGATTATGTTTTACACCAAGCAGCTTTAGGTTCAGTACCTCGTTCCATAAATGACCCGATTACTAGCAACGAGGTCAATGTTTCAGGTTTTTTAAATATGCTGGTTGCTTCAAGGGACGCTGACGTTAAACGATTTATATACGCTGCAAGCTCTTCAACATATGGTGACTCGGAAGCGTTGCCAAAAGTAGAAGATGTAATTGGTAAACCACTCTCGCCTTACGCCATTACTAAATATGTGAATGAATTGTATGCTGATATTTTTAGTAAAACGTATGGACTGGAAACCATTGGGCTTCGTTATTTCAATGTTTTCGGACGAAGACAAGACCCAAATGGGGCTTACGCAGCAGTTATTCCGTTGTTTGTAAAGCAGTTTATGAATTATGAAAGTCCAGTTATCAACGGCACCGGAGATTTCTCGCGCGATTTTACCTATATAGATAACGTTGTCCAAATGAATGAACGTGCGATATTAGCCGACAATCCATCGGCGGTAAACACCGTTTATAATACGGCAGTGGGTGACAGAACGACACTCAACGAATTGGTCCATTATCTTAAAAAGTTTTTAAGTGAAAAGGACGAAGCTATTGCTAATGTTGAAATCCAATATGGACCCAATAGAAAAGGCGATATACCACATTCTCTGGCGAGTATTGAAAAAGCCCGCCGATTACTCAATTACGAACCTACCCATAACATTAAGACAGGTTTACAAGAAGCGGTAGATTGGTATTGGGAAAACTTAAAATAATCATTACAACAAATCGATAATTAAAAACACATTTAATGAGCTTACCGAAAATTGCAGTTATAGGTTTAGGATACGTTGGATTGCCTCTGGCTAGATTGTTTGCTACAAAATATCCAGTAGTTGGATTTGATATTAATCAAACCCGAATCGATGGGTTAAATTCTGGAACAGACAGTACTTTCGAAGTTTCAGACGAGATTTTACAAGAAGTTTTGGTAAAAGACTTAAATACTGCTTCAACAGGATTGCTATGCTCTTCTTCTTTAAAAGACATCGAAGACTGTAGTTATTATGTAATTACCGTTCCAACTCCAGTTGACAAAAACAACCGTCCCGACTTAACCCCTTTATATAAAGCAAGTGAAACAGTGGGAAAGGTAATCAAAAAAGGAGATATCATTATTTACGAATCAACTGTTTATCCAGGTGCGACAGAGGAGGACTGCATTCCTGTAGTTGAAAAAGTTTCAGGATTGAAATTCAATGAAGATTTTTTTGCAGGATATTCACCCGAAAGAATTAATCCGGGAGACAAAGAACATACCGTGGAAAAAATATTGAAAGTCACTTCAGGTTCTACACCGGAAGTTGGCGAAAAAGTAAATGATTTATACAAATCCGTAATTACTGCCGGAACACATTTGGCTCCAACAATAAAAGTTGCTGAAGCGGCTAAAGTGATAGAAAACTCACAAAGAGACATCAACATTGCTTTTGTCAATGAATTGGCAAAAATTTTCAATTTGATGGACATTGATACACATGCAGTTTTGGAAGCAGCCGGAACCAAGTGGAATTTTCTTCCGTTTAAACCAGGATTGGTTGGTGGACACTGCATTGGTGTAGATCCATATTATTTGGCACAAAAAGCACAAGAACATGGTTACCATCCTGAAATCATTTTGGCAGGAAGACGATTAAATGATTCGATGGGTGAATACGTTGCATCACAAGTGGTGAAATGTATGATCAAAAAAGGCATCAAAGTGAATGGCGCAGAAATCCTGATGCTAGGTGTTACTTTCAAAGAAAATTGTCCGGATGTCAGAAATACCAAAATCGTAGATGTGATTAAAGCTTTGAAAGATTATTCTGTCAATGTAACGGTTTACGATCCATGGGCGAATCCGGATGAAGTTACGCATGAATATGGAATCGATAGTTTTAATAAACTTCCCGAGGGAAAATTTGACGCTATTATTTTGGGAGTTGCGCACAATGAATTTAAAAATCTTAACTTCGGCGAATTGAAGAAGGAAAATGCAGTGGTGTATGACGTTAAAGGTGTGTTGGTGGGAGAAGTAAGTGGGAAATTGTAGTCGCTATGCAAAAACATGAAAATTCGTTTAATATTTAATAGAGTTAATCAATCCAGTTTTGCCAAAAAGGTCCTCTACGGATCTTTTTGGATGACTTTCGGGACACTCATTTCCAGAGGTTTACTCACATTGGCTTCCATCGTTCTTGCCCGTATCTTGACGGTTAATGAGTATGGAGAATTCGGTATGATCAAATCAACCATTGACAACTTCCTGATTTTTGCGTCGCTCGGCATCGGTTTGACAACGACCAAATATGTTTCTGAACTCAAAGACCATGACAAAGCAGGAACTTCCTCTATTCTGGGCGCATCGCTTTCATTGGTTATTTTACTGAGCACATTTGTAGCACTGCTGATTGCGCTGTTTTCAGGGATCATTTCGGCAGATCTCTTAAACAACAAAGGGCTGCAGCTTCCATTGGTTATCGGCAGTTTCACTTTGATGTTTGTTGCGCTAAACGGAACACAAATGGGTGCCTTACTGGGTTTTCAGGCTTATAAAAAAAATGCGGTTTCTAACCTGCTTCAGGGATTGTTTCTCTTTTCCGGACTCATCATTGGAGGTTACTATGGCAGCGTTTCAGGCGCGTTGCTGGGAAATCTGATTGCAATTTTTTTGGTCTCGATTGTTTTACAGAAATTGCTGAGAAATGAAGGTAAAATCCACCAAGTTTCAGCCAATTTAAAAAATTGGAAACAAAATGTAAAAACAATCTACAAATTTGCCATTCCGGCTTCGCTTAGTACACTTATCGTAGCGCCAACCATTTGGGTGCTCAACACGATGTTGGTCAACCAGCAAGATGGATATGGGGAACTGGGACTTTATACTGCAGTGATCATATTTTCGACCGCGATACAGATGTTTAACGGTTCTATAAGCAATGTGTTGCTGCCGATTTTTTTGTCTAAATCAGAAGAGAAAACACCTAAAAAAGAATTTTTCAATTATTTCGGTGGTTGGATTATCTCTATTTGTCTGGCGTTCCCGCTTTTACTTTTTCCGGAAATCGTTTCGGCAATTTTGGGTGGAAAATATGGAGAAGAAGAAATCGTGCCGATACTCGGTATGTCAATTATATCAACTTTGATCATCGCAAATAGAGGCGGTGTAAGCCGTGATTTAATTATAAAAAATAAAATGTGGCTCAGCGTTTTCAGTATGGGACAATGGGCTTTGACCAATCTGGTGATATTTTATTTCCTAAAATCTTATGGTGCCTTCGGCTTTGCCTTTTCTTATATGGCGGCTTATCTACTCAATTATCTGATATTTGTACCGTTTTTCATTTCGAAAAAAATTGCACCAAAAATAATTTTCTACAGTAAATGGAATTTAGCAAGCTGGCTATTGCTTTTTGCACTTGTGTTTATTTGTGTTTATTTTTATAATGATTTATTAATCAGGATATTAACTTCTGTAATTATTTTAGTTATTTTGTTGTTTTCACTTTTTAAGTATTATAAAGAATGTTTGATAAAATTGTAAAGTTATATTGGAAATTTACCTCAGGTAAGGTTATCAAAAAACTGGGATCTAAAGGAGAAAATACTTCCATATCTTATCCAATTGTTGTTTCAAAACCTCAAAATTTATTCATTGGGAAAAATGTTTACATTGGTCCAAACGCTTGGATTTCAACTTATGGAAAAGTGGAAATTA
The DNA here is from genome assembly GCA_023387965.1 of Bacteroidota bacterium. Lineage (GTDB taxonomy): Bacteria > Bacteroidota > Bacteroidia > Flavobacteriales > Flavobacteriaceae > Flavobacterium. Next base: position 157,822 of record JAEWHE010000009.1, on the reverse strand, counting down.
AAGATGGGACAATAATTGGTCCTCGATTAAAAATTTATACAGGAAATCATAATTATAACAGTGAAACACTTATTCCTTATGATGAAATAACTTTCGCGAAAAGTGTAGTTATAAATGAAAATGTATGGATTGGCGGTGATGTTACAATTCTTCCGGGTGTTGTAATTGAAGAAGGTGCGATTATCGGTGCTTCAACTGTGGTAACAAAAAATGTCCCAAGAGGAGCAATTGTAGGAGGAAATCCAGGAAAAATTATTAAACATAGAGATTTGGAATTATACGATAAACTTAAAGCAGAAGGAAAAATCTATATGAAGGAAAAGTCGAAAGGAAATTTAAAAATGATTGTAAAAGAATTATGAAGTCGATATTTAGCGGATACTATGGAGTAAAGAATTCGGGAGACGATGCGTTTGTAGAAGTTTCAGCATGGGGCAGCAAAAAGTATTGGGGTTCTACGGAGCAATTTTTTTTTGCAGGAGACCTGCCTGAAACCCATACGCCAACGAGATTTTATCCGGCACACAAAGGATATGTAAATTTCGCCCGCACAGTAAAAGACATTTTGATGAGTGATGTATTTACTTCTGCAGGTGGCTCGACATTTCACTCTTCTTTGAAAAAATCTGATTTGCGTACGTATGCAAAATTGAAAAAACAATTGGGATTCAAGGGGCAGACCGGAGCAATCGGTATTTCTCTTGGGCCCTATAAAAATTCAGAAGCAGAAAAAAATACAATTGAATATCTAAAAACGCTTGATTTTCTTGCCTTGCGTGATGACCAGTCTTATCAATTGGCCAAAAGTTATAATTTGCCGAATGCGCCCGTAAAAGCATTTGACCTGGCGGCTCTGCTTCCTGAAATTTACAATTTTCAGCGGCCTGAAATTGAAGCAAAACAAGAACACATCGTAGGACTGAGCATCTGTAACTATGAAAGTTATACAGGTGGAGATGTCCAAAAGGAAGTAAACAGAAATCAATTCATCAAAGAATTAATTCTAAAATTAAAAAAACACAAAAACATCAAATTTCGTTTTTTCATTTTCAACGGAAATCCGGTGATGGGTGATGAAAAGCTGACGCGTGAAATGATCAGTCTCGTAAACCAGGCAGGAGATCTAAACTACGAAGTGGTACCTTACCTGCCCAAAGTAGAAGAGATGTTCCTGAAAATTGCGGAGTGTGATGCGGTGGTTTCGACCCGTCTGCATGCGAGTATTTTTGCCTGTTATGCGCAGACACCTTTCTTTTTGCTGGAATACCATCGCAAATGCACAGATTTTTTAAACGATGTCGGCCAGCCGCAAAGCTATCGTCTGCATGATGCAGAAGTAAATCCGGAAGAAATTGCAGTGGAAATCGAAAACATCATTTTTGAGAAATCTGTAAAAAATCCGCTTTATATAGCAGAAACCACAGAAAGAGCACGTTTAAATTTCACTCAAACTTACTGCGTATGATTTCGGTGGTCATTCCTTTATACAACAAAGAAAAAAGCATACAGGACACCATTGCGTCTGTACTTGCTCAGACTTTTACAGATTTTGAACTCATCATTGTCAACGACGGATCCAAAGACAACAGCTTGGCAGTCGTTCAGGGTTTTTCGGACCCAAGAATTGTCATTGTAGGCAAAGCCAACGGAGGTGTTTCTTCGGCGAGAAATCAAGGGATTTTGACCGCAAAAAACGAGTACATTGCATTTTTAGATGGCGATGACATCTGGCATGAAAGACACTTGGAATTATTGGCGGAAGTGCTCAGCGCAAATGATTCGGAAGATGTAGGCGGTGTTGGAACGAGTTTTTACAAATCCGGATCAAAAGTATTTGAGTCCGGAAAATTTGAAAAAAAAGCAGCTTCGAAGGTTGAAGATTATTTTGAATTCATGGCAAGTCCTTATCCTAGATTTAATTCTTCTACGCTTTTGGTCAAAAAATCAAAAGTGCTGGAAACAGGTTTGTTTGATGAGCAATTGAAATATGGGGAAGATGTGAAGTTTTGGTACGAGTTGTTTTCAAAATATAATTTGCTGTATGTAGATTCGGTAACAGCAATTTATTTCATAGCCGCCGAAAACCGAAGCGCTCACTATGTGATGCCATTGGAAAAACGATTTCACCAATTTGATTATAAAGGTAAATCAAAAAGCGAAAAAAGCTATTTAGATAAACTGGTAGCGCTGGTCTTGATTGATTACTACAGCCAGCGCGCGTTTAAACCGTTTTTTCAGGTCTTGAAAATGTACCCTTCCAGATGGCCGGGAGTTTTAGGTTATGTAAAAAATTTAATTCGTAAGAAGTTGAAATAAGATAATTTATAGGTTTAAATTTAAATAAAAATAATTTTTACAGATTTTAGTTTTACGCTATAAGTAATCAAGAAAAATAATACCAATGCCCAAAGTCATATATTACACAAAGTACACCCAACTTGGAGCGAGCAGCAGACTACGAAGCATCCAGTTTTTTCCGTTTTTGGAAAAAGAAGGCTACCAGGTAAAAAGTCAGGCTTTGTTTAGTGACCGATACCTTTCCTATTTATACAAAAAAAGTAAGTTGAAATTATTCTATTTAATTCTAGGATACTTCAAAAGACTGTTTAGCATCTTATCTGTTTTTAAGTACGATGTGATTGTAATCGAAAAAGAACTTTTTCCTTATTTTCCTGCATGGTTTGAAATCATGCTGAACCGCATGGGTAAAAATTACATTGTGGATTATGACGATGCGATTTTTCATAAATATGACTTAAGTTCAAACAAATACATCAAAAAATTCCTTCACAATAAAATTGATGTGGTGATGAAAAACAGCAAGTGTGTTTTTGCCGGTAACAGTTATCTCGCCGAAAGAGCAAAGAATGCAGGGGCACAAAACATCAAAATATTGCCAACGGTGATTGACGTTACCAAGTATAAAAAGATAGACAATAAAGATAATTCTAAATTTACTTTGGGCTGGATTGGTTCTCCATCTACCTACAAATATATAGAAGAATTAACGCCGACTTTTTACAAAATCAAAGAAAGGTACCCGGATTTTTATGTCAATATCATTGGTGCACAGCCTCATGCAGAAACGAAAGATTTTATAAATATTATTCCTTGGAAAGAAAACCGGGAAGTTATTGAAATTAATAAATTTGACGTCGGCGTGATGCCTTTGGCACTTACCCCTTGGGAACTAGGTAAGTGTTCTTACAAATTGATTCAATATATGGGCTGCAGCATAGCGACGCTGGCTTCTCCTGTGGGAATGAATGTAGAAGTTGTAACCGATGACTACAATGGATTTTTAGTAAAAGATAACGAGTGGTTTGAATTGATTGAGAAATATATTCTAAACAAAGAACTAACTTTGATTCATGGAGAAAATGGCCGTCATCTGGTGGATTCAAAATTTAATATCCAAAGTAATTTGAAAATTATTACAGCGGAATTCCAAAATCAATAAAATTTAAGTATTGCAAAAAAATAAAATATTAACGATTTTATCTGTTGCTTTCCTTTTTAGGTTAGTACTCTGGTACATACAGTATTTTGTCACCAACCTTCCTCAGGCGGGTAGAGATACTATTATGTTCGATAATTGGGCTCATCGAATGATGAACGACAATTACGGGCATACTTATCAAGAAATTTTTATGAACGGGGCATTGCTCAACGGTTACATAGGATCTGTCATTTATTCTATAGTAGGACGCCAGCCAATGCTTTGGGGTTTTTTTTATTTAATTTTGGGAATATGTACAGTTTACATAATACATAAGGCAGTGTACATGATTACCAAGGACTACAAGTTTGCAAATCGAGCGGGCTGGTTCGCTTGTCTATTTCCCAATATGGCAATTATGTCTGTCATCATATTAAGAGAGCAGCCCATCCATTTTTTCATTTCGTTATCAGTATTGTATTTTATAAAATACCTAAAAAATAAAAATGCTGCTAATTTCAGCATATTTTTGTTAGCTGGATGTGCGGCATCTATCTTTCACTCCGCTGTTTTTTCACTATTTTTAGGTGCTATATTGTACCTCACATTATTCGCCAAGAAAATAAGCATTTATTCTAAAATTTTAGTAGTTAGTTTATCGATTGGAGGACTCTTTTTTATCAACACTACGGGTATCGGTTTAAGTAAATTTGGAGGGTCTTTTGAAAGTGCGTTAGAAATGGCCTCTGATGGAGGAGGAGCAATGAAGGAAGATGCTGGCTCGAACTATCCTGACTGGTTGGTTTTAAAAGGTTCTGTTACAGATTTGTTGATTGTACCAATAAGGATAATCGCATTTTTATTTGCTCCCTTACTTCCATTTCTTGTGCGGTCTGGCGGGCAAGCTATCGGACTTTTAGATGCGTTTTTTTACCTTGCGATTTTCTACAATATTTTTAAAAATAAAGTAATCCATGAAAAATCCGATACGGCTAAATATCTGTTCGTAACAATCTTCATAATGACGTTTGCATTTTCGTTTGGAGCGTCAAATTTTGGAACTAACATAAGACACCGTGCGAAATTGATTCCAATCATATTGATGATACCATTAATCACAGAAAAGGAGCGTAAATCAATTAAAAAATTTCAGCAACTTAAATAAAGTTGATTTACCATATTTTTATATTTTTATATTTTTTGAAATCGGAAAAAAAATAAGATATTAATGAATAATCCCAAGCTCATCCGCATTACCACAGTTCCTCAGTCACTTCGCGGACTTTTAAAAGGGCAGTTAAACTTCATGTCCCAAAACGGTTTTGAAGTGATCGGCATTTCAAGTCCTGGTGAAATTCTAGAGGAGGTAAGCAAATCAGAAGTTGTCAGAACTTTCGGTATTGAGATGACCAGAACGATTTCTCCTATTAAAGATCTTAAAGCACTTTTTCAATTAATTGAATTTTTCAGAAAAGAAAAACCCCAAATAGTTCACACACACACGCCAAAAGCAGGTTTGCTGGGAATGCTGGCGGCTAAAATTTCAGGAGTGCCGCACAGACTTCATACTGTAGCAGGAATGCCTTTACTCGTTTCTAAAGGCAATAAAAGAAAACTGCTTAACTTGATAGAAAAACTTACATACCACTGTGCAACTCAAGTTTATCCAAACTCTTATGGGCTGGAAGAAATTATTTTGGAACAAAAATTTACTAAATCTTCCAAATTGAAAGTGTTAGGAAAAGGAAGCTCCAATGGGATTGATACCTCTTTTTTTGACCCAGTTTTATGTGCGGAAACTGATAAGATGGCGCTGAGAAAATCATTAGGCATACAGCCAGAGGATTTTGTTTTCTTATTTGTAGGTCGTTTGGTAGGTGATAAAGGTATCAATGAATTAGTCTCGTCATTTTCTAACCTTGAGAATCCTCATATAAAATTGGTTCTGGTAGGAGCTTTTGAGTCTGATTTGGATCCGCTTGAAGAAAATACCTTACAAACAATTCAAAACAATCCGAACATCATTTCGGCAGGTTACCAAACCGACGTAAAATCTTATTTCGCTATTTCAGACGTCTTGACATTTCCAAGCTACAGAGAGGGTTTTCCCAATGTGGTGATGCAGGCAGCTGCCATGCAGTTAAACTGTATCGTTTCCGACATCAATGGCTGTAATGAAATTATAGAAAATGGAAAAAACGGCTGGATAATTCCTGTGAAAAATTCAGAACTACTCAAAGATAAGATGAATTGGTGCATTGAAAATAAATCATCTTCACTCAATATGGGAATACAAAACCGTGACATCATGATTAAAAATTATGAACGCAGGTTTGTCTGGAATGAAATTTTAAATGAATATAAAAAATTACTATAGTGTACAAACATTTTTTAAAACGAATAATTGATTTTTCGGTAGCTTTTATAGGTCTCGTCATTTTGAGCCCCTTATTCGTTGTAGTAACCATCGCGTTGTATTTTGCCAATCAGGGTAAACCTTTCTTCTTTCAAGACAGACCGGGATTAAATGAAAAAATATTCAGCATCGTAAAATTCAAGACGATGAATGATAAAAAAGATGAACAAGGAAATCTTTTGCCGGATGCAGATCGAATGACCAAAATCGGATCATTCGTCCGCAAAACTTCTTTAGACGAAATTCCCCAATTGATAAACGTTCTGAAAGGAGATATGTCGCTCATTGGACCCCGACCTTTGCGCACCTATTACCTTCCTATTTATAACGAAGAACAAAAAAAACGACATAATGTGCGTCCGGGAATCACAGGATGGGCACAAGTGAACGGTCGAAATGCCATTTCTTGGACGAAAAAATTTGAACTTGACGTTTGGTATGTGAATAATATCTCCTTTTTGCTGGATGTGAAAATTATTTTTCTGACAATTAAAAAAGTAGTCATAAGAGAAGGAATTTCTCAAGAAGGAAAAGCCACAGTAGAAAGATTTAACGGGAACAATTAGATATGAAAGACAAATGTATCATCTTAGGAGCAGGGACTTACGGACAGGTTTATGCAGAATACCTCAAAGAATTTTATGAAATCATAGGGTATATCGATGACAATGAAACCTTAATTCACACTTCGGTGAAAAACATAAAAGTTTTAGGGAACAGGGATTATTTGTTTAATGAAATAGATAGAAATGTTTCAGTTTTTGTTCCAATTGGAGTAAATTCTGTAAGAGTAAAGATTTTGAAGGAATTAATAGAATCCGGATTTTCAGCACCGTCTTTTATACACCCGCAGACAATCATTCACGACAATGTGAAAATAGGGAATTCAGTTTATATTTTACCGGGAACCAATATCATGCCCGATACTGTTATTGGAAATTCAGTGATGATCAGTATGGGCGTAAATATTGCTCATCATAACCAAATTGCAGCCGGTTGTTTTTTTTCTCAAGGCTCAAATATCGGTGCATCCATTGAAATTGATGAAAACGCTTACCTGGGAATCGCCTCGACTATTATGACGGGTGTAAAAAGTATTGGCAGACATTCTTTGATAGGAGCTGGAGCGGTTGTTATAAGGGATATTCCTGATTACGCCGTGGTGGTCGGAAACCCGGGAAAAATAATCAAATATAATTCTGAAATTTAATTGAAAAGGTTCTTCGATTTAGTAGTCGCATTTGTCACAATTTTAATGGTGTTTCCGATTGCATCTTTTATTTTTTTAGTTAGTTCGATTGATACATCTTCAAACGGACTATTTTTGCAAAAAAGAGTAGGGCAATACGGCAAGCTTTTTACGATTTATAAATTTAAAACCGTACACCCAAAAACAAGAAAAATTTCTGGAATAGGACGTTTTTTAAGGAAATCTAAACTCGACGAATTGCCGCAGTTAATCAATGTTTTAAAAGGAGAAATGACTTTTGTGGGACCACGTCCTGATATTCCTGGATATTATGATCAGTTACAAGGTGAAGATCGAAAAGTATTAAATTTAAAGCCCGGAATTACCAGCGAAGCTTCCATTAAATACAGAAATGAAGAACAATTACTAGCCAATCAGTCCAATCCACTCAAATACAATGATGAGGTTCTTTTTCCTGACAAAGTCAAAATGAACCTTGAATATTATTACCATCAGTCATTGGCAACAGATATTAAAATTATTATCAAAACTATATTCCAATAAAAAATGAATCAATCAAAAATATGGCTTTCCTCTCCACACATGGGTGGAACCGAACAAAATTTTGTCAACGAAGCTTTTGAAGCAAATTGGGTAGCTCCTTTAGGTCCAAATGTCAACGGATTTGAAGCAGACCTCGAAAAATATGTAGGCGAAAATTCTCACGTTGGCGCTTTAAGTTCGGGAACTGCAGCATTACATTTGGGTTTGATTATTTTAGGAGTAAAACCGGGAGATGAAGTGATTTGTCAAAGCATGACATTTTCGGCTTCGGCAAACCCAATCATGTACCAGGGGGCAACACCAGTTTTTGTGGACAGCGAATCCACAACTTGGAATTTATGTCCCGTAGCGCTTGAAAAAGCTATTGAAGATAGAATTGCCAAAGGTTCGAAGCCAAAAGCAATTATCGCGGTACATTTATATGGAATGCCTTATCAAAAAGACGCTGTTCATGCCGTTGCCAACAAATATGATATTCCTATTTTAGAAGACAGTGCTGAAGCTTTGGGAAGCAGTTACAAAAGTCAAAAATGTGGAACTTTTGGCGAAATGGGAGTACTTTCTTTCAACGGAAATAAAATTATCACAACTTCTGGCGGTGGTGCTTTGGTTACAAAATCAAAAGAAATTAAAGATAAAGCCGTGTTTTTATCCACTCAAGCCAGAGACAATGCGCCACATTACCAACATAGCGAAGTGGGTTATAATTACCGAATGAGCAACATTTCAGCTGGAATTGGTCGAGGACAAATGGAAGTTTTGGACAAACACATTGCCTTGCGCCGAAAAATGCACGATTTCTATGCGGAATATTTTTCGAAAATTGACGGCATAACAATCTTAAAAGAGCCTTCAGCAGATTATTTTTCTAACCATTGGTTGTCCGCCATCGTGATCGATTCGGAAAAAACTAAAGGCATCACTCGCGAAACATTGAGATTGGCCTTTGAAACCGAAAACATTGAGAGCCGTCCGTTATGGAAGCCAATGCATCTGCAGCCTGTTTTTGAAAAATATCCTTATTACGGCTCAAACATTTCCGAAAAATTGTTTGAAAATGGATTATGCCTACCATCAGGATCCAATCTTTCAGATGACGACCGCAATCGCATTCTATTGGTTTTAAATCGATTATTTCCAAGATAATGCATAGGTAGTGTATGGATAGTGTATGGATGGTGTATAGATAGTATATGAATAGTGTATGGAAAGCATATATTAAAACAAATTTTTATACAACTCACTACAACTACATAATAAAGGAAAACTTTACGAAAATAAACGTCAATTTTGTAACATATTCAATTTTTCGCCTAACTTTGTTGCGAAGAAACAAAATTTCCCCCGAGTATCAATTTTAATGGAGTTGGATGAATCCGTATCAAAAATTTAAGTCCAATGCCTCAGAAGTGGCGGGCAATTTAAACTTGAAATTTAATTTCAAAAATCTTGGATATTTGCCGCGTTGGGTAATTTTAATGATTGACGTTTCAATCGTTGTGCTTACGGGGTTACTTACTTATTTGCTATTGCGAGGAATGAAATTAATTTTTATTCCTTACGATTTTTTAGCAGAAGCATTAGGGGTTTATTTTGTTGTCAACGTGTTTTTCTTCTGGGTTTTCCGAACCTATAGCGGTATCATACGGCATTCATCATACATCGATGGTGTGAAGTTGTTTTTTACGCAATTTTGTTCTTTCATTACCTTGGTGCTGGTCAATTTTGTGTTTTTACTCGACCACGATTTTAAATTGTACCTTAATACAGGACTTTTTCTAAATGCTGTTCTGTCCTTTTTCTTTTTGTTTTTTTACCGAATTGTAGTCAAACAAACATTTGAACGTTATTTTAATAATACCCAAGAAGCGGAACTTACGCCTATCTTAATTTACGGTTTTAATAACAACGCAATCGCATTGGCAAACGCACTTCGTGCCGAAAATCCGGCAAGATTTAAAATTTTAGGATTTATTGAAAAAAGCAAGCAAAATGCATCCAAACGTATTCTCGACTTGCCCATTATTCCTTTAAAACATAGGGTTCCGGTGATGATGCGTTCGGTAGGGGCTACAGCGGTTATTATTGCCGATAAATCCCTTAACAAGCAGGAACGGATGGCAATTGTAGAGGATTGCCTTGAATTTAATTACAAAGTGTTCACCGTTTCTTTGGTAACCGATTGGGAAAACCAAAAAGATATTGCACGAAATATTAAATCTTTTGAGATTCAGGATTTGCTTGAACGCAAACCAATTGTTCTGGATATGAAATCTATTTCGGCACAATTACAAAACAAAACCATCATGGTTACTGGAGCTGCCGGTTCAATCGGTAGCGAAATTGTGCGTCAGGTAATGAATTTTAATCCCAGACAGATTATTATTTTGGACCAAGCCGAAACACCTTTGCATTCGCTTAGTTTGGAATTAGCAGGCATTAATCCTGATGTGCAAATCCGAAATATTCTGGCGGATATTCGGAATAAAACGGTAATGCGTCAGATTTTTGACGAAATGCAACCGCAAGTGGTGTATCATGCTGCAGCTTACAAACATGTGCCTTTGATGGAAGAAAATCCTTGTCAGGCGGTGTTTACCAATATTTTAGGAACAAGAAATGTAGCAGATTTAGCGGTAGAATTTGGAGTCGAGCGTTTTGTAATGGTATCAACTGACAAAGCGGTAAACCCGAGTAGTGTAATGGGAGCTTCAAAGCGAATTGCGGAAAAGTATGTACAGTCGCTTTATTTTAAAAACCGCGCCGTCAACGGAAACACCACAAAATTTATCACCACCCGTTTTGGGAATGTTTTGGGTTCGAACGGATCAGTAGTGCCGCTTTTCAAAAAACAGATTGTAGAAGGAGGTCCAATTACCATTACCCATCCCGAAATTATCCGTTATTTTATGACCATTCCGGAAGCTTGCCAATTGGTTTTAGAAGCAGGAGCTATGGGTCGTGGTGGGGAAATCTACATTTTTGATATGGGCAAACCGGTAAAAATTATTGATTTGGCCAAAAAAATGATTAAATTGGCTGGATATACTCCAAATAAAGAAATTTCAATTAAAATCGTAGGGCTTCGTCCAGGCGAAAAGCTATATGAAGAATTGCTCAATGACGCTGCCAAAACATTGCCAACACACCATAAAAAAATCATGATTGCCGAAGAAGTTTTTGATAACTATGAATTTGTGAGTGAAGCGGTAGAAAATTTAATAGTATCAGGCGATTGCGTTCCCCACCACGAAGTTGTCCGCCAAATGAAAAATATTGTACCAGAATTTAAAAGTTTAAATTCAGCATTTTCGAGTTTGGATGAAGTTTCAGTCACTAGACTATAAAAATAACCATATAAAAATAAATATTTGCGAAAGAAAATGAAAAAAAAGAGAATTTTGCTATCATTTACAATTGTGTTGATACTTTTGTCAACAGGTTGTGCTTCTAAAAAAGATTATAATTATTACCAAAATATCGAAGAGGTGGTAAATGCCGTCAATAGCCAAACCTTTGAAACTGCAATTCATGCTGACGATTTATTAATGATTACCGTAATGGGAATTGATCCGGAAATTACGGCACCGTTTAATCAATCTATGAATGGAGCTATTACTAGTATGAGATTAGGAAATGAATCTGTTCCTATGAATTCTTATTTAGTCGATGCTGCTGGCGAAATTTCTTTTCCTATGATTGGGAAAATGAAACTTGCCGGATTGTCACGCGAGCAAGCCGTTACAACGATTAAAGAAGCTTTAAAAAAATACATAAAAGATCCTGAAATTAATTTGAGAATCTTAAACTATAAAATTACGGTTCAGGGAGAAGTAAATCGACCAGGGGTTTTTCCCATTAGTAGTGAACGGATTACATTGCCTGAAGCATTGAGTATGGCAGGTGACTTAACTGGTTACGGTAAAAGAGATAATATTTTAGTAATTCGTGACAACGGCGGAAAAAAAGAAATGGCGAGAGTAGATATTACACAAGCCGATTTTTTCAATTCGCCTTATTATTATCTTTCTCAAAACGATGTTGTGTACGTTGAACCTAATAAAACTAGGATCAACGCCTCCGCGGTAGGGCCAAATACTTCCATTATCTTGTCTTCAATTTCCCTGTTATTGACCGTAGTTGCCTTAATTTTACGATAAAAAATGACTGAATATTCCGATACCCGTTCGAACACCGAACCTGAATTTAATTTAAGAAGCGAACTTGATAAATACCTCATTCACTGGAAATGGTTTGTCTTGTCAGCTATTGCCATTTTAGGGGCGGCATTCATTTATTTAAGATATGCAACTCCTATTTATAAAGCAACATCGATTATCATGGTAAAAGATGATAGAAGAGGTGGAATGGCTTCAGAATTAAGCGTTTTATCTGAGCTTACTGGAAGCGGACCTAAAAGCAACGTGGATAATGAGATCGAAGTGCTTAAATCGAGAACCTTAGCCGGAAAAACTGTCGATGCCTTAGATTTGCATATCCATTATATTTCACGCGGTAGAGTAAAATCATTTGATGTATATAGCGGATCTCCTATCAAAGCGATTTTTTCTGCAAATGAACAATTTGCAGAAAAAACTGTGTTTTTCACCATTCAATCAACACAGGAAGCCAATAAATTTAAACTTCTAAATGGGGAAGAAAAAGAATTGGGCACATTCGAATTTGGAAAGTTAATTAGAACGCCACAAGGAATGCTCTCAATTTCGCTAAATGATATAAAGTCAAAACCCGATTTTCAAATCGATTGTGTCATCAAGCCAATTGATCAAACTACTGCCCAATACCGTTCCCTATTACAAGTGACCCCTGTGGGGAAATTTACAAGCGTTTTAGAACTTTCTATTGATGATGCCGTTCCGCAAAGAGCCGCCGACTACTTAAATGAATTGGTAGAAATCTACAATAATGATGCAGTTGAGGAGAAAAACATGGTGGCCGAAAAAACATCTCAATTCATCTCCACTAGGTTAAAACTTATCTCTGAAGAATTGACTGATGTTGAAAAAGATGCCGAAGCCTTTAAACGTACCAATAACTTAACCGATATTCCTAAAGAAGCTGAGCTGTTTTTAACCAATGCATCCGAATACGAAAAAAAAGTAATTGATACTGAAATTCAGTTGAACGTCGTTGCGAGCATGCGCGAATATCTGCGTTCAAGTGGTCCGGAAGACTTGGTTCCCACTAATTTGCTTTCAACCGATAGCGATGCTTCATCTTTGATCACAGAATACAACCAATTGATTTTAGAATACAAAAGATTATCGGCCAATGCAACTGCCGAAAATCCGTTAGTCGCCAATACGCTTGCTCGTATCAAGTCATTAAAAGCGAACATTGCGCAAAGCTTGCAAAAAATGCAGTCGGCTTTAACCATCACTAAAAACAATCTCAGTCGTCAGGAGAATATCATCGGCAATAAAAAGTCGCAAGTACCTACTTTAGAACGTGAGTTCAGAATTATTGACCGTCAACAAAAAGTAAAAGAAGAACTCTATTTGTATTTACTTCAAAAAAGGGAAGAAACTGCATTAACCTTAGCAGCAACTGAGAAAAACGCTAAAATAATTGACGCAGCCAGTTTCTCCAAGACCCCGGTTTCACCTAAAAAGATGATTATTTATTTGGGTGCGTTAATTATCGGTTTGCTTATTCCGTTTGGCTCAATCTATTTGTCCAATTTATTAAATACAAAAGTGCGTACACGTTTGGATCTCGAAAAACGTTTTGAGATTCCATTCTTGGGTGATGTACCAAAATCCGATTCGCATGAAGAACTAATCAGCACAACCAGTCGCTCCAGTTCTGCTGAAGCCATCCGAATTATTCGTACCAATTTAGAATTCATACTTTCCGGAATTACCCACAATAGCGGAAAAACTATTTTTGTGACTTCCACAATTCCAGGTGAAGGAAAGACTTTTATCTCGGTAAATCTTGCGGCAACCATCGCTTTGAGTGGAAAAAAAGTATTGTTGGTAGGTATGGATATTCGTAATCCGAAATTATCCGAATACATGCCCGTAAATCCCCAAGGGGTTACCAATTTCTTGTCAAAACCTGATGCCGATTTGCATTCGTTTATTACCAAACTGCCTAATTTCGAGAATTTTGACGTTTTGGCATCTGGAGTTATTCCGCCAAATCCGGCTGAGTTGTTGATGAATGACAAGGTCAATCGTATGTTTGAAACCCTTCGCGATCAATACGATTATATTATCGTGGACACGGCTCCGGTAAGTGTGGTAACCGATACGGTTTTGATCGCCAAAAACGCCGATGCTTTCATCTATGTGGTTCGCGCCAATTACCTCGACAAACGTATGTTAGTCGTGCCTGAAAATTTCTACAACGAAGGAAAATTACCAAATATGTCCATGATTTTAAATGACACCGAAATCATGAAAAAAGGTTACGGTTATGGCTATGGCTACGGTTACGGTTACGGTGTTGAAGAAGTGAAACAACCGTGGTACCGTCAGTTTTTTGGTAAAAAATAAATATTTCGCTTACGCAAAATTTACTAAAACCGCTTCAATCTGGAGCGGTTTTTTTTATGGAGAATTGTCAGGTGTAGATTCGGAAAATGATATTGGTTTCGCTTGCGCAAAAGCTACTCGAGTTGCATCCATTTTGCGTAAGCGATAAAAATTCCGAAACTATTTTGTTTTAACAATAATTTAAAAATTGTAATCTTTTTCTTTAAAAGAATATTAGTTAACTTTAAAAATATAAACAACACAAAGACCACATCATGAAAAACTTTACCCTTTTTTTACTGACTCTTTTTTTAGTTTCTTGTAATAATGACGATGATAAAAACGAAGTTCGCAAACGTATCACTGATGTTGAAGTCGTAGAGAGCGACGGTTACGTTCAGCGGAGTTTACATTTTAATTATAATGCTGACGGAAATATTTCGGAAATTATAGAAGAAGGCGAGGTAGAATTTACGCTTTCTTATGACGGCAACCGATTAATTAGCATTGCTTCGGCTTATGATACCCAACCCATACAATTTATTTATACCAATAATATTTTGAGTAGCATTAATGATTATGGCACGGAGCTTCCGGTTAGCTATAATTCGGCTACTAAGACTTATACAATTAGTGAATTTGCTTTAATAAAGGTTAACGGTAGGGGAATGGAGCAAGCACAAAATACTGAAGGTCTGTTGGTTTTTAATGCCGACTTGAGCAACTCGCAAAAAGGAGCGCTATATGGTTTGCCTACTGAAAGTTTTTTCATGATACAACTTTTCACTTCTTCTTACTATTTCCTTTCGGAAAAACCTATGACGAGTATGTACGTGGAAGGAATTTCATTAACTGTGAACAATGTTTTTGATGCTGACGGTTATTTGGAAAAAATGACGCTAGATTTGGAAAACGATGATTCAGATCTAATTGTAAACTATCGCTACGAATAATTTGGTATAAAATCTAAACTTGTTAATCCGGCATCACTCGATAATTGGGATCTTCACTAATATTGACCTCGATAAAACCGTTGGCATTTTGGAGCAATTGCACACAATCGGGGCTTAGGTGGCGAAGGACTACAGTTTTACCCTCTTTTTTATACTTTTCGGTAACTCTCTTCAGTGCTTCAATGGCCGACATATCGGCGACGCGTGATTCCTTGAAGTCAATAATGACCATTGGCGGATCTTCATTGATATCGAATTTGTCCACGAAAGCCGTAGTGCTTCCAAAGAACAGTGGTCCGAAGATTTCATAAACTTTATTTCCATCGGTATCAATGAATTTCCTTGCACGAATTCGTTTTGCGTTGTCCCAGGCAAAAACCAAAGCGGAAACGACTACTCCAACCAATACAGCCAAAGCCAAGTTGTGACGGATAACCGTTATTGCTGCCACTACAATTCCCACAAAAATATCGGAGACGGGCATTTTTTTGATGATGCGAAAGGAAGCCCACTCGAAAGTGGTAATGGCTACCATCATCATGACGCCTACCAATGCTGCCATAGGAATTTGTTCGATGACCGGTCCTCCAACCAAAATAATAATTAAAATTGTAATCGCGCCAACGACTGCTGAAAATCTGGTTCTGGCACCTGCACCAATGTTGACCAATGTTTGCGCCACCATCGCACAACCGCCCATTCCTCCGAAGAATCCATTTGTTACGTTTGCCAATCCTTGTGCCACCGCCTCTTTATTGGCTTTTCCCTTAGTGTTTGTAATTTCATCCACCATGTTGAGCGTTAGCAATGATTCGATTAAACCCACACCTGCCATTACTAATGCGTATGGAAAAATTATTTGCAAGGTTTCCCAAGTCCAACTGATGCTCGGAATTTTAAACGACGGCAGAGAGCCGCTAACAGTAGCGATGTCGATCACTTTTTTAGTGTCGATGTTGATAAAATACACTGTGGCAAAAATTATAATGATTGCCGCAAGCGAAGCTGGAAACGCTTTTGTTATTCTTGGAAACAGTGCTACAATTAAAATGGTTGCGGCTGCCAATCCGACCATGACCGCCAATTGTGTTCCTTGCATCCATGAGGTTGTTCCGTTTTCCACCACTTTAAATTGTACGACTTGTGCCATGAAAATAATAATGGCAAGACCGTTTAGGAAGCCGTACATTACCGGTTGCGGAATGAGTCGCACAAACTTACCAAGTTTGAAGAGCCCGACTGCCATTTGCAATATTCCTGCAAGCACTACGGCAGCCAACAAATATTCTACTCCGTGTGAGGCTGCCAATGCAATCAGTACCACTACCGTTGCCCCAGCACCTCCGGAAACCATGCCTGGTCTTCCACCAAAAATAGCGGTTACGATTCCCATTAAAAAAGCGGCATATAAACCGGTTAAGGGTGGCAATCCAGCCAAAATAGCGAAAGACAACGATTCGGGAATCATGGTCATTGCTACTGTGAGACCAGCGAGAAGTTCGGTTTTTATTAGTTGAGGGTTCATTTCGGTGTAGGGCGGAAGATGAAGGGTTAAGATTTAAGATTTAAGACTTAAGACTTAAGATTTAAGACTTAAGATTAGAAGTTTAAGGTTAGAAGTTTAAGGTTAGAAGTTTGGTGGTGGGTAATTATATATTATTGTTATCACTTTTAACTCACTAATCACTATTCACCAGTCACTAGTCACCATCTCTCAAAAATTGTTTATTATTGCTTACCAAATCTTTTAACGCTTGGGTGTCTTTAAAGGTCAAACGGCGTTCGAAACTCTTCACGTGGTTTTCGTGATGCACATCGGAACCTACGAAGTCGTATTTTCCAGCTACTAATAATTGCTCGGCTACTTTTGCCACTCTTTCGCCATAATATCCCACAACCGACAAAAGGTTCAGTTGAAGCAAACAGCCGGATTGTTTCAATCGGTTGTACTCCGAAACATTATTGTGATAAAATAAATACCTCTCGGGATGTGCTAAAATCGGTTGGTAACCCGCTAAACGCAGTTTGAAAATAATATCGTGTAACTGAATCGGCGGATTGATGTAAGACATTTCTACCAAAACAAAGTTGTCTTTTAATGTCAACAGTGGCGTGTTGGTCTCTAGCAAATTCAGGAAAGAATCGTCCATCATGTATTCTGCGGCAGCCCTAACATGGATGTTTTGCCCAATGTTAGCTAAGGCATCGTTTAAGTTTTTTTGTGCCGGCAAAATAGTTTCCGGACTGTTGTCCCAAACGGTTTTGATGATGTGTGGCGTGGCGATAAAATCGGTAAAACCAATTTTTTTCAAACCACCAATCAGCAACATGGATTGCGCTGCCGACTTTGAGCCGTCATCGATACCCGGAATCAAATGTGAATGAATATCCACCATTCCTTCGGTTAATTCGGCTAATACGGGTTTCTTTTTCGTAAAAAACAGCATTTTTTCCTTTTTCTTTTCTGAGGCGAAGGTAAGGAAATATGGGTTATGATTTTAGATGTGTGATTTATGATTGATGATTTATGATTGAAAGATTGAAAGATTGAAAGATTGAAAGATTGAAAGATTTGGAAATTGGCTAATTTGAAAATTTGAAAATTAGTAAAGTTGGTAATTTGAAGATTGAAAGATTTGATGAAACTGAAACATTAATTTGTTTTCAACATTCAGAAGTTAAAGAGCATTGAGATTTTGGCTTTAGACCTAGGCTTTAAGCTTTAAACCTTAAACGATTTTTACAATATGAGGATGTAAGAAAATTTAAGGCTAGGAGTGTTCACTTGAAACTTTAAACGTGAAACTTGTATTTTAACATATTGATAAGAAATTTGTGGTGAACTGTGGAATGTAGGACAGATTCATTATATTTGGCAGAATTTTAAGCCTAATATTGCAGGTATCATGGAGCGCGACATCATATTAAAAGCAGAAAATATTTCCAAGCAATACCGGTTAGGTCAGGTAGGAACGGGTACGCTTTCGCACGACTTAAACCGTTGGTGGGCTTCAGTTCGGGGTAAGGAAGATCCTTATTTGCGGGTTGGGGAAACCAATGACAGGAGTACCAAAGGTTCGTCTGACTATGTTTGGGCGTTGCAAGATGTGAGTTTTGAAGTGAGGCAAGGAGAGGTTTTGGGTATCATTGGAAAAAATGGTGCCGGAAAAAGTACATTGCTTAAAATTCTTTCCCGGGTAACGGCACCTACCACCGGTTCGATTAAAACCAAAGGTAGAATTGCCTCTTTACTTGAGGTAGGCACGGGATTTCATGGCGAAATGACCGGACGTGAAAACATCTACCTCAACGGTGCCATTTTGGGCATGACCAAAAAAGAAATCAAAAGTAAAATAGACGAAATTATTTCCTTTAGCGGATGCGAACGCTACATTGACACGCCTGTGAAACGTTATAGTTCAGGGATGACGGTGCGTTTGGCATTTGCAGTAGCTGCCTTTTTAGAACCCGAAATTTTGGTGGTGGACGAGGTTTTGGCTGTAGGTGATGCCGAATTTCAGAAAAAAGCCATTGGTAAAATGCAGGATATTTCCCGAGGCGAAGGCAGAACTGTGCTTTTTGTAAGCCACAATATGGCGGCGGTCAAAAGTTTGTGTACGAGGGGGATTGTGATGGAGAATGGAAGGGTGGCTTTTGAGGGGGGAGTTGAGGAGAGTATTCAGCGTTATTTAAGTTATAGTCAGCAGTCGGCTAATTATTTGATAACTGATTCAAAGAAAGAAATTTATGTAAAAGCGGCTCGGTTGGTTAAGGAAACTGCCAACTATGACGTGTCTGACGATGTTAATTTTGAGATTGAGATAAATAGTAGAGAGGTATTTAAACGGAATAAGTTTTTGTTAATCAGAATACTTGACAGTACTGAACAAGTAATTTTTTCAAGTGAAAAAGAAATTAACTACGACAATAAAGTGATGTCTTTTTCAATCCCAAAACACACTTTAGTGAAAGGCGAATATCATGTGAATTTCATCGTTTACCATCCGGCAGTTGCCCAATATGATAACGTTAATGGATATTGTTCTTTCTCAATATTAAATAACACTCCAGAATTTGCGCATTTGGAAAAGTTTGATATTGGAAGAGTTTATGTCCCTACCAATTGGAATTATCATGCGAAATAAACTAAGGCAGATTTACAGAATTTTATTTCCTAAAACGAAAGAACAGCCTGCCTCAATATACACGAAGGATATATTCAAGGATAAAACCTATGTTATTGGCGACTATACTTATGGGAAACCCAGTGTTCTGTTTGACAATCAGGGTGCTAACCTTGTAATAGGAAAATTTTGTTCAATAGCTGCAAACGTAACGATATTTCTTGGGGGAAACCACCGCACAGATTGGATTACCACTTATCCATTCAATGTATTACATCAAGATTTTCCTTCTGCAAAAGAAATAATAGGGCATCCAGTTACTAAAGGAGATGTTGTAATTGGTAACGATGTGTGGATTGGTAACGGTGTGACTATTATGTCTGGGGTAAAGATAGGTAACGGTGCTGTAATTGGTGCAGGAGCAATTGTTTCTAAGAATATAGGCGCTTACGAAATTTGGGCAGGTAATCCTGCGAAGTTCGTAAAAAAACGATTTTCTGATGCAGATATACTTTTCTTGGAATCGCTGAAATGGTGGGATAAAGACTTAACTTTTATACAGCAAAACGTTCGTGAGTTGTGTTCTGAAAATATTAATTCTCTTAAAAAAATTAAATAATGCTTTATCGATTACTTAAAAGGTACCCTTACTTTAAGGAGAGAATTCGACTTATCGAAATCGGGAGAAGTTATGAAAATAATGCATATCACGTTCAGGGAAAAGACCTTTCGCTTGTTGAGGTGGCTAAAACTCCATTGAGGTGGGAGGTTATTAACTATCTTTTGAAATCACTCAATAGACCCACAAAATACCTTGAAATAGGAGTAAGAAATCCTGATGATAATTTTTATAAAATAGAATCTAATTTTAAAGTAAGTGTAGATCCCGGAGTCGAATTTGAAGCCAACCCCGTTGACTTTAAAATGACGAGTGATGCTTTCTTTGAAAAATTGAATGCAGGTGAAATTTTGGATACAGAATTAAAGTTTGACGTAATATTTATCGATGGGTTACATTTAGCAGAACAAGTCGATAGAGATATACTAAATTCATTAGCGTGCATTCAAGATGACGGATTTGTCGTTTTGCATGATTGTAATCCTCCGACTGAATTCCATGCTTCAGAAAGTTATGAGTATCGATTGTCTCCGTCAAAAGGAAATTGGAACGGTACGACATGGAAAGCATTTTATAAATATAGATGTTTTCCGAATTTAAATAGTTGCTGTATTGATGCTGATTGGGGGATAGGGATTATTTCCAAAACGAAAGAAATCGGTAAGAATACTTCAATGAATAATCCCTACTACGAATATAAAGTATTGGAATCCAACCGCATTTCTCATTTGAATTTAATTTCTTTTGACGAATTGAAAACAAAAGTGTAACTCTGTTGTTAGCCATCGTCATCCCATATTATAAACTTACCTTTTTCGAGGAAACCTTGCAATCTTTAGCCAATCAAACGGACAAACGGTTTAAGGTTTACATTGGGGATGATGCTAGTCCTGAAAATCCGCAGCCAACCCTTGAGAAGTTTAAAGGGAAATTTGATTTTGTTTATCATCGGTTTGAAACTAATCTGGGAGGAGCCTCATTGACCGAGCAGTGGGAAAGGTGTATAGGTTTAACAGATAAAGAGAGTTGGGTCATGATTTTAGGTGATGATGATTCACTGAGTTCGAATGCTATGGCAAGCTTTTATGAGAATCTGTTAGAGATAAATAGCAAAGACATAAAAGTTATTCGTTTTTCAACCATCGTTATAAACGAGAACGGAGACGCAATATCAGAAATCTACAATCATCCAAAAATTGAAACTCCCAAAGACTTTTTAAATAGAAAATTTTCCAAAAAAACAAGAAGTTCTCTTAGTGAGTATATATTTGATAAAAATTTGTTGAGTAAGGTAAAATTTGTCAATTTCCCGCTTGCGTGGCATTCAGATGACTTGGTTATAATGCGTGTAGGAAAAAATGGAATTTATTCTATTAATGATTCTTTTTTATCAATTAGAACATCAACTTTAAGCATAACCGGCTCAAAACAGAACAGGTTACTTAAAGCTGACGCAACACTTCAATTTATCCTCAATTATATTTTTAGAATAAAGCAAATTACCAACGAAGCCCAACACAATCTTGAAAGAAAAGCTGAACACGCAATTTTTGACCTTCGAAATATTAATTATTTTGCTAGACTGTGCTTTTATTATCTTACAAATAGAAAAATTTATAAGTTTTTAAGGCTAATTTATTTTTACATTAAAAAATCTAATAGATGGAGAAAGTAAAATTCAATAGTTTTTTTCTCGTTATTCCCACTAGGGAGAGAGTTTTTCATTTAAAAAATCTCCTTACAGATTTTAATTCATTTGCTTTGTACATTTCTCAGTGTATAATTGTTGACCAAAGCGTTGATTTTGTAGGTGACGATTTTGACTACTCCGAATACAATTTTCCTATCAAAATTTTAAGGGGGGATAGGATGAAGGGGGTCAATCATTCAAGAAATAAAGCTTTAGAAGAATATAAAGGCGAAGATTGGCTTTTTTTTCTAGATGATGATTTGAGAGTAGCGTCTTCTGAATTAAAGAACTTGGTTGAAGTATTGCAAACCACATCATTTGAGGTCGTTATTCCCGGTATCAACGAGGTTAGAAAGTTAAAAGATTCAAGTCTCAGGTATAATTCAGTATTGGAAAGTATTTTGAAGCCACAATCCTTTGATGGTTTTTCGAATAGAATCATCGTGAGTAGTGGTCTGTGTGTTATAAAGAAAAATGCTTTTCTAAAATTTGGTGCTTTTGATGAGGTTTTTACATTTTGGGGTGACGATTGGGATTTAGGTGTTAGATTGTACAGAAATGGTGCTACCATCAAATATATTCCGTCGATAAATTTTACACATCTTCAACTGAATATTGGAGGTCAAAGAAGTTTTAAAGAAAATATTGACGTCGCTTCGAAAAAAAAAGAACTCTACTACTATTTTTTAAAAAAACATTTTAGTAAATCGGTACTAAAGGAGAGCCTGTTTTTGGACATGGTGAAAAGCCTCAGAAAATTTAAAATTCTAAGTGCTATAAAACTCATAAAATTTTATAAAAATGCGCATAGGTTATAATCCACAAAAAGACAAATCTGTTGGCCATTCGGATTATTTTCATCAAATAATAATTCCTCTTTATATTCCTAACCAAGAAGGGTATTTTAAAGATAGCTTTGATATTTTCAAGAACACTTTAATTTCATTGTGGAAGACGGTTCACAGTAATACTTATCTTACAATAGTTAATAATGGAAGTTGTACTGAAGTGGTAAACTATTTAAACAAAATTTACGATGAAGGAAAAATACACGAACTCATTAGTACGACCCATATAGGAAAAAAAAATGCAATTGCAAAGGGTTTGATTGGACACAAATTTACTTTTGTAACAGTTGTGGATTCAGACGTATTATTTATGAACGATTGGCAAAAGGCAACGTACGACATCTTCTTTAACTTTCCTAAAGTTGGCGTAGTTTCTCCCGCACCCAATCCTCTGCATATCAAATATTACACAGCCAACATTTTGTTTGACGTGTTTTTCAATTCGCAAATCAAGTTTAGAAATAACTTAGCTACTGATGAGATGAGAATGTTTGCGAAAAGTATCAATAACGAAGCTTTGTTTAAAGATGCACATTTAAAAAAATGTTTGTCCATTAGAAAAAACAAAGTTAATGCATTAGTAGGAGCTGGGCATTTTGTGGTTACTTATCGCTCAGATGCTTTAGATTCGAAAGTATTTGAGTATTCAAAATTTGCTATGGGAGGGAATAGCATGCGGCAAATAGATGAGATTGCTTATAATTTGGGTTTTTGGAGAGTATCTACGGAGATGAGTTACGCTTTGCATATGGGCAATGTATTAGAAGATTGGATGGAAGAAAAGTTAAATTCGTTAAAAAGCGAGAATACTTATGTGAAGTATATTGAATTAGATCCCATTAGTAAACTTAATTTCGTTCAAAGATTTTTAAAGCTAAAATTGTTTCGTAAAATTATTTTTTTTCGTCCTTTTAAAATATATTATTTTGGGTTGAAAGGCCTGACATCTGATGAAGCTAAAATATATTAGAAATGAAAACCATAGCCATCATTCCTGCAAGAGGCGGATCAAAACGACTGCCCGGAAAAAATATTTTATCGTTAGGAGGTTTGCCTTTGATTGCTCACAGCATTTTATATGCGCAAAAACATGCGTTTATTGATGCGGTGTATGTTTCTACCGATTGTTCGGAGATTAAAAAGGTTGCCTTAGAATATGGCGCTATCGTCATCGACAGACCAGAAGCCCTTTCCGGAGATTTTGAGCCGACGGTTTCTGCACTACAACATGTTTTAGAATCCATCGCCTTGGTGGATAATGTGGTATTGTTGCAACCAACCAATCCGCTACGTCCTGACAATTTGCTTAACGATGCTTTTCAAATTTTTGTTGAAAAACAAGTTGAAAGCCTTTTTACCGTTTCGCGGAATCATCACAAACTTGGAAAAATAACCCATGGTCAATTTGTTCCATTTAACTATGAAGTGGGGCAAAGAAGTCAGGATTTAGAACCATTGTATTACGAAAACGGTTTGTTATACATTGCCAAAACTTCGGTGATACTCCAAAATGAAATCATTACAAAAGAGGCTTTTCCGTTAGAAGTGAATCATGTTTTTGCCAACGTGGACATTGATACGCGTGAAGACTTTGAATACGCACAATGTTTATTTGAAAGATTGAAAGATTAAAAGATTAAAAGATTGAAAGATTGAAAGATTGAAAGATTGAAAAAGATTAAAAGATTAAAAGATTGAAAGATTCGGATGATTATAAATTTAGATAATCCTAAAACCTAGACACTAAGACCATGAACCCATTTATAGAAATAGCAGGACGAAAAGTAGGACCCGATTATCCACCATTGGTGATTGCGGAAATTGGGATTAATCACGAAGGCTCTTTGCAAGTAGCCAAAGAAATGGTTGATACTGCCCATCGTGCGGGAGCCGAAGTGGTAAAACATCAAACGCACATCGTATCTGATGAGATGAGTGGTGCAGCCAAAAAAGTAATTCCCGGTAATGCCGATGTTTCGATTTACGACATCATGGAGCGTTGTGCTTTAAATGAAGCCGACGAATGGGAACTCAAAAATTATGTGGAAAGCAAAGGCATGATTTTTATTTCCACTCCGTTTTCGAGAGCTGCCGCCGAAAGATTGAAAAAATTTGACATTCCTGCTTATAAAATTGGTTCTGGGGAATGTAATAATTACCCGCTGTTAGAACATATTGCTTCATTTGGTAAGCCGGTGATACTAAGTACCGGAATGAACACGATTGAAAGTGTGGCAAAGGCTGTCGCTATTTTTGACAAACATCAAGTTCCTGTAGCGTTATTGCACACCACGAATTTATATCCTACACCCATTCATTTGGTGCGTTTTGGTGCGATGACCGAATTGCATGACGCTTTTCCTGAAAAAGTTTTTGGTTTGAGTGACCATACTTTAAATAATAATGCTTGTTTGGGAGCAGTTGCTTTGGGCGCTTCGATTTTAGAGCGACATTTTACCGACCACATGCAACGAACCGGTCCCGATATTGTGTGTAGTATGGATGAAAAAGCTTGCCGGGAATTAATTGTTTCTTCTAATGAAATTTGGCAAATGCGTGGTGGCAAGAAAGAACCTGCGCAAGAAGAACAGGTGACCATCGATTTTGCCTTTGCTACTGTTTGCGCTATTGCAGACATTCGAGAAGGGGAGGTTTTTACTAAAGAAAATATTTGGGTGAAGCGTCCTGGAACTGGTGAAATTTTAGCTGAAAAGTTTGATGAAATATTGGGTAAAAAGGCTGTGAAATTTATTGAGAATGATGCGCAGTTAGAGTGGGGGGATGTTGGGTTATGAAGTTGAATGTCACACACCCCTAGCCCCTCTCGAGAGGGGAATGATGTAGATTGTGGGATGGGATTGTGGAAGTGGATTGCGGAAGTTTTTTTTAGATTCTATACGGTTGCGTAGGTTATATTTGAACCCCAAAGTTCATAGTTTGCAGGGGTTGTTCCCCTCTTGAGAGGGGTTAGGGGTGTGTTTCGCATGTTCAAAATAAATATTGTTAATCTTAAATAAACGCCATGAAAAGAAAAATAATTCCATACAACCAGGCTTTGAAAATGTTGGCTCGGGAACTTCGTAATCATTCGACCAAAGCTGAGATCATTTTGTGGGGTAAATTAAAAGGGAAGCCTTTTGGTTATGACTTCCATCGACAAAAACCTATTGATAATTATATCTTGGATTTCTTTTGTCATGAACTGATGCTTGGGATAGAGGTTGATGGTTATTCGCACGAATTTTTGGACGTGCAAGAGAAAGATAGGATAAAGGAGAAGCGTATGAATGAATTGGGAATTACAGTTTTGCGGTTTTCGGATCGTGAAGTGTTGCAGGATATGGAAAATGTGATTCGGGCGGTTGCTTTTTTTATAGAGGAATTTGAAAGGGGAGGAGAGGATGGAGATTGATTGTCACACACCCCTAGCCCCTCTCGAGAGGGGAATGAAGTGGATTTAGGGGAGTGGATTGTGGAAGTAGATTGTGGGAGTGGATTGTGGGAGTGGATTGTGGGATACGGTTGCGTATCTTATATTTGAACCCTGAAGTTGGTAGTTTGCAGGGGTTGTTCCCCTCTTGAGAGGGGTTAGGGGTGTGTTTTTACGTTTTAAATTAATATAAATGCAGTATAAAAAAATCGTTTTTCTTACCGGAACCAGAGCTGACTTTGGTAAAATAAAGTCATTGATTCAGGTTCTTGAAGACACGACTGGCTTTGAGGTTTTTGTGGCGGTGACAGGGATGCATCTTCAGGAAGAATATGGCTATACGCTAATTGAAATTGAACGATGCGGGTTTCAAAATATCCATACTTTCCACAATCACACTCATGAGACGACAATGGATTTGACATTAGCCAAAACCATTGAAGGCTTGTCGGATTATGTTAAAAAAATAAACCCCGACTTGATTATTGTTCATGGAGATCGTGTAGAAACACTTGCAGGCGCGATTGTCGGTTCGTTGAATAATATTTTGGTTGCTCATATTGAGGGAGGCGAACTCTCGGGGACGGTTGATGAATTGATTCGTCATAGCGTAAGTAAATTGAGTCATATACATTTTGTATCGAATACTGATGCCAAAAAACGACTGTTGCAAATGGGCGAAATTGAAAATTCAATCTTTGAGATTGGTTCACCCGATTTGGATATCATGTTTTCGGGCAATTTACCCTCATTAGAATCTGTAAAGCAATATTATCAAATCAATTTTGACAAATTTGCGATTGCCATGTTTCATCCGGTAACTACAGAATCGACTTCGATGCAACAGTATGCCGATGATTTTGTTTCGGCTTTATTAGACGATAATCATCAGTATATTGTTATTTATCCCAACAACGATTTGGGTAGTAAAACAATTTTACAAGCGTATCAAAAATTAGATAATAATCCGAGGTTTCGTATATTTCCTTCGTTGCGTTTCGAATACTTTTTGACATTACTGCATCATGCTTCGTTTATAATTGGTAATAGTAGTGCGGGAATTCGAGAAGCACCTTATTACGGCATTCCGATTATTAACGTGGGGACGCGCCAACAAAATAGAGCTGTACATGCCGATATTATGAATGTTGGTTATGAATTAACTGACATTAAAAAAGCATTACAGGTCATTGATCATTACACTATTACTCCTACAAAAGACTTCGGTACTGGAGATAGTGCCACATTATTTTTGAAAAGTTTAAAAAGTATGGCGCTTTGGGAAGTTAACCATCAAAAACAATTTAGGGACCAATGAGGAAAAAGAAAAAAATTTTCATCCTGCTTCCCGACGGTATTGGACTGCGGAACTTTGCTTATTCTGATTTTTATCAAATTGGGAAACAGGAAGGTTTTGATGTCACTTTCTGGAACAATACTCCTTTTGACTTGAGCGGTTTGGGTTTTGAAGAAATTAAAATTCATGGAGCGAAAGCCAATCCACTAACGGAAGTTTACAAAAATGCCCGGAAACAGATTGAGCTTGACCTCAACATTAGAAAAAGTGGTGATGCCGTTTATGATACTTATCGGTTTCCTTTTTCTTATAAAAATTTAAATACAAGCGTTAAAAGTATTGCCACACAAGTTATTACTGCTATTTACAATTCCGAACAGGGCTTGCGGGACGTTCGAAAAGTTATTGAAAAAAACGAGCGAAAAACCGCTTTTTATAGTCGCTCAATCGAAACTTTACGAAGCGAGAAACCTGCAATGGTTTTTTGTACGAATCAAAGGCCTTTGTTGGCAATTGCACCACTTTTGGCTGCGAAAGATTTGGGTATTCCTACGGCAACGTTTATTTTTTCTTGGGATAATTTGCCCAAAGCGACTATGGCTGTGGAAACGGATTACTATTTTGTATGGAGCGAGCACATGAAGCGCGAGTTGCTCGATTATTATCCCTACATTTTGGAAAATCAAATAGTGGTAAGCGGAACTCCGCAGTTTGAAGCGCACTTTAAAACGGAAACATTGCTTTCAAAGGAGTTATTTTTCGAACAATATGGACTCGATCTTACAACAAAATACATTTGTTATTCGGGGGATGATGTGACTACCTCGCCTGATGATCCACAATATTTGGCAGATACCGCAAAAGCCATCCGAGAATTAAATGCCAATGGCGAACGTTTGGGAATTGTTTTCAGGCGTTGTCCGGTTGATTTTTCCGGACGGTTTACTGAAGTAATTCAGCAAAATTCGGATGTGATTGTAGAAATCGCACCTCTTTGGAAAAAAATAGGAGCGGGTTGGAACACCATTTTACCGACTGCCGAAGATATTGTTTTGCAACAAAATATTATTCAACATACCGAAATGGTAGTGAATCTAGGTTCGTCAATGGTATTTGATTATGTGGCGCACCAAAAGCCGTGTGCGTTTATTAATTATGATGTGGCGCAACAAAAACTTCCGGGTTGGTCTGTGAAAAAAATTTATAATTACATACATTTTCGTTCTATGCCGCATTGTAAAGCAGTCGTTTGGTTGCATTCGCCCGAAGAGATTGCAGGAAAAATAAAAAACACGTTGCAAAGCAACGAAACAACTGTGAAACATGCTCAGGAATGGTTTGAAGTTATCGCCGGGCTAAAACCAGAGAGGGCTTCGAGGGAAATATGGAGTGGGATTAAAGAAATTTTAGGATAACATGTTTTTTAATTCACTATCGTTTGCGCTTTTTTTACCCATAGTTTTTATGCTTTACTGGTTTGTTTTCAACCGCCATAAAAACACACAAAATGTATTATTGCTTGTAGCTAGTTATTATTTTTATTCTTGTTGGGATTGGCGTTTTTTGTTTTTGCTGCTTTTCTCTACGGGATTGGATTATTTTACGGCAATTAAGATTGAGAAGAGTACCACTAGCCGCAATAAAAAGTTTTGGTTTTGGTTAAGTGTTGGTATTAATTTAGGATTTCTGGGTGTTTTTAAATACTACGATTTTTTTGCCACCTCTTTTGCTTCGTTATTAGAAGGATTTGGTTTTCATGCCAATCCTTTGTTGTTGAACTTAATTTTACCCGTAGGAATCTCATTTTACACATTTCATGGGCTTTCCTATATTATTGATATTTATAAAGACAGGATTAAAGCCGAAACTAATTTTGTAGATTATTCACTATTTGTAAGTTATTTTCCTTTGTTGGTCGCAGGTCCCATTGAGCGCGCTACCCACTTATTGCCACAAGTTAAAAAAAGGCGTTCTTTTCAATCAGAAAAAGCAATTGATGGTCTCAATCAAATTGTATGGGGACTTTTTAAAAAAGTAGTAATCGCAGATAGTTGCGCGGTTTACGTAAATACAATTTTTGACAATTATGAAACTCAAAACTCCTTAACATTGCTCATAGGAGGGATTTACTTTGCTTTCCAAATTTATGGTGATTTTAGTGGCTATTCCGACATTGCTTTAGGAACCTCAAAATTATTTGGAATCGATTTGTTGAAGAATTTTAATTATCCTTATTTTTCAAGGGATATTGCCGAGTTTTGGAGGCGTTGGCATATTTCTCTGTCAACATGGTTTAAAGATTACCTCTATATTCCGTTAGGAGGGAGTAAGGGAGGTACCTGGATGAAGGTTCGGAATACCTTTATCATCTTTTTAGTAAGTGGATTTTGGCATGGAGCTAATTGGACATTTATCGTATGGGGTGGCTTGAATGCTTTATATTTCATTCCTCTTCTACTCACCGAGAAAAATAGAAATAACATTGATGTTGTGGCGTATGGCAGGAGCTTTCCCACAGTTAGGGAGTTTTTCTCGATGATTGCGACTTTTTTTTTGACTGTGATTGCTTGGGTTTTTTTTAGAGCCGAAAATGTTAGCAAAGCATTTTTTTATTTAAAACAAATGTTTTCATTTAATTTAGAAGGAGGTTTAGAATATCTTTCAATTGATCGGTATTCAATTGAAATTATTCCTTTAATCGTATTTTTTGTACTTTTCGAATGGCATTGTAGGACTAAAGAGCATCCATTTACAGGAAAAAAATCATTTCTTAAATTAATCATTATTCTTTTGTCACTACTGTTGTTTGGGGTTTATTCGCAAGCTAATGATTTTATTTATTTTCAATTCTAATGGGTAAATTTTTAAAACATTTGTTCTGGTTGGTAGTCATCATTCTTGTTGGAATGATTGTATTGGATTTTCTTTACACAAAAGTTTATACGAATGCCATTCCTCGAAATAAGACACAATATTTGTTGCAGCTGAATCATACAAAAATTGACTATGTATTCATGGGTTCTTCCCGAACGGAGAATCATATTGTGACAGATTTGGTAGAATCCGAAACGGGTAAAAAAGCAATTAATTTGGGAGTGCAAGGAGGAAAATTAGACGACGTTTATTTGATGCTCAAATTACTTTTGGCTAATAATATGCCACCTGAACGAGTTTTTGTTCAAGTTGATTATTTATTCAACTATGATACGCCATCAACTATTGTGGGGACTGAGTCGCTGCCGTATATTAGAAATAATAAAATTATAAAAACACATCGTAGCAATAATAGTGATTTTACACAAAATTTTTACGTTCCATTCTATCGATATGCTAAAAATGATTTTAAATTAGGTTTTAGAGAGTTTTTTAATTCTGCACGTGGCAAAAAAAGCAAAACAGATCTTTCAAACGGTTTTGTTCCTTTGCATGGAAATTTTTCTAAAGGAACTTACTCCATGCCTAACAAAATTTTAAAGCGTAATAAGAGTTTAGATTCTATATCAACATTTTGCAAGAGAAACAACATAGAAGTTTCCTATTTTACCTCTCCATTTTGTGAAGAAACAAAGAATCAAGAGTATATAAAGAAATTGAAACAGAAACTGCCAAACTTGATTGACTTCTCTCAAACTATTAAAAACAATAAATACTTTCAGAATTGTGGGCATTTAAATGAAAAAGGAGCTTTGTTATTTACTCAAATGCTTATTGACTATTGCCAATTAAAAAAACAATAAATTTTTTAACTAATGCACATTGCCTTTTTAACCCCAGAATATCCTCACAACAAAGTCCAACATGCTGCCGGAATTGGTACGAGTATCAAGAATTTGGCGCTGGCATTGGCGGAAAAGGATGTTAGGGTTTCTGTTATAGTTTATTCGCAAAAAGAACATGCCATGTTTGAAGAAAATGGCATTACTATTCATTTGGTTCCGCATCAAAAATACCGTTTTTTTACTTGGTTTTTTTATCGAAAAAAACTTCAGGAGTATTTGAATCAATTGGTTGTTCGGGAACAGGTTGACTTAATTGAAGCGCCAGATTGGACCGGCATTACTGCTTTTATGAGGTTGAAAGCTCCTTTAATCATTCGTTTTCACGGCAGTGATACTTACTTTTGTCATTTAGAAAACAGAAAACAGAAATTCAAAAATTTTTGGTTTGAAAAATTGGCCTTGCAAAGCGCCAAAGCATTTATTGCCCCAACCAGCTTTGCAGGTGAATTAACGCGGCAATTGTTTAAAATTGAAAATCAAAAAATACGAACGATACATAACGGATTGCGACTGCCTGATTTTAGCAACGAAAATCCGGCAGTTTTTGAGCCTGGACTGCTTTTGTATTTCGGCACCATCATTCGTAAAAAGGGAGTATTGGAATTACCAGAGATTATGAGAAATGTTATTTCTCAATATCCAGATTCATCATTAATACTCATAGGTTCCGACTCCGTTGACGCTCAAACCGGTTCACAATCTACTTGGGAATTAGTGATGGCAAAATGTGATTCCGCATTAAAAAGTAAGATTACCTATCTTGGGAAAATTCCCTACCATGAGATAAAGGAGTATATCAAAAAGGCAAACGTGTGTGTTTTTCCGACTTACGCTGAAACTTTAGGGATGGTCACTATTGAATCTATGGCGATGCAAAAAGCAGTGGTGAATAGCAATATTGGTTGGGCAAATGAACTGATTGTAAATGGCGAAAGCGGATTTTTGGTTCATCCAAACCAACATAAGGAATATGCCAATGCCATCGTTGAAGTTTTACGGAATAAAGAATTAGCGCAGGAAATCGGACAGAAAGCGCGAGAAAGGGTTGAGACAAAATTCGACATTGAAAAAATTGCCGAACAGAATATTGAATTTTATAAACTGATTCCGTAATAATTTAAAAGAATGAAAAAAATCTACACTCTGAAATCATTTTGTACTCCGGAAAATAGGAGTATAATTTTTCCGTTGTTGTTCGATTTATATTATGTGGAGAATGAAGTGACCCGACACCACTTTTGTCTGGTGGATGATATCAGTTCTGCTGATATAGCTATTCTCCCATTAGATATTAATTGGTTTTTAGTAAATGATTTTGATGAATACAAAAAATTTATTGTTAGTGCGACTCGTTGCTCAGTTCCTATTTGGGTGTATTCAGCTGGAGATTTTGGAATTACAGTTAGTGACAGCGTTACTACATTTCGACTTGGAGGGTTCGATTCAAAATTAAGCAGAAACACCCATATAATGCCTTGCTTTGTAACCGACCCCTATAGATATATCCTTCGAGATGATTGGTCTCCTGTTTCTAAAATTAAAAAACCAACTATCGGTTTCGTAGGGAACGCTGATGGTTCCGCTTTTAAGTGGTTTAAGGAGTTTCTATTACATTATATCAATGAAATAAGGAAGATTTTGGGGAGTGACTTACACGATAGACAATCATTTTTTCCCTCGAGCA
Source organism: Bacteroidota bacterium (assembly GCA_023387965.1). GTDB lineage: Bacteria > Bacteroidota > Bacteroidia > Flavobacteriales > Flavobacteriaceae > Flavobacterium. Next base: position 125,290 of record JAEWHE010000009.1, on the reverse strand, counting down.
TCAAAAGATTTAAGTTGTTAAGAAATTTAGCGAGGGACAAAAGATTGTACTGTAATTTCGTTTACCGAAAGAAATATCGCGGAGGCGCTCTGACTGCTGAAGAAAGGGCGCAAACGACACTTGAATTCTACACGAATGTTCGAGATAGCCTTTACACTTTTTGTTTACGTGGCGCCGGCAATTTTTCAGTGCGATTTTATGAAACACTTCTTTCAGGTCGAATACCGTTATTGGTGGCAACGGATTGTAGGTTGCCACTATCTGATGTTATAGACTGGAATAAGCATTGTGTAGTTGCAGATGAGCATAATGTAGTCGAAAAATTAATTGAGTTCCACGTCTCAAAATCCGAAGGAGAATTGAATGAAATTCAAAAGAATAATCGAAATTTAATGTTGAATACCCTAAACAGGGTTTGTTATTTTATACATATCGCGGAAAATTTAAAAAAATAAAAAAAAACCGTCTCCACTATGGAAACGGTTTTTGCATGTTACTTTAACTTTTTTACTCAATGCCTACCACGCACAAAGCGTTATAGGAACCACTTAACAAAGGGTACATAGTACCGTCAAGTTCTTGGTAAAACTCTAACAATAAAACCACCATAGTTTTGGCACTGGCTCCTAACGAGGGAACCGAAGCGGGGGTTAAAGTTACCGGAGCAGGGGTTAAATTTAAGGGCAATACTACAGCATCCGTGTAAACCGTTTCAGATTCGCCAACGGCAAAATCGATTGATGCGATGGCTGTTCGAAACGATACATGTGTGGCTCCAGATGGTGCTTCGACTTGTTCTTCGGGAATGATGCTGGTGATGGATACTTCACCCGTTGCCATATCAACCTCTAAAGGGGCTGACAAAATAGAGCCCATGATGGCGCGGTTGTTAAAGTTGAACCCTTTGAGCAAAGCCATTCCTTCCATGGCTTCTACGCCAATGGCTACCTTTTTTTGCCCTCTTACTGATACGTGGTCGTGTTTCGCCACATCGCTCATTACCTTTGATAGGCGACTGCTTACCCTGCTGTCTTTACCTTTCTTGAGTAAGGTGGTAATTGAGTTTCGGATTAGTTTACCTGCTTTCGCATTGAGTCCGAATTGGTTGAGGTTCTCTCTGGTTCGGACGAACGCGGGATCGGTTAAGATTCGCTCTTTAGTAATGCTTCCTTTTTTGCGTACTAAGTAGCCTTCTTGAGATTTGTAGAAGGTCATGTTATCAACAGTTCCTTCAATTTGGAGAATTCCAGCTTGTTTAGCCATAACGATATTATTTTTAGTTGTTACTAAGCCAAAACTATTACAATGTTTTTGAAGTTCGAATAGCTGTCTGTCAAAGCGGTAGGTATTTGTGTGATTTGGTATTTTTATGTTCAAAAGGCTACCAAAATGTCTTTTTGTGTCGGGTTTAGTGTTTATCATTTGCGTTTGTAGTTTGTGGCTCTTTTTAGTTCTATTTGAAAATATTTTCTACACCGATGTCGTAATTCGGGGCGACTAACCCGCCATCAACCCGCCGTGATGTCCGAATTATCCTGCTAGCAACCTTTGTTTTTTGATTTTTTACAGTTAAAAAACAATATTTTTATATAATTTACGTTTATTTTGTTAAATAAGTGATTATAATTTATTATATTTGTTTTTATTTGCCCTATTATCGATACAAGATTGTCTTTAACACCTTAGATCTTATATATATGAAGTTAAAATGTATCAATATCAACCCCAGTACTATCTCCATCTTATTAGGAGTAACTAAACGTAACGCTCGCATCATTCTTGCGAGGTTGAAAAAGCATTTTCAGAAAGAATCTCATCAAATTATTACGGAAGACGAATTTTGCAATTACTTCGGTATTAAGGAAAATGATAGTGCTCGAGAGGTCTTGCGCAACCGTAAATAGTTTTTGTTTTATTTTTGGTTGCTACATCAGCAGTATTTTTATATTTGTGAAGATTTTAGCCTATGGAATTTTCACTGATTATTTGCACTTATCAACGTCCTGAACCGTTGCGGCTTTTGCTGCAATCGGTGGCAAAACAATCTGTCTATCCTAACGAAGTGATTATCGTGGATGGCAGTTTAGATGCTGCCACGGAAATCATGTTACAAAAAAATTCTCATCCAAAACTGCAGTATTGGCGTGTGGATGCTGCTGACAGAGGTTTGACACGCCAACGGAATTTTGGAATTTCGAAGGTGGCAACGTCCAGTGAAATTATTTGTTTTTTGGACGATGATACTATTTTGTCCGAGCATTATTTTGAAGCAATACTTAATACGTACCATCAATTTCCAAACGCCTTAGCAGTTGGGGGCTATATCGCAAACGAAACGAAGTGGTTTGAATCTTCTGGAAGTTCTTCATTTTCTGAGCAGTATTTTTGCTATGACGGTTTTTGCCGGAAAGAAAGTTCACGTTTTATACTTCGAAAAAAACTTGGATTAGATTCCAATGTTCCGCCCGGTTTTTCTTCAAACTATTCTCATGGTAGGAGTGTCGGTTTTTTGCCTCCTTCCGGAAAAATTTATCCGGTGGAACAAATTATGGGCGGTGTTTCTTCATTTAAAAAATCAATTTTTGAGCGGTTTCAATTTTCAACTTATTTTGAAGGTTATGGGTTATATGAAGATGCAGATTTTTCCATTCGCCTTGCCAAAACAGGTTCGCTTTACCTCAATACCGCTGCACAATTAGAACACCATCATGCTCCAGATGGAAGACCGAACCAATACCAATATGGTAAAATGGTGGTTCGGAATGGCTGGTATGTTTGGCGCGTAAAAAATCCCAACCCTAACATCAAAGATTGGTTTAAATGGCATGCTATTACAGCTTTGCTAATGGCAATTCGTGCTACGAATATTTTGACCACTGCTGAAAAAAAGAAAGCTTTTACAGAAACCATTGGTCGTTTTTCGGGATGGATAAGTTTGTTGTCTAATAAACCGGGGAGGAGGTAGTAGTTAGTAATTAGTAATTAGTAATTAGTAATTAGTAGTGATTAGTTATTGGCAATTCTTAATTATTCTTCCATTAAAACCCTAACAAACTTCCGGAATCTGTGACGCTACAATTACATTCACGACGGGATTGGTCGTTTCTTTTAAACGTGTATTTCAAATAAAATTGGTGGGAACTTGGAGCAAATTTACTGATGTCGCTGATATTATGATCATACGCATAACCTGCTTGAAAATTTTCAAGAAACTGAATGCCTAACATCCCTGTGATAGCAGAATTCCATCGGTATGCGGCTCCGAAACGAAATTTATTTCTGAAATCGAAATTAGCCGCAATGTCGAACGCAATCGGAGCTCCGGGAACGCCTTTTGCCAAAACGGAAGGTTTTAAAATCAACTCGTCAGTCAATGGGGTTTGAAAACCGGTCATCAAATAAATATGCGGTTTGGTACTGGCTTCGGCTCTTTGCACCGTTGCATTATAGTTTGTGCTGACAAAATTTGGCGTGGACAATCCGGCAAACCAAACTTTATTGGTATATAAAATTCCGGCTCCAATTCTCGGGGCAAAACGGTTTTCAATGTTATTTGCCAGCAAAGCATCGTCGGCATCGGCTTCATCTAAACGGGAATAATCGACATTAATGTTGTTAAAACCACCTTTTAACCCAAAGGAAATCATATCGCCATCATCATTTAAAAAAATGCTGTACGAATAATCAACGGTAAAGGACAGTTCGTCTGTTACTCCAATTTTATCATTGATTACATTAAAACCCAAGCCCATTTTTTCATCGATAGGTGCATTAATGTTAAGGTTTTGGCTTTCGGGAGCTCCATCAATTCCTACAAATTGGCTTCGGTGAATGAGCATGATACTACCGTCATAAAATCCGGCAAAGGCTGGGTTGAACGAAGAAATATTTAAGCGGTAGTCAGAAAATTGAACGTCTTGTTGGGCTTGTAATTTGCCCATCAAAAACAGCCCTAACGTTAGCAAAATATATTTGGAAAAATTCATATTGACTTAATAAGTAAGGTGTAAATAACCTGATTTAGATTTTGAAGTGCCGTCAATTCCGGTGTAATTGAATACATAAAAGTAAGTGCCGTGCGGTAATAATTGGGTTCCGGTAGCCACGTTAGGACCTTTATTGGCAATTCCTTTGAAATAATTATTATGCGTTCCGTAATTTTTTGTTTCAAAAACTAAAGAGCCATAACGGTTGAAAATTTGCAAATTATTTTCAGGGTGTCTTTCAATATTTCGAATCGAAAAATAATCGTTTCTACCATCATTATTTGGCGTCACGGCATTGTGCACAAAAACATCACATTCGTTTACCACCGCCAAAACTTCGAGCCTTTGACTACTTTCGCAACCATTTTCTATTTGAGCGGCATAATACGAAGTATTGCTTTGCAAAATCTCTGAGGAAGCCAAAGCGGTTCCGTTTTCGGGAACGTCGTACCATACAATTGAAGGTTCATTGGCTATTAAATCAGCCACGGTAGGATTGAGTTCCAAACAAAATTCTTGTGTGGTTAAAGCCGTTGGTGGACTGGTATCGGAAATTATTACTGCAATTGGCAAACGGTTTTCACCCACACAAGTTCCAAAAACAAATGCCGCATAATAGGTTTGGCTATAAAGAGGCGTTTCCGGAGGAAAAGGAACGGTACTATCTGTGGTGCTGAAAAATCTTACATTAGGTTCATTGACCATTAAATCGGCAACGGTTGGCATGTTTACTCTACAAAATTCCTGAGTACTGTTGCTCGTTGTGGGTAACGGAATAGGTTCGACTGTTACGGTTGCAGAAGTAGTAGTGGTATTTCCGGAAATATCCGTGACTGTTAGCGTGATATTATTGGTTCCGATGTGTTGGCACGAAAAATTTTCCTGGCTAATGGTCATCGAACTGATGGCACAATTATCGGTAGAACCATTGTCAATATCAGCTGGAGTAACCACTGCCACGCCATCGGTGTTCAGCGTTACGTTTATATTTTGGGCAATGGCAATTGGCGGTATATTTTCGGAAACATTTACAATTGTTGTAGCCGACGAACTATTTCCTGCAGTATCAGTTACTGTGAGGGTTACCGTATTGTTTCCAATATCAGCACAAGAAAAAGTGTCTTTGTCCAATGTAATTGTTGTGATTCCGCAATTGTCGGTTGAGCCCGCATCAATCTGCGAAGGTACAATCGTGGCTTGTCCCGCAGCATCTAGCACCACGCTTATATTTTGCGTAAGCGAAATAGGCGAAATATTATCAACCACTGTTACCACTGCCGTTGCCGAACTCACGTTTCCGTTTGCAGCCGTAATGGTAAGGGTTACGGTGTTGTCACCCAAATCTGCACAACTGAAAGTATTGCGGTCTAATTGTCTGTTGGTAATGCCACAAGAATTGGTAGAACCATTGTCAATTTGGTTTGGCGTGATGGTCACATTTCCTGAAGCGTCCAAATTAGCGGTAATGTTTTGTGTGATGACATTAGAATTTGGGTCGAGCATTAAATTTTGTGAAGCTTCTTCTGAACAACCATTTGGCAAGGTTACTTCAAAAACATAAAAACCACCCATGGAGTCATCAATGTTGGGTCGAACCGGGTTTAAAAGTGTGCTTGTCCAACCGTCAGGACCTGTCCATAAATAAGTGGCTGTTGGAACCGCAGTCCCAAGAAGTTCCAAGGTTTGTGTGGCACAAATGGCGGCATTATTGACCGAAAAATTTGCTGTTGGCGCTTCCAATACTTCAATTGTGGTGGAAGAATTAGCATCGCAAGGGGCGATACCTACGCTGTAATTAATGGTATGAGTGCCGATTCCTGCTGTTGCTGGATCAAAAATTCCTTCAGGTGACACTCCAGGACCTGACCAAAGTCCACCATTAGTTCCGGCAGTAAGCGTTACCAATCCGTTATTTTGACAAACAGGTGCAACCGGATTAATTGTAGCATCAGGTGGAGCAGTTTGCGCTCCGGGACCTAACTGTATTGTGAAAGAATTATTTGTATCAGAGTAATCCTGAACCACCACCATCAGTTGAGAGCCAGCCGTAACCAATGGCGCTGTTACTGGCGAATTACAAGGAAAAGAATTTCCAAATTGTACACAACCACCTTCATTAGCGGCATAGTTACAACTCAACATATTCGCAGGATTAACGATCGCATTACACGGAATTTCTCCATCCGGAATATTAAAAATCAGGACATCGAGGTAGCCAAAACCACCATCGCCTTCGACCAATAAATTCAGCGGACCGTTAGTGGAAATATTCAATAAAATAAAAGCAAATTTAAAAGCACCATCTTCGCCAATTTGGCATCCTCGGTGAAAATTGGGCACACTTGCTTCGAAATTGAACGGACCCGCCACGCCAGTCTGGCAAATGGTAGTGTTAGAATTACAGGCTTGTGTGGCGAAAGTCTGCTGGTTGTCTAAAACTTTTTTGTTGAATGTTTTGTAATCGCCTTTTGGCGGATTGCGTTGGGCAAAAGTATTGTTGTTTACTAAAAGCAATAACAAAGCTGCGAAAAAGTATATTGGTTTCATCAATTTGCGGATTGAGCGGATCATCGGCAAAGATAAGTAAGCACAAGTTGTTAGGTAAACTTTTTTTCGATTAATACGCTAAAATGTTTACTTTTAACGCAATTATTAAAATTACGATAAGCGCCCAAATTTTTACGATGAAGTTGCTACGAAAAAAAATTAAAAAGAAGTTTAAGGAAGTCCAGCAATTTCGAAATCATCAAAATATTTAGATGTGTATTTTGATGATAAACAATTGATAAGCCTATGATAATTGCTGTTTTTACCCACGTTGTGCATACTAAAAGCGACAAAGAATATTTTGGTTACGGTCCTTACGTGAAAGAGATGAATTTATGGTTTCAAAATGTTTCCGAAGTTATTTTGGTCGCGCCTTTGCAATCGGGTAAACCTGATAAAATTGACATTGCTTATCAAACGCCACAACTGACTTTTACAGCAATTCCAACCCTTTATTTTAAAAGTCTAAAACATTTTTTTAAAAGTATTTTTTTGTTGCCGAAAATGTTTTTTACAATCTTCCGCGCCATGCAAAAAGCCGATCATATTCATTTGCGTTGCCCCGGAAATATTGGACTTTTGGGATGCTTGGTGCAAATTTTTTTTCCGAAGAAGAAAAAATCGGCAAAATATGCCGGCAATTGGGATCCTAACGCCAAACAACCGTGGAGTTATCGGTTGCAAAAATATATTTTGAGCCATACTTTTTTAACCAAAAATATGCAAGTATTGGTTTATGGCGAATGGGAGCATCAATCTCAAAATATCAAGCCTTTTTTTACCGCTACTTATCGGGAATCAGATAAAATAGAAGTGCCTCAAAGAACGTTTGAAACCATACGATTCATTTTTGCAGGAACGCTTTCTGCCGGAAAACGCCCGATGTACGCCGTGGAAATTGTTCAACAACTATTTCGAAAAGGTTATCCGGTTCAACTTGATTTATATGGAGAAGGAACGGAAAGAGCCCTTCTTGAAAATTATATAGAAACAAATAATTTAAAAAATCAGGTAATTTTACACGGCAATCAAAACGAAATTACCGTGCGAAACGCTTATCAAAATGTCCATTTTCTTTTGCTTCCGTCCAAAAGTGAAGGTTGGCCAAAAGTGGTTGCCGAAGCCATGTTTTGGGGCTGTATTCCGGTGGCAACTCCGGTTTCGTGTGTTTCAAACATGTTGGAAAATGGGCAACGAGGTGTTTTGTTGACCCTAAATTTGCAAACCGATATCGAACAGATTGAAGTTATTTTGCATAACCAAGAGAAATTTAATCAGATGAGCCAATTGGCGAAAAACTGGTCGCAGTTTTATACCTTGGATTTGTTTGAAAAAGAAATCCAAAAAGTTATAAGCGTATGAAGCATCAAACTAAAACAAAAATTTTTAAGATTTTGAGCCTCTTGCCGAACAAAATTGGTGACGCAGTTTATCATTTACTGCAACGAGCAGACGATATCAATGTGGATAAAAAAATTAAGTCAACCAACAGCAGTTATCAACAGATTAGAAAAATCTTAGAGGATAATAAAATTTCGCTGAATGGAAAAGTGATTGCGGAAATAGGATCGGGTTGGGTTCCAATTTTGCCTTATCAAATGGTTTTGGACGGAAAAGCCAGAGAAGTGCATACATTTGATATTAATCAACATTATGATAAGAAACAAATTCGAGAGGTAAATTTGTATTTTAAGAACAATTATGATGATTTTACTACTGTAGGGACATATGATTTACTTCCAAATATCAACTATTTTCCTAAGAAAAATATTGTGCATGCGGACTTAAGCGAAGTTGATATAATAATATCTCGATTTGTTCTTGAGCACGTTCCTCCCGATTTATTGGCCCAAATGCATCAAGCTTTTTTTGAGAAGTTGAAACCGGCAAGCATAATCTTGCATTTAATCTCCCCCAGTGATCATAGGGCATACTCTGATAATTCTATTTCATTACAGGATTTTTTAAAGTATTCGGAATACGAATGGAATCAAATTCAAACACGTTTTGATTATCATAATCGTATGCGGTTACCTCATTATTTGGAAATGTTTTCCAAACATTTTGAAATTGTATATTTTTCACATGATCAAATCAATCCCAACTCTGAATCCTACAAAAAGTTTAAGGAATTAAAATTGCATCATGACTATTTGGATTATAGCGATCAAGAACTAATGGCTGGAAGTATCGAAGTATTATTAAGAAAAAAATGAGAATCCTACAACTCATAGACTCGCTTGAAGCTGGTGGAGCCGAACGAATGTCGGTTAATTTTGCGAATGAACTTGCTGAGCGTATTGATTTTTCAGGGTTGGTTTGTACTCGGGCTGAAGGACCCTTACAAAAAACACTTTCCGACAAAGTAGCTTATTTTTTTATGCACAAAAAAAAGGCATTGGATTTTAAGGCGCTATTTCGTTTAAAATCTTTTGTCAAAAAAAATAAAGTTGAGATTATTCAAGCGCATTCCTCTTCTTTTTTTACGGCTGTTTTATTGAAAATTTTGATGCCCAAGCTAAAAATTTTTTGGCATGACCATTATGGAAATAGAAGTAATATGCCTCAGTTTTCGAGAAGGGTTCTACAAATATGTTCAATGTTTTTTACGGGAATTCTTGTAGTAAATGGTTATCTCAAACTTTGGGCACATAAATATTTATTTTGCAAAAATATTATGTTCTTGGAAAACTTTGTTTCAGAACAAAAAATGCTGACGGGTCTTTGTTTACCTGGTGAAAACGGAAAACGGATTATCCAAATTGCAAATTTAAAATATCCCAAAAATCATGTTCTGTCACTTGAAGTGGCGCAAATCGTTTCTGAAAAATATACAAATTGGACTTTTCATTTCATAGGTAAGGATTTTAAAGATGCGTATTCTGAAAATCTTTTTAAAATAATTGCTGATAGTAATTTGACAAGTCAAGTATTTTTCCATTTTAATACTCAAATCGACGATTATGTCAATCAAGCAGAAATTTGTATTCTCACTTCGGAATCAGAAGGTTTGCCCGTTTCTATTTTAGAATATGGAAAATTCTCTAAAGCGGTTGTTTCCACTCACGTTGGTCAGATTGACGCGGTAATTGACAATGGCGTATCAGGATTTTTAGTGCCTTCTGGCGAAGCCTTTATTTTTGCCAAAAAAGTTATTGAATTAATTGAAGATGAAACGCTACGGGAACAATTTGGCGAAAATCTTTTTCAAAAAGTAAAAAACAATTTTACTTTTGATGCTGTATCCGATTCCTATTTTAATTTTATCAAAAGTGCCGAGCAATAATTTCAATTATTTTTTTCTTTTAGGTTTTCATGCTTTTTTAGGGGTGTTGCTTTATTTTGTGCCCATCCTTGCCACACCTATTAGCTTGGCGATTTTTGCGTTGGGGTTGCTGTACATTTTTAAAAATCAAAATAGAAATAACGAAATTTTAACCGTGTGTGCCTATTTAGTTGGCGGGGAAGTATTGTTCAGAATGACGGGCGGAAATTTGCTTAACGAAATTACGAAATACCAAGTTTTGGTGGTGTGTTTGCTTGGGTTTTTTTACAGTGGTTTTTCTCGAAATGCCATCGCTTATTGGCTTTATATATTGTTACTCATTCCAGCGGTCGTAGTTTCCATCACTTCCTTAAATATTGACACTAATATCCGTAAAGCCATTGCTTTTAATATCGTAGGACCTGTAACGCTGGGAATTGCAGCTATTTATTGTTATCGACGTACAATTACTTTTTCTCAAATGCTCAGCATCATTGTGGCATTGGCATTGCCCATCGTCTCCATGTTGGCGTATTTATTATTGTACAATCCAAGCGTTAGGGATGTAGTTACCGGAACGTCTTCCAATTTTGAAACTTCAGGGGGTTTCGGACCTAATCAGGTTTCTACTATTTTAGGATTGGGGATGTTTTTGTTTGCCACTTTAGCATTGTTTCAGTCGCGGTCGAAACTATTTTTAATCATTCATTTGGCGTTGCTGATAATTGTTTCCTATCGGGGAATCGTGACATTTTCTCGTGGGGGAGTGATTACTGGAGTAGTGATGATTGTTTTATTGATGGTGATGATTTTTCGAAAAGGCAATAACGCCATGCGAACCCGATTGGTCATAATTTCAATCGTGACCGGATTTTTAGCAGTTGGCATTTGGACTTACACTTCTTTTCAAACCTCGGGTTTGATTGATAAAAGGTATGCCAATCAAGATGCTATGGGAAGGGAAAAAGCAGATGCTTTGGGAGGAAGAGAAACAATTGCAAAAACAGAATTAGATATGTTTTTAGAAAATCCGATTTTTGGTATTGGTGTTGGAAAAAACAAAGAATATCGAGAAGAACAAACTGGAATTGTCGCCGCTTCACACAACGAAATCACCCGATTGCTGGCGGAACACGGCATGTTCGGGATTTTTGCACTGCTTATCTTGTTGATTACACCACTCGTTTTATCCATCGATAACAAACAGCATATTTTATTATTTTCGTTTTGTGCATTTTGGCTATTGACGATCAATCATGCTGCGATGCGAACGGCTTCTCCTGCTTTTATTTATGCACTTTCACTCTTAAAAATTACCGGTCTTGAAAAACCTGCTATACATCGGGAATAAACTTTCGGCACACGGATTTTCGCCTACAACTGTCGAAACTTTAGCGCCATTGTTGGCAAGAGAAGGATTTTCGGTGCGGTCGGTTTCGGACCAAAAAAATAAAATGTTACGTTTTGCCGATATGCTTTTCAGTATTTGGAAAAACCGGAAAACAACTGATTTTGTATTGATTGATACTTACAGCACTACCAATTTTTGGTATGCTTTTTACTGCGCAAAACTGTGTGATTTTCTAAAAATAAAATACATTCCGATTCTTCACGGTGGCAATTTGCCTCAGCGGTTGAAAACGCATCCAAAGCAATGCGGAGTTCTTTTTGGTAAAGCCTACAAAAACGTTGCGCCATCGGGTTATTTGTTTGCTTTTTTTTCTGAAAAATTTACCCAAACAGTTTCCATTCCGAATACTGTTTCCATCGAAAATTATCATTTTAAAGAACGAAAAAATTTCAGTCCGAATCTGCTTTGGGTTCGGTCATTCGCCTCTATTTACAACCCGAAAATGGCAATCGAGGTGCTTTCGCTTCTTCAAAAAAAATATCCAGAAGCGTCACTTTGCATGGTTGGACCGGAAAAGGATGGTTCATTGCAAACTACAAAAAATCACGCCAAAGAATTAGGATTGCCCGTTACATTTACCGGAAAACTGACCCAAAAAGAATGGGCAAAACTGTCTGAAGAATATGATTTTTTTATCAATACGACACATTTTGATAACTTGCCCGTGAGCTTGATAGAAAGTATGTTGCTGGGTTTGCCCGTTATTTCTACCAATGTTGGGGGGATTCCTTATCTCATTGAAGATGGGAAAACGGGTTTGTTAGTGGCTGATAATGATGTGATGGTAATGGTGGAAAAAATTTCTTTTTTAATTGAAAATCAGCAAGTCGCGCGGGAAATTGCCGAAAACGCTAAGGAAAAAGCGAGTAATTTTTCTTGGCAAAATGTGAAAGAAGAATGGTTGAAAATTTTACGATAATTTTGATATCTTTTTCTAAAGTAAAATGTTAAATTGCAGCGTTTTTCCCATACAAATCTGACTTAAATGCAAAACCAGAGCAAAAAAATACATTTTGAAATTTCGGAGAGAAAAGTTTTACTACGTATTTTTGATGTAATTGCCGTTGCATTTGCTTTGTTTTTTGCTTCTAAAATACTAAACTTCAGGTATTTTGATGCACAAAGTTTGCAATCTGTTTTTTTGTTAGGATTGTATATCAACATCATCGGAACCGTTTTTGAAATTTATAATTTACAAGTTGCTTCTAACCAATTTCAAATCGTCAGGAGCATCCTGCTTACTTCTGCCACAACGGTTTTACTCTTTTTATTGACCCCGGTTTTAACTCCGGTTTTGCCGTCAAATCGTTTACAGATTGTCTATTTTTTCTTGGCAATTACTGTTTCACTTTTGCTTTGGCGGATTTTTTATCAAAATTTTTTAGGTTCAAAACGATTTCTCAAAAAAGCGGTGATGGTATGTGATGGAAGTCAGTTGACTGAACTTACACAATCCTTGCAAAAAGCCGATCCTCACTATAAAATTCTGGGTTTCATCAATACGGGAACCGGTTTAGACCCCGATTCTAAAGCAGAAAATCTTTCGGTTGAAAACTTAAAAGATTTTATTAAGGGAAATGGCATTTCGGAAATTGTGATTGCTTCGCAAAAAACAGAAGGAATTACAGTGGCAATTTATAACGAATTACTGCATTTACTTGAGCAAGGTTTCATCATTCGCGAATACACACAAGTGTACGAAAATATTACGCAACGTATTCCGGTTCAGTATGTTGACAAGGATTTTTACCGCTATTTTCCCTTTAGCCGAAGTAATCAAAATAGATTATACCTGATTTTTGCCCGAATCATGGAAATCATTATTTCGCTAAGCGGCATTTTAGTTGGAATTTGTTTGTTGCCGCTGGTTTTAATCGGAAATATGCTGAGTAATCGCGGGCCACTTTTTTACACTCAAGAACGTGTGGGAAGAAACGGAATTCCTTTTAAAATCTACAAATTTCGGACGATGGTTCGCAATGCGGAAGACGGAACAGCCATTTTTGCCACGCAAAATGACCATAGAATTACCCCTTTCGGTAAATTTTTACGCAAAACCAGAATTGATGAATTTCCGCAGTTTATCAACGTTTTAAAAAATGATATGGCTATTATAGGACCACGTCCGGAAAGACCTTTTTTTGTAAAACAAATTGCCGAAGAAATGCCTTTTTACCAAACCCGACACGTGATCAAACCTGGATTAACGGGTTGGGCTCAAGTGAATTATTCTTACGGTGATTCGATTAAAGACAGTTTGATAAAGTTACAATATGATTTGTATTACATCAAGCATCGCAGTATTTTTTTGGATGTAAATATCACCATCAAAACCATTTCTACCATCTTATTTTATCGCGGTCAATAATCAGGAAATTGCCTGAGTATTTTTTGCGAAAGCGAACCTGAACAAAAAATATCCAGCCGTTAACATGATGGGAAATAACAACCAAAATTGGTCTCGGGTAAAAACAATTGCGAGATAAATCACGAAGCAAATTAAAGCGATAATCGCCGTTAACTTCAGAGATTTTTGTTTATTCCGAAGTAGGAAAACTGCAGTCAAAATGTGAATTGGGTTGAAAAGTAAGATATTGTAGTTAGCCAAAACTTCTTCGTGCAACGAATAAAATCCTACGGATGAAAGGAATACCCCGAAAATTCCTAACAGCATAAAAAAGAAAGCTGTGAGGTGTTTTTTTCTTAAAATTACTACGGAAAGTACAGGAATGGCATAAGTAATTGGGTTGTTCCAAATTGACTTTGAATCGATGGGTTGTGCTTCAAATAAAATTTCGGTGTTGGTGGTAAGCAGTTTTCCGTTGAATTTTGTGGTTCTAAGTACTTCGAGTAATTCCAGCGGAAGAAATAATTTTTCCGCAGATTGATCGGTTTTGTTACCAAAAATTATATTTACGCCTAATTGCTGGTAAAAATTTTTGCTCAAATAGGGATTTAAAATTTCGCGGTAGGTTTCGTCAACTGGTTTTTTAGTGTCAATGATTTTGCCTCCTAAAACTTTATTTACTTCATCAATTACCATCGTGGTGCAATTCCTATCGATGAATTTATAAGTGTAAAAACGCTCGTTGGAGAATAATATTCGGTTTAAATTATCAAAAAGTTGTTGTTTTTGCGAAAGCGTTAAATCGAGCGTTTGCTCATAAACCGAACGATTTTCCTGACGATAATTTTCTACAAAGGAAGCGTAAGAATTGGTTGCTACGAAATATTGTAAATCGCCTTTTACAAATTTTGCCAAAAAATAAGGTGTGTCAAAATCAAAATAACCAAAATTATAAACGATGTCGATGGCGCGGTTTTGATCTTTCACCCGCAACCCCGTATGACCGTATAGCGTATGTGATTCGTTGGCGGTTCCAACAGTTAAGATGCTTACTTGGGCATTTTCGCTTAGTATATTTTGCCCGAGGCTCATTTGCGTAAGCGATAAAAAAAGAAACAGGAAAAATCTTGGCATAGCGATAATTTGTTAGGCAAATATCCTCAAAAGAATTTGAATTTTGGTTCTAACGGTTATAAAAAAAGCGGAAACAAGTTCCGCTCTTTTTGAAATTATGCCCAAGGATCGAGTACGACTTTTACGCAACCGTCTTCTTTTTTGTCAAAAATATCGTAGGCATGAGAAATTTTTGAAAGTGGTAAACGATGGGTTATGATATCCTCTAATTTTACTTTGCCTTCGGTCACGTAGCCCAAAAGTTTGTCAATGTGTTTATGGGCAGGAGCTTGTCCGCCACGAATGCTGATTCCTTTGTCAAAAAACTGACCGATTGGGAAATTATCGTAGGTGGTTGGATAAACACCTAAAACTGACACAATTCCGCCACGACGAACGGCACTCATGCAAGCTTCCAGCACTTTGACAGAACCTTTTTCAAAATTTATTACCGCTTTTGCACGGTCTAATAAATTTCTATCGGGTTCAAATCCCACGGCATCAACACATACATCAGCACCTCGACCGTTGGTCAAGTCACGGATTTGTTCGACCACATCTTTTGCGCCATTTTCCCATTGAATGGTTTCGCAACCCGCAGTTTCTCTGGCTTTGTCTAGGCGATATTTTACGGTGTCCACAATTATAACTCGAGCAGCACCACGAAGCCAAGCACTTTTTGCCGCCATAATTCCTACGGGACCTGCACCAAAAATTGCCACGCTTTCGCCACCTTTTACATTTCCCCAATCAATTCCGGAATAACCCGTTGGGAAAATGTCCGTTAAAAATAAAACTTGGTCGTCCGTCAAGTTATCCGGCACTTTTCGCGGTCCGAAATTGGCGTATGGCACACGAACATATTCGGCTTGACCGCCGTCATAGCCGCCGTATAAATCGGTATAACCAAATAAAGCGCCGCCTTTTTCCGTGAGCAAACCGCCTTCTGGACCATAATGTTCTGGATTAGAATTTTCGCAATGTCCGGGCAAATCGTGGTTGCAAAAAAAACATCCACCACAAGCGATGGGAAATGGCACCACGACGCGATCTCCACGCTTGAGATTGGTAACGCCTCGACCTACTTCTTCCACAATTCCCATAAATTCATGACCCAAAACCATAGGTCTTGGCTGGGGAAAACCGCCGGAAAAAATATGTAAATCGCTCCCGCAAATCGCTGTTGAAGTAACTTTTAAAATAATATCCTGTTGGTCTTTGATGATGGGATCATCAACGGTATCATATTGAATCGATCCCGGACCATGAAAAACTGCTGCTTTCATACTATTTTTATTTTTAATTTAAAATTTGCTCTCGTTCCCAAATGCGGTGTTTTGAAAGTGCTTCAATAAAGTTTTCGGCAAGTTTTGTTTCATTTTCTTTTTCCGAAAAAACGCCAGCCGGTAATTGCTGATCTGACGAGATATTTTTTCCGATATCCGATTTAGAAATTACTAAAATGCCATCACCTTGAGCAGCAATGGGTTTGCAATGTTTAAAGGCATCATTCAGAAAGTCAATGGTTTCGGGTTGTTGCAACAATTTATCAATGCTTTCTTTTCCGGAAGGAACGAAAACACCATCAAATACTACTGAAGTTGTGGAAAGAAGGTTGAAATCTACTTTTAAAGAATTGCCAGAATCACATACAATGGAATTGGCATTGGTTCCAATAATTTTTACAACTGCATTTTGACTCTCCAATTCTTTTTTCATTGCCTGAACAGCATTTTCGCTCACGCCATCCGAACATAAAAAGGCAATCATTCTGGTGGCGATATTGTTAGGATTGGTTGGATTTTCAATCATGCTCAAGGCTTTTGAGAGCGTCTCCGGATTTTTCGCATTTGTGGGTTCATGTTTCTCAGGATCAGTATCCGCACCAATGCCGCGATTGATCGGTTTTTGAATATCTTGGATGACAACACCTAAACTTTCAGCTACTTCTTTGGCTAAATTTTCATTTATTTTTTGCAATAAACCAATCATTCTTTCTCGGATAGCGGTTGTTTCTACCTTACTTAATTCAAATTTTAAAGCGTTGGCAATGTGTTTTTTCTCAGTATCATTTTGACTTTCATAAAACAAAACGGCTTGGCTAAAATGGTCTTTAAAACTTGTGCTTCTCTCCCGAATTTTTCTGGCATCGATTCGTTCTTCATAACTGGCAAAACCGCCTTCAGCCATTTTCGCTTGATAAGGACAGCCACCTCCTAAAGAATTAGGAAAATAACTAACTCTTCCGGTATTGATTTCTTGGCGCATGTGACCGTCGCGTTGGTTATTATGCATTGCATTTATGGGACGGTTGATGGGAATTTCGTGAAAATTAGGACTTCCTAAACGAGACAATTGTGTATCAGTGTAAGAAAATAAGCGACCTTGTAATAAAGGATCATTTGTGAAATCAATTCCTGGAACTACGTGACCTGGATGAAATGCAACTTGTTCTGTTTCGGCAAAAAAGTTATCAGGATTTCTGTTCAAAACCATTTTTCCGATTAAGGTTACCGGAACTAATTCTTCGGGAACAATTTTCGTTGGGTCTAACAAGTCTAAGTCAAATTTATGCTCGTCTTCTTCGGGAATCAATTGAACGCCAAGTTCCCATTCGGGATAATTGCCGTTTTCGATAGCTTCCCATAAATCACGACGGTGAAAATCAGGGTCTTTTCCGGAGATTTTTTGTGCTTCGTCCCAAACGACTGCGTGAGTTCCTAATTTGGGTTTCCAATGAAATTTTACGAAAGTGGATTTGTTTTCCGAATTTATAAATCGAAAAGTATGCACCCCGAAACCTTCCATCATGCGATAACTTCGAGGAATGGCACGATCGGACATCGCCCACATAATCATGTGCATCGATTCGGGCATTAGAGAAATAAAATCCCAAAAAGTATCGTGAGCGGCTGTTGCTTGAGGAATTTCGTTGTGAGGTTCTGGTTTTACGGCATGAACTAAATCGGGAAATTTGGCAGCATCTTGAATGAAAAAAACAGGAACGTTGTTACCGACTAAGTCGTAATTTCCTTCTTCGGTGTAAAACTTAACCGCAAATCCGCGAACGTCACGAGCCAAATCAGTCGATCCTCTAAAACCTGCTACGGTTGAAAATCTTACAAAAACGGGCGTGGTGGCGTTAGGATCTTGTAAAAATCCGGCTTTGGTATATTGAGAAACATTGCCGTAAGGCTGAAAATATCCATGAGCGGCGGAACCTCTTGCGTGAACAATTCTTTCCGGAATGCGTTCATGGTCAAAATGCGTAATTTTTTCGCGTAAAATAAAATCTTCTAACAAAGAAGGACCTCTGTCGCCAGCCTTCAACGAATTGTTGTCATCGTTGATTTTTACCCCTTGATTGGTGGTTAGATATTGGTCATTTCCGTAAGATTTTTCCGGTCCTAAATCTTGTTGTTTTTTGTTAAAAGGTTCATGGGAGTGATCGTCTTTTTTTTTCATGGGTGGTGGTTTAAAGATTGATAATCATAAAGTTGACTATTTTTATCTTTAGACCGCTTACACGATTTATCAAAAAAATTGTATTATTTGCCCACAAAAAAAGAAGTTACCTGCGGAAGATTCCTAAATCTACTTTCACAGAAAAAATATTGGAGTATAAAGCCACGCTTTGGTCGCCAATATCGGTTAAAGCGTAATCCACCTGAATGCCTTTGTATTTAAATCCTACACCAATATTAGGTTGAAAACCTATTTTTTCAGAACCATCAATTTGCATGACGTTTTGGAAATTTCCGGCTCCAGCTCTTAAAAAAACCAAATCTGTATAGCCAAATTCTACACCAATAGCCGGATCAATACTTACAAAATCAGTAGAAATAATATCGTTAGTTTGGGCAAAGTTCATGTTGAGGTTGGCTGCCGCCAAAATGCTGTAATCGTAACGAATGATGAATTTTTTGGCAATTCCAAATTGGGCTTTTGGCATGGTAATTTCGGAATCTTCGGGAAGTTCTTGGTTTTCTCCCGGAATGGCATCTTTAATTTTGTTGAATTCTTCTTCGTTAATGTTCCAAATATTGTAAGTGGTAGTAATGTCGCGAAGCATCAAACCAAATTTCCAATCGTTGCGTTCAAACTGCAAACCGGCATCAAAACCAAATCCCCAAGAACTGGCGAAATCTCCAATAATTCTGCGGATTACTTTGGCATTTACACCATATTGTAATCCGGGAACTTTTAATTTTCGGGCGTAAGAAAAAGTCACACCGTAATCAGCTGTAGAAAAAAGACTGATTCGGTTATAATCGATATTTCCCTCACTATCAATTAATTGCGTTGTATTTAAAATATCGTCCACCCCAAAACGGATGAGATGAAGTCCCCAAGCACTTTCATTATCGATTGGCATGGCAAAACCTGCATAATCATATTGTGCGATATTGGCAAAATAACTCGCGTGCATGAGCGAAACCTGTTTGTCTTCGAGGTTTACCAAACCTGCGGGATTCCAATAACCAGAAGTCACATCAGAGACGCTTGCGGTAACGGCATTGCTCATTCCCATTGCGGCAGCATCGACACCAATATTCATAAATTCGTTTGAATATTTACGAATGGCTTGCGCTTGCGCGAAATATGTTGCGGATAAAAATGCGGCAATAAGGAGTTTTTTCAAAGCCTGAGGGGTTAAAAAAAGCGATTTTTAAATTTTTCCAAAAGTATAAATTTTTATCGAGCCAAAAACTACTTTTCGGTTTGGTAAAAAATCTTGACAAAAGAACGTAGCAAACTGTCAAGTTATTGTATTAAATTTGTGCAGAAACAAAAAAAATATATGAAAATCAAAGGCCATATTCCTAACTTTATTACGTTGCTCAATCTTTTGTCAGGCTGTTTTGCCTTGATTTTTGTAACCCATAACGACTTCATGTTGGCGTTCTTTTTTGTGGCATTGGGAATTTTTTTTGATTTTTTTGATGGATTTTTTGCCCGAATTTTAAAAGTTCCGAGTGCTTTGGGATTACAACTCGATTCGCTTGCAGATATGGTTACAAGTGGTGTCGTTCCCGGATTTGTGATGTACAAAATGATGCATCAATCGCTTGGATTTCCGGCTTATGAATGGAGCGATTTTGCGTTGCCTTTTGCAGGATTTTTAATCACTTTGGGTTCGTGTTATCGTTTGGCAAAATTTAATATTGATACGCGGCAAACCGATAGTTTTATTGGGTTACCAACACCAGGAAACGCACTTTTTATCATGTCGCTACCCATTATTGCGATGCAAAATAAATTTCCTTTTATTGGCGAAATGTTGGGCAATTTTTATTTTTTGTTGGGAATTGCAGTTTTAAGCGCATACATGTTGAACGCCGAAATTCCGCTGTTTTCTTTAAAGATTAAAGAATTTACTTGGAAAAAAATGCAATTGCCTATTTTCTTTTTGGTAGTTTCATTGATCATGTTGATTTTCTTAAAAATGTTAGCGGTACCATTGATTATTATCTTTTACATTTGTCTTTCGGTGGGGTTGAATTTTTCTAAAACGAAGGTAAAAGCGAGCGATTTTTAGGTTGCAGTTCTTTTACGGACGATTCCAAAAATGCCTTCTGATTGTTTCCTAGCCCTGATTACCTCACAGTACCTTTATTTTTATAGGTGTTCGGTGAACACTTAGTGTTTGAAGCGGAAATCCTTTTATGAATTGCCCGGATTAAAATCCGGGGCAAGTGATAAAAGATTGCAGCGAAAAGCAGGAATAGGGATGGCAAAGGTGTCAAATGTGTTGCTCCAAAAAAAACTCTAGAAAATTTTTCTATTTTTAAATCATGAAAAAAGCATCGGGAAAAGCGAAAGCAAGGTCGCGGAAAGTGGCCAAAAAGCAGTGGCTTTCGGGCTTGCGGCTGAAGGTTTTGATGTGGGTTTTGGCGGTTGCGATAATTGGTGGTTTGGGCTATCATTATCGTGTGGCGTTGGCATATTATTTTAGTTTTAAAACCGATAAAAGGCTTTCGCCAAAGGAAAAAAAATTGGCTGAAGCGAGAATTAAAGGCGTTTTAGAAGGTCATTCAGGAAAAATTTTCGGGTTGGATGTTTCGGAATATCAAGGGGTGATTGACTGGGAAAAGGCTCGGAATATTCAGCAAAAATACCCGCTGGATTTTGTTTTTGTGCGTGCGACTGCGGGAAAAAATAGGGTAGATGCGAAGTTTTCGCAGAACTGGAAATCGGCAAAAAAATACAATTTGGTTCGTGGTGCTTACCATTATTATCGCCCGAATGAAAATTCATTGGAACAAGCTAAAAATTTTATTAAAACGGTGAAATTGACCAAGGGTGATTTGCCTCCTGTTCTGGATATTGAGCAATTGCCTAAAAATCAATCTATTGATAGTTTAAAGGTAGGGTTGCAACGTTGGCTTGACAAGGTTGAAGCGCATTATAAAGTGAAACCGATTATTTATTCAGGAGAAAGTTATTACCGAGATTTTTTGGAGGAAGAATTTTCGGAATATTATTTTTGGATTGCCAATTACAATTATTTTGTGGAAGAAATTAAAGACGATTGGTTGTTTTGGCAATTTAGCGAACAGGCTACAGTCCCCGGAATCAAAGGCTTGGTTGACGTCAATATTTATAATGGGACGAAAAAACAATTGTTGTATTATGCGGTTGATTGAGGATTTAGGATTTAAGATTTAGGAATTGTTTTAATCTACAATCTAAAATCTACAATCTGAAATCTACAATCTGAAATCTACAATGTGAAATTTTAAATTCTTAAAAGTCGAGTTTCTTTTTACGGAGTTCAAAATTTTGTCCGAGGTACACTTTTCTCACCATTTCGTCTTCTACAAGTTCTTCGGGAATACCAGCTTTTAAGATTCCACCTTCAAACATTAGGTAGGTTTTGTCAGTAATAGCAAGGGTTTCCTGAACGTTGTGATCGGTGATTAAGATTCCGATATTTTTATTTTTGAGTTGGGCTACGATTCGCTGAATGTCTTCGACGGCAACGGGATCCACGCCTGCAAAGGGCTCATCTAACAAAATAAATTTTGGATCGGTTGCCAAAGCCCGTGCAATTTCTGTTCGGCGTCTTTCTCCACCCGAAAGCAAGTCGCCACGATTGGTACGAATGTGATTCAAGCTAAATTCTGCAATTAAACTTTCCATTTTTGCTTCTTGTTCATCTTTAGTAAGATTGGTCAATTGCAAAACGCTCATAATGTTGTCTTCGATGCTGAGTTTTCTAAAAACTGAGGCTTCTTGGGCAAGATAACCAATTCCGTTTTGAGCACGTTTGTACATCGGGAAATCGGTGATTTCTGTTTTGTCTAAGAAAATTTTTCCACTGTTAGGCTTCACCAATCCTACAATCATGTAGAAAGAAGTCGTTTTTCCGGCGCCATTTGGACCTAAAAGCCCCACAATTTCGCCTTGGTTTACTTCAACCGAAATACCTTTTACAACGCTTCTGCCTTTGTATGTTTTTATTAAATTTTCAGCTCTTAACTTCATGATTTTAATAGAAAATTTTGAAATAATGAATTTTTGCAAATTCACCTTTAATGCCACAAATAAAGTTAAATTTTATCAATAGCTTATTCGAATTAACAAATAATTGCATCACGAATAAAGCTTATTTTAAACTTTAAACAGAAGTGTTTTGCTCCAATGCTTCCCAAAATTCATAAGCGCGACGCAAATGCGGGATAACAATCGTTCCTCCAACCAAAGTAGCGATACTCATGGCTTCCATCATTTCGGCACGAGAAATTCCTTGTTTGTATGCAGTTTCCAAATGGTATTTGATACAATCGTCGCAACGTAATACGGCTGAAGCTACTAGGCCTAAAAGTTCTTTGGTTTTTACATCCAAAGCGCCTTCCATGTAAGCATTGGTGTCGAGATTGAAAATTCTTTTGATTACTTTATTGTCATCTGCCAGCAATTTTTCGTTCATTACTTGGCGATAGTCATTGAATTCTTTAACTAAGTTGCTCATTTTTTATTTTTGCTTTAAGCACCCAACCGGAGATGAGGATGCTAAATTCGTATAAAATCATCAGTGGAATCGTTACGATAATTTGACTGACAATGTCTGGAGGTGTAACAACTGCAGCTACGATTAAAATGATAACCAAACTGTGTTTTCGATATTTTCTAAGAAATGTAGGGTTTACCAATCCTAATTTTGATAAGAAAAACATGATGATTGGTAATTCGAAAACCAAACCGCACGAAAGCGTGGTGCTTCTTACCAGCGAAATATAACTGTCAATGTCAATATTATTTTCGATTTGCTGACTCACTTGATAACCCGCCAAAAAGTTGATGGAAAGCGGGCAAATGATAAAATAGCCAAATAAAACGCCCAAGAAAAATAATAGCGATGAAATGGCGATGAACAATTGTGCATGTTTTTTTTCTTTATCGTACAAAGCAGGACTGATAAAAAGCCACATTTGCCACAATATAAAAGGGAAAGCCAAAATAAATCCAGCTGTAATTGATGTCCAGATGTGAGCATTAAATTGCCCCGACATCACACGGCTTTGGATTTCAAAATTCACCTGATTATTGCAAAAACCTTCACCAGTTCCACCGAAATACTTACTTGCTTCGCAAAACCAATGATAGGTAATGAAATCAGGATTTTTTGGTCCGAAAATAATATTGTCAAATATAAAATCAGCAAAGTAAAAAGCTACTGCAGCTGCTATCACAATCGCCAAAGTGCTTCTGATGAGCAACCAGCGTAATTCCTCTAAATGGTCGAGAAAAGACATCTCTCCCGGATTTTTTTTTGTTTTCGCCATTATTTTTTAAACGATTCCTTCTTTTAGAATATCATGTAAATGGATGATTCCTAAATACTTGTTGTCTTCTGTTACAATTAATTGTGTGATCGAAAAATCTTCCATTAAATTCAAAGCATCTACCGCCATATCCGAAGCTTTGATGCTTTTCGGATTTTTAGTCATGATATCCGAAGCTGTTAAGTTAGAAAAATTATCGAAATTATTCAACATTCTTCTGATATCACCATCGGTAATAATGCCTACAATTTTTTCGTTTTCCACAACAGCGGTTACCCCAAGTCGTTTCTGCGAAATTTCCACAATGGCTTTTTTAACCGAACACTCCGGACTTACTTCAGGTTTATGTGAAGTATCGAGCATGTCTGCCACGCGAAGCAATAATTTTTTTCCCAAAGCACCACCCGGATGGTATTTGGCAAAATCTTCGGCTTTAAAATTGCGGAGTTGCATTAAGCAAATGGCCAAAGCATCGCCTAAAACGAGTTGAGCCGTAGTGCTATTTGTTGGCGCTAAATTAATCGGATCACATTCTGTTTCAACATACGCATTTAAAACAAAATCGGATTGTTTCGCCAAAAAAGAAGTCAAGTTTCCGGTAATGGCAATTAATTTGTTTCCAAATCTTTTCAAAAGTGGTACCAAAACTTTAATTTCCGGGCTATTACCGCTTTTAGAAATGCAAATCACGACATCGCCATTTCGAACCATTCCTAAATCACCATGAATGGCTTCGGAGGCATGTAAAAACACCGAAGGCGTTCCTGTGGAATTTAGCGTGGCCACAATTTTTTGAGCAATAATCGCACTTTTGCCTATTCCGGTAATCACCAAGCGACCGTTAGATTGGTAAATAATTTCTACCGCTTGCGCGAAATCGTCATTTAAAAAATCGGAGAGTTTTGCAATTGCCTCACTTTCAGCTTTAATAGTATTTCGTGCCGAAGCGAGTATGGTGTCTTTTTGAATCAAAACAGAATTTTTATAAAATTTGTGGTTGTAAAAGAAAATTGTATCTTTATATAATGCAAATTTACGCAAAATACCATATAAATATAGAATGAATTCAAACGAAATTGACATCCACAAAGAACTGAAAAAATTTTTTGGTTTCGGCCAATTCAAAGGTTTGCAGGAACAAGTTGTCAAGAGTATCATTTCGGGCCACAATACGTTTGTGATTATGCCTACGGGAGGCGGTAAATCTTTATGTTACCAACTTCCGGCATTAATTAAAGACGGTACCGCCATTGTGGTTTCCCCCCTTATTGCCTTAATGAAAAACCAGGTTGATGCCATCAGAAGTTTATCTTCAGAAAACGGTGTTGCCCACGTTTTAAATTCATCGCTTACCAAAACCGAAATCGCTCAAGTAAAAAAAGACATTGTGTCGGGCATTACAAAATTATTGTATGTTGCCCCAGAATCATTGACCAAGGAAGAATATACGTCTTTCTTGCGAAGCGTTCCGTTGTCTTTTGTAGCGATAGATGAAGCACATTGCATTTCGGAGTGGGGTCACGATTTTCGTCCCGAATATCGAAACTTACGAAACATTATCAAGCAATTGGGCAACATCCCTGTAATTGGTTTAACCGCAACTGCTACACCAAAGGTCCAGGAAGATATCCTGAAAAACCTTGATATGACAGATGCCAATACTTTTAAAGCATCGTTTAACAGACCTAATTTATATTACGAAGTTCGTCCGAAAACAAAAAATATCGAGTCTGATATCATACGTTTTATCAAGCAGCATAAAGGTAAATCAGGAATTATTTATTGCTTAAGCCGAAAAAAGGTAGAAGAAATCGCCCAGGTTTTACAAGTAAACGGCATTAGTGCGGTTCCGTATCACGCTGGTCTAGATGCTAAAACCAGAGCGAAACATCAGGATATGTTTTTAATGGAAGATGTGGAAGTTGTGGTTGCAACTATCGCTTTTGGTATGGGAATCGATAAACCGGATGTACGTTTTGTAATTCACCATGATA
Organism: Bacteroidota bacterium; assembly: GCA_023387965.1. GTDB lineage: Bacteria > Bacteroidota > Bacteroidia > Flavobacteriales > Flavobacteriaceae > Flavobacterium. Next base: position 99,838 of record JAEWHE010000009.1, on the reverse strand, counting down.
TTCCAAAATCTTTAGAAAGTTATTATCAAGAAACCGGAAGAGCCGGACGAGATGGAGGAGAAGGTCATTGCTTGGCTTATTATGCTTATAAGGATGTAGAAAAGCTTGAAAAATTTATGGCAGGAAAACCCGTTGCCGAACAGGAAATCGGTTTTGCTTTGCTACAAGAAGTGGTTTCTTATGCCGAAACTTCTATGTCGCGACGTAAATTTTTACTGCATTATTTTGGAGAAGAATTTGACTCTGAAACCGGCGAAGGATCTGACATGGACGACAATGTTCGCAATCCGAAGAAGAAAGTGGAAGCCAAGGATGATGTAGTCAAATTACTTCAGGTGGTTCGGGATACCAAACATCTTTATAAAGCCAAAGAAATTGTTTTTACCCTTATGGGAAAAATTAACGCCACCATCAAAGCCCATAAAACGGATGCTCAATCTTTTTTTGGCAGCGGAACCGACAAAGACGAACGTTTTTGGATGGCCTTGATTCGTCAAGTTTTGGTTGACGGTTATCTTTCAAAAGACATCGAAACCTACGGAATTTTAAAATTAACCGCGAAAGGAAGGGAATTTATTGAAAATCCTATCTCTTTCATGATGTCTGAAGACCACGAATATAAGGACGGCGAAGACGATTCAATCATCACATCTTCAAAATCTTCTAACGTTGCAGACGAAGTTTTGACAGGAATTTTAAAAGATCTTCGCAAAAAAGTTGCCAAAAAATTAGGTGTTCCTCCATTTGTAGTTTTTCAAGATCCATCCATTGAAGATATGGCATTGAAATATCCGATAACAGTGGAAGAAATGTCGAGTGTTCACGGCGTTGGAGAAGGGAAAGCGAAAAAATACGGGAAAGAATTTGTAGAATTAATTGCCAAATACGTTGAAGAAAATGACATCATTCGTCCAGATGATTTGGTCGTGAAATCTACTGGAGCAAATTCTGGATTGAAGTTATATATTATTCAAAATGTGGATCGGAAATTATCATTAAACGATATTGCTCGAGCCAAAGGTTTGGACATGGATGCTTTGCTTAAAGAAATGGAGCAAATTGTATATTCCGGTACAAAACTCAACATCAAATATTGGATTGATGATATTTTGGACGAAGACCAACAAGAAGAAATTCAGGAATATTTCATGGAATCTGAATCGGATAGTATTAAAATAGCGCTGAAAGAATTTGACGGCGATTATGATATAGAAGAACTTCGCTTAATGAGAATCAAATTCATCAGCGAAGTGGCAAATTAATTTTTGTTTACAAATTATTTTCCGAAAAAGCTTTTAAGGCGAACGTTGCCAGCCAATGTTCGCCTTCATAATTTCCATCAACTACGGTTGGAAGCGAATAAACAAGGTGTTCGTCAGCCACTTTTTTTAGGTGAGAAAATTCCTTCGGAAACTGATTGGCAAGATGGTAAAAATTCCAAGCCCGACTAAAGTTTAAGCCGTCTAAATGTACCAAATGCCCGTCAGTTCTGTCAGAAACCTTTGCCGTTTCCCATTTGAAATTTTTATTAAAAAGTGGTTTGGCAAATTTTTTCATCCAAACTAAAAATTCTTTTTCTGGCAAAATTCGCTGCATAATTCCCATCTCTTCCAAACAAGGCGACAAAAAATCTGTTCCGGAAGGTTCCCAACCAAACGGACAATTTTCGTCATTCCCAAAAAGTCTGATGGCATTTTCTCGCAATACTTTCTGCAGATTTTCATTTTTCGAAAAAACCGCATAATCCCAAGCCAAACTCATCCCGAAACCTGTATTGTTGTGCGTTCCAACGCGAACGGGATAATTTAACTTTGGCAAAAACTCTACATATCGTTCCTCGATTAATTGCGTTAAAGGCAATAAATTTTGAGCCAATTCTTTTGCAAAATTTTCTTCGGATTGTTCTAAAATTAATTGCAATTGTAAAATCCAAGCCCAACCGTACGTTCGCTCAAAAGATTTTTCGTGCTTTTTTGAAAGGTAAGCCACTTCAGTAGCAATATTTTCTTTTGACAAATTGGTTTTTAATTTTTGAATGATTTCTTCTTTGTTTTCAAGATTTGGAAAACGATTCAATAAATACACCAAACTCCAATGACCATGAACCGAAGAATGCCAATCAAAACACCCGTAAAACGCAGGATGAAGCGTTCTAGGCGATTGAATTTCAGAGGCGTCGTTAAGCAATTGTCCCAATTTATTCGGGTATTCTTGTTGCAAACATTTTAAAGGAAGTTGCGCCAAATGATTGGCCTGATTTTCCGAAAGTTCTTGCGCAAAAAGCGTTACCGGAAACAACAAAAGAAAATATTTCAGCATTTTTACTGGATTTTTTTCAAAAATAAACATTTAAAAGCGAACACGGTAACATTTTGAACTTTCGTATTTTTACCAAAATTATTTTTATGGAAGAAAAAATAAAACTGATCTGGGATTTTCGCGGTCCTGCAGCTCAAAAAACCGCTGAACACCACGAACTTCATTTGAAAGAATTTATTCAAATGGAAAAATTACCCATGATTGCTACCGGATTTCAGATTGTAAATGAGATGCATTCGATCGCATTTTTGGTGGTGGAACGCCAGAATATGATTGCAGTTCGTGATGCCTTAAAACCACACAGAGGAGAAATTTTTGAAGAATAATTTCAAAAAAAATCTTCGGCAGAAATACTTTTTTCTACCAAAATTATCTTTTCCCTACCTTTGCAACATGCCAAGAGAATTTCAAATACAAGTTTCGCCGGAAGTGGCGGCAAATACAGCATTATTAACTGATTTTGTGGCCAAATTAATGCAGGTTTCGCCAAGCGAAATTCAACATATTGCCATAATAAAACGCTCGGTTGATGCCCGACAAAAAAGTATCAAAATCAATCTGAAGGTTGCTGTTTTCCACAACGAAAAATTTGTAGAAAATAAAATTGATTTGCCACACTATCCCAATGTTTCGGATAAACAAGAAATTATTGTGATTGGTGCTGGACCTGCGGGACTTTTTGCCGCTTTGCAATTGATAGAATTAGGTCTGAAACCCATTGTAATCGAGCGGGGAAAGGATGTTCAGGAACGTCGTCGCGACTTGAAAGCCATCAACCGGGATCACATTGTAAATGAAGATTCTAATTATTGTTATGGCGAAGGTGGAGCCGGAACTTATTCGGATGGAAAATTGTACACACGTTCCAAAAAACGCGGCGATGTTGATAGAATCCTCCAGCTTTTCGTAGCATTTGGCGCTTCGGAAGAAATTTTAATTGAAGCCCATCCACACATCGGAACCAATAAATTGCCGAAAATTATCAAGGCAATGCGTGAGAAAATTATTGAATTTGGTGGTCAGGTTTTGTTCAATACCAGAGTCGTAGATATTTTGGTAAAAAATAGCGAAGTGCAAGGCGTTGCTACGCAAAATGGCGATGTGATTGAAGCCCAGAAAATTATTTTGGCAACAGGACATTCAGCTCGAGATATTTTTGAATTACTTGACAGAAAAAAAATTCACATCGAAGCCAAACCTTTTGCACTTGGCGTTCGTGCAGAACATCCGCAAAGTTTGATTGACAAAATTCAATACAGTTGTGATTATCGTGGCGAATTTTTGCCTCCAGCTCCATATTCTATTGTGAAACAAGTCAACGGACGAGGCATGTATTCTTTTTGCATGTGTCCGGGAGGCGTGATTGCACCTTGCGCGACAAGTCCGGGAGAAGTGGTGACGAACGGTTGGTCGCCTTCAAAACGGGATCAGGAAACGGCAAATTCCGGTATTGTAGTCGAATTAAAATTGGAAGATTTTAAGCCATTTGCAAAATTTGGTGCTTTGGCTGGAATGGAATTTCAAAAAAGCATCGAGCAAAAAGCTTGGCATTTGGCGGGAGAAACACAAAAAGCACCTGCACAAAGATTAGTCGATTTTACGCAAAGCAAAATATCTGCAGATATTCCAAAAACTTCTTATGTTCCCGGAACCACTTCGGTAGAATTGGGACAAGTTTTTCCGGGTTTTCTCACGCAAATTCTTCGCGAAGGCTTCGTACAATTCGGAAAATCGATGAAAGGATATTATACGAATGATGCCATTTTACATGCTCCGGAATCCAGAACTTCTTCGCCAGTAAAAATTCCGCGCGATAATTTTTCGTTGGAACACGTGCAAATCAAAGGTCTTTATCCATGCGGAGAAGGAGCAGGTTATGCCGGCGGAATTATTTCTGCCGCAATTGACGGTGAAAAATGTGCGTTGAAAATTGCAGAAGCGTTATCGATTAACCATTGATTTTTTCTATTATTTTATCCACCTTTCCATTGAAATCTTTTACTGATTCATTATTCTGAACACTTTTCAAAAAAAATCTTTAAAAAATGGGGATTACGCGATTTTGAACGAATTTCTACAACCCATTTCTTTTTCGTATTTTTGACGAGCTATAAAAATGCTATGACAGAAGAAAAAGTAATTTTGGTCAACGAAAAAGACGAACAAATTGGTTTAATGCCAAAGTTGGAAGCACACGAAAAGGCCGTGTTGCATCGCGCATTTTCGATTTTTATTTTAAACGAAAATAACCAAGTGATGCTGCAACAACGTGCTGCAAATAAATACCATTCGCCTTTGTTGTGGACCAACACTTGCTGCAGTCATCAGCGTGAAGGCGAAACTAATTTGCAAGCCGGAAACCGCAGATTGCAGGAAGAAATGGGATTTTCAACCGAATTGAAAGAATTGTTCCATTTTATCTACAAAGCTCCTTTTGACAATGGTTTAACCGAACACGAACTTGACCATGTCATGATTGGTTATTATAATGAAGCACCGATAATTAATAAAGACGAAGCCGAAAACTGGAAGTGGATGGACATCGATACGATTAAAATCGACCTCAAACAAAACCCTGAAAGTTACACTGTTTGGTTTAAAATCATTTTTGAAAAATTTTATCACTTTTTAGAAAAAGCGAAGATGTAATAGGGTTTAAGTGTCAAGGTTTAAGGTTACTGCAAAACTCACAATTCATAACTCATAATTCATAACTCTTAAAAATGAAAGTTACCGTAAGTCGAAAAGCTCATTTTAATGCCGCTCATCGTTTGTATCGAAAAGATTGGAGCGATGAAAAAAATAATTTGGTTTTTGGCAAATGCAATAATGCTAATTTTCACGGGCATAACTACGAGTTGATTGTTAGCGTTACCGGAGAAATTAATCCGGAAACTGGTTTTGTGATTGATATGAAAGATTTAGCAGAAATCATTTTGCAAGAAGTAGAAACGCCGTTCGATCATAAAAATTTAAACCTCGATGTGCCAGAATTTTTCGAATTAAATCCTTCTGCCGAAAATATTGCGGTGGTGATTTACAACAAAATAAAACCGAGAATTGATGCCAATATGGAACTCGAAATCACGTTGTACGAAACCCCGAGAAATTTCGTGAGTTATCGTGGTTTGTAGTTTTTCATGCAAAAAAATAGCGAAATTTTGTAACCAAAAGTTTTCGGTAAAATAGTAATTTCCACATAAAAAATAATGAACGAAGCCTTTTATCCACTCACTTTTACACCCATTTTGAAAGACAGAATTTGGGGCGGTAAAAAATTGCAAACCAATTTTAATAAAAATATTGAATCCCAAACCACCGGCGAAAGTTGGGAGATTTCCGGAGTTGAAAATGACGTGAGCGAGGTAGCCAACGGTCAATTTCAAGGCAAGCCGCTTACCTGGTTGCTTAAAGAATTTCCTGAGGAGATTTTGGGAAAACGTATTTTTGAAAAATTTGGAGCGACTTTTCCGTTGTTATTCAAATTTATCGACGCTCGCGAAGATTTGTCGATTCAGGTGCATCCAAATGACGAATTGGCAAAGAAACGCCATAATTCTTTTGGTAAAACCGAAATGTGGTACATCATGCAAGCTGACGATAATGCACGAATTGTGGTAGGTTTCAACAAAAATTCTGATCAAAAAGAATATTTGGAAGCGCTAGAAAATAAAAATCTACTATCGCTTTTAAAAGAAGTTTCGGTACAAAAAGGAGATGTTTTTTTCTTAGAAACAGGAACCGTTCATGCTATTGGAGCCGGAATCGTAATTGCCGAAATCCAGCAAACTAGCGACATTACCTACAGAATTTACGATTGGGATAGAGTAGATGCTGAAGGGAAATCTCGCCAATTACATACTGACGAAGCACTTGATGCGATAAATTATAACACTACGGATACGCAAAAACAATATTCCAAAACGGTAAACCAAGCCAACGAAATGGTGCATTGCGATTATTTTACAACCAATTATTTCCCGATTGATAAAACCGTTGAAGTCAATCTTGATAACGACTGTTTCCGCGTGTACATGTGCATGGAGGGAAATTTTGAAATCGTGACGGAAAGTGAAACTTATTCCTACAAAAAAGGCGATACAGTGTTGATTCCGGCGGCTTTATCGCAATTTAAACTAAGCGGAAAAGCAACGCTTTTAGAAATTTATATTTAAAAACTGCATTAATAAAAGATATTGCGTAATTTTGCACGCAAATTAAATGATATAAAAATGGCAAACGTTAAGAATTTAAAGAAAGACATCAACTACGTTTTAGGCGATATTATTGAAGCGGTTTACATCTGGGAAATGTCAACGACTGGAAAACCAACTGAAGCTTCTGAGGCTTTGATTGATGAAGCAATCGTTACTTTCGATAATTTAATCGGAAAAGTAAACGCTAAAAATGTTGAAAACAAAAAAGCACATTTTAAACAAATCCACAAAGATTTAGAAACTGCTGCAACTCAATTGGTTACTAAAATCAACGCGCTGTAATAAAAAAAAATTATAAAAAAGTGCGATTTTTTTTTGGAAAAATAAATTTCAGAATTATATTTGCACCCGAATTGAGATGCCGGTGTAGCTCAGCTGGCTAGAGCAGCTGATTTGTAATCAGCAGGTCGTGGGTTCGAGTCCCTCTATCGGCTCAATTAAAAAACCATCACATTGTGATGGTTTTTTTGTTTTTTACAATTGGCAAAAAAAATCGGCTGGAGAAATTTCCAGCCGATTTTTTTATTGTTCTAATTCTTTTCTCTCGCTTATAAATTCCGTAAGCATTTTTCCATATTTCGATTTCGCTACTTTAGGTGTCAACGAACTTTGAATCGTTTCGAGGTATTTAAGATTCGCATCATAAATTTCCGATAAAGCCACGTAAGGTGCGATTTCGTGTTGTTTATTGTTGATGGCAAAATTAATGGCAAACAAATATCTTCGCTTGATTAAGTCGTTGTTTTTCTGTTCAAGGTCAGATGGCGCTTGACGGTTAAACTGAAAAGCACGTAATTTTTTTTCGGTCAACTCTAACTGTGAGTTGCTGAAACGCGACATCATTTTTTGATAATCTTCATACAATTTCTGATTCTCAGAACCAGTAAATTTTGCGGAAGCGAAAAAACTTGCCAACTTGGTATTCAAAGTCATTTTTCCCGGTTCGGCAAAAAACATCAAATTGTTGTCGATACTGTTGGTTTCGCCACGATCCAAAAATAAATAAAGCATTTGCGGTTCGTCAATTTGAAATTTAGTTTGGAAATTTTCATTGCCATTAAAAATAACCGAATCTATCGCTACAAAAGCCGTGTCTTTAATTTGTTGGATGTACAATTTTCCTTGTTTCAAACCTTCTACTTTCCCCGAAAAATCTAAGTTCCCTTGTTTCTCTTTTTCTCCGGAACAACTCAAAAAGGCGAGTGCTACAACGGCTGTCAATATTTTTCTCATAAAAATGATGCTGATTTTTTTTTTAGTGTCGCAAAATAACGAAAAAGTTTTTAGTTTACAGTTTTCAGTTAAAAGGAACTTCGTTGAAAATTATTTACTCTCAACTTAACTTTTCAACCAAGCGTCTTTTAGCGCTTTTTTTGATTCGTCTGTGGCTCTCCAACCATCGGCAAATTCTGTTGGGGCTTTGTAAATGCCCTTGAGTTCCATTTCTTTTCCGTCACGTCTTACTTTCATCGTAATGGTATCGCCGTTTTTCCAAGCCTGACTTTCCATTAGCAAATCATAAATATTGTCGAGATTGTATTTTGTACCGTTAATTTCGGTGATAATGTCGTTTCCTTTAGCCTTCAAACTTTGGAAAAACTCTTGATTTTCGGAGCTTTCGAGCACAAAAATTTCTTTGGTTGCCGGATTGACGTTTACTGTTGGCATTTGATTTTTGATAAAAACATTTCCCGGAACTTCAATTCGCGCTTTGCGAACGCCCATTTTTTCAAAATATTTTGAATAGTCAATAGGAGTTGGTCCCGCCACGTGAACGTCTAAAAACTCACGAATATTTGGAGCGGTCAATTGCTCAATTTTATCAAAAAGTTCATCGTCGTTGAAGGCTTTTTGAGTGCCATATTCACTCGAAAGTTGTTGCATGAGATCTAAAATTCCTTTTTTGCCGTTGGTATTTTCCCTAATTTGAATATCCAAACACATTGCAATCAACGCACCTTTTTCATAAACATTAAGGTATTGGTCTTTGTAAGGTTTTTTCAAAACTTCGGCACTCATTTTCGTGAACGGCATAGTGTCGTCCATGGTTGCGGCATTGGCAATTTTTCCCGCCATTCGGTTATAAAAATCTTCTTCGGAAATTAAACCTTGGTTGATTTGAAAAAGATTTGCAAAATATTCCGTTACACCTTCATACATCCACAAGTGTTTGGACATTTTTGGGTTGTTGTAATCAAAATTTTTAATTTCTTTAGAATGTACAGTCAATGGTGTCAAAATGTGGAAAAATTCATGCGAAACAATGTCTTTCAACTGTTCATTTAATTGTTCCAAAGGCATGGCTTCTGGCATTACAACTGTTGTAGCGGTTGGATGTTCCAAAGCACCAAAACCGTGAGCATCATTGCGATTCATGTCTGACAGATAGATCAAAACGCTGTATTTTTTAGTTGAATTTATTTTTCCGAGAAAATTTTTCTGAGCGTTCATCATCTTTTCTAAATCAGGAGCAACTTGTGACGCTGAAACCACTCCATTTGGCGAATAAACCGCAACTAAAATTTCCATTTCCTGCACCAAAAATGTTTTATAATCCGGCTTGGCATAAATCATTGGATTTTCAACTAATTGCGAATAATTTTCGGTTAAAAAAATGTCTTTATTATCACTTTTGTCAGTATCTGTCAACGAAGTCGCACCCCAAATTTCTGCAGGATGTAAAACTGTTACTTCGTAAGGAGTGTTCATAAATTCCTTGAAATATCCTACAAAAGCGTGCGTGTTGATGACAAAATTTTTGCCTTCATCAATATTGGTTCCTGCTGGCGAGAAAATGCTGTGGTTTTCCTCGGTTTCAAATGTATCATTTACCCAATAAGTGATTTTCGCAATTTTATTTGCATCAGAAATATTCCAAGAATTGTCATCAAATTTGGCAATTTTCAAGGCTTTTCCTTTGTTGTCAAATGCTTTAAAATTGTCGATGTATTTTCCATAATCATCTTCAGAATAGGTTCCGGGAACGGTTTTAGGAATATAAAAAGTAATTTCTTTCGACTTAATTGCTGGCGGAATGATAGAAACCATCACTTTGTCATCTTTTACCACATTTAAATCAATTGCCACTTTCACTGCCGAATTATTTTGGGCATAGCCAAAATTCACCAAAAAAGTTATTGCCAAAAGGCTCAAAATATTTTTCATCGTAAGATTTTTTTCTGATTAGAATTTACTTGTAAATTAATGTTACAGTTTTTAAATTTTTTTAACGAAGTTAGCGATGCTTTCAATCAATTTGGGCATTACAGGCAAATCTCCGTCAGAATACGAAGCCATGTTTTCTTCCTCGCCATTTTTAATTTCTTTCAAAACATGATTCATATTTTCGATAATTAACAATTCTGATTTTGGTACCGCTTGATGCAAAAGTTGCGCATCAGTTTCCAGAATTTGCATGTCTTTAGTTCCGTTGACAATTAAAATAGGGATTTTTAATTGTTGAATTTCTTGCCGCGGATCATGTTGCAATAAAGATGCAACGTAATTTTGAACGCTTGGCCTAAAAAGCGAAGCCAGAATAGGATTTACTTTTTCTATGGGTTTGCCTTGCTTGAGTAATTCTAAATTTTTGGCTGTTTCAGCTTTTAAAGCAGGCATTCTGTTGCCAATTTGTTCCACCAAAATTTCATCTAAAGTCCTTCCGGCTCCGGCAATCGATACAAATCCATCGACTGAATTTTTGGCAGCATTTATGCCAATTAAACTGCCTTCGCTGTGGCCTGCCAAAATTATTTTTTTAAATTTTTTTGTTTTTTCAAAATGTGAAACAATTCTTTCGACATCCACAATCATCGAGTCCAGCGTCAATTCGCCTTCCGAGAAATTGCCTTTTTTCATTTCGGCGATGATGCGTTTGTCAAATGTAAAAACGGAAATATTTTGCTTTGCTAACCCTTCGGCTAAAAATTTTAAAGAATTATTTTTTACGCCAATTTGATTCCCGTTTCGATCAGTTGGTCCAGATCCGGCAATGATAATCACTAATTTTTTGCCGTCTTTTTCCGGAATATACAAGCTTCCATTCAAAATAGGATTTACTGAAACTTCTGTTACAGAAAATTTTTCTTGTGCCGAAATCTTCATCGCGGCCACAATCAACATGAAAAGCAGTAGGATTTTTTTTGTCATAATTTATATAAAAAAAAAACTCCGCGAAGGGAGTTTCAAGGTTAATCAAATTTATTTTTGATGTAATATTTTCCGTCGAGGTCATCGTCAAAATCATCAATTTTGGGTGGTTTTGGCTTCGGTTTTGCCGCCATTGCTTTCTTTTTCCACAACTCATATTTATCTGCCGGAAGTCTTTTTTTCATCAAATCATTCACTTCCTGTTCAGAACAACCCAGTTCTTTTTTAATAATTTCGTAAGGGTTTCGTTCTTCTAATGCTAATGTATATAGCTTTTCGAGTTCGTCGCGATTTAGTTCCACGCGTTTGCTTTTTTTCATCACTTGAAAATTAATCCTAGAGAAATAAAATTTTTTAAAAGTTGAATCAATATTAATAAAAAAATCAATTACTTTTTAAAAACTGCTTTATTTTTCGGTCAAATTTTTTTCAGGCGAACGAGATTTCCAAAAGGGAATGTTGATCAAACTCTTCAATTTATTGTGTTCAGCCGGATTCATGTGAGTATCAACGCCGTAGATTATTTTATTTTTTTCCAAGCTCGAAAAAGTCCCAAATATTCTGTCCCAAATAGAAAAAATGTTGCCGTAATTGCTATCGGTATAAGGTAATTGATAATGATGATGTACTTTGTGCATGTTCGGCGAAACAATGAAATAACTAATGAACCTATCTAACTTTTGCGGAAGCGAAATATTAGCGTGATTAAATTGTGAGAAAACAACCGACATTGATTGGTACACGAAAACCAGCCACATTGGCGAACCAGAAATTAATACTGCAAGAACCGTAAAAATAAAACGAATGACGCTTTCACCCGGATGATGACGATTTGCCGAAGTGGTATCAATCCAAGTATCGGTGTGGTGAATGAGGTGAAAACGCCAGAGAAATTTGGTTTTGTGTTGTACCAAATGCGCTAAATATGCTCCAATTAAATCTAAAATCAATAACCCGATTAAGGCAAAAAGCCAGAGCGGAATTTCCGGCAACCATTGTAAAACGCCAAATTTATTGGCGACAGCCCAATCTGCGGATAATAACAATAAAAAAGCAAGGACGAAATTGACAATAATTGTAGTGATAGTAAAAAAAATGTTGATCCCGGCGTGATTCCATTTTCTATAATCAAAATGAAAAAGCGGAAAAGCGTTTTCGATTAACCAAAAAAAGGCAATTCCACCGACTAAAATTAAAGCTCTGTGAGTGGAGGGAATCGTGGAAAAATAATTTACAATTTCGTCCATAATCAGCAATTTTTCTTAAAAATGAACGGTAAAAGTTGTACCATTTCCTGGCTTACTTTCTACCGATATTTTCCCTTTTAAACTTTCGATTTGTGCTTTAGTCATAAACAATCCCACGCCTTTTGCATCAGGATGATCGTGGAAAATTTGGTGCATTCCAAAAATTTTATCGCCGTGTTTTTCTAAATCAATTCCCAAGCCGTTGTCTTGTATTTTCAGACTATAACTATTTTCGGTTTTGTGTGTACTAATTGAAATTTCCGGTATTCTTTCAGCACTTTTGTACTTAATTGCGTTGCTGATTAAGTTGTGAAAAATGCTTTCCAAATAAATTTTAGAATACATAATTTCGGGAACATCGTTAAAATTTACGGCAAATTTTGCTCCGCTTTGCAAAATAATTCCTTGCAAGGTTTCGGTTGTTTTGGTAAAAATTTCCTGAAAAGATAACAATTCTTTTTCAATTTTTTTATTTTTTTTGATGTGCAAAACTTCCATCAGTTGGTTAAGCGATTCGTTGAGATTTTCGGCAACTTTTTTAAGCATTTGAAAAACCGTTTGAAATTCTTCTACTTTACTTTTTTCGTCCAAAGTGGAAATTAATGCGGTAATGTTAGCGGCAGGAGCTCTTAAATTATGCGAAGTTATGTTGGCAAAATCGTTCAATTGGTGGTTTTGGTAACTTAATTCGTCTAAAAGATTTTGTTGAATTTCTTTTTCATGTACCAAAAGTTTTGCGTTTTGTCTGATTTTGTAATAAGAAAAAACCAATAAAATGAAGCTAATTCCAGAAAACCAAATGAAGTTATTATTCCTTGCCCGAACGTTTTCTTCTGTTTCCCGAAGCGCATTCTCTAACGTAAGCAATGCTTCTTGCTGGTAATTTTCAATAGAAGTTCTTATCGAATCCATCAGTTCTCGTCCGCGACCTTTTTGTACCAAAGAAATGGCTTCTGTCATGCCTTTTTCTTTTCTGGTTTGAACCATTAAGGAGCTAAAATCGGCTTTGTTTTGTATTAAAACTTCAATAGAATCCAACTTTTCGAGTTTAGAAACATCGGTTTCATTCATGGATTTTAAAGAATCAATCCAAGTTTTGAGCTCTATTCGTCCTTCGTCATATACCTCCAAAAAATTATTTTCTCCGGTGATGGTAAACCCTCTCGAACCCGTTTCGATATCAGTAGTACTCGAAAGCATTTTTTGTAAAGTAGCATTGATATTACTAGTTCGGTTTACCAACAATCGGTTTTGTTTCACCATTTCGGCTCTGTGATAAATGGAATATCCGAGAATTCCAAATACAAATAAAATGGCGATAAAAGTAATGTCAATAATTGTTTTTAGAGACAAATTTTTCATCGGCGGTATTTTTGAGTTCTTGAAAACTATGCAAATGTGCAATTAATTTTCATTAAATACGTAGAAAAATTTCTGCCGGATTGATTATGAAATTTTTGGGTCTTTTTTGAACCGAACGTTCATGATAACAATGGCAAGAATAATCAGAATAATGCCCACCCATTGTACAAATAAAACTTGCTCATGCAATAAAAAATACGCCATCAATACCGAAACGGGTAATTCTAAAGACGAAACGATACTTCCTAAACCAATTCCTGTAAGCGGAAATCCCGCATTAAGCAACATTGGTGGAATAATCGTTCCGAAAAGTGATAATACGATTCCCCATTTGAGAAAAATATTAAAATTATAATCTTGGGCTGTTGCAAAAACGCCAATCGCATCGGCGAAAGCTGGAAAATAATTAGGAATAATTTGCGAAATCATCGCGAAAATAAAAACCACAATTCCACCGCCTAAAAGCATATACAAACTTCTTTGTGCCGAAGAAATCTCAGTGGCAACACGGTTTGCGGTAAACATCGTAGTGGTAAATGAAGCTGCTGCTAACATTCCAAAAAATAAACCAAGCGGATTTAAACTAATGTTGGAGTTGATTAAATTGGTAGCCAAAGCGGTTCCGACAAGCACAATCATAACCGAAATAATTTTGATTGTAGAAGGAATTTTTTTCTCCAAAAACCATTCGAGCAAAACACCCATCCAAACGGTTTGCATCAACAAAACGATGGCAATGGAAACCGGAATGTCAAATTTTACAGCCAAGTAATAAAAAACACTCGTTAAACCTGTGGATGAACCGGCAAGCATTAACTGCGAAATATTTTTTCGGCTGGCTTTTATCACTTCGCCTTTATTTTTATTGCGTTGAAAAGCATTGATAATCAAGATTCCAAGGATTCCAAAAATAAATTGTGAAGTCGTCACTTCGGCAGTTGTGTAACCTTCGCCATACGCCATTTTTACAAATGTGGCCAACATCCCGTAACTTGTGGCACCAAGTCCTACTAGAAAAACGCCTTTGAGTATATTGTTTTGTGTCATAATTTTTTTGCTGAAAATAAAAAAGCGGGCAAAGATAAGGCTAAAATTATTGGATTGCGAAAAATTACCAACCGGATTTTTGATTTACAGAAAATGAATTTTTTCTTCAAAACACATAATTTTTTTACAAATTAAAAGTTATGCAATTAATAAACCGTCAAAGTTTAATGAGAAAACTGTTACTTTTTTTTGTTTTGCAATTGATAAGTTGCGGAAACAGCTCGGAAGTCAAGGTCGAAAATAAGCGAGATTACAGTAAGTTTCACACCGAAGCTTTGACTTTTTGTGAAACAAATAATTATGAAACTTCGTATTATTTTTTAGTCGATTTGTCACAACATTCCGGAACCAATCGTTTTTTTATGTATGATTTTAAACAGAAAGAAATCACTTTGGAAAATTTGGTAACTCATGGAACTTGTGATGTTTTTGAAGTAAATGAAAATAGCGCAGAAGTGGCGAAGTTTAGTAATAAAAACGACAGTCATTGTTCGTCTTTAGGCAAATATAAAATTGGTAAACGCGATTATAGTTCATGGGGAATTAACGTGAAATATTGGTTGCATGGATTGGAAAATTCTAACGCAAATGCCGTGAAAAGAGTGGTGGTTTTACACAGTTGGGATGCAGTTGCTAACCAAGAAATTTTTCCGAAATATTCACCAAATAGTTGGGGTTGTCCGGCAGTTTCTAACCAGTTTATGCGGATTTTAGATACCAAATTACAAGCCACCGAAAAACCGGTTTTGCTTTGGATTATCGAATAAAAAAAACCTGCAAGTTTTCACTCACAGGTTCTCAATTCTCAATATTAATATCTCAGATCTATTTAATCAACTCAAAACTACGTTTCACAAAAGCCGTCAATTCTTCGCCTTTTAGCAAGTTTTGCGACAATTTGGCCAAGTCAAGTGCTTGTTTTACCAAGGCTTCCTGATGTGTTTTGTCGGTTGAATTTAAAATATTCGAAGCCAATTCGTGGTTGGTATTCACCACCAAATTATACATTTCTGGCATATTTCCCATCCCGAACATTCCACCACCACCGGTTTGGCTCATTTCCTTCATTCTACGTAAAAATTCCGGTTGCGTGATGGTAAACGGAGCCGATTGACTGTCTAAAGCTTCCAATTGCACCGAATATTTTTGATCCGCAATCACTGATTCTAACTCAATTTTCAACTTTTCTTTTTCTTCGTCAGACAATTTTGAAATCGTTTCTTCGTCTTTTTTGATCAAATTATTGATGTGGTCAGAATCAACTCTTGTAAATGTCACATTTTCGTTGTCTTGCTCCAATTTTTGAATCAAATGCGAAATAATTGGCGAATCTAAAAGCAAAACTTCGTAACCTTTAGTTTTCGCTTCCTCAATATAGCTGTGTTGCGTTTCCTTGTTCGACGCGTAAAGCAACACTAATTTCCCATCCTTATCGGTTTGATTGTCTTTGGTTTTTTCTTTTAATTCTTCCAAAGTGAAAAATTTTCCGTCAACGGTTGGATACAATGCGAATGCACCCGCTTTTTCGTAGAATTTTGGTTCCGAAAGCATTCCGTATTCCAAAACAATTTTAATGTCGTTCCATTTTTGTTCAAAATCTTCGCGGTTTTCAGTAAACAAAGATTTCAATTTATCCGCCACTTTTCTGGTGATGTAATTCGAAATTTTCTTCACGGCACCATCCGCTTGGAGGTAAGAACGCGACACATTCAACGGAATATCTGGTGAATCAATAACGCCTTTCAACATTGTCAAAAATTCTGGAACAATACCTTCTACGTTGTCAGTTACGAAAACCTGATTTTGGTACAATTGAATTTTATCTTTTTGAATTTGAAGGTCTTGCGACATTTTTGGAAAATATAAAATCCCTGTCAAATTGAACGGATAATCGACATTTAAGTGAATGTTGAAAAGCGGTTCTTCAAATTGCATCGGATACAATTCTCGGTAGAAATTTTTGTAATCTTCCTCGTTCAAATCGCTCGGTTGCTTTGTCCAAGCCGGATTTGGATTGTTTACAATATTATCAACTTCAATGGTTTCTGCCACATAATCTTCCGTGGCATTTTCTGGCTTTGGAAGCGTTTCAGTTTTGGTTCCAAATTTAATCGGAATAGGCATGAACTTGTTGTATTTTTCAAGAAGTCCTGCAATTTTATTTTCTTCCAAAAATTCTAAAGAATCTTCAGCGATGTGCAAAATGATTTCTGTTCCACGAGACGTTTTGTCGGATTTTTCAAGGGTAAATTCTGGACTTCCGTCACAAATCCAATGAGCTGCCGGTTCATCTTTAAACGATTTTGTGATGATTTCCACTTTTTCCGCCACCATGAAGGCAGAATAAAATCCTAAACCAAAATGACCAATAATTCCTGAATCTTTGGCAGAATCTTTATACTTTTCAAGAAATTCTTCGGCACCAGAAAAAGCCACTTGATTGATGTATTTTTCCACTTCTTCCGCTGTCATCCCCAAACCTTGGTCGATGATGTGTAATTTTTTGGCATCCTTATCAATTTTTACTTCAATGATAGGATTTCCATATTCTACTTTAGCTTCGCCAATATTGGTCAAGTGTTTTAATTTCAGAGTTGCATCAGTAGCATTTGAAACCAACTCTCTCAAGAAAATTTCATGATCGCTGTATAAAAACTTTTTAATAAGTGGGAAAATATTTTCGACCGAAACATTAATTTTTCCTGTAGCCATATCGTAATTTTTTTTTAAATTTATATTGAATAGATGCTTGCTTTTATTCAAACAAAATACCAAATTTAAGAAAATGACAAATTGTCATAATTGTTAATTTTAAGATAATATCCGGCTCATTTTTAACAAAAAATCATTGATTGGAGTATATTTGTATTAAAAACATCAAATAAAATTTTAACCTATGAAAAAATTAATCTTAGTAAGTGCCTTTGCCGCTTTGTTTTTTTCTTGTAAATCAACAAGTGTCACTAACACAAAAGTTGACAACAAAACCGAAAGAATTATGAAAGGAAACTGGGTAATCAGTTCTGTTGACTATCCTGGTTCTGAGTATATTAAAGTAAATTCTTTCCAATTAGCAGATTCGGAATGTTTTGAAGGAAGCACCTGGAAATTTGTTTCGAATAACAATAAAGGAGAAATGGCTTTGACCAAAACTGGATGTCCGGCATTTAGTTCGCCAATTACTTGGTTTGTAAACAAAGACGGACAATTTGTACTAAAAGTTTTAGACGCTGGAGTGAAAGCTAAAAAAGTGCGTGACGGTTACATTTTAAACGTTGCCAATGCGAGCGAAAATTCATTTCAACTTGTTGATAGAATAGATGTTGGTGGAAAAATGACCGACGTTGTTTATCAATTTACAAAAGTAAACTAATCCATATAATTTAAATAAATACACAGAAAACAATGAAAAAATTAGCAATATTCGCGGTAGCCGGAATTTTTGGAATTTCGAGCTTTTTTACAAGTTGTGAATCCGTAAAAAATACGAACAAAACGCAAAGAGGAGCCGCAATTGGTACAGCAGCAGGAGCTGTAATTGGTGGAGTTCTTGGAAATAATTTAGGAAAAGGAGGAAATACAGCACTTGGAGCAGTTTTAGGAGGAGTTGTTGGAGGAGTTGCCGGTGGTGTTATCGGTAACAAAATGGACAAACAAGCCAGAGAAATTGACAATGCTGTTCCTGGAGCTGAAGTAGAAAGAGTAGGGGAAGGGATTAAATTGACTTTGAAAGAAAATGCAGTTCGTTTTGATACTAACAAATCTACTTTGACTGCTGCTGCTAAAACAAATTTGGACAAATTGGTAACTGTTTTCAATTCTTATCCAGATACTGATATCGTAATTTACGGATATACAGATAGCACAGGTCCTGCAGATTATAATTTAACCTTGTCAGGTCAACGTGCTGATGCTGTAAAAAATTATTTGATTGGCAAAGGTTTATCCACGTCACGTTTTAAAACTACAGGAATGGGAATTGCAGATCCAATTGCAAGCAATGAAACTGTTGATGGAAGAGCACAAAATAGAAGAGTTGAATTTGCCATTACCGCTAACGAAAAAATGGTTCAGGACGCTCAAAACGAAGCCAACAAAAATTAATAAGTTTTCTTACAAACTTAGAATGAAAGTCACCCGTAACGGGTGGCTTTTTTTTGTCAAAATGCATTTTAACGAGTTTATCAGTTGTATATCGATTGAATTACCAAAAGAAATTGGAATAGTGCAAATTTGCGGCTTTAAAACCCAACTCCATGCAATTTTGTACCCCAACCCTTGGACGAGCAACCGTCTTAAATTCTTTTATTTTAAAAATTTTCGCAATCGTTTTATTTTTTGGGACTAAAGCAAATGCACAAGTTAGCTGCTATAGTTTTCAGCAATCGAATGGAACTTATCAGCCTCTTACGAGTTTTATAAATGTTTTTTCTGGAAACTGGGATACCGCAGCTCCGGTTTCAGTGACCTTACCTTTTACTTTTATATATAACGGTATTTCTACTAATTCGATCTATATAAATAACAACGGATTCTTAACTCTAAATAATAATAGCGATGGATATTCTAACGACTCATTAATCGAGAACAATCTAAATAACGTGATTAGCGGGTTTGGGAGAGACTTGATGCAGAATTCTGGTGGAATTGTAATCAGAGGGGCGATAGGTTCAAGTCCAAGTAGGATTTTTATTGTTGAGTGGAGAAATGCAAGGCGTTTTGGTCAAAGCTCTGATGTTATCAACTTTCAAATTCGGTTACACGAATCGTCAAATGTTATTGAGTTTGTATATGGAAATTGCACTACTTCTAACACGAACAATGACAGCGGTATTCGTATCGGACTTCGAGGCGCGTCGGTAGGTGATTTTATAAATCGCAGTGGAGGGCCAAACACTGCTTGGGCGTCAACTTCTCGGGGAGATATTCTCGGCAGCAGCGTGAATTTTAAAAATAACGTGCGACCAGCTTCAGGGTTGACTTTTTCTTGGATTCCAGTTTCAGCGCCAACATCAGTTACTACAATAAATAATACTGTATGTCCAGGTAGTGCAACAACCTTAACCGCTGTGGGCGAATCTCGACAAATGTCCACACTTTGGTTCGAAGGTGCTTGCGGAAATATTCTTTTTTCTGAAGAATGGAACTCTAATTCCTTACTTTATCCTCATGCCTACATGACGGTAAACTCAATTTCAGGCGGAATTCTTAATGTAACATCCCATACCTACGCGGATGCACAAATTGGCATGGAAAATATTTTTTCGACACCAATCACTCCATCGATTTATAGAAATATCGCTATTAGATACAAAGTAAACTCGGGTACAGCCGATCAAGCAGAAATTTATTTTAAGAAAAATGGACAAAGTTTAGCTGAAGACAAAGTTGTTCGAACAAACTTAATTTCGGACGGCACTTGGCATATCGCAAATTTCGATATGTCTTCCAATACCAATTGGACTAATGACGGCGGAAATATCACAGGCTGGCGTTTTGACTGGACTCGGGGCGCAAATGTTACGATGGAAATCGATTACATTGTTTTGACCGACAGACCGCTTTTGGAAAATATTAATGCGAACGACACTTCCATTTCTGTAACGCCAACAGCAACTACAACTTATTATGCAAAGAAAATTTTAGAATCTTCTTGTCAATTTTCATCAGGATGTGTAAGTATCACCATCCACCGCGGAAAAACTTTTAACGGCTCTTCTAATAATTGGAATGATGCTTCAGCTTGGACACCAAATGGCGTTCCCACAATTTCAGATTGTATTTACATGAGTTCTGGGAACTTGATGGTTTCTGGAACAAATTATGCGGCAAATGCGAGTAACATCACACTTTCTGGAGGTTCGATTACAGTTAACCCAAGTAATACTTTGTCTGTTGCAAACGCCTTAAATGTAAGTGGAACCGGAAATGTTGTCATTGAAAATAATGCAAGTTTGGTTCAACACGGAAATACCAATTTAAATTCTGGTGCAATAACTGTAAGAAGAATTGCAAACCCGATGAAGCGTTACGATTTTACGTATTGGTCATCACCAGTTGGCAACCAAAACTTATATAATTTTTCGCCATATACTTTGCGTGACAAATATTATAGCTGGAATGCGGTTTCGCAAAGTTGGCAAACGCATTTGGACGGGGCGGTTTCAATGACTAATGGAAAAGGTTACATCGTTCGTGCACCACAATCGTTCCCGATTGAAACAGTGAATCCTACAAATTTTATCGGAAATTTCATTGGAGTTCCAAATTCTGGAGATATCGACATTGCCATTCAAGGAAACACCTCTACAGCAGAAGCTGATTATAAATGGAATTTAATTGGAAATCCATATCCTTCAGCTGTAAACTTAAATGCTTTTTTTGTTGCAAATTCAGGATTGATTGATGGAACAGTTTATTTGTGGACACATAATTCGCCACCAAGTGATGCTATTGATGGTGACGGAATTTATAATTATACTTCAAGCGATTATGCTGTTTACAATACGTTAGGAGGAACGGCAACACGAGCTGCTTCTCCAGATCCATTGCATCCGGTGGTTAATCCCAGTCCTAACGTCAATGTGCCAAACGGACTGTTGGCTTCCGGACAAGCATTTTTTATCAGAGGCAGAGACAACCTAAATGTAAGATTTACCAATTCAATGCGACTAATTTCAGGAAATAATCAATTTTTCAGAACCGGAAATAATTCGGAAAATTCTTCTGAGAAAAACCGACTTTGGTTAAACTTAAGCAATACTCAAGGCGCTTTTAATCAAGCTTTGATAGGATATTCAGAAGAAGCTACCAACGGAATTGACAATGCATTTGACGGCGAATTATTTGGCGGAAATTTTGTGAGCATTTATTCGATTATCGACGATAAAAAGTTTACAATTCAAGGAAAAGCATTGCCTTTTTCAGATGAGGATGTGGTGCCAATTGGCGTTTCAACCACCATTTCCGGGCAATTTTTTATCTCCCTTGACAATTTTGATGGATTGTTTGCCAACCAAGATATTTTTGTTAAAGATAAAACCCAAAATATCGTTCACAATTTAAAAGAGGGCGGTTATGCGTTTTCAATGAATCCAGGAACTTACAACGAAAGATTTGAAATTATTTATAAAAATCAAGCGTTAAGCAATCCTGAATTTTCTGCGGAAAATGTTGTGGTGTACCAAAAAAGTAATCAAATTTTTGTAGATGCCGGTCAAACAAACATCACAGCTTTGAAAATTTTTGACATTACCGGAAAATTAATTTTTAACGAACCAAATGTAAACGAAACACAATTTACAGTTGAAAATCTGACAGCAACCCATCAGGTTTTGTTAATTCAAATTGCAACTGAATCCGGTTTGGTTACCAAAAAAATAATTTATTAAAAAATAAGAAAGCCCTGAAATTTCAGGGCTTTTCTGTTATTTGGAGCTTTGTTTTTGGAAATTTTTATTAAAATTTATATCCAATACCAATTTGGAAAACCGAGTTTCTTGCATCATTATTTTCGATGATTTCGGTTAAACCATAAATGTATCTTCCCGTTGCGAAAAGTCCCATGTCAGTTTGGAAAGTCAAACCTCCGGCAATTCCAACTTCAAAATCTTTGGCTTCGTCAATTGGTAAATCTCCACCGTCGCCACTTGGGTCAGCGTCAATTTCTTCGTTTACTTTAAACGAAAATTGTGGCCCAACTTCAAAACTCAAATTTCTAGTAGCATACAATTTGGCTAAAACAGGAACGTTAATGTAGTCTAATTGGTATTCCACTTTTCCGTCACCACCAAAGATTCCTCCATTGATATCAGACTCGAATCCTTGTCCAGAATATAAAGCTTCGACCTGAATTGAAAAAATTTCTGCCACAGGAAATTCTCCTAAAACACCTACGTGAAAACTAGTTCGAGAATCCGGACTGTCAAAATCATCTCCTGCAATGGTAGCAAAGTTCACTCCACCTTTCACACCGAAAGTCGCAGTACGAGTGGTTCCATCATTCATTTGGGCATTTGCGCTACATGAAAACGCTAATAGCATCGCGCTTCCAAAAATTTTTGTGATTCGTTTCATAACATTTAATTTATTAGGGTTTGTACTCCAAAATTAGTTATGAATGTTTTCGTGATTTCTAAAAAAATTGCTAATTCACAATCTGTTAACGCTAAAAAATGCTAATAATAGAATAAATATTGCTATGGTATAAATATTTTTTGGGATTGTGTAAATTTTCGCAGTCAAAAGAATTAATAGTGTTAAAAAAATCTAAAATTTAAAACCCGTTCCTATTTGAATAGCGGTGTTTTTACTTTTAGCTTCTGCAATATTTTCGGTAAATGCTTGGGTAAATCGTAATGTCATCAATAATCCTGATTCAAATCTAAAACATAAACCGGCGGCAATTCCCGCATCTAACGTTCGGGTTTTTCCCAAAACTTCTTCAGTCAATTCTGGCGCGTCATTTCTATCGGATAAAATATTGAAACCAATTTGCGGTCCAATTTCAAAAGAAAAATCTTTGATAAAATAATATTTTACTAAAATTGGAAAGTTGATATAATTTAATTTCTGATAATATTGGTTCCGCAAAGGGTCATCGCCCAGATTTTGGTAAAAACCTTGTTGAGAATATACAATTTCTGGCTGAATCGAAACAGAATTGGTAAGCGGCAATTCAATTCCTCCGCCAATGTAAAAGCTGGTTCGCGCATCAGGATTTTTTGACAAATTTCCTTTGGTTGCAGCCGTATAATTCAACCCTACTTTGGCAAAATATCCCGCATGTGTCAGTTGAATAATCGAATCCGTTTCTCTTTCCTGACCGAAAACGCAGAAAAACATAGAATTTATCCAAAAAAGCACAATTAAATTTCTCATTTTGTATTTTTGTTTCACAACTGAATTTATTTCTTTTACGGCAAATTTCAGCTATACTTAACAAAATATTGATAAATGATTGGTTGGAAATCTTACATCAAAAGTTTTCAGGATTATCTCAGAATCGAACGCGGACTTTCGGCGAATACGATTGCTAATTACGGCTTAGACATCGAGAAATTAGCGCATTTTTTAGAGGAAAAAAACATTCAAACTAATCCTGTCAATATTGGTGAAGAAGAAGTACAGCAGTTTATTTACGAAATTTCAAAACAGGTAAATGCCGCTTCACAAGCTAGGATCATTTCGGGATTGCGCAGTTTTTTCAATTACTTGATTTTTGAAGATTTTCGAAAAACCGACCCGATGGAATTGATTGAAGTACCGAAAATTGGTAGGAAACTTCCCGATACACTTTCTTTGGAGGAAATTGACCAAATCATTGCCGCAATCGATTTGTCAACTAATGAAGGCGAAAGAAATCGCGCCATGCTCGAAACTTTATACGGTTGCGGATTGCGTGTTTCGGAGTTGGTTTCGCTCAAAATTTCAGATCTTTTTTTTGACGAAGGTTTTATCAAAATTACCGGAAAAGGGAATAAACAACGTTTCGTTCCCATTGGAAATCACACCCAAAAATACATCAATATTTACCTGAAAACCGTTCGTCCGAATCAGGTAATTTCTAAAAAATTTGAGGATATTTTGTTTCTCAACCGAAGAGGAAATCAATTGACAAGAGCCATGATTTTTACCATTATTAAAAATTTGGCAATAGAAATTGGCTTGAAAAAAAATATCAGTCCACACACTTTTCGACATTCATTTGCCACACATTTGCTCGAAAACGGAGCTGATTTAAGGTCGATTCAACTAATGTTAGGTCACGAATCAATCACCACCACTGAAATCTACGTTCACCTCGACAAAAAGCATTTGGCGGAAGTTGTTCAAGCATTTCATCCAAGAAAATAGGTTCTTTAACGATTATATCAAAAAGCCTTTAATTCCTAAGTTTTTGGCAATTACTTTTGCGTTACCAAACCTCAAATTTGTACCACAAAATGCCCTTCAGAAATCCCTTGGATCCTGATAATGCCGTAGTTGTAAGTAAGTTTTACGAAAAAATTTTAAGCGAAGTACCAGATTTAATTTTTCAGTTGAAAATAAATCCTGACAACACTTTTCAGATGAATTTTGTGAGTAAATCTGCGACGGAAATATATGGTTTCAGTTCCGAAATTTTATTGAACGATGCCGGAGTCATCTTAAAAAAACGTATCCATCCGGAAGATTTACCCGGTTTTATCAAGTCGATTTTAACAGCAAGAGACCAAGTTTCGCGGTGGTATTTAGAACATCGCGTTTTACATCCCGAAAAAGGATTGCTTTGGTTAAAAGGAACTGCAAATCCCGAAAGAAATGAAGATGGAAGTGTCATTTTTTACGGTCGTGTTTCGGATATTACCACAAAAAAAGAAGACGAGTTACGTTTAAGAATTTCCGAAAAGCGATTTGAATTTGCGCTTGAAGCATCTTTTGGAGGTGTTTGGGATTGGGACATTAATAACGACGAAGTTTTTTATTCAAACCAATCATTGAAAATCTTGGAAGTATCGCAAGAAGAAATTAGTGATTTAGAAAGTTGTTTGGCGAGAGTTCATCCGGAAGATCGGGAAAAATATTTAGCGAATTTGCACGATCATTTGGATGGAAAAACACCGTTTTACGAAAATTTTCATCGGGTAAAAATTCCGAATAAGAATTATAAATGGATTTTAGATAGAGGACAAGTTACGGAACGAAATAAAAACGGTTCGCCTTCGAGAATTATTGGAACTCATACAGATATTCAAAGCCAAAAAAGGAGAGAGGAAGAACTTATTTCGACCTTGAGTTTGCTTACAGAACAAAATAACCGATTGTTGAATTTTGCCCATATTGTTTCGCATAATTTGCGTTCGCATGCGGGAAATTTAACCATGTTGTTGGCACTTGCAGACGATGAATTTGAATCATGCGAAGAAGGTGAAGAGACTTTGAATCACTTAAAAAATGTTTCGAAAGAACTTAACAACACCATCGATCATTTAAGCGAATTGGCAAATGTGTACACGATTCCAAAAATTGCCAAAACAGATTTGAATTTACATGAATTTTTGCAACGTGTTTTGACGATTGTAAGCAAAAATCTTCAGGCAAATAATGTGAAAGTTCACAACTTGGTTCCGAAAGATTTTAGGGTACATTTTAATGCTGCTTATCTCGAAAGTATTTTGTTAAATCTTACTACAAATGCAGTCAAATATTCAAATCCGGACAGTAAACCCGAGATTTTTTATGAGATGATTTTTGAAGAAAATAAACATGTGCTTTTAATTCGCGACAACGGTTTAGGAATTGATTTAGAACAACATGGCGAAGCGCTTTTTAAAATGCATGAAACGTTTCACCAACATCCGGATTCGCGTGGCGTGGGCTTGTACATTACGAAAAGTCAAATAGAAGCCATGGGTGGAAAAATAAAAGTTAATAGTGAAGTAGGAAAGGGAACTGCCTTTAAAATATATTTTAATGAAAAAGTTTAATGACGTGATGGTGGTAGATGATGACAAAATTTACCATTTCATTTTAAAAAAATTGCTTAAAAAAACGAACATTGCCGTAACGCCACATTTTTTTGAAAATGGTCTTGAAGCTATTGAAGGTTTGAAAACAAAAGAAAAATCAGTGGAAGATTTACCGGATTTAATTTTGCTTGACATCAATATGCCGGTGATGGATGGTTGGCAATTTTTAGAAGAATATAAAAAGATCAAAGATACTCTTGCGCGAGAAACCGTGATTTATTTGGTGAGTTCGTCTAACAGCCCTATTGATTTAGACAAAGCCAAAATGTTTCCGGATGAGGTAAAAGATTATTTTATGAAACCCGTTTGCTTGGAAGATCTTTGCAGGATTTTCCTTAATTAAACCCCACAAAAAAACCTCCAATTTGGAGGTTTTTTTATAGCGTTAACTTTTTTTATTTTGCAATGTTTACGGCTCTAGTTTCACGGATTACAGTAATTTTTACTTGTCCTGGATAGGTCATTTCTGTTTGAATTTTTTGCGAAATTTCAAAAGACAAGCTCGAAGCATGATCATCCGAAACTTTTTCACTTTCCACAATCACACGCAATTCTCTTCCGGCTTGAATTGCATAAGCACTTTTCACACCTTGGAAACGGTAAGCAATATTTTCTAAATCTTTTAAACGTTGAATGTATGAATCTAAAACTTGGCGTCTTGCTCCAGGTCTTGCTCCAGAAATGGCATCACAAACCTGAACAATTGGTGACAACATCGATTTCATTTCAATCTCATCGTGATGTGCTCCAATTGCGTTGCAAACTTCTTCTTTTTCGCCATATTTTTCGGCCCATTGCATTCCTAAAAGCGCGTGAGGCAAATCACTTTCAGTATCTGGCACTTTTCCAATATCGTGTAATAGTCCGGCACGTTTGGCAAGTTTTACATTCAAGCCTAATTCTGCAGCCATGATTCCGCAAAGTTTGGAAACCTCACGCGAGTGTTGCAATAAATTTTGACCATAAGAAGAACGGTATTTCATTCGTCCTACAATTTTTATCAATTCTGGATGTAAACCGTGAATTCCTAAATCAATCACAGTACGTTTACCTACTTCAATGATTTCGTCATCAATTTGTTTGGTCGTTTTGGCTACAACTTCCTCAATTCTCGCAGGGTGAATTCTTCCGTCAGTTACCAATTTGTGCAACGCCAAACGAGCAATTTCTCTTCTAACAGG
Source organism: Bacteroidota bacterium (assembly GCA_023387965.1). Classification (GTDB taxonomy): domain Bacteria; phylum Bacteroidota; class Bacteroidia; order Flavobacteriales; family Flavobacteriaceae; genus Flavobacterium. The sequence goes on along the minus strand of JAEWHE010000009.1, from coordinate 72,806 downwards.
ATCAAAACATGATAAAATAATCGCTTCAGGAGTATCATCCACGATAATCTCAACACCGGTTGCCGCTTCTAAAGCACGGATATTTCTACCTTCACGACCGATGATTCTACCTTTGACATCATCCGATTCAATGTTGAAAACAGAAACGCAATTTTCTACTGCTTCCTCGGTTCCAACGCGCTGAATGGTGTTGATGATAATTTTTTTCGCTTCTTGTTGAGCCGTTAATTTTGCTTCTTCCAATGTATCTTGGATATAAGCCATTGCCGAACTTTTGGCATCTGCTTTCAAACTTTCAACCAATTGTTCTTTGGCTTGTTCTGCTGAATATCCTGAAATTACCTCCAATTGTTCCAAATGACTTTTGTGTAATTTATCGGTTTCGGCTACTTTTTTGTCTAAAACATCAATGCGGTTATTGTAGTCCACAATTTTGCCTTCAAGTTCATCTGTAGATTTTTTGTTTCGGGCAATTTCGTTAGAAAGCTGTGATTCTTTATCGCGAATTCTTTTTTCAGCTTCCGCCGATTTTTTTTCTTTTTCCAAAATAGCCTTGTCACGAGCTAAAATCACTTGTTCGTGCTCGGCTTTCATTTCAATAAATTTCTCCTTTGCCTGAAGAATTTTGTGCTGCTTAGTCGTTTCGGCTTCAGCTTTTGCATCTTTTAAAATAGAGCCGGCTTCTTTTTTGGCATTTTTTATCAGGGTTGAAACATTGTTTTTTTCCAGAATTTTTGCAATTCCAAATCCGGCTGCAATACCCACAATTCCGGCAATGATTATAATTAGGTTGTCCATGTTTGTTTTTAAGGTTTGTATAATAAAAAAGCCTACATCAGCTGTATTGTATAAACTCGTATTGACAAGTTTTGAGCTAACTCACTGTTCAAGGACCTGCTCAAAGGCAGTTTGCTTTAGTAATGACGATTCGCTCATTTTAATTTGTTAGTGTTGAGTTTATCAAATAGATAACTAATGTAGGCAGTATTTTTAGTTGAAATTAAGAACGTATTTTTATTTTCTGTCGAGAATCGAGAGAAGATAATCATTAATTTTATTGAGTCTTTCGTTTGCTTCAGTATTTTCCGATGTGGTGTCTAACTGTCGTTGTTCTAATTGCGATGCAAACTGCAAAGCACACATTGCCAACACATCTTGTTTGTCTCTAACGGCATAATTTTCTTCAAACTGCTTAATCATGGCATCAATTTTTTTTGAAGCGGCTCTCAAGCCTTCTTCCTGCGACATTTCTACCGTTAACGGGTAAACTCTGTCGGCAATTGATATTTTTATTTTAAGCTTATCGTCCATAAAAAAGTTAGTCCGAAAGTTGCGCTATGCAAAGATCAATTTCACGTATTAATGAATTTATTTTCAGCTTGGTATCTCGTTTATTTTCTTCACTGCCAAGTAATGAATTAGCTATTTTGAGCGAATCATATTTTGCTTGTAAAGTCAAAATTTCTTCGGATTGCTTTTTAATAATTCCCTTAGCTTGCTCTAATTCGCTTCGCAAAAGAGCAGCATTTTTTTCAACTTGACCTGCTCGAGTTAATACTTTAGCAAGTCTGTCTTCAAGAGTATCAATTATTTGCGCAATTTCACTCATTGGTGAGCTTTTTCATTACCTATTTTACAAAAGTAACATTCCTGTATAACTTTTGCAATTTTTTTCAATAATTTAAATAAATGACATAGCTGATTTTTGTAAAATATTAATAATTAATTCGTTAGGGTTTTGAATTTTTGTTGGCTCGTTTCAACATCTTTTGGTATATTAGCAAAAACGTTACTCTATGCGAATCGGACTTTTTATCATCCTTTTTACAAGCGTTGCTTTTGGGCAACAAAATAATTATCCACAAGATTATTTTCGATCTCCACTTGACATTCCTTTGTATTTGTCTGGAACTTTTGGAGAGCTGCGAAACAATCATTTTCATTCGGGTTTAGACTTTAAAACCCAGCAAAAAGAAGGTTTAAATGTGTATGCTGTTGCAAATGGTTATGTTTCCCGAATAAAAATTTCAACTTGGGGATACGGAAAAGCCATTTATATCACGCATCCTAACGGTTTTACAACGGTTTACGGACATTTGCAAAAAGCATCGCCGACGATCGAGGCTTACATCAAAAAAAATCAATATGCTCAAAATTCTTTTGAAGTAGAAATGTTTCCGAAGGAAAATGAAATCGTGGTTAAAAAAGGCGACGTGATTGCGTTATCCGGAAATTCTGGAGGTTCTGGTGGTCCACACTTACACTTTGAATTTCGAGATTCGAAGACAGAAAAAATCATCAACCCTATGTTTTTTGGTTTTGATAAAATGATTAAAGATACGCGAAAACCAATTGTCAATAATCTGGTGGTTTATCCCATTGGCGATAGTTCGCAGGTCAATCAAACCCGCTTGCCACTCGAATTAAATCTTTCTCAACAAAAAGACGGAAGTTATGTGGCTTCTAAAATTAAAGCCTTCGGCAAAATTGGTTTCGGGGTGAATTCATACGATGTTTTCGACAATACTTATAACAAAAACGGGATTTTCAAAGTAAAAGCCACTTGTAACGGCAAATCTTTTTTTTCGTACCAATTTGACACTTTTCATTTTGACGAAAGTCGCTACATCAATGCCTTGATTGATTATACACGATTTAAGCGAACGGGTCAACGTGTACAAAAATTATTCATGGTTGAACCGTATTTATTAAGCATTATCACCGCCAATAATACTTACGGAATGATTGGTATTTCGCCTAATTTGTACCAAAACCTGCAAATTGAAATTTCTGATTTTCATGGGAACACAAGCATAATTAATATTCCGGTAGAATTTTCCAATTTGCCACCAACATCGTTGCCTCAGGAAAAGCGAACTCCTTTTTATTTGAAAGCCAGAAAAGACAACAGTTATGCAAAAGGCAATGTTTCGGTGTTTATTCCGGCGGGAACTTTTTATGAAAATTTTTACCTGGATTTTGACGTGCAAGACACAGTTTTAACCTTGCACAATGAATCAATTCCAGTTCATAACAATATGCAAATCAATTTTGAAAACACAACAATTCCGGAAGCAGAAATTTCCAAAACTTTTATCGCTTCGGTTCAAGGAAAACGCCATCGTTACAACAAAACATCATATAAAAACAATACTTTTACTACTTATACCAAAGATTTAGGGCAATTTGTTTTAGCAAAAGATACCACGCCACCTAAAATTTTTAGTCCGAATTTTCAACAAGGAAAATGGATTAGTTCGCTCAACACGCTTGAAGTTTCTATTTCTGATGCGCTTTCGGGAATTGCTACTTATAACGGTTACTTGAACGGCAAGTGGATTTTGATGGAATATGATTACAAAACCCAACGCCTTGTTTACGATTTTTCTGACGGAATTAGCGTTGAAGGAAAAAACGATTTAAAAATTGAAGTAACGGACAATACGGGAAATTCTACTATCTTTGAATCGCATTTTTTTAGAAGTTTACAACCCTAACGAATCATTAACTTGAGAACAAAAATTCATTTCGCCTGTTTTATTTTTTTGATGGCGATGTTTACCGCAAACGCCCAAACTGCCAGAATTAAAGGTGTAATTTTAGATGAGTTACAAAAACCGGTAGAAGACGCTGCAGTTACCGCCGGAAGCAATTCGACTACTTCTAACGAAAATGGTTTTTATCTTATAACTGTTCCGGCAAATCAAAAAATTGTGGTGGTTTTTTCGCACGTTTCTAATAAACCCGCAAGTGTAACATTGGAATTAAAACCAAATGAAGACTACGAGTTTAATCCGGTTTTAAGTAAAAATGTGGAAATGATAGGAACCATCGAAATCTACAATAACCGAAAAAGAGTTGAAGGAATTACCAATATTTCGCCTAAAGAAATCAAGCTAATTCCGGGTGCGAATGCCGGAGTTGAAAATATTTTGAAAACGCTTCCCGGAGTTAATTCTAACAGCGATTTAAGTACACAATATACAGTTAGAGGTGGAAACTTTGACGAAAATTTAGTGTATGTAAACGAAATTGAAATTTACCGTCCGTTTTTAATTCGTTCAGGGCAACAAGAAGGTTTGAGCTTCACTAATACGGATATGGTGCAAAATGTCGATTTTTCCGCAGGTGGATTTCAGGCGAAATATGGCGACAAATTATCATCAGTTTTAGATATTTCGTACCGTCGTCCAAGAAGTTTTGGTGCTTCGCTCGAAGCGAGTTTGCTTGGCGGAAGCTTAACAGTTGAATCGGCTACAAAGAACCAAAAACTTTCGGGAATTGTAGGATTGCGTTACCGCGACAATAGTTTGTTGGTGAACAGTCAGGAAACTGAAACGAACTTCAGACCAACTTTTGCCGACGTTCAAACTTATATTACTTACAATCCGTCATCAAAATGGGAATGGAGTTTTCTTGGGAATATTTCGCAAAATAAATACCGCTACGAACCTAAAACGCGCCAGACAAATTTTGGAACAATTGATGATCCAAAAGCATTGCTAGTAGTTTATGACGGTCAGGAAAATGATCAATACGAAACTTATTTTGGTGCGATAAAATCAGTTTTTCAACCGAACGAAAATTTTACTTTAAAGTTTATCGCTTCGGCTTACAACACGCAAGAACAAGAACATTTTGACATTCAATCTAATTATAGTTTTGGCGAAATCGACACCAATATTGGTTCAGGTTCTTTAGGCGATGTGGTATTTACCCAGGAAATTGGTTCGCAACTTAACCACGCCAGAAACGATCTTGACGGTTTAATTGTTAACGCAGAAATTAAAGGATTTCACAATTTGCGAAACAACGAACTCGAATGGGGTTTCAAATACACGCGTGAAGACATGCGTGACCGATTGGTTGAATGGGAAGTGATTGATTCTGCCGGATTTTCTTTAAATCCGCCAATTGTAGATTTGCCAACAAATGATCAACCTTACAATCCTTATGTTGGTCCACTTTTGCCTTACCAAAATGTTCGTGCGTTTAATGAAGTAGTGATCAACAGACTTTCCGGTTATGTTCAATGGAGTAAAAAAGACATGATTGGCAACAATACCGTTTGGTATAATTTAGGAATTAGAGCACATAATTGGCAAGTGGAAAATGGTGATGTTAAAGGAAAAAGCCAAACGACTTTTAGCCCGAGAGCTCAATTTGCCATCAAACCAAGTTGGCAAAATACTGATATGGTTTTCCGACTTTCCGGAGGTTTGTACCACCAACCACCATTTTATAGAGAACTTCGCGGTTTTGACGGAAATGTAAATCCAGATGTAAAAGCACAACAATCTGTTCACGTGGTTTTGAGTAACGATTACAGTTTCGAAATGTGGAATCGACCATTTAAATTTGTTTCCGAAGCCTATTACAAAGCCATGAGCGACGTCAATACTTACGCGATTGAAAATGTGAGAATCAGGTATCGTGCTAACAACGAAGCCGAAGCTTATGCTGCGGGTTTTGATGCAAGATTAAACGGAGAATTTGTTCCCGGAACCGAATCTTGGTTTAGTTTTGGTTACATGAAAACCGAAGAAAATCAAAACGATCGAGGTTACATCGCCAGACCAACGGATCAACGTTTAAAATTTGGAATTTTGTTCCAAGATTACGTAGAAAAAATCCCGAATTTAAAATTGTACCTGAATTTGGTTTACAACACAGGTTTGCCTGGAGGTTCGCCATCGTATGCAGATCCTTATCAGTACCAAAGTCGTTTGCGTGATTATAGAAGAGCCGATGTTGGGTTTTCGTATGTTTTAACCGAAAATAACGACCAAAGACCTGATGGACATTGGCTTAAAAAATTCAAAGACCTTTCGCTTGGGTTCGAAATTTTCAACCTTTTCAACAACCAAAATGCCATTACGAATACTTGGGTTAGAGATACTTACACCAAAATTCAATACGGAATTCCGAATTACATGACCACGAGAGTTTTCAACGTGAAACTTACTGCGAAACTATAAAATTGAAATTCAGCGGTTTTATTTTTATATTTGAACTGCTTAAACAAATAATACAATGAGAAAAATTTGTCTCGCTATTTTTTTTGTAACCTTTTTGATTTCTTGTGAAGAAAAACAAGAAAAGCCAAAGGTGATTTACGATGCCGAAAAAACAGATCGTAAACCTGCAAAACCCGATTCTTCCCAAATTAAAATTGCCGATCTTCCCATTCACATGGAAGGTACCAAATATTTAATTCACGCCATTGGCGATGTAAGAATTTACGAAGGTGGTTCGCGTGGTTATGGCTCGAGCAACACTAACTCTGTGAGTTATGCCATTTCTAATTACAACCGATTTGAATTGACGGGTTACTTCGAAAATTTAAAATTTCAACACATTGACTCGACAGGTTTAAAACCGTTGACAGACAAAAATGTGCAGATTCAAACAGTGACTTTTTTAAATACTTTGACAGAAAATTTAAAGAAACAAGTTTTGGTTTATTCTTTGGTTGACACCGATACGAACCGCGATGCGAAATTAGATGCTAACGATATCAAAAGTTTATATTTAAGCGAAATTAATGGCGAAAAATTCCAGAAAATTTCGGCAGATTTACAGGAATTAATCGACTGGAATGTGGTGGAAATGAAAAACCGTTTGTATTTTAGAACCATTGAAGATATTAACAAAAATGGTGCTTTCGACAAAAATGATAAAGTCCATTACTTTTTTGTAGATCTTACTGCTTCAGATTGGGAAGCACAAGAATATAATCCAATTGAAGGATAAAGAAAAACCTGAAGTTTTTTGCTTCAGGTTTTTTTATATCAAAATATCACTTTCTAAATCAGATTTTTCGATAGGAAAGTCAAATCCTAACTGTTTCACAAGCTGAATCACCAGATTTTTATACCAGTTTTCTGATTTCGGGTGAATGTAAATGCGTTCGATTAACTTATTGATGTCAACGTCAATTTTTACGCCTTCGTTGATGTTGAGGTTGTGTTTTGAAAGATTCGAAATAATTCGCACTTCACGTTCGTACTGAAAACTTTTTCGCTTGAACAAAAACGGAAAAAAGTCATCGTCAAACGGAATGTATTCTTTTTTGTAATCAATGTAATTTACTTCACCAATGTGTTGCTCAAATTGATTTTCCCGATACAAAGATTCCTTGATTTTTCCAATAGTTGATTGAATGGCCAGACCTTCGCTGTTTTGCGTGAAAATTTGCCACATCGCAAACGATTCGTATTCATTGATATGCCAACTGCTGATGACTACGTTTTTACGTTGCGATTTATAAGTGTCTAAAAAATCGGGGTTGTTTTCGGCAATTTTTTTTATTTCTTCAAAAGTCGGTTCGCTGAAAGTGCCTTCATATTGGTCTTCAAACTTGTCTGAACGCGACATGAATAACTTTTGCGAAAGCAATAAATCTAAAAATTTCGACAAATCTAAATATTTCCAAACCACGGTATTTGGGTCTTCCGGAAGGTTGATATTTGGATTTTCGCGGTACATTTTTATTCGAAAGATTGCATGTTTACTAATCGTTTGTACATTCCGTCTTTGTCGATGAGTTCGTTGTGGCTTCCCATTTCTACGATTTCACCTTTTTGCATCACGACAATTACATCAGCTTTTTGAATGGTCGAAAGTCTGTGAGCAATGACAATCGAAGTTCGGTTTTGCATCATGTTTTCTAAGGCAATTTGTACAAATTTTTCGCTTTCAGTATCCAATGCCGAAGTTGCTTCGTCCAAAATCATAATCGGAGGATTTTTCAAAACCGCTCTGGCAATGCTCAAACGTTGCTTTTGTCCCCCCGAAAGTTTGTTGCCGCTATCACCAACGTTAGTGTCGATTCCGTTTGGCAAGTTTTCCACAAATTCCAAAGCATTTGCAATTTTCAAGGCGTCCATAATTTCGACATCGGTGGCGTCAGGTTTCCCTAATTTTATATTGTTTCGAATGCTATCGTTGAACAAAATAGAATCTTGTGTAACCAATCCCATTAAATTTCGAAGCGATTTCATCTTCAAATCTTTAATATCGATACCGTCAATTGAAATTTTTCCGTTTTGTACATCATAAAATCGAGTCAGCAAATTGGCAATCGTACTTTTTCCCGAACCAGATTGCCCGACAAGAGCAATAGTTTTTCCTTTAGGAATTTGGAGTGAAAACTGCTTCAATACATTTTCTTCTTCGTACTTAAAAGTAATATTTTCCAATGAAATTTTTTCATCGAAACTAAATTTTTCCACTGCATCAAGTTTGTCCACAATTTCGTTCTTTTGTTCCATCAGCGAAAAAACCCTTTCCGCGGCAGCCAAACCTGTTTTAACCTGGTAAGAAGCTTTTGAAATAGCTTTTGCGGGCGTTAAAATGGTGTAAGCCAATGCGATGTAAGAAATGAAAACTACCGGAGATAATGATTTTTCAACGATTACCAATTGGCTTCCATACCATAAAAGCGTTGCAATTGTAACAATTCCGAGGAATTCACTCATAGGACTTGCCAAGTTATTTTTGTTTCCGATACTGTTTGAAAGGCGAAATAATCGTTTTAATGAAAAGTTGAATTTGTCGATAAAAGAATTTTCAGCGTTGAAGCCTTTTACCACTTTCAAACCGCTTAGTGTTTCATCTAAAATTGAAATTTGTAAGCCGTTTTCTTCTTGTGCCATAGTCGATTTTGCCTTTAAATTTTTTCCGATTCTCGAGATGATAAAACCTGAAATTGGTATAAATGCAAAAACGAACAAAGTCAATTTTACACTAATTAGAAACATAGCAACTACAGAAAATATAATTATTAGCGGCTCTCTCACGACTAATTCTAATACTTGGAAAAAGGAATTTTTTACTTCGTTTACGTCGCCTAACATTCTCGCCATTACGTCACCTTTTCTTTTTTCGGAATAATATGAAACAGGAAGATTAATAATGGTATTGTACATTTTTTCGCGTAAATCGGTCAAAACACCATTTCTGAGTCGGGTAACGTGATAAGATGCTAAATAGTTGAACACATTTTTTAGCAAAGCTGTCACAATTACAATTGAAATTACAAAAAGAATTGTGGTTTCGATGCCGCTATTTTCTGTGATTTGCGTTACTCTAAAATTGAAATAATCAGAAATATATTCTTTAATATTTTCAAAACCGGTATAAGTAGGTTCGATTCTCACCGCTTCAGATTCGCCAAAAATAACGTCTAAAGTTGGGATCATCGAAACCATCAACAACGTAGAAAATAAGGCGTAAAAAATATTATAGACGATGTTAAGTACAATGTCTTTTTTGTATTTAAGTGCGAAGGGGAATATTTTTTTTAAGTTTGCGTCCATTTAAATCAACTGCATTTCTGCTACAATATTTTTAATTTTTTGATCGAGTGAGGCTTCGACTTCCGGAGCGTTTGCTACATCGTCCAATGGCTCGTTCACGCTGAAGTAGAATTTTATTTTCGGCTCTGTTCCACTTGGTCTCGCGCAGATTTTTGTGCCATCTTCCAAATAGTAAATCAACACGTTCGATTTCGGAATTTGTAAAGATTCTACTTCTCCGGTAAATAAATTTTTCGCTGTAGAATTGTTGTAGTCTTCTACCATCAATACTCTTTGTCCGTTAATTTCTTTCAGCGGATTTTCACGCATTTGAATCATCATCGCTTGAATTTCGGCAGCACCTTCAATTCCTTTTTTGGTTAAAGAAATTAAATATTCTTTGTAAAAACCGTAATCCACATATAAGTTCAATAATTCCTGATAAACCGAACTTCCGGCAGCTTTTGCTTGAGCCGCAATTTCGCAAATTAGTAAAGTTGCACCAACAGCATCTTTATCACGAACCGCATCGCCAACCATAAAACCAAAACTTTCTTCACCACCACCAATAAATTTTTGGTTCGGGAAATCTTTAATCATTTTAGCAATCCACTTAAATCCTGTAAGTCCCACTTTGCATTCCACGCCGTAAGCGGTAGCAAGTTCCATCATCATTGGAGTAGAAACAATCGTCGAACCAATGAATTCATTACCTGTAATTTTTCCGCCTCGTTTCCATTGTTCCAGCAAAAATGCGGTCATGATCACCATCGTTTGGTTTCCATTTAACAGAATCATTTTTCCGTCATTATCTCTCACAGCAACTCCTAAACGGTCAGAATCTGGATCGGTTCCAACCACAATATCAGCACTGGTTTCTTCTGCTAATTCCAAAGCCATAGTTAAAGCCTCAGGTTCTTCAGGATTTGGTGATTTTACTGTTGGAAAATTTCCATCAGGAACGGCTTGTTCCAACACAATATTTACGTCCGAATAACCTGCTTTTTCCAAAACTGGCGGAATCGCTTTTATGGATGTTCCGTGAAGTGCCGTGTAAACGATTTTCAGATTTTTTTTGGCTTCCGCCGAAGTATTAAAGCTGGCATTTTCAATGGTTGATTGAAAAAACGCTTCGTCAATTTCTTTACCGATGTATTCGATTAAATTTTCATTAGCCGAAAACTGAATTTCGCTGTATTCTAACGCTTCAATTTCTTTGATAATTTCTCCATCTTGCGGTGGAACCAATTGTCCGCCGTCTTGCCAATATACTTTGTAACCGTTGTATTCTGGCGGATTATGGGAAGCTGTCAACACAATTCCGGCGTGACATTTTAGATATTTTAAGGCGAAAGAAAGCTCTGGCGTTGGTCGTAATTCTTCAAAAAGATACACTTTTATTCCGTTTGCCGAAAAAACATCGGCTACAATTTTTGCCAATGTATCGCTGTTGTGGCGACAATCGTAGGCAATTGCTACTTTTAGTTCTTCTCCAGGAAAAGATTTTCTTAAATAATTAGAAAGACCTTGAGTGTTTTTTCCTAAAGTATATTTATTTATTCTGTTGGTTCCAACTCCCATAATGCCACGCATTCCGCCGGTTCCGAATTCTAAATTTTTGTAGAAACATTCTTTTAACTCGTTAGGAGACGAGGTCATTAATGCTTCAATTTCTGCTTGAGTTTTAGCGTCGAATATTGGCGAAAGCCAAATATTTACTTGGTTTAAAATATTTTGATCGATATGCATTTTGTGTTATTTTTTGAATCCAATTTTATTTCTTTCCTTATTTGAGTCAGTTTTTTCTTTATCCATTAAATAGTTTAAAATTTTATAAATATCAGGAAACTGTTTTTCAATTTCGGTCACTTTTTCACTTAATTCTTTATAGTTCAGCGCAAATTGTCTCAGTGAAACAAATGTTCGCATGATGGCAATGTTGATGGCAATTGCTTTTATCAGAATTTAAAACGCTTGAAAGCATTGCTACACCTTGTTCTGTAAAGGCAAACGGCATATAACGTAATCCGCCTCTTTTTGAGGTCACAAATTGTGACCTCAAACTTTCGAATTCTTCTTTACTGAGTTCAAACATAAAATCATCTGGAAATCTATTTATATTTCTTTTGACAGCTTGTTTGAGAACTTTAGTTTCTATTTCATACAAATCAGCTAAATGAAAATCGAGCATTACTTTTTGACCTCTCAATTCGATAATTTGGTGTTGAACAATTTCTGATTTCATGATTTTTGGCGTTTATTTAATTTTAAATGGCGAATATTTTTGGTTACATATTTAATTCGTGCGAAATTTTATACCGTTCTTCATTGTTTTTTGTTCGCAAAATAATTTCTCCGAGAAATCCCGCAAGGAAAAGTTGCGTTCCAATAATCATTGTGGTTAAAGCGATGTAAAACCAAGGATTGTCGGTTATTAAAATGGTGGTTTGCTTGTCATACAATCGGTACAATTTCATGATGCCAATGTATGCCGCAGAAGTGAGTCCAATTATAAACATCAAAACGCCTAATGCCCCAAAAAGATGCATGGGTCTTTTTCCGAAACGTGACAAAAACCAAATGGTAATTAAATCGAGAAATCCGTTGATGAAACGTTCCATCCCAAATTTCGTCGTGCCATATTTTCGGGCTTGATGTGTCACCACTTTTTCGCCAATTTTTCCAAAACCGGCATTTTTTGCCAAAACCGGAATATAACGGTGCATTTCTCCCGAAACTTCAATGTTTTTTACCACATGATTTCGATAGGCTTTTAATCCGCAATTAAAATCGTTGAGTTTCACGCCAGAGGTTTTTCTGGCAGCCCAATTGAATAATTTTGACGGAAGATTTTTAGCCACAACCGAGTCAAACCTTTTTTTCTTCCAACCCGAAACCAAATCATATTTCTGGTTCATAATCATGGCGTACAATTCCGGAATTTCATCCGGACTGTCTTGTAAATCGGCATCCATCGTAATAATTACATCACCTTGTGCTTTGGCAAAACCAGCATGTAAAGCCTGCGATTTTCCATAATTTCTTAAAAACCGAATGCCTTTTACAGCAGAATTTTTTTCTGAAAGCGATTCGATAATTTGCCAAGAGCTGTCAGTGCTTCCGTCGTCAATAAAAATTACTTCGTAAGAAAATTGATTGGCAACCATGACTTTTTCAATCCAAAGTTGCAGTTCGTTTAAAGATTCTTCTTCGTTGAGAAGCGGGATTACAATGGAAATATTCATTTAATTAATAAGCTTGTGGACGTGATTTTCTCAAAACAAGTCCGGTGATTAAACCGGTAAGAAAACCAATAAATAAAGTCATGGCAATGATCATAATGTACATCATTGGCATCATAAAATTTTTTGCTGCTTCAAAACCTTGTTCCATTTGTTCGGCAGACATATTTGGATTGGCTTTTAAAGCTTCGCGTTTTTGAACTTCAATCATCATGTTCAAAAAATCAGTTTCGATATAAGTTGAAAAAACCCAGATGTAAGCTACCGCAATTAATGCCGAAATTGCCGAAACACCTAAACCAATTTTATTTGCCTGGCCTAATTCGAGGAAACCGTTATTATTTTTTTTGAAAATTCTAATAGGAATTACAATAAAAACGATCAATAACAACGTACCTACAATTTGGATAACACTGTTTTGTTCAAAATAATTATCCGTAGTAACATAACCAATTACCGAAACCATTACACTAATTACCCCAAGCATGATGCCGTAATTTAAAATCAGGCTTTTGATTGTTTGTTTTTCCATGTTTTTGTGTTTTTTGATTTTTATTAAAAAATAATCTACAAATATACTAATATTGCCGTTATGGCGTCATAAAAAACCATTGCATCTAAGCTACAAAAAAGTAAAATAAAAATTTGTAGTTAGAAAAATATGTGTACATTTGCACTCTCAAAATAGTAAAAAGTTTAAAAACAAAAAGTTATCGTCGGGTTGATACCTTTCAAATGAACAGAAAGCATCAAGATTCGCGTTAGCAAAAAATAAAAATCAAATTAAGATGAAAAAAGGAGTTCACCCAGAAAATTACAGATTAGTTGCTTTTAAAGACATGTCTAACGATGACATTTTTATTACTAAATCTACAGCAGATACTAAAGAAACAATCACTCACGAAGGTGTTGAATATCCGGTTGTAAAAATGGAGATCTCTAGAACTTCTCACCCTTTTTACACAGGTAAATCTAAATTGATTGATACTGCAGGACGTATCGACAAATTCAAAACTAAATACGCAAAACACGCTAAAAAATAATAGCTGTTTTACTAAATACAAAGCCTTTCAACTTCGAAAGGCTTTTTTTATGCCCAAAGTTTTTTTTTATACGAAACTTTGTAACTTTACCTTTCTAACAAAAACAAAAAATGAACTACATTCTATTCGACGGAACCGTAAGAAACGCCTTGCTACCCTTTACCTTCACACGTCCCGTTGCCGATATTCGCGTGGGAATTTTAACCATCCGCGAAAAATGGGAAAAATATTTGGGATACACCACCACAACAGTAACCGAAGAATACCTTTCAGAGAAATTCCCGATGGTAGAAATGGAAGAAAACGTGATGATAAACGCCTCGTTTTTGCCCAATGAAGTTTTGGCGGAAATGGTAAAATCTCTCGAAAAAAATCAAGCTATATTTAAAGGAGAAGAAGTAATTGCTTTTTTTGCCGAAGAATCTCAGGAAGAAGTGAATTTTGACGATTACGAAATTATCGAATATAATGACGATTGCCTTACAATTGAAAACACTTGGGACATTTTCCAAAAAAATGATGCCGCGATTAGAGAAGATTTTGAACTTTTAACCGAAGATAGAATCTCACAATCCATCCCAAAAAGTGTCAACGTAATTTCACCAGAAAATATTTTTATTGAAGAAGGAGCAAAGCTGGAATTTGTGACTTTGAATGCGTCAACCGGACCAATCTACATCGGGAAAAATGCCGAAATTATGGAAGGTTCCGTCATTCGTGGGCCGTTTGCTTTGTGCGAAGGAGCTCAAGTGAAACTCGCGACAAAAGTTTATGGAGCGACAACGGTTGGACCACATTCGAGAATTGGCGGCGAAGTCAACAACTCCGTACTTTTCGCTTATTCCAACAAAGGCCACGACGGATTTTTGGGAAATTCAGTTTTGGGCGAATGGTGTAACATTGGAGCCGATAGCAACAATTCTAACCTAAAAAATAACTACGAAGAAGTAAAATTGTGGAGCTACGAAACCGAGAACTTCGCCAAAACCGGACTGCAATTTTGCGGACTCATGATGGGTGATCATTCTAAATGTGGCATCAACACAATGTTCAACACCGGAACTGTCGTGGGCGTTTCCGCCAACATTTTCGGAGCAGGATTTCCTCGTAATTTCGTGCCAAGTTTTTCTTGGGGTGGCGCTTCCGGCTTCACCACTTACATCACCAAAAAAGCGTTCGATACCGCTAAAATCGTGATGTCGCGACGCAATATGGAGTTTGACGAAAAAGAAGCCAAAATTTTAGAACACGTTTTTGAAGAAACCAAAAAATACAGAAAGGACTAAAATTTAAATCCGAAGCAAATTGTTTCGGATTTTTTTTTGGAGCCAAAGGCTTGGGCATTTTCAGCCATCGTAATTCCCGCTTTCCGGTTCAATCTTTTTGTTTTTTGCCAAAAACAAAAAGGATTTCCCCTTTAATCGGGGCTAATAGAGAAAAGTTTAGGCATTTTTGTAATCGTCAGTTTCCACATCATCTTCAAATTACCCAATTTTCAAATTTTCAAATCATCTAATTGGCTAATTGTCTAATTTTTTCACCCGACGTAAATCTAACATATTCAACGGATTAATTCCCAAACCAGTCACATTTTTTCGGGTAAATCGCGCCACTTTATCATAAAAAAGCGGAATAATTGGCGCTTCTTCCATTACCAATGCATCCATTTTTTGGTAAATCAAAGTTCTCTTTGCCAAATCAGTCTCCAAGAAAGCTTGTTCGTAAAGGCGATCAAATTCCGCGTTGGAAAAATGCGTGTAGTTCGGACCGTTTGGTGCAAAATTTTTGCTGTAAAAAAGGGAAAGGTAATTTTCAGCATCTGGATAATCAGCAATCCAACTCGCGCGAAAAAAAGAAACTTTTCCGGTAGAAATTGCCTGCCGCAAAGTCGCCGGCGGATTCACATCAATAGAAACATCCAAACCAATTTTTTTCCATTCGCGTTGCAAATATTCGGCAATGTCCAAATAGGTAGCGTTCGTGCTCAAAGCTACTTTCGGGTTGTTGTCGCCGGTGGATTTCTTGTATTCAGCCACAAGTTTTTTGGCTTTTTCTGCATCAAAATCATAGAAAATTTTTTCAGCGTCAAAACCCGGAAGTCCCGCCGGAATAATTCCGGCAACCGCTGGAGTTCCCATTCCGTTTCGTAAATACGTCACTAATTTTTTTCGGTCAAAACCATGATTCAAAGCCTGACGAATGCGTTTGTCCTTCGCCGGATTTTTTTCGCCATCCATTCTAAAACCTAAATATTCGGTGTTTAAGTAAGAACCAGTGATCATATTGACGTCGTTTTTGTACTTTGCTTGCAATTGTCCGCTTTGCGTTAAAATTTCGTCTTTATAACTTGGATGCAAACCCGAAACAAAATCAATTTTGCCTTGAGCAAACTGTAAAAATCCACTTTGTTTATCAGGCAAAAAAGTTACAGCAACCGCTTCAAGATAAGGCAATTGATTTCCATTTTCGTCTTTTTCAAAGTATAACGGATTTCTTCTCAAAACCAATTTTACATTTTCTTCCCAATGTCTGAACTGAAAAGGTCCGGTTCCAATTGGATTTGTTCGAAAATCATAACCCGAAACAAAAGCGTCTTTCGGAACAACTGAAGCATATTTCATCGAAAGCAAACCCAAAAACGCTGGAAACGGTTTTTTCAATTTAATCTGAAAAACAGAATCATTTTCCGCCGAAAAATTCTCGACATTTTGCATGATCCAACCTCCGGGAGAAGCCACTTTTTCGTCTAAAAGCCGATTGAAAGAAAATTGAAAATCGGCTGCAATTACAAATCGTGTAGAATCTTTAAAAATTTTATTTTTATGGAATCGAACATCATTCCGAAGCAAAAAAGTATACAGTTTTCCATCTTCAGAAATGGTCCAAGACTTTGCCAAATCAGGTTTTATATTCAAACTATCATCCAACTGAACCAACCCGTTAAAAATTTGGTTGCACATCCAAATATTGTCTTGAGATTTCGCAAAAGCAGGATCGAGAGAACTCACGTTTGCATCCTGATTAAATCTAAAAACCTGATTGTCTCTGTTTTTTTCGACGGTTTTTCCGCAGGAAACAAATACCAAGAGAGTATAAAATATTGAAATATAGAAAGTTATTGATTTCATTATCAGAAATATTGTGCGTAAATTTGCAGACTTATTTGCAAAATGTAAATATAATTAATCGATATTGTTTTCCAATTTTTCGGAGGATTTAATGATGACAGATAACAGAAAAAAAGTCGCTTTTTACACGCTTGGATGCAAACTGAATTTTTCGGAAACATCCACAATCGCACGATCGTTTCAGGACGAAGGTTTTGATCGTGTTGATTTTGAGGATGTTGCGGATATTTATGTAATCAATACCTGTTCGGTTACAGAAAATGCCGACAAACAGTTTAAGCAAGTGGTGAAAAAGGCAATGAAGCTCAACGATAAAGCTTTTGTCGCTGCTGTTGGCTGTTATGCACAATTAAAACCCGAAGAATTAGCTTCCGTTGATGGAGTGGATTTGGTTTTAGGCGCGACTGAAAAATTTAAAATTACCGATTACATCAACGATTTGTCGAAAAATGATTTTGGCGAAGTTCATTCTTGCGAAATTCAGGAAGCCGATTTCTACGTGGGAAGTTACTCCATTGGTGATAGAACCCGAGCGTTTTTAAAGGTTCAGGACGGTTGCGATTATAAATGTACCTATTGCACCATTCCGTTGGCAAGAGGAATTTCTCGAAGCGATTCTTTGCAAAATGTGTTGCAAAATGCCAAAGAAATTTCGGAACAAAATATAAAAGAAATCGTGTTAACTGGCGTAAACGTTGGGGATTATGGCAAAGGCGAATTTGGAAATAAAAAACACGAACATACTTTTTTTGACTTAGTTCAAGCATTAGATACCGTTTCAGGAATCGAACGTTTGCGAATTTCTTCAATCGAACCGAATTTGTTGAAAAACGAAACCATTGAATTTGTGTCGAAATCACGGACTTTTGTACCGCATTTTCACATTCCGTTGCAATCCGGAAGCGATACGATTTTGAAAAAAATGAAACGCCGTTATTTGCGCGAAGTATATACCAATCGTGTGTCGAAAATCCGTGAAGTAATGCCAGATGCTTGCATTGGCGTTGATGTGATTGTAGGATTTCCGGGTGAAACCGACGAACTTTTTTTAGAAACTTATAATTATTTGAGCCAACTTCCGATTTCGTATTTACACGTTTTTACATATTCTGAAAGAGATAATACCGAAGCGGCAAATATGGAAAATCCGGTTCCGGCAAATGTGAGAGCCAAACGAAGCAAAATGTTGCGTGGTCTTTCGGTAAAAAAACGCCGTGCATTCTATGAAAGTCAGATTGGGACAAATCGAACGGTTTTATTTGAAGGCGAAAACAAAGAAGGTTACATTCATGGTTTTACGGAAAATTATGTGAAAGTTAAAGCTCCGTGGAACCCAGAATTGGTGAATACTTTGCATGAAATCAACCTGACAAAAATTGACGATGATGGTTTGGTAAGATTGGAGTTTCTGAATGTGGAAGTATAGGCATTTAGAACGTTAGATTTTTAGACTTTTTGGACAAATTAGACTGTGGCAAAATCTAAGTAGTCTAATTTGTCTAAATCTCTAAGAAGTCCAAAATCAATATCTGTAATGAAACTTGATTTTAGTAACTCTCAAAACGGAGTCGCCATATTTTTCAATAAATTCAAAAGTATTTCTGCCTTTTTGTTCGAAATTTATCAATAACGCTGCCGAAATTTCGTAGTACATTTTTTCGCCTTCAAGCATTAATCGTTCGCCGGTTTTTCGATAACCTGAACGAACCAAATCAAATTCTGATAAATTCCATGTGGTCGAATGACTGTCGAAACTTTGCGTTAAGCTATACAAACCCTCAGTAATTTCGGTTTTGCTGCCGTAATATTTTTCGATGTTTTCGAAGAAGTGGAGGATTTTTGAATTGAGTTCTTCAGTCATTTGATAAAAATACTAAAAAATTCTTGCGCAAAGATTCTCCAATAGTTAAAATTAAAATGTCCTTATATGCCTTACATGGTATCATTTAAAACCAATAAACGCATATAAGGACATATAAGATAGTCTCTATGGTTCAAAAATCTAAATCCGGATTCCTGGCGGCAATAATTCTTTATAAATTGGATTTTTCCTAAAAAACGCTGCAATCTTCGGATGTGTTGGCACCACTTTTAGTTTGCGTTCTTCGGCAATAGTCAAAATTTCTTTCAAAAAATCAGAAACAAATTCCTCATTTTTAAACTCTTCGGGAACATTTAACTTCGTTAAAAATATTTTTCTCTCTTGAAAAGAATATTCCACGGTTAACAATTTCTCGTCGGAAATCGTCTCAAATTGTCGCGAAAAAGTATTGTCTTTAATTTCCATGTTGCTTTCTTTCGTTTAAGTTTTTGAATCCGTTAACCGGAATTTTTATCGCACAAATAAACTTTTTCAAACCGAAAAATTTCCAAACCAAAAAGAAAAATTAGCGTGAAGCGAGCCAAAATGTGCGGTTTCTCTTTCGTTTTTAGGAAACAATCGCGTTTGCATAATTTGTTGATTTTTTAAATTTGAAGTAGAAAAAGCTTACGTAAAAAACCATAATTTTATGCAAATTTCGTAATAAAAACCCAAACTCGCTGTTATGATAGCGTTAAAAGGATTGTGATGGAGAAAATTCACGTTTATTTTATGCCTGGAATGGCGGCAAGTTCAGCAATTTTTGAACGGATAAAATTGCCCGAAGATCAATTTGAAATACATCTTCTCGATTGGCTTTTGCCTTTGCCTCAAGAAAATTTAAAAGAATATGCCAAGCGAATTTCAAAAGGAGTAAAGCACGAAAGTCCAGTTTTGGTAGGAGTTTCTTTTGGAGGCGTTTTGGTTCAAGAAATGGCGGAATTTGTAAACCCGCGAAAAGTAATTATCATTTCAAGCGTAAAATGTAATGAAGAATTTCCACGCAGAATGAAATTTGCCAAAAAAACCAAAGCCTACAAAATTATCCCAACCGGAATGATGCAAAATGTAGAATTTTTGGCAAGGTTTTCGTTTACCAATAAAAAATTTGCTCAAAGATTGCGGCTTTACGAAAAGTTCATGAACATGCGCGACAAGAGTTATCTCGATTGGGCTTTGGAACAAATTATTTTTTGGGACAGAACCATTCCGGACGAAACTGTGGTTCACATTCACGGAGATTTAGACGAGGTTTTTCCGGCTAGGTATATCAAAAATTATATCGCTGTTCCCGGCGGAACTCACATCATGATTATCAATAAATACAAGTGGTTGAATGAAAATTTACCCGAAATTATTTTAAAAAAAGAATAAATTATCTAACCATGAATTAACTATTTTTTGTAGGTTTACGAAAATACATTTAAACGAAAGAGAATATGAATTTGATTAAAAAAACAAGCATTATCGCAGGCGTAATTTTGGTAAGTGGAACTTTAATTCATGCGGTTTCTACCAATGAAAAAACGCCAACGCCAATAGTAAGTAATTATTTTTTTCCAACCGAAATGGATTTTTGTGGTGAAAAAGTACCTTTGCAAATTTCCGATGTAAAAGAGCGTTTAGACCGTGAATTAGTTGTAAATGCTAACCTCGATGCTTCCACTTTATTAATCATCAAACGCGCAAACCGCTTTTTTCCGGTGATTGAACCCATTTTGAAAAAAAATAATATTCCAGACGATTTTAAATATTTGGCTGTCGCCGAAAGTGCTCTGATGAACGCTACATCTTCCGCGGGAGCAAAAGGTTTTTGGCAATTTATGCCGGCAACTGCCAAAGAATACGGCATGGAAGTCAATGATATTGTGGACGAACGTTACCATCTCGAAATTTCTACCGAAGCCGCTTGCCGTTACTTAAACAGCGCTTATAAAAGATTTGGAAGCTGGACACTTGCTGCCGCATCATACAACGGTGGAGCAGGAGGCGTGAACAAACAAATTACTTTCCAAGGCGAAAATAATTATTACGATTTACTTTTAACTGACGAAACCGCACGTTACGTCTTCAGGATTTTGGCTTTGAAACAAATTATGAAAAACCAAGTACAATACGGTTTTAACGTAAATCCTTCAGAACTTTACAATCCTATTGCTGTAAAAAAAGTAGAGGTAGATTCTACCATTCAAGACTTAGCTGTTTTTGCAAAATCGCAAGGCATCAACTATAAAATTTTAAAAATCCACAATCCGTGGTTACGCGACAGAAAACTCACAGTTTCGGGCGGAAAAAGATATACATTGGAAATTCCAACGGAAGGATATAATTGAGTTAGTGATTAGCAATTAGTGATTAGCAATTAGTGATTAATGATTAGCAATTAGTGATTATTAATTAGTTTTGGAGTTTTAAAAAATTAGAATAAAAAAAAGCTTTGGAATCTCCCAAAGCTTTTTTTTTATTCAAAAACTGCTGCAACTAATCACTAATCACCAGTCACTAATTGCTAATCATTAAATCTTCTTCATCTGCTCTTTCATCATTTTTACCTGATCTTTCAGCATCCCTTGTTTGTCTAATTTTTTAACTTCAGTCAGCAAATTTGTTGCTTCAATTTTTCTTCTGCGAGACAAAGCAATTCCCGCCAAATTTAATTTTGCAACCGCCAAATCCATATTCATGTTTAAGCCAAGCTCAACTGCTTTCTTAAAATATTTTTCAGATTGTGTCAAATTCGTTTGCGAAAGCATCAATCCTTGCAAATAATTATAGTAACCTTGTTGTTTTTTTACCAAAGCACCTTCAGGGTTTTTAATTTTAGAAAGCCACTTTTGAGCCCCCGGAAAATCTTGCTTTCTTAATTTTAGAAAAGCCAAAATAATCATTTCATTTTTAAAGTAGAACAAAATTACAATCAGCGAAAGCAAAATCAAAAAGATACCGTTTCCGATATTTTTATCAGCAAACTGCCAAATTGCACAACCAATCAATAACGAAGCTAGAAATAATTTAATATTTTTGTGAAACATAGTCCAAATAATTTTTATGAGGGCAAAGGTAATAAAATCAATTAAAAATATTTTTTAAAAACCTATTGTCAGAAAAAAAAACCTTTGTATATTTGCACTCGGTTTTGAAACAGCATTGATTTCGAACCTGGTAAAAATATTTCAACAAGATTTTTTAAAGATACAAAGCAATGAGCAAAAGAACGTTTCAACCATCGAAAAGAAAAAGAAGAAATAAGCACGGATTTATGGACAGAATGGCTTCTGCCAATGGAAGAAAAGTGCTTGCTAGAAGAAGAGCAAAAGGAAGACATAAATTGACAGTTTCTTGCGAACCAAGACACAAAAAATAATGTTTGACTGAACATAAATAAAGGCGTTACTCAATTAGTACCGCCTTTTTTTATACCTTGTCATTCCAATTTTTTTTTGGAGATTTTTCCCGTCCCGACGCTTCGGAACTGCAATCTTTTTTGTCTTGCTCCTTTTTGCAACCCCAAAAAAAGAGCTTCCGCTGGTCGTTTTTTTTCGGGAGCAAAAAAATGTAGCCAAACAAAAAAGGATTTCCGCTGCTCCCGAAATTTCGGGACGGGGCTAAAAAACTGCCAACATCAGGTTCTTTTTTTTTAATACAACTAACTACTTTTAAAGTTTTACCACAACTTAAAGCTTTAAATATTTTAAACAACGAACAACAATGCCAAAAGACACTTCCATTAAGTCTGTATTAATTATCGGTTCCGGACCAATCGTAATCGGGCAAGCCTGCGAATTTGATTATGCAGGTTCACAATCTGCAAGATCCATTAAAGAAGAAGGAATTGAAGTAATTCTTATCAACTCGAATCCAGCAACCATCATGACTGATCCTTCCATGGCAGATCATGTGTACCTAAAGCCGTTGACTACAAAATCCATTATTGAAATTTTAAAAGAACATCCACAAATCGATGCCGTTTTGCCTACAATGGGAGGACAAACCGCATTAAATCTTTGTTTGGAAGCCGATGAAAAAGGGATTTGGGAAGATTTTGGAGTGAGAATGATTGGTGTAGATATCAATGCCATCAATATTACCGAAGACCGTGAACAATTTAAGCAGTTGTTAGAAAAAATCGACATTCCGGCAGCTCCTGCAAAAATTGCGACTTCATTTTTACAAGGAAAAGAAATCGCGCAAGAATTCGGGTTTCCGCTGGTAATTCGTCCTTCGTTTACTTTAGGTGGAACAGGAGCCGCTTTTGTCCATACCAAAGAAGAATTTGACGATAAACTGACGTATGGTTTAGAAATGTCGCCTATTCACGAAGTGCTGATTGACAAAGCGTTATTTGGTTGGAAAGAATACGAACTCGAACTTTTGCGCGACAAAAATGACAATGTTGTGATCATTTGTTCGATAGAAAATATGGATCCGATGGGAATCCACACTGGAGATTCCATCACGGTTGCTCCAGCCATGACGCTTTCTGATTCAACCTTTCAGAAAATGCGAAACATGGCAATAAAAATGATGCGAAGCATTGGGAATTTTTCCGGAGGTTGTAACGTTCAGTTTGCCGTTTCTCCGGACGAAAAAGAAGACATCGTGGCGATTGAAATCAATCCTCGAGTGTCCAGGTCTTCGGCTTTGGCGTCAAAAGCAACGGGATATCCAATTGCAAAAATCGCTTCAAAATTAGCTTTAGGTTACACGCTTGACGAACTTCAGAACCAAATTACCAAAACAACGTTGGCACTTTTTGAACCAACTTTGGATTACGTTATCGTAAAAATTCCGCGTTGGAATTTTGACAAATTTGAAGGAGCTGATAGAACTTTGGGACTTCAAATGAAATCAGTAGGAGAGGTGATGGGAATTGGTCGTTCGTTTCAGGAAGCTTTGCACAAAGCCACTCAATCTTTAGAAATTAAGCGAAATGGTTTAGGAGCTGACGGAAAAAGTTATACTAATTATGACCAAATTATTGAGAAATTAACTTACGCAAGTTGGGATCGTGTTTTTGTAATTTACGATGCTATTCAGCTCGGAATTCCGTTAAGCAGAATTCATGAAATCACTAAAATCGACATGTGGTTTTTAAAGCAATACGAAGAATTGTATGTTTTGGAAAAAGAAATTTCAAACTATACCATTGAAAATCTTCCGAAGGAACTTTTGTTGGAAGCCAAACAGAAAGGTTTCGCCGACAGGCAAATTGCCCACATGATGAAATGTCTTGAGAGTCAGGTTTATAAGTTGCGACAAGAGTTAAATATCAATCGGGTTTATAAATTGGTGGACACTTGTGCAGCAGAATTTACTGCAAAAACACCTTATTATTATTCCACTTTTGAAGCAGAAATTCAAACTGCCGACGGAACAACTTTTGTGCACAACGAAAGTATTGTTTCAGACAAAAAGAAAATTGTGGTTTTAGGTTCCGGACCAAATAGAATTGGGCAAGGGATTGAGTTTGATTATTCTTGTGTTCACGGAGTTTTGGCTGCTAAAGAATGTGGCTACGAAACCATTATGATCAATTGTAACCCTGAAACGGTTTCCACAGATTTCGATACGGCTGATAAATTATATTTTGAGCCTGTTTTTTGGGAACATATTTACGATGTGATTCAGCATGAAAAACCGGAAGGTGTAATTGTACAATTAGGAGGACAAACCGCATTAAAATTGGCTGAAAAATTGTCGAAATACGGCATAAAAATTATTGGAACAAGTTTCGACGCTTTGGATTTAGCCGAAGACAGAGGTCGTTTTTCTGAATTGTTGACAGAATTACAAATTCCTTTTCCAAAATTTGGTATTGCGGAAACTGCAGATGAAGCTTCGGCATTGGCAGATCAATTGGATTTTCCTTTGCTCGTTAGACCATCGTATGTTTTAGGTGGACAAGGCATGAAAATTGTCATCAACAAGAAAGAATTGGAAGAACATGTGATTGATTTATTGCGAAGCATTCCCGGAAATAAATTATTGTTAGACCATTACCTCGACGGAGCGATTGAAGCTGAAGCGGATGCTATTTGCGACGGCGAAAATGTTTACATCATCGGGATTATGGAACATATTGAACCTTGTGGTGTACATTCCGGCGATTCCAATGCGACTTTGCCACCGTTCAACTTGGGCGAATTTGTGATGCAACAAATTAAAGATCATACCAAAAAAATTGCTTTGGCACTAAAAACAGTTGGTTTAATCAATATTCAATTTGCCATTAAAGACGATATTGTTTATATTATTGAGGCCAACCCAAGAGCGTCAAGAACGGTTCCGTTTATTGCGAAAGCTTACGGAGAACCGTACGTAAATTATGCTACAAAAATTATGTTAGGCGAAAATAAAGTAACCGATTTTACTTTTAATCCAAAATTAAACGGTTATGCCATCAAGCAACCGGTGTTTTCTTTTAGCAAATTTGCGGGTGTCAATAAAGCTTTGGGACCTGAAATGAAATCTACCGGAGAAAGCATTTTGTTCATAGACGATTTAAAAGACGATCAATTTTATGAATTGTATTCTCGACGCAAAATGTATTTGAGTAAATAAAAAAATAGCCTCCTAAATTGGAGGCTATTTTATTTTTAGTTCTTCACAAATTTTTGCGAATGCCTGATTCCATCTGCGGTTTCGAGGATTAACACGTACGTTTGTGTTGTTAAATTTTCAACATTTAAGCTGTTATTTTTAGGTGTTGAAGTCAAAACTTTTCTGCCTTGCAAATCATAAATTTCTGCCGAAACAATTTCTGCTTGCCCGTTTTCCATCGTAATATTCAAGATGTCTTTTGCAGGATTTGGATAAATTTTAAACGCATCAGAATTAATTTTTGTCACTCCTAAAGTGGAACCTTCTACGATCAAACGTCTTTGGTTAATTGTTGGATTATCAACTCGATCCACAATTCCAGAAGGCCATTTGATTACGGCTTGGGTAATGTGATCTGCAGTTCCAATTCCAAAATGAGCGTTCAAAGTGCTTTGGTGGCTAAAACCACTTCCGCTTCTAATATCACGAATTTGTTTTCCCCACGTTCCAAGTAATTCTACTCGAGCCCCAATTCCGTTACGATTGCTGGTGTTTCCTTGCAAATTAATGGTAATCCAATTGTTGTCATTTGGTTCGTTAAACCAAACTATATTATCCATTTGAACATCTAAAAAGCCATCATTATTTAAATCTCCAATTCCACCTTCGTTAAAGTTTAAATCGTAAGCGGTGAATGTCAAATTTCCGTTATTGATGTATAATTCTTTTCCATTTTGCCAAAGAAAATCAATCCAACCATCGTTGTTGAAATCAACTGCTTGAATTTCCCAAGAACCTACTTGTGGGCCAATTCCGCTGTTAGCGTAAACATCTGTAAAAGTGCCGTCGCCGTTATTTCGATATAATTTATTGGTATCAGAAATATTTGACAATAAAAAATCCATATCACCATCGTTATCAAAATCTTCAATCGCCGTTGACCAAGATTGCGAACCATCATTAACCCCTGCAGCTGCACCAACTTCGGTAAAAGTTCCGTTTCCGTTATTTTTATATAACAAATTAATTCTTTGCGGATCACCGACCGGAGCTCCACCACGGCATTTTGCCAAATACATATCTTGGTAACCGTCGTTATCAAAATCCGTCCAGATTGATGCATAATTTCCGCCAACGGCTAACGTTGGAAAAAACGGAATGTCGAGGATTAAATTTCCATTTCCATCATTGCGATAAGCATGACTTTGTGCGGTATCATGACAAGCAAATAAATCTAAATGACCATCATTGTTGATGTCAATAAAATTAGCTCTTTGCGTAAAAATATATTGCGGATAAGGGATTTCGGTGTAGGCTGTTCCGGAGTTGTTGGCTTTGATAACACATAAGCGACTTCCGCCACCAAAAGCCAAGTCATTGTATCCGTTTTTGTCAAAATCTCCAGCCGTAATGCTCCATCCGGGTTGTGTTGTTAAACCAGGAAGACTAAAATTTGCGGTTGTAAATCCTCCAGATGATTGTTGGTACAAAATTGTCATACCGTTATTTTGCACAGTCACGATATCATCTAGGTAATCTCCGTTCATATCGACTACGCAACAAATACTTGAGGAAGAATCGATGTTTTGAGGTGTAAAAACCACCGGAGGTGTTGCGATAACTTGAGGTATTAAAACAAAGTCAAATCCGGAAGAACTCCAACGATTGTCGAATGCGATATAATAAGTAGTTCCCGCTATTGCCATGAAATTACAAACTGATAAATATCCAGTTCCAATATCTCCAGAATCATCATCTCCGGCATAACAAGACAATCCTTCGCAAGTTCCCATGTAGATGTGAACGCGAGTATCTTTACCGGAATTTTGCTCAAGATCAGTCGTTAAAGTTAAATTTTGAGTTTGCGTAGCAGTAAATTTGTACCATTCTCCGGCAGGAGTCGAGTTTTGAATCGCTCCGTTTTGAGCACAAACCGGATTGGGAACTTGGCTTCCGTCAATAGCAGCAACGGTGTAAGTAGTGCTTAGCGAAATGGCTGGTGCCGTCGCGCAAGTGTCTTGAGCTTGCGAAAAATATCCGCTGAAAAGACATGTTAAAAAGAGTAATTTTTTTTTCATTATTGTTCGTTTAGTAGTTTATCGACAAACAGGTTCCATTGAATTAATCCAAGCTTTTACGAGCTCAACACCTTCTTCGTGTACAATGGTTCGTCCTATAATTGGCATCATCAATGCTTGCTCGTTAGTATTAATTCTTCGTACAATTTCTGAATGATCCGCATTGCCGGCATTAATTACAAATGGCGCATCTTGAACCTGAAATAAAGGAGTCATACAAAGCCCGTAACTTGTCATATCTGTATTGCTAAAATTAAAACGAACAGCCACATAATCACAATGGCCTCCAGTTCTATGGCAATGAGCACAATTAATATCTAAATATGATTTTGCTCTGGCTTCCAAAGATTTACTCGCGTCTTTCCAATCAACTGTAGAAACAATATTATTAGGAATATCGTTTCCTAAAAATCCTCGGCTTTGCCATTTTGCAATTTGATTTTGGGCAACACCATTGTAAATTAAATTCGTGTTGAGGTTTTGCGGTTTAGGACCAATTGGGATGGTTCTTTCTCCGCCAGATTGCTGATTCGGGTTAATTTTATGGCAAACCAAACAATCGCCTTGCGAAGGCACTTTGTAATCTATAGAACGTTGAACACCATTTTCTGTAAAAGTTACCGGAATGCTAACTCCGTTGTTAGTAGTTTCTAAAAGAGCATCGGTTTGTTCGTCGTTCCAAACATACACATAAGCTTTCCAACCATCGGATTTGTTGATAAGCAAACGCGTTTCCATGATTCTCGGTTGGCCATCAGTTCCTGTATGGTCATAGTAAAAAGTTTTTCCCAAAACACTTCCCGTGGGAAAATTAAAAGCATTTTCATCTCCGGCATAAGTCGCCTGAGTTCCTTCCGGCATCCACACGAAACGTAGTTTGTGAGCATAATCTGTAAAAAGTGAGCTTGCCGGTTCGTACAAAAGCACTTCGTCCGACAAATCCTGATTTTTAATATCATCTTTAAAAAAATGATAATCGGATAATTTTGGATACGGAACTAACGTTAAATCTACTGAAACAGGAGTTGGTTCTTCCGGTAGATTTTGATAATTATCATCGTCATTGCCGCATGAAGCAGTAAAAACGGTTAGAATAAGCAATAAAAAAAAGTAAGAAAAGTAGTGTTGTTTCATTATCAAACTAATAATAAATTATGGTAGAAAAAAGCAAATATATAATATTTATCGGTTAACTATTAAAATACGCTATCTATTTTAAATATTAATTGATAATAGTTTGGTTTTAAAAATTCATTTTTTCATCACTTTCTGACAGCAATTGGCTCGGAAGTGATTTTTTTGCTTTTGCTCCTAATTTTTTTAACTTTTCTACACTCGAAACCAAATTCCCTTTTCCGGAATTTAATTTTTGCATCGCATCGTCATAACCTTGTTGGGCTTCGCCAATTTTTTTTCCAATCAAAATTAAATCGGTGGCAAATCCTTCAAATTTGTCATACAATGCACCAGCTTGTCGCGCAATTTCATAAGCATTTTGCTGCTGCTTTTTGTTCGACCACATACTGTCAATTGTTTTCAAGGTTGCCAAAAGTGTTGATGGCGTCACGATGACAATATTTTTAGAAAACGCTTGATTGTAAATTTCAGAATCTTCGTTTAAAGCCAAGGCAAATGCAGGTTCAATTGCTACAAAAAGCAAAACAAAATCCGGACTTACCATATCATAAAGTGCTACGTAATTTTTAGCGGAAAGCTGTTCAACGTGGCGTTTTACGGCAAGTGTGTGATTTTTTTTGTGAAAATTACGCGCGTTTTCATCTTCTTCGTTCACATATTTTTCATAATCAATTAAGGAAACTTTTGAGTCAATAATTATTTTTTTCTCATCCGGAAGGTTGATGATCACATCAGGGAAAAATCGTTTGCCATCTTCCGAAGTCACTGATTTTTGCACCTCATATTCACTGCCTTTTTGCAAACCAGATTTTTCCAAAACCCGCTCTAAAATTAATTCTCCCCAACTGCCACGCATTTTACTGTCACCTTTCAAAGCCTTGGTTAAATTGAGCGTTTCTTGACTCATGAGTACGTTCATTTCCTTCAAATTCATAATTTGCTCTCTTAAAGCAGCATGATAATCGATGCTTTCCTTGTGTGTCCGCTCCACTTTTTGCTCAAAAAAGTAAATTTTTTCCTGCAAAGGCTGTAAAACCGACTGTAAATTTTCTTTGTTTTGTTGGGTGAATTTAACCGACTTTTCTTCAAATATTTTTTGCGCCAAATTCTCAAATTCTGTTGTAAATTTTTTCTGAAGGCTTTCAATTTCAGCTTTTTGTGCCCGATTATTTTCCCACAAATTATCAAAATCCGCCTCTTTCTTTGTAAGTTGAATGGTCATCACTTCTCTATCGTGTTGCCACTTTTCTGATTTTTGCTGATGCAAAATTTGCTCAGTTTGAATGGTTTTTTCCAAATCCAAAATTCGTTTTTCTAACATCTCAATTTTCCCGGAATAAACTGCTGTTTTAGCACTGTTTTTTATCTTTTGAAAAAAATATCCAATCAGCAATCCTATGGTTAAGCAAATGATTAACAAGATAATATGAGAATTTTCTAATGCCATTTTTTTAGTTTTTTAATCGAATGTAATTTGGTAAAAATACAATTTAACTAATGGCAAAATTTGATTTTTGTAGTAAAAATTTGACTGATAATGAAAAAAATTTTAATATTGCAGTTCCCTATTATTTAAATTATAATGATACCACAATTATCTGAAGAAAAGGTTACCACCCCTTTTTTCAACCACGAATTTTTTGCAGCTGCATTTGTAAAATTCTGCAAGTTAGCGATGCGTTCTAACCGCAAAATCAAGAAGATTTACAGTAATCACTCCGATAAACATTTTTTCGGAGGCAATATGGTTGCGCTTAATTTTCGATTTAAAAATGCCATTTATTATAAAGTAGGTAACGTAAAAACCACTCGAAACCATCTGTTGGTTAAACGTCCGGAAAAATTTGAAAAACTCGAATTAACTGTTTACGGATTTTTTCGAAAAAGAACTTATATTCTTGATTTTGAAAATAATAATGAAAAATTTTGCGTAGAAAAACGTTTTTTCAATAACGCTGAACCAGCTTTTGGATAAACGCTTTTTTAAAAAAATACATTGAAATTGAATTTTAAAATGCTTAACTTTAAAGTGAGTATTTCGAAATTCAATTTTTTTTTATGGAAAAACAAAACTTCAAAAATCACATTCGGTTTTACGTTCCACATCATTTCGTGTTTTATCCACTGACCTTTTTGCTGTTGGTTGTTGCCATTTATTTCACTTTTTCAACATCGGAAACCGCAATTTGGCTATTTATTTCTACAATTTTATTCTTGATAATTTGGGTTTCTTACATGTTACGCCAGCATTATGCGTTGACCTTGCAAGATCGTCTGGTTTTTCTCGAAATTCGTTATCGATATTTTGTAATTACTGGAAATAGATTTGAAAATTTTGAAGAAAAATTGAATAAGTCACAAATTTTTGCACTTCGATTTGCTTCTGATGAAGAATTGTTTTCCCTTACCAATCGTGCCGTTTCCGAAAATCTTTCGGCGTCAGCCATAAAAAAAAGTATCCAAAACTGGAGACCTGATAATCAACGCGTTTAATCAATCGGAAATAAAAACCACTAAAAAATAAATTATGCAATTTACTTCAAACTGGAACATTGACCCTGATCATTCAAGTATAGAATTTAAAGTCAGGCATCTTTTAATCTCTAATATAAGCGGAAATTTTACCATTTTCAACGGAAAAATGAAAACCGAAAACGACGATTTTGAAACCGCTCAAATGGCTGTTTCCATCGATGTTTATAGTTTTAATACGAATAATATCGAACGTGACGAACACATTAAATCTGCCGATTTTCTCAATGCTGATCGTTTCCCGGAAATTACGATTATATCCAAATCATTGAAAAATATTAAAGGCGATCATTACCAGCTTTTTACAGAAATGACGGTAAAAGATGTGACACAAGAAGTTATTTTTGACGTTACATTTGGAGGTCAGGCAAAAGATGGTTTTGGTAGAGTGAAAGCCGGTTTTGAACTTTCGGGAACCATTAACCGTAAAGATTTCAACATTCTTCACGATCAAAAAAACGAAGTTGGAAATTTAGTTGTGGGCGAAGAAATAAAAATTCACGCCAACATCGAATTTGACAAAGACGAAGATTAAAAACACAAAAAAAACCGGATGCCTTTGAACATCCGGTTTTTTTATTCTGCATTATGATTGCCTCTTTCTTTATGATTTTCAGGATGTGAAGCCGGATAACGATTTGGTTCAATGTCCGAATTTTTATCCCGGTTTTCCTGATTTTTCTGAGATTTTATCGCTTTTCCAGATGATTTGGCTTCGGTTGAATAATCGTCCAAATCCCGAGCTCTTTTTACTTCTTTTTTATTGCCTTCATCGTCCACTTCGGTTTCGGGTTTCAGCTTTCCATCCGAAGGATCATAATCTTCTGGAATGTTTTTTCCGCTGAAACCTTCATTTATATTGGTGTTTTTTTGTTCGTTGTTCCAAGTTTTGTCGCCGGTGTTTTGATCTTTTTCCATGACTTTTTTATTTCTAATTTACTCAAAAAAATACGCAAAAGCCACCGCTTTAACATTGCTTTAATTGATCAACATTGGTAACTTTGCCAAAAAAAAAAGTTGAAGCATCGCCATTTTATCATTCACAAACCCTACGGATTTTTGAGCCAATTTGTGTATGAGTTAAAACGAAAGAAAAAATTGTTGGGAGAATTGTTCGATTTCCCCGAAGCTACAATGGCAATTGGTCGTTTGGATGAAGACTCTGAAGGGCTGCTTTTGCTTACCACTGATGGCATGATGAGCGAAATTGTGCGAAGCAAAAAAGTGGAAAAAGAATATTTTGTTCAGGTTGATGGACAAATTACGGATGATGCCGTTGATTTGCTTACCAAAGGTGTTGAAATTGGTTTTGACGGAAAAAAATATATCACGAAAAAATGCAAAGCCCGGAAAATAGAAAATCCAAATTTTGAACCGCGTTCCAAAAAAATTCGAGATGAAAGACACGGTCCAACCAGTTGGATTTCAATTACTTTAACCGAAGGAAAATTTCGGCAGGTTCGTAAAATGACTTCGGCAGTTGGATTTCCTACGTTACGATTGGTTCGGGTTCGGGTGGGAAATATTGGGTTGGAAAATTTAAAATCAGGCGAAGTAAAAGAAGTAGAAAATTTTAATTTGTAAGCATGTTAAATATTGTTTTGGTTGAACCGGAAATCCCTAACAACACCGGAAACATTGGTCGTTTATGCGTTGGAACCGGAAATCGTTTACACCTCATTCATCCTTTTGGGTTTGAAATTTCGGATAAAAATTTAAAGCGTTCGGGTTTAGATTATTGGGTTCATCTTGATTGGAAACAATATCAAAATGTTGATGAATGGTTGAAAGAAATTACTGACAAATCACGAGTTTTCTTGTTTAGTTCTCACGCTGAAAAAACTTTTTACGAAAATAAATTTCAAGAAGGCGATTGGCTCGTTTTTGGCAAAGAATCTGTGGGTTTGAACCCAGAATTTATGCAGCTTTTTGACAACCATCTTACCATTCCTATTTCGCCATTGGTGAGAAGTTATAATTTGGCAAATTCTGTTGCGTTTGCCATTGGCGAAGCGCGACGACAACTAGAATTTAATTTCGGGTAATGTAGCGATAATACGATCCTAAGATGATATTAGCGGTTTTTTCCATGGACGGTTTAACTTCCGCAAAACCTTCTTTCATAGTGCCATCGGGCAAAAAATAATCGGTAATCGAAGATTCTAAAACTGAACGGGTGTTCTGAATTTGCGTGACATTAAAAGTCGCAGAATACGTATTTCCTTCTTTGGCAATTTTGAGTTGATAGCGAATTTTAAAATAATAAGTTTCGCCTAAATTCGTGATGTAAAAAGCGTTATCGCGGTAAGCATCAAGCGTTAAGGAATTAGCGGTAAGTTCGGAAACGGTTCCGGTTCCTCGTGTAAATTCCTCAATCCACAATCGGGTGATGTCCATGAATTTTTCGTTGCTCATCACCGAAATATTTTCGGTTACCGGATTTGGTGAAAACCCTGTTGGCGTTAGCGAAACAGTCGTTTGTGCAGATATCGAAACGTAACAGAAAAAAAACAGCGTAGTGAATATTTTCATTTTCCTTTTTCTTATAAAGATAAATGAACAGCGGATTTTTTAAAAGTTTTTAAACACAAATTTTTCTTTTTCTTTATCAAAAAAAATATTTTCGTCTTTAAAAAGATAATCGAGTCGGTTGTTTTTTATCAAATTTTTAGGCGAATTTATTTCGAAGAAGTCTGGTGTCATCAACATAATTTCGTCACACATTTGCAACGCCAATTCTAAATCATGAGTAGAAAAAAGAATGGTTTTTTGCTGATTTTTTGCCAAATCCTGAAGTAATTTTAGCGTGAGAATTTTATGCTGAAGGTCTAAATGTGTGGTAGGTTCGTCTAAAATTATTAAAGGTGTATTTTGTGCTAAAGTTCTGGCTATCAAAACCTTTTGAAGTTGACCATCGCTAATTTCGAAATATTTTTTTTGAGCCAAATGTTCAATTTGCGTGATTTGCAAAGCGAGATTTGTTTGCGCCAAATCTTCTTCAGAAAGCGTTCCTAACCAATTGGTGTAAGGATGTCGCCCCAAAGCCACAACTTCAAAAACAGTCAAGTTGCTCAAGGGTAATTTTTCCGTTAAAACCAAACTAATTTTTCTGGATAATTGCTTCGGACTAATATTATGAAGATTTTGATTTTCGATAAAAATTTCGCCGGAAATAGGTCTTAAAATTCCAGAAATGGTTTTGAGCAATGTAGATTTTCCAATTCCGTTTGCCCCAATTAAGCCAATTAATTTTCCTTCTGTTAATTGAAAATTAAGCTCAGATGCGACGATTTTTTCCTGATAACCAACCGTAATATTTTCGGCAGAAAGTATGATTTTTTTTTCGCTCATATCATCATTTTTCGGTTTCTAATCATCAGCCAAATGATAACTGGCGCGCCAAAAACTGATGTTACGGCGTTAATTGGTAACGTGAAATTTTTTCCTGGAAATTGACAAATTGTATCACAAATCAATAAAATTATTGCTCCTAAAAGTAAGGTTGCCCAAAAAAGTATTTTGTGATTACTTGTTTTAAAAATTAACCTTGCAAAATGCGGAACTGCTAATCCAATAAACGCTATCGGTCCGGCAAAACCAGTAATACTTCCCGCCAAAATACTGGTGGAAATGATGATCAGCAAACGCATTTTTTTCAAATTAACTCCTAAACTTTCAGCATAATTTTCGCCCAAAAGCAATGCGTTCAACGATTTTAATGCAAAAACTGCCAAGATTAATCCGATAATAATTACACTAAACAGAATCAAAATTTCCTGAAATGATTGATTTCCTAAACTTCCAAAAGACCAAAAAGCAAATTTTTGTAATTCAATTGCAGTACTGAAATAAGTTAAAATTCCGATGAAAGCACTGGCAAAACTGGCGAACATAATCCCAATTACTAACACGGACATCGTGTCGCGTAATTTTTGGGAAACCGCTAAAACTGCTAATAAAACAAGGAAACTTCCGCAAACAGAAGCCAAAATTAAACCGTAACCTGACAGAAAAAATTGCGCAAAAATACTTGGAATTAGCGAATTTCCCATGACCACAATTGCCACTCCTAAACTTGCACCAGAACTCAATCCTAAAACATCGGGACCTGCTAAAGGATTTCTAAATAAAGTTTGCATTAATAATCCGCTAACCGCCAAACCGCTTCCGGCTAAAACCGCCATAAATGCTTTGGGCAAACGGTAATTCCATAAAATAATTTCCCAACTTTTTTTGGAAAAATCATCGCCAAAAACTGAACCTACAATTTCTTTCAGCGGAATTTTTACTGCACCAACACAAAGATTGAGCAGAAAAACCGCTATTAAAACAAGCGACAGGATTAGTAAAAATGGAGTATTATTTCGCAATTTATTTTAATTTTTCGAAGAAAAACAATTCGTGATTTGGATAGATTTCCGGATGAACAATCGAAACTAAATCTTTCAGCAATAAATCGGGACGGTTTGGCGCCAATTCATAGTACAAAATGCCGCCGGTTTTTCCTTTTTTGCTACTAAAACTATAAATTTCTTTTTGTTGAAACGCTTTAAAAAATTTATAATTCGGATTGTCTTGCAACATTTCTTCGAGTGATACAAATTGCGCAGGACCAATCCAAAAATCTGCGTTTTCAGCCTTTTCTAAAACGGTTTCAAAAGAAAGTGACAAACTTCCAACTTCCGGCGTTTCGGCCCACAAATACTGCGCTTTTGCATCTTTCAAAAAAATCGAAGCCCAGCTTTTTCCGCCCGGAAGATACCATTGATCCTGATAAATGGCACCACTTAAAACCGTTGGCGTGGTCGAAGCTTTTTGTGCGGCTTCTTTAACTTCGTTGTAATTTTTTTCTATTGAATTGAAAATGGCATTGGCTTGAGAGGATTTGTCCAGCAACGCTCCAAAAAATTTAATCCATTCAGCTTTTCCGAGTGGCGTTTCCTCAATCCAATCGCCGTTGTACAAAATTTCGATGCCACTTTTTGCCAAAATATCATAAGCTTGATTTTGATCGTCAATGGTAAAACCTACCAAAACATCCGGTTGTAAATCAATCAGTAATTCGGTATTGAGGTCTTGATTCATGCCAACATCTACGATTTTTTTAGTATCAATTAATTTTCTGGTTTTAGATGAAGAAATCAAATTTGTCCCGGGAAAACCAACTAACTTATTTTCAGAATTCAACATTTCTAACGACGGAATATGTGTCGTAGAAGTAACTACCAAATTTTTTACCGGGACTTCAATTTGCGGATGTTGTTGCAAATTTTCAGGAACTGCTGCGTTTTTTTTCTTTAAAATATAGGTGAAATTTTTGGTCGCTTTTGGCCAAGGCTGAAAAATGGTCAATACCGAAAAACCGCTGTATTCCTCAATTTGAAAACCTTTGGCGTATTGCACCAATTGTTTTTTGTTTTGAGAATTTTCGGGTTGCGTTTCGTTTTGTTTCTTGCATGAAAAAACCGTCAAAAAGCTGACAGTCAATATTAATGTAAGCAAAAGTTTTTTCATTTGGAACAAATTTTAAAAGACGCACAAAGATAACGCTTAAATTTTTAAACTTTCAAGCCCAAAAATTTAGCTGGCGTTTTATCATTTGGTCAAAACAACTATCTTTGCGGCAGATTGAGGTTGTGGTTCATCGCCACATTAAAAGGGAATTTGGTGCAAAACCAAAGCTGTTCCCGCAACTGTAAGCTATAAATTCGTTGTATCTGCAATGCCACTGTTTTGTAAGAAAATGGGAAGGTTAACAACGAAATGCAAGCCAGGAGACCTGCCTTTTTCTCAAATTTTTTAAAAAAACTTTCGGGATAAAAGTTTTAAAAAATCATGAGTAAAATTTTTCTCTTTTTGATGGTTTTCGTTTGCGCAACTTTTTCGGTGATGGCGCAAAATGATCCGTTGTTACAATTAGACGTCATTGAAATTTCGGATTTTCAACTCAAAAATAATTCAAAATCCCAGCAGGTTTCGGTATTAAACGATTCGGTTATTGAAAAAAATCGTTCGTCTTTAACGCAATTGCTTAACTATAATTCGGTGATTTATTTCAAAGAAAATGGTTTAGGAATGGTTTCGTCACCGTCATTTCGTGGCACGACAGCTCAACAAACCGCTGTAATTTGGAACGGAATTAACATCAATTCTCAGTTTAACGGACAAACGGATTTTAATACCGTCAATACTTCTGGTTTTAATCAAATTTCGGTGAGATCGGGTGGCGGAAGTGCGATTTACGGAAGTAGCGCGATTGGCGGAAGCGTGCATTTGAATAACACTTTAAAATTTGGAAATTTTTTCAAAAACAAATTGCAATTGCGTTACGGAAGTTTCAACACTTTTGAAGGAAATTATAGAGTAGAAGTTGCTACAGAAAAATTTTCGGTTGAAGCAGGAATCTCCCGAATTTCCTCAGATAATGATTATCCTTTTCCCGATAGCGAAAGAAAAAATACCAACGGAAATTTTTACAATACCAATTTTTCTGCTAATGCTGCTTACAGAATTGATGACCGTCATGCTTTAAAATTTTACAGCCAAACGTTTGATTCCGAAAGACATTTTTCTGGCGCGATTGGGGTGATTTCCCGAAACAAATATCAAGATTTGAATTTGCGAAACATGTTAGAATGGATAGCTTCGGGCGATAAATTTTCTTCTAAAATAAAGTTGGCGCATTTATCTGAAAAATATAAATATTTCGAAGATTTCGCCTTGGATAATTTTACTTTCGGCGAAGCCAAAACAGGATTGATTCGGCATGATTTTATTTTTAATTTAAACGAAAATATGCAAGTCAATTCGCTTTTGGAATACAATCAAACCAAGGGATTTGGCAGCAGCATTGAAGAAACCACAAGGAAAACTGGCGTGGCTGCTTTATTGTTCAAACACGAAGTGGCACAATTTTTTTCCTACGAAACTGCCATTCGAAAAGAGATGACGGAAGCTTACGAAAGTCCGGTTTTATTTTCCGCAGGAGCGATTTTTAAGCCGTTCGACTTTTACCAAATCAAACTCAATTTTTCCAAAAATTTCAAAATTCCAACTTTCAATGATTTATATTGGGAAGGTAGCGGCAATCCTAATTTATTGCCCGAAAGTTCGTTGCAAGGAGAAATTGGCAACCAAATTACCTTAGGAAATTTACAATTTACGATTACCGGATTTTTCAACGACATCAAAGATATGTTGCGATGGACGCCTGGAGCCGGAGGATTTTGGCTTCCGGACAATGTAGCAAATGTAAAAACTTATGGTGCAGAAGCGATTTTGGTTTACCAAAAAAAAATCGGGAATCATGAAATTTCTGCAAATGCAACCTATGCTTACACGGAAGCGATTGATGAAAAAATCGACAAACAGTTGATTTACGTTCCGTATCACAAAGCTACTTTTTCCGGAAGTTATGCTTTTAAAAAATTCTCCGCATTTGTTCAGTTTTTAGGCAATGGAGAAGTTTTTACTTCGAGTGATAATGCCAATGTTTTGGATGGTTACAACATTTTTAACGCAGGTTTAGATTATCAATTTTATAAAAAATACAATCTTGGTTTTGCGGTTTATAATCTTTTTGATGAAAATTATCAAAGCACTTTAAACCGACCAATGCCTGGAATTAATTATAATTTTACATTCACTTTTAATATTTAACAACTATGAAATTCAAACACTTAGCAATTGTTTTATTGTCGGGATCATTGTTTTTTACGTCTTGTAATAACGATGATGATTCGACTCCAGATGTTCCTCAAGGAGCTTATGACAACGGAATTTTAATTTTAAGCGAAGGAAATTTTGGTGCTTCAAACTCCGGAATTACTTTTTCTTCCAAAGATTTCCAAACTCAAGAAGCCAATATTTTTTCGGTTGTTAACGGCGAAAATATGGGCGATACCGGACAAGATATTGGGTTTCATGAAGATTTAGCGTATATCGTGATGCATGGTTCTCATGAAATTCATGTAGTAAACCGTTATAATTTTGAATTGGTTACCACAATTTCATCTGGACTATTGAACCCGCGTTACATTGCTTTTGCTAATAACAAAGCTTATGTGACAAACTGGGGAAATGGTTCGGTTACAACGGATGATTATGTGGCGGTAATCGATTTGGCTACCAATCAAATTATCAAAAATATCCCGGTAATTGAAGGTCCCGAAAGAATTGTTGAAGACGATAATAAATTGTACGTGGCTCACAAAGGTGGTTACGGAAACGGAAATTCTATTTCGGTAATTTCTGCGGCAAATGATTCGTTTTTGAGCAATATGGTTGTGGGTGACGTCCCAAATTCTTTAGAAATTGAAAATGGAATTTTGTACGTTCTTTGTGGCGGAATCCAAGCGTGGAGTCCTGGAGCGGTTTCTACAATTGGCTCGTTGCATCAAATTAATTTGAGTAACAACACAAGAGTAAATCACAATTTTGGTCCTGGACAACATCCTTCAAACTTAGAAATTGAAGACAACAAAATTTATTACACGGTTAACGAGAAAATTTATGTAAAAAATCTTAGTGATGCTTTGCCAACGCAAGAGTTATTTTCTACAACTTCGCAAGGCGTTTACGGTGTTTACAGTTTTGAAGTGGAAGATGGAAAAATTTATGTAGGCGATGCCAAAGATTATAATTCGAATGGATCTGTTTACGTTTATTCTACTTCAGGAACGTATATCGATGAAATTGTAACGGGAGTAACACCAACCGGAATTTATTTCAACGACTAAAACTAAAAAGGGCTTTCAAATTTCGAAAGCCCTTTTTTTTTATTTATTTTCTTTGATAAAATCTAAAATAATATTTGCCATTTTATCTTGTTCGGCTTTGTCAGTCAGGTACTTGTAGTCATTTTTATTCGAAAGAAATCCGAGTTCCACTAATACCGAAGGAGCTTCACTTTTTTTCAAAATATAAAAAGGCGCCTTTTTTACACCACGACTTTTATAATTGTTGCTCACAAATTTTTGTTCAATTTTAGAAGCAAATTCTTTTGATTTTTCCGAAAAAAGATTGTCTTCATAAACATAAAATTCCATTCCCGAAGGTGCCTCACTCGCATTCGCAGAAACATGGATTGAAACAACTAAATCCGGCTTTAATTTGTTGATTTGCTGTGTTCTTTCTTCTAAACTCACAAAATTATCATCGTTTCTGGTGAAGTGAATCACCACATTTTCATCTTTGTTCAATGCCGCAATTTGTTTCGCAACTCTTTCAGTAATCGCTTTTTCTGAATCATTGTTGATCATCGCGCCGTAATCTTTTCCGCCATGTCCGGCATCAATTACTACGGTGAAAGTTTTGTTGCTTTTCGTTGCAAATGCCATTAACCCTAATGAAAGTGCAACTGCGAGAAATTTCAATGTTTTTTTCATGGTTTAAGTTTTTAGGTTTATTAAGATGAAAACGTAAAAATGACAGTGTTTATTATTTTTTTGTAAGAAATTATTTATTAGAAATCTCTGGAGCGTCAAGATACATTTCAGTTCCGAAACGCATCATTTGTTTTCTGTCTTTCAACTGAATATATTCTTCAGGAGTAGAAAATTGATATCGTCCTTCACCAGTGATTTGCAAAATCGCTCGTTGCAACAACGGTTCGTCAACTTCGCCTAAAATTCCCAAGTTGCCCAAATCTTCAGGTAAAGGCGTTCCCGTGGGTTCAATTCCATTATTATATTCGCCAAAACCAACAGAATTTACAATTTTAAAGCAAATCGGTTGCATGGCGTATTTATGTCGGGTTGATCGTCCTTGAGGTCTAAAATTTGGAGAATCGTACAATGTAACCGAACCCACATTTTTTCCAGTAGTTTTTGTTCCAATGGTGATCACGTTAATGTGTGGTTTTAATCCGTTGATTACCAATTCGCTTGCTGAAGCCGAACTTCCTGTTGTGAGGATGAAAACTCTTGGTAAATTTAAATGATTAATAGAATTACTCCCAACGTTTGACGTAAATCTGTTGATTAGTTGTTCTTGATTATCAGCATAATAAGCTTCAATTTTTTCGTTCCATTGTTGTTTGGCAAAAATTTGTCCGCTAAAATTTCCGGTAATCATACTTGCCAAATACGTCGCAGTTTGAACCGAACCTCCAGAATTATATCGCAAATCCAGAACCAATTCGTTTACACCTTCTGCTAAAAACTGACCAAAAACCTGATTCAATTCATTGTCATATTCGTTATAAAAACCGTTGTACATCAAGTATCCGATTTTTTTATCGCCATGATCCAAAACTTTATGAAGGTAAATTGGGTTTTCCGCCAATTGCGTTTTGGTTAAAGAAACACTTTCACCGTTTGGCGTGAAATTTCCGCCGTCGTAATCAGCTAAATTCAGAGAATAAACTTCCGGAGCCAATAATTCTGTGTAATTATTTTCGGTTAAAGCCACGCCATTTACTGCATAAAAAATATCGCCTCGCTGAATATTTTTGGTTGCAGCATCAGAATTTGGCAAAATATATCTTACATAACCTAAAATTCTGCTTGGATTATTATTGTCGCGAAACAATCGATAATCAACTCCGTTATTTTTGGTAACGCCACTCAAACTTGCCTCTAAAACCGAATAGTCGCTGGTGATAAAACTGAAACGGTCTTCCACCGGATAATTAAAAAGCAAATGATTGTAAAATAAATCCGAAGGATCTTCAAAACCGCGTAAATATTCGTTTAGTTCGGCTTGAGATGCAAATCGATCGTCAGCCAAATCTGGAACGCTGGTTTGCCAATAATAGTAAAGATTAAGTCCTTTCCAAATAAAATCTTTTACGGCAACATCACTTGGAACTTCAATATCGTCTAAGTCGTCTTGGCAAGACAAAAACAGACACGAACTCATAAAAAGCAAGAGTAGTTTTGGGAAATTTTTCATAAACAAAAAATAAGGATTTGCAATTTTTAGTTTAAACGTAAATTTATACTTTTTAGTTTTATTTCGACAAAAATTAAAACAAAAACATTACTTTTTTGCCGCTTCTTTAAAATATTTGTAAGGAAAAAGTAACATCCCGAAACATTCTCCTTTGTCTTTTCCCAAATGTTTGTGGTGCATTTTATGGGCACGTCTCACAGCTCTTGCATAACGGTTATTCGCATTTCGGAACCACTTGAAACGTTGATGGATAAAGATGTCGTGCACTAAAAAATAGGTAAAACCATAAGCAAAAATTCCCAAGCCAATCGCCAAACCAATTTCGAGAATATTATTTTGCCAAAGCAAGAAAAAACCAATGCTAATCACAGCATAAATGATAAAAAAAGCGTCATTGCGTTCAAACCAAGAATCATGATCTTTTTTATGATGATCTGCGTGTAAATTCCACAAAAAGCCGTGCATGATGTATTTATGACTAAACCAAGCCATAAATTCCATGAAGCCAAAAGTGAGGAAAAAAACCAAAACGTGAATCCAGATGCTCATTTTTTAGATAATATTTAATTTGTATCGGAAATAACATTGTGCAAATAATCCAACTTTTTGATAATCGGATACACGAATTCTCGTATTTTTAATTTCTGCAGAAGGCGTTTTTTTCAATTTCGAAAGTAATTTTTTGTAGTAAATGTAAGCTGTATAAACCCCAAATTTAGCTTCTATCGGGAGTTGCACAATGCCTTCATAACCTTCTCGTAAATCTTCTTCAATCTCGTCAATGATTTTCTTTTTTGCCGATTCGTCTAGTTGATGCAAATTGGTTTCAGGGAAATAAGTTCGGCTTAAACCTTCAAAATCAGCTTTTAAATCCCGCAAAAAATTAATTTTTTGAAAGGCGGAACCTAATTTCATTGCACTGTTTTTCAATTCGTTATATCTTTTTTCATCGCCTCTAACAAAGACTTGCAAACACATCAATCCCACCACATCTGCAGATCCATAAATGTAATCTAGATATTCTTGCGTCGTTTTATATTCGGTTTTGTACAAATCCATCCGCATGCTTTTCATAAAAGAGTCAATCAAGTCTGGAGCGATATTGTACTTTTTTACGGTATGCTGAAAAGCATTCAAAACAGGGTTAAGGCTTATGCCGTTTTCCAATGATTTTTGAAGGTCTTTTTCAAAATCGTCGAATAAAATTTCTTTCTGATAATCATGAAAACTATCGACAATTTCGTCTGCCAATCGCACAAAACCATAAATATTATAAATGTCTTGCCGTATCGATGGCGACAAAATTTT
This sequence comes from Bacteroidota bacterium, assembly GCA_023387965.1. GTDB lineage: Bacteria > Bacteroidota > Bacteroidia > Flavobacteriales > Flavobacteriaceae > Flavobacterium. The sequence continues at coordinate 29,745 of JAEWHE010000009.1, read as the reverse complement.
CACCGCAGCAGAAAACGACGTGCTGTATGCCTTCGTCACATTTTTGCAACATTGATAAGAAACTAAATCAAAAATAGCCTTCATGAGAGGTGGTGTTTTAGAGGTTATTTTTACAATTTATCTATAAGTCCCGCAACCAATTTTCCCGAAATCAACGCGGGAGGAACGCCTGGTCCGGGAACGGTTAATTGACCGGTAAAAAATAAATTTTTCACTTTTTTGCTCTTTAATTTTGGACGTAAAAATGCTGTTTGAAACAACGTATTTGCCAATCCGTAAGCATTTCCTTTGTATGAATTATAATCATTTACGAAATCATTTACGCAAAAGGATTCCTTAAATATAATGTTTTTTTCAACATTTTGATTGGTAATTTTTTCAAAACGCGTGATGATTTTTTTAAAATACTGATCCCTTATTTCGGGAGAATCTTCAATTCCGGGAGCGATTGGAATTAAAAAAATGCCGGCCTCTTTGCCTTCTGGAGCGGTTGAAGTATCCGTTTTGGAAGGGAAACTAGCATAGAACATTGGGTTTTCGGGCCATTTTGGCGAGTCGTAAATCGCTTCGGCATGTTGGTCAAAATCGGTGTCGAAAAATAAAGTATGGTGATTTACGTTTTCAATTTTTTTGGCAAAAGCAACATAAAAAAGTAGGGAAGAAGGAGCAAAAATTTTCTTTTCCCAATATTTTTCGGAATAACTCCTGAAATTTTCGTCAAGTAGTGTTTCAGAATGATGATAATCCGCACCACTTACTACAATATCAGCCGCATGTTTTTCGCCATTAACGACAATTCCGGAAGCTTTACCATTTTCTACCAAAATTTTTTCGACATTCGCATTAGTCACAATTTCAACGTTCAGTTCACGCGCTAATTTTTCCATAGCTTCGACTACGGCATACATTCCGGTTTCGGGATGGAAAGTTCCCAAACCAAAATCGGCATAATTCATAAAGCTATAAAATGAAGGCGTTTGCGAAGGTTTGGCTCCCAAAAAAAGCACTGGAAACTCAACGATTTGACGGAGTTTTTTACTTTTGAAAGAATTTTTTGCATCTGAAGCAATAGTGCCAAAAAATTGGTCGAGTTTTCCAATTGTTTTAGTTGAAACCAATTCTAAAGGGGAAATTCCAGGGCGATAAACGATGTCTTTGATGGCGATATCGTAATTGGATTTTGCGTTAGCGATAAATTTTTCCAAAGATTTACCGCTTCCGGATTCAATTTCCTCAAAAGTGTTGACAATGTTTTCCAGATTGTCAGCAATCGTAATTTTGTCTTCTTTTCCAAAATAAACGGAATAAGCAGGGGACAACTTTTGCAATTGGTAATAATCCGAAGGTTTTTTCTTGAAATCGGCAAAAAAACGTTCGAAAACATCAGGCATCCAATACCAAGTTGGTCCCATGTCAAATGTAAATCCATCTCGCTTAAATTGTCTGGCTCGTCCGCCAATGTTTTTATTTTTTTCGAAAATTGTTACCGTATGTCCGGCTTTCGCCAAATAACAAGCGGCAGATAAAGATGCAAAACCTGAACCAATAATTTTTATATCCTGATACATTTAAAACGGGGAAATTTGATGCGTTTCTATCAAATATACCACATAATTTTTCAGTAACAGAAACGTTTTGGCAAAAGATTATCATTGTTTTCACAAAGATATAAAGTAGAGTAGAAAGGTGGTTTGTGGAAGGGTGAGGTTGATAACTTTTCTCAAAAAAAAATCCTACAAAAATTTATGAGCAAGCTCTAATTTTTATAGGATTTTTAATTTATTGTGACCAAGGAGGGATTTGAACCCTCACGCCCTTACGAGCACCACCCCCTCAAGATGGCGAGTCTACCGTTTCTCCACTTGGCCTAAAGCAAAAAAAGTTACCCGCAAGCGAATAACTTTTGTGACCCGACTGGGGCTCGAACCCAGGACCCCAACATTAAAAGTGTTGTGCTCTACCAACTGAGCTATCGAGTCAGGCATTTCAAGAAATTTAAGCATCGCTTAGTGACCCGACTGGGGCTCGAACCCAGGACCCCAACATTAAAAGTGTTGTGCTCTACCAACTGAGCTATCGAGTCATTTAATTTCTTGAATGCGGGTGCAAATATACGTCGTTATTATTTATATTTCAAAGTATTTTTGTTTTAAATTTGTCTTTTTTCGTTATAAATTCATAACGTATTAATTTATAGGAGATTATTACAATGCAGAAAATTATTTTATTGGGATACATGGGGTCTGGAAAGACAAGCGTAGGAAAAATTTTGTCAGAAAAAACAAATATTCCGTTCATTGATCTCGATGAATTGATTGAAAAAAAGGAAAATACCTCGATCAAAAAAATTTTTGAAACGCGCGGCGAAATTTATTTCAGGAAAGTAGAACACCAAATTTTGAAAGAAATTTTATCTCGACCCGAACCTATTGTATTGAGTTTGGGTGGTGGAACTCCGTGTTATGCTAACAATCACGAATTTTTAAATGGCGAAAATATAGTGTCGTTTTATTTGAAAACTTCCATCAAAACACTTTACGATAGACTTTATCAAGAAACTGAAAAACGACCGTTGCTCAATATCTCTGATGAAAATGAATTGCAGGAGTTTATCGCCAAACATTTATTCGACAGAAGTTATTTTTATAATCAAGCCTCTTTTAAAGTGAATGTAGATGGGAAATCGTTGGACGAAATTTCAGCAGAAATTATTTCGAAATTAACTTAAAAAGGCGTGGTTATTATTTTCTTCGAAAACCACTTGAACGTGTTCTTGCAAAGAAGTTGACAACGAAATTCCTTTGAAATCAGCTTTTACGGGATATTTTTTATGATTTCGATCGACTAAAACGGCGGTCTTAAATTTCGTTAATGGAACATCTAAAAAATGCCTGATGCCGTAAGCCAAAACAGTTCCGGAATTTAAAACATCATCCACCAAAACCAAACCACGGTTTTCATATTGTGTTTTGTCAAGCGAAGTTTCAATGGGGTTTGCAGGATTAGTTTTGTCGATTTTTACTTCGCAAATCGATACTTTTAAATCAGAAATTTGGCGTAAACTCGAAGCAATTTTTTCAGCAAAAACATATCCGCTTTTCGAAATTCCGGCGATAATCACTTCTTTTTCGTCGGCGAAAGTTTCGTAAATTTGGTAAGAAATACGTTTTATTTTATGCTCAATTTCTTGGTGATTCAAAATAATATTCTGGTTCATGTTGTGTTGCTGTGTAAGATTTTTTTGATAAAAATAATTAATCCCAGTCTTCAAAGTTAACATCTTCTGCAAAATCTTCAAGGTCTCGACGGTCTTTTTTCGTCGGACGACCTTCGCCGTGTTTGCGATAATGTTCTTTTGAAAGTTTTAATAATTCGAGATGTTCGAAGGCTTCTGCCGGTGTTTCGTCTTTTCTATAAATATCAACCAATTTGGCTCCAACACGATTTTGCGGAATATCCAACACCGAAATAATGTAGGTGATTTGGTCTTTTCTAAACGTAATTTTATCACCCGGAAAAACCTCGCGAGACGGCTTGGCAACTTGACCATTTACCGTAACATGGTTCTTTTTACAAGCTTCGGTAACCATATTTCGGGTTTTGTAATAGCGAACACACCAGAGATATTTGTCAATCCTCATTTTTGGGTTTTAAAATGTAAGTTAATTTGTTTACAAAAATAAATCAAAATTGTATCTTGCGGCACTAAAAAAATTGATAAATGAAAAGATTCGGCCTTCTTTTAACAACTTTGCTAACGGCTACTATTTTATTTTCGTGTAAAAAAGATGACGATAATGTTACCATCGCGCCACCTCGTGATCGTGCGGAACAATATGCTACTGATATTGAAAACATTGAAGATTATTTAAAAACGCATTATTTGACGGTAACGACTGACGCTAACGGAAATCCGGTAACTCAAATCGATTCGATTCCGGCTGGTGGAACGCAAATTTCTATTTGGAACCAAACAGAATATCCTTTGCAACATAAATTGTTGAAAAACGACATGAGGATTTACACTAACGCGAACCCGCTTGTGGGAACTGTAATTGATGACCCGGTAGAATACAAAGTATATTATTTGAACATTCGTGAAGGTTTAGGCGAAAAACCTTCGGCAGTGGATTCGGTTTTTGTTTCTTTGAGAGGAACCGATTTGGATCAAAAAGTTTTTGAAAATGCGCCAAATCCAATTTGGTTAATCCAAAATTCAACTGTTGCCGGATTCAAACATATTATTAAAGAATTTAGAACCGGAAATGCAGTTGAAGATCCAGCAAATCCTGGAGGTGTAACTTTTACTAACCACGGAGTTGGAATAATGTTTTTGCCATCAGGTTTGGGATATTTTAATTCTTCGCCAGCTTCTTCAACTTTAAGTGCATATTCTCCTTTGGTTTTTGAATTTAATGTTCATGCGTTGAAGCGAATTGATAACGACAATGATGGTATTTTGTCAATTTATGAAGACCGAAACGGAAATGGTGACTTTTATGATGATGATACTGATGGCGATGGCATTCCAGATTTTTTAGATGCTGATGATGATGGCGATGGCGTTCCTACGAGAGTAGAAATTCGAGATACTTTTGGAAATCCTTATTCATTCGAAAATATTCCGAATTGTCAAGGAACAACCGGTGGATTGAAACGTTATTTAGATCCGAGTTGTAATTAATTTTTGGTAAAACCAATAAAAAAATCCCGTTCAAATTAAGCTGAACGGGATTTTTTATTTTATAAAAACAACGAATTATTTTTTGCGTTGGATTACTTTTTCCACAGCTTCTACAATTGCTTGGTCGTTTAGTTTGTATTTTTCCATCAATTGGTCTGGAGTTCCAGATTCGCCGAAGCTATCATTTACCGCTACAAATTCTTGTGGAGCAGGATTGTTCAAAGCTAACACTCTTGCCACGCTTTCGCCTAAACCACCTAAAATATTGTGTTCTTCAGCTGTAACCACACAACCTGTTTTTGCCAAAGATATTAAGATTGCTTCTTCGTCAAGAGGTTTAATGGTGTGAATATTGATCACTTCCGCGGAAATTCCCTTTTCTTCTAATTTTTCAGCAGCAATTAAAGCTTCCCAAACTAAATGTCCGGTTGCGACGATTGTAACATCTTTTCCTTCATTTAAAAGAACCGCTTTTCCAATTTCGAAAGTACCGTTTTCCGGAGTAAAATTTGGAACTGATGGACGTCCAAATCGCAAATAAACCGGACCGTGATGATCGGCAATTGCCATTGTTGCAGCTTTGGTTTGGTTAAAATCGCAAGTGTTGATTACCGTCATTCCTGGTAACATTTTCATCAAACCAATGTCTTCCAAAATTTGGTGAGTTGCACCATCTTCGCCTAAAGTCAAACCCGCGTGAGAAGCACAAATTTTTACATTTTTATCAGAATACGCGACAGATTGACGGATTTGGTCATAAACTCTTCCAGTTGAAAAGTTAGCAAATGTTCCCGTGAAAGGAATTTTTCCGCCAATTGTCATTCCAGCAGCAATACCAATCATGTTGGCTTCTGCAATTCCAACTTGAAAAAAACGTTCCGGATGATTTTTTTTGAAATCGTCCATTTTTAACGAGCCAATCAAATCCGCACAAAGTGCCACCACATTTTCGTTTTTCTGACCTAATTCAGTCAGTCCCGCTCCAAAACCTGAACGAGTGTCTTTATTTCCTGTATTGATATATTTTTTCATTTTTGTTTTTGCTAAATGCATTCAGCTATAAGCAATAGGCATAAAGCTTATCGCTTAAGGCTTTTTGCCAATTTAATAATCGCTTTCGCCTTCGCAATAATTTTGGGTTAAAGCAGTTGTCAATTGTTCATCATTTGGCGCTTTTCCGTGCCAAGCGTGACTGTACATCATGTAATCAACACCATTCCCCATTTCGGTATGAAGTAAAACGCAAACAGGTTTTCCTTTTCCGGTACGAGATTTAGCGTCAGTCATTCCGGAGATGATGGCTTCAACATCGTTTCCTTTTTCAATTTCTAAAACATCCCATCCAAAAGCTTCAAATTTTGCTCTGATGCTTCCCATGTGTAAAACTTCATCAGTTGGACCGTCAATTTGTTTTCCGTTTAAATCAATGGTAGCGATGTAATTATCCACTTTATAAGCAGCAGCATACATCATGGCTTCCCAGTTTTGCCCTTCTTGTAACTCGCCATCACCATGCAAACTGTAAACTAAATGCGAATCTTTATTTAATTTTTTTGAAAGTGCAGCACCAATCGCTACTGACATTCCTTGCCCAAGAGATCCTGATGCCACGCGAACGCCAGGTAAACCTTCGTGAGTGGTTGGATGTCCTTGCAATCTCGAATTAATGTGGCGAAAAGTAGCCAATTCAGTAATTGGAAAATAACCGCTTCGTGCTAAAACGCTGTAGAAAACCGGCGAAATGTGTCCGTTTGAAAGGAAGAAAATATCTTCGTCTTTTCCGTCCATGTCAAATCCCGGTTTGCGATCCATGAGGTTTTGATAAAGTGCTACCAAAAATTCGGTGCAACCCAATGAACCTCCAGGATGTCCTGAATTTACAGCATGAACCATTCGAAGAATATCTCTTCTTACTTGAATCGTTAAGTTGTTTAATTGTTGTGTGTTAGGTTTCATTATTTGTGATAAAGTTAAACGGGTACAAATGTAATGAGATATTTTACATTTTTAAAGAAATCACTCTTTAAGATTGCCGAAAATATTTTGAATTAGAATCAAAAAAAACTACAAATTGATTTGTAAAAAATGCACTTAGTTGGATTTTTTTTAACAAAACAAAATAAAAACTATCTTTGCACAAACAATTTTTGATTTGATTTTAGCCTGAAGTAATTTTTCGTAAATTGTTAATATTGATCGTATGTGCCACCCCAAAAACAAACTTCCTCATTGCTCTACTTCGATGAAAACTTTTCTTTTCATCATGGTTTTCTTTTTTAGTTCCAAAGGAATTGCCCAATCCGAAAAAGTCGCAATTGATGCGGCTTTAACCTCGCTCGAACAGAAGCATGTGTATGCCTCAGACCAATCCATTGCCAATTATTCCAAAGTTTTAAAACAAGCCGAAAAAGCTGGCTACAATCGAGCAATAATTGAATGCGAACTCAAATTAGCCAAAAAATATTTTCAATTGGGCATGTTTGAACAAGCTTTTAAAAATATTTCGAAATGTAAAGCTGAGGCTCAAAGTGGGAAATATATTGATTTATATGCCGAAACTGTTGTGACGGAAGCCTGTTTGGAATACGAATTAGGGAACAAATCGGTGGGGATGCAAGAGATTTTTAAGGCGATAGATTATGTAGAAAACGTTCCAGATGATAAATTTCAAAATTCGGCAAAAGGCGTTTTGTTTATTGGCGCCACGGAAATTTCGCTTAAAGATTTAAAATACGATGATGCCTATAAATATTGCAACAACGCCATCACATTTTTAAAAGCAGGTTTTGAAAACCAACCGAATTTGGCGAAAGCTTATACGCTTCTTGCCGATTTTCATTTGGCAGAGAAAAATTTTTCAGATGCAGTAGAAGCTCATAAAAAAGCGAAAGCTTTGGCAACAGAGTCTAACTCAAGCGAAGAAAAATTAAAGGTGGCGTGGCAGTTTGCAAAAATTTCGCAAAATACAGAAGCACCGGAAACAGTAGAAACAGCCTATCAAGTGGCTATAAAATTTGCTAAAGAAAATCAGTATTTTGACGAATTGAGATTCATTTACTCGGATTATTCAAAATGGCTTCAGGAAATTGATATTCAAAAATCACAGCGGTATAATTTGTTGCAATCCAAGCTTTTAGATAGTTTGCAATTTGCCAAAAATGCTTCCATGGGGAAAGTTTACAAAAAAATAGTTGAGCAAAATACTGTTTATCAGGAGCAACAACAAAGGCAGTATTTCAGATTGTTAACTTTAGGCATATTGCTGATTTTGGCTTGTGTTGCGAGTATTTTTTTCATTTATAAAAGATTAAAAAAAGACGACAAAGAAAAAAAAGAGACGCTCCAAAAATTGTCTGAACAGCAAAATAAGCTCGAAGTTTTAAACCAACAAGTAAATCACAGCTTGGAAAAATTACTGAAATATGCCCGAAGTGACGATCCTACTTGTGTCGCAGCAGCAAACAGACAATACCCAGAATTTTTTAAAAAATTGCTCGAAATTGAACCAGATTTGTCGGAAGCGGAGCAAAAATTTTGCTTATACATTAAATTACAGTTTTCTACAAAAGATATCGCTGAATTTTATGAAACGACTACTAAAGCCATTCAAAATAAAAAAAGTAGAATAAGAAAACGACTCCATATTGCCGCAGACGAGAATATCTACCAATGGATGGAAAATTTGGTGTAAACAAATAAAAATAGTTTTTGCCCCTAAATATGATGTTTAAAAAATTTGCAATTGTTTTACTCTTGATGCAATTGTCTTTTGGTTTTGCACAAAAAACTAAGAGCAATTTTTCCGTGGCATTAAATGAATCATATTATTTGACGAAAAATAATCCGCAATATTCGATTATAAAACACCAACAAATTTTTGACGAAGCCAAAAAACAATCCGATCAATTTGCGATGATGCAAGCCCAATTGCAGATTGTGATAAGTTACCATTGCTTAGACAACAATTTTAAAGTGGTAGAAAATGTGTTGGCTTTAGAAGATTTGGCACAAAAAAACAAAAATTTTTTCTATCTCTGCTCGGCAATGCAGTACAAGGCTTATGCTATTAGTTACGTTGAATCATTTGCCGAAAGTAGAAAAATGCTTAAGGATATTTTTAAAAAATCCGAAAATATCTCAAACCGCGATGATCGCCGGTTGATGCAGGCTAATTTGTACCAAACCAAAGCTTTGGTATTTTTCCAAGATTCAATCATGCCTATTGATTCTGCATTTGTGAATATTAAGGAAAGTATCCGGTTGTTTAAAAAGTTTCCGCCCGAAAAAAGATACAACTACGTGGGAGAATCCTATCGGATTTTAGGCGAATGTTTTACTTTGAAAAAACAAAATGATTCTGCTGTATTTTTTGTAAATCGTGCACTTGAGATAGCTAAATCAAAAAAAAACACTTTTGAAGAAATTTTAGCGGAATGTGCCTTTGCAAATCATTTTTACACTAATTTCGAAGACGAAAAAGCGGTGTTACATTATCAAAAAGCCGCCGATCTATCTGAAATGTATGGAAATGAGATCTTGCTTAATCACATTTATTTTCTACTTTCTGAAACTTATGGCGAAATGGGGAATCATAAAAAGGCCAATGAAATTTTGAATTTAAAAACAGCTTTGGCCGAAAAACTTATTCCCATTCAGGCAAAGTCTCGCGAGGAAACCATAAAATTGGTTGCGAAACAAAAAGAAGACGACCAAGCTAACGATTTTGGCGAAATCCGGATGATGGTTTATGTAATTTTCGTAGCCACGGTACTTTTGGTAATCGTCATTCTGATGTTGTTAAAAAGATACAATCAAACTGCTGATGTTACGGAACAACAAAGTTTAGTATTGTCTGACCAAAAGCAACAATTGGACAATTTAATTAAGGTTAAAGAAAAAGATTTAAAAAAATTACATTCGCTTGCTAAAAAGGATTCGCCACTGTTTTTAGGTCGAGGCAAAGAATTATATCCGGAATTTTTCGTCATGCTTAATCAAGTCCAACCTAATCTTACTTTAACTGAACAAAAATTTAGTTTTTACCTGAAATTAGGTTTTACCACCCAACAAATTGCCGAATTTAATCAGGTTTCTGTCAAAGCCATTCAAAGCCGTAAAAGCCGTTTGCGAAAGCGATTGTCGCTCAATGCTTCAGAGGATTTGTACTTGTATATGCAAAATCTTGATGCCAATTTATTGTAACGCTTTCAGCAAAATTTCCTCCATCAACACATATCCTTTTTTGTTGAGATGAACGCCATCGGCACTAATTTCCGCAGGAAGTCCGTTGTTAGCATTTTTTAATTGCGAATGATAATCCACATAAATCAATTCATTTTCCGAAGTATATTTCTTCAATAAATCATTCAGCTGAATTATTTTTTCGGCAGGTTTTAATCCGGTTTTCCAGGGAAAATCTGTTGCGGGAAGCACTGAACAAATTACGGGCTGGATTTTGTGAAGTGTTGCTAATTCTGCCATCGATACGATATTGTCAAAAATATTTTCAACGGTAATTGGTCCATTATTTTGGGCAATGTCATTCACGCCAGCTAAAATCACGACTTTTTCGGGTTTTAAATTAATCACATCTTGCCGAAAACGCACCAACATTTGAGAAGTTACTTGACCGCCAATGCCACGATTGATAAAATTATTTTCAGAAAAAAATTCTGGGTTAGCCGTTTTCCAACCTTCGGTTATGGAATTCCCCATAAAAACCACGCGGTTTTCAGTTGGATTTTTCAGCGAAATATTCTCGGATTTGTATTTGGAAAAATTAGCCCAATCGTTTTTCATTTCTTGCGCATAAAAGTTGGTTGCCCACAAAAGTAGAATTATCGCTAATTTTCTCATCGGTTTTATTTCAAAGATAGAAAATAGAGAGTAAAACCAGTTGTTAAATTAAATCATAATTCTCCACCCGAAAATTATGAAATGGATTATCTTTGCCAGCGTTTCGCAAAGAAAAAAATGCGAATCCATTTTACGAATGAAATTTGAACTTTTACAAAACGATCCTCAAAGTCAAGCCCGTGCCGGAAAAATTACAACTGATCACGGCGTGATTGAAACCCCTATTTTTATGCCCGTTGGAACGGTTGCTTCGGTAAAAGGCGTGCACCAGCGAGAGTTGAAGGACGATATTAATCCCGATATTATTTTGGGAAACACTTATCATTTATACCTTCGGCCGCAAACGGATATTTTAGAAAAAGCTGGCGGTTTGCATAAATTCATGAATTGGGATCGAAATATTCTTACAGATTCTGGCGGTTACCAAGTATATTCGCTTTCCTCCAATAGAAAAATTAAGGAAGAAGGCGTAAAATTTAAATCACATATTGACGGTTCGTATCACGTTTTTACACCCGAAAATGTGATGGAAATCCAACGTACAATTGGTGCTGATATCATCATGGCTTTTGACGAATGTACGCCTTATCCTTGCGATTACAGATATGCACAAAGGTCCATGCACATGACACACAGATGGCTTGACCGTTGTATCAATCATTTGGAAAAAACTCCTTTTAAATACGGTTACAAACAAACTTTTTTTCCAATTGTTCAAGGTAGCACGTATAAAGATTTGCGTCAGCAATCTGCCGAATATATTGCCAATGCTGGTGCAGAAGGTAATGCTATCGGAGGTCTTTCGGTAGGAGAACCAGCCGAAGAAATGTATGCAATGACTGAAGTAGTTACCGCCATTTTGCCAAAAGACAAACCCCGTTATTTAATGGGAGTTGGAACGCCAATTAATATTTTAGAAAATATTGCGTTAGGTATTGACATGTTCGATTGTGTGATGCCAACTCGTAACGCCAGAAACGGAATGCTTTTTACGGCAAATGGGACTATTAACATCAAAAATAAAAAATGGGCTGACGATTTTTCGCCAATCGACGAAATGGGAATCACTTTTGTAGATACCGAATATACGAAGGCTTATTTGCGCCATTTATTTTCGGCAAATGAATATTTAGGAAAACAAATTGCCACCATTCATAATCTCGGATTTTACATGTGGCTCGTTCGCGAAGCACGAAAACACATTTTGCAAGGCGATTTCCGTCAATGGAAAGAGATGATGGTAAAGCAAATGAATCAACGTTTATAATTTTTTTTAACAAATAAGAAACAACAGATTTCGGATGAAAATTATTGACAAATATATTTTAAAAAGATACTTGGCAACATTTTTTGTGATGCTTTTTCTTTTTATTCCGATTGGTATTGTAATTGACGTTTCGGAAAAAATCAATAAAATTTTGGCAAACAAAGTCGCTTTTGGTTTGGTTGCCAAATATTATTTAGATTTTACCATTTATTTTGCCAACTTGTTGTTTCCTATTTTCTTGTTTTTGTCGGTGATTTGGTTTACATCAAAATTAGCCAACAACACCGAAATTATTGCCATCTTAAGTTCCGGAATTTCCTTCACCAGATTTTTGCGGCCGTATTTAATTGGTGCTACGATTATTTCCATTTTTGCTTTAATCATGGGATTTTATTTGGTTCCAAATGCGAGTAAAGGCTACAACGATTTTCGATACACGTACCTCAAAGGAAATAAAAAAACGCGCGAAACCACCAATGTTTACCGCGAAATCAAACCGGGAGAATTTATTTATGTGAGTAATTTCAATGTAAATTCGAAAATGGCTTTTGATTTTTCTTTGAAAAAATTCACCAATGACAAACTCGATTTTATCATTTCGGCGAACCGGATGAAGTATAACGAGAAAGACAGCACTTATACTTTGTATAATTATACCAAAAGAAAAGTAGGCGAATTAGGCGATGAGTTAATTTCGGCAAAAACAAAAGACACGGTTTTTAATTTTGAAATGGACGATTTAACGCCATTAATCTATGTTGCCGAAACCTTAACCGTTGGCGAGCTCAATGATTTTATCGACAAAGAACGCGAACGTGGTTCCTCAAATATCAATACCTATTTAGTGGTTTTGTACAAAAAATATAGTTTGCCCGTTTCAGCATTTATCCTTACCATCATTGCCGTTGCGGTTTCTTCGATGAAAAGGCGAGGAGGAATGGGGATTAATCTTGCTATCGGGATTGGATTGGCATTTACGTTTATTTTCTTCGATAAAATTTTTGGAACCTTGGCCGAAAAATCAAGTGTTCCACCACTTGTTGCGGTTTGGTTGCCCAACTTTGTTTTCGGGATTTTAGCTATTTATTTACTTCGTAATGCAAAACGCTAATTACCTTAAAAGTTATCTCAACCTACATTTAATTGTTTTTATTTGGGGTTTTACTGCTATTTTAGGCGATTTAATTTCGGTAAAAGAAGAACCGGTTGTTTGGTACCGCATGCTTTTGGCGGGAATCTTCATGCTTCTTTTTGTATTGGTTACTAAAAAAGATTGGCGGCTTTCGCCAAAATCATTACTCCGATTGTTTTTCGTAGGATTGCTAATTGCGCTTCATTGGGTATTTTTTTTCAAAGCCATTAACGTGTCGAATGTGTCGATTACATTGGCAGTTTTTTCGACAGGAGCATTTTTTGCATCCATTTTAGAACCTATTTTTTTTAACCGGAAAATGCTTTGGTACGAAGTTTTCTTCGGAATCATTATCGTGGGTGCGTTGTTGATGATTCTTCAAGTGGAGCAAACCTACATTCTGGGAATGGCTTATGCATTACTTTCGGTATTTTTAGGAGTAATTTTCACTTTGTTTAATGGCAAATTGATTCAAAAATACGATCCGTCAGTCATTACACTTTACGAATTTTTTGCCGGTGCGATTTTCATCAGTTTTTATCTCTTGGCTACGCAAAAATTTACGCCCGAATTTTTTAATGTTAGCCTGAATGACTGGTTGCTAATCATCGTTTTAGCGTCCATTTGTACGGCTTATGCTTTTACGGCTTCGGTAAATGTGATGAAAAGATTGTCGCCTTACACGGTAATGTTAACCACTAATCTCGAGCCGGTTTACGGCATTGCATTGGCGTTTTTTATTTTAGGCGATAAAGAGCAAATGAGCTTCGGTTTTTACATAGGAGCGTTAATTATTTTAGCAACTGTAATCTTAAACGGCATTTTAAAGAATCGCGAAAAAAGGAAGATTGCTCGTTAAAATTGTGCCAGCCAAAGGTGAATGTCTTGATCCGTTGGGATGTCTAATTTTTTTCGCAAACGGTATTTTTTGGCTTCAACTGAACGAACTGTGGTTTTTGTAGCTTGTGCAATTTCTTTTGCCGAAAAATCTAATTTTAAATAAGCCGCTAATTTTAATTCAGAAACATTAATGTTCGGAGCGGTTTGGATTAATTTGGAAATAAAATCACGATTAGCCTCACGAAATTTCGGGTAAAAAGCGGGATCATTATTGACGGCTAATTCAACTAGTTTTTCTAAATCCATTGGTTTGCCGCCTTTTTTCGAAAGACTTTTGTTCAATTTTTGATTCACCAAAAACTGTAATTGTTTTTTGGTGTTTTTTTGCTTTTTAAATTCTTTATAAAGTAAAATTAAAGCCAGAGTTCCAATTAACAAGCCGATTCCCAAAGCAATTTGCAAATTTGACAACTGCTCATTTTTGTTCATTATCACTTTATTTTTTTCGTCAAAAATATTATCCAATGAATTTGCCACCGATTTTTGGTTCGTTATGCGATAGTTCTCGTCCAAACGTGATTTCAGGTGCATGTAATGAGTAGCCTCTTTAAAATTTCCCATCGTTCTATGTACAATGGACAAACCGTCGTATGCACCACGAATTAATATAGGGTCGTCAGAAGTTTTGGCAATCACCTCACTTTTGCTGTAAAATTCTAATGCTTCGGTATAATTTTTTTCCAAATAATTTAAATAGGCTAAATTATTGTAAGTCAATACTTTTTGACGTGGATTTTGATAGCGGGTTTCAGTCGCCAAGGATTTTGCCAAATAGTATTTTGCAGAATCTTTCAACTGTAAAGCCACATATTCGTTGGCAATAAAAACGTAACTGGCGGCAAGCAAATCACTTTTTGGATACATTACAAAAGCATTCTTGGGCGGATTTTGTACTTTGCTAAAATCTTGTAAAGATAATTTCATGTGGCGCAAAACTACCTCGCGGTCATAATTATTGTTGTAATATACTAATGCGGTATGCTGATCGATTAATCCTTGGTAAATGGCACGTGAGTTCGGGTTAGGCATATGTTCAATCATGTTCTTAGCCGCCTGAATTTCTGCAATTGCTCCATTGTAATCACCTAAATGATTTATAGTTATGGCTTTAATCAAATGTACTTCGCATAAAATTTCAAAATTGTTGTAGTCTGCAGCAATCGTTTTGAGTTCCGGCAGATTTTTTAACACGAAATCATAATTGCGTTGGTAATAATTGGATTTTATTGCAAAAAGCAAACTGTAAGCCGCAGCTTCATGGTTACGAGCCTTCAATGCATATTGGTAAATATTTTCTGAAAGTCTTTTACAATTTTCATGATTTACATGCATTATCTCTCTGGCATTCAATAGCATCCGTTCAAGCTCCGTTTTATTTGGTGTTTGAGAAGATACCGTTGAAGGCAAAATAATGATAAAAATAAAAACTTTTAATATGTATTTTGGGAAAATCATAACGCAAAGGTAAGTAAAAGTTAAAAAACGGACAAATATTTGAGAATAATGCAATATCAGATAATTATACTTTTTTGGTTATCATTATAAATGAAAATTCTATCTTTGTCGTTCGAACCAAATACAAAAGGGATTATCCTATGGAATATTTAGATTTTGAACTTCCAATAAAAGAATTAGAAGACCAATTAGATAAATGCCAAATTATTGGCCAAGAATCTGACGTTGATGTAACAGAAACTTGTAAGAAAATCGAGAAAAAGTTAGAAGAAACTAAAAAATCAATTTATAAAAATCTAACCGCTTGGCAACGTGTTCAACTTTCAAGACATCCATGCCGTCCTTACACCATGGATCACGTTCGAGCACTTTGTGGGGATTCATTTTTAGAGCTTTTTGGCGATAGAAATTTTAAAGACGACAAAGCCATGATTGGTGGTTTGGGTAAAATTGGCGGTCAATCGTTTATGATTGTAGGGCAACAAAAAGGATACAACACTAAAACACGTCAATACCGCAACTTTGGAATGGCTAATCCTGAAGGTTACCGCAAGGCATTGCGATTGATGAAAATGGCGGAAAAATTTAATATTCCTGTTGTAACTTTAGTGGACACTCCGGGAGCTTATCCTGGTTTAGAAGCCGAAGAAAGAGGTCAAGGGGAAGCCATTGCAAGAAATATTTTTGAAATGATCGGTCTAAAAGTGCCAATTATTACGATTATCGTAGGAGAAGGAGCTTCGGGAGGAGCTTTAGGAATTGGTGTTGGTGACAAAGTTTATATGTTAGAAAACACTTGGTATTCTGTAATTTCGCCAGAATCTTGCTCGTCAATTTTATGGAGAAGTTGGGAATACAAAGAACAAGCCGCAGAAGCTTTAAAACTAACTTCTTACGACATGAAAAAACAAAAGTTAATTGACGATATCATTCCTGAACCACTTGGTGGAGCACATTATGACCGCGAAACTACGTTTAAAGAAGTTGAAAAATTTATTTTAAAAGGATATAATGAGTTGAAAGACTTATCAACAGCACAGTTAGTAGCGCAAAGAATGGACAAATACAGCAATATGGGCGAATTTAAAGAATAAGCCACTATTTTTAACCATAAAAATCAAAGAGTCCGAAGCCTTGTGGTTTCGGATTTTTTTATCGTTATCAACAAAAATTTACAATTTATAAACATTCGAGGCTCACAAGTTGAACTTCAATTTTTTTAAAATTTGGCTACTTTCGCAATATGGAAAATCTAAGAAATATCAACCCTGTAAAAGTCGATAAAGCAACCATTATCAACCTCGAAAAAGGAAAATTACCACCTCAAGCTACTGACTTGGAAGAAGCAGTTTTAGGGGCAATGATGATTGATAAAAAAGGTGTCGATGAGGTAATTGATATTCTTCAGCCCGAAGCATTTTATAAAGAAGCACACAAACATATTTTTGAAGCCATCGTGCAATTGTTCAACGATTCGCAACCTATTGACTTGCTTACCGTTTCGGCACAATTGAAAAAAAATGCCAAACTTGATGTCGCTGGAGGCGATTTCAATTTAATTCAGCTTACGCAAAAAATTTCCTCGTCGGCACACATTGAATTTCACTCCAGAATTATTTTGCAAAAATTTATTCAGCGAAGTTTAATCAAAATTTCTTCAGAAATCATCGAAGAATCTTATGACGAAACTACCGACGTTTTCGATTTGCTCGACAAAGCCGAATCGCGACTTTACGAAGTTACGCAAGGAAACATCAAGCGAAGTTCCGAAACAGCTCAAAGTTTGGTCATTCAAGCGAAAAAAAGAATCGAGGAAATTGCTAATAAAGAAGGACTTTCGGGTGTGGCAACCGGTTTTGAAAAATTGGACAAAGTAACTTCCGGATGGCAACCATCGGATTTAATTATTATTGCCGCAAGACCCGGGATGGGAAAAACCGCTTTCGTATTGTCAATGGCAAGAAACATCGCGATAGATTTTGGTCATCCAGTTGCAGTTTTTTCATTAGAGATGTCTTCCGTTCAGTTGATTACCCGTTTAATTTCTTCAGAAACAGGACTTTCATCAGAAAAACTACGTACCGGAAAACTCGAAAAACATGAATGGGAACAGCTTTCCATCAAAGTAAAAAATCTCGAAAAAGCACCGTTGTACATTGATGATACACCATCACTTTCAATTTTCGACCTTCGTGCAAAAGCCAGAAGATTAGCCTCTCAATACGGCATCAAATTAATTATTATCGATTATTTGCAATTAATGACGGCCGGAGGTGGCGGAAAAGGAGGCGGAAATCGTGAACAAGAAATTTCCACCATTTCCCGAAACTTAAAAGCTTTGGCAAAAGAATTAAATGTTCCCGTAATTGCACTTTCTCAGCTTTCGCGTGCCGTGGAAACCCGTGGTTCGAGCAAAAGACCGTTGCTTTCTGACCTTCGTGAATCGGGTGCAATTGAGCAGGATGCCGACATCGTATCATTTATTTACCGTCCAGAATATTACAAAATTGAGGAATGGGATGATGATGAACATTCGCCAACTGAAGGTCAAGCCGAATTTATTATTGCAAAACACCGTAACGGAAGTTTAGAAAACGTGCGATTGAAATTTATTGGAAGTCTCGGTAAGTTTGATAATCTCGACGAATTTGGTAGTACTTTTGATGATCTTCCGTCAAAAATGAATATACAAGACAACCCGTTTACGCCTAAAAATCTTCCGTCTGCCAATGAAGCCTTTGGCAGCAACATGAACAATTTCGACGATGATAGCGATGTTCCGTTTTAATTTATAATATCTTGATGATCAATGTTTTTGATTTTTTTGTAAATTTATATAAAAAATATCATGGCAACTTCACACAAAATAATCCCGAACCTTTGGTTTGATGGGAACGCTCAAGAAGCGGCAAACTTTTATTTATCGGTTTTCAAAGACGGGAAAATAATCAATACTACATATTATCCAAAAACTGAAGCGGAAGGTTTGGCCGATTTTCAGAAAGATTTTGCCGGCAAAGTCCTTACGGTAGAATTTGAAATTTTGGGAATGCGGTTTATTGGGATAAATGCTGGTCCGCTTTTTAAATTCAACGAGTCGGTTTCCTTTATGATTCCTTGCAAAGACCAAGATGAAATTGATTATTATTGGGAAAAACTTACAAAAGATGGTGGCGAAGAAAGTGTTTGTGGTTGGCTCAAAGACAAATATGGTTTAAGCTGGCAAGTTTGTCCTGAAAATTGGGAAGAATTAAATAAGAAACCTGGCGCATTCAAAAAAATGATGGGAATGAAAAAGATTATCATTGCCGATTTTTAAATCATCGGAAAAAGTAAAGATGTTGCTATCGACGAAAATTAAGAATCGTTTAGTTATATTTTAAATTACTTTTTGTATTCGATGTTTAAAGCAATTTGATGTCAAAAAAATTCTATTATCTTTGAAAAAATGCTTCATCATAAAATGCACAAAAAATATTTCATTCTCACCATATTATTTTGGATTTTTTTTTCGGCGAAAGCCTCGTTTATTTTATTACCAATGGACGATACTTCGCAGCAAAATCACCTAAAAGCCTACGGAATTACGTATTGGTCACTTGACAAGCAGTACAAGGTGAGTTGGCTTTTGAATTATAGAGGTGGTTCATTTTTAATGCCAGATGCTTCCGAAATTCGGAAAGAATGCCAAATTAGAGGCGTTAGTTTTGAGGTGCTTTCGGATGGTCAGGCGAATGCTATCTTAGATGAAATTTCGAGTCCATCACAAAACATGGAAACCGTAGTTTTAGAAAAAGCACCCAAAATTGCGGTTTACACTCCAAAAGGCAAAAAACCTTGGGATGATGCGGTAACATTGGTTTTAACGTATGCCGAAATTCCGTTTACCGCTGTTTATGATGAAGAGGTTTTGAGCGACCAATTGCTTTTATACGAATGGTTGCACTTGCACCACGAAGATTTTACAGGACAATACGGAAAATTTTTCGGGGCTTACAAAAATGCACCTTGGTACATCGAACAAAAAAAAGAAGCAGAAGCATTAGCTGCTAAACTTGGTTACGCAAAAGTTTCCGAAGAAAAATTAGCGGTTTCAAAAAAAATCAGAGATTTCGTTATTGGTGGCGGATTTATGTTTGCCATGTGTTCCGCAACGGATAGTTTCGATATTTCATTGGCGGCTGAAGGCGTTGATATTTGCGAACCAATGTTTGACGGCGATCCAAGCGAAGCTAATTACCAATCGAAAATTATGTACGAAAATGGTTTTGCTTTTAAAGATTACATTTTAGAAAGAAATCCGGTTGTGTACGAATTTTCGGATATTGATATGACACGAACTCGTAACATGATGCCCGAAAAAGATTATTTTACCTTGATGGAATATTCAGCAAAATGGGATCCGATTCCTTCAATGTTATGTCAAAACCATACACAATTAGTGAAAGGTTTTATGGGACAAACCACCGCTTTTAACAGGCAATTAATCAAATCGAATGTATTGGTTATGGGCGAAAATAAAGTCAATGGCGAAGCCAGATACATTCACGGAACCAAAGGAAAAGGAATGTTTACTTTTTACGGAGGCCATGATCCGGAAGATTATGAGCATAAGGTTGGAGATCCACCAACGGTTTTGGATTTACATCCGAATTCTCCCGGTTATAGATTGATTTTGAACAATGTTTTGTTTCCGGCCGCAAAGAAAAAGAAACTGAAAACGTAAAAAAAAGTCCTAACATGTTATTTGTTAGGACTTTTTTGTTTTTATTTTTTGAAGGTTTTATACCAAATTTTCCTCGTTTTCCTTATCGAGATAATTTTGTACCAATTCAATCGCGTTGGTTACCACATCGCTCAAAGCTGTGATGAAAGAACCTTCTTCGGCAATACTAATTGCATGTTTCAGCGCTTCGGTTTCTTTAGGAATAATTTCAAAAGTGGTATTATTTCCCACCGATTGAATGCCTTCTTTGATTAAACCAATAATTTCCTCTTCGGTTCTGCCTCGCAAATGTTTCTCCTGACGAATAATAATATGATCAAACATTCTGGCGGCAATTTTTCCGCATTCGCGAATATCTTCATCTCGACGATCTCCCACTCCTGAAATAATTCCAATTTTTCGAGTAGCTTCAATATTAGCCAACAAATCTTCAATGGCATTGTATCCCGCCGGATTATGGGCGAAATCAATCATCATTTTAAATTTTTTAAATTCAAAAATATTCATCCGTCCAGGCGTTTGTGCCACACTTGGAATAAAAGTTTGTAACGAAAGGCTGATGTCTTCGGTTTTAAAACCATATAAATAGGACGCTAACGTTGCTGCCAAAACATTGGCAATCATAAATTTGGCTTTGCCACCTAAAGTTAATGGAATATGCATGGCTTTTTCCACTCGAATTTTCCAATCACCTTTTTTAATAGTAATAAATCCATTCTCGTAAACTGCAACGGTTTTGCCTTCTTTGCCTAATTTTTTAATCAACGGATTTTCTTCATCCATACTGAAAAATGCCACGTTACAGCTCAAGTCCGATGCGATTTTTACACATTCTTCGTCGTCTGCATTTAAAATAGCCCAACCGTCTTTTTTTACACTTCGGACTACAACTTTTTTCACTCGAGCCAAATCTTGCAAGTTTTCAATATCGCTTAAACCCAAGTGATCTTCGCTGATATTGGTAATAATTCCAATGTCGCATCGGCTGAAACCCAAACCTGAACGCAAAATTCCACCTCGTGCGGTTTCTAAAACGGCAAATTCTACCGTGGGATCTTTCAAAATATATTCGGTACTCATTGGTCCGGTCGTGTCACCTTTTTCCAACATGTGGTTCTGAATATAAATTCCGTCAGAAGTGGTAAAACCTACTTTGTAACCATTATTTTTTACGATATGAGCCAAAAGTCGGGTAGTGGTTGTTTTACCGTTGGTTCCTGTAACGGCAATAATTGGAATTCTGCTCGGTTTTCCGGGAGGATACAACATATCAATTACTGGAGCGGCAACGTTTCGGGGCAATCCTTCGGATGGAGCCAAATGCATTCGAAATCCAGGAGCGGCATTGACTTCCAGAATTACGCCACCATTTTCGTTAAGCGGTTGCGTGAGATTTTTTGCCATAATATCAATTCCGCAAACATCTAAACCAATTACTCTTGAAATTCTTTCTGCCAAAAAAATATTTTCGGGATGCATCATGTCAGTTACATCTACCGAAGTTCCGCCGGTGCTCAAATTGGCAGTCGATTTTAAATAAACAATTTCATCTTTTGCCGGAACGGTTGCCAACGAATAATCCATTTTTTCTAACAAGTCAGTCGTATCTCGGTCAATTGTAATTTCGGTTAAAACATTTTCATGACCGTAACCACGTCTTGGATCCAGATTTTCGGTTTCAATTAATTTTTCAATTGTATCAATACCGTTTCCTTTTACGTGAGCGGGAACGCGTTGTGCGGATGCAACTACTTTGTTGTCAATTACCAAAACTCTGAAATCAAATCCGGTAATAAATTTTTCCACAATCACACGACGACTATATTTTTGAGCATATACCAAACCTTCTTTCGCGGCTTCCATCGTGGTAACATTAATCGATGCACCTTTACCATGATTTCCATCAAGCGGCTTTAGCACAATTGGAAAACCAATTTTTTTGATGGTCAGTTCCAAATCTTCTTCGTCAACGCAAATCGAACCGCTTGCTACCGGAATCGAAGCATTTTCGAGCATTCGCTTGGTTTCTTCTTTATTGCAAGCGATGTCAACGGCAATATTGCTGGTTTTGCAAGTAATCGTTGCTTGAAAACGCATTTGATTCACGCCATAACCTAATTGTACGAGTGAATTTGTGCCAAGGCGAATCCACGGAATATCTCGCGAAACGGCTTCTTCCACAATGCTTCCGGTACTTGGTCCTAAACGATCGCGTTCGCGAATTTCCCGCATTCTTTGAATATCAGCTTCCAAATCATAAGGAGTTCCGGCAATCAAAGCTTCGGCAATTGCTACGGAAGATTCCGCTGCAAAAAGACCTACGTTTTCTTCTGTATAACTAAAAACCACGTTGTAAATCCCAGAAGTTTTAGTTTCACGCGTTCGCCCAAAACCAGTTTCCATTCCGGCAAGCGTTTGGATTTCCAATGCAATATGTTCGATCACGTGTCCCATCCAAGTGCCTCGCTCCACACGTGAAAAAAATCCGCCAGGAACGCCTTCGGAACATCTGTGTTCGTACATTGTGGGAAACATTTCCATAATTCGTTCCTTAAAACCAGGAATTTTATTGGTAGGAAATTGTTCTAATTCTTCTAAATCTAGCCTCATTTGGATTAATTTTTTGCGTTGAACGCTCCAAATGTTAGGGCCTCTTAAAGCTTGTATTTTTAAAATCTTCAT
Source organism: Bacteroidota bacterium (assembly GCA_023387965.1). Lineage (GTDB taxonomy): Bacteria > Bacteroidota > Bacteroidia > Flavobacteriales > Flavobacteriaceae > Flavobacterium. The sequence continues at coordinate 7,043 of JAEWHE010000009.1, read as the reverse complement.
AAATAGGAGAGCGGTATTTGGTTGTTTTTGATGGGTTTGAATGGTTCTAAAAATTGTAATCGTAATATTTTAATTTTTTAGTTAAAAAAAATACAATGATTTTTACTAAAGTAGTTTTTTTTGAAATATCAATTGAAATTATTTTTAAAAAAATGAAGAATTTTCTAAAGCGTAAACTTTTTGGTGTCAAAACGAATATATTCGAGTGAAATCTTGTGCATTTGGCAGATTTATATAATTTTACAAATTCACATACCATAAAAAATGAATATTAAAGGAAAGTTAATGATTATCGGCGGTGCCGTCGATAAAGGGAGTTTTACCGAAGCAAGTTTCGATGTAAATGTTGCAAACAATTTGAATTTTTTTGAAACCGGAATTTTAAAACGCTTGATTTTAGAATCAAAACATCAAGAAAATTCTCGCATTGAAGTGATTACAACAGCCTCAAAAATACCGAGAGAAGTTGGTCCGGAATATGTAAAAGCATTTCAATTTTTAAATGCCAACAACGTTGATGTTTTGCATATCGAAAAACGCGAACAAGCGACAGAACCTGAAGTTTTAGAAAGAATTAAAGCCGCTGATGTGGTGATGTTTACCGGAGGCGATCAATTGCGATTGACTTCTATTTTAGGAGGAACAGAATTTCACGATATTTTGTTAGACAAATATAGAAATGAAGAATTTGTTTACGCAGGAACTTCTGCTGGAGCTGCTGCAGCTTCTAACAATATGATTTATCAAGGAAGCAGTTCTGAAGCTTTGTTAAAAGGCGAAGTAAAAATTACGAGTGGTTTGGGCTTGATTGACGATGTAATTATCGATACACATTTTGTCCAACGCGGCAGAATTGGTCGTTTGTTTCAAGCAGTTGTAGGAAATCCGAAAGTTTTAGGAATAGGTTTAGGAGAAGATACCGGACTTTTAATTATTGGAAATAAAATGGAAGCCATTGGTTCGGGATTGGTGATTTTGGTTGACGGCCGACAAATTAAGGACACTAATTTAACTCAGGTAGAACTTGGACAACCCGTTTCCATCAATAATTTAGTGGTTCACGTAATGAGTAAAGACGATACTTACGATTTGCAAACCAATAAAATGTACATTCAATCGTCACAATACGAAGTGAATTAATATGAAAATAATTATCCACGGAGGATTTTTTTCGGAATCTTCCACGAATATAGAAACCAAAATTGCCAAGCAAGAGGCTTTGGTAAAAATTGCAAAAGAATCTTTTGAGCATTTAAAAAATCATACTGCTTTAGAAACTGTCATTTTTGCGGTTTCGTTGTTAGAAGACGATGCTTTGTTCAATGCAGGAATTGGCTCGCAAATTCAAAGTGACGGAAAAATCCGCATGAGTGCTTCGTTGATGGACGCAACTACCATGAAAATGAGTGGCGTGATTAACATTGAAGAAGTCAAAAATCCGATTCAAGTTGCGGAGGTTTTGATGAATGTTGACGACCGAATTTTGAGTGGAGAAGGAGCAACTAACTTCGCCCGAAACAACGGTTTTGAAAAATTTTCTACCGAAATTCCACAAAGAAGAAATGAATATGAAGCCAAACTAACCGCCACCGGAACCGGAACCGTAGGTTGTGTAGCGTTAGATGCTGATGGAAAAATTGCGGTGGCAACTTCCACTGGCGGAAAAGGTTTTGAGATTGTGGGCCGCGTTTCGGATTCGGCAACGGTTGCCGGAAATTATTGCAATCAATTTTGTGGCGTAAGTCTGACCGGAGTTGGCGAAGATATTGTGAGTGGAGCGGTAGCTGCCAAAATTGTTACCCGCGTCACGGATGGTTTTTCTTTGAAAGACGCTTTCGCAAAAACGTTCCAGGAGCTCAAACCTTTTGATGGACTCGCCGGAGCTATCGCCATAGATAAAGACGGAAATATGTTTCATCAAGATTCACATCCAAGCATGGTTTTTGCCAGTTTTGATGGAGAAAATGTAGTAGTTTTTCAGTAGAAATTATTTCAATGGTAAAATCAAAAAAGCCTGAAGAGATTAATTCGTCAGGCTTTTTTTTGGAATAAATTAGCTTGCAGGTTGCAATTCTGATGCAATCGCAACTCTATTCCAAGCATTAATAATGGTCGTCATCAATATTATTGCGGCAATATACTTTTCATCGAAATACTGTTTTGCATTTTGGTAAGTCTTTTCGGTCAGGTGATTTTTGCTGATTAGCGTCACTTCTTCAGTAATGGCGAGGATTGCTTTTTCTTCTTCCGAGAATAGGTTTACCTCATTCCACGCATTCAATAAATAAATTTTTTGTTCCGAAAATCCCATTTTTCGAGCATCTTTGGTATGCATGTCAATACAAAATGCACAACCATTAATTTGCGAAGCTCTTATTTTGATTAACTCTTTGTGAGTGGCATCTAAACTTGTAGTTTCGATAAATTTCTCTAATCCCATCATGGCTTTGTATGCTTCGGGATAAGTTTGTAAGATGTTTATTCTCGTGTCCATTTTTTAAATGTTTTAAGTTTAGAACAAAGTTGGAACAAATTGAAAATAAAAAACTTGAAGTACTTCAAGAAAATAATTACACTTTTCCTGCACGAATTTTGCTCATAAATTCTGGAGAAAAATCTAAGTAAGAGGCAATCATGTATTGTGGAACTCGTTGAATGAATTCGGGAAACATGGCGTTCATGTGACGGAATCGTTCTTCGGCAGACATCGTAAATAAATAACGAATTCTAACTTGAGAAGCTCCGAATGATTTTTGAAGTACGAGTCGAAAATAGCGTTCTAACTTTGGAATTTTTGAAACTAAAGCTTCAAATGAAGATTTGGTAATTGATAAAACTTCGATTTCTTTAATGGCTTGGATATAAAAATGTGAAGGGGTTTGGTATTCAAAGCTCAAATAATCGGTAATCCACCAATTCTCTATTCCAAATTGCATTGTTTGTTCTACGCCTTTTTCATTATTGACATAAAATCTTACGCAACCATTTAGAATAAAATATTGCTTGTTGGCAATTTGTCCTTCTTCAAGCAAAATTTGTTTCTTCTTAAATTTTTCGTATTCAAAATAACGCATAATAATTGTAGCCTCATCATCAGTAAGGGGAAGGAATTTTTCGATATGAAGGATTAATGCTTTCATATAGCAAAGATGCAAAAAAAAAACCACCTCTTTCGAGATGGTTCATTTATAGTAAGTAAGACAAATTGATTGATAAAACGTTTATTTTACTTTGTTGATGATTGCTTTGAAAGCTTCTGGGTGATTCATTGCTAAATCTGCAAGAACTTTACGGTTTAATTCAATTCCGTTAGCTTTTACTTTCCCCATAAACTGAGAATAAGACATTCCTTCTAATCTAGCTCCAGCATTAATACGCTGAATCCACAAAGCGCGGAAGTTTCTCTTGTTCTGTTTTCTGTCGCGGTATGCATAAAGCATAGCTTTTTCAACCGCGTTTTTAGCAACTGTCCAAACGTTTTTACGACGACCAAAGAAACCTTTGGCTTGCTTCATTATCTTTTTTCTACGTGCTCTTTTAGCAACTGAGTTTACTGATCTTGGCATAATTTTTAATTTTTTTTGTAGCAGGCGTCCTGAATTTAATCAAAGGAACTTAAAGCCATACTCCAAGGTTATGAAATATTTTTTTTTAACCTAAAGAATTTTTCTAGCTTTATGCTATAGGCTGTAAGCTTAAAGCTTATTGCCTAAGGCTTGAAACTTATTAGATAATTCTTAATTGTTGTTTGATGCTTTTCTCATCAGTCTTGTGAACAAGAGTTGAGTGAGTTAAAGCCAACTTACGCTTTTTAGATTTTTTAGTCAAAATGTGACTTTTAAAAGCGTGCTTTCTTTTAATCTTTCCAGAGCCAGTAACTTTAAAACGTTTCTTAGCGCTAGATTTGGTTTTCATTTTAGGCATCTTTTCCTAGTGTATTTAATTTGTCTTACTTACTTATTTTCTTGCTTTAAGCTATATGCTGTAAGCTTTAAGTTTTTTGCCTAAAGCCTTCTGCCTATTGCCTAAAATTATTTTTTCTTTTTAGGAGCGATGAACATAATCATCCTTTTTCCTTCCAAAACCGGCATTGCTTCTACCTTTCCAAACTCTTCTAAATCTTGCGCTAATCTTAGTAACAAAATTTGTCCTTGTTCTTTGTAGATGATCGATCGACCTTTAAAGAAAACAAATGCTTTTAATTTAGATCCTTCTTTCAAGAATTTTTCGGCATTTTTTCTTTTAAACTCGTAATCGTGTTCGTCAGTTTGCGGACCAAAACGAATTTCCTTTACCGTAATCTGTGTGGACTTTGCTTTCAATTCCTTTTCACGCTTTTTCTGCATGTACAAGAATTTTTTGTAATCCATGATTTTACAAACCGGCGGTTCTGCGTTTGGAGAAATCTCAACCAAGTCCAGTTCTTGTTCTTCGGCCATTTTTAAGGCTTCAGAAATTTTGTAAACTTTTGGCTCCATGTTGTCTCCAACAAGGCGTACTTCAGGAACACGAATCAAATTGTTGATTCTATGCGGATCTTTTTTTTCTACTCGAGGTTGATACCCTCTGTTGTTTCTTATTGCTATGGCTTTAAAATTTTAAAGTTAAACGTTGAATGTTTTTAATGTTTTGCTTATTTCCTCATTGACAATAGAAGCAAATTCTTCGATAGAAACGGTAATATTGCCTTTTCCTTCTTGCCCATGTTTTCTAACAGAAATCGTACCGTTTTTTTCTTCTTCCTCGCCTACAATCAGCATATACGGGTACTTCTTCACTTCGGCCTCACGAATTTTCTTTCCGATGGTTTCGTTTCTATTATCAATTAGGGCGCGAATTTCGTGATTTTCCAGCAATTCTAAAACTTTTTTGGCATAATTTTCATATTTCTCACTCAAACACAATATGATAGCTTGTTCCGGCATTAGCCAAAGTGGGAAATTTCCTGCTGTGTTTTCCAATAAAATCGCGATAAAACGTTCCATTGATCCAAAAGGAGCACGGTGGATCATTACCGGACGGTGAAGCTTATCGTCTGCACCTTTGTAAGTTAAGTCGAAACGTTCCGGCAAATTGTAATCTACCTGAATCGTTCCCAACTGCCAACTTCTTCCCAAAGCATCTTTCACCATGAAATCTAATTTCGGACCGTAAAAAGCGGCTTCGCCACTTTCAATCACATAATTCAAGCCTTTGTCTTTTGCAGCATTGATGATCGCGTTTTCTGCTTTTTCCCAATTTTTAACGCTACCTATATATTTATCCGGATTGTCCAAATCTCGAACCGATACCTGAGCCGTAAAATCTTCGAAACCTAGCGAACCAAAAACGTACAATACCAAGTCGATTACATTTTTAAATTCTGCATCCAACTGGTCTGGCGTACAAAAAATGTGGGCATCATCCTGAGTAAATCCTCGAACACGAGTCAACCCATGCAATTCTCCAGATTGTTCGTATCGGTAAACCGTTCCAAATTCCGCATAACGCTTCGGCAAATCCTTATACGACCATGGACGCGAATTGAAAATTTCGCAGTGATGCGGACAGTTCATAGGCTTCAGCAAAAATTCTTCACCTTCCGCTGGAGTGTGAATCGGCTGAAAACTGTCAGCTCCATATTTTGCGTAATGTCCGGAAGTCACGTACAAATCCTTCATCCCAATATGAGGCGTCACCACCTGTTCGTAACCCGCTTTCTTCTGCGCTTTTTTCAAAAACTGCTCCAAACGATCACGCAAAGCAGCACCTTTCGGCAACCACAAAGGCAAACCTTGACCTACTTTTTGAGAAAAATGGAACAAATCCAACTCTTTTCCTAATTTTCTGTGGTCACGTCGTTTTGCTTCTTCTAATAATTCCAAATAATCAGTCAAGTCTTTTTGCTTCGGAAAAGAAATTCCATACACGCGAGTCAACTGTTTGTTCTTTTCATCGCCACGCCAATATGCTCCGGCAATGCTCATAATTTTCATCGCCTTGATGATTCCAGTGTTCGGAATATGGCCACCTCTACACAAATCGGTAAAAGTAGCATGGTCGCAAAAAGTAATTGTGCCGTCTTCCAGATTAGAAATCAGCTCCGTTTTATATTCGTTGTCCTTATATAGTTCCAATGCTTCGGCTTTAGAAACCGGACGCATTTTAAATTCGTGCTTCTCACGAGAAATTTCCAGAACGCGGTCTTCAATCTTTTTAAAGTCAGCGTCCGTAATTTTCTGGTCTCCAAAATCAACATCATAATAAAAACCGTTGTCAATCGCCGGACCTAAAGTCAGTTTAATTCCAGGAAACAATTCTTCCAAAGCCTGAGCCATCACGTGCGAAGTAGAATGCCAAAAAGCCTTCTTGCCATCTTTGTCATTCCAAGTATATAAAGTAAGCGTTCCGTCCGTCGTCAGTTCCGTCGCAGTTTCCACAGTAGTGCCGTTAAAGTTCGCCGAAATCACATTTCTCGCCAAACCTTCACTAATACTCTTCGCAACATCCATCGGAGTCGTGCCTTTCGCAAACTCCCTAACCGAACCATCCGGTAACGTAATCTTAATCATATTTAAAAATTTAGAAGTGCAAATATAACCATAATTACAAAAGTCCAATTATTTGCACCTATATATATGTACACTTTTAAAGTCAAGAAAAATTTGGGCGTGCCGTCAGTTCAGGAAATCTCCAGGCGAAGCCTTCCGTTTCCTAAACTGCCGTCGGGCTTTCGGCTTTATCTTTTTTGGTTCCGCAAGCTCCACCAAAAAAGGATATCGCCTCTATCCCTCACGCAAAACTACCGCGCATTTTGCAAATCCCATAAAACATAAAATTTACAGAACAATCCCTGTCATTGCTGTGGCGCTAGCATTTATGGTTATTCTATACTAATTCAAACTTTAAACTCCCAACTCCAAACTCCATATAACTTCCCCTACTCAAAGCCATAGCTTCCTTATAGATACTTTATGTTTGATCCCACTTTGTTAAAAACGTTAACACTTTAAGAATTATTTGCAATCCACTGCCTCATTAAAAACACCATCGAGACCTTTGAA
>JAEWHE010000013.1 GCA_023387965.1 Bacteroidota bacterium | reverse complement strand
CCATAGGATGGAACTCGCAGGACGGGACCTGCTTCAACGCCGCGGCATGGAAGATGTAGTCCACCCCTCGCGTCGCGTTCAACACGCTCTGGTAATCGCGCACATCACCAATATAAAACTTCAGCTTCGAGTTAGCGTAGCGCTTACGCATGTCATCTTGCTTTTTTTCGTCACGGCTGAAAATTCGGATTTCAGTAATATCGGTATCGAGAAACCGCTTGAGCACGGCGTTACCGAAAGAACCAGTACCACCAGAAATGAGTAGCTTTTTTCCTTTGAACATAAGAAACCTAGAGTCGAGGTGCAGAGTCGCTTAGCGGCCATCCTGCAAGGCTGAATAGATAGAGTCGAGTTTTTGCTGTGCTGTGGGATAGCTGATCAACACCGCGCGATAAGGGCCTTTGAACACGAAAAAACTACCTGCCGCGACGCCAACAACACCACAGGCAGCGACCACCTTGTGTATATCATCGAGGCTGCCACCACCACCAAGCACCGTCAGCGGGACGGTTAGCAGCTCGCGCAAGTGCGCAGCCAGCGCTAGGTCATAGCCTTTCATCTTCCCGTCGTTATCGATGGAGTTGATGACGATCTCACCCGCTCCGAGCTTCTCCATTTCCAGCGCGACATCAACGACGCTGCGTTTGGTGTTGCGCGTGCCGTTATGTGTCCAGACGTCCTGAGTCTTACCCAGTAGCCGCTGCTTGTGATCGAGTACTACGACCACACTCTGCCGACCAATCTCGGCAGCAATTTCACTGATCAGTGAGGGGTTGGCCAGTGCAGCCGAGCTGATGGCAACCTTCTCGACGCCCAGCGCGATGATGCGCTTGGCCTGTTCGGCTGTACGCACGCCTCCGCCGTAGCAAAGCGGCATCCGGCATTCAGACGCAAGGTGAGCGATCTGCTGGTAATCGGGCTCGCGGCCCTTGGCAGTGGCGTCGATATCGATGACGATCAGCTCGTCCGCTTCCTTCTCGTTGAAGATCTTCACTGCATTAATCGGATCACCAACGTATTTAGGATCCTTGAAACGAACGGTCTTGACGAGGCCGCTGTCTTGAATCAACAGGCAGGGGATGATGCGTGGTCTCAACATTTCACAGTTCCGCGAAGTTCTTCAGCAGGGCGACGCCACAGTGGTGGCTCTTCTCGGGATGGAACTGCACCCCATGCACATTCTTCGATGAGACTGAACAACTAAAACCAGCGCCATAGGTGGCAGTAGCAGCGATATGCTCAGGCTCAGCGCACTCGAAGAAGTAGGAATGAAGAAAATAGAACAGCCAGCTCTCCTGTTGCCCCTCGAACAACGGGCTCCCAGGCGTTGGCAGCACATCGTTCCAGCCCATATGGGGGAGAGCCAGCTCGCTCGACTCAGGCACCGAATGGAAATTGCGCACTTGGCCCGGAATCCACCCCAGGCCAGGCAGCACACCCTCGTCACTGGAGTCTGCGAGCATTTGCATACCCACGCAAATACCTAGTACAGGTACGCCCTGCCCGATAATCATTTCGTCGAGAGTCTGTCGCATGCCGGAAGCGTTCAGCCGCTGCATGGCATGGTCGAACGCACCTACGCCGGGTAGGATCAGTTTGCTGGCTCCGGCCAGCTGCTCGGCGTTCGTCGCTATCTTGACTGGGATATGCAGCCGCTTGTAGACGTTGACGAACGCCTGGATATTGCCCAGACCGTAATTGATGATGGTAATCATCTGAAAAGCCTTCTTTCCAATCCAAGTGCGCTCATCACACGCGAGCCGATACCGATAAGAAAGCGTTTGTTCTTGTACTCAAGATAGGTTTTGTTTTCCCCATCGAAAATCGCCTGCAGCTCATCGACTGACAGACCCAGCTTGTTGGCCACGAACTCGAATTCCGTTTTCAGGAACTGATCGTCCATCTCCGGCTTGGTTATACGCTCCAGTGCCTCGTCTCGGGTCATCTGTCCAGTCATGATCAGGCTGGAGAAATGCGCCCGGCGCTTTTCGTAGCCGAATTTACGCGGCATCCAGTAATCTTCGTAGAAGCGCGTGAAGCGGGACTCGTGGTGCTTGTGCTGGAATTTCTGCCAACCGAAGCGGCGCTCCAGCTCTGCTTCGGCGTCCTTCTTGACGTAAGGCACCAGGTTGAGCGGCTTGACGATCTCCATGCCCAGCACGCGTTGATATAGGATCTTGTAGGTAATGATATCCACCAGCGGAAAGGTCTTCAGCGGACGCTTGCCAAACCGCTTGTGGATGTCGGCAAACAATGTCTTATCGATACCAGGGTACCCACCCCACTCCTCCGGCTCACGGCAACACTCAGTCGAGTAGTTGGCGCCGGTCAACACATATTTGATTTTATGCTGGCGTGCAAACTTATAAAGGGCCGAAAAGAACGCGGCGTCTTGGGGAAGATCTTGGTCTGCGATTTGAGAGCGCAAGAAGGCGACCTGCAGATCTTTCATCTCTTCCCAGTTGATGACCTCGGTATAGAGGTCAAGCCCCAGGCCATCCACCAGTTTCTCGATATTTCCTACTGCCTGATCGGTGTTCCAGCCGGCATCAACATGGAAAAGCAACGGTCGCAGCCCCATTTTTTCCTTTGCTACATAGGCGGCATAAGAACTATCAAGCCCACCACTAAGCCCGATGACGCAATCAAAACCCTTGCCTTCCCCCTGCTTCCTGATCTTCGTGGCGAGCGCTTTAAGTTCCGCTGCACCACGCTGATCGGGGTGCCAATTTGGCGATATTTCCAACCTAAAGTTATTACAATAATCACAGACGCCTTGATCATCGAAGCTTATATTAGGATCCGACGTATCCATAATACACTTTACACAAATCATACTTTCACCGCCATTATACAGCACCCTTATTATGCAAAACCGAAGGACGCCCAACAGCCCGCCCTTTAAAGAAAAACAAAAATATAACAAAATAAAAAATATCCAACAATGTTGGAAACAATATTGGCTCAGAAAATGCCCTAAAAAACAAAATCATCACAAGTGAAAAATAGGCAATCTTAGCAGAGAGCTTTACTCTTGAAAAAAAGAACAAAAACGGCGAAAACAAAACCATCAAAAACACACCCAACCCCATATAAGAATGAGATCGCATAAATGAATTATGAGGATTATTTCCATAGAGCTCAGCAATTACAGTACCATCAAAACTAGAGCCAGCAAAAAGACCTATAGCGGAAATACTTCCTACGTAATCACTAATCATTTCAACCCTAGCGGAATCATATAACCCTCTTGAAAGATTTGTTCTAGCATAAAAATACTCGAAAACAGCATCATAGCTAAAACAAAAAACAAAAAACAAAACAGCAAAACAGCCTATAACACCCAAAACCCTACCAACTCTTTTATCTTTGACATCGAGACAAAAATTAAATAGAAAGCTAAAAGAAAAAATAGCAAAGGCAGCCAATATAGAACCTCTTCCAATACCTAGCACCGCAATGAAAAAGGTCATAGCCGCAGACAACAAAGGAAGCCTGCCATTAATAGAAAAAGCGATTAAAGACAGCGCCACTTGCAAAACTATAAAATACGACGGAATCCCATTAGTACTTGCACCCTCAATAATGGCTCCAAAAGGCTCAGCCTCATCTCTATAAATGTAATAAAGAAAAAGGAAAATAAAAAATAAAAAATAAAAAGAAAACTGATAAGCCTGCAACACTAAGCACCTATGGCTCGATACCATTTTACGAGCCGCAAAAAAACAAAAAACAGTTGACATGTAATAGAAAAACACGCTGAAGCCATGATTTAAAGCCAAGAAAACTGGAATTACAGATACTGAACATAATAACAAAAGAACTAAAACATTACGTGAAACAGGCCTTTGGATAATATCAGAAAGAGAATAGAGCCCTACAAATAAAGTACCCACAAACAACGAGAATGGGCTATTTATAAAGAAACTGAAAAACACAAACAATATAACAAAAGCCATGGCATAGAGTTGCCAACGCTCCGGCTTTATAGATTTTCCACACATGGCTTTAAACTCTTTTCTGGCACACCGAGGACTTAGGCTATAGCACGTCTTTCTCTATCGTCAGTTCATGTAAAAAAGCATCTAAATCATTGAATTTACCACCTAAATTAGCCAACTTTTCATCTGAAAACTCCCACCATTTTATCTCCTCCAACTGCTTTATCACAGATGGACTAAATCGATATCTAATGATTTTTGCCGGATTGCCGACAGCGATGGCGTAAGGTGGTACATCTTTCGTTACAACTGCCCCTGCCCCAACTACAGCTCCATTACCAATACAGACACCGGGCAAAATAACTGCCGATCTCCCTATCCATACGTCGCTTCCAATTGAGATCTTGGATGCAATCTGTAACGCGTGCTCGGCAAATTTTTTTGTGACACTGTCTCGCCCCTTGTAAAAGACAGGCGACATACTTACCCACTCCATCGGGTGCCTGGCGCCCCCAATGACGACGCCACTGGCGATAGAGGTAAATGCTCCTATATCACAATGATAGACATCACAATCGTAACCACAAAAGCTGTAGCGGCCCATACGTGATGAAACAAAACTCGTACCCGCCTCTAATTTGGCTGACTTATGAATTTCGGAGTCTATAACTGAGGGAAACCGCAATTTCTTTATTACTTTTGAAATCAAATAAATAATAGTATATCCAAAAATCCGCATAAATACCTACACTATATTAAATAACGGAAGAAACCGGGCGGCGCGGATAAGCATCCAACAAACTCACATCAGTTAAATTTACAACACTAACGCCGTGCTTTTTTGCGAGCTTCGCTATTAAATAATGAAACTCCGTGGTGATATGATAGTATTTAAGATAAAAAGCAAGATTATACGAGACCTCCTCCATCTCCTTTTCATCATCATAACAATGACCATGCCCGAAATTACAAAAAGCGTTATAGTCACACCCCAACAAATAAATCTCTTTAAACCCCATATACATCGCAGAAACAATACAAACGCTTACAACATTCATCAATCCATAGATATCCTTATCTAGTTCAAAGCTAACCTGACCTACTGGATATTTTTTTGCATATACATAAATGGCACTCACATCTTGCTGGATCTCTTCAACTATTCTTTTCGCCCGCGGGTCTGTTATAAAAACTGGCGGGGCCTCTTTATACAAACTAACAACATCTGCATATGTGCTTTGCAAGCACTCCCAATAGTTATTATCAACTAAAGCATAATAAGCAGGACGCAAAGCCTTCCCCACATCGGATTTATATAAAGAATTCAAGCCAAAGGTATACTCGCCACCCAACTGCGCAATTTGTCTATCGCTTAACTCACCCAAAGAGGGGCCTGTCCCCAATATAAAGCAACGCTCACCTTTATGCTTATTCTTATAAACCAAATTCCCTTTAACAACATTCCTTATTTTATAACTCGCCAGAAAAACCAACTTGGCTACAACGTTATACGCAACAAAAACACAATCATCTAAATATTTTTTTATTTTAAATTTATCCATGCTTCTCACCCCAACTAAAAAAACAACTAGAGTATTGCCCTAAAAATCCTAATATTCGCATTCATGCCACTCTACATGGACGTCATCTAGCACCGCAAACTCAATTTATCCAATGTGACGGGTGTATTTTTAAGTACACTGCACGAAACCGTTGCTCCTATAATCATATCGATATATTTAGGCGCAACCCCGAATCCCGGCCTAACGCTGCGAACCGCATCTAGCGTAATAACATCACCTGCCTTTAGATCCTTTATAAAGTAAAGCGAGCGCCGAAACTTGACACTGCCCTGTTCGCTCGATTTACGCCCGTAATCCACCCGCCCAAGCGCCTGCCAGGCAGTTTTAGTATCACGGCATAATGCTGCCAACTCCTGAGGCTCTAGTGAAAAACTGTCATCCGGACCGCCACCGGAGCGATCTAGGGTAAAATGCTTCTCAATGATTGAGGCCCCCAGCGCCACACTGGTAATTGCCGTAGTATTATCCAGAGTATGGTCGGAAAGTCCTGTAACTAGACCGTGCCGGGCTATCATGTCTGGAATAGTGCGCAGGTTGTAATCTTCGGCAAGTGCCGGATAACCGCTGACACAGTGCAATATTGCCAGCTCCTGACACCCTCCCTCGCGTGCAGCCTCAATGGCCTCGCTAATCTCCTCTGCGTCGGCCATACCGGTGGAAATGATCATCGGTTTACCCGTGCCAGCAACGTATTTGATTAACGGCAGGTCAATCGCCTCGAATGAGGCAATCTTATATGCAGGCGCATTGAGGTTTTCCAGCAGATCGACCGCCGTGTTGTCGAAGGGCGAGCTGAAAATAGTGATGCCCAGCTTGCGTGCATGATCGAATAGGGGCTCGTGCCAGCCCCAGGGCATATGGGCTTCTTGATAGAGCTGGTACAGCGTTTTGCCATCCCACAGTCCACCACGAATTTGGAATTCCTCGGCATCACTATTCAGGGTGATGGTGTCTGCTGTATAGGTTTGCAGCTTGATGGCGTCGGCACCGGCTTTCTTGGCTTCTTCGATGATGCGCAGCGCGGTTTCCAGTTTGCCATTATGGTTGGCGGACAGCTCGGCGATGATATAAGGCGGATGTTCGATACCGATTTGACGGCCGGCAATGCTGATGCTGGGGTAGCTCATTGATATGTATCTCTGTCCTTGGCTTGCCACTCATGTCGAAGCAAGCCGAAATGGATGATGGTGTGGTAAGCCGTACCGTCGTAATGCTGATCGCGCAAGGCGCCCTCTTGCACGAATCCCAGCTTTTCGTGGAAACGAATCGAACGCTCATTGAATCCCAGAGCTTGGCCGCAGACCTTATGCAGCGCAAGTGAGCTAAAGGCAAAATCCAGGGTGGTTTGTCCCAATCGTAGACCAGTTCCACGGGGCGCATCGGGAGCAATGTAGAAGCCCCAGTCAGCGATATGCTCGAGAACTGTTTGAGTAATGTTGGCAAAACCGAGAGGTACGCCTGCCTGTTCATAAATCAGCAGGCTGCGAGCCGGATTACGTTGGCTACTCTCGAACCAACGCTTGTGCTCGGATGGCGTGATTGCATGTTGGGTATACATGAATCGCCGAACGTCTGGATGATTTCGCCAACCTAGTACGCGTTCGAGATCATCGTCGCGCATCGCCCTGACAATAGCGCTCATTGCGTATTTTCCATGAGTTGTAGCAGGCGCTCGACTCCCCGCCCATCTGTGACCCGACTTGCAGCGTTGGTCATCTGGCGGCGGCGATCAGCGGCCTGCAATTGATCGAATGAGGACTGCAATTGCTCGACCAAGGGCCCGGAGGCGTCAATTAGCAAGGCCGCTTCGGTAGCGGCCAAGGCCAGGGCACCCGACCTTTGGTTTTCGGCCAGAATAACGAGGAGCGTCGGTACACCCAAACAGCAACGCTCCCACGAGGTGCCGCCAGCGGCACCAATTGCCAGGTCGGCTTCCAGCATGCGTCGGGCCATATCGTCGATTCCCGATAGAACCTCTACTGGCCAGGGGCATGAATGGGCAACAGCAGTCACGGCCTGCAAGTGGAGCGCAGTAGAGCCCAGCACGACGGTAAATCGAATGTCATCCAATAGCTCACAGGATTTGAGCGCCTCAAGAATGTTGCCTGTGTAATTATGCTGGTCTACCCCACCCAGCGCGATCAGTATGTTCCGAAGATCCGCCTGATTACGCCTTGCCAAAGACTGATCCCGCAGCCGCGAGAAGTCAGCGCGCAGCAAGGCATTGCAGGGACCGAGGAGCAGCGCACAATTGTCAGGCACCAAGACGCGATAATCGTCCGCTCGACGTCCCAGATTCTGATCAAGCAACAAGTCGCAAACATGCCCACGATCGGCCAGGTCGTCGATGGCAAGCAAACGGCAACCTTCCGGGGTCACCTGGGTCTCCCAGCGATGATCCAGCGAGTAATGATCCACAACCAGCCAGTCAGGCCGCCAGGCGGCAACAGGTGCCTGGCAAGCCGCCGCATCTTCAGCCTGGGAGGCGCCCAGCCAGTGGGAATGATCCAGGTCACCATCCTGAGCGAGACCAATCGGCAAGGCATGAAGGCTGAACCCCTCGCTGCCGATCAATGCATTGAGATTCCCGACATGCTCCCTACTAATGAATAAGCATACGTGCCCCTGCTCGCGCAGGGCACGTGCCAGCGTCAGGCAACGCATCACATGCCCGGTGCCCATGTCGAGGGAGGCGTCTACTCGAAAGGCGACGTTCACAAGTTATTCTCGGCCGCGCGCAGGGCCTTGAACATCAACTCGGCACGCAGCCAGTCCTCAGCAGTATCGATATCCTGTACGCGATGTCGCGGCAAAACCACGGGAGCCGAGCCCGCGCCGAACAACGGCGTGCCCGCCAGCCAGGCACTGGTGCGCCCCCAGTAGAACTGCCCGGCGTCGTGATAGGCT
Organism: Bacteroidota bacterium; assembly: GCA_023387965.1. Classification (GTDB taxonomy): domain Bacteria; phylum Bacteroidota; class Bacteroidia; order Flavobacteriales; family Flavobacteriaceae; genus Flavobacterium. The sequence goes on along the minus strand of JAEWHE010000013.1, from coordinate 4,014 downwards.
TCTTCCAGATCCTGCGAACGGGTGCTGAAGTGTTCAGGCTGGAACATTTCCACCCGCCCCTGCTTGGAAAAGCGAATTGCGCGCTGAATGGGAAAGGCATAGCTAGTCACGGAAAAGGCATAATCGACGCCTTCCTCCTCCATTACCTTTAGACCTGCTCGAATGTCATCGGCCGTGACGAACGGCGCAGTAGCATAGAGACAACAGACAGCATCCAGCCGCTGACCGGCAGCGACGAACCGCTGCACAGCATGCGCAATCACGGGAATGGTCCCTGTATGATCATCCGACAATTCCGGCGGCCTTACGAAAGGAACACTAGCCCCATAAGACTTAGCCACCTCGGCAATCTCAACATCATCGGTGGACACCACTACAGCGTCAAAACACTCGCTAGCTAGCGCGGCCTCAATAGACCAGGCAATCATCGGTTTTCCGCAAAAAGCTTTTATATTCTTTCGAGGTATGCGTTTGCTACCACCTCGTGCAGGTATCACTGCAATTCTCATGACACGAGTAGCTCTTTAAGTGATGCGACCACATAATCCTGCTCAGCGTCTCGGAGCGTTGGAAAAAGTGGAATACTGATTGCTTCGGAGTAATATTTTTCAGCTTGCGGAAAGTCGCCCACAGCAAAGCCCATGGACTGATAATAAGGCTGAGTATGAACAGGGATATAGTGGAGATTCACCATGATCTCCTTGGCCCTCAAAGCCTCAAAGACTTCACCATGCGAACGCTCTATCTCGTCGAGCTTCAACCTAATTACATAAAGATGAAAAGCAGAGTATCCATCTTTGCTCTGCCAAGGAGTGATGACAGGTAAATCAGCAAGCAGTCTATTGTATCGTTTGGCTATCTCGTGCCTACGGGCAACATAGTGTGAAAGCCGGCTCATTTGACTTCCGCCAAGTGCAGCCTGTAGGTCTGTCATGCGGTAGTTGAAGCCAAGATCTACCTGCTGGTAATACCACGACCCCTCCATTGGCTTAGTCATTAAACTTGGCGTGCGAGTTATACCATGACTGCGCAGTAAAGCCATTTTCTCCGCATATCTCTCGTTATTCGTAACCGCCATCCCACCCTCTGCCGAGGTGATGATTTTAACAGGATGAAAACTGAAAACGGTAATATCACTATATCGACAGTTTCCAATTGGCTCGTTTAGATAGAGCCCACCAATGGCATGAGATGCGTCCTCAATTATGCCGAATCCATATTTTTCAGAGAGCGCATGAATAGCACGCATATCACAGGGTTGGCCGGAGAAATGAACGGGCACCACGACCTTCGGTAACCGCCCCCGCCTTTCGGCATTGATCAATTTCTCTTCCAGCGCAACAGGACACATATTGTAAGTGCGGGGGTCAATATCGACAAAATCGACCTTAGCGCCGCAGTATAACGCGCAGTTAGCCGACGCTACGAAGGTGTTTGGAGTAGTCCAAAGCCAATCGCCAACGCCTAACCCCATGGCTAAACAGGCTACATGCAGGGCTGAGGTTGCACTATTAACCGCGATAGCATACTTCACATTGCAATGCCGTATTACGCCCTGCTCAAACTTCGGCACTGCTGGACCTTGTGTTAGGTGCGGCGATGTAAGAACATCTAAAACGGCCTTAATATCACCATCAGTGATATCTTGCTTTCCATAAGGTATCATGAGCTGACCTCGAACTATCAGTAATTCATTTTCAGCCGAAGCCAAAAAAGGCTTTTGGCGTTTTTTTTGCGTAGGCTAAAAACTTCCAAATTAAAATGATGACTTGTGATAAGCACAGGCCAATCAAAATCGACTGTTGCGGATATACCAAGTAGAAAACACCGCTCGAAATTAAGAAAACTAGAAAACCAGCCAAATGCGAACTCACAATATGGCGATCAAGTTGCTGCGCGTACAGCGCATAATGAAAAATCATCCATAGCGCGTTAATAACGATCGCACCTAGAACCCAATAAAAAACGTAATAACTTTCTAAATATACTTCTTTGCCAATCCATACGAGCAGATAAGGGAGCACCCACGAGCTAAAAACAATGAAAACAGCAGAAAACACGACAACAAAAACCAACATTACTCGCATATTCTGCTTGAACGATGCCGGCTGCTGCTTTTTAAAGGCCTCGATCAAACTAGGGTAAGCAAATGAGAAAACAGCGGCGTCCAAAAATGCAAGCAAGGCTCCGGCAACACCAATAAAAAGCACATAAACCGCAACAAACTCGAGACTTAAAAGCCCACTAGCCAAGTAACGATCCAACGTAAAAATCCCGCGAAAAGCCAGTGTAGCCAATAGCATTGGTAATGCTATTTTCACCCCAGCCCATAACAAACTTATATTTACCTTGTTAGTCCACCCCCCCAGACGCATACTTTTTAGTTTAAAAAACGAGTAGCACAATGCAACCAACGAACCGCCAATCCAAGAAGAAAATATAAATTCAAGGTTTCTGAAGCGATCATCAACAACCATAATCAAGACTACAGCAAACGCCCATGATGCCTGATTAAAAAACAACACAATACTGGCAGACAATTGTTCGACGGCCGCAATAAAGAAGCGCACAATCTCTAGACATACGTGCTCTAAAAAAAGAATCACAAAAAACCACCCTGCAAGCTTCCAGGGCAGTAACTGAGCGCTAAAAATAAGCATAAAGAGCGGATAAAAAAACAGATAAAGCCCGCCTGATAAAGCAGCTTGAGATTTAATATAAAACCCCCACTCACCTCGGTTACCACCCGATATCTTTCTGGTGGTATAGGTATAGAAGTCCAGCCCTACAAAATATATTGAATAACCAACAGCAGCTACCAGGAGACCATATTTACCTATCTCGGCCGGGTCCAGCATTTTTGCAAGCGCAAATAAAAAAAAGAAGCGACTTAGCAATACCATACCGCGAATGCCTACATTTATCAATCTAATGGACAAGATTGGCACCTACCAGATGAACACATAGAAACCCAAAGAAACACCCACCTTTCTAATTAACCTTTATATCTTGAAAGTGCTAATCACTCCCAAAGCCCTATAACAATCGACGCAGCAAAGCTCATCCTTATGAAAAACTCTTAAACCACTTAACCAAGACTGAAGGCACACTTTTGTGTCTTAGCCGTTTCTTGCTCTAGTGATATCAAAGCTACAAACAAACCCAAAGTGAAATCGCGGTTACTTAAAGCGCAGTTCAGGCTCCGGCCAGCCATGCAGGACACGCTCGATTTGGAGCCGGTCCAGCTTGAATCGATAATACATGACGTGCTGTTTAACCATAAAAACTGCGTAAATGCTGGCCAAGTGCGGGGCGTAAAATGCCGATATTGGGTTGTGTGTAAGTCGCCAGAAGCAATCCCGGAACTGGTCAAGTAATCGCCAGCTGCTGCTCGCCCCAAGTGCGCATGCCATACAGAATGTGTTTTGTATGGCTTGGCGTCAGCGGGTGGCGTCAGACCGAAATCGCCAGGATTGCGCTTATGTTCGGGGTTGCCCGTATATTTGACTGTCTGAGCAAGGCAGGCACATTTCTCTGGCAGCAATTGGTCTTGCAGCTTGCGTTTAGGGTTGAAACGCCCGTTACGTAACTTCATTGCGTTGAGCGCTCCCGAAGCCCTGCTTTGGTGACTTTCGACATTTCGCGACTGAAGTCGCTCCCACAGAAAGCGGCTGTGCTGTGCCTGCCGGGATGCGAGGGATTTTGCCCAAGGGCTTCACGAAGCATTTGTTTTATCCTGCCGCGCTTTTTCTATCCCGCTGCTAGTGCCGCTTGTATTGATAACGACCGCCGGCTTGTTGTGCTGTCTGTAGCGAGTCTGCAGTTGTTCGGCCAACGCCTCCTTGGCCCTCTGCTCCCCATGCACCACCCTAATCTCAGTCGGCCATTGCTGCATCCCAGTCACAAAATCCACCAACCCGTTCTGATCCGCATGGGCAGAGTAGCCACCGATGCTGCTAATGCCAGCACGGATATCGAAGCGTTCACCATCCAGGTTTACATAGCCGCCTTTCG
>JAEWHE010000001.1 GCA_023387965.1 Bacteroidota bacterium | reverse complement strand
AGCTGGACCTGGATGCACCCAAATAATAGGAAGCAATACTTGGGAAGAATGTTTTTCATTTACTGTTTTAGATCCAGAACCAGAAAAATTTGTAAATATTGATCCAGGCTCTAATAGTGGTGGTGGTCCTTCCGGAGGGAATTCAAATCCCAATAATCCTAACCCAACTCAACCTAATCCTTCAAATCCACAAGACCCAAACCTTACTAATCCCGCTGATGGAACAATTATTAGTGAACCTGTAATACCCGAGTCGACACGTTTCTTTAGAAATCTATTTCAAGTTCAGAAAGATTATCTTAATTCACATGCAAGTGTCAGAACCGAAATTGATCGTTTTATAAATAGTGGAGGGGATTGGGAGTTTACAAAAAGCGCTATCGATGCCTTGATAGAAGGCGGTGAGGTGGATTTTGCATTACAAGTTATTATCGACCCAAGTTTTTCAAACAATTCAATTTTAATGAATGTTTATAATTTGTTTGGTGGAATGCCAACATTTAAAAATTATTTACAAAATTTTGAAGGATCATTTTCCGTAGCGCATCTTAAATTAGCAGCAACTTCTAGTTTACCAAACAATGTAAATGCTCAAACAAGCACACCTGAAAATTATGTAGTGACTATAACGTTTAACACGAACAATTTAAATAGACCTGATTTGTCGATAGCTCGAACTATGATACATGAAATTATACATGCTGAAATATATCGCAAAATGTTAGTTTGTGCCGGTCTTCCTCATGTGAACTTTGAGAACTACACCAATCAACAATGGGTGTCGTACATAACAAACCTCCAAAATAATTTTCCTGGTATTTACGATTATTATATACGTTGGGCTGTTCAAAATCAAAACCCTAGTGCTCAGCAGCATGAATTGATGGCTCAACATTATAGAAATATTATTATTCAAGCTTTAAAAGAATATGATAATTCACAACCAGAACAATTATACCAAGCATTAGCTTGGGTTGGATTAAAAGGTACTGCCGCTTGGAATAGTCTCTCACAAGCTCAAAGAGACAGTATCGACTTGACCATAGCTAACTTCGAAAATTAACATTATGAAATATATTACTCTGACAATTACAATCATTTTTATACTCAGTTGTAAAACTGATAACAACACATGTGACAAACATCAAGAAAACAATTTTGATATTAAAAAAGTGGAATCCAAATCAGAACAAAAAATTTCAAAATACAGTAGCTTGATTAAGCCAAGCGAGGTTTCTTATTTGCACATTTCGAATGGTAGTAAAACTGACAGTATTATCATGATCTGCAACTGCGAAAAAAACAAATTTGACAATAGTCTCACAGTGCAGTTGAGATCGGCAATACCTACCAAACGAGAAATTAATTTAGGAGTCAAGAATAGTAATCTAATTGTTCAAAACTCTGACTATAAATCTAAGTTAAATGGCCAATATAAATTTCTAACTTTAAAACTGAAAGGAAACATAGTTGAATATTTTGATTTGTATTCAAAGTCTACCAGTAACGACTATGGTCAAAAAGATTATCAAAACCTAGAGGTCAAAATTTATGATGTTAAATTATCAACTTTTGATTATTCTGTTGCTACAGATGTTTATGGTAGCTTTGAAATAGAATTACCAGAGGATTTTGGATATTTCCAAAACGATAAAATTTTAAAGGGAAAATTTAAATGTAACAATTGGAAGACTTTGTCTAAAAGCGATGTTCAAAATTGGCAAATAAATAAAGTTCATGAGGTTCCGGTTGAGTAAGCTTCATGTTTTTGGCACTCTCAAGATGCCTTATGACTTTTCACTAGATTACCCCTATCAGGCGCGAGCATCATGCTCGTCCGACAATATAAAGAGGAAAGCAAAAAAAATATTATAGTACCCTAATGAAATTTTATAAATTGTATTTATGGAAAAAATGTTTACGAGCAAGATGCTTGCGCCAGCGGGGAGATGTCAATATCAGAATCAATAATCGAAGCTATATATAATATCGTCAACTAATTCAAAGTAAATATCCTCATGGTTCCTGGCTGCCAAACAGTTCAGGCGCTGTAGAAAATTTTATCGTAGGAAATGTTAAGTACACCGGAAGATTTTAAAACTCGGGAGGTTTTGCTTACGTAATAGATTATTATAGAAACGGAGTATTAATCGGAAAATTCAAATTTTTAAATTAATAAAACATGGACTCTAAACTACACTCAATCAAAGCGTATATTGAAAAAAATTATTCAGAAACCGCATATTTTTATTTTGCTGTTACTGACATTCATTTTAACAGCAACCAGCGAAATCCTTTATTAAGAGTTGAAGTGAGTCATTATAATTCCACTATAAAAACATCTTTACTTTTCAAAGACCTTTTTTTCCATCTAGTTTCAGAAGAGACCTATACTCCATACTTTGACAACGAAGATTTAATGGCTTCTCTTTTGTAACTATCCTGAAAAAATACTCGTTCGTGGAGCTTTTGGAACAAAGAGGCTTCAAAACGCAGTTTGAAATGACTGGCAAAAATCCTAACGATTTTTTCGTTTTCAGAATTGTAACTCAAAACTACTTTATCGATGTATATACAGACAAAATGCCAGTAACTGAAGCTTCGCAAATTTGAAGTTGTACATACATCACATTAAATAAAACAAAAGGCTTCAATTATTTGGAAGCCTTTTGTGTATTATTAAAACCCAAACCCAATTCCGCCGGAAAACCGCAAGCCGTCACTGGAGTGAAAAAGTGAGATTTGTCCCGTGATTAAGTTAATGCCGTTGAGCCAAATTCCACCGCCGTAACCTTGGTGCCATTTAGTAGAATTTTCTCCCGGAAGCCATACGCGTCCGTAATCAAATCCTCCGAAAACACCGTATTGCAAAGGCGCAAAACCATTTTTAATTTTGCCTAAATTCCAACGCAAATCTGTGCTGTGAAAAAAGGATTGTTTGCCAGAAAATCGTTGGTTTCTAAAACCTCGTAAGTCGAAATCACCTCCTAGGGTTGCGGCTTGGTAAAACTCAAACGTATCATCAAAAATTACTTTTCCTTTCACTCTAGAAGCCAACATCCAGTTTCCAGTTGGTGATAATTTATAGGTAAATCCAAGCGAACTTTCGGCATAAGGAAATTTTCTTTCGAAATCATCTAGATTAATTGTGTAACCCGCCAAAACACTGAAAGACATTCCTAATGTTGGGTTGGAAATATTGTCATAATTTTCAAAAGTATATTGACCGCTGAAATTGGCAAAATTTTGATAATCAAACACATTCGGATTGACAACTCCAGGTTCTGTGATAAATCTTCCGGAAGTGGCATCCACCTCGAAACGTTCAAAACCGGCTTTTACAATTGCCGAACCACCTTTTTCGCCTTTCCACTGAAAAGATGGCGTAATCAACACTTTTCTGATTTTCACACGGTTATAATCCAAATCAATTTCCCGCTGAAAATTTTCCGTTTCATTTCCAAAACCAAAAAAGTTTTCGCTAAAATTCGGGCTGGTGTACAATGCATCTAAAACAAAGTTCCATTTGCCAATTTGTCTGGGAAAAATTCCTTTGTACAACAATTCAAAACCGCCTGTTGCAAAATAATAATTTCCGCCAATGGTGTGTTTTTGCGAATACGGAAAACGCTTAAAACCATTCACGGTATAGTTGAGCCTCGCTCCTATTTTTATTAAATCATCAGGGTTGAAACCAAGCAAAGGATAACCCGCAAAAACGTTGTATTTTGGTTTCTCATAGTCGTAAGTATTGATTTCGTAGGAATTCGAAAAACGCACTTTTGCGCCACCCGTTTCATTTATCGTATTTTCTGCGGAAGCAAAATCGTACAACCGCACTTTTTTTCCTTCTTCAATATCGTAAAAATCACGGCCTTGACCACCCATGATGCGGACTTTGATATTTTTTTTGCCCGAACCATTCATCTCAAAAATATCATCGCCATCAATACCGTAAACCCACAATTCTTTAGTTAATTTTCGATTGTAAACCTTGTCATGAATGATTTCTTCTGAATTATTTTTGTTGGAAAAAATTCTCACTCTCGTACCCTGGTTTTCCCGGGAAATTTCAAATCGGTCATTTTGATCAGTTCCCACAACAAGCACGGTTTTTTGTAAATCTTTATAATATTTCAAAACCGATTTTTCCAAAGTTCTCTTTCTGGCTTTGAGATTCGACTTTATTTTTTCGGAAGATTCGTTTTTCATTTCCTTCGGAAGCGATGCGAAAGCCTGATCAATTTCGGCATCACTTAAATTAGAAATCACAAATTGCGTTTGTTCACGCCATTCTTTTTCACCGGATTTTGTCACAAAAGCCAAATCAAGAGGATATGCCTGACGGTTCAACCACTTGACATTGTCAATTTTTTTGTCAAACGAACGCATGTGTCGCAACGGCGGCATGTTCACCACAATTGGTAACAACGCACCGTCAAATTTTGAAAACGCCAGGTCGCGGTTTCGCGGAATGGGTTTGTAAATTATTTTGCCGTTTTTGCGATGTTCACCCCAACTCCAATTTTCGTTTTCCCTATTAAAATCACCAATCAACATATCAAAAACTCTCGCCCGAATATAACTTTCCTCGTCCACTTCATATTTTTGGTCTTGACGAACATTGGCCAAAACTTCTTCCGTAGTTAGGATTTTTTCGGGTTTACCAAAACTTTTTAAATTCTTCCAATTGTCCATCGGAAACTCTTCAATAAGATACAATTCGTTTCCAAAATTTTCATTGAAAAGCGCCAGATTTTTTTGCTTCGGGAGATAAAACAACAACGGATTCGTATGATTTACGCCTATTTTATCGGCTAATTTTGGCACTACAAAAACCGTGTAAGGATGAGCCGTGGTGTAAAAATCCATGATTAAAGTTTCGGCATAGGTTTCCTTAAAATCTTTTTCTACTGTTTGGTCTTTAAAAATTTCGGTTTGAATAAAACGCGTGGCACTTTTTCTCAAAGCCCGCATTTGGTACTGATTCCCATTTTTATCTTCGAGCATTAATGACCTTGATTCGCTTTTTCCGGCATCAATTGTAGGTTTTAATCCGCCAAAAAGCGTGTCGAGTGCCGCAACTTTTGCTCTAATTTGAGTACTATATAAATCACGGTAATGTTTTCCCCATAAAAAGTTGTAGGCTTTGCCTTTTTTAGTCATTTTCAGGGTATAAATGGTAGTGTCTTTGAACTTTTCGAACTTGTTCGGGTATTCACGAAGATTAAATTTTGGCTTGTTGAAAGTAGGCTGTTGTTTAAAAAGCAAACCTTCGGAATTATTTGAAGTTTTGGTGTAAAACGAAATTTTGCTAGCGCCATCTTTTAAAATTTCCAAAACGCCGTAACCATTTTTTCCATAAGAAAAATCATTGTCGTTGATGGCTCGAGCGGCTTCAGTTCGTCCTCCAGCTCCAGAAATAACTTGTTTAATTTGGTCTTTATCAATGTATTGCAAACTTTGGTCATGCGAGGAAACCACTACAATATTTTTTTGATTTTGAATCAAAGTTCGCATGCGTTTAGCAAAATCGTTGTATTTTTTATTCTGAAGATCTTGCGGATTCAAGCCCGAAGTTTTTCTTAGCGAATTGTAAAAAGTTCCTAAAATCGGCAACGGAATTTTTTCGTCAAACGGAAAAATATGTTTCCCAAAAGAATATTCGCCACCATGACTTCCGCTGGATAAAAGCGGATGATGCATCGCCAAAACAATCGTTCTGCTCGAAAATTCGTTGAGTTTATTTTGAAATTCATCAAAAAATTGTTCCCTAGTTTTGATGTCACAATCGGCATTAATAGTAGGATGGTCGTCCCAATCTTCCAGAAACCATTGGCTGTTAACCGTAATCAACGCCACGTTTTCATTCAAGGCAAAACTCTCAATGCCACAATTATTTTTGGGCGATAAACCTTGATTTTTGTCAATTAATTTTTGAATGGATTTTTGTTGTTCCAAAATTCCTTCCACTCCGTTTTCCCAATCTTGATTACCGGGAATGACAAAAGTTTTTCCTTTGAATTTATTTAAACTCAAATCATTTGCAAAGTTTTCTGTCTTTATTTTCTCCGAAAAATTATTCCCTAAAAAAAGCAACGTACTAGCGGTATCTGCAGTTTTTAATTTGGCTTCTAAAATCTCAGCTAAATCGTCAGGCATTCCGTTTTCATTGGTTCCAGTATTTCCGACGAGGTAAAATGTATGGGCAATATTTTTTTTATTGTCGAAATTATCCTTGATTTCTGCTGGCTTTCTACTTCCAAATTGTGACGAACGCGTCGCGCAAGCCTGCAACATCAAAACGGCAGAAACCATAATTGCAAAACAAATTTGCTGCTTTCTTTTTGCAGGAAAAGGATTGATTTTCATAAATAATTCCGATCTTAATTTCGTTACATGAATATAAAATAAAAAAATTGAATTATGATTATAGCGTTTGCGGTTTTCTGTCCAAACGAATCATTTTTAGAAAAAAATGCATAAAAAAACCCGGAATTAACTTCCGGGTTTAAATTTAATTTGATAAAAACTTACGATGCGGCTTTCAATCGCTGCAATAAATTTTTATCGAGTGCATTTTCTGCATAATGTTTATCTACCGTGAGATTTTTTTCATCAGAACTTGGCAAATCGTACATTGCATCTGTAAGTATTGCCTCACAAAGTGAACGCAAACCTCTCGCCCCTAATTTATATTCAAGCGCTTTATCGACGATATAATCTAACGCGTCTTCGCTGATTGAAAATTCTACTTCGTCCATTGCAAACAATTTTTGGTATTGTTTGATGAGGGCGTTTTTCGGTTCGGTTAAAATCGCTTTCAACGTATCGCGATCAAGCGGATCCATGTGTGTCAACACCGGCAAACGACCAATAATTTCGGGAATTAAACCAAAGTCTTTGATGTCTTTCGGGATGATGTATTGCAACAAATTGTCTTTGTCAATGTTGTCAGCATTTTTTGACGATGCATAACCAACCGCCTGACGGTTTAATCGTTTAGAAATAATTCTTTCTACGCCATCAAAAGCACCACCTGCAATGAACAAAATATTTTGAGTATTGACTTCAACAAATTTTTGATCAGGATGTTTTCGGCCTCCTTTTGGTGGAACATTGACAACTGTTCCTTCTAAAAGTTTCAACAAAGCTTGCTGAACGCCTTCACCGGAAACGTCACGAGTAATTGACGGGTTATCGCTTTTTCGGGCAATTTTATCAATTTCGTCAATAAAAACAATTCCTCTTTCGGCTTTAGCCACATCATAATCTGCGGCTTGCAATAATCTGGTTAAAATACTTTCGACATCTTCCCCAACATAACCTGCTTCGGTAAGTACGGTAGCATCTACAATTGCCAACGGAACGTCTAACATTTTAGCAATGGTTTTTGCTACCAAAGTTTTTCCGGTTCCGGTTTGCCCTACCATGATGATGTTACTTTTTTCAATTTCAACATCTTCATCATTTGCTGGTTGAAGCAAACGTTTGTAGTGGTTATAAACCGCTACTGACATTACTTTTTTAGTTTGTTCTTGCCCAATTACGTACTTATCTAAAAAGCCCCGAATTTCTTGTGGTTTTTTCAGTACTAAATCAGAATTTTGACTGTTTTTATGACGGTTTTGCTTGAGTTCTTCCATCACGATTCCGTGTGCTTGCTCAATACAGCGGTCGCAAATATGTGCGTCCATTCCGGCAATTAACAAATTTGTTTCGGGTTTTTTTCTTTCGCAAAACGAACATTGTAACACTTCTCTACCCATAATTTACAGTTGTCAGTTGTCAGTTTTTAGTGAGCAGTCGTTCGCGTGAACTCAAAACTGCCGACAGTAAACTGAAAACTAAATTTATCCTCTTCTCAACACTTCATCAATCATACCATATTCTTTGGCTTCATCAGCTTTCATCCAGTAATCTCTTTCACTATCTTTGTGAACTCTATCGAAAGATTGTCCTGAATGTTTGGCAATAATGTGGTATAATTCGTCTTTTAATTTTAGCATTTCACGCAAATTAATTTCCATATCGGTTGCAACACCTTGAGCTCCTCCCGAAGGTTGGTGAATCATCACACGTGAATGTGGCAATGCCGAACGTTTTCCTTCAGCTCCTGCACAAAGTAAAACGGCTCCCATTGAAGCTGCCATTCCCGTACAAATTGTGGCTACATCTGGCTTGATGTATTGCATGGTATCGTAAATTCCTAATCCTGCGTAAACACTTCCGCCCGGAGAATTGATGTAAATTTGAACATCTTTCGCCGAATCTACACTTTCTAAAAACAACAGTTGTGCTTGAATAATATTGGCAATGTGATCGTCAACCCCGGTTCCAAGGAAGATAATTCTGTCCATCATTAAACGTGAAAAAACATCGAGTTGAGAAACGTTCAGTTGTCTTTCTTCGATGATATAAGGTGTCATGCTGCTTACTAATTTATCGTAATACATACTGTTAACACCATGGTGCTTTGTAGCAAATTTTTTAAACTCTTTACCGTAGTTCATATCTTAATTTTGTGAGTTAAATTTTTTTGTCTAGGCAATTAAAACTTTCAACTTTTGACTGTTTGACTTTTGACTAAGATAGCAAAGTTCGTGCTAATTTTAAAATGTTTGGCATTTTTTGTTAAAAACGACAATTCGTCAGGTTTGTTTTGGGTTAGCCCGTCCCGAAATTTAGGGAGAAACAGTTAGCTTTTTGAGGCAAAAATCTATTTTTTTCTCCGGTAAAAAAGCGAATCCCGACGCTCCGGGAGAAGCTCTTTTTGGCGGATTGAAAAAAAAATTTTTTTTTGCGAAAAGCTTGAAAAAGCTCCCAAGATAAATGAAAAAAGCGCCAAAACTTGATGTGTTTTTTTGACGCTTTTTTACGAATTTATGTTCAAGATTTATTCTCCGTACATTTCTTTGATGAACTGTTCGTAAGAAACTTCTTTGGTTTTTGTTTTTACTTTTTCTTTGTAAAGGTTAAGCATTTTTTCGCCCATAACTTGCTCCGAAAGTCTTTTTACTTCGTCTTGGTTGCTCATTACTCTTGCCACAATTCCGTCAACGTCAGCATCTGTTGGGTTCATTTGCCCAAATTGTGCCATTTGCTTTTTGATTAGGTCTGAAGTGTAAGCTTTTAACTCGTCGAAAGTAAGTTGAAGGTTGTTTTCGCTCATGATTTTACCTTCGATGAGTTGGTAACGCAAACCTTTTTCTGAACGTGCAAATTCTTCTTCAGCTTGTTCCGGAGTTAGCGGCGTTTCGCCTACGGTTTGAATCCATTTTTTAAGGAATGTTGCCGGAAGGTCGAATTTTGTATTTTCTACCAACGAGGTTGTAACGTCGTTAAGGTATTTTTGGTCTGCTTGTTGCGCAAATTGTTTTTCAGCGTCTTCTTTGATTTTTTCTTTTACTTGTTCAACAGAAGTTACGTTTCCTTCTCCAAAAAGTTTGTCGAAAAGTTCTTGGTTCAATTCTGCCGGTTCAGATGAAGTGATTTCGCTGATGGTAAAATCTACGTCAACATCTAAGCCGTGAACTTTATCGTGGTTTACTTTTAAAACGTCCATCAACTGGTGATCGTCGTTAAAAAGACCTTTTGTATTGATGGTTACAACATCGCCAACTTTCGCTCCTTCAAATTTTGTAGCTGCTTTTTTATCAGCAAATTCTGATGGATTGATAGTTACCGTATTGTTGATTTCTTCAGCTTCGTTAGTAAAAGTTCCAGTTACATCAAAACCTGCTTTGTAAGTTTCTTCGCTTTTTAGTTTCCCGTATTGTTTTTGGATTCTTTCAACTTGCTCGTTTAGCATTTTATCGTCAGCAACAATTTTGAAAAAAGTTACATCATTTTTTGCGGCAAGGTCCACATTAAATTCTGGTGCTAAACCTAATTCGAAATCAAAAGAAAAATTATCTGCATCCCAATTAACATCTGAAGTTACAGGAACTGGGTTTCCAAGAATATCAATTTTTTCGTCCTGAAGGTATTTGTTTAAATTTTCTTGAAGAATTCTATTTACTTCGTCAAGCATTACGCCTTTTTCGTATTGTTTTTTCACAAGGCTCATCGGGACTGCTCCTTTTCTAAAACCTGGAATGTTAGCGTTTTTCTGATAATTTTTCAGGGCTTTTTCAACTTGTGGTGCATAATCTGCTTTTGCAACTTCAATCGTCACAACTGCATTTAAAGCATCAACATTATTTCTTGTGATATTCATTTTGTTAATTATAAAATTGGGTTGCAAAACTATAACATTTTTGTAAGCTTGCAAAGTTTTATTAAATGTATTATCAATGCTTTAACAATAAGCAGAAATCGACTTAATCGTTCGCTCCGGCGATTGAAAATATTATGGATTGTAGGATAGACAACACCAAACTAAAAAGCAAGGCTGTCCAAAAACTTTCCACAGCAAAACCCGGAACAATGTTGGCGCAAAGCAAAATAATTAAAGCATTAATTACCAGCAAAAATAAGCCTAACGTTATAAATGTTATGGGTAAAGTGAGGATGACCAAAATAGGTTTTACCAGCAAATTAAGTAATCCTAAAACAATTGCCACCCAAATAGCAGTCATAAAATTGGTGGATGAAATTCCTTGTGTTCCTCTGAGAGCAATTCCGGGCATGAAGTGCGAAATTACCATGACCAAAACGGCGGTAATTAAAATTCTTAATAATAAATTCATCTTTTTAGTTATTGGTTAGCAAAAAGTTATAAGTTGTAAGCTTAGGGTAAATCACTAAATCTTCAAGTCAAAATTACATCAAAACCGAATGCTTACTTCAAAAAAATCTTTTGGGTTTTCGGCGTGAAGCCAATGTCCAGCATTTGCGATGGTTTTGATTTCGGCGTTTGGGAAATGTTTCTTGATTACTTCAAAATCTTCTTCCTTAATATAATTAGATTTTTCGCCACGCAAAAACAGTGTTTCTCCATTGAAGGTTTTTTCTTCTGGAAGTGCTTCGCCGATATTTTCTACTTCTTCCGTTAGGGTTTTGAGGTTAAAGCGAAAAGCCAATTGGTCTGATGTTTCCCAATGTAAATTTTTCATCAGAAATTGTCTGGTGCCAAAATCAGGAATATGTGGTTTCAAAATTTCTTCCACTTCACTCCTTCCAGGTTTTTGAGAAAAATCCACAGCATTTAGACCGTTGAGAATGTCTTGATGATGTGGTGCATAATATTTAGGCCCGATGTCGGCTACTAATAATTTTTCGATAAGTTCCGGATGTTGTGTAGCTAAAAACATGGCGACTTTTCCGCCCATCGAATGCCCGATGATGTGAATTTTTTCCAGATTTTTTTCTTGGCAATACGACACAATATCGTTTACCATATCTTGATACGAAAAATTGTTAGAATGAAAACTTCTGCCGTGATTGCGTAGGTCGATGGCGTGGGTTTCAAATCCTTCGTTGGCATATTGAGTGGCAAGAGTTTTCCAGTTGTCTGACATTCCTAAAAATCCATGCAGGATTAACAATGGTTTGCCTTCGCCTTCTATTTTTGAGTGTAGTGTTTTCATGATTTTTTTGCAGATTTTTTCCGGTTTGCAGGATTTTGCGTGAGGGATTGAGCCTTTGTTTGAGCTCGTTTTTTTGGTTTAACGAAGTGGAACCAAAAAAACAGCGAGTGGCGAAAGCCCGACCCGCAGGGGCACGCCCAAAAAAAATTATTTTAATTTATGGAGATACATGTTTACGACGTTTTCCAACCCCAAGTAAATAGATTCGGAAATTAGGGCGTGACCGATGGAAACTTCGAGCAAATTGGGAATATTTTGTTGGAAAAACTGGATGTTTTCAAGGCTTAAATCGTGTCCGGCATTGATGCCCAAATCGAGTTCGTTGGCTATTTTTGCAGCTTCAATATAAGGATTAATTCCGGCTTTGTTGCCTTGCGAATATTGATGTGCGAAGGATTCTGTGTACAATTCAATGCGATCAGTTCCTGTATTTTTGGCCGCTTCGATCATGGCTGGAACGGGATCCACGAAAATTGAAGTTCGGATGTTATGACGCTTGAATTCTGCAATGATTTCTTGCAGAAAATTTTGATTTTTGATGGTGTCCCAACCTGCGTTAGACGTAATGGCATCGTCAGCATCAGGAACTAAAGTAACTTGATCGGGTTGGACTTCGAGTACAAGGTCGATGAATTTTTGGGCGGGATTTCCTTCGATATTTAATTCGGTAGTGACAATTTTTTTTAAATCGCGGGCATCTTGGTAGCGAATGTGGCGTTCGTCCGGACGCGGATGGATGGTAATGCCTTGTCCGCCAAAACGTTCGATGTCTTGGGCAACTTTTAGCAAATCAGGAACATTGCCGCCACGAGCGTTTCTAAGTGTGGCAATTTTATTAATATTTACGCTTAACTTTGTCATTGGAATGCTTTTTGAATAATTTTCCTTACAAAAATACAAAGTTAAACACGGCATTTTGTGGTTAATTTTGATTATTTTGCAATCGATATTTGAATTGAGCTCATGACTGAAATTACAGACTACATTAATAACGACATCAAAGGTTTGGACATTGGCGAGACGATTGCGGATGTTCAGGATTTTTTCGCCGAATTGTCTTTTACGCATTTTCCGGTTTTGGAAAACGGAATTTATGTGGGAAGCATTTCGAGCGATGATGTGGAAACTTTTGATTCGGAAAAAACGATTGCTGATTATCGCTACACGCTTGAAGGTTTTTATGTAAGAAATACTATGATTTGGCTGGATGTTTTTGAGGTTTTTGCCAGAAATCATGCCAGTGTTGTTCCGGTTCTAGACGAAACTAACGCTTACAAAGGGTATTACGACATTGCTGATATTGTGAAATTTTTTCACGAGACGCCTTTTTTAAAAGAATTGGGTGGCATTTTGATTGTACAAAAACCGGTCGAGGATTATTCGATGGGACAAGTAGCGCAAATTGTGGAAAGCAACAACGGAAAAATTTTGGGCATGTTTGTTTCTAATGTTGAAAATGGACAAGCGCAAATTACCGTGAAAGTCACTTTGGGTTCTTTGAACGAAATTATCCAAACTTTCCGCCGCTATAACTACGAGATTGTCTCGGAACATCAGGAAGATAATTATTTGAATGCATTGAAAGAGCGGTCGGATTATTTGGATCGATACCTTAATATATAAGTGATTAGTGATTCGTAATTAGTGATTAGTGATCAGTGGATTTTTAATTGCTAAAATTGAATCTTAAATAATTACACATTTAAATTATCATCAAATTATTTGATTAAAAATTATCTAATTAAAAGAATGAAAGTAGCTATTTACGGACAATATTACCAGAACAGTACGGAACCGATTATCCGCGATATTTTTGTTTTTTTCAACAAAAACAAGGTGGATTTGGTGATTCAGGATACTTTTTTGGAAATGCTTTATGAGAAAGAAATTATCCGGAAAGATTATGTTACGTTTCACGATTTTTCAGATTTACCAAAAGATACTGATGTTTTGGTAAGCATTGGTGGTGACGGAACGATTTTACGTGCGGCAACTTTGGTAAGAGATTCCGGAATCCCTATTTTAGGAATTAACGCCGGAAGATTAGGTTTTTTAGCAGCGGTTCAAAAAGAAAATATTGAAGAATTTTTACAGTTTTTAATTGATGGCAAATATTCTCTTTCGTCGAGAACTGTAATTGGATTAGAAAGCGACAGCGAAATTCCGGAAACCGCTTCGCTGGATTTTGCCATGAACGAAATTTCCGTAAGCCGGAAAGATTCGGCATCGATGATTACTATCGAAACTTATTTAAACGATGAATACCTTACTTCTTATTGGGCTGACGGATTAATTATTTCTACGCCAACAGGTTCCACCGGATATTCCTTAAGTTGTGGTGGTCCCATTTTGACTCCGGAAGTAAACAGCTTTGTGATTACCCCAATTGCACCACATAATCTTAACGCAAGACCGCTTGTCATTCCAGATTCTACCGAAATTAAATTAAAAGTTTCGGGACGCGAGGAGCAGTATTTGGTTTCGCTCGATTCGCGGGTTGCGGTAATTAGCAATGAGTCTATTTTGAAGATTTCAAAAAAAGAATTTGTCATTAACATGGTTGAAATTCCCGGAAAAAGTTTCCTCAAAACCCTTCGGAACAAATTACTTTGGGGCGAAGACAAAAGAAATTAACCTAAAATACTGCACGGTTTCATACTAACCACACACAACTTTCGTTTTAAGATTGGAGCATTAAAATTATTTTCGTTAAAATAAAAAGGCATTTGACGAGATTAGATAGTTAAAAAGTGTTCGTAATTAGTATATTTGCACCCTTATTTTTCAGTTAAATGAAGAAATTTTTTGTATTCGTTTTATTATTTTCCACGTTTTTAAGCACAGAAGCACAAATTCACGAAATTGGTGTTTTTGCCGGCGGTAACAATTATATAGGAGATATTGGACCAACTAATTATATTAAACCTAACGAATACGCTTTTGGAATTTTATACAAATGGAATAGAAGTCCGAGACATTCTTGGAGAATTTCATATACACAAGGAAAAATAACTTCTAACGATTTAGACTCCGATGTACCTTCCAGAAACGGTCGCGGCTATAATTTTGAAAATGACCTAAAAGAATTATCTTTAGGCCTTGAATTTAGTTTTTTTGACTTTAATTTACACGAAAGCGGATTTTTGGTAACCCCTTATGTTTACTCAGGTGTAAGTTATTTTCGATACACAGAATTGTACCATTTAAACAATCATTATCAGGAAGACGAAAAGAGACAATCTTTTGCAATCCCGATGGTGTTAGGGGTAAAAGCCCGAATTGCCGAACGTTTCGTTTTAGGAATTGAATCAGGCGTTCGATATACTTTTACTGATAATCTTGATGGTAGCAATCCTAAAAACGATAACTTTGCACATTTAAAATTTGGAAATTTTAATAGCAAAGATTGGTATGTGTTTACAGGCTTGACCTTAACGTATACCTTTGGCAACAAACCATGTTATTGTCCGGAATAGATTTACAATGAACTTATACGAATCGATCGACCAAAATAACCTCCCAAAACATTTAGCCATCATTATGGATGGCAATGGTCGTTGGGCAAAACAAAAAGGATTTTTACGCACTTTCGGACATGAAAACGGCACAAAATCTGTAAGAAAAACGGTGGAAACTTGTGCAAAATTAGGCATTCAAAACCTTACACTTTACGCATTTTCTACCGAAAACTGGAACCGTCCAAAGTTAGAAGTAGATACCTTAATGAAGCTTCTCAGCAGTTCGCTTAAAAACGAATTGAAAACTTTGATGGAAAACAATATCCGGTTAAATACCATTGGCAATTTCAGTGCTTTACCTTCATCAGTTCAACGAGAACTTTCAGGTGTAATCGAAAAAACTTCGGAAAATAATCGGATGACATTAACTCTGGCATTGAGCTATGGTTCTAGGGAAGAGCTGATTTCGGCTATAAAAAATATCAGTAGTAAAGTTAAAAATAATATAATTTCAATTGACAGTATTGACGAATCAATTATTAATCAGCATCTTTACACGCAAAATTTACCAGACGTTGACCTGTTAATCCGCACGAGCGGGGAACATCGCATCAGTAATTTCTTACTTTGGCAAATCGCTTATGCCGAATTATTTTTTACCGATGTTTTGTGGCCGGATTTTACACCGGAACATCTTTATGAAGCGATTTTAAGCTATCAAAAAAGAGAAAGACGATTTGGAAAAACAAGTGAACAAATTTAATAACTATTATTAATGTTAAAAGACATTAAACTTTTCTTAGCTATTGTAGGCTCAGGAATTTTATTTCAGGCAAACGCTCAAGACAGAATCCCATTTGATCAAGGTAGAGATTACATTTTAGCCGATATTAATGTTATCGGAAAAATTAGCTATAACCAGCAAACCGTTGTTACTTTTGCCGGATTACAACGTGGACAAAAAATTACAGTTCCGGGCGAAGAAATCAGTACCGCAATTAAAAAATTGTGGAAACTGGGGCTTTTTAACGAAATTGACATGTACGTAAACCGCGTTCAAGGCGATAGCGTTTACATTGACATGTTTATCAGCGAATTACCTAAATTGAACGATGTAAAAATCCAAGGCGTTAAAAAGTCGAAGATGGAAGCGTTAATCAAGGAAAATAATTTGACAAAAGGAAAAATTGTTAACGAAAACCTGATTACTACTACGAAGAATTACATCGAAAATAAATACAAAAAAGACGGTTTTTACAATACCAAAGTTTCCATCAATACCATTCCGGACACTACAGCCGGAAACGAAGTTAAGATGGTGGTGAATATCGATAAAGGCGAAAAAGTAAAAGTTTCGTCAATAGATTTTGAAGGAAACAGTCAAATTTCTGATGCTAAACTTCGCAAGGCGATGAAAAACACCAAAACGAAATTTCCACTTCGTTTTTGGAAAGGTTCAAAATATATCAAAGAAAAATATCAGGAAGATTTAGAAAATATCGTTTCTAAATACAAAGAAAAAGGTTACCGTGATGCTCGTGTCATCAGTGATAGCGTGGCTTACAATAAAGCAAAAAACACCATCGATATCAATGTAAAAGTTGAAGAAGGAAGACAGTATTATTTTGGCGATATTAAGTTTTTCGGAAACACTGTTTATTCTGATCAAGGACTTAGAAAAATGTTAGGCATCAATAAAGGTGATGTTTACAACGGGGTTTTACTCCAAAAAAGAATTGCCGATAAAACCAAACCTGACGGCGAAGACATTACCAATTTGTACCAAAATAACGGTTATCTTTTCTCGCAAATTAATGCGGTTGAAACCAAAACGGCTAACGACACAATTGATTTTGAAATCAGAATTTTAGAAGGTCCGATTGCTTATTTCAATAATATTACGGTTAGAGGAAACGAAAAAACGAACGATAACGTTATTTTAAGAACCGTTAGAACTTACCCTGGTCAAAAATACAGCAAAGAATTATTGATGCGAAGCGTTCGAGAATTGGGTCAGTTAAACTTTTTCGATCCGGAAGCTTTAGAGCCTAAATTTAAAAACGTAGATCCGGCTTCGGGAACTGTAGATATTGAGTATAATGTGGTAGAAAAAGGCTCGAGCCAAATTGAATTGCAAGGTGGTTACGGTGGTGGTGGTTTCATTGGAACCTTAGGACTTTCGTTTAACAATTTCTCAATCAAAAATATTTTTAACAAAGAAGCTTATAGACCAGTTCCAATGGGAGATGGACAACAATTAGCGTTGCGTTTACAAGGAAGTACTTATTTCCAAACGTATAGTCTTTCGTTTTCAGAGCCGTGGATTGGCGGAAAAAAACCGGTACAATTTTCAGGGTCAATTTCCCACAGTAAGCAATTTTTATATTCAGGATTTAATAGTGTTGACAGAAGCAGAAGTTTCAACATTACATCACTCTCTTTAGGATTGGCAAAAAGATTGAATGTTCCTGACGATTATTTTACGCTTTCTCAATCGGTAAGTTTCCAATATTATGATTTGAGTAACTATAATACCGGATTGTTTACCTTCGGTGACGGAAGTGCAAGAAACTTAGCTTATACCATTGGTTTAACCCGAAATAATAAAGGAACAAGTCCAATTTTTCCAATGTATGGTTCAGAATTTAGCATCAGCGGAAAATTTACGCTACCTTACTCGTTATTTAATGGAGTAGATTACGCAAATTTGGCTAACAAAGAAGAATTTCAAAATGCCGATGGAACGCCAAACCAATCTAAAATTGACCAAGAGCGTTTCAACTGGTTGGAATATTACAAAATTAAATTTAGAGGAGATTGGTACACAAAACTTGTAGGAAAATTAGTACTTAGAACCGCTGGAGAATTTGGTTTCCTTGGTGCTTATAACAATGATAGAGGTCTAGTTCCTTTCGAAAGATTTTTCGTTGGAGGAGATGGATTGGCTAACTATACTTTAGATGGTAGAGAAATTGTTCAGTTAAGAGGTTATCCAAATCAATCCTTATCTTCGCAAGATGGTGGAACCATTTATAACAAATTTACTATGGAGTTGAGATATCCGATTACAATGGGCAATACCGCGTCAATTTATGCGTTAACGTTTTTGGAAGCCGGATCATCTTTTGATAAATTTAGAGATTATAATCCGTTTGATATGCAACGTTCTGCCGGAGTCGGAATCAGGATTTTCATGCCAGCGTTTGGTCTATTAGGAATCGATTTCGCACATGGTTTCGATCCAATTCCTGGAGCGACACAAAAGAATGGTTGGGAGACGCATTTTATTATTGGACAGCAATTCTAAAAAAAGTTTAAATTTGGCATGATATTTTCTAATACAATATTTATATGAAACAATTCATCATTCTGTTATTTGCCGCATCAATATCATTTGCCACACAGGCTCAAGGTCGTGGTGTGAGAATCGGTTACATCGATATGGAATATATTTTAGAAAAAGTTCCTGATTATGCCGAAGCCAAAAACCAACTGGAAATAAAAGCACAAGGTTGGAAGCAAGAAGCCGAAGTGAAAAAAAATGAAATCAATAAATTAAAAGAAAACCTCAAAACTGAAAGAGTACTTTTAACCAAAGAATTGATTGAAGAACGCGAGGAAGAAATTTCGTTTTTAGAAAGCGAACTTTTAGCCTTCCAGCAAAAAAGATTTGGACCAACCGGCGATTTGATGACACAAAAAGCGGTTTTGGTGAAGCCAATTCAAGATCAAGTTTTTACCATCGTTCAAGATCTTGCAAAAGACAGATATGATTTTGTTTTCGATAAATCATCAGATTTGACCATGCTTTTTGCAGCACAACAACACAATATTAGTGACAGAGTAATTCGCCAATTAACTCGCGCCTCTAAACGTGAACAAATGAGCAGCAAGCAAATTAAGGAGCAAGAAGAAGCTGATAAAAAACAAGACGAAATCGACGATAATCCGGCTTTAGCTGAAAGACAAAAAGCACTTGAAGCCAAACAAGCCGAAAGACAAAAAATGATTGAAGACCGTCAGGCTGCTGCCGAAGCGAAACGTGCTGCATTTGAAGAAAAACGTCAAAAACTAATTGACGAAAGAAACGCAAAACGCGAAGCGGCTAAAGCGAAAGCCGACGAAAAAATAGCGGATCAGGAAGAGAAGAAAGCGGCTGCAGCTAATAAAGGTAGTGAAACTGCAACCGAAAAAAATAGTGACGGTGAAACCGTTCAATCGGAGAAAAAAACACCAGAACAAATCCGTCAGGAAGCTGCTGCTGAAAGACAACGCAAGTTAGACGAACGTAAAGCGGCTTTGGAAGAAAGACGTAGAAAATTATTAGAAGAAAGAGAAGCTGCCAAAAAAGAGCGTGAAAATAAAACCACGCCACCAGCTAACTCTACAAACGATGATCAAAACTAAAAATAAATTAATTTAATACTTTAAACAAAAATGAAACAATTGAAATCTTTATTAATTGCCGCTACTTTATTCTTTGGAGCACAAGCTGCGAATGCTCAAGCTAAAACTGCTCACGTAGATGTAAACGAAATTATGGAGAAAATGCCGGCTAGAATTGAAGCTGAAAAACAATTAAAAAAATTAAGCGACACTTATACAACTGAGTTTAATGCCATGACAACTGAGTATCAGGCAAAACTTAAAAAATATGGTGAAGAAGAGCAAACAGTTACTGAAAAAGTAAACCAAGAGCGTATTGCTGAAGTACAAGATTCTCAAAAAAGAATTGCTGATTTCCGTGACAATGCTCAAAAAGAATTGCAAAAGAAAGAAGCTGAATTGCTAAAACCAATCATGGAAAAAGTTGAAGCTTCGATCAAAAAAGTGGGTAAAGCAAAAGGATATCAATATGTTCTAAACGCGGCTGGATTACTTTTAGCTGATGGTCCAGACCTTACTGCTGATGTAAAAAAAGACTTAGGATTTTAATCCAAAGGCAATATAATTTCACTGAAAACTGTCCATTTTTTAATGGGCAGTTTTTTTTATATTTGTATTCATGATCAACGATAATCCCATTGGACTTTTTGACTCCGGAATTGGTGGCACTTCGATTTGGAAAGAAATTCATCAGTTATTACCAAACGAAAATACCATTTATTTAGCCGATAGCAAAAATGCCCCTTATGGTCAGAAGTCTAAGGAAGAAATCATCGAGCTCAGCATTAAAAACACCGAATTTCTGCTGAATCATAATGCAAAATTAATCGTCGTGGCTTGCAATACCGCTACTACTAATGCGATTAAAGAATTACGAGCAATATACGATGTACCTTTTATTGGCATTGAACCAGCGATAAAACCTGCGGCAAATCATTCGAAAACACAAACAATTGGAATTTTAGCCACAAAAGGAACATTAAATAGTGAACTTTTCAATAAAGCTACTGAACAATTTCACGATACTAAAATTGTAGAACAAGTGGGTTATAATTTGGTACAGCTTATCGAAAATGGTAAAATTGAATCAGAAGAAATGACCGCTTTATTACAGCTATATCTTCAGCCGATGATTGAAGAAAATATTGATTATTTGGTGTTGGGTTGCAGTCATTATCCTTATCTGATTCCGCAGATAGAAAAGATTTTGCCGCCTCACATCAAAATCATAGATTCTGGCGAAGCCGTTGCCAAGCAAACCAAAAAAATCTTGGAAAACATTGGATTCAACAATTCCGCGAAAGCGAAAAATATTTTTTACACCAATACAGATGCTACCGTTTTGAAGAAAATATTGAAGCAAGATTTTACAGTGATTGAAAGAGATTTTTAATCAGAATCTTTCAACCAACTGCTATACATCACATAATTATTAGAAATTCTTTCTATTTCACCCGCAAAGTCAGATTGGTCTAAATCTTTTACCTTTTTTGCCGGAATTCCCGCATAAATCGTTCCTGATTCAACGACGGTTCCTTGTGTAACAACAGCTCCAGCCGCAATAATCGAATGACTATGAACCACACAATTGTCCATCACAATCGAACCCATTCCGATTAAAACATTGTCGTGAATTTCACATCCATGAACAATAGCGTTATGACCAATTGACACGTTATTTCCAATGATTGTGGGATGTTTTTGATACGTACAATGAATCACAGCACCATCCTGAATGTTCACTTTATTTCCAATTTTAATAAAATGAACATCACCTCGCACAACAGCGTTAAACCAAACGCTGCAAGAATTTCCAAAACTAACGTCGCCAATTATTGTAGCGTTTTCCGCCACATAACAATCTTCGGGAATTTTTGGTGACTTTCCGTTTACAGTTTTTATCAGCATAATTTTATATAAAAAAATTGTCCCGGTAAATTTAATAAAATCTACCGGGACAGAATTAATATCAACTTTAAAATTAGTTAACAGCAGGACAGTTACAATCCCATTTTTCGCGCTTGCAGAATAAGTTCAACCCTAGAGTGATTTGGTGAAATCCTCCATTGTCGAACTTAACATCTCCAGTAAGATGCGAATAAGTGTAACCTACCATAAAATTTTTGTAATTCAATCCTACGAAAGGAGTGATGTATTGTAATTTTTGATCAGAAACGCCACCGTTGGCTCCCTCAAGATATTGAGCTCCGTCAAAACTTCTTCTGTAAGAGAGTCCTCCCCAAAGACGACCAAAATCTAATTCTTTATACACTTTCAAGTTAAGGTCAATGGCTTTTTCAGTTGTTTCTTCGGTGTACTGAAACAATATTGAAGGCTCAAGTTGTAAACGATCGGCATCGCCAAAAACGTAACCAGCACTAAACAAATATTTTCTTAAGTTATCCGATTCAAAATCAGAATAAATTTCTCTTCTAATATTTGAAACCGCGTTTTTCACTGTAAAATGTGCGTAAAAATCTAGGTAGTTGTACGACATTCCAAAATCAACATTGAAATACGAATCTTTTTGATAAATTCCTCCCACAATCATTGGATCAAAAGGCTCATTTAAGAAATCATTTTCATCTAAACGGCTTTGTACCAAACCGGCACTCATACCAAACGAAAGCTGGTTCAAATCATAATCTCCTCGTGAAAACTGAATGTGATGTGCATAAGTTAATTTAGCTCCAGTTTGAGAGTGGTAACCATTTTTATCATTGAAAAAAATCACCCCAACACCTGATTGTTCTCCAACACGACCATTAAAACTTAAAGTTTGCAACGCAGGAGCATCATCTTGCCCAAACCATTGTTGACGAGCCGTTAAGCGAAGCTTCGCACAATTAGCCGCTCCAGCCATTGAAGGATGTATTAAATAATAATTATCCGTGAGATAATCAGAATAAACAGCGATTCCTTCTTGTGCAAAAGAAACTTGCGACAACAATAATAATAAAGCTAAATACCTTTTTTTGAAATTCATGGGGTCATTTTTATTATGTGCTAAAATCTTAAAAATTTGCCTTTTAGAGATTTTTGTAGCGGTCAAATATATAAATTTTTCTTATAGGTTGGTTACAATTTCGTTAATATTACGCTTCCGAAACCACCTCTTTGTGTTAATTTATTCTTTAAAAATTCAAATATAGCGTATCATGGAAAATTTAGTTGTTAAATTTGCAGAAAATATAAAATCCCATGAGTAAAGTTAGCATCAAAGAAACCCAAAACCCCACGATACTCAAGTTTGAACTCGAAGATTTCATCACACAAAATCAAAATTTCGAATATAAAAATATCGACGAAGCCAAAAATTCGCCTTTGGCACAACAACTTTTTTACCTTCCATTTGTAAAATCGGTTTACATTTCTGGAAATTTCATTGCCATCCAGCGATACAATATTGTAGAATGGACAGATGTTCAAGATGCTGTTGCCGAACAAATTGAAGCGTATCTCGAAAAAGGCGCTCCAGTAGTTCTCGAAACCGAAAAACCGAAAAAAACCCCGGTAACTGTTTATGCGGAAAGCACACCAAATCCGTCCGTACAAAAATTTGTAGCCAATAAACGCCTTACGCAAACCGCTGCCGAATATAAAAATATCGACGAAGCAACCGCCTCCCCCCTTGCCCTTGAATTGTTCAGATTTCCGTATGTAAAAGAAATTTTTATAGACGAAAACTATGTTTCCATTACCAAATTTGCCGTGGCAGAATGGCAAGAAGTAACACTCGAAATCCGTACTTTCATCAAACAATTTATTGAAAATGGCGGCATTGTAATCGACGAAAATTTGGCATCCATCAGCCCAAAAACTGAAAAACAAAAAATAGAAAATTTTGATCAGCTCGATGTCACTTCGCAGCAAATCATCAACATCTTAGAAGAATACGTAAAACCTGCAGTTGCTGCCGATGGCGGAAATATTTTATTCGACTCTTACGATGACGCAGAAAAACGTGTGAAAGTCGTGCTTCAAGGCGCTTGTAGCGGTTGTCCTTCATCGACATTTACCCTCAAAAACGGTATCGAAAACATGCTCAAAGACATGCTCAAAGACGAAAACATCAAAGTTGAAGCCCTCAACGGATAAAAAATCATTAACTTTAAGCGTTTCCCTTTCGAAACGCTTTTTTTTTATTTTTATTTGAAGCTATTTCCCGTTTTTCGCTGCAAGTTTTTTTGGTTTTTCCTTTTTTTGTAATGTAAAAAAAGAGCTCCTCACGTCGCTTTTTTTTCCATACAAAAAATAGTCAAAACCTTCAAAAAGCTTTCCGCTTCAATCGGGGCTAAACCTACTACCATGAACGAACTTTCGCAACAATCAAGTCCATACCTTTTGCAACATGCCAACAATCCCGTGCATTGGAAAGCTTGGAGTGCAAAAAATTTTGAATTAGCCCAATTACAAAATAAACTCATCATTATTTCCGTAGGTTATTCGGCTTGTCATTGGTGTCACGTAATGGAACACGAAACTTTCGAAAATCCCGAAGCGGCAATTGTAATGAATCAGCATTTTATCAACATTAAAGTAGATCGCGAAGAACATCCGGATGTCGATGCCGTTTACATGAAAGCCGTACAAATTATGACCGGACGAGGCGGTTGGCCCATGAATGTGGTTTGTCTTCCTAACGGAAAACCTGTTTGGGGTGGCACTTATTTCCGAAAACAAGAATGGATGGAAACGCTCGAAGAATTACATCAGATGTACCAAAACCAGACCGAAAAAGTTTTAGAATACGCCGAAAAATTACACAACGGCATCATGCAATCGAGTTTAATTCCAAAAGCCGAAAAAATAGAGGAATTGCCTTCCATTGAATTCCTTTTGGAAAAATGGAAAAAAAGCTTTGACCACGAATTTGGCGGCTATGCTCGCGCTCCAAAATTTATGATGCCAAATAACTTGAGTTTTCTCCTTAAATACGGACATCTTAAAAATGATTCGGAAATTCTCGATCACGTGAATCTTACGTTAGAAAAAATGGCTTTCGGTGGACTGTTTGATGTTTTAGGCGGTGGATTTTCTCGCTATTCGGTGGATTTGAAATGGCATGTTCCTCATTTTGAAAAAATGTTGTACGACAATGCCCAACTTGTATCGCTTTACTCTGAAGCTTATCGATTGACCAAAAATAATTTGTACCAAGAAGTTGTAGAAAAAACTTTAGCTTTCATCGATAGAGAATTCAGCCATGAATCCGGTGCATTTTTTTCAGCTCTCGACGCCGATAGTTTGAATGCAGAAAATCATTTGGAAGAAGGTGCTTTTTATGTTTGGACAAAAAACGAACTACAAGAGTTGCTAGCATCCGATTTTGATTTATTTGCCAAAATTTTCAATGTTAACGAATTCGGGCATTGGGAAAACGGAAACTATGTTTTGATTCAAAATCATTCGTTGGAAGAAATTGCAAGCCGTGAAAAAATCGATCTTGAAACCTTAATTGCAAAGAAAAAATATTGGGAACAAAAACTTTTTGATGCACGCGAAAACCGTCAAAAACCAAGACTTGACAACAAAATACTAACCTCTTGGAATGCCATGATGATTTCGGGATATCTGGATGCTTTCAAAAGTTTTGGCAATGAAAAGCATTTGGCGAAAGCCAAAAAAGCAGCCCAATTTGTTATCGATAACTTGTGGCATGAAAACGGAAATTTATTTCATTCGTACCAAAATAAAACTACGGCAATTAATGGTTATACGGAAGATTATTGCTTTGTTATTGAGGCGTTTATAAAATTTTACGAGGTAACATTTGAAGAAAATTGGTTACAAAAAGCCAAGCAACTCACAGATTATTGTTTGGATTACTTTTACGAAGAAAGTTCAGGATTTTTCCTTTTTGCCTCGAGAAGTAATGACGCTCTGATTGCGCCACATTTTGAAATTGAAGACAACGTGATTTCGGCGTCAAATTCGGTGATGGCGGTTAATTTGTACAAATTGAGCATTTATTTTGAAAACGATTATTTTTTGAATCTTTCCAAAAAAATGACGTACCATGTCATCCCATTAATCAATTATCCATCGGCATTTGCTAATTGGCTAAACGCGGGGATGTGGTTTTCAGAAAAGAGTTACGAATTGGCAATTTGTAGCGATGTCGCGAAAAATTATTCGGCCAAAATCAACCAAGAATATTTCCCGAATTTAATTCTTTCCGGAACTAAAAATAAAATTTCGAAATTGCCGTTTTTAAAAAATAAAGTAGAAACAGGAAAGCCGCAATTTTATCTTTGTTATCAAAAAACATGTGAAAAACCAACGGAATCGTTTGCGGAAATCTTAGCCCAACTTCGGGAGAAATAATCTTGTGATTAATTTTAAAATTTAAGATTAGGATGCGCAAATTGAGATTTTAAATCGTTAAATTTGGTTCGAATTTTTAAAAACGAATCATTTTGATGACCTAAGATTGGGTTTCAACTTAGGTCTTTGAGAAATTTGTAAATGCTTCAGCAATTTATGCACCAAAAATTATTGAGGCTTTTATCATTTTTCATTGGCTTAACATAGAAATGACTTATAAAAATTGTGCAAAAGTGTTAAATATCCCAATTCAAAAGTCATTATTAACAAAATAACAGATATTGGCATAAATTTAGATAGAAGTTTGGGGTAAATTTCTGAATTCTCTGAATATTGAGTGTAAATAAAAATTTAAAATTATTAATTTAAACCAGATAAAATGAAAAAAGGATTGTCTTTAATATTGCTTTTAGGCGCGATAACTACCACAAGCGCTCAACAAGTAATGGATTTGTTCGTAGAAAACGGCCAACCATTTAGAGGAAACACACATGCGATTGATGAAAATTCCAAAGCTTCGGGAACGCCTTACGTTTACGAAGGTTTTAAACCTGCAAAAATTAGTGCAGTTGAACAAACTGTAATGGTACGTTATAATGCGTCGAATGATAACGTGGAAGTAGCAAATAATAAAACTTATTTTATTCTTCCGAAAAGACCTGAATACGGCCAAGTAAACATTGGTAACGGAAGCTATAACCTTCATTTGGTGGATTATTTAGAAGATGGAAAAACAATCAATGGATTCTTGTTTCAACTTCACGCTGGAGAAGGTTTTAAATTGTACAAAAAAGAAAAGATAAAACTGATTGCAGGTAGAGAATCTTCAAACACTTACGAAAGATCATCACCTCCGAAATTTGTAAAAAGCAAAGACACTTATTTTTTCCAAAAAGATGGTGCAAAGATCACTGAGTTACCTGACGATAAAAAAGATGTTATTGCACTTTTCCCTGATAAAAAAGATGCTTTGAACACTTTCTTCAAGGAGCAAAAAATATCTTTCAAAAAAGAGGAAGACTTAATGAAATTAGCGCAGTTTTTAGGAACAATTTAATTTCCTTTTGATTGAATTAAAAAATCCTTTAGATAAAAAGGTTCGAAATAAGCGACATTTTCAGTGTCGCTTTTTTTGTACTTTTCGAATGACAAAGCTGCCATTTCTTTAGCCGAAGGATATTGAATTTGTGAATGAAAAATAAATTTATTTTGTGGCAAAACCGCGGCACATTTTTCAGCTCCGTCACCTAACAAATGAATCGGTAAATCTAAAATTGCAAAAGATTCTGCGGTAATAACTTCGGCTTTTGCGTCTTGCAACATTTCTCCGGAAGGACTAAAAATTGCATGATAAACCTCCATTCTTCGAGCGTCAATCATTGGGATTTTTACCCCCGTTTCGATGGGCAAAGCTGTTGCCAAAACAGCTAAAGTATCGACGGAAATTAGTGGAATATCTAAAGGATAACACAATCCTTTTGCCGCCGAAACACCGATTCTCAAGCCCGTGTAAGATCCCGGTCCTTTACTTACAGCAACGGCGGTTAAATCTTTTGGCGTAAGCGAAACGACTGCTAAACTTTCCGCAATAAAAACATGTAATTTTTCGGCGTGAGCATAACCTTCATCCGCAAACTCGCGCAAGTGTAATAATTTTCCATCTTGAGCAATGCTAACCGAACAATTTTTTGTGGAGGTTTCAATATTGAGGATAACCGCCATTTATTTTTTAGGTTTTGGATTGGGTTGGTTTTTTTCGTTTGCCACAAAAACTTCATCTCCCGATTTCAATTCTTTTGTCACCACATTGTAAGGACCAACGATTACTTCTTCTCCATTTTGTAATCCCGAAATGATTTCGATATTAGCATCGTTTTGAATACCGGTTTTGATTACTCGAATTTGCGCTTTATTACCTTTTCGAATAAAAACACATTCGAATTTTTTATTGTTTTGAGGAACGCTTGGTTTATTTTTATCATCTGAAGCTACGGCAACATCCGGTTTCGCAGTCGCAGAAGTATCAGTTTTTACAACTACAGCACTAATTGGAACTGCTACAACATTTTCTTTTCTTTTAGTAATTATATCCACCGTTGCCGTCATTCCTGGACGAAATGGCGAGTAACTTGCCGGCTTTCCTTCTACTAAATCTTGGTAAGATTCTTTTAAAATTCTAACTTTTACTTTAAAATTGGTCACCTGATCGGCCGTTAAATCTGCACTTGCAGAATTAGAAATACTGGTAACAATTCCTTTAAATTCTTTTTTCAAATAGGCATCAACTTCAACTTTCGCCGAATCGCCAACACTAACTTTTACAATATCATTTTCGTTTACATCAACTTCAACCTCCATATTATTAAGGTTTGCCACACGAAGTAATTCAGTTCCCGTCATTTGTTGCGTTCCCAAAACACGTTCGCCTAATTCTACACCAAGTGACGAAATCGTCCCGTCGGCTGGAGCGTAGATCGTGGTTCGTCCTAAATTATCTTTGGCTTCATTTACCGTTGCAGAAGCACTTTGCACATTATAGTAGGCAGATTGTTTGTTAGCTTGCGCCACGGCATAACTTGAAACCGCTTTGTCCCAATCGGCTTTGGAAATAATTCCTTTTTCGAACAAAGTTTTATTTCTTTCGTAATTAGCTTTTGCTTCGGTAAATTGCGCATCGGCTTGACTTAATCCCGCTTTCGAACCTGACAAACTTGCCACTGAACGATTTAAACTCGAGGTATAAAGATCTGGATTGATTCTTACCAGCAAGTCGCCTTTTTTTACAATTTGACCTTCTTTTACAGGTAATTCGATGATTTCTCCGGAAACTTCCGAGGAAATTTTCACTTCAATTTCCGGTTGAATTTTTCCGGTTGCAGAAACGGTTTCTACAATTGTCTGGCTATCGACCTTTGCAATTTCCACCTCTTTTCCGTTATTTTTTTTACCAAAAACACCATTCTTTTGTAAAACTAATAAAAGAATAATTAATGCCGCACAAGCTCCGGTTATTAAGTAAATGGTCTTCTTTTTCATAAATTATGGTTTTTGAACGATTGGCATTCCGAAATAAAATTCAAGAATTTTGGTTTTAAAAATATAGTCGTATTTAGCGCGAACTTCTTCAGATTGGGCATTTTCGAAAGCGATTGTTGATTGGCTGAAATCAAAAGAATTTTGCAATCCTACATTAAATCTTTCTTTGGAAAATTCGTAAGCAAATTTTCTCGCTTCGGCGGTTTTTTGCGCAGCTTCGTAAGCTTCTTTTGCATTAATCACATCGTTGTAAGCTCTGTAAACATTGGTTTCTAAGTCTAATTCGGCTTGTTTTAGCAAATATTCGCTTCGACTGCGATTAATTTTGCTTCGCTGAACTCTTGCTCTTGTTGAAAATCCGTTTAAAATAGGAATTTGCAATTGTAATCCCATTGCGGTTCCGTCAAATAAATACAATTGGTCACGAAACGAAAGTGGCGTAGTTTCGGCATATCTGGCATTGTAACCAATAAATCCGCCCAAAGTTGGATAATATCCTGAACGGGAGATTTGCACATCTTTTTCGGCAACGGCAACATCCTGTGATGCGATTTTAATATCGTTTACAAAATCTTTTGCTTTCGCAAAAATAGCCTGAGGAGTTTCATTTAAAACTGCCGAAAGCTCTGCGTTAAATTCCTGTTCGGCAACATCAAAGTTTACATAATCGTCCAATAAAAGCAATTGGCACAAGGCAATTTTGGCGATAAACAAATTATTTTTTGCATTGATAATTTGTTGTTCCTGTTGCGCATCAGTAGCGCGAAGTTCGTAAATATCGCCAGCCGGAAGATTTCCGGCATCAATTAACGCTTCGGTTCTGGTGAGATTTTCTTTGGTAATTCTATTTTGGTTTTCCAAAACCCGAAGTTGCTCTTTATTGGAAAGAATTTCCAAAAATGAATTGGCAACTTGCAACATTATATCGTCTTTCATTTTATCCAAACGATATTCATTGGCCACTTTGTTAAGTTTAGTTCTTTGCCAATTTTTCCAATTTAACAAGCCATTAAACAAGTTTACACCGCTGTTTACACTTGCCGAAAAAGATTTAAAGGTTTCATTTTCGAATTGGTTGGTTGAAGGGTTAATGTTGGCTCCAGTGTTGATGCTGTAATTGGCGTTTCCGGAAAGCGAAGGTAAAAATCCGCCAATTGCTTCTAATTTTTCAATTTCGGAAACTTGTAATTCTAACTCCGATTGTTTAATCGAAATATTATTTTCGAGAGCGTAAAGTACACATTCTTCAAGTGTCCATTTTTTTTGTTGGGCAAAATTTGGTACCGAAATCATCAACACCAAAATCCAACACCAATGTAAAAGCTGTGTTTTTTTCATAGGTAAATCAAAATCACTTTTTGAGAAACGTTTGCACAAATGTAAGTTTTTTCGTGGAACGCTTAAAATATTAGACTTACAAATCCGGCAATTGTTACACTTTTTTTTGAAATTGATTTTAAAAAAAATATACATTTGATGAAAATTCTACCAAAGATATGAAGCATTTAAATACTGCCATCAAAGTCTTTTCACTGTTGAGTTTAGCATTGATAACGTCGTGTTCAACCGCCAACAAAATTGCGGCTTTGAAACCAGAACCCGACGATTCGGCTCCAATTGCTTTTGAAAACGCTACGTCATTTATCAGTTTGCCCGTAAAAATTAAACTAAAAGACATTGAAATCCAAACCAATAAATCGCTCCAAGGTTTAATTTATGAAGATAAAAATATTGAAGACGATGACATCCAAATGAAAGTTTGGAAACAAGCCGACATTAAAATTTCCGAGGAAAATAATCAGATAAAGACCGTACTTCCGCTGAAAATCCAGCTTTTTTATCGTTACGGAACGATGGGACTTTACGATACTCGTGAAATTAACATGAATGGTTTGGTGACTTTGGTAAGTGATGTGGGACTTACAAATTGGAAACTCAACACAAATACCACGCTGAAATCTTTGGATTGGAAAGAAAGTCCAACGATTACCATTGCCGGAAAAAATATGCCGATTACGTATGTCATTAATCCTGCGATTAGAATTTTTAAATCAAAATTGGAAAACAATTTAGACGAAGCCATAAAAAAATCGATGGATTTTAAGCCGAATGTTTTGGATGCTTTGGAAAAAATTTGCACACCATTTCAAATGAGTGAAACTTATGATTCTTGGTTGCGAATTGTTCCGGTGGAATTGTATTCTACCGAAGCGAAACTGCAAAAAGATTTGATTTCGCTTCAAATGGGATTAAAATGTAACATGGAAACCATTGTGGGACAACAACCTCAAAGCAAAATCGACAAAAATAATATTGCATTGAAACCCGTTTCGAAAATGCCTGAAAAAATCACGGCAAACATTGCGGCAATTTCCACTTACGAAGACGCTTCGAAGATTATGACTAAAAATTTTCAGGGGCAAGAATTTGGTTCGGGAAAGAAAAAAATAAAGGTTGAAAAAGTAGCCATTTGGCAGAAAAATAACAAAATGATTATTGGTTTAGACCTAACCGGAAGCATCACGGGAACCATTTATTTAACCGGATTTCCGCAATACAACGAATCGACCAAAGAAATTTATTTTGACCAATTAGATTATGTTTTAGACACCAAAAACAATTTGCTCAAAACGGCAAATTGGTTGGCTTCTGGGATAATTTTGAAAAAAATTGAAGCCAGTTGTCGCTATTCCATCCAACCAAATTTAGAAGAAGGGAAGAAAAATATTTTGGCTTACCTGAAAAATTATTCGCCCATGCCAGGCGTTTTTGTAAATGGTGATGTGGAAAATATCGCTTTCAAAAAAATCCAACTTACCAACAAAGCCATCGTGGCATTTATTACCATCAACGGAAAGGTTAACATCAGCATTGATGGATTGAAGTAATTAAACCTTCTTTTTTTGGAGGTATAATTTGTAAATGGCAAAGCCCAAAATTCCGACTAAAACATACGGAATTACCATGAGATACATAATTCCGTCGTTTACCGCTTCAGCCTGAACGCCTGTTTCTTCACTTTGCAAAGCCGCACGACACATGGCACATTGTGCATTTGCATTTTTAGAAAAGAAAAAAGAGAAAAGAAGAAAGAAAAAAGACGTTTGAATATTGGGAAATTTCTTGTCTTTTCGAATTTTCGCTTTTGACTTTTGACGATTTTTTTTTGAATTAATGTACATAATAAGGCGAAATCATGAGGTAAACAATTACACCGGTAATGGCAACATATAACCAAAGCGGATACGCAATTCTGGCAATTTTTCTATGCTTGTCAAATCTTTCTGCCAATGCCCGAACGTAAGTAATCAATACAAAAGGAATGATAACGATGGAAAGCAAAATATGTGATATTAGAATAAAAAAATATACATATCGAATTGCGCCTTCGCCACCAAAAGCGGTACTTTCGGAGGTCATGTGATAAGCCACGTACATTCCTAAAAACGCCACCGAACAAGCGATTGCCGTTTTCATTAAATTTTCGTGTAATGTTCTCTTTCCGTTTTTAATAGCCCAAACTGCGACGATCAACAAAACTGCGGTTATGCCGTTAATTGTCGCATAAATAGGCGGTAAAAATGAAAGCGGTTTTACATTGAAACCAAAATCTTTTAATTTCACGCCAAATAAAATTGCCACCACCAAAGGAATTGCGATAGACAAGATTACAATCCATTTTCTATATTTTAATTCTGTACTGTTAAGCGTATTTTCCATAAATTATTCTTGTAAAAGCAAGGCAATATCTTCTTTAATCATGTGAATTCCGGGTTTGTATTTGCCTTGTAAATCTTCCTCGAAACCTTTTTTATCGTTATAATTCAAGCCAGTGTAAAAAATAAGCGGATTGCCATTTTCATCTTTTCGGCTGCGAATATTTCCTTTTTTGTCCACCAAAGCAAAATAGCCAGAATGTTCGAAACCACCGTTTTGTGGATTGCTGCTTTTTCCAGCGTAAATATTAAATCCTTTGTTGGCGATGTTGTAAATTGTAGCCTGATTTCCGGTAAGAAAATGCCAGTTTGGTGAAGTCACGCCTAATTGTTGTGCATGTTCCTTTAAAACTTGTGGCGTATCATTTTCTGGATTGATTGTGAAAGAGGCAATGCCAAAATTTTTATTTGTTCCAAATTCTTTCTCAATTATCAGCATATTTTGGTTCATCACCGGACAAATGGTAGGACAAGTGGAAAAGAAAAATTCGACCACGTAAACTTTTCCATCAAAGTTTTGATTCGAAATTTTCTCCCCGTTTTGATTCGTCAGTTCAAATTTTGGTGCTTTCCCAATTGTCAGTAAACTTTCGGCTTCTTTTCCTTCTTTTGCCGGAACGCCAAGTCTTTCTTGTCTGGTTACATCGTGGTTTTTAACTCTGTCGATGATTTTTGGGATGGCATAAATTCCGAAAATTAAAATAATGAACGAAATTCCTATGTAAGATTTATTTTTCATCAAGAATTAAATTTTTCGTTTCATTTGCGGATTGTTTTTTTTGAGAGCCGCTCGATATTCGTATAAAATAATTTTCACGTCGTCGCTCATTTCGTTGTGAAGATCCGCAGCAGAAATAGTATTGTATCCTTCTTTGTATTCGTTTTTACCTTCGAGGTTTTCGCCTTTTCTTCCGCGAAGATTTCGTTTTTTATCTACAATGTAAACGTTAGATGTTCCAGCGGTTTGGTCTAAACCACCTACCAATTTAAGTTTTGCAAAATAATTATGGATTTCACTTTCGGGGACAAAAACAAAATTCCATTTCGAAATGTCTTTGTTATCAGCAATAGGTTTTAGTTTTTCCAAAAGTGACTTTACCTGATCTTGCGTACCTTCTGGGGCAATCATGACAAACTGAAAATCTTTAAAGTCTTTATTTTTGTTATAAATTTTTTGATTTAAATTAAAATAATTCCCTTGATTTTTTTCGATTTCAGCTCCCGTAAAACCTAAAATGGTGATTTTATCGTTCAATGTTAAACTGTTTCCTTCAGTATTTTTCCATTGATTGATATCAGGAATAGAATTGGTAATCGTAGGTAATTTTGCAAAAGTATTAATACCGGAAGCAAAGAAAAGATAGGCAACGATGGGAAGGATAAAAAGTGCGAAGAGAACGAGATTTTTTTTCATAATGTTGCCTGAATTCTGTAGTGCAAAAATAAAAAAAGACGGTGAAAAACCGTCTCTTTTTGCTATTTAATATGTTGTTAAAAATTCCATTTGTAATAAGAACCTTTAAACACATCAAAGATATAATTACCTTCAACAAGTAAGATGAACACTAAGTAGATAATTAAGAAAACCAACGGAGCAACAATACTCCATCTAAAACTTGCTTTTTCGCCTTCCATGTGCATGAAAGCCCAAACAATGTAATACGCTTTATAAACCGTTAAGATGATAAAAATCCAGTTTAGTAAGTTCATTTGCAAGAACAAAGTGTCGTGTAAAAACGCTGGTTTGTAAATCCCCAATGCTACTTCAACGATGGTTACTACTGAAAGAAGGATAAAAACGTTCCAGATTCTTTTTGTATTTGATGCGTGACCTTGTGCCATTTTTTTCGTTTTTTAAAATAATTATACTAAGTAGAAGAATGTGAATACGAATACCCAAACTAAATCTACAAAGTGCCAATAAAGACCAACTTTTTCAACCATTTCGTAATTTTTTCTCTTTTCGTAAGTACCTAAAAGTACGTTGAAGAAAATAATTACATTAATCAAAACTCCAGAAAATACGTGGAATCCGTGGAATCCTGTGATGAAGAAGAAGAAGTTAGCGAAAGTTTTGTGTCCGTATTCGTTTCTGATAAGGTTTGCACCTTCTACTACAAAACGAGCGTCAGCTAATTTTTTAAGCGATTCCTCTCTGGTTAGAATTGTTTTATGTTTCTTTTTGTTTAATTCCGGATGAATACCCGCAACTTCTTTAGCAGTATTTTCGTTGTAAAGATTTTCAACTCTGATTAAGATATCAGGATTGGCTTTAAAACCTTCCATCACTTCGTTTACAGAATAATTTGGAAGCGAAGATTCGTCAGAAAACCAAAAAGATTGGCTACGAGAAAGTTCAGTTCTATCTTCTTGAAGCGTTGCCGCAAAACTTTCTAGTTTCACTCTTTCGCCTTTTGAATTTACGAATTGCAAAATAGCACCACCGTTCGTTTCTACAGCTCCATATTCACCTTTGATGAAATTTTTCCATTCCCAAGCTTGAGAACCCAAGAAAATCCCACCACCAATGATGGTTAAAAACATATAAACGGCAACTTTTTGTTTTTTCATTTGGTGTCCAGCATCAACTGCCAAAACCATTGTAACCGAAGAAAAGATGAGGATGAAAGTCATCAAGGCTACATAATACATTGGAGCATTTACTCCATGCAAGAAAGGAAAGTGATTGAAAACTTCATCGGCAATTGGCCAAGTTTCTACAAATTTATATCTTGTAAAACCATAAGCTGCAAGAAAACCTGAAAAAGTAAGCGCATCTGAAAGGATGAACATCCACATCATTGCTTTACCATAGTTTACTCCTAATGGCTCGTTTCCGCCTCCCCAAATTTTTGTATC
This sequence comes from Bacteroidota bacterium, assembly GCA_023387965.1. Taxonomy (GTDB): domain Bacteria; phylum Bacteroidota; class Bacteroidia; order Flavobacteriales; family Flavobacteriaceae; genus Flavobacterium. Next base: position 68,403 of record JAEWHE010000001.1, on the reverse strand, counting down.
GCTATTTGCAGTAGTAACAGTAGCTCCCATAAAAGTTATTAAGTTAAAAAGTCCCCAAATTTACGTTTTTTTCTTATTTAAAGAAATATAAAAACAAAAACAAATACAACCACAAAAAGTCCAGAAAGTGCCAAAACATTGCAGAAAGCTCAATTCCAGTGGTTTGAGTCGAATTGTATTTTTGTTTAAAATGATTATAAATTACGATTAAAAGCGAAATAATTCCTCCGAAAAGGTGTGCAAAGTGAGCCAAAACCACCACATAAATAAATGAAGTCGTCACTGTACTCGTGGGTCCCGTGGGATTTAAACCCATAGCAATCATTTGCTCAAATCCATTCAACTGAAAATTCACAAACAAAATACCTAAAATCAAAGTGGTAAAAAGCAGGATTGTTGTTAAGCTTCGGTTATTATTTTGAATGGCTTTCTTAGCAAAATGAAACGTCAAACTGCTTGCAATCATAATAATTGTACTGATTGTAAACGACGACGGCAATACAAAATCTTTTAACCAATCTGCTCTTGAAGCACTTACTACGTAAGCACTTGTAAGTCCGGCAAACATCATAGTCATACTTACCATGGCAATCCATAGCATTATTTTGTATGATTTTGCTTTTCTTTCGTTATGTTCTTCAATTGACATTACCATAATTATCGTAGAAATTTATCGGCTATATAAATAATTTGTAGCAAAGTGATATAGGAAACACTTACTAACATTAACGTTCTTGCAGCTTTTGCTTCTTTAGACTTGTATAATTTTACGGCGTAAACCAGCATCCAAATCCCTAATAACGCCACTACAACTGCAGTAATTGGCGTGATAAATAACTGACCTGTATAACCGAAAGCCGGTAAAACCGAAGCAGCAATTAACCAAATCGTGTAAAGAATAATTTGCGTAGCAGTTGCTTTGTCTTTTTTTCCGGTTGGCAACATAAAAAATCCGGCTTTTTTGTAATCGTCAAATAAAAACCATCCAATTGCCCAAAAATGTGGAAACTGCCAAAAAAATTGTATCAAAAATAAAGTTCCGGCTTCGATCCCAAATTGATCCGTTGCCGCAACCCATCCCAACATAAAAGGAATAGCTCCCGGAAACGCACCCACAAAAACCGACAAAGGCGTTTTGGTCTTCAAAGGTGTATAAATACTAGTATATAAAAAAATAGAAATCGCTCCAAACATTGCGGTTTTTGGATTGATGTTATAAAGAATTACCAATCCTACTACAGTTAAGGTTAATGCTATCGCAAAAGCCGTATTAACCGACATTCTACCTGAAGCAACTGGACGATTTTTAGTCCTATCCATCATTGCATCAAGATCTTTTTCGATAATTTGATTAAAAGCATTTGAAGCACCAACCATGCAATAACCACCAATAGCAAGCATGATTAAAACCGACCATTGAAACGGATTTTGAGTACTAAATCCCAACAAATATCCGGCAAGCGAAGAAAAAACAACACTGACGGCAAGTCTGGCTTTAGTGATTTCACGGAAGTCCTCGTAAATGGTTTTAATCGATAAAGTATTAGGATGACTGCTCAAAGTTGCTTTCATTTTGATTTTTGAAATCTGGCGCAAAGATACTTCTTCACAAATAAATTCACAAAAAAGTATTGCTAAAAAACGATTGTTTTAAAACAACTTAAGTGTTAAAAGCCTTTTTTTATCAATAATCAAAATACCAATTAAAAATATCCGACCTAATTCCTACTGAAAACCAAGTGGTATTTTCTTTGAAATGAAGCGCGGTATCTGCTAACGGATTGAAATTTCTGTAAATCAAACTACCAAACAATTTCAGGTTTGTCGTAGGATTAATCACGTATCCAGCTTGCAAATCGGCAATAAAAATTTTTGACGTATTTCCCTGACCAACTTCTACCCCAACATCAAACGGCCGATCGTTGTCATAATTTTTATAAATATCACCTCCGTAATTGAAATTATTTTCTGCAGTATTAAAGTCGAGCCCTCGCTTTCCGTAAGTTAATTTTGCGTCGCCAAACCATCTTCCTTTATAATAACGAGCAATGGCAATAAATTCCCTGAAATTTCCGCCCCATTGATGTCCCATACTTTGGTTAGAATGACCATAATTTGTCAACGGATTACTGTGAGAATAAACGTACGGACGAACGTTATTGTATTCTAACTGAAGTAACAAATTTTTCACATTGAAAGCGTCAAAATATTTGGCTCCTAATTGGAATCCGTATTTGTTTTTCCAACTTTTTTCTCCAGATTTCATGTCAGCCAATGAAAATTCGTCTAACAAAAACTGTCCATAACCCATAATCTGGTTATTGAACTTATATTTAGAAGTCAAACCTAACAAGGCATTTCCGGTTCTAGACGAAGCTCCAAATTCTACCGCACGATAAAAAATAATTGGATTCACAAATGTCATGTCAAATCCGCGATCGTTTTGATTGGTCCAAACCACTGATTCAAAAAATCCTAAATTCCAGCGTTTGGTAACATTCCAGCTCAAATAATGACTTGCAATAAATTTCGTTGAGTAAGTTCTATCAACAGTGGCATCCGGACGAACATCTTTGAGCCACATGTACAAATTGGTATATTTTATTTTCCAAAAAGTAGTGTTAAGCTTGAAATAAGGATGCGGACTCACGCCATCACCTTGCAACAACGAACGGTAACCATCGCCTAAAAAATTTCGCCCATAACCCAATTGAAGGTTGATAAATTGATTGGGCGTAAAGGTAATATTCGCTTCCGCCATTGGAAAATCGTAGGCATCTTCTTTAAATTCTTTGGCAATTCCAATCCCCGGAATCGTGGCAGGATTTCCACCCGAAGGAGCCAATGATTCCACAAAACGGTTGTAATAATCCGCAAATCTTCCTTGGCTTTCAAAAATGGTAGTCGTAAAACTGAGTTGTTTGCCAATTTCGCCATTTACCTGAACTCCTCTGGTATTTTGAAACGTATATTTTGCTTCAGAAGGATCGCTTTTTCCTAATTGCAAATCAAAAATAGGATTTAAAGTAAACCAATATCCTTCGCCTTGAATTGCCACAAAATTTTCGTTCCACAATTTTTTTCCGGCCCAAGATTGCTTGTTTTTTTGAAGCGATTTTTGGTCTTGTTCTAAATCATAGTAACGGTTCACGTCCTCAAAAGTATAAGGTTTGGAACTCGTGTGATTGTTCGCGCCAACTTGGTTCATGGCACGATCAAATCGGGCATAAAAACTGTGAGAAAACGGAATATTTAAGCGGCTTTTTAATTGCGGATTGTCAAATTTTTGATACACGATCGAATCAAATTCTGTTAATTCTTTGCTTCTGTCGCGATTAATGTCGTTGATTTTTGGTGTGGCTTTCGCCAAAATTCTTTCGGAAGGAGCAACGAGCGGAATCCCAATATTCAACGTATATTTGGCATAAGTTGGTTTTCCGTTATAAGTTGGCGGATTTATTTTTGGCAACAAATTAAAAACACGTTTGCTTTCCTCACTCAACGATTCTTTTGCAGCACTAACGTATTGCACCACAAAATTTCCTTCATCAGTCACTTCAAACAAAACCACCACATTTCCTTGAAAATTATCAGCGGTAACGTCTTGCGGAACTTTAAAATTATTGAAAACAAAATTCTCCAATGTTTGGTAAAAACAGTTTTCAATTTGGCTGGCTTCAAGCGATTGGCATTCTGGAAATACCGGAAATTGTTCTTTAGAAACCTGAGCTTTCAAAGAAAATTGTGTGGTAAAAAGCAACAATAAGGCAAATATTTTTTTCATTGAAAATAATTAATAACCGCTTTTAGATTCTTTTTTGTTGGCAATGGCTGTTGCAGATGAAGTCCCAATTCTTTTCACGCCAAGCGAAATCATTTCTACGGCATCTTCAAAAGTTTTCACACCTCCGGCAGCTTTTACCGGCAACGGAAATGAATTTTCTATCATCATTAAAATAGCTGGAATTGTGGCGCCATTCGGCAAATTATTCTCAGTTTGATAAAATCCTGTGGACGATTTTACAAAAACTGAATTGTAGTATTTTTCGTCAAAATTAGAAATCACGACATTTTTAATCAAGCAAGAAAGTTGCACTATTTGTTGGCTGTTCAACGCGGCAATTTCTATAATCCACTTTGCCGTTTTATGATGAGAAATGGCCAATTGCGTTCCTTTTAAAATTTCTTCTTTGACCAAATCAATTTTTCCTTCGATAAAAGCTTGGTAATTGCAAACAAAGTCTAAATCGTCCGCTCCATCGTTAATCGCAATGGTTGCTTCTTGCAATTTTTCTTCGATGGAAGCCGCGCCTTCGGGAAAACCAATTACAGTCCCTACCAACACCGAAGATTTGGCAGCGTCGATTATTTTTCGCGCAAGCGCCACATACTTTGGTCTGATCATTACCAATTTAAAATTTTCGGCGATGGTTTCTTGAATAAATCGTTCCACCACAAGCGTGTCTTCTTGTTCAGAAATTCCGGCTTGTTCCGCGGTTTTTAAATAAGTTGCGTCTAAATATTGTTTGATATCCATGTGATAAAAATAGAAAAATCCCACCGAAGCGGGATGTTTCTATGAAAATTATTTATTTTTTCTAAAAACAATTGACATAATCAGCAATCCGAATAATGCGCCAAGTGTATTGGCTATTGCATCTTGAATATCTGCGTGGCGGGTTTCGGTAAAAACGCCTTGGCAAATTTCTATTAGTATTCCAAAGAAAAAAGAGAATAGAAATACAACTATAAAAAGTTTTCTTTGGTTCGCAACGGATTGCCTGAAATACAAAAACCACAAACTTGAAAAAACGGCATAGAATACAAAATGCACGATTTTGTCAGTATGTTCGTAGTTAGAAACTGACGGCATTTGTGACCAATCGACCAAACAGGCAACGGCAATTGCCACCGACCAAAAAAGCGCCAGGAATAACCAAAACGCTATTTTTTTCTTAAGCTCCAACTAAATTTTTGTAAGCTTCAGCGTCTAACAATTCTTCGATTTCAGCCTCGTCGCTGATTTTCACTTTTACCATCCAGCCGTTTCCATAAGGATCTGCATTTACTTGTTCCGGAGTTGTTTCTAACGAATCATTGAACTCGATAATTTCGCCCGAAAGGGGTAAAAATAAATCCGACACAGTTTTTACGGCTTCAACAGTTCCAAAAACTTCGTCTTTGTCTAAAGTTTGGTCTAAGGTTTCTACCTCAACATATACGATGTCACCCAATTCTTTTTGAGCAAAATCTGTGATACCAACTGTTGCGATGTCACCATCGATGCTAACCCACTCGTGGTCTTTTGTGTACTTTAAATTTGAAGGAATATTCATTTGTTAGTTGTTTTGCGCAAATGTATTATTAACTATGTTATTATTAAAATCTTTTTTCAGGTTTAATTTCCAAAATTATATCGTAACGTAAATCCTGAACGGATATTGGTTAACGGGAATGAAGTTGAAATTACCGCTTCGGAGAAAGTATGTTCATAATAGAAAATTGCAGTCAAATTTTTGCTGAAAGCATAATCTGCGTATAATCTCAACGACCAAATATTTTGTCCACCGGCAAGTTCATTATTGTCGTAATCTAAATATCTAACAATTGTATTGGCTTGTCTTAAAGAAAAGTCGGCTTTAAGGTTAATGTCACTTCTAATAGTATTAGTAGGATTATCCGCTAAACGCGAAGTAATTACCACATCTTTGAAACGGTAACCCAAACCAATGGTGTAATCCATTCCTTTCACTTCTGTCAATAAATTATTGTCAAAACTCATCGACATGGTTCGGTCTTTTTTAATTTCTGCCAAAACTTTAAAGGCGCTTTTGGTTTCGAAATCTATACGAACCAACGGATTGAATTGTTCTGCCAAATTGATATTAGAAATAATATTTTTTGGAAGGAAATTTCCGCTTGCGTCAGTTGCATTTGGATTTTGGTCATATTCAAAATTAGAGCGGAACGAATTTACCGTGTACGATGCACGATAAGCGTGCTGTAACGAGAATCTTTTGAAGCGATCTTTGAAAAATTTAAATCGCATCAATCCATTATATTTTACCGTCCAGTTAGGAATTGGCACATCTCTAAATGCTCCGAATTTAGAACTTCCGGCATCAGCTCCTGTGTAAGCCGAAAGGAATGCCGGCAATAAAACTGATTGACTTCCTTTACCAAAACCTACAGGGAAACCATCTACAGTTCGAGGAAATTCGGTATTTCCGTAATAATTTTCTGCTAATCTGTTGGCAACGGTTAACCTGTTTTCACGGAATTGATCGAATGTTTCTGAGTTTACTTCGTCACTTTTTGAGAACGAAGTTTTAATCATTACAGTCGAAATGTTAAAGTTACCAAAGTTATATGGCGATCTCGAATTATAGAAACCATCCGTTACGTCAAATTGTTCCGAGAAATTTTCGGTGTAAGAACGTTCGGCTCTTAAGGTAATGTTGAAATCCGGGAACAGAATAGCTTCTGCGGTAACATCTAAGGTTTTTTGTGAAACCTGAGTAAAATTTTGGTTAAACTCTGGATAATTGGTTAACCAACCATTTTTAGCTGCTTCATAACGAATGTCTGATTGGCTTCCTAAAACAAATCCTAACGATGGTTTTGTAGTTCCTAAGAACCCAACTCCTGGCGTAAATCCTGGAAGTGATGTTCCTTCGTTTTGCGTATAATTAACCTGAACTGTTTTGACAGAAGTTAACACACCAATTAAACCATCTACAAAAACATTTCCTTCTTTCGCTTGCGGACGATTTTGGTTCGTGATTTTTTCACCCGGTTTTGGAACTGCAGGAGCCGCTGGTCTATTTGGCGTTTTTGGTTTTTTATTCAAACCTAAATACTTGTAAAACAAATCCATGTTGAAAGACGTATTCAATCTATGAGAACCCGCATTTTGAATGGTGTTTCCTAATTGATACGTCAATCCATCAACGGTAATAGTCGATAATGCATCAGTCGCTCGTTGCCAATTATAATCTCCTGTATAAGAATAAGTTGACTTAATAAACGAGAAAAACGGCAATTTATTGAGTGGCAATTCGTAGTTTAAAACAATTTGCTGATTGTGTTGATTGGCTTCACCAATATTCCAATAATCATCCCAAACGGTCAAATCTTCCATCGGCAATCCACTCGCATCAAAATAATTTCTGACGATGTTGTTGGTTGAAGCCGTATAGTTAATTCGAAGTGCTCTGGTCAAATCATAATTGAATCCGTATTGGTAATTGAACATGTAATTTCTGCGGTACAATGGCGTTAGACCAATACCTTGAATGTCCACGTCTCGGTATTCTTGGCGGTTAAATTCACGAATAATATTGGAACTAAATGAAATGCTCGACGGCAAATAATTAAAGTTAAAATCACTCAACATCTTCCAATATTGACTTTTTTTCATGAAGCCCGTTTTTTTGAAAGGTTCCACCGGTTTTGGTTGGAACGTGTAATTATAGTCCACCGTACTTCTCACCTGTTGATCGAGTAAATTTTTAATCTCGTAATCGCGGTGTTCAGTTTGGTTGAAAGAATGAGAAAGCGTAAAATTTTCCGGATCATAAAAATGCGGCTTTTGTTCCGGAGCTCTTTCCTTTCTTACTCCAATAAAATTGATGCTGGTTCGCTTGGTATAATCAACCGCACGGTTTTCGATATTCGAACGTTCTTCGGCATCTGTAGTATTATCAATTAAATCATCTAAAATAATATCTTGGTAGAACGGATCGAATTTTGGCGTAATGGTTTCTTCGCCAATACCATAATTGAAAGGTAATTTTACGCCCCATTTTTTCGGAAGCAATTGCCCTAAATTAATATTGGTTACAACGTCATATTGAAAAACATCTTCCAAACTTCTTTCTTGTGGCGCTTGTTCAAGCGAACCAAAACCAATGGTACTCATTCTTCCAGTTGCTGAAACAGTAGCAAAATCAGCAAGATTACCATCGAAACTTGCAATTGCCGCCATTCCACCGGTGTTGTCCATTCCGGCTAAACGAAGTTCGTTAAACCAAACTTCCCCACGAATATCTTGAGTAGTTGGGTTTTTGATACCAACCATCAATGTTCTTACAAAACCGAAATTTGGATTTCCTTTGATACCAATTCTAACAGCATTTTCGCGTCCGGCAAGAGAAGGATCGAGTTCAAAATCATTGATGTATTTAATTCCGAAAGCGTCTTCTACTAAAGAAGTATTTCCGGGATCGAGCGCCATAATTTTCAATTTGGTAAGCAATGACAAAGCCACATCCATCTGGTTGGCTTCAGGCCAAACTTCTTCCGGAGTGATGCTTCTACTTTGTGGCGTTACTTTTAGCGGAAGCTCAATTTGATAGAAATTTTGCGAAAAATCATTTCCTAATCTGATAAAAGCCACCATTTGATCATCTTGCAACGGCTGAACTTCCGTAGGTTGTGGCAATGCTTCGGCATGCAAGAACATTTTTAATTTTTTGTATTGTCGCATATCGACACTTACATTTTTAAAAACACCCCTTGAATCTCCCGCTTCTAAACCTCCAAGTCCTGGCAAAGTTTGGTCACGTTTGGTCACACGTAAAGAAAGTGATTGTTCGTTTTGGTTGATAATGGTATTGCTATTGTACAATTGCTCACGAACCACTCCCGGAGGTGTCACATATTTTATAGGACTTCTGTCACCATTTTCCTGAATATTAACCGCTAAAACATCGAGGTTAGTATCATCTTGATTGTTTACAGCGTCAGAAAGTTCGTTCGGATCCAAAGATTTTTCATAACGTCTCCATTCGCCTCTTACCAAATCTAAAGCTCCGAAACGCAAGGTTACATCTTCAGTAAATCCGGTTAAAAACATTCTCATGAAACGGATGGAAAGAAAATCTGAAATACCTCCAATGGTTTCATCAGGCAATGTAATAGGAATTTTGAACTGAATCCATCTTGCACCCGTAGTTTCACTACTTCCCGGAACATTGGCAGAAGTTTCACGAATATCTGTTATATAAGGATTTGTTCCAACATTCATATTAGGATTAATGTCAATTACATATTGGTAATAAGCATTAATTTCGTTCATAGTGTTGTCACGGTTGATGTCTTCCACATCTGGTAAAGTGGTCGAGCCACGATTAGTATCGCCAACATTTACCGGCGAGTTTCCTTCTAAACCATTATAATTTTTGTAGCGCGTTACCACATCTCCAGTCGCACTCAAGAAATATTGGTAATTATCTCCAGCCGGATCGTCATAAGCGGCAAATGCCGGAAACATAGCAGCTTCTTCTTGGTCATTATTTCCGTCTAAACCTACATCTTGAAACGCACGGTTTGCAGTATCGGTATCAAAAGCGTAAATCAACGATTGCGAAATTGGAATTTTTCCCCAAGCGGTGGCGTACGTTTGTTGGTTAGAACCCGCTCCCGGAAGTCCGTTTTCGTATTGTTTCCTACCGTCTTTCAAAACATCTTCAGAAATTTCTCCCAAGTTGAAAATCAATCGTCCTGTATTGGTTGTTGGAACCGAACCATTCTGCTGATTATAATATGGATCTAACATCCAAAACTGAATGTACTCAACGTTAGATTGTTGGAAGTTAGTAGAAGTAATGGCTCGCATAATTCCACCAAAATTATCTGCTGCTTGAGCTGGCGTGAATCCGTTAGAACTTGCTGCAATTGGGTTGAAGTTATATTGTCCTCTTTCTTGTGGAAAATAACTTAAATCCAAAGTATTGATTACCGTTTGTTGTCCTACGGCAATGTCCGTTTCCGGATATAATTCTCGGCTGTAAATTCTTCTGGTGCTGTAAAGTGCCAAATCATTATCGGTAATTCCGCCGGGACGTTGCACATAAAATACCGGATCAATAGAATACCAAGCTAATTTCGATCTTCTGAAACCATAATTTACACCCGATTCTGTTTCACCAAAATTACCAACGGTTGAATTGGCAGGAACACTCGCAAGCGACCATGAAAGCGGCGAACGCATGTCGATTGTCGTTTGCGAACCTTCAAAATCATCCACATAAACCGTCGATTCTCCCTGAAATTGATCGGCTTTTGGGGTATCTGGTTTTAGGTAAGCAACTTCTCCACGGAAGGAAATATTGGATGGAACATCGGTATCAATATTCGGAAGTTTGTTGACCAATCTGGTTAAAAACGGAACTTCGGTAGAGAAATTTGTATTTACACCAAAAATGGTATTGTTAACCGATTCTTGTCCGTAGTTTGACTTTTGTGTAAACGGACGCTCGCTCATTTTTAAGATTGTAGCACCAACCACAAATTTCTCATTAAATTTATGTTCTACGTTTACCCCAAAAAATCTTCGGGTTTGTTGTCCGAAAACAGAGTTATTTTCTAAGGAAATATTTACTGGCGTTCCTGAAGCCATAATCGACGGATCAGTAATATTTACACGACCTGCTTGATAATTTACGGTATAATCGACACCTTCCACCAAGACACGACCTCCAGCTGTTACTGTAACGGAACCTTGCGGAACGTTGATGGCGCCAATAGGAATTCCATCTCCACTCGTTGATTTAAACCTTCCTTTTAATTGAAATTTATTTTTATCACTGTCTTGCAAAGCTGCCGCTTGAGTATTGCGGTACATGCTTCTAAAAACATATTTTTCTTGATTGCCATTATAGGTTGCAGGGTTGTTATAATCTGCCGTTCCTGAAGTCGTTAATTTGTTAAAAAGGTGTTGCCCAAAAGGTTCTACCGTTGTAAAAATAATTCGGCCATTAGTCTGATCCACGGTTAAATTTGGAACAAAATCAAAAAAACCATCACCATTTACTTGAGGGTCATTGGTATAATTCAATCGGTCTAAATTAAAAACACGCAATAAAGGCGTCAATTCCACGTCTGCCGGTAAAGGGTTTGCCGCTGCGGGATTGGCTGGCGTGATATAATTTAGTGGCGAAGGATCTGTGTACATGATATTCATCTTGAAATCTTCCTGCTCTAAATTATAGCCTCCCGGAATGGTGTAAATATTTTTCATCATCAAATTCCAAATAGGTTGGTTCACGTTGGTAAGATTACTCTTCAACATTTTTAAAACCAAACTTTGGGTAGTCGGGATTCCGTCAGAAACTTGGGTAGCTTCCACTCCATCCGTTCCAAATTCTCCTACTTGATACACATCACCTCCAATGGTATATTGGTACGCAACAGCTAAAACTTCGTCATTCATCAAACGCTGATTCAGGGAAATATATCCTAATTGTGGATGAAAAGTATATTCATTTGCCGAAAGTTTTCGGGCGTTTTCTAATTTAGAATAATCTGTTCCTTCCGAAACGGTAACACCTGAAAAACCTGTACTTGCGGTGGCAATTTCACGAATATTTTGATTTAAAATTCCCGAAGTTCCAATTCTTGCCGGGTCAAAACGGTTGTTTGAGTTTTTCGGTGGCGTATTGATTGGTGCCGTGAAGAAATTTCCCGGAAGCGGATTCAATCCCACGACTTCATTGGTACCAACGTTAGGAAGTTGTGCTTCTCCTAAATCCTGAATGGCGATGATGTTTCGCAAATTATTTTCGGTGGTACTTACCCGGTTTTGTCTGTTGGTTACCCAAACTTCCATACGGGTAATTTGCACACGGCTGTTGATTAATGGATAATTTGAAAGCGTGCTGTCGTATAAATTTCTAAAATATTGCGACAAGAAAAAGTGTCTGTCAGCATCATAATCTAATGCAAAAAGTTCGAAGTTTTCTACAGTTCCACCACCTTCTGCAGTTACGGTTCGGGTTTGTGATTTTTGTTCAGAAAAAATTCCGGTAAGGGTTGTTTTTCCAAATTGAAATTGTGCTTTTACCCCAAATAAACTTTGAGCTCCACGAATTAATGTACTGTTTAGCGGCAAACTTACGTTACCTACTTCAATCTTTTGAAGAATATCATCCTCGGTTGGAGCATATTCTAATTTGATTAAATTTTGAAAGGCAAAAGTGGATTCGGTATCATAATTAGCGTTAACATTGAGTCGGGTTCCTACTTTCCCCATCAAGCTCATACTAATTCTCTGGTCGAAATCAAAAGTTGTTGTCGTCCGGTTTCGTGGTGATAAAGATGGATTATCTTGTTTGGTATGTCTTACTCCGAGATCCATTTCAACGGAACCTGTAGGTTTTACATCAATGGTATTACCTCCGAAAATAGCCTCAAAAAAACTTGAATTTACATAATATCTCGGCAACAAATCTTTTTGTCCGTCTTCGCTTCCTGCTTTTTTACCTTCAATTGCATCAGATTTTTGCTTAAAATAACTTCGCATTGATTCGCGCAAAACCAACTCTTCGTATTCTTTCGGTGTCAAAACAATGGGATAATTGATGTTAAATCCATCAACTGTATTGGTATAAATGTAACGATCAGAAATAGGATCATACGTATAAGCTTCTAAAATCGAAGGCGGATTGTTAAGTTCGACCTTTCCAAATGAATATCCGGTTCGGGTAGAATCCTGAACTTCTTCATCTACTTGTGCCTGAGTTTCGACGCTAAAAAAAATTGAAAAAAGCCAAAAACCAATGGCTATACCAGACGAAATTCTTTGAGTAATGTTTGTTTTCAAGAGGTTTTATAAATTTTTTAAGGCTTGTTTAATAATGGTTTCAACGCTGGCTGATGGAGTCTCTTTAACAATTTTTTCTACAGTTTTTTCCGCCAATTTTCTGTTAAAGCCAAGGACTTCCAAAGCAGATAACGCTTCGTCTTTGTTTGTATTGTATTCAACGACAGAAACTTCTTGCAAATCATAGATTTTTAACACTTTGTCTTTTAAATCCAAGATGGCACGTTGAGCTGTTTTGCCACCAATTCCTTTTACAGATTGAATGGTTGCCACATCTCCGGAAGCTAAAGCATTGATGATTTGTTTGGGTTCTAATGAAGAAAGCATTGTTCGCGCAATTCCAGCACCAATCCCGGAAACCGAGATGAGCATTTTAAAGATTTCGCGTTCAGATTTTTCTGCAAAACCAAAAAGTGTGTGAGCATCTTCTTTGATTTGCAAATGTGTGAAAAGTTTAACAAAATCCGATTCGGGTAAAAGTGAGTAAGTATGAAGTGAGATATGAATATCATACCCCACTCCATTACAATCTATAACTACATTGGTTGGCGTTTTTTCAACCAATTTTCCCTGTATATGTGCAATCATCCAAAAGTTAAATAATTCCCAAATGTAGCAAAAAAGTTACAACAGCTAACATTTGGTTGTTAATCAATTCGTTTTGAATTACAAATTAACTTTTATCGCCTTGTATTTTTTCTCTTTTTCTTGCGCATCAACTACTGCAACTGCTGCCATATTCACCATTTCTTCAACACTTGCACCTAACTGAAAAATATGAACCGGCTTGTCCATTCCCATCATAATTGGTCCGATGGAAACTGATTTGTCCAATTCTTTAAGCATTTTATAATTAATGTTTGCCGCTTCGAGATTAGGAAAAATTAAAGTGTTTACTTTTTTCCCTGCTAATTTTGAAAAAGGAAATTTATTTTTTAGCATTTCTGGATTTAAGGCAAAATCTGCTTGGATTTCTCCATCAACAGTTAATTCCGGATGGAATTTATGCAAATATGCTACGGCTTCGGCCACTTTAACCGCACTAACATCAGTTGACGAACCAAAGTTTGAAAAAGAAACCATTGCAATTACCGGTTCCATCCCGAACATTTTCACGGTTTTGGCAGTCATCAAAGCAATTTTTGCCAAGTCATCAGCAGAAGGATTAGGATTGATAGCAGTATCCGAAAGAAAAATCGGGCCTCTTTTGGTCATCATCATATTGGTTGTGGCAATACGAGAAACCCCGGGGGATTTTGCAATTAGTTGCATCATCGGTTTTACAGTTGAAGGATAACTTCGCGAATATCCGGTTACTAAAGCATCGGCTTCACCTTCGTTCACCATCATGGCTGCAAAATAATTGCGTTCGCGCATCCATTTTTGAGCATCGAGTAAACTGGTGCCTTTTCTTTTTCTCATATCGTAAAAAGAATTGGCGTAGCGTAATCTTCGCTCGTCTTCTTCTTGGGTTTTCGGGTCAATGATAGTCAATTGAGCATCAAACCCTATTTCTTCCATTAATTCAGAAATTATTTCTTTGTTTCCAAGTAAAATTGGTTTCCCAATTCCTTCTTCCATTACAATTTGCGCAGCTTTTAGCACATCAAGATGATCTGCTTCGGCAAAAACCACTCGTTTAGGATCACTTTTAGCTCTGTTGGTGAGCAACCTTACCATTTTATTATCTGATCCTAATCTTTCTAATAATTCCTCTTCATATTTTTCCCAATCATGTATAGGATGTAATGCCACACCAGAATCCATCGCTGCTTTTGCTACGGCTGGAGCTACAACGGCAATTAATCTTGGGTCAAATGGTTTTGGAATAATATAATCTTTTCCAAAAATCAATTTGGTTTCACCATAAGCGATGTTTACTTGTTCCGGAACGGTTTCTTTTGCCAAACTTGCCAAAGCACGAACGGCAGCCATTTTCATTTCTTCGTTAATTTTAGTAGCCCGAACATCTAAAGCTCCTCTAAAAATATATGGAAAACCTAAGACGTTATTTACCTGATTAGGATGATCTGATCTTCCGGTTGCCATAATAATGTCTTCACGAGTGGCAATTGCTAAATCGTAATCAATTTCCGGAATGGGATTTGCCATGGCAAAAACAATTGGGTTTTGAGCCATTGACAACAACATTTCCGGCGACAAAATATTTCCGGCAGAAAGTCCAAGGAAAACATCCGCTTTGTCCATGGCTTCTGCAAGCGTGATATTATTTGGCGCAAGCGCGTATTTTTTTTGAAGGTCTGACAAATCTTGTCTTGATGGAGAAAGCACCCCATCTTTGTCAAACATGATAATATTTTGGGTTTTTACCCCTAACAAAACGTATAAATTAGCACAAGCTAATGCCGCAGAACCAGCTCCTGAAACTACCACTTTTACGTCCTCAATTTTTTTGTCCGCCAGTTCTAAAGCGTTCAATAAAGCTGCTGACGAAATAATCGCAGTTCCATGTTGGTCATCGTGCATCACCGGAATATTGAGTTCTTCGACTAATCTGCGTTCGATTTCAAAAGATTCCGGGGCTTTAATGTCTTCGAGGTTAATACCACCGAAAGTTGGCGCGATATTTTTTACGGTTTCTATAAACTGGTCGATGTCTTTGGTTCCAACTTCTATATCAAAAACGTCTAAGTCAGCGAAGATTTTAAACAAAAGTGCTTTTCCTTCCATCACGGGTTTTGAGGCTTCGGGACCGATGTCTCCTAATCCTAAAACGGCGGTTCCGTTAGAGATTACCGCTACTAAATTTCCTTTGGAAGTATATTTATAGACGTTATTAATGTCCTTTACAATTTCTAAACAAGGTTCGGCAACTCCTGGAGAATAAGCGAGCGAAAGGTCGCGTTGGGTTGCGTATTTTTTTGTTGGAACTACTTCTATTTTCCCGGGTTGGGGTTTTGCGTGATACAATAAAGCTTCTCTTCTTTTGCTGTATTTGTTCATTTTTGAAGATTTAAATCTGACTTGCAAAGGTAAAGTTATGGATTTAAATGAGAAATTTTTGCCGGAGAATTATTTGGTTGTTTTTAGGATTTCGATTGAAATGCTTTTTTTGATGTTTTGCAGGGTTTTAGCCCGGATAGCAGCGAAAATCCTTTTGTGAAAAAAAAATAATTTTTCTTGTGCTTGCAGAGCGAATCCCGAACCTTCGGGAGAAGCTCCTGCAAGTGCTTAGAAAAATATTTTTTTTTCACAAAAGATTGAAGCGGATAGCCGGATAATGCTTCAAAAAAAAAAAGCCGCTCAATAATTGGCGGCTTGTGGTTTTATTTGGTTTTTCGGGTGGAATCGCGTTGTCGTAATTCGGTTTTGATGACGGTTGTGGTGTAAGTGTATTCTTCATCTTTGCTCTCGAGTTTTTCGATGAGTTTGTGGGCGGCTGCTTCGCCAATTTCGATTCCGTGTTGGGAAACGGTGGAAAGGCTTGGCGTGAGGCGACGTGACCAAACACCGTCAGCAAAACCAATGACACAAAGGTCTTCCGGGATTTTGATGCCTTTTTTGATGGCGAGTTTCATGGCCATGGTAGAGGCGTGTTCGTCAAGGGCGAAAATGCCGTCGAATTTTTCTTTTTCGAATAATTTTTCGAGGTTGAAATCAAGTTCGTCCGGATTATCGGTTCGAATGATAATGTTTTTGTCGAGTGTTACTTTGTTTTCCGCCAAAGCTGCGGCGTAACCTTGAGCCCGCAATTTTCCTACGCTTAAATTATCGATTGATGAAAGCAGGGCGATTTTTTTACAATTGAGTTTAATGAGGTGATTTACAGCGTGAACCGAAGAGTCATAATCGTCCACGATTACTTTATCACAATTGACTTCGTCTGAAATTCTATCGAACATTACGATGGGAATTCCGTCAGAAATGGCTTCTTTAAAATGTTTAAATTCTTGTTGTTTTTGGGTTTCTTCGGAAATGGAAAGGATGAAACCGTCAATGGTTCCGTTGCTTAACATGTCCATCGTTTTGATTTCTTTGTCGAGCGATTCGTTTGAAATACAAGTAATTACGTTGTAACCTTTTTCGTTTGCGGCTTTTTCGATTCCGCTAAAAACCTTTGCAAAAAACGGATTTAAAATATTGGGAATAATAACACCAATGGTTTTCGTACTCCTGTTTTTAAGGTTAATGGCAATATTATTTGGTTTATAATTTTTGAGCTTGGCAAACTCCTGAATTTTAATTTTTGTGGGTTCACTAATTTCCGGACTGTTGCTCAAGGCTTTAGAAACAGTGGAAACGGACACATTTAATTCTTTTGCAATTTGCTTTAGGGTTGCTTTCGGTTTCATAATTACAGTAATAATTAAAGTGTAAAGTAAGTGAAAAAATATAAACTATTCGTAAAAACTTATCTTAAACCTTCAAATTTCGGTTACCGGAAATCGATATTGATTTTAATTTTTTCTAGACGAAATAAATTCAAAAAATAACGGCTAAAATTTTATTCTCTTTAAAAAAATATCTTTTTTATTGAAAAGTAGTTAAGTGATATAATCATTTTATAGGAATTATATAAACTTTTCCTAAAACCATGGCGGTAACTTTATACGTATATCAATTTATGCGTTTTCATTGAAATGGAAAACGCCTACCACCAATTATTAACCTTATAAATTTTTTATTATGAAAAACACTGTAACTGTAAAAGAGCAAGTTACTGCTGGAAATTCGAGAAGGAATTTTTTGAAAATCAGCGGGTTGTCTGTTGCTGCAACAGGTTTACTTCTTACGGGTTGTAACAATGATCACGACAGCGTATCAAATCAAAATCGTTTGCCTGGAGTGCGAAACGGTAAGTTCGATTTAGGAAGCGGCGATTTTGGCGTACTAACTTATGCTTATGCTTTAGAGCAATTAGAAGCTGATTTTTACACCAGAGTTGTAAACCTTTCAAACTTTGGAACTTTGTTCAATGCCGAAGAAAGACAAGTTTTGGCAGATTTGTATGCTCACGAAGTAATCCACCGCGAGTTTTTTAAAACTGCATTAAACGGTGCTTTGCCTGATCCATCAACGCAATTATTGCCAATGCTGGAATTTAATTACGAAACGGTAAACTGGGGAAGTAGAGACTCAATTTTAGGAACTGCGAAAACTTTAGAAGACACCGGAGTTGCGGCTTATAATGGAGCTGGAAGATTAATCACAAGTGGCGATTATTTATTACTTGCCGGGAAAATTGTTTCGGTTGAAGCGAGACACGCTGCCGCAATCAGAAGTTTAATCAACCCGAACTCGGCTGATTTTGCCGGAGACGATATCGTGGATGGAAACGGTCTTGACGTAGCCAGAAATCCTTCGCAAGTTATCACTGCCGCAGGCGGATTCATCACAACCGAATTTACAGCGCAATACTTACCTTAATCTAAAACCGAAAAATCATGAGTTTACTTAAAATTATAGAATCTTTTACTGACGATCATTTAATGACCGCAAAAGGATCAAGAAGAGAAAGTTTTGGTCAATTTTCTAACATTGGAAAAAATCTAGCTTTGGCATCTATCCCTTTCGGGCTTGCCGCATTTGCCAATAAAGCTTTCGCTGCTGATATTGCCCCAACTCCTAATACTCCCGTTGGTGCTTTACAATTAGCCTTAACTTTAGAATATTTAGAAGCAGAATTTTACGAATTGGGCTTACAATCTGGGGTAATCCCAACTGGCGGCCGAGACGAAAAAGTTTTCATGCAAATCTCAAAGCACGAATCTGACCACGTTGACTTTTTAGTTGCTGGTTTAGGTGCAAATGCCGTGGCAAAACCTACCTTCGATTTCACCGTTAATGGTGCTTTCGATCCATTTAACGCTACCGGAATTGGAAACGCAGCAGCTTACCAACAATTTTTGATTTTGGCGCAAGCCTTCGAAGATACCGGAGTAAGAGCTTATAAAGGTCAAGCCGGAAATTTAATTTCGCAACCTGATCTTTTAACCGCCGCTTTACAAATCCATTCGGTTGAAGCAAGACACGCTTCCGAAGTAAGAAGATTACGTGGATTAAAAGGTTGGATTACCGGCAACACTAGAGGAACCGGAATGCCCGAAGCCACACAACCTGTTTACAACGGCGAAGAAAACACCACACAAGGCGGTTTCAACGTAGCTACAGTTAACAATGGCTCGTTAGGTCCCGCAATTCCTGGAAGTGCCGCGACAGAATCTTATGACGAACCACTAAACACGCAACAATCGGTAACCATTGCCAATTTATTTATCGTGTAAAAACAAAAAACAAATAAACCCAAAAAGCCGTTGAATTTTCAGCGGCTTTTTTTTTTAGAAGCAATTTCCTGCTGTCCGTTTCAATCTTTTTGTAAAAAAAATATTTTTCTAAGCTCTTGCAGGAGCTATCGCTCTGCAAGCACAAGAAAAATTATTTTTTTTCCTCAAAAGGATTTCCACTTCCATCAGGGCTAAAACCCTTGCTAAAATTTCACTTTAATCATTCACAATTTCCATTCTGCGTTTGATTTCATTTCCGGATTCATCAGCAACCGTTACAAAGTAAGTTCCGGATTTGGCATCCACTTGCATCTCGTGAAAGGTTTGCGTTGTGCCCAAAAATTTTTCGTTCAAGTACCAAAAAAGTTTCGCCTTCGGATTCGCATGCGCCACCCGAATCACAAATGGTTGAACTTCTCCGCTAAAATTTTTCGTAAGATAAACCTTTCCATTTTCCTTTGGATAAATAAAATCCATTGCATATAAATTCGATTCTAAGCAATCTTCTCTAAAAGGTGGCAAAGTCACATAATCAATATGCTTCGATTTGTAATACATTTCCATCACAGGCGGCAGAACAAACCAAGATTTTACCACCATATTTTCCACCATTTCACAATTGCTATTCACTAAAAATTTTCCCGAAGCGCCCAAATGCACAATTTTGTGAAACGGACAAGCTGTAGTCTGTTTGCTATTCAACGGAATCCATTGTTTTACTTTTGGGCAGTTTTCGTTGGCGATGTAACCACTTAATTTACAAACGTCAACTTCTTCGAGGTCGTTTAACGGTGGAGAAAACCATTTTTTTCGAGGCAATAAATTAAAAACATCAAATAAAATAGGTGATGCACTCGAAACACCCGTCAACGAAGGACGACCTTCGCCAGAAGCATTTCCAACCCAAACGCCAACCACATATCTCGAATTAGTTCCAATGGCCCAAGCATCCCGATTGCCAAAACTGGTGCCGGTTTTCCACGCAATTTCTAAAGACGAATCATAAAATTTCCAAGCTTCATCGCCTTCCGGACGGTTCACTTCTTTCATCGCATTGTAAGTCAACCAAATGGACGAAGCGCTTAAATTTTTTTTATCATAAGAATCCGAACCGAAATCATGCTCAAAATTTGCCTTCCAGTTGAGTTCCACAAATTCGTTATCGCGGTATTTGGCGTTATTTTCTGTGAAATAATTTAAGGTAGAAGTCAAACCGGCATACGTTTTGGTCAAATCCCAAAGATTGCTTTCGGCACCACCTAAAATTAACGACAAACCGTAATGATTGGGATGTTTGTTGATGTCACGCAACTTAAATTCTTGTAATTGATTGTAAAACCTGTAAACGCCATGTTTTTGCAACATTAAAACCGATGGAATATTTAGCGATCTCGCCAAAGCCCGACTTGCCGGAACAGCTCCATCGTAAGTCATGTCGAAGTTTTGTGGAACATAACCGGCAATTTGCGTAGGAATATCAGCCACCAAAGTATTCGGCAAAATTTCGCCATTGTCTAACATCGAAGCGTATAAAAAAGGTTTTAAAATACTTCCCGTGCTTCGCGGAGCCGTGATGATATCTACATCTTTTTGGTGCAACTTATCTGTTGGAGCATTGCCCACATAACTCAAAATATTTCGTGTTTTCACATCCACCACAATCACCGACAAATTATAAATTTCAGAATATTTGTATTGGTTGTAATAACGGGAAGCGATTTCGTTTACACGGTTTTGCAAATTAAATTTTACCGTCGTTTTGATGCGTTCGCCTTCATTTTTTTTGGCAACATTTTGTAAAAGGTGTGGCGCAATTTGCGGTAATTGATGTGGTTTTTGTGGCAAATCTTCCAAAATAGAAAGTTCGTAAGTATTTTGGTCGATTATTTTATTTTGGAATAATTTATAAAGTAACGAATTGCGTTTCGCTAATAATTTCTGCTGATTTTTTCCCGGATAAATAAGGCTTGGTGCATTTGGCAAAACAGCTAAGGTAGCGGTTTCTGCCCATGATAATTGATGCGGTTGTACACCAAAATATCTCCAAGACGCCATTTCTAATCCCACAACATTTCCGCCGTAAGGTGCATGAGCCGCATACAACTGGATGATTTTTTCCTTTGAATGTCGCAATTCTAATCTTGTGGAAAGAATCAATTCAATTATTTTTTCAAAATAACTTCTTTTTTTTCCGTCACGTGATAACCTGATAGCTTGTTGGGTTAAGGTGCTTCCGCCCCGAACTACTTTTCCTGCTTGATAATTTTGATTGACCGCTTTTGCCATGGCAATTGGGTTGAAACCGGGATGGTAATAAAAATGTTCGTCTTCGAAATAAACAATACATTTTTTAAATTTCTCCGGAACCGAATCTTGAGCGGGAAAACGCCATTGACCATCACGGGCGATTTTGGCTCCCAAAAGTTCCCCTTCTTCACTTTCGATAACGGTGGCGTAAGGATTGTTGAATAACTTTTGCGGCAAGCAAAAATAATAGGCAACTAAAAGCAACCCGAAGAAAATGCTTTTTTTCGGGTTGCGTTTTATTTTATCTAAAATGCGTTTTAAAAACGCCTTGGCTTTTTTCAACGATAAATTTCTATTTTTTTGTCATTCAGACGAGGGCCGAATCGCTCAATTTTCGTGTTTTAACTGAGATTCCTCCTTCGTCGGAATAACAAGTTTAAAGATTTTTTATTCTACCTTACCACATTTATCCATTGACCTTGTGTTCTCGCGAAGTAAGAATTATCGTACATTGCTTCGGCTTGAACACCTGGAAGATAATATTTCCCGAGGTACGATGCATTGAGCAAAATGCGGAAGGTTTTGGTTTCGTTGGCTTTTAAATCAAAATAAAAATTAGTGCGATCGTCACGAATGTCAGTGTAATCGACTTTGTTATCGGCAAAATCACCGTAATCCGTGAAACGGGTGTTGACAATTTCCCAACCGGACGGAACGATTTGCGTTAACGCCACATTTTCGATGCGTTCGCTAGATAAATTGCCGATAGAAATTTGCGCTACAAACTCGGTTCCTTGTGCCAGATTTTGGATATTGATTGTATTTCCTTTTCGGTCTTTGAAAACAATATCCGTGGCGAGATTTCGCTGTTGGGTTTGCTCTTGACCAATTGGCAGGATTCCGCTGTAAATTACTTTGACGTACAAGGTTGCGTTTTTGTTATTTTTCAGGGTTACAGCGTTGTTTCCGCTGGAAATGGCTAAGGTTCTATCTGCAAAATTCTTCGAGGTTTTCACGCTCTGCGTTTTTCCTGCATTGGTAAAACTCACATCCACGCCTTTTGAACCCATTTGCATCGCAAATTTTGACATCGCATACAAACAATAAGCAGTGGTTTGAGTGGACAGCCATTGGCTTGAAGACATTCTTGCGGCTAATTTATTTGCCATTTGAAATGCTTCCGTTTTTTTGCCTAAAATCAATAAAGTTTCTAACGCCATTGCTCTATTTCTTTCGGGAGAACCGTAATAAGAATAATATCCGTAAGTATTTTCTTCCTCAATAACACTTTGATTGAGCAATGCCAAACCGATATTTTTTTGACCTGCCAAAGCATAAGTTGCCGCCAAACGAATTTTAGTTTCATTCGAAATTCCGTTGGTTTCTCGGAGTCGGTTCATGGATGATAAATCTGGTGAACCTGCAAGAGCCAAAGTATATAGTCGATAAGCTTGCGCAAAATCGTTTCGGTAGGCTTCATAATAACGCCATTGTTTTGCGGTTCGGGATTGGTAATCGATCCACTGTTTTTTCACATTTGCCGGCAAGGAATAACCTTTTTTCTCTGCTTCAATTAAAAAATGTCCCACGTATGAAGTGCTCCAATCGTCAGGAGATTGTTGCCCTTGCCAATAAGCAAAACCACCATTTGCTACCTGGAACTGAATTAATTTTTGAATTCCGGCTGTGACATTTTTCTGAATTTTTGCTTTTCGATTGGCATCTACATCTGCGATATCTGCCAAATATAATTGTGGAAAAACGCTCGAAGTGGTTTGCTCCAAACAGCCGTGAGGGTATTGAATGAGGTAATCCAAACGCTTGTTAAAATCAATCGACGGGAAAGACGAAACTTCTAATTTAGCGACATTACTTCCGGCAACGCCAAAAGAATTCCAGTTAATGGTTTCCGAACTGTTAGGTTCTAAAATTAATTCCTTGAAGTCATGTGTTACCGGATTTGGGTTTAAAACATCTAATTCAATGTCGAAACTCGCCTTTTCTTTTCCGGATGTTGCCACTATTGAAACCGTTCCGATACCGGAATTTTGTCCTACTTCGAGATCAAAATAAGCGATTTTTTCATCAGGATTGGCAAAGGTTACATTTTGACGAACGTTGTTGATGACTTTTAAATGATTATTGGTTTTTATTTGCAATGAAACATTTTTCACGTGTTTTTCCATCGCAAAAACAGTTACCGGAAGCGTTACTTTTTCGCCCGGAGAAACTTTTCGCGGAAGCGAAGCCAATACCATTAAAGGATTTCTGACAGGAGTTGTTTTTTCAATACTTCCATAAGCTCCGATTTCGGCATTTCCGGCTACAACCATCGTTCTAACTGAACCAACATATTTCGGCAAGGTAATTTGGTGATTTTTGGTTTCACCCTTTTTCAGCGAAAATGGTCCCAAATAAATCACAACTGGCTTGAACCGATTGGCTTTTTTGGCTTGTCCACCACCCAAATCTTCATCACCACCGATGCTGAAAATTTGATTTACTTTTCCGCCGTAAGCTCCAATCACATCGTCGTAAACGTCCCAAGTTTTCACGCCAAGCGCTTCTTTTGCATAAAAACTATTCCAAGCATTTGGGGTTTTAAAACGTGTCAAGTCAAGCAAGCCTTCGTCAACAATAGCAATGGTGTAAGTCATGGCTTTACCGGATTTTTCACTGATTTTCAGATTGGTTTTTTGTTCAGGTTTTAAGACCGAAGCCATCGCAATTTGAGGTTCGAGTACGGTATTTTTATCAATAACTTCTATCGGAACAATTCCATATAAACGAATAGGCGAATCGTTTTTCGTGGAAGCATGTGGCTGAATTAATGTGATGTGAATGTAAACATTTGGCGCCATTTTTTCGGTGATGGGAATTTCTACCTGCGTTTCACCGTCTTTTGTTTTTGCCCAAATCGTTTGCACCACTTGAGAACCATTTTCTAAAGAAATTAATGCCCGACTTCCTTCGCTTGATGGAAATGAAATTTGTGCTTTTTCGCCTACATTATATTTTTCTTTATCAGTAGAAAATACAAGCATTTTGGCTTCATCTCCTTCAGCATTGCGGGTTTTTCCTGACCAACTTGGCCAATCGATTACCACCGTGGTTCCGGTTGAATGTCCGCCTTCGGGGTCAAATACCTGAACTAAATATCTTCCCCATTCATCTTCGTCAGTCGCAAAAGAAAATTTTGCTTTTCCTGAATTATCCGTACTTATCGTTTGAGAATAAAAAGCTGTTTTTGAAGAAGTTGCACTATAATTGGACAAATCATCAGAAGCGTCCCACCACCATCGCCAATCTACTTTATAAACGCGAACGTCTAAATTTTTAGTGACTTTTGGAACGCCGCTTTGGTTCACTGTTACTACTTCAAAAGTATTTTTTTTGCCGGTTTCGAGCATTCCGTATTTGTTCGGTTCAGGCGATTTTATGCCGACGTAAGTTTGAAATGGCGAAAAACTTGCGGTCACGACATCGGTACTGACATCGCCTCCATTTTCATAAACTTTGGTCACAAAAGCAGCCTTCAACATTCCCGGAGCTTGTGATTGTAATCTTGGCTGAATTGAAACATTCGCCCGACCATTTTCATCAATTTTTCCTGAAAAAATATTAATCTCTTCTGTTGAGAATTTACGGGAAGGATCGTCGAAAGTAAATTTTGGAAACTTAGAAAATTCTGTTTTCTGCTGCGAAAATTTGGCCTGCATTTCGAGTTTCAAGTCTTTTGCAATGGCGCCATGAAGCCAAGCCACATCGACATTTGCTGTATTATTTTTGGCAGAAAAAAACATTTTTCCTTCAAAACCATTTTTAATTTTTAAACGATTAGGTTTAATGGTTTCAATTTTAATCGACTTATAAAAACGCGCACCTCCAACCGAAACCACCGCTTCATAATTTCCGGTTGGCGAATTAGGCTGGGTTTTGAAAGCAAAACGGTAATGATTTAGCGCAGAATATTTTTGCACTTTTTGATACACGACTTTTCCGTTAGGGTCAGATAATTTTAATTTTACCGGATGTGTATTGGGCAAACGGCTCGATTTATCATTCAATAAAAACGATAAATACAAAGTATCTCCCGGACGCCAAACGCCTCTTTCTCCGTAAATAAAGCCTTTGAGACCCTTTTGCAAGACTTCGCCATCAACATTAAAATTACTAACCGATTGCGAATAACCTTCATCTAACTTTAAATAAGTAGTGTTTTTATCCTTTTTTACAATGGCAAAAAACGCCTTTTTGTCTAAAGAAAAACTTGCGGTTCCATCGCCGTCAGTTTCCGATGTGGCTAATTTTTGTTTTTGAAAATTATACAAATCCACGGTAGCTCCCGAAACGGCTTCGGCAGAAACGATGTCGGTTACTGCGAAAAAATAAGTATTGTTTTCGCCACGTTTTGCAATCACTCCAAGGTCGGAAGCCAAGACATTTGTGGCTACTTTTTTATTGGAATAAAAAGATTTGTCACACGGATTATCGCGTTGGTTCCAATCGTAATCATAATCATAATAATCGTAATCATAACCGTCATATTCCGAGAAATCTTCGGTTTCTTCATCTTCGTTTTCATTGGTTTCTTCTGCCAAAGGCGTCGTGCAACCGTAAAGCGAATACGAGGGTTTGATGGTTAATTCCACCCGATAAATCGCGCCAGGTTCCGGTGTAATCAAGGTAGAAAGATCGATGGCAAAAGTGTTCCATTTCTTATAATTCCCCATCTTGTTTGTGGTAAGATCGAGCGTTTTTTTGGCGATTGGAAGCGCCACTTTTCTTAAATCATAATTACCGTTCAATTGGTTGTCTTGCAAAAATTGTAGCACGTTATTTTCGAAAATTCTAAAAACTTTTACGTCCACTTTTTTCAAACTTGCGGCTTCGAAATTAATTTTCAAATTGCTTGAACTTGGCAAAATGGTTCCGCTTTTAACAAAACGAACTTCGGGTTTTATTTGTTCAAAATTTACTTTTGCTGCATAACCTTTCTTCATTTTGTAACCGTCAGTATTTTCAATTCCTTGAAAAACTTCGAGCAGTAAATTTCCGTCTAAAGCAATATCCGAAAAAACTTTCAAAACATTTCCATCAACACCAAAACGCAAATTATTAGCCGTTTCTAAAGCGACGAGACCGCTAAAATCCTGGTCTTTTTTGAGCGGATCAGAAAAATTGATGTGCAACGATTGGTTAGCGGCATCAGCCACACGAACGCCAATAATTTTAAAATTATTTTTGCCGGGAATGGCAAATTCCATCTCGCCTTTTTTGTCGATATCCGCATCGTCGCCATCCCATTTTATGGTGATAGAACCATCGTCATCGCCACGCTGAATTTTATCGATTACCACGTTAAATTCGGCGGTTTCTTTTTGACTTTCGTTAAATTTTATAGGCAATTTATTCCCGTTTTGTTCTGCCGAAATTATTTTTTTTGCCGTTTCTAAATCCATGTTGTCCGCGGTTTTGAGCAACACATTTAAAAACTGCGAATCTTTGTTGTAAGACTGCAAATCAACGGTTTCTACCACAAAATCTTGTGCAATGGTTTTTACTGTAAAATTAAATTCACGGAGTTCTTTGTTAGGAATCTCGATTAATTTATCCAAGTGAAGCGTGACTTGGTACTGCTGGTTTTGCTTTAATTTTTTGTTCGGTTGAAATGCGATTACGTTGTTGGGCAAAAGCACGACTTTACCGTCAACACTTGGCGAAATATCAAAGATATCGTTGTCTAATTCTTCGTTCGGTTTCCATTCGTTTTTAGAAAATGCCAAACCCACTTGGATGTCAGCATTTGCCGAAATCGTTCCAGAAGAAAAACTAGTAACGTAATCTTTAAAGAGCACAAAATCCGAATCGAAGTCGGATGGAGATTTTTTACAAGAATTTAGGATAAAAAATACAGTAACAAGTGCAAATAGTTGAAGCGTTTTCATGTTTTTGGAAGTATTTGATCAACAGATATTTTTTAGAAAACCGGTATTTTTTGCATAACTACAATGTGGCAAAAAATATTATAATAAATGTAGGATTATTTTTTCAAGTTTTTGGAAAATATTTTTTTGAATAAAATTAATGAGAAGGTTTTTTTGAAATCTACAGCATACACATAAATCACTTTTTACTAAGGCATGTTCTGTGGCAACTTGTGTACGTTCCTTAATCTTTTAATTTAGAAAAACCACAAATGTTAACAAATTTAACAAAGTGGGCTTAAACATAAAGTATCTATAAGGAAGCTATGGCTTTGAGTAGGGGATTGTCCCTTCCTAAAATAGTAATAAAATATATTACAAAATTAAATTTCGGGTGTCGTTACGCTTTTAAATTTGCTTGAGAAATAGAAACCAACCTCACCTCCTCCGCTCCGCAAAAAATTTTCTTACCAAATCCCCACATTCTTGCTCTAAAATTCCGTGAACAACCTCGGTCTTGGGATGCAATTGAGTTCCTAAAACTCTGTAACCGCGGTTTTCGTCACTTGCGCCAAAAACAATTTTAGAAATCTGACTCCAATACAAAGCTCCGGCACACATTTGGCAAGGTTCTAGGGTAACGTAAAGCGTACAATTTTTTAAATATTTTCCACCTAAAAAATTCGCGGCTGCCGTAATGCTTTGCATTTCTGCATGAGCGGTCACATCGTTCAGTATTTCGGTAAGGTTGTGGCTTTTGGCAATAATTTGGTTTCCGGCAACAATTACAGCTCCAACCGGAATTTCTCCTTTTGCATAAGCAGCTTCCGCTTCATGCAAGGCTTTTTTCATAAAAAATTCGTCAGTGAAAATATCCATTTTTTGCCACGAATTCAAGAATTTGGTTTTTCTGAAATCGTTAATATCGGACGTAAAAATACAATTTCAAATAGTATCTTTGTGGCATGGCGACAAATTTGCTTCAAAATATTAATTCTCCAGCAGAACTTCGACAAGTTTCGGAACAACAATTGCCGCAACTTGCCCGAGAATTACGTGATTTTATTATTGATGTGGTTTCGGTAAAAGAAGGACATTTAGGAGCAAGTTTGGGAGTTGTTGAACTCACGATTGCTTTGCATTACGTGTTTAACACACCCGAAGATTTGCTGGTTTGGGACGTGGGTCATCAGGCTTACGGACATAAAATTTTAACCGGCAGAAAAAATATTTTTGACACCAATAGACAGCTTCATGGTATTTCGGGTTTTCCAAAACGTGCTGAAAGTGAATACGATGCTTTTGGCGTAGGACATTCTTCTACCGCAATTTCCGCCGCTTTAGGAATGGCAATTGCCTCTAATTTGCAAGGAAATTTTGACAAAAATCATATTGCGGTTGTAGGCGATGCTTCAATTGCTTCGGGTATGGCGTTTGAAGGTTTGAATCACGCCGGAGTTACCGATGCCAATTTGCTTGTAATTTTAAACGACAATGCTATTGGGATTGACCCGAGTGTTGGCGCTTTGAAAAATTATTTGACTTCGGTGAAAGAAGGGAAAAATCCGCGGCAAAACAATATGATCAAATCGTTGAATTTTGACTATTCGGGACCAATTGACGGACATGATATTTTTGCCATTATCAAAGAACTGAAAAGACTGAAAGAAAAAAAAGGTCCGAAGTTTTTGCACATCATTACCACCAAAGGAAAAGGTTTGGAGCAAGCCGAAAAAGACCAAGTAAAATATCACGCTCCGGGAAAATTCGACAAATTAACTGGCGAAATTATTTTTAAGTCGGATGAAAATCTTCCTCCGAAATTTCAAGATGTTTTTGGCTTGACCCTTTTAGAATTGGCCGAAAAAAACCAAAAAATTGTGGGTATCACGCCAGCAATGCCTTCGGGAAGTTCTATGAAATTTATGATGGAAGCTTTTCCAAATCGCGCGTTTGATGTGGGAATTGCCGAGCAACATGCCGTAACGCTTGCCGCTGGAATGGCTACGCAAGGCATGACGGTTTTTTGCAATATTTATTCTACTTTTTTGCAACGGGCTTATGATCAAGTGATTCACGATGTAGCGTTGCAAAATCTTCCCGTGATTTTTTGTTTGGATCGCGCAGGTTTGGTTGGCGAAGATGGTGCAACTCATCATGGCGTTTTTGATTTGGCTTATTTGCGATGCATCCCAAACATGATTATTTTTTCGCCAATGAACGAAATTGCGCTGCGAAATATTTTGTTTACCGCACAATTAGGGTTGCCAAATCCTATTGCCATTCGTTATCCTCGCGGTCGTGGCGTAGTGGTAAATTGGAAAAAAGATTTTCAAAAAATAGAAATTGGCAAAGCCAAATTGTTAAAAAATGGAACCCAAACTGCCATACTTTCTAACGGATATATCGGCAATAACGTGATTCCGGCGTTAGTTGACACAAAAAATCCCCACGATTTTTCTCATTACGATTTTCCTTTTGTAAAACCACTTGACGAAAAGTGTCTGCATGAGATTTTTTCGAAATATAAAAAAATAATTACGCTGGAAGATGGCACAATAAAAGGCGGCTTTGGGAGTTCTATTATAGAGTTTGCCGCACAACACGGTTATCAAATCCCGATTAAAACGCTCGGAATTCCGGATGAATTTATCGAGCACGGAACTGTGGAAGAATTGCAGCAAATTTGTAAAATTGATATAAAAAGCTTGACAAATATTTTCAATAATATTTAAAATTAAGCATTTTTGCATTTTAAAAAACTTAACTACCACCATGAGGTCATTTCTAATAACTTTAGGGTTATTTTTTTCATTTGTTACTACAAAAGCCCAAACAGGCGATACTATTGTTGCCAAAAGTGTTGACACGATTAAACCGCCAAAAGAAGTTTCGCATTGGGAACGCAAAAATGTTTTGGGTTTTGATTTAAGCGAAATTGCCTTTGTAAACTGGGCTGCCGGAGGAAACAGTTCGATTTCGGGTTTACTGAAAGGAAATTTTATCCGGAAATATGAAAATGGAAACGTTCGCTGGAACAACGAAATGATTATTCGTTACGGAGTTAGCAAACAAGATGGTGTGGAATTGAGAAAAACCGACGACGCTTTTCAATTTAACTCAACTTTTGGTTACCGAAAAGACACGACTTCAAACTGGTTTCATTCGGCAAAATTTACGTTTAGTACGCAATTTACCAACGGTTATTCTTATCCAAATACAGAAATTGCCATTTCCCGACCTTTAGCACCAGCTTATACTTTTTTTGGTTTTGGAGCGGAATACAACAATAAACCGATTAATTTCAACTTGTATCTTTCGCCATTGACCTTAAAAAACACAATGGTTTTAAGCCAAAGATTAGCGAATCAAGGTGCTTTTGGGGTAACCCGAGCGATACTTGATCCTATTACGGGCGAAGTGATTATTCCGGGAAAAAAAATGAGAACTGAAGTAGGTATTTTGGTCACGGCTGCTCACAAATCTGAAATCATAAAGAATATTAATCTGGAAAATAAATTACAACTTTATACGGATTACCTCAACAACTTCGGAAATATTGATATTGACTGGCAAATGCAGCTTGATTTTGTAGTTAACAAATACGTTCGGGCGAATATTAACACGCATTTAATTTACGACCACGACATTAAAGCTAAAGAAGAAATTAATGGCGAACAAGTGACGGTTGGACCAAAAATTCAGTTTAAGCAAGCGTTAGGAATTGGATTGATATACAGTTTTTAGAGTTTTTTCTTACCGTTAATGGTATTGAAAAGTTCTAAAGCGTTTCCGTCAGTTAGCAACGATACGAAATGACAAATGTGAAGCAATCTTTCGTAGGTTGATTTTTTTTCAACGATAAATTTTTCCGGTAACAATTTGATAATCAGCTTGTCATAATTAGACAGATTTCCATTCGCCGAATTTTCAAACGCTGTAATAAATTTGTCCAATAAAGTTTGAATAATTTGGTAACCTACAATTTCTTTTTCGACCACTTCCCTACTTTGGTAAATATTTTTCACGCTTAACGCAATGATATCGTTCATTTGCGCTACGTATTTGCTTTTTTCGGTTAACGCAAACGGAAATTTCCCTTGCAAAATTAAAGATTCATTTTCTACAAAAATTTTCACAACATCATTAATCAAACTGCCAATTGCCAAAGCCCTGAGGTAACTAATTCGATCTTCTTTGGTTACCAAAGCATTGAATTTCGGCGTATCTATATTGTCTCGAACTAAATTAATGAGGTATTCCAACGCAAAATCTTCGGAAACTAAACCAAGGTTGATCCCGTCTTCAAAATCAATAATGGTATAGCAAATATCATCAGCGGCTTCAACCAAATACGCTAATGGATGGCGCTCGAAGCCAATATCGTTTCCGGATTTATTTGAAATCAAACCCAAATCTTGGGCAACTTCGGTAAAAAATTCTTTGTCAATTTGGAAAAAACCATATTTTTTATCGGCGATGTTTTGCGTAGGTTTTTTAGGAAGCGACTCTTTTGGGTATTTCATAAAAGCACCTAACGTGGCGTAAGACAATCGCAAACCGCCGTCAATTCCAGGACGTGACGCTGAAAGCAATGAAAATCCATTAGCATTTCCTTCAAAATCAATTAAATCTTGCCATTCTTTTTCGGTCATTTTCGATTGAAAAATTTTCCCGTTTCCGTTTTTAAAGTATTCGCCAATGGCTTTTTCTCCAGAATGTCCAAAAGGCGGATTTCCGATGTCGTGAGCCAAAGCAGCCGCAGCTACAATTGCCCCGAAATCATTGGGTTGATAGCCGTGAATTTCTTGCAAATGCGGATATTTTTCAATAATTTTTTTTCCTACTAAACGACCAATCGAACGTCCCACAACCGAAACTTCCAAACTATGCGTTAATCTTGTATGCACGAAATCGGTTTTAGAAAGCGGAATGACTTGGGTTTTATCTTGCAAACTGCGAAATGGCGCCGAAAAAATGATTCGGTCATAATCTACCTCAAAACCCAAACGGGTATCGTCTTGTTCTTTTCGGAGGCGTTTATTTTTGTCACCTTGTTTTTTAAGAGAAAGTAGTTGTTCCCAGGTCATTTAATTTAGGATTTAAGATTTTTGAATTATTCCTCGTCTTTAACTAAAGAAAAGTTGGACGATTTTTTCGGATACCATCCCGCACTTGCATCGCTTGGGTTGGTAACGACAGTTTTGATGAGAATTTCATCGTCAACAGCAAATTTATTCTGTTGTACGTATTTGTAATCAAGGAGAAATTCGCCACAAAAATAATTACCGAATTCGTCCTGCTGAATCTTTCCTTTAAATATCCCTTTATGTTTAGACATGATGTTTTTGTATTCTAAATTTCGTTTTGACCAATTTTTTCGAGCGAATAAAAAATTTCTTTTTGCTTACGAAGTAAATTTTTATCTACCACGTAAGTACGCGAAAGCTTGTCGTGCCAACCTTTTCCAGGCGTTCCTAGAAATGAAAATTGTTCAAACGGAATTAATCGGCAAACCGTTCGAAGCATAATATCTTGATAGCTTGGTTTTTCGCCAAATTCGTTTACTACAATGGTTTGAGTAATAAATTTCCCAATGGTTGCCGAGAAGAAGATTTCAAATAAATTGTAATAAATCAATACGATGATGGCTCCTAAAAAATATTCGTGAAAGCGGTTCATATTTTCCATTTTATCAATAAACTGCTCGTTACCGTTAAAGGCTGCAATTAAAGCTACCACAAATGCCAAACCTACAAAAAGTATGATTTGAAAAATATAATCAATGATGTAATTGGCAAAACGGATTCCGTTTGAAGCCAGGACTTTTTCATCAACCAAGTAAGGTTGTCGTTGTCTATATTCCATATTTTAGTTAATAAAATTAAAACAGCCGCCGGTTTGGCAGCTGTTTTCAAAGGTAATATTATTTTATGTCTTTTTGAAGTTTACAGCTTAAATCGCATTCCTAATAAAACCGTTCGTTCTTGTAAATCGTAAACCGTTTCAGATTGCGAAAAATCGTTAATGGCAAGATTTCTAAATTTCTTTTCGTTGAGTAAATTTCTTCCACAAATAAAGAGCTCGCAATTGGCCCTTTCCCAGTTATAATTGGCTTCTACATTTAAAAAAATAATCGCAAACTGGTTTTTTATATTAGGATTGAAATGTTTTAGTTTGACCAACGCACTCCAACTTTTATTGGCTTTAAAAGTTGTTGTGAAATCGTTATTTAATTGATGTAAATTATTACCAGAAAATAATTTGGCATTAAAAGAACTCGTATTAAATTCGATTTCATAATCGCCGGAAATTTTATTTGACTTTATAAATCCTAAATCTCCAGTGTTTTGATTAAGAGTTCGAAATCCTGCGACCCAAGGAATAGATACCACTTGATCGAGTCTTGGCAACTGAATTCTTTGTAAAAAAACAAAACTAACACGGTGTTTTGGCATGGGTGAAAACGACATTTCTCCGTTGAATAAAGGCGTTACAAGGGATTCGTTTTTTTCTAAATTTGTTAGTCTGCCAATGTAAAAACCCGGGGATACCTTAAATTTAATCTTTTGATATTTAAATGTGATTTCAGCGTCTGTTGCATTAGAAAACTTTTTAAAATTTTCTATTCCCGATGCCAAATTACTGTCCAGATCTAAATTGTTTTTATTGAAATCAAGGCGGTTTTTTACTTCCAGTTGAAAGTTTTTTGATTTATAATAATGTTCTGCCTGAATGTTTAAATAGTCATTTTCGATACTTGAATGCTGGACCAAACCTTGAAATGGCGAATTTTGATTTTGGGTTTCTACATCAAAATCTTGAACACTACGGCTGTTTGCGTAGGCAAAATCCAACTTAAAAGCAGAAGCTGTATTAATTTTTTGCTAACTGCAAATCGGCTTCCAAAGGTGGTCGTATTACTTTTAGTTTCGCTTTTTAATAATATCCCATTATTATCAGCGCTATTTAGGTTGTCTGAAAGATGCTTGTCGAACTGAATATGTGCTAAAATTTGCAGGTCTTTTTTGTTATAAAACTCTACATTATTCGACAGTGAAATATTGGAAGGATCGTATCTCGCATCAGAATTGTAATATTGCAATTGATTGCCGTTGTCAAGCTCGTAGAAAGTTTGATTATTTATTTTCTGCCTCAAATTTTCAAAACCATATTGCACAAAAACTGTTGATTTTAAATTTTTTGAAAGCTTAAACATTGCCGAATTGGAAGTGCTAAACCCATTGTTGATTATATCTACATATCCGTTGGGATAGACCGAAAAATTTTCCTTAAATATTAACTCGATTGGTGCGGCAAGCTGCGTTTTTGAAAAATCTAAAAAAGAAAACGTCATATAATCGCTTCGCTTCATGTTGGTGAGAGAATTTGTCGAAAATCCTTTTACCTTTTCCCCAATTACCAGTCCAGTTGCTGTGTTATCGTATCTTGAAAAAAAATCATTTTGCAAATCGAAGTTGGCAGATATAGATTGGATGCCTTTTTTAAGTTTTAGATTTAAAGCAACAGCGTTTGTTCGGGTTAGTTGATGAATTACTTTATCGTTATTAAAATTCTCTATCGCCTCTACGTCTTCGACAGCCTCAATGTCAATATTTTGACTCCCTATTTTGTATTTCGTTTGAAAAAGATCGTCACCATCGAGCATCATTGCAGAAATTTCTTTGTTTTTGTAGAAAATAGTTCCATTTTGGGCTACGGTTATGCCGGGAAGTTTTTTCAGTAAATCTTCTACTACTTTTTCCGTGCCATCTCTAAAGGCCGAAACTTTATAGACCAAAGTATCAACTTTTTGAACGATTGGAACTTGCTTTTCGATAACAATTTCAGGGAGTTGATTGACGGCAGATTCCAATTCAATCGATAAATTAGACCGCGAATTTTTTGCGAGTTTTAAAATTTTTGTGCTTGCTTTAAGATGCGAAACTTCTAATAAAACGGTGTCATTTTCTATTTCTGGAAAGTGAAATTCTCCGTTTTGATCGGTAAACACATACGAAATGCGTTTCCCGTCGGCGTTTAGAATTACTCTTGCTGATGGCAAAACCGAACCGTTGAGAGTAGTTACGCCATTAATTTCTTGAGAAAACAAATAATTAATTGGTACCAGAAATAAAATTAAAAAAAATAAACACAGTTTATTCATCCATTAAGATTTCGATGCGATTTCTTTGGGTAGAAACATTGGTATTGTTAAGCCTGTTGAAAGCTTCAAATTGGTCTTGTTTTTTATTGTAAAGTTATTTGTATTTTTCGAAAGACATGATTTCTTTGCCAATATATGGATTTTTAAGGGTTGTGCTTTCGTTGTGTATTTGAAGTTTTACGGCTTCGGCAGTAAAAACCAGATCTGAATTGACTAACGAAATCTTAAGAATTAAACCGGGCAAACCATTAAATTTCCAAGGTCCGTCAGCCAAAGGAATCTCCTCTGTAAAAAAAGCTTCATAATCCCGCCCTCTGAAAGTAGTGGTAGCTCGAAAACATTTTTGGTTAAGAATCGTCAAGGTATCTTTGTGGATTTCCCATTTAAAAAGATCAAGATCATCTTCTACATCAATAATTTTCATGAACAATCGTTCGTCTGAAAAAATTTGTTTTTTTTCGAAATCTTTAAAAATATAGTTGTAAGTAACTGCAAGTGTTTGAGCTTCTACATTGGCAAAAAATAGTAATAATAACAAATATTTCATCTAACGATTTTATTTTTAATCTACCCTTCAGGATTCATTTCGGCAAGATGATGCTGATGAAGATTCACATATTTCGTAAGCCAACCTAGCTTCTTCTTCCTTCTCTTCTGCAAATATTGTTATGAAACACACTAACATTAATGGCAAGTAAATTTAATTTTCTCAAAGAAAAAAAAAAAAAAAGAATTTTCCAAAGCCAAAACAATAAAACAGCCACCGAAGGCAGCTGTTTTATTGAGAAATTAGTTAAAATTATTGTTAAGACCCACACATTTCACAATCGTCTGGTTCTGCGTTGCGAGATCTTTCAATCATGGCACGAAATTCATCGGCTGCAATGGGTTGTACTTCCGCCATTGCTGGAGCAGTTTGCTGTACAGGTCCGTTTAATGCCGAAGCCATTTGTGTTTCAATTGCAACTGGTTCCGCTTTTTTGTCGTTATTCAACGTAAACTTAATTGCATCAACCGCAGATTTTGTTCGTAAATAATACATTCCTGTTTTTAGACCTGATTGCCACGCATAGAAATGCATCGAAGTTAATTTAGCGAAATTGGCGTTTTCCATAAATAAATTCAACGACTGTGATTGATCGATGAAATACCCGCGTTGGCGCGACATATCCAAAATATCTTTCATCGACATTTCCCAAACGGTTTTGTACAATTCTTTGATATCTGCCGGAATCGCATCAATATTCTGAATCGATCCGTTGTAACGCATGATTTCTTGTTTCAAACTATCGTTCCACAAACCAAGGTTTACCAAATCTTCCAATAAATGTTTGTTTACCACAATAAATTCTCCCGAAAGCGTTCTTCTGGTATAAATATTAGAAGTGTAAGGTTCAAAAGCTTCGTTGTTTCCTAAAATTTGCGACGTAGAAGCCGTTGGCATTGGTGCTACCAAAAGTGAATTTCTCACACCATGTTGCAATACTTCTTTTCTCAAATTATCCCAATCCCATCTTCCGGAAAGATCCGCATCTTTTAATCCCCAAAGGTTAAACTGAAATTCTCCTTGAGAAATCGGCGAACCTTCGTAAGTAGAATACGGTCCTTCAATTTTAGCAGATTCCATCGAAGAGGTTACTGCTGCAAAATACAAAGTTTCAAAAATTTCCTGGTTCAGTTGTTTGGCTTCGTCACTAGTAAAAGGCATTCTCAACATAATGAAGGCATCTGCCAAACCTTGAACACCTAAACCAACCGGACGGTGACGCATGTTACTGTTTTCTGCTTCTTTCACCGGATAATAATTCCTGTCGATTACGCGGTTTAAGTTTAGCGTTACACGTTTGGTAACATCATATAATTTTTGGTGGTCAAATTTTCCATTCTCGATGAACATCGGCAACGAAATAGAAGCCAAGTTACAAACCGCCACTTCATCTGGCGAAGTATATTCAATAATTTCCGTACAAAGGTTAGACGAACGGATGGTTCCCAAATTTTTCTGGTTCGATTTTCTGTTTGCCGCATCTTTGTACAACATATATGGCAAACCAGTTTCTACCTGAGATTCTAATATTTTTTCCCAAATATCACGCGCTTTTACAGTTCTCCTGCCTTTTCCTTCGGCTTCATATTTTAGGTACAAAGCCTCAAATTCTTCGCTATGCGTGTCGCTCAATCCCGGACATTCGTTAGGACACATCAAGGTCCAAGTCGTATCTTCCTGAACACGTTTCATGAACAAATCTGGAATCCACATTCCTAAAAACAAGTCACGGGTTCGCATTTCTTCTTTTCCGTGATTTTTTCTCAAATCCAAGAAATCGAAAATATCTGCATGCCAAGGTTCAATGTACATCGCAAAACTTCCTTTACGTTTTCCACCACCTTGGTCCACATAACGAGCCGTCATATCAAACACACGAAGCATTGGCACAATTCCATTCGATGTTCCGTTCGTTCCGCTAATGTAACTTCCCGTTGCACGAATGTTGTGAATTGCCAATCCAATTCCTCCCGCAGATTGCGAAATTTTTGCTGTTTGTTTCAGTGTATCATAAATACCGTCAATGCTGTCATCTTTCATCGTCAATAAAAAACAAGAAGACATTTGCGGTTTTGGTGTTCCCGAATTAAATAAAGTTGGCGTAGCGTGTGTAAAATATTTTTTCGACATCAAATCGTAGGTTTCAATTACCGATTCCAAGTCGTTTAAATGAATTCCCACGGCAACACGCATCAACATATGTTGCGGACGTTCTACAATTTTGCCATTAATTTTAAGCAAATACGAACGCTCTAAAGTTTTAAAACCAAAATAATCATAATTGAAATCGCGGGTATAAATTACATGCGAATCCAAAAATTCTGCGTTTTCCATAATCGCAGTGTGAACCTCATCAGACAACAAAGGAGCGCTTTGTCCCGTTCTTGGATTCACATAATGATACATATCATTCATCGTTTCCGAGAACGATTTTTTTGTATTAGAATGTAGGTTAGAAATAGCAATTCTCGCCGCCAATTGCGCATAATCCGGATGCGTTATCGTCATGGCTGCAGCCGTTTCAGCCGCCAAATTATCCAGTTCAGATGTCGCAACACCATCATACAAACCTTCAATAACACGCATCGCAACTTTCACAGGATCAACATGATAGTTTAATCCGTAGCACAATTTTTTAATGCGTTCCGTAATCTTGTCAAACATTACCGGCTCTTTTTTGCCGTCTCTTTTTACTACGTACATAAATTTGGTTTTTTAGTGAAAGCAAAGAATCCCTTCTCGCCTTCGGGGTTATTTGTAATCTTTATTTTTATTTTTTTTTGGAGCAAGTTCCCGCTATCCGTTACAATCTTTTTTCAATTTCCCCGGGTTTAAACCCGGGGAAATTGAAAAAAGGATTTCCACTACTATCGGGGCTAGGCCATCTGCCACCATTCAAAAAATTTATTCTAATTTTCGTCTCAAAAAATTTGAAGATTTAAAAATGTCAATCTCTCAAAACTTTGAAACTCTGCAACTTTGAAACTCAAATTAAAAATCCGCGTCGAAAGTGATTTTTTGAGCGTCGTTGTCGCCCGTTTGCGAACCGCTGTTCATCACACCAGCTTTTTGGTATTCCGAAACTCGTTTTTCGAAGAAATTGGTTTTTCCTTGCAAAGAAATCATGTCCATAAAATCAAACGGATTCGTAGAATTGTAAACACGAGCACAACCTAATTCCACCAAAAGTCTATCGGTTACGAACTCTAAATATTGCGTCATTAATTTTGCGTTCATCCCAATCAAACTAACCGGAAGCGATTCTGTAATAAATTCACGTTCAATATTTAAAGCTTCCACCAAGATTTCGGTAATTCTCGCTTTCGGAACCTTGTTGATCAAATGGTGGTTGTGCAAATGCACGGCGAAATCACAATGAACTCCTTCGTCTCTCGAAATCAACTCGTTAGAAAAAGTAAGTCCTGGCATTAAACCACGCTTTTTCAACCAATAAATCGAGCAAAATGCTCCCGAAAAGAAAATTCCTTCCACGGCTGCAAACGCAATCAAACGTTCCGCAAACGAATCAGACTCAATCCATTTCAAAGCCCAATTCGCTTTTTTCTGAATCGCAGGAAACACGTCTAAAGCATGGAATAACTGGTTTTTCTCCGCTTCATCTTTTACGTAAGTATCAATTAACAATGAATAGGTTTCGCTGTGAATATTCTCCATCATAATCTGGAAACCGTAGAAAAATTTAGCTTCCGGATATTGTACTTCGTTTACAAAGTTTTCGGCTAAATTTTCATTCACAATTCCATCCGAAGCGGCAAAAAATGCCAAAATATGTTTGATGAAATATTTTTCGTCGTTGTTCAGTTTGTTGTTCCAGTCGTTAAGATCTTGGTGCAAATCAATTTCTTCAGCCGTCCAAAAACTCGCTTCCATTTTTTTATACCATTCCCAAATATCGTGGTGTTTGATCGGAAAAATTACAAATCGGTCCTTGTTCTCCTGTAAAATTGGTTCTATTGCTGCCATATTATCTTGTGGTTTATGTGATTAGAAAAAATCGTGTTGTTGATTTGAATGCAGTACAAAGATTGGTATTAAAAACCGCAAATGAAAGGTAAACTTTTCCACAAATTGAGAGAGTTTTTAACAACGAAGCACATTGATAAAATTTTTAGAAAATTATTCCAAATAATTGAAATTCAATAGCTTAAAATTTAACAAAAATAAAAAACCCTTAATTAATAAGGGTTTGCAGAGGTTTATTTCTTTTTTAAATTTTTCTCGTTTTGGAGTTCGTTTGCTACCTTCTCCAACTCCTTATACCAGTCAATCCCGAAGCGTCTCACGAGTGCTTCTTTCACAAATTTATACACCGGAACTTGCAATTCTTGCCCTAACGAACAAGCATCATCACAAATGTCCCAACGGTCATAATTTACTGCCGCAAATTCGGTGAAATCTTTCACACGAATAGGATAAAGGTGACAAGAAACCGGCTTTTTCCAATCCACAATTCCTTGATTGTAGGCTTGTTCAATTCCGCAAAGTGCGGTTTTTCCGTCAAAAATTACGTAAGCACAATCTTTATTGTCAATCAAAGGCGTTTCGAGATCGCCATCTGTACCAACAAGCCAAGTGCCTTGCGCTTCAATTGCAGCAATTCCTTCAGGACGCAAAAAGGGTTTTACTTTAGGATAAATTTTTTCGAGAATTTTTGTTTCCTCTTTATTTAAAGGAGCTCCCGCATCACCATCCACACAACATCCACCTTTGCAAGCCGAAAGGTTGCACACAAATTCTTTTTCTATAATGTCTTCCGAGACAATTGTTTTTCCTAACTGAAACATGCCGCAAAGATACGATTTAGTTAGGAGTTATGAATTATGAGTTATGAGTTTTTCGAAGATGGATTTCGCAGTTTGGAATTTAAAATTATTAACCGCAAAGTGATTCGCAAAGTTCACAAGGTTTTTTAACTTAAAATTGCCTTTGGTTAAAACCAAAGGTAACTGATAACCCAAATTAATTCGAAGCAACAATCGCACGGTTTTTTCCCTTGGAATTTGGACTCGAGCGATTAGCGAAAAGGCGAAGCAATTTCTTTATTGGAATTTTCCTTGGAATTTGGAATTTTTAAAATTGGAATTTCTCTCCCCCGTGTTTCCAAAAATGCCAAAAGTTTTTCCCTTAGCCCCGATTATAGCGAAAATCCTTTTATCGATTGCCCGGATTAAAATCCGAGGCAATTGATAAAAGATTGTAGCGGAAAGCGGGAAAATGGCTGACTGAAAATGCCCGAACGATTCGCTTCTGAGGAAATATAAGATTTAAGATATTAGATTTAGGATTGTTGGAATTTGGAATTTGGAATTTGGATTTTTTTTATTGGAATTTCTTCTAGGAATTTGGATTTTCTCTTTTGGAATTTATAATTCCCAATCATTGTAATTTGACCATTAGAATACTACTTTAGCAGTTTTGGAGTTATAGTATTTATGTTGAGAAAACTGCTCATTTTCATGGTTGCTTTTTGCGCTTGCCAACTTTACGGTCAAGAGCTTAAAACACCGTTTCAAACCA
Source organism: Bacteroidota bacterium (assembly GCA_023387965.1). Classification (GTDB taxonomy): domain Bacteria; phylum Bacteroidota; class Bacteroidia; order Flavobacteriales; family Flavobacteriaceae; genus Flavobacterium. The sequence goes on along the minus strand of JAEWHE010000001.1, from coordinate 27,128 downwards.
AGAAAATTGTGGCGGATTCCGGAGTGGTAGAAATTGACAGTCTTTCGATCAATCCCGCTTTTTTTGAAATAAAAGACAAATCCGGAAATACAATTGACAAATCATTATATGTTGTTGATTTTGAATCTGGTAGCATTTCATTTAAAGAAAAAAATTTCGTTGGCGATACTTTAGAAGTGTCGTATTTGCCTTACCCGAAATTCATCACTAAAGAATATTCTATTTATAATCAAAGTCGGGTTGTGTCAAATGATGCCGGAAACGGAATTTTGTATAAATCTGAAAATGAATTAGTTAACAACTTCAAACCTTTCGATGGATTGAACACTTCCGGAAGCATCATGCGAGGAATTACCGTGGGAAACAACCAAAATGCGGTAGTTAATTCTAATTTAGATTTACAAATTACAGGAAAAATTTCGGACAAAGTGGGGCTTCGGGCTTCCATTCAAGACAGCAATATTCCGTTGCAGGAAGGCGGTTATTCGCAAAAATTAGACGAGTTTGACCAAATTTTTATCGAATTATTTTCTGACAACTGGAACATTCGAGCCGGTGATTTATTTCTCGAAAACCGGAAATCCCGTTTTTTGAATTTTAATAAAAAAGTACAAGGTTTGGCCGCCAATTTTACCTTTGGTGGCGAAGAAAATAAAACCAATGTTTTCGGTTCGGCGGCACTGGTGCGAGGTCAATATGCCCGAAGCAGTTTTACCGGTCAGGAAGGCAATCAAGGTCCTTATAAATTAACCGGTTCTAACGGCGAATTGTATGTTTTGGTGATTTCCGGAAGCGAACGCGTTTACGTAAATGGCGTGTTGCTCACGCGAGGCGAAAACAACGATTATGTGATTGATTACAATGCCGGAGAAATTATTTTTACCACTTTATTTCCCATTACTTCCGAAATGCGAATTAACGTTGAATACCAATATTCTGACAGAAATTTCACGCGTTTTGTGACTTACGCAGGAGCCGAACATACGAACAAAAACTGGAGTTTGGCGGGTTATTTATATTCTGAAAATGACGTGAAAAATCAACCTTTGCAGCAAAGTCTTTCGGCAGAACAAGTGCAAATTCTTAAGGAAGCCGGAGACGATGTTTCGGCGATGTTCGCCCCTTCCGCTTACGAAGATGCTTTTTCCGAAAATAAAATTTTGTACAAAAAAACCATCGTTTCCGGAGTGGAAGCTTTTGAATATTCTAACAATCCAGAGGATGTTTTGTTCAACGTACGATTTTCGCTTGTGGGACAAAATCAGGGTAATTATATTTTGGCAAATAATGCTGCCGTTGGCAAAATTTACAACTACATTGCCCCAATAAATGGCATTCCGCAAGGAAATTTTGAGCCACAAATTCGGTTGATCGCACCAACGAAAATTCAGGTGGCAAGTGTTTTGGGAAAATACCAAAATGACGAAAAAACGCTGGTTGATTTTGAAATTGGCGTAAGCAATAATGATTTGAATCTTTTTTCGAGTCAAGATGACAACGACAACAAAGGTTTGGCGGCAAAACTTTTTGCGAAGCAACAATTATTTTCTCGCGAAAAATTTACCATCGATGCTTTTGCCGACTTTCAGTTTGTGCAACAAGAATTCAAAACCATCGAGCGTTTGTACTCGATAGAATTTAATCGGGATTGGAATATTGCTGCCACAAATGGCGACCAAACCCTTTTGATTGCTGGTGTAAATTTTAATCTAAAAGAAAACGGTCAAGCCAAATACCAATTGGAGAAATTAGATTTTTCGGAAAGTTTTTCGGGAACACGACATATTTTTGAAACCAATTTAAAACTGAAAAATCTTACTATTTTAAGTCAGTCGAGCGCGTTGAAAAGTGACAGTAATTATGCCGAATCGCAATTTATCAGAAGTCAAAACCAAGCGCGATACAATTTTCAAAAAAACTGGATTGGCGCTTCACTTCGCCATGAAAATAATCGTGAAAAAATAAAATCCACGCAGCTTTTTTCGGCGTTAAGCCAAAAATTTACCGAATATGGCGCATTTTTTGGGCGTGGCGATAGTACCAAAGTTTTTGCGGAAATTGGCTATCTACGTAGAGCAAATGATAGTTTGGTAGGAAATATTATTCAAAAAGTCAACACCTCCGATTCATATTATTTAAAGTCGAGATTGCTCAAAACCGATCAGTCAGAACTTTCGGTTTTTGTCAATTCCAGAAATTTGGTTTTCGAAAACAATCAGCCAAACGAACCTTCATTAAATTCTAGAATTTTGTACAATGACCGATTTTTTAATCAATTGTTGCAAATTTCTTCGGCTTACGAAACCACTTCAGGAACTATTGCCCAACAAGAATTTACCTATCTCGAGGTAGAACCCGGACGAGGCGTTTACACTTGGATTGATTATAACGGCAACGGAATTCAGGAGTTAGAAGAATTTGAAGTAGCACAATTTAGCGACCAAGCAAAGTTTGTAAGAATCTTTTTGCCAAATCAAATTTTTGTCAAAACACATCAAAATAAATTTTCTACCGCATTAAATATCAATCCATTGCAATGGCAAAACGACAAAGGTTTCAAAAAAATATTGTCCTATTTCTACAACCAAACTTCGTTTCTCATTGACCGAAAAATCTTCCGCAATGACAATTTCGACCTCAATCCTTTTTCCGGAAAAGAAGACGGTTTGCTCGGGCTCAATTACAGCTTGCGAAACAGTTTATTTTACAATCGCGGCAAGCAAAAACACTCCATTACTTATACCTTTTTGAAAAACCGCGTGCGAAATTTGTTGTCGGTTGGTTCACAAGAAACCGAAAATAATGCCAACCAATTGCAATATTTACATCTGCTTAAACAATCATGGTTGTTGGGATTAAATGTAAGCGAAACCACGTCAACACTAACTTCGGAGAATTATGGAAGCAAAAATTTCAAAATTCAATCGTATCAGTTGGCGCCAAAAATTTCTTATTTATTTTCAAAAAACACCAGTTGGGATTTGTTTTATGAATTTCAAAACAAAAAAAATGAAATTGGCGACCTCGAAACCTTAACCCAACACCGAATCGGCACGTCTTTCACCCTCAATTCCGAAAAGAAATTTTCCATGAACGGCGAATTTTCCCTTTTCAAAAATAATTTCACCGGAAACACACTTTCGGCAGTTGCCTATCAAATGCTCGAAGGATTGCAACCTGGTCAAAACCTTACTTGGCGATTGCTTTTGCAAAAAAATCTTACCCAATTTTTAGACGTAAATGTCAATTACGAAGGACGAAAAAGCGAAGATTTCAAAGCCATTCACACCGGAAACATTCAATTGCGAGCCTATTTTTAACATTGATGTTCAATTAATTGTCTATATTTGGCAATTACAAAATTTAAAAAATGAAAACTAAAATAGCTACTATCGCGCTTCTATCAGCAGCATTTTTCGCTTCTTGCAAACAAGAATTGAAACCGCAAGAAAGCCTTCCCGTAACAGAAAACGCAGAAAATATTTCGGTACAAGAAAACCAAGAATTTTTTCAACAACCTACCGAAGCCGCACCAGCAGTAACGCAAACGCCAACACAAGTTCCGGCACAAGCTCAAACCACAACGACCGCACCAGGAATGAATCCGCCACATGGACAACCCGGACACCGTTGCGACATTGCTGTTGGAGCTCCGCTAAATTCTGCACCAGCACAAAAACCAGCTGCACAACCCACTCCACAACCGGTTCAACCGCAACCTGCACCACAAGTAGTACAACAACCCACGCAAGTTGCTCCCGGAATGAATCCGCCACACGGACAACCCGGACACCGTTGCGACATCGCCGTTGGAGCCCCGTTAGCTTCAGCACCAGCAGCCACAAACTAACATTTTTTTTCCTCAAATAGTAAAAGCGACCGGACAAGTCGCTTTTTTTTATGAAAAATATTTTGGGCGTGCCGTATTGCTTCCCCGAAGTGTCGGGAAGCAATACGTCGGGCTGTCCGCTTTATCTTTTATTAATTCCCTTCGGGTTAAAACCCGAGGTAATCAATAAAAGGATGCCGCTTCCATCCCTCACGCAAACCCTGCAAAAAATCACGTTCCAAAAAAAATAGCGACCTAAAAAGCCGCTACATCAGTATTCTCAATCAAAATTCTCTAAAAAATCGCGTAAGAAAAACTCAATTTAAACGTTGGCGAAAATCCGCCGTTTTCCAGTTCATAATCCCTCACGTAACCCAAACCTATATGCGTGTTGAAAGAAAAATTTCCGCCTAAACTTCGTTGAATTCCCCAATGCACTTCAGAAAGTAACGCTTTATTGAGTCGAAAAGCATCTGTCCCAAAACTATATTTGGTTTGTATTCCAACATAATTTCCGCCGTTGTTCGAAATATTTTTGCCTTTATTTTGGCGTTTTTCCAAATTATAAAAATACTTCATCTCCGATTTTGCATACAAAGCCGGATCGGCAAAGTTAAAAGTATATTCTACCGCACTGTTGCCAACCGCCATTCCCATTCCGAATCCCACGGAATTTTCCCATACAAAATGATCGCTCAAAGCCCATTCATACGAGGCGTCCAAACCATGAAGACCTAAGTTTACTTTGGCAAAATTTTCAGTCAATTGGCTATCATCAGTTTGTGCAAAAAGCGAAACAGAAGTCAGTAAAAAAAAGACAATTTTTTTCATGGGGAGGGGAAGTTTTAAAAAAATTTTAAACAAAAAAAGATTGCCTTCGCAATCTTTCTTGTGGAGAAGATGGGGCTCGAACCCACGACCTTTTGGCTGCCAGCCAAACGCTCTAGCCAACTGAGCTACATCCCCAATAATTCATGGCAAATAAAGTCAATAATAAATCAAATTCCAAATTTAAAATTCAATATCGAAAATTTTTTCAAAATGGGTATCTTTACAGCTAAATTCACGCCTATGGAAACTCCGCAAAACGGTACAATTCAAGTAAAAATTAACAACAGCATTGCGCAAATTACGTTCAGTCATCCCTCTGGAAATTCCTTTCCTTCAGCATTATTGGCAAAGTTGACGCGCTCTTTCGAAGGTCTAGGGAAAAATCCGGATGTCAATTTAATTTTACTCAAAAGCGAAGGCAATGGTGCTTTTTGTGCCGGAGCTTCCTTTGACGAACTGCTTGCCGTTTCAAATTTAGTGGAAGCCACGAGTTTTTTCTCAGGTTTTGCTAATGTTATCAACGCCATGAGAAAATGCCCGAAATTAATTATTGGTAGAATTCACGGTAAAACCGTTGGTGGTGGCGTTGGTTTGGCTTCCGCTTGCGACTTTAATTTTGCCACAAAAAACGCCGCCGTGAAGCTTTCGGAAATTGCCATTGGCATCGGTCCGTTTGTGATTGAGCCCGCCGTTTCGAAAAAAATTGGGCAAACCGCCATGTCACAATTAGCTCTCGATCCTACCGAATGGAAATCGGCTTCGTGGGCTTTTGAAAATAAATTGTACAATAAAATTTTCGAAACCGTCGAAGAAATGGACGAAAATCTCCACCAATATCTTACCCAAATGTCGTCCTACAATCCCGAAGCAGTGTCTGAAAACAAAAAAATTCTTTGGCAAAACACCGAACATTGGGACCATTTATTATACGAAAGAGCTGCCATTTCCGGCAAACTCATCCTTTCAGATTTTAGCCGAAATGCTCTAAATCAATTCAAGAAAAACTAAATTTGCACCAAAAATTACCATGAGCAAAATCAGGATTACCAAACAATTCAGTTTTGAAACCGGACACGCACTTTACGGCTACGACGGAAAATGTAAAAACGTCCACGGCCATAGCTATAAACTTTCCGTTACCGTAATCGGAACCCCAATCAACGACCCCGAAAATGTAAAATTTGGCATGGTGATCGATTTTTCGGACCTCAAAAAAATCGTAAAAGAAGAAATCGTGGATGTCTTTGACCACGCCACCGTTTTTAACCAAAACACGCCACACGTAGAACTTGCCAACGAACTCAAAACCCGAAACCACCACGTCATTCTCGTTGATTATCAGCCCACAAGCGAAAACATGGTCATCGATTTTGCCCAAAAAATAAAAAACCGCCTTCCAAAAACCATCAACCTGCATTCGCTTCGCCTTCAAGAAACCGAAACCTCGTTTGCAGAATGGTTTCAGAGCGACAACGAATAATTTTTTTTAGAAGCAAAAGGCACGGGCATTTTCAGCTATCCATGTTCCTGCTTTCGCCTTTATCTTTTTGTTTTTTGCCAAAAACAAAAAGGATATCGGCTCAATCAGGGCTATTAGAAAAATTTTCCGCATACTTGTAAACTTATGGAACAAAACAAACTCAATAAATACGACAAAGCCTACCTCAGAATTGCCAAGGAATGGAGCCGGTTGTCCTATTGCCAACGCAAGAAAGTTGGTGCCATCATCGTGAAAGACCGTATGATTATCTCTGACGGTTATAACGGAACCCCATCCGGTTTTGAAAATTGCTGCGAAGACGCCAACGGACTCACACTTTGGTACGTTTTGCACGCCGAAGCCAACGCCATTTTAAAAGTAGCCGGTTCCACACAATCTTGCGAAAACGCAACCTTGTACATTACACTTTCGCCTTGCAAAGAATGCAGCAAACTCATTCACCAATCCGGAATTAAACGTGTGGTTTTTCAAGAAGGTTATAAAGACTTGTCTGGCATACAATTTTTAAAAGATGCTGGCGTTGAAGTAGTACAAATTCCCGAAACTGAAATCAATGAAAAATAAGAGCAAAATATACCTTCCTATCATTATTTTCACCGCACTTGCCGTTGGAGTAATTTTGGGTGGAATGCTCAATTTTCCTACACAAGGCGTTGCTTTTTCTCGTACTAATTCTAAAAATAAACTCAACAAACTTCTTGATTTTATCGATCGGGAATATGTTGACGATATCAATACCGATTCTATTGTAGATTTAACCGTTACCGGAATTTTAGACAAGCTCGATCCACATTCGGTTTACATTGCCAAAAACGAATTTGACCACGTTTCGCAATCCATGAAAGGTGATTTTGTTGGAATTGGCGTTAATTTTTATGTGTACAAAGATTCGGTTGCTGTAATTAAAGCCATCGAAAATGGTCCTGCCGCAAAAGCCGGAATTCAATCGGGCGACAGAATTTTATATGCGGGAAATCATAAACTTTTTGGAAAAAAAATATCTAATGATACGCTATTCGCTAAACTTCGTGGCGAAGCCGGAAGTGATGTGGAACTAACCGTTTACCGCAAAAGTGTCAACAAAAAATTAAAACTTAAACTCACGCGTGACATCATTCCCATTAAAAGTGTGGATGTTGCCGTGATGCTTAACCCAAAAACCGGTTACATCAAGGTCAATCGTTTTGCCGAAACCACTTACAAAGAATTTAAAACCGGATTAGAATCTTTGCAAAAAAAAGGCGCAAAAACTATGGTTGTTGATTTGCGTGATAATGGTGGCGGTTACCTCGACCAGGCAATTGATATGGCCGATGAATTTTTAAAAGATGATTTATTAGTGGTTTTCACCAAAAATAAAAAGGGAAATATCGATAAAACCTATGCAACTTCAGATGGTATTTTTGAAACGGGAAAAATTTACGTGCTAATCAACGAAAACAGTGCTTCTGCCAGCGAAATTTTTGCAGGAGCTATTCAAGATCACGATCGCGGTTTGGTTGTGGGACGAAGATCTTTCGGGAAAGGATTAGTACAACGCGAAATGCCTTTGGGCGATGGTTCTGCCGTGCGATTAACCGTTGCCAGATATTATACGCCAACTGGAAGATCCATCCAAAAATCGTATGAAAAAGGCAGCGAAGAATATTTTAAAGATTTTGAAAAACGCTTCGAAAGTGGCGAATTGTATGAATCCGATAGTATAAAAGTGGCGGATACACTAAAATTTAAAACGCCTTCCGGCAGAATCGTTTACGGCGGCGGCGGAATTGTTCCGGATATTTTTGTGCCGTTAGAAGTGGAACATGGCGATGAAGCCATTGCGTATTTAATGCAGTCAGGTTTGGTAGGTTACTTCGCTTTTGAAGAACTCGAAAAAAACCGCACTGCTTTTAAAGGATTGTCATTTGAGGCTTTTCAAAAAAAATTAAATGAAACGGATTTGTACTTTAATAACTTCCAAAAATATTTGGTGAAAAATGCGGTCCTGCTCAATTTAAATCACGCCAAACCTTTGGTGAAACGTTATTTAGCCGCAGAATTTGCCCGTCAGCTTTTTGATGATAAGCGTTATTTCGAAATCACTTTGCAGGAAGATGCAATGGTGAAAAAAGTTTTGGAACAAAAATAAAAATAGCTTTTGTTTAGCGGAACAAACAAAATATGAAAATTTTGTTGGATAGAATAACAAAAAACGTGGCTATTTATTTTCTAACGCTATCGTGATGTTGTGAATGCTTGCCATCATTCCAAATTGTTAAAATATCGGTAGCGACAGCGGCACCACTTCCGGCTGCAATGGAAAGTTGACTTCGGTGTCCGGCAAGCGTTCCGGCAACAAAAATTCCTTCGGTAACTAAATGATCGTTATTGATTAGCTGAATTCTGTTTTTCTCCGGAATCATTTTTCCGTGAGGAATCACATATTGCGTCAAACCTTCAATCGCAAAAGTATTGGAAGCATTAATTGCAACCACAATATTTTTTGTTTGATAAGAATTTTTGTTAGTGATAACGGTAAAATTTGGATAATTGCCTTCCACCTTCATCACTTTTTCGTTTTCAATCTGCTGAACATGAGGATACATTCCTGCCAATTGAACTTTACTTTCTTCCAATAATTCCGAACCTAATTTTCCGGCAGGAACTCCGTAAGCGTTATTGAAAAGTGCGTCTTGTAAATTAGAAGATTTTTGATGCGTGAAAATTCCGATTTTTTTATCAGCTGCAAAAATTTTCGTGTGAGCAGAACCTAACACTAAGGCACAAGACATGCCGGCAACTCCGCCTCCGATGATTAAAACATCAAACATTTTATTTAGATTTTTCTTCAATCATTTTCGACATTCTAAAAATCAGTAAGATAAAAATAGCGCACAAAGAAGCCGCAATCCCAATTAATCCTACCAAACTATCACCTTCAAAAAGATGGTCGAAATCTAAAATTGTGATGTTGAAAATAATAAGAGCGAGGGCAATGGCAATTAATATGTAAGTAAAAATTTTCATGCTTAAAGATGGGTTGTCTTTGATTTAGTGTGTAAAACTAAGAATTTTGTAATTATATGAAAAGCCCTTTAACATTGGCGCCAAATAATTTAACAGCAATAGCTAAGAGAATTACCCCAAATATTTTTCTGATTACTCCAAGACCGTTATCGCCTAAGATTTTTTCGATTTTTGACGAAGATTTTAAAACCGCATAAACCACCACAATATTGATGATGATGGCCATAATAATATTGATTTTTTCATATTCTGCACGAAGTGACAAAATTGTTGTCATCGTTCCTGCTCCAGCGATCAAAGGAAATGCAATTGGCACAATTGACGCCGTACTCGGATTATCTTCTTTGTATAACCTGATTCCCAAAATCATCTCTAAAGCCAAGAAGAAAAGCACAAATGAACCGGCAACCGCAAACGAACTGGCGTTTATCCCAATTAATTTCAAGATTTCTTCTCCCACAAAAAGAAATGCGATCATAATTACACAAGCCACAATCGACGCTTTTTCCGACTGAATATAACCTACTTTAGAGCGCAAATCCACAATAATCGGAATGCTTCCCACGATATCAATTACCGCAAAAAGCACCATACTTACCGTGAAAATTTCTCTCCAATCAAATCCCATGACATTTCTTTTTTTGAAGCTGCAAAATTACGCCTTAAAATTAAATTTCAACATAATAAAATTGAAATTCCAACAGACAAATTCCAAATTCCAATTCTGAGCGACAAAAGCTTTGCGAACCTTGCGAATTTCTTTGCATCGTTGCGGTAATATAATATTAAATCCAAGAAAAAAATTCCTATACCAAACATCTAAAATCTTAAATCACTTGGTTACAATCTGCATGGTTTCTCTACTAATTTGCTTCAATAAAATTTCCTTGTTCTCCTCAACAATTTTTGAAGCGTTTTCGTTGAAATGACGAATGGTGTAAAGCGACACATTTTCGTTATATGAAACTTTAAATTTCTTTTGCAATACATTTTTTAAATCTGCAAAATTCCCGAATTTATCTTCAATACAAACCGAAAAACTAATCGCCGAATTTTGAATCAGGCTCACTTTCATCTTGTATTGATGCAACAAACTAAAAATTTCGCTGATATTTTCTTCCATAATAAACGAAAAATCAAGCGACGAAAGCGAAATCAGCAACTGCTCTTTTTTCACAATAAAACACGACAAATGCGGCTCTAAATCCGCACCTTTGCTCACGCTTGTTCCCGCTAATTCAGGGTTGAGAAATGATTTTACATAAAGCGGAATTTCTTTTCTTTGAAGCGGTTGCAACGTTTTTGGGTGGATTACAGTTGCGCCGTAAAATGCCAATTCGATGGCTTCGCGATAAGAAATTTGGTGCAACAAAGCCGCATTTTCAAAATATCTTGGATCGGCATTCATCACTCCAGGAACATCTTTCCAAATTGTAACACTTTCAGCATTAATACAATACGCAAAAATCGCCGCCGTATAATCCGAACCTTCGCGTCCCAAAGTAGTTGTAAAATTATTCTCGTCACTTCCCAAAAATCCTTGGGTTATGTTCAATATATTTTTTTGTACGTTTTTAGAAATATTTTCCTGCGTCAATTCCCAATTGACCACCGCATCGCGATAAGTATTGTCCGTTTTGATGAAATTTCTTACATCAAGCCAATTATTTTTGATGCCACAAAAATCAAAATAATGACTCACAATTGTGGTCGAAATCAATTCTCCGAAACTCACAATCTGGTCATAAACAAAGTTGTAATTGGGCGATTTATTCGTCTTTAAAAAATACTCCAAGTCAGCAAACATCAGGTTTACCGAAGCAAAAACCTGATGATTTTCATTGGAAAACAAATCATTCAAAATTCCAAAATGATAATCTTTTACCGTAGCAATCGCATCCGGAAGTTCACCCGATTGTTCAAAATAATTTTTAATCACTAATTCCAGCGCATTTGTGGTTTTTCCCATTGCCGAAATCACCAGCAACACATTGTCAAAACCCACGGTTTGCAACACTTTCACTACATTTTTCACACCATCGGCATCTTTCACCGAAGCGCCACCAAACTTAAATACTCTCATATAAATGCTGAAATTTTTTTATTATTTAGAAGCTATTCCTGCTTTTCGCTACAAGCCTTCGGTCAAAAAAATATTTTCCATTTCGTGGCAGGAGCTTCCGCTGGTCGCTCTGCCACTTCTGGAAAAATAATTTTTTTGCCTCTCAGGGCTTTCCGCTTCAATCAGGGCTAAAACGCTGCAAATATAACGTTTTACCGCTTCGATTTTCACTAATTTTTAGCTTGAAAATCATCCAAAATAATCTAAAAAAATACCAATCTGCAATTAATTTATCTTCATTTCACAAAAAATTCGATATTTGTGCTCACAAACAACTACAACGTTATAGTAATGACAGAACGCAACAAAACACTCGGAGAATTTATCATCGAAAAACAAGAAGATTTCAAATATTCTTCCGGAGAATTATCCCGACTCATCAACTCCATCAGACTTGCCGCAAAGGTGGTAAACTACAAAGTGAACAAAGCAGGTTTGGTCGATATCGTTGGTGCTGTTGGCGAACAAAATATTCAAGGAGAAGATCAACAAAAGCTTGACGTTTTTGCCAATGATACTTTTATTCAAACATTAATTAACCGAGAAATCGTCTGCGGAATTGCTTCTGAAGAAAGCGACGATTTTATCATTATCAAAGGAAAAGACGAATGCCACAACAATAAATATGTGGTGTTGATGGATCCTTTGGATGGTTCGTCTAACATTGATGTCAACGTTTCAGTAGGAACAATTTTTTCAGTTTTTCGACGCGTGACACCAATCGGAAGTCCTGTGACTATTGAAGATTTTCTTCAGCCGGGAATCAATCAAGTTGCGGCAGGTTACGTAATTTATGGCACTTCCACGATGTTGGTTTACACAACAGGTCGGGGCGTGAACGGATTTACTTTGAATCCTGCAATTGGAACTTTTTATTTGTCGCACCCGAACATGCAATTTCCCGAAGATGGAAATATTTACTCAATTAACGAAGGAAATTACGTACATTTTCCGCAAGGTGTAAAAGATTACATCAAATATTGTCAGCTTGAAGAAGGCGACAGACCTTATACTTCCCGTTACATCGGTAGTTTAGTTTCGGACATTCACCGGAACATTATTAAAGGCGGAATTTATATTTATCCTACAAGTTCTAAAGCGCCAAACGGAAAATTGCGTTTATTGTACGAATGTAATCCGATGGCGTTTTTGGCCGAACAAGCTGGCGGAAAAGCTTCTGACGGTTATCAAAGAATCATGGAAATCCAACCTACGGAACTGCACCAACGTGTGCCTTTCTTTTGCGGAAGCAAAAATATGGTAACCAAAGCCGAAGAATTTATGGAGAAAGCCAAATAATTTCAAAAAAAAATCCTGCTCAAATTTTCGAGCAGGATTTTTTTATTTATTCATGTGCTGCATTTCGAACAAAAAGGTATCGAGATCAACGCCTAAAACCAGCAAAGACAAAGCTTTGTCAACAATGTACTTCACGTTTCCTGGCGTAAAACCTAATGCCAAAGCAAAACGCGTCAAAATTTCTTTTTGTTTTGGTCCCAAAATGTGATCCGCATAAACCATTCGGGATAAATCGTACAAACGCTCCAAACGTTGCGTGTGTAAATACGGCGGATTAATAGGATATTTCAACGGATTCGCTAAAATTTCGGCGTATTCTTCCGCAGAAATTTCTAATTGATGTGCCAATTTATCTAAGAAGGTTTTTTCTTCCTCGCTTAAATGGCCGTTTTCCATTGCAACTCTCACAATTGAAGCAAAGTGACCTTTATTTCTATTTTTAAATCCGCTATCGAATAAATCAGAGATTGACATAAAATTATTTTTTGTGCAAAGATAAATTTATTTCGATTTTAACAATCAAAGCGGTGCATTTTTCTTGACGGCGGATTGATAAAAATTATTTTGTATGTTTGAAACCCCAAATAAAACTTACAAACTTATGTCAGAATTCTGGATTTACTTTAATATCGGGCTTCGCCACGTTTTAGATGTTGATGGTTACGACCACGTTTTGTTTCTCATCGCACTCATGATTCCGTATGCTTTTAAAGATTGGAAACGCGTGGTTTTGCTGGTAACACTTTTTACCGTTGGTCATACTTTAGCACTTATTTTATCGGTTTACAATGTGATCATTATCAAAGCGAATCTGGTAGAATTTTTGATCCCGATCACCATTTTAATTACCGCAATTTTTCATCTTTTTACAGCCGGAAAATCCAATAAAAACGAAAGCATCAGTTTTGTAGCATTCGTAACGCTGTTTTTTGGCGTCATTCACGGACTGGGATTTTCTAACTATTTCAAAAGTATTTTGCCTGGTGAAGCTTCCGCAAAAATTCTTCCTTTGTTAGAATTTGCTCTGGGAATCGAAGCCGCACAACTAATTGTAGTGATTTTAGTTTTGATAATTTCTTACATCGTGCAAACCGTTTTTCGTTTTTCAAAACGCGATTGGACCTTGGTCATGTCAGCTTTTGTAATAGGTGTGGTTTTGCCGATGATCATCGAAAGCGAAATCTGGGGACAATAAAATTAGTATCTTTGCCCAAAATAATTTTGCGTGAATCAGCCCATTAAAATTTATTTCGCTTCCGATCAACATTTTGGAGCACCAACAGCCGAGAAAAGTTTTCCGCGCGAAAAAAAATTTGTTGCTTGGTTAGACGAAATTAAAAAAGATGCCACAGCCTTATTTCTTTTAGGCGATCTTTTTGATTTTTGGTTTGAATATAAAACGGTTGTCCCAAAAGGTTTTGTGCGTGTTTTAGGAAAATTGGCAGAAATCCGGGACGCTGGAATTCCGATTTATTTTTTTGTAGGAAACCACGATTTATGGATGCACGACTATTTTGAAAAAGAACTGAATATTCCCGTTTTTCACACCACACAAGAATTTACTTTCAACAACAAATTATTTCTCATTGGTCACGGCGACGGTTTAGGACCAGGCGATAAAGGTTATAAACGCATGAAAAAAGTGTTTACCAATCCGTTCTCGAAATGGCTTTTTCGCTGGCTTCATCCGGATTTGGGCGTTCGATTGGCACAATATCTTTCGGTGAAAAACAAGTTGATTTCCGGTGATGAAGACGTGGTTTTTTTAGGTGAAGAAAACGAATGGCTCGTGCAATATGCCAAACGAAAACTCGAAACCAAGCATTACGATTATTTTATTTTTGGGCATAGGCATTTGCCGATGACTTTGAAGGTTGGCGAAAATTCAACCTACGCCAATTTAGGCGATTGGATTGGTTATTTTACCTACGGTGTTTTTGATGGAGAACAATTTGAGTTGAAGGAATATAAAAAAGATTAATTCTGGCAATGATTTTTTTTTACACAAAAATAAATTACTTAGTAATCTTAGGAAGAGCTTTGTTTTCAATCTTTTTTCTATTACTAAGCCTGACAATTATTCTAAATTTTCCTGATTTTATAGAAGTAGAAAACAGTAATTTTGGGTTTATTATAGGTACTATTCTGTTTTTATTTGTAGTGCTTTTTTTATTTTACCGTTTTGGAAAATCTTTTCTACACGAATCTAACGTCTTAATTTTTGAAAATAACGGAGTTACTAAAAAAAATTTAATCCTTAGAAAATCAGTCATATTAAGATTTACAGAAATTAAAGGCTTTAGCACTTCAAATTATCCAACAAAAATTTGGAACTACAAATCAATAATTATTTATCTACGAAGTGGAGAAAAGATTGAAATACCGCAATTCCTATATTTTAATTTCAAAGACATTTCTTTTGAATTAGAAAAAGCCGGGATTAAGAGATTCGGACATGAAAAATTTCGATGGAAATTTTTTGACTCCCGCTACTACGATTTTGAATAAACTTAGTTCCGGCAAATGTCCTTCAAATAATCCTGAAGTTGCACCTGAAAAATAGCGCCTTCAATTAAATCTTTTATTTGATTTAATTCGGAGAGAGAAATGGCTAAATCGACTTGGCTTAACGGAGTTTTCAATAAAAACTTGTGACATTTATTTTGCATCGAACAACCTTCGCAACAATTTTTTTGACAGGCAAGGTCAATGTTCTTGGCAAAAGTTTTTAATTCTGAAAAAGTTAAGTAAAATCCCGTTTCACGGAACACCAATTGAATTTTTTCACGTAAAATTCGGTTGTCTTTTTTCCAGTGAAATGCTACGCCAAAATCATTATAGTAAATTTGTTCGATTTCTTTCATAACCAAAATTATTTCAAACAAATATACTAATTATTTATAATGATTCTAAATTATTTGGTTGGGAAATTTTTACTTTTTTTCTGTCATTCCGATTTGATTCTATCATTCCGACAAAAAACCATAAAACTACCGAATATCCCTCAACTGCAATTGCAAATACACATTGTCGTTATATTCGTTTTCTTCCACAGAAAATACGGCTTCGAAAGGCTTACGATTTTGCGTAAGCGAAAATTTCTTTCCAATTTTAAAACCAATAGCTCCAAAACCTTCGGAATGATTTTGTTTTACAAAAAGCTTTAAATGTTCGTTTTCTTTGCCAATTGTTTTACCAAAACCGGTATCATGTATGTTTTCGGCATAAAAAATAGGCGTCATATTTTGAGGTCCAAACGGCTCGAATTGTTTTAAGATTCGCATAAATTTCGGTGTAATTTCTTGGAAATTAATTTTGGCATCAATTAAAATTTCGGGAACGCGTAAATCTTCAGAAAGGGTTTCCGCAACGATTTTTTCAAAATGATTTTTAAAATTTTCATACTGATTTTCTTGCAAAGTCAATCCAGCAGCATACATGTGCCCGCCAAATTGCTCCAAAAATTCCGCACAAGATTCCAATGCATTGTAAACATCAAAATCTTTGACAGAACGAGCCGAAGCCGCCAGTTTATCACCGCTTTTTGTAAATACCAATGTCGGACGATAATACGTTTCAATCAATCGAGAAGCAACGATTCCAATAACTCCTTTGTGCCAATCTTCTTGATAAACAACGGTGGAAAATCTATTTTCTTCTTGATTTTCAAGGATTTGCAAAAGTGCTTCAGCCGTAATTTGCTGGTCTAATTCTTTTCGGTCAATATTAAAGGTTTCAATTTCTTTGGCGAAAGCCTCCGCTTCTTCAAGCCCAAATTCTGTGAGCAATTGAACTGCGTAATTGCCGTGTTTGATTCTTCCGGCAGCATTAATTCTTGGTGCGATGACAAAAACCACATCAGTAATGGTAAGCTGCTTTTTTTTCAGATTTTGTATCAACGCTTTAAATCCCGGACGTGGATTTGAGTTAATTACTTCCAAACCAAATTTTGCTAAAATTCGATTTTCGCCCGTCATGGGAACAATGTCTGCAGCAATTGCAGCGGCAACTAAATCCAAATATGGAACCAAATCTTCGGTATTTTGATCCCGATTTTTCCCTAACGCCTGA
This sequence comes from Bacteroidota bacterium, assembly GCA_023387965.1. Taxonomy (GTDB): domain Bacteria; phylum Bacteroidota; class Bacteroidia; order Flavobacteriales; family Flavobacteriaceae; genus Flavobacterium. The sequence continues at coordinate 10,466 of JAEWHE010000001.1, read as the reverse complement.
ATGAGTTTAAACCCAATTCCGCAACCGCACAATTCATCGTAAGGATAGTTGCAATCTTCCCTTTTAGGATTTAAAATCGCAACGGCTTGGGGCAAAATTTCTCCCGGACGATGGTGATCACAAATGATAAAGTCGATGTTTTTTTCTTTTGCGTAAGCGATATGATCAATAGATTTTATGCCACAATCCAAAGCGATAATCAATGAAATTTCGTTGTCTTCGGCATAATCAATTCCTTTAAAAGAAATTCCGTAACCTTCATCGTAACGATCTGGAATATAAGTGTCGACGTTTGGATATAAACTTCGCAAGTACGATGAAACAAGGGAAACCGCTGTGGTTCCATCTACATCATAGTCGCCAAAAATTAAAATTCTTTCGTTGTTTTCAATGGCTTTTTCAATCCGATTTACGGCTTTGTCCATATCTTTCATCAGATACGGATCGTGCAAATCCTCTAAACTTGGGCGAAAAAAAAGTCGGGCTTGGTCAAAGGTTTCGATGCCACGTTGTACTAAAAGTGTGGCGGTTAATTCGTCAACATTGAGCGAATTTTGAAGACTTTTTATTTTTTCGGGATTGGGTTTGGGTTTTAGTGTCCAACGCATTTTGTATGGGTTTTATTAAAAAAATAAAGGCGTAGAAGTTTCAAAAAATATTAAAAAACTACTTCGTAGATTTCCCGCCAACAATCACCACAATCTCGCCTTTTGGAGGTTTTGTTTCAAAGTGTTTCAAAACTTCTGTTGCGGTTCCGCGAATGGTTTCCTCGTGCAATTTTGATAATTCCCGCGAAACGGAAACCGGACGATCTTCGCCAAAATATTGCACAAATTCTGCTAAAGTTTTGACCAATTTATGTGGCGAAACATATAAAATCATGGTTCGGGTTTCTTCCGCCAAAGCCAAAAATCGGGTTTGTCTTCCTTTTTTGTCAGGCAAAAATCCTTCGAAAACAAATTTATCGTTCGGCAAACCGCTGTTTACCAAAGCCGGTACAAATGCCGTGGCTCCAGGCAAACACTCTACTTCTACTCCATTTTCTACGCAAGCTCGCGTGAGCAAAAATCCAGGATCGGAAATGGCTGGCGTTCCAGCGTCGGAAATTAAAGCAATCGTTTCCCCCGATTTTAATCTCGAAACCAAATGCTCAACTGTTTTATGTTCGTTGTGCATGTGATGGCTTTGCATGTGGGTTGCAATCTCGAAATGTTTCAGCAATTTTCCGCTGTTTCGGGTATCTTCTGCCAAAATTAAATCGACTTCTTTCAAAACTTTTATGGCTCTGAAAGTCATGTCATCGAGGTTGCCAATTGGCGTTGGAACTAAATATAATTTTGACATTAACTAATTTTTTTCTTTTGCCACTTTTTTGCCACTGATTGCACAGATTTTCACAGATTTTCACAGACTATTATCGGAAACAAATCAAAATCATTTGTAATTCGATAATCTGTGGCAAAAAAATATCCTGAAATGACTTTTACTTAAATTTATTCTCTACTACTTCCAAGAAACGCTCTTCGTAATCTTCTTTGCCTTTCCAATCGTTATAATCTGGTTTCACCAAATCTTCAACGAAATTTTTGGCGTCTTCGAAATTATCAAAAGTATTTAACTGCGAAAGTACACGGTTAAAATCTTCGTTGCTTCCGCCAAAAAGATTATTTACAAAACCAACTCTATCGTTTAAACCAATCGTGATGCCTTTAGTCACTTTGTCCGATTGCGGTTTATTTTCGGTTGAAGGTTTTTCTGTTTCCTTCACTTTTTCAGGTTCAGGTTCTTGATTTTTTTCTTTGCCAAAAGATTCAATTTCTTCAGTCTTTTGTTCGTCAACCGGAGGTTCCGCATTAGCATGATCCTTAATCTCGGCTTTTACAAATTCGAGATCTTTGTATTCTTCGCCTAAAAAATCTTCAAAAATAATTTGATGTCCAGATTCTTTTGCCACTTCTTCCACCTCTTCTTTTTTGTCAAAAGCCAACTCAAAATGTGGCGTATCTGGAACTAAACTTTTAGGAATCCCAATATCTTCCGGCTTTAAAGTTGAAATCTCTTCATCAACCGCTTCTTCTACTTCTTCTAAGGAAATATTTTCCTCATCTTCGAAAACAGTAGGTTCTTCTTCGTCTAAATCTTCTTCGGTTACTTCAATTTTTCCAACTACAACTTTTTCCTCAGATTCTTCTTCAACTTCTTCTTCAGATTCTTCGTCAGATTCTTTTTCAGATTCTTCTTCAGCTTCTACTTCGGATTCTTCTTCAACTCCATCTCGAATTTCCGGTTGTTCCTCATCCTCTAAATCAGTTGAATCCTCTTCAATTTCTTCAGTATTTTCAGCAGTTTCAGCTTCCATTTCGGGAGTTTCTTCCACAACTTTTTCTGCTTCTGTTTCATTATTATTTTCTACAAAATCGTCAGCTTTAACAACTTCTTTTTCATCATTTTCAAAAACTTCTTCAATGACATCGGTAGCTTCCTGACGACCAATTGTGGGCTGATGTCCGGAAAAATTTTCTTCTACAAATAATAAAACCGACAATTTTTCGTACAGTTTTCGGCTTTCTTCCTGCAATTGTTGTAATTCTGATTTATTTTTTAATTTCAAAATTCGATGTGCAAGACTAATTAGTTCGGCTTCAAGTTTTTTCTTCATAACAGTTGAAATCTTTGGATATAGGGAACAGTTTGTTGATTTGTTTTGGCATTGGAATTAAAAAATTATCAGGCTCTTTTTTGATACCATCAAACCTCAATTCGGTATTTTTTTCTATTTTTGAACGCCATGATGTAAAAGTAAAAAAATTACGTCGGGTTTCGGTTACAAAGTAAAAAAAAACCATTGCTTTTTTAGTCAGAAAATAAAAAAATGTTTCTCGAAAATACAGTAAATCATACGGAACAATTTGGATGGATTGAGGTAATCTGCGGTTCGATGTTTTCGGGTAAAACCGAAGAATTGATTCGTCGGTTGAAACGTGCACAATTTGCCAAACAAAAAGTAGAAATTTTCAAACCCTCAATTGACACGCGTTACCATGATGAAAAAGTAGTTTCGCACGATTCTAACGAAATTAGATCGACACCGGTTCCGGCTGCGGCAAACATTAGGATTTTAGCGCAAGGTTGTCAGGTTGTAGGAATTGATGAAGCGCAATTTTTTGACGACGAAATTGTTTCGGTTTGCAATGATTTAGCCAATTCGGGAATTCGCGTAATTGTTGCGGGATTAGACATGGATTTTAAAGGAAATCCTTTCGGACCAATGCCTGCTTTGATGGCAACTGCCGAATATGTGACCAAAGTTCACGCGATTTGCACCCGAACAGGAAATTTGGCAAATTATAGTTTTAGAAAAGCCAACAATAACAATATCGTGATGTTAGGCGAAACCGAGGAATATGAACCTTTGAGCAGAGGTGCTTATTTTGCTGCAATGAAAGGTTTGCAGGACAACGAAGAAAGTTTTTTTTCGGCCAAAAAAGAAATTTAGCCTGCAGATTTTGATGGCACAGATATGGTTTTTATAGGAAACTTACTAACTTTGAATCATAGCAACTTTGCCACTAAAAAATAAAATTTGAGCTTAAAAATTCAACCCATTATTAGCGAAATCGATGCGGAATTTTACGGAAATCCTAATGCCGAAATCGACAATGTTTCAATCGATAGCCGTTCGTTACAGAACAATTCGGGGACTTTGTTTTTTGCATTGATTGGAACCAATAATGATGCACATCAATTCATCGAAAGTCTTATAAATATTGGTGTTGGTAATTTTGTTGTAGAAAAAATTCCTGAAAATTTAAACTCGAAAGCCAATTTTTTTGTGGTGAGAAACAGCTTAAATGCGTTGCAAAAATTTGCTGCTTTTTACCGAAAATTATTTCATTTTCCAGTAATTGGCGTTACGGGAAGCAATGGAAAAACCATCGTAAAAGAATGGTTGAATTTTTTATTAAGTCCGGAATATAACATTATCCGAAGCCCGAAAAGTTACAATTCTCAGATTGGCGTTCCGCTTTCGGTGATTGCCATTAACGAGAAACACAATCTCGGAATTTTTGAAGCCGGAGTTTCCACCGTTGGCGAGATGGAAAAATTGGAAAAAATCATTCAACCAACTATAGGTATTCTTACCTCAATTGGTTCGGCACATGACGAGGGTTTTCAAAATATTTCCGAAAAAATTAAAGAAAAATTACTGCTTTTTAAAAATGCGAAAATCTTAATTTACCGAAAGAATGACTTGGTAGATAAGCTTATCGATGAGAAAATAAAAAGTTTTTCGTGGAGTGATGTTGATGAAAATGCAGATGTTTTGGTTTCTAAAAAAATAAAAGCAAGCGAAACCAAATTGCAAGTTCGTTATCAGCAAAAAACGTTTGTCACAACCTTTCCTTTTCAAGACGAAGCTTCGATTGAAAATGCGGTCAACTGCTTGGTCACTTTACTCTATTTGGGTTATCCAGAAGAAGTGATTTCGGCAAGAATCGGGAAATTGTATGCTGTAGAAATGCGCTTGAAAGTTAAAAACGGAATTAATAATACGACTCTTATCGATGATAGTTATAGTTCTGATTATCAGTCACTAAAAATAGCGCTCGACTTTTTAGAACAGCAAAAACAACATCGAAAAAAGACTATTATTTTATCGGATATTTTTCAAAGTGGCTTGCAAACGGAAGCTTTGTATGAAAGGGTTTCAGAGCTGATTATTTCTAATAAAATTGATAGAATTATTGGAATTGGAGCAGAAATTTCTAAGTTTTCCAATCGTTTTCAAAACATCAAAACTTATCCTTCCACTCAAGATTTTTTAGCCGATTTTAAAAATTTACATTTCGAAAACGAAACGATTTTAATTAAAGGAGCTCGAAGTTTTCAGTTTGAAAAAATGATGGCGTTTTTGGAAGAAAAAACGCACGAAACCGTTTTGGAAATCAACCTGAATGCAATTAGTCATAACCTCAATTATTTCAGATCAAAACTAAAACCTGAAACCAAATTGATGGTAATGGTGAAAGCTTTCGGCTATGGAAGTGGCGGTTTTGAAATTGCCAATTTGCTTGAATATCATAAGGTTGATTATTTAGGTGTGGCTTTCGCCGATGAAGGAATTTCGCTACGAAGCTCGGGAATTAAGATGCCGATAATGGTTTTAAATCCCGAAAGCACCAGTTTTCAGTCGATAATTGAATATAATTTGGAGCCAGAAATTTATTCGATTAAAGGCTTACAGTCTTTTTTACAAATTGCCAATCAAAAAAAATTAAACCGATACCCCATTCACATTAAATTAGATACGGGAATGCATCGATTGGGTTTTCAGGAAAATGATTTACCGGAATTGATTGACATTTTAAGAAACACACCTTCGATAAAGGTGCAAAGTATTCTGAGTCATTTGGCTACAAGTGACGATTTAAAACATCGAGAATTTGCGGATTTCCAAATTCAATTGTTCGAAAAATTATCATCGATTATTACCAAATCGCTTGCTATTTCGCCCATTCGTCATATTCTCAACACTTCCGGAATTAGCAATTTTGCGGAAGCACAATACGACATGGTTCGCCTTGGAATTGGTTTGTACGGTGTTTCTAACGATATTTCGGAAATAAAATACCTTGAAAATGTAGGTACTTTAAAATCGGTTGTTTCACAAATCCGAACTATTTCTGCGGGAGAAAGTGTGGGTTACGGAAGACGATTTATTGCTGAAAAAAATACAAATATTGCTACAATTCCAATTGGTTATGCTGATGGAATTCCGAGAAGTTGGGGCAATGAACTTGGCTTTATTATGATTCAAAATCAAAAAGCACCAATTGTAGGAAGCATTTGCATGGATATGTTGATGGTAAACATCACTGATATTGATTGCAATGAAGGTGATAGTGTGATTATTTTTGGCGAAAATCCTACTGTATCTTTCGTGGCTGAAAGCCTTAACACGATTCCTTACGAGATTTTAACCGGAATTTCTCAACGTGTAAAACGCGTTTTCTTTAGGGAATAATTATATTGTTTTTTAAAAAAGAAAAGGGGATAATGCAAAAGGCCTGCATATATCCCCTTAAGAAGACGAGTTTTATTCGTTATGATTTCCCCAAATCTTAACCGATCGCCCCCTCAAAAATTACCAAAAAAGTATAAATTGTACCACCATATAAATACTTTTCCATGGACTGGCGTCCATTGTTTTGCGGTAATTTTTATTCCTAATTATTTAACTTTTACAACTTTAAATTCGCTTCGTCTGTTGTGTTGGTGTTGTTCTTCGGTACATGGAACGCCATCAGCACATTCGTTGCGCAATTGGTTTTCTCCAAATCCTTGAGCGGTCAACCTTTCTTTGGCAATACCTTGCGAAATCATATAATTCATAGTTGATTTTGCGCGTCTGTCAGACAATTTTTCGTTGTACGCGTGACTTGCACGACAATCTGTATGCGAACGAATTGCGATTACCATATTCGGGTAATCTTTCATGACTTGAATAATTTTTTCTAATTCTAACGCTGCATCAGGACGAATGTTGTGTTTGTCAAGATCGAATAAAATTTCTTTGATTTTGAAGATTTCCGCCAAATCACCATCAATTGGGATTTCCACTTCTTTAGGATCTAAAGCAATATCAAGCTGGGTTTCTCCTGACACGTTTGCCACTTGTACACTTTTTTCATTAGCATGATAACTCTCTTTTTCAGCTCTTACATAGTATTTTTTATTACAATCAGCTTCAAAAGAATATTTACCTATAGCATCCGAAGTAGTTTCTGCAATTTTATTCATCGAAGAGTCAAACAGCGTCACTTTTGCGTTAGCTAAAATATCACCCGTTTGCGAATCAGTTACCACACCTGCAATAAGTTGCTCACATTTTAGTTCCTCGATTTCTGTGAATTTATAGATATCGTCAAATCCCATTCCACCTTCTCGGTTAGAGGAGAAAAAGCCTACTTTCGTTCCGAGATCGATAAAGAATGCAAAATCATCCATTGGTCCGTTAATTGGAGCACCGATGTTTACTGGCTCAGAAAATTTTCCGTCATTGAATCTGGATTTGAAAATATCCAATCCTCCAAGTCCTTGATGACCGTCTGAAGCAAAATACAATTCATTTTCATCGGTGATAAAAGGAAAGGTTTCGCGACCTTCGGTATTAATCTCTACACCTAAATTTTCTGGAGTTCCAAAACTTCCATCGGCATTTATTTTTACTTTATAAAGGTCTGACTCTCCGTTTGTTCCAGGCATATTCGATGCAAAATACAGTGTTTTTTCGTCCGGACTTAAAGCAGGATGTGCTACATTATATTCGTCACTATTGAAAGGAAGTTCGGTTACATTTTCCCATTCGCCATTGAAAGTGCTTTTGTAAATTTTCAGTCCCGTGGTGCGATCACTGTCTTTACCTCGTTTTCCATTATTATAGTTGTTACGGGTAAAATACATCGTTTTTCCATCCCTGGTAAAAATTGGAGTGGCCTCATTAAACTTGGTATCGATGTTTTGCATCAATTTTTCAGGTTGTTCTAAGTTTCCATCTCCATTTACTTTTGAAGCATAAATAGCGGTAAACTGTTGATTGTTCCATTCTTGGATTTTTTTAGAAAAACCAGGAAGTTCTCGGTTACTGGCAAAGACAAGTTGGTTGCCCAAAAAAGCTGTTCCGTAATCTGAGAAATTAGAGTTTATTTCCGCGTTTTCAACCGTATAACGGTTAGAGTTCTTTTTGATGTCCTCTAAATAATTTTTATTTGATTGAAATTGTTTCGCTCTTAAATCTTCTGTGTTTAATTGACTGAATTTTTCCAACATTTGATTGGCTTTATCATATTCGCCAGTTGCTTTAAGCGTTTGCGAATAACGATAATAGTATTCAGGCTCAACAATTTCATTTAGAGCAAAAAGTTCATTGTACCACTTATTGGCTTTTGTCAATTCTCCATTAAAATAGTATGCGTTTCCGAGCTTTTGAAAAAGGTCAACGGATTTGTGACCTTTTTCAGCTACTCGTTCATAAATCTGGATGGCATCGATGTAGGCGAATTGTTCGTATTTTTTGTCGGCAGCATTGATTCGCGCTTTTTGGGCATTTACATCAATTGATAAAATGCTAAGTAAAGTTGCTGCAATTAAATATCTTGTTTTCATAATGTTGCCGTTTAGAAAAATCTAGGAGTAATGATTCGATTGTAACGTTTGAACAATTCGAATCTTAAGAAAACTTCGTGTGATCCAGAATTGTAATTTTCGAGACGAGTGGTTTCCATATCGTATCCGTATCCTACGAATAAGCTGTCAGTTATTTGAAATCCTGCCATTGCACTTAGTGCGGCACTCCATCTCCAAGCTACTCCAAGCGTTAGTTTTTCATTAAATAAAAAATTACCCGAAACGTCTAATTGTAAAGGTGAACCTTCAACGGCTTTCATCATAAAAGCTGGTTTAAATTTAATATCCGGATTAAGATCGAACACATGTCCTCCAATTAGATAATAGTGCATTCTTTCTTTGGTAACTTGGATTGAATTATCGTCATATCTGTGGGTTTCGAAAAAATTTGGCACAGATAAACCGATATAAGTTTTATCTGAATGAAAATAAACTCCCGCCCCAATATTTGGACTTAATTCATTGTCGATACTTTGTAAATTTGGATCATTTGGATCAAAAATACGCAACTTGTTTACATCTAAATTAAAGAGATTAGCCGTCGCTTTAATACCAAAAGACAACTTAAAAGTTTCTGAAGTTGGTATTGTATATGAGACATCTGCTGAAATAGCATTTTCCTCAGTCGGCCCAATCCGATCATTAACGAATGACAAACCGACTCCTAAATTTGTATTTTCAATAGGTGTTTGAATTGAAACGGCGTTGGTTATTGGAGCTCCATCTAATCCGACCCATTGGGTTCGGTGTAAGCCAAAAACGCTAAATGCACCTCTAGAGCCTGCGTAAGCGGGATTTACATTAATCGTGTTATACATATATTGTGTATACTGTGAATCCTGTTGTGCAAACCCCGAAGGGATTCCCAACGCTGTTGTTGCCAACAGCGTTAGGAATTTTTTTGTTATGTTTTTATGATTAGAATTCATTATAATATTATTTACCGTTAATGTATAAATATCCAGCTTTTTCAACTGTATTACCGTTGAACGAATCTCTATATTTCAAGATGTAGTAATATGTTCCTGTTGGTAACTTAGAATCAGCTGAAACTGTATTCCTTCCGTTAGAATAACCGTTGAACACTTTACTGTTATTATCATAATTGTCAGTTTCGAATACTTTAACACCCCATCTATTAAAGATCATGACATTATTATCCGGATGACATTCGATACCGGCAATTGTAAAGATGTCGTTCAATCCATCTCCATCTGGTGTCATTGCATTGTAAACCACAATCGTACATAACACTATACATTCATCGTTGACATTAATTGTGACTTCCGAAGTGCTTGGACAAGCACCGTTCATCACCGTATAAGTGAATGTGTAAGTTCCAAGTGCCGCCGAAGCTGGATTAAATACATTTCCTTGTAACGCGCCGGAGTTATCTGTATCTTGCCAAGTTCCGCCTTGAATCGTCGATGGATCAAGTAAAGTGAATAAATCCGTTGCTTCATCTCTTATACAAAGATCAGACTGAACACTTTCGACTAAATCAAATACACATTCAACTACAACGGTTACTGTTGTCGTATCACAGTTAGTTGGGTTTACAATCTCACAAATTGTGTAATCAATTGTGTAAGTTCCTGCTGGTGTACCTGGTGCAACGGTTACGCTTCCGTCAGGGTTGATGGTCAATTCCGGTGTTGGAACTGAAGTCATCGTTACATCTGCCGGGTTCAATGGTTGACCATTCAGGGTATCATTATCAAAAATATTGATTCCTGCATCTCCTCCTATTAATCCGTTTACTGGTGCTGGAGCTACATCGGCTACTGCATCAATTACCGGTACTGAAACTACAACGGTTACTGTAGTTGCATCACAGTTGGTTGGATTTAAAATCTCACAAATTGTGTAATCAATTGTGTAAGTTCCTGCTGGTGTACCTGGTGCAACAGTTACGCTTCCGTCAGGGTTGATGGTCAATTCCGGTGTTGGAACTGAAGTCATCGTTACATCTGCCGGGTTCAATGGTTGACCGTTCAAGGTATCATTATCAAAAATATTGATTCCTGCATCTCCTCCTATTAATCCGTTTACTGGTGCTGGAGCTACATCGGCTACTGCATCAATTACATTTTCTGGTACCGGTGTAATGGTACAATCCGGACATTGTGGGTTTGGTGGACAAGTCGTACATGGTGTTGGATCACTTGACTCATCTGTTACATTTGGTCCACTTGGTGGTGTACCTGTGGCTATCGCCAAATTGTAAACATAACCTGCTTCAATATCTGATTGGGTAATGGTGTGAACCGCCGTGAAAG
>JAEWHE010000051.1 GCA_023387965.1 Bacteroidota bacterium | reverse complement strand
CCATAGGCCTTTCGAACATCCCTCAGTTCCACTGATGCCATGTCTTGCTCTCCGTTCTCAGGATTTGACCGCGCCGGCGGTCAGGCCTGCGATGATGTGCTTCTGCGCAAGGAAGAAGACGATCACGGTTGGCATGATCGTCAATGTTATGAAGGCGAGAACCAGTTGCCACTCGGTACCGAACTCGCCGCGATAAACCATGATGCCGAGCGGCCACGGGTACTTCGTCTCGGTATTCAGCATGATCAACGGCAGAATGTAGCTGTTCCAGCTGTTGACGAACGTAACGATGCTGACCGTTGCGATGATTGGCCGGGACAGGGGGAGTGATATGTACCAGAAAAAGCGGATGTAGCCGCAACCGTCGACAAAGGCGGCCTGGAACAATTCCTCCGGAAGATTGCGAAAGTAGTTGCGAAACAGCAGGATGCTCATCCCGAGTCCGAAGGCGACCTGCGGGAGAATGACGCCCCAGTAGGAGTCCAGAAGCCCTAGATCGCGGATCCGGATGAACAGCGGAAGGATGGCGGTCGCCACGGGGAACATCAAGCCGATCAGGAAATAGTTCATCAGATGGCCGGCGCCGAAGAACCTGACATGCGCGAACGCGAAGGCCGCCATGGCGGAGAGAACGACGGTGAGGAAGACGGTAACGGCGGCGATGAACAGGGAATTTCCCATCTGACGCCAATAGCGTTCGCCAAACAGGATGTCGGTGTAGTTCGACCATACCCACTCCGACGGCAGGCCGAACGGGTTGAGGCGCAGGTCGCCGAGCGACTTGAAGCCCCCTAGCGCCGTGGTCACGAGGGGGACCAGAACAAGAGCTGCCACCAGTGCCAGGGAAACATAGAGGTAGATCCGGGTTCCGGCGGTCATTCTGACCTTTGATGTCGTATCAGTCATGGCGCATGAATATCCGTTTGTAGCCGAACGCCAGGGTGATGCAGATCACGAAGAGGACGACGCCCACCGCGCTGCCAAGACCCACCTGCATCCGGGTGACACCATAGGTGTAAAGGAAGGTGACCATGGTCTGCGTCGAGTTGGACGGCCCGCCACCCGTCAGCGGCATGATGAGATCAAAGAGCTGCAGCGAGCCTATGACGGCAAAGAAAACAGAAAGTCGGACGGTCGAGCCAAGAAGCGGAAGCGTCACGTAACGGAACTTCTGCCAGCCGGTCGCGCCGTCGATCTCCGCAGCCTCCAGGACGCTCTTGTCGACTGCCTGCAGGCCGGCGATGAACAGCATCATGTGGAAGCCGAAATATTTCCAGACGATCACCGCAAGCACCGCATAGATGGCGAGCCCGCGGTCTGCCAGTACATACGGCGTTTCGACACCAAGGAAGCCGGCGATCGAGGCGAACAGCCCATAGTCACCGTCGTAAACGAAGCGCCAGATCAGGCCCGCAGCCACATCCGCAAGCACATAGGGCAAGAAGAAGATCAGCCGGAAGGCGACGACGCCGGTGATCTTGTGGGCCAGCATCGTGGCCAGCCAGATCGCCAGGGGGATCTGAAGCAGGAGCGACACGACGATAATCAGGCCGTTGTTGATCAGCGCCTGCGAGAAGGCCGAGTTATTGAAGAGGACTTGGAAGTTACGGACGCCGACGAACTCCGTCGGGGGGCCATAGCCATCCCAGCGGTAGAGGCTGTACCAAGCCGCTTCGCCCATGGGCAGGATCACGAAAACGGTAAAGAGAAGCAGCGCCGGGGGAAGAAACAGGATGAGAACCGGCAGCCGACCTCGAGCCGTCGGGCTCTTGTACGTCACCTTTGCCCTGTTTGTGTCTTGGGTCGCTAAAGCCGTTGCAGTCAGGTCTGACATTCCTCGCCTTCCTTCCTGAGACTAGGTCGGATGAACAAGCCGCCGACGAAAGCGCCGGCGGCTTGTTGGGCAAGGTCTATTCAAGCTCGCGAGCTTCCTGGATCATCTGTGCGCCCTCCTCAGACGACATCTGACCAGCAAGGATTTCAACGGAGACATCATTGACCACGCGACCGACCGAGGGACCAAGATCCTGGTCGAAGAAGTTCTGGTGCCATGTTGAGGCTGCCAGTTGATCTGCAGAAGCGCGAACAAGCGGGCTCTGGATGGCATCTTCCGCACCCACAACAGCGGGCACGATCATGCCCATGGCTGCCATCTCGCGCTCATTCTCCGCATTGGTCAGGAACTTCAAGAAGTCGATCGCTTCAGGCGGAGCGTTCTTGGTGACAGCCCAGCCATTCAGCCCGCCGAGCGTATCCGTCACTTTGCCGGCGCCCCCTTCGACTTCTGGGAAGGAGAAACGGCCTATGTTATCGGACGCCAGACCCTGCCCGTCTCCTGCATTTCGCTTCTGGTTGGCTTCAGTGTTTTCGAAGCCCAGAAGGATAGCCGCCTTGCCGTCGCCAAAGACGCCCAGCGCCTGTGGCCAGGTTGAGCCGAGATAACCGCCCTGAAACGGCTCAAGCTTGCCGAGTTCTGCCAGTTGCTCTCCCGCCTTGATGATCGCGGGGTCGAGGAAGCCTTCGCCCTCATTGTTCTTGGCGGCCTCGAAGACCTCCTGACCGCCGTTACGCATGACGAGGTAGCTCCAGTAGAAGTGGAGCGGCCACTTGTCCCCGCCACCGCCGGCGATCGGAGTGATACCGGCTTCCTTCAGCTTCGTCACAGCTCCCAGGAAATCGTCCCAGGTCTTGATGGTATCCGCCTCCAGACCCGCTTTGGCGAAAAGTTCCTTGTTATAGAAGAAGCTGATCGTCCCCATCTTGAAGGGAACCGCAAACACGCGATCGTCGAAGGTAAAGCCCTTCAGTGCGGCTGGATTATAGGTCTGTCCCCAGGCTCCGCCTTCAGCGTTCATCTGGTCCGTCAGGTCCATCAGAGCACCGGTTGCCGATTGCTGCCGCAAAACGCCGCCGCCCCAGCTGTAGAAGAAGTGCGGGGCGTCGCTGGACTGAAGAAGCGTCGGCAAT
>JAEWHE010000020.1 GCA_023387965.1 Bacteroidota bacterium | reverse complement strand
TTACAGAAGTGTAGCGGTTATGTTGCGCCATTTGTACCGCAGCCATGGTTTCAGAAAGTGAACCAATCTGATTTACTTTTACAAGAATGGAGTTCGCTACACCCTCTTTAATTCCTCTTGAAAGCCTTTCTACGTTGGTTACAAATAAATCATCGCCCACGAGCTGTACATTTTTCCCGATTTTATCGGTCAGCATTTTCCAGCCTTCCCAGTCGTCTTCGTGCATTCCGTCTTCGATGGAAATAATTGGATATTTTGAGGAAAGTTCCGCCAGATAAGAAACCTGTTCTTCCCTGCTTCTGTGTGCTCCTTTGTCTCCTTCAAATTTTCTGTAATCGTAAGATCCTTCTTTGTAAAATTCCGAAGCAGCACAGTCTAAGGCCAACATAATATCATCGCCCGGTGTATAACCTGCTTTTTCAATAGCCTGCAACAGTGTATCCAACGCGTCTTCTGTCCCGTTGAAAGTTGGTGCAAAACCACCTTCATCCCCTACAGCGGTAGAAAGATTTCTGCTCTTTAAAATAGATTTCAGGCTGTGGAAGATTTCAGTTCCTTTTCTTAAAGCGTGAGAAAAAGACTCTGCTTTTACCGGCATAATCATAAATTCCTGAAAAGCGATAGGCGCATCGGAATGTGAACCTCCGTTGATAACATTCATCATGGGAACGGGCAAAGTATTGGCATTGACACCGCCGACATATTTGTAAAGCGGAAGCCTGAGTTCTGTTGCAGCAGCTTTGGCAGCAGCAAGTGAAACGCCCAAAATCGCGTTGGCTCCTAAGTTTCCTTTATTTCCCGTATTGTCCAGATCAATCATGATCTGATCAATAAGATTTTGTTCAAAAACCGGGAGACCAATAAGTTCCGGAGCGATGATTTCACGGACATTTTCTACTGCTTTTAAAACTCCTTTTCCCAGATAATCTGAACCGCCGTCGCGCAGCTCTACAGCCTCATGCTCCCCTGTAGAAGCACCTGAAGGAACGGCTGCGCGGCCCATTGCGCCGCTTTCGGTGAACACATCTACTTCTACTGTGGGATTTCCTCTGGAATCAAGAATCTGTCTTGCCTCAACGTACGAAATGTAACTCATGTTTAAATTTTTTGTTTTTGGTTTGTAATAATTTTTAACAACGAATTTTTGCAAATTTAATGATTATTTGGCTGAAACTAAAGCATATTGATAGGTTTACCCTGAAGTTTTCATAATAATTTTCTTACTTTTGAATAGTATAATCCAAAATGAGATAGTATGGGAAAATCTGTTATCGTGTTGGCTGTATCTCTTGCATTTACAGTAAGCTGTACAAAAGAATCCGGAAATTCCGGTGTGATTAAAAATAAATCTTCAGATTCCACCACTGCAGTTGTGCAGGAAGCTGCACCGGAAGTTCAGGAAGAAACCCACCGTTACGTGGCGGAAGACGGCACTAATGCGAACGTAACTTTCGGTACTGCAGAAGACGGAAATTACATCAGCATATTGAGCAATAATAAAACGATTCGCGCAAATGAAAAAGAAAAACTGCCTAATGGTGCTGTTTATGAAACTCACGATATTGTAGTACGTTCGGAAGACAACCGAATCACCATCACTCAGGAAAATAATATTATTGAACTGAAGAAAGCAGGAACTCCTTAAATCCATCAAAAAAGCCACTCAAAAAAGGTGGCTTTCATTTTTTATTTTGATTTCTTAAAATCGATAACCTACCGACAATCCGAATCGGAGTCCCGCCCATGGTCCGTCGAGTTTGGCAGTTGCGCCATTTTCATTGGCTGTGGCATGAATTTTCACCAACGGAACATCCAGTTTATTTAATTCTTCCTGAAGATCAGCCTGCTCTTGTGGACTTAGTTTCAGACCTTTACTGGAAGCAACCAAATCTCCATTGGAAAACCCGTAATGACCTCCGATAATTGAAAAGTCAATTACCCAGTTTTGTTTTGCTCCCAAAATCCATTGGTTACCAATCATCAAACCAAAACTATTGGCTGAAATATTTCCTGACATATCCACCGGTATTTTTTGTTCAACCGGAACTCCGCCAACTACAATCTCGGTAGTAAATTCATACTGGTAATTGCTCATATCAATTTTAGAAAAACGGTAATAAGGCGCAAGATAGAATCCTCTGCCAAAACCTCTTTTATTCAGGTAAATTCGGGGTTCCAAGGTAAATGAATTGTAAGACATATCAATATGTTTGATGTCTCCTAAATCTTCTCCTTTCAGAAAAGATTCAACATAAGGCACCTTTCCTTTTGGAATAAAAGTATACGTTGCGCTGACAGAAAATTTCTTATTGATAACTCTTTCATAAGTAAGATTAATGTTTCTGAAAGCATAGGCAGTAACATTCGTTTTGATGATGTTTTTGCCCATTTCCGGAGTAAGTTCGTCTAAAGAATCAACTTCTGAATTCTGAGAATACATCAGTGCACCGGACAACAGTGCGATAATCGCGATAAGTTTAAGTTTCATAGTCTTGTTTTTTTAGCATTAATAAATTTTAACTTGAATTTTTTTCATAACATTAAGCAAAATTAATTCTTTTTATCTTATAAACAATACGCCTTTTGTATGATTTTATACAAAAAACGCCGCAAATATTTGCGGCGCTTATAATTATGTTAAATTGTCTTACTCCTTATTTTCGGGAGCATCAGCGTTTGGTTCTTCTGTTTCGGCTGTAGTTTGCGTCTCTTCAACTTCCGTTTTTGCTTCCATTGCAGCAGTTTCCGCTTCCGCGGCTGCAGCAGTTGGCATAGTAGCTACTGCTTCTTTTTTAGGCGCAGCAGATCTTCTGCTTCTTCTGGTTGCTTTTTTCTCCTCTTCATTCGGATTGTAGATTTCGTTGAAATCCACAAGTTCTATCATTGCCATATCAGCAGCATCGCCTGCTCTGAATCCGGTTTTGATGATTCTTGTATATCCACCGTTTCTTTCTGCAATCTTAGGAGCTACAGTTCTGAAAAGTTCAGCAACAGTTTCTTTACTTTGCAGGTAAGAGAAAACTGTTCTTCTATTGTGTGTTGTATCTTCTTTAGCTTTAGTTAAAAGAGGTTCAATATATACTCTCAGCGCTTTCGCTTTTGCAACAGTGGTATTGATTCTTTTATGCTCAATTAGAGAACAAGCCATATTAGAAAGCATTGCTTTTCTGTGGGGTGCAGTTCTTCCTAAGTGATTGATTTTTTTACCGTGTCTCATTGTTTATTATTTATCAGCGTCTAACTTATATTTGGCAACGTCATAACCGAAGTTAAGACCTTTTGAGTGTACTAATTCTTCTAATTCAGTCAGAGATTTTTTACCAAAATTCCTGAATTTCATGAGATCAGACTTGCTATAGGCCACCAGTTCGCCCAGAGTTTCTACCTCCGCAGCTTTCAGGCAGTTCAGAGCTCTTACGGAGAGATCCATATCTGCAAGTTTGGATTTGAGAAGTTGTCTGGTGTGGAGGGTTTCTTCATCATACTGGATGGATGCTTTCACGGCTTCTGTTTCCAGAGTAATTCTTTCGTCAGAGAACAGCATGAAATGATAGATCAGAATCTTGGAAGCTTCTGTTAAAGCATTCTGAGGAGTAATAGAGCCATCAGTTTCAATATCCAGTATTAATTTCTCGTAGTCTGTTTTTTGCTCAACACGATAGTTTTCAATCGCATACTTTACTTTCTTGATCGGAGTAAAGATGGAATCAATCGCAATAGTTCCGATAGGAGCATTGTTAGATTTATTCTGTTCTGAAGGAACATATCCTCTTCCCTGTTCAATATCTAAAGTTATTTCAAAAGTAACGTCTTTATTAAGATTACAGATTACCAGATCCGTATTTAAAACCTCGAAGCCGTTCATAAATTTCCCCAGATCTCCGGCAGTGATAACTGTTTTTCCGGTGATCTTAGCAGTTACCTGCTCATTGGTTGGTTGCTCTACAGTGGCTTTCAGGCGAAGTTGTTTCAGATTAAGAATAATTTCTGTTACATCTTCTATAATACCTGGAATTGTCGAAAACTCGTGCTCTACACCCTCTATTTTAATAGAAGAAATAGCATATCCTTCAAGAGAAGAAAGTAATACTCTTCTCAAAGCATTACCGATAGTAAGTCCGAAACCTGGTTCCAGCGGCCTGAATTCGAACTGGCCTTTGAAATCATCAGAACTTAAAAGAATTACTTTATCGGGTTTTATGAATTGTAAAATTGCCATATTATTGGTTGAGCAAAG
>JAEWHE010000006.1 GCA_023387965.1 Bacteroidota bacterium | reverse complement strand
TACGCAGCCAATGCAACCGCATATACGCAAAAACTGAAGGCGGCGATCGCGCCCATCCGCGATCGGCTCGCCGCCCTTCCCGAAGATCGTCGGTGGCTGGCGACGAGCGAGGGCGCGTTTTCCTACCTCGCCCGCGACTTCGGGCTGAAGGAACTCTATCTCTGGCCGGTCAATGCCGACAGCCAGGGCACACCGCAACAGGTGCGCGCCGTGATCGACACGATGCGCGAGCATGATATCCGGGTGATCTTCAGCGAAAGCACCGTCTCGCCCGATCCGGCCGAACAGGTGGCGCGCGAGACCGGGGCCGCCTATGGCGGCATCCTCTATGTCGATTCGCTCAGCGAGGAGGACGGTCCGGTCCCCACCTATCTCGACCTCCTGACGGTCACCGTCGACACGATAGCAAAAGGTCTCGCCTCATGATGATGGGCAAGGTGAAGCCGGCCGCACGCGGCCTCGCCGTCAATGACATCACCGTTTCCTACCGCAACGGCCTGACTGCCCTCAGACATGCCTCCTTCACCGTTCCCAAGGGCACGATCACCGCGCTCGTCGGCGTCAACGGCGCCGGCAAATCGACCATTTTCAAGGCGATCATGGGCTTTGTGCCGCTGGCTGACGGTTCCGTGGAAATCCTCGGGCTTTCCGCCCGCGAGGCGCTTCGCCGCAATCTCGTCGCCTATGTACCGCAGGCAGAGGAAGTCGATTGGGATTTCCCCGTTCTTGTCGAGGACGTGGTGATGATGGGCCGCTACGGCCACATGAACTTCCTGCGCATCCCCACGCGGCGAGACCACGACATGGTCACGCAGGCCCTGGAACGGGTCAATATGCTGGATTATCGCAAGCGCCAGATCGGCGAACTGTCCGGCGGCCAGCGCAAGCGCGTCTTTCTGGCCCGCGCGCTTGCCCAGGAAGGCCAGGTCATCCTGCTCGACGAACCCTTCACCGGCGTCGACGTGACCACCGAGGAACAGATCATCGAACTGCTGCGGGCGCTGCGCGACGAAGGGCGCATCATGCTGGTCTCGACCCACAATCTCGGCAGCGTGCCGGATTTCTGCGACCGTACCGTCTTCGTCAAGGGCACGGTGCTCGCCCATGGCAGGACGGAGGATACCTTCACCGAGGACAACCTCGAAAAGGCGTTCGGCGGCGTGCTGCGCCACTTCATCCTGGGTGGAGCCGACCTGCACGACGACGCCGATCCGCGCCACCTCAAGGTCATCAGCGACGACGAGCGCCCCTTCGTCGTCTACGGCAACGGCCAGAAGAAGCCGAAAGAGGAAGCGGATGCTCCAGACGCTTCTTGAACCCTTCACCTACGGCTACATGCTCAACGCCATCTGGGTCTCGGCTCTGGTCGGCGGCGTCTGCGGTTTCCTTTCCGCCTATCTGATGCTCAAGGGCTGGTCTCTGATCGGCGATGCGCTGTCCCATTCCATCGTGCCCGGCGTCGCCGGCGCCTATATGCTCGGTCTGCCCTTCGCGCTCGGCGCTTTCCTCTCCGGAGGGCTTGCCGCCGGCGCCATGCTCTTCCTCAACCAGCGCACACGACTGAAGGAGGATGCCATTATCGGGCTGATCTTCACCTCCTTCTTCGGGCTCGGCCTCTTCATGGTATCGCTGTCGCCGACCTCGGTGAACATCCAGACGATCGTGCTTGGCAACATCCTGGCGATCACGCCGCAGGACACGCTGCAACTCGCCATTATCGGCGGCGTCAGCCTCGCCATCCTGTCGGTAAAGTGGAAGGACCTGATGGTGACCTTCTTCGACGAGAACCATGCCCGTACGATCGGCCTGCGACCGGGCCTCCTGCGGGTATTGTTCTTCACCCTGCTCTCCGCCTCGACGGTCGCGGCGCTGCAGACGGTGGGTGCCTTCCTCGTCGTCGCCATGGTGGTGACGCCCGGCGCTACCGCCTATCTGCTGACCGACCGCTTCCAGCGCATCATCCTCCTGGCGCTGACAATCGGCGCGGCGACCAGTTTCGTCGGCGCCTATCTGAGCTATTTCCTCGACGGCGCGACAGGAGGCATTATCGTCGTGCTGCAGACCGCCCTTTTCCTCACCGCCTTCCTCCTGGCGCCGAAACACGGCATGCTCGCCGCCCGCAGGCGCAGGCACCATGCGCTGGAGGAAAGCCCGTGAGCGAAACGCTGGATCTCCTGCTCCTGCCCTTCCGGATCGACTTCATGCAGCGCGCCTTCCTGGTGACGCTGATGATCGCGGTGCCGATGGCGATGCTGTCCTGCCTGCTGGTGCTGAAGGGCTGGTCGCTGATGGGCGACGCCGTTTCGCATGCCGTCTTCCCGGGCGTCGTCATCGCCTACATCCTGTCGATCCCGCTCGCGGTCGGCGCTTTTGCCGCCGGAATGGCCTGCGCGCTGACAACCGGCTTCCTGAAGGAGAACAGCCGCATCAAGGAAGACACGGTGCTCGGCATCGTCTTTTCCGGCATGTTCGGGCTCGGCCTCGTGCTCTATGTCAAGGTCGAGAGCGACGTTCATCTCGACCACATCCTGTTCGGCGACATGCTGGGCATCACGGCGGCCGATCTGATCGAGACAGGCCTGATCGCGCTGGCGGCGACACTGTTCCTGGCCGTGCTACGCAAGGACCTGCTCGTCCATGCCTTCGACGAGCAGCATGCCAGGGCGATCGG
>JAEWHE010000003.1 GCA_023387965.1 Bacteroidota bacterium | reverse complement strand
TCCAGACCGGATCGACCTTCCACCGCGTGCTGTGGGACGACGCGCAGCAGGGCAGTTCGGACATCACGCTGGTCCCGGATCACCGCATCCGCCGCGTCGTGATCTGTTCGGGCAAGGTCTATTACGACCTGCTGAAGGCGCGGGACGAGGCCGGGATCGACGACATCTACCTGCTGCGGCTGGAACAGTTCTATCCCTTCCCCGCGCAGTCGATGGTCAAGGAACTGGCCCGCTTCAAGGACGCCGAGGTCATCTGGTGCCAGGAGGAACCCAAGAACCAGGGCGGGTGGAGCTTTGTCGAGCCCTACCTGGAATGGTCCCTGGACCGGCTGGGGGCACGGCACAACCGCGCCCGCTATGTCGGGCGCAACGCCGCCGCATCGGTCGCCACGGGTCTTGGATCGCGCCACAAGGCCGAACAGGAAGCCTTGGTGAACGAGGCGCTGTCGCTTGAAGGATGACCTGATGCCCACCGAAGTCCGCGTGCCCGCCCTGGGCGAATCCGTCACCGAGGCGACCGTCGCCACCTGGTTCAAGAAGCCGGGTGACGCGGTGGCGGTGGACGAGATGCTGTGCGAGCTGGAAACCGACAAGGTGACGGTGGAGGTTCCCAGCCCCGCGGCGGGCGTCCTTGCCGAAATCGTGGTGGCGGAAGGCGAAACCGTCGGACCCGACGCGCTGCTGGCCCAGATCGGCGAGGCTGGCAGCGACACCCCAAACACACAACAGCAGGCCGAGACGGCCCAGAAGACCCCGGAAGGACAGAAACAGATGAGCGGCAAATCCGTGGATGTGATGGTGCCCGCGCTTGGCGAAAGCGTGACCGAGGCGACCGTGGCCACCTGGTTCAAGAAACCTGGCGACACCGTCGCCGTGGACGAGATGCTGTGCGAGCTTGAAACCGACAAGGTGTCGGTCGAGGTTCCCAGCCCCGCCGCGGGCGTCCTGGCCGACATCCTGGCCGAGGAAGGCGCGACCGTCGATGCCAAGGCGCGCTTGGCGATCATCACCGAAGGTGCCACCGGCAGCGCGGGCGCCCCGCAGTCTTCTTCCGAGAGCAAGGGCGACAACAAGGGCGCCTATGGCAATGCCGAAGCCCCCGTGGGTTCCGCCTCGGGCGGCGAGGATGGGGTGACCGCGGGCCAGGTCGGATCGCCCGGCGCCGGCCCCGAGCAGACCCAGCCCCGCACCGATGTCGAGGACGCGCCCTCGGCCCGGAAGGCCATGGCCGAAAAGGGCGTCAGCCGCGATCAGGTGACCGGTTCGGGCAGCGACGGCCGCGTGATGAAGGAAGACGTCGCCAAGGCAGCCGCCGCGCCGAAGCCCGCCGCCGTCCCGGCAGCCCCCCGCCCGGCCGAGGACGCCGCGCGCGAGGAACGCGTCAAGATGACCCGCCTGCGCCAGACCATCGCGCGGCGCCTGAAGGACGCGCAGAACACCGCCGCGATGCTGACGACCTATAATGAGGCCGACATGTCCGGCATCATGGGTCTGCGCAACGAATACAAGGACGCCTTCGAGAAGAAGCACAAGGTCAAGCTGGGCTTCATGTCCTTCTTCGTGAAGGCCTGCTGCCACGCCCTGAAAGAGGTCCCCGAGGTCAACCCCGAGATCGACGGCACCGACGTGGTTTACAAGAACTATGTCAACATGGGCGTGGCCGTGGGCACCCCCTCGGGCCTGGTGGTTCCGGGGGTGCGCGACGCCGACCAGAAGGGCTTCGCCGCGATCGAGAAGGAAATCGCCGAACTGGGCGCCAAGGGCCGGGACGGCAAGCTGACCATGCAGGAAATGCAGGGCGGCACCTTCACCATCTCGAACGGCGGGGTTTATGGCTCGCTGATGTCCTCGCCGATCCTGAACCCCCCGCAGTCGGGGATCCTGGGGATGCACAAGATCCAGGACCGTCCGGTCGTCGTCGGCGGGCAGATCGTGATCCGGCCGATGATGTATCTGGCGCTGTCCTATGACCACCGGATCGTGGACGGCAAGGGCGCCGTGACCTTCCTGGTCCGCGTCAAGGAGGCGCTGGAGGATCCCCGCCGCCTGCTGATGGATCTGTAAAGACCTGGCACCGCCGATCCCAGCGGCGGTGCCTTTCCCTTGAAAGGACAGGCCATGCAACTGATCGCCCATTACACCGTCGCCGATTATGCCGCCTTTCGCACGGCCTTCGACGCCGATGCCGAGGATCGCGGCCATGCCGGCCTGTCGCTGCTGCAATTGTGGCACGAAGATGACCGCAATGCCTGGGCGCTGTTCCAGGTGACCGACGCCAAGGCCGCGCGGGCCTATCTGTCGGGCGGCGCGGCCCCCTTCAACGCGCAGGCGGGCGTGACCGGCACCGATTTCCACTTCGTGAAGACCGCCTGACCATGATGACGCCGGAACTGACCGTCCTGGCGCTCGCGGGCCTTTTGCAGGGCCTGCAATTCGCAGCTTTCTCGGTCGCGGCGAACATGCAGGTCGGGCCGCGTGTGGCGATGGGGCCGCGCGATCATGCCCCGGCGCTGACCGGGACGGCGGGGCGCCTGCAGCGGGCGCTGAACAACCATTTCGAAGGGCTGATCCTGTTCACCCTGGCCGTTATCGTGGTGACGATTGGCGGGCAGGCCAGCGGCGCGACGGCCACCTGCGCATGGATTTATCTTGCGGCGCGAATCCTCTATGTGCCGGCCTATGTCTTTGGCTGGGTGCC
>JAEWHE010000005.1 GCA_023387965.1 Bacteroidota bacterium | reverse complement strand
CTGCGTTCGTCGCGTGCCGGCAACTGGCAGCGCTGATCGAATACAATGCCGCCCCTTGCTGTAGACCCAGATATCGAACATGCAACCGCAAAGCCAACCGCACGCCGCCATCAGGCGCCCCTCGCCTTCCCGCCGCTTCAGCGTGGCGCCGATGATGGACTGGACAGCGCGTTAAAATATTTCGTTTTAAATCATATGCTTATGATTGATCAAAAATTTCGCGTAGCACTTTTGTAGCACTCAGCTACCGCACCACCATCAGTTCATCCCACCGCGTCGTATACCGCTGGCTCATCATCTCCCGCTTCATCGCCCATTCCTGAGTGGCGGGAATGCGCCCGAGCCGAACTGTTCCCCTGCCCTCCCGGGCATTGATCCTGTCGACTACGGCCATCAGCCGATCGGCACCCGGACGAGGAGCTTCGCCGAACAGATCGCCGGTGAACTCACCTCGCTGCCGCAGATCCATCAGCAGCACCTCGGCCTTGCTGTAGGCGTACCCTGACCGGAAGATTGCCTCTAGGCCACGCACCGCCGCTGCGGCGAGCACACGAGTGTCGTCAGTCGGGTATGGCAGAGGGCAATTGATGGCATTGGCGTAGCGCGGCTGGTTGGGGTTGTGCATGCCAGTGCGGATCGCGACCTGCAGCGAGCCAGCCAGGCTCTGCTGCGCCCGTAGCTTTTCGGCGGCCTTGGTTACATAGGCCGCCACGGCCTCACGGATCGGCCCGATGTCGCGCATGCGGCTACCGAACATTTTCGAGGAGCAGATCATCTGCCGAGGCGGCACTGCTTCCTCCAGCTCGAGGCACGAGACCCCACGCAGCTCCCGGGCAGTCTTTTCCAGCACCACGCTGAACTGCCGCCGCAGCGATGCTGCGTCGTACTGCGCCAGGTCCCAGGCGGTACTGATACCCAATGGCCGCAGGCGCGCCGTCAGCCGCCGGCCGACGCCCCACACCTCGCTCACCTCGGTCATCCGCAACAGCTTGTCGCGCCGCTCAGGATCACGCAGGTCAATCACCCCGCCCGATTTGCGCCAGGTCTTTGCCGCCCAGTTCGCCAGCTTGGCCAGCGTCTTCGTCGGTCCAATGCCCACGCCCACCGGTATACCCGTCCAGCGCAGCACCCGCTCCCGCGCCTCGTGACCCAGCGGCACCAGGTCACCGGGAATGCCAGCCAGGGCCGCGAACGCCTCATCGATGCTGTACACCTCGATACGGGGAAAGATTTCCTCCAGAGTCGCCATCACTCGGGCACTCATCTGCCCGTAGAGCTCATAGTTGGAAGAAAAGCACACCACCCCCCACTCCCGCAGCTGGTCACGCCACTGGAAATAAGGCGCCCCCATGGGAATACCCAAGCGCTTTGCCTCGCGGGTTCGGGCGATCACGCAACCATCGTTATTGCTCAGCACTACCACCGGCACGCTGTCGAGCCATGGCCGATAAACCCGCTCGCATGAGCAATAGAACGAGTTGCAGTCGATCAGCGCGAACATAGCTGGTGCAAATTGTGGGTGGCCACACCCCAGACATGCAGAGACTCGGTCACAGGGATCGCGCGGTAATCAGGGTTCTCAGGCTGGAGCCAGACACCGGCCGGCGTCACCTGCAGGCGTTTGACCGTCATCCCGCCATCGACGTAGGCAACCACGATGTGGCCTGAACGCGCCTCCAGCGCCCGATTGATCACCAGCACATCGCCATCGTAGATGCCTGCACCGATCATGCTCGGGCCCTCGACCCGGGCGAGATAGACATGCGGCGTGCGTAGGTCGATCAGCTCATCGATAGAGAGCGTCAGCTCCTCATAGTCAGCCGCCGGCGACGGGAAACCGGCCGGCACACGGGTGTCGACGTACTGCGAAAAGACAGGGGACGGGCCAAGCTGGCCCAGGATGGTGGCGCGCATGGTACTACTCTGCGATTACTGTATATATACACAGTAAACAACGAGCACCGCACGCGGTCAATGTAGAGAGGCAGCCATCCGATAGCAGGCTGGAGGGGAAATGTGCGGACGCTTTAGCCAGTACCGAACGGCAATCGAATACCTGGAAGCGCTGCGGTATGACAAGCCGATCGACAGCGGTATCGACCCGGAGCCGATCAATCGCTACAACGTCGCGCCGCGCTCGAAAGTGATGATTTTCTACGAGACGGATGCAGGCTTGCGCATGGCCAAGCTGCCCTGGGGTTATCAGCCGTTTTGGGCAGTGGGGAAACGGCCCCCAGCAATCAACGCACGCGTCGAGACGGCAGCGACCAGCCGATTCTTTCGAGACATATGGGCTACCGGCCGCACGCTGGTCGCGGCGGACGGCTGGTTCGAGTGGGTAAAGGATCCAGCGGACCCGAAAAAGAAACAGCCCTATTACATTCGGCGCCGCGACGGCGAACCACTATGGTTTGCGGCGCTCGCCCAGCTGGACCGCACCGGAATGAACGAGCGCGACGGCGATGGGTTCGTGATTATCACGGCGGACAGCGACCAGGGCATGGTGGACATCCATGATCGTCGTCCAGTCGTGCTTGAGCCAGACCTTGCGCGCGAGTGGATGGAGCCGGACCTACCGCTGGAGCGCGCCGAAGAGATCGTGCGCGACCTCGCGCTACCAGTCGAAGCTTTCGAATGGTGCGCCGTCGACCGCGCAGTCGGCAATGTGCGGAACGAGGGCCCCCATCTGATCGAGCGCATCAGCGACCCTATGCCTTAACCGCCGATCCGCCCTCACTGGAATGTACTTTTGCCAAGCTGATACTGTATATAAATACAGCATCAGTGAGCCGCTATGTACTTCCACGTCATCCCACTCCGCGAGCGGGGGAAGCCCCGCGACAAGAAAGAACTCCAGCAGGCCAAGCCAATCGCTGGCGACTTGCGCATCGAGTACCAGCACACGAGCGAGATGGGCCGTCCCGGACGGGTAGCGTTCATCTGCAACGGCGCGCCAGACGATGGACCGCTAGGGTTGTTGTTCGACGCGGAGGTGCACTCTATGGCGCCGAACGGTTTTGTGGTGACAGGCGTTGAGCTGATCGATGGCGTCGCTTACGGGCAATCCTGGCTGTGCCGCGAGCGTTAGCGGCAGGCCTCATTCGCCGCCAGCAGCTATGCCATTCTCGATCCGATGATCGCCGGGCAAGGTACCAGCCATTCCCAGAACGGTTCTTGCTCGGGGTGGGGGAGTCCCTGCCAGTAACGATTGGCAAACATGACCTTCACTAGAGCGCTCATCCTTGCATCTAGCAGGCGCATATCGGCGCGGAACGCATCATCCGCGCTCAACTGAAACACTGGAGCCTCATTGGAACCAGTATATTCCTTGAATGACTGAGCCGCGTCCAAGCTATCTACTGCAAAAATAGACTGGTAGCGTGATGGGAGATGCGGGTACTTAGCTTGACGCACCAACTCAAAGAGAACTTCTGTATTCGCGTCAGTTACGTTGGTCGTGGAATTTGTTCTGAGCAGATAAAGCTCACCATGAGCGGAAACACCGCCAGGGCAGAGTTCAGCTACCAGCTTCTGGATATCTTCCGGGGTGATATCGGCATGCTCAACCAGCTCGCAAACTAAGCCTTTGCGCAATGTGCTTCTGCGGTCAACCGTGAACAGCTCCATCTGACAGATCCAATAGACTGTGGGGCGACAACATTATCGACACGCCTCATTCGCCGCCAGCAGTTCTCGCTCGTAGCCGATCCTCTGGCGCCGCTCTGCCAGCAGTGCCCTCACTTTCAGCTCCAGGCTGTCGCTCTTCCGCAGCCCGGCAGCAGCCCAAGGCGGCACTGCCACCTCATCGGTCCGGCACGGGACCGCCACCGGCACCTCTACGCGCACAATGCGCGGCTCAGGCTCGACGGCCTGGCCGGCGCAGCCCGCCAGCGCAACGACCATTCCCGCCATCAATACCCGCTTCATAGCCCCAACTCCGTATCGATGACTGACTCAGCAGCAGTGCATGCATCGCCACCGGTTCGTTCCTGCTGCAGCCGGTTCGCTGCCTGGTAATCCTGCTGTGCTTCCGCGCGCGCGCCGGCTTGGGCTTGCTTCGCCCTCTCCTGCCGCTGATCGGCCAGGGCGTGCAGATCGGCGAGCGCGGCGTTCTGCTCGCTTACCTGCACCAGTAGATTGCCCCGCGTCTCCCGGCAGGCCGAGAGCTTGCCGAAGGTATCTGTCGAGGCCGCGCGCTCGGTCTTCAGCTCATCCTGAAGCCCATCCACCCGCCACTGCTGCGCCCCGGCTACCACCAGCACGGCGCCGAGCCACCAGAGCCAGGAAGGCAGCAGGCGTAGCCAGGTCATTGTGCATCCTCGAACAGGGCTCTCTCAGCAGCTCGGCGCTTCACCAGACCGGGCATGACCTTTCCAGCGGCATTCACCCATCGTTCGAACTGCAGCGCTGCACCGGCATAGTCTCCGGCGTTGAGCATCCGCAGCAGCGTGGAGTCACGCAGCGCGCCTTCGCCAATGTTGTAGGTCAGGCTGACCAGCGCATCCAGTTGGTGCTGGCAGAGCCGCGCTGTAACCAGCCGCCCGATGGCCGCCTCGAATCGCTCCAGATCGGCGCGCAGCAACTCTTCGGCGCGGGCCGATGTGATAGACATGCCAGGGCGAACGCCGCGCGTGGTGCCGTAGCCGATCGTCCAGGGATCGCCACCGGTTGCGGGGTCTGGGTATGCGGTCAGCCGCAGCCCCTCGAAGCGCTTGATGAGGTCGATGCCTCGTTGTGAGGTTTGCATCGTCAATCTCCTGGCAAAAAGAAGCCCGCTCAGTGGCGGGCTTGGGTCGATGTGGCAAAGCAATCAGCTATGAGGAGTGCACCCAGCTGATTCGATGATCGCCGGCAACTCAGCATCAAGCCTGTCGTAGACCTGGTTGATGCCGAGGTAAGCACCGCCCAAGGTGCAGATCAGTCCGAAGGCGAACAGGCCTACCAAGCGGGTTATTTTCGTTCGCATGTCGCAGTCCTTTGCGGGTGATGGTGGTCGCATATTGCCGCAGGCACCGGCAACCGACCGGCAGCAACGCACAGTCTGATCACACATCCACATCAAAATGCGGCAGCTCCGGCGCCGGCCCGGTGATCGTGCCGTCCGCGATGTAGGCCTTGCTGTTTACCGGCACGTCGATGCCGCGCACGGTGATGCGGGTGCCGGTGCGCAGTTCCACCTCACTGAGGCCTGAGATGGTATCGATGCTGCGCACGGTCGCAACGGTGCGCACGCCACCGGGCAGCAGGCCGATGAAGCGCTTCCAGGGGTTCGTCGTGGCCATCAGTGGTGGCGCTCCAGTTTGATCTGCTGTTTCACCCGCACCGCGCCGGTGCCCTCGGCGCTGATATCCACCGCCAGGCACAACCCCACCCAGGCGCCGGAAGACTCCGGCACGCGGCAAAGCTGCGCCGGCAGCACCAGGCCGACGCCGTGGTCATCGTTGACCGGGAACAGCGGGATGGTGAAGCTGACTATCTCAATGTTGCCACCCTTGCTGAGCTCGTGAATGCCGCGCGCCTGGTTGGCCGGCTGATCGGTCAGCCAGTCCTCGAACACGTCCGGGGCCGGGTTGTCGCCAGCGGTACCCGCACGGCGGACGAGCATGCTCACACCATGCGACGTGCCCGAGGTGTAGCAGGCGTTCCAGGCCGGTTGCGGCGTCCACTCGCCGCCCAGCTCGGTCATCATCGCCGGCGGGATGATGCGGCTGATCGGCGTATCGACATCTTCCCAGGCCCAGGGCGGCGCCGGGTAACGTGGCACAACCTCCAGCGCATCCGTATCCCGCGTGGGGCGCACTACCCCGCCTACCGTTTCGGCGAGCCGGGCGATCACCTGCATGGCGGTCTGGCTCTGGTAGCTGAAGGCACCGGCTGGAAGCGTCCAATCAGTGGCCAGCCAGTTGAGGGTGAACCCCGTGTTCAGCAACTCAGCCTCGGCCGCCTGGGCGGCATTGATCGGTGCGTTGTTCAGGCTGGTGCGCAACGGCGCATAGGGCGCGGCCAGTAGCTGCGGACGGGTTGCCCCGTTGATGCTGTAGGCCTCAGCCGGGAAACGCAGCTGCCGACTGTAGCGCTCGACCAGCACCACCCATGTCCAGCCGTTGATATCCAGCTCGACCGTCTTGGCGCCGCCGGCATCAGGGCGCACCAGATCGAGGGCGGCCTGGGTAAAGATGTCGGCGCTGAAGCTCCAGCTGAACGAGTCAGCATCCAACGCCACCCGCACGTTCTTCGCCTCGATCGGCGTACGACTGGGCAGCACCACCAGGTTGACGGTGTTGGCGATCATGTAGGTATCCAGAATTTCGGGATCGGGTGGCGGCTCGGGCAACGGCTTCACCGGGCCGGGGTAATCGACATAGGGCATGTCAGTCAGCACGCCGTCGACCTGCCGCGCCCTGCCCCAGGGCAGCGTGCTGCTAAGGCTCAAGCGGCGCGCCGATTGCCAGCGCACCTTCGCCGGCCGCATGTCGGTCGGCTGAATCGCAGGCGTGGCCGGCACGTAGCGGAAGTCGAAGAAGACGCTGGGCGACGTGCTGGGGAAGTACGGCCGGCCGCCGAACTCGAACACCAGCGCCCCGCTGCCGGGCACGTAGAGGCTGTCCTGCAGGGCTGTCGCGGCGTTGTAGCGCGGGCCGAACTCATTGACGCGCCGATGGCCTGCTGCAACGGTCGTATCTTTGCGTGCCGGCTTGGGGTTGTAGATCAACCGTAGCCGTATGTCCGCGGGGCGAATGCTGTGATTCCAGACCGACGACAGCCAGGCATCCTTCACCGGCACGCTGGCCCAGAGCATCGCATCGGCCGGACGATCCTGCGGGCCTGCCGGTTGCCATGCCCCCACCGCCCCGACATCCCGTGTCGATACCCGGCTCCAAGGCGCGATCGCTGTCCGGCTGTCGGCCGGGCCGGCAATTTTCCAGCGTACCGAGCCAGCCCGGTCCAGCGGCTGCAGGGCATCCCAGGGCAATGCCGCAACGCGCCGGTCCGCACGCACGGCGCGACGCCAGCCGCTGCTGATGGATACGCTCAGCATCAGATCACCTCAACAGGAACGGGACCATGCGCAATAGGCTGGAAGTAACGCCGCGCGATCGCTCGGGCCGAGCCGAGCGGCTGCGAGGGGTTCTCGCCCTGCGCCGCCCACCACGCCGGCTCGACAGCAGGCAACTGCCCGGCATCGGTGATCTCGTATACCCAGCCAGCGTACTGCGTCGGGCGAATGCGCTGGCCGACCTGAACCGCGAGATCCGGCACGAACGCCACGCCGTAGTCATCCACCCCAATGGCATAGACATCGCCGCCCACCACCCGCACGTCGATGTCACCACCGCCTCCGGGCGTGGGGCCGTAGCCCGCCAAGCGCCACTCACCGTCTGCAGGCCGCTCGACCAGCACGATCTCGCGGTTCGCCGGCAACCGCTCGACGCGGACGAGCCCCGCCACGCGGCCGGGATCGCCCTGCTGGCCACCGCCCTCGACCGTAGTAATGTTGAAGGTGTAGGTGCCGCCAGCATTCAGCGTCAGATAGGCCACCCGGGCACGACGCGGCACGGCATCATCCCTGCCGATGGCCACCCACTCGATGGACTGCAGAGCCTCCAACCGCACAGATGCCCAGTTGGTATACCCCCCTTCCCCTGGCTCAGCCCAGAAGGAGAGCTGGAGCGCATCAAGCGAATCCCAATCGCGGTAGAAGCGCAGCAGCTTTTCATTGGTCGTTGCCTCCCCATCGCGCAGCAGCCAGAACCGAATATCAATGCGCGGTCCCTCAAGATAGGCCGCCACCGGCAACGTGTACGCTAGCGCAGCCGCCGTCATCACCAGAACTCCGGGTGTGTAGTCAACAGCATCGTGATTGCATTCGTGTAGTAGGCGCGGCCGATCAGGTAGTCATGGCCGTCGCCTAGATCCAGCAGTGTATTCATGGTCCGGGTAGTCAGCGCCGGGCCTCCTAGTGCCTGGGCTGCTGGGCTGTTGTAGGCGTACGACAGGCGTGGGTCGACGGCGATCCCTCGCAGCCGCCGCACGACTGAGTTTGCGATCCACGACAGCGGCGATAGGTGGGCGGAGGAAAGAACAACCCCCGACGGAAAACCTGAAAAAAGAGTAGCGTTGTTGAAAACGACAGTGCCGGGCATGAAAACGGTTATAGCGCCGGTGTCAACCAGCAGCCCCGTGTCGGGGTGCTTCAAACAGGTGAACCCTGCAGAGCTAAACCTTGCGGTGTCGAGAGAAGCACTGGAGCTCTCCGAGTTTGCACCGCCAGCACAGATGAAGTCTCCGAATGAGTCGCTACCGCAGTAGAACGTCAAGTTGGCTTCATATGATTGCCCTGCGACGCCTGTTACCTCAATCGGAGCGACCGAAGAACTGCCGCTCATGGAGAGAACGAAGGTCTCGTTGTCGGCAACCATTGCCCACGTACTTGACTCCGAACGCGCGGCCAGTGCGCGAACCTGCAGTCTATGCGGGGCACTGCTGTTGGCAGCCGTACCGCTACGCACCCCGTCACCGATGATTTTGCCGGCGGCGTCAACCCCGCTATAGGTTGCCGCCAGCCAGACCGTGACGAGAGAGGACGTGGATGGGGTGCGCTGGAAACACACATAACCGCTGTGAGTCCCATTTCGCAGCACGATTGAGTTAGCCGCGCTGTGGATAAGCTCCCACCCAGCGGCGGGGACTAATCCATACCCATCCACCAAGCACGCCTTCAGAATCACTCTGAAGGCGTCAAAGTGAGCCTGATCCAGCACGGAGGTGTTGTACGTCAACGCTGGCGCCCCTGCTTGATCTCTGTGATAAACCCTAGCCATCAGTCCGCATCCCCCCTTACCAGCAATTCGAACTTGTCATCGTCTACCGTGCCCTGCCCGCTGATCACGGTACGGATGGCCCACATCGGCCCCAGCGCCGAGTCGGTGTTGAAGCGCACCGCGTTGCCCGCTGCCCAGCCACTCCCCCAGCCGTCGCGCCGAATCGTGAAATACGGCTCGCCGGTCAGGGCGTTGATGGGCGCGCAGTCGGTCGAGGTGTTGCCGGTGCTGATTACGCCCAGCTGCTCTTCCACCACGTTGAACGCCGAGGCACTGGTGAACACCAGCGCCCACTTGCCCGAGATGCCGCCGGCATTGGTGATGATCGGTGGGTAGCTGAGGCTGTTGTACTGCGCCGTGGTGGTGTTGCCCTGCGGCGCATCCGTCCAGTTGGGTGCGCCCTGGCTCCAGGTCTGCTGAGTGAACCAGGTGTGAATGCGCGATTGCAGATCGCCCCATGCCACCGCGCTGGAGACTTGAGCCTCCCCTGCCGGCAGATCCCAAGGCAGCGGCGAGCTGATGCCCAGTTCACCGGTGATCTGCACCTCGGTCACCAGCGCCATGTGCTCTACCCGGTCACGCACGATCAGCGGGAGGCCCACCGGGTTGCCCTCGGCGTCCTGCAACACCAGTGGGTTGGCCCAGGTCACGGTGCCGTTTGCGCGATCGACCGAATAGGATTCGGCGCGCAGCACGGTGCCGGCACCATCGACCACCTCGATCTCGGCCTGCTGGTCACGCTCCAGTTGCAGGCTGCCGCCTGCCACCGGCGAGGCCACCAGCGTCTCGGCGGTGTGATGGATCACCAGCACATCGCCGGCGCGGTAGATCGGCACACGCCCATCAGCCGGCAGCCGTACCGGGTCGAGGCCCAACAGCCCGGCATCCAGCGGCAGGCGCGTCTGCACCACCGCGTTGTAACGCAGCAGTAGCGGAATCACCGGCACGTCGCTGGCCCCTGATTCGTCGGCTGGGTTGGAGGTGAAGCGCAGACGGGCGATACCCGTGGCCGCATCGACAGTGCCGTGCACGATACCGCTGCTGAACTCGCCATTGAGGTTCGAGGCGGCGGTTACGATCGCGGCGGTATCCGTGCGCACCACGGTCACCTGCATGCTGCCTTCGCGCAGCGGCGCGCCCGGCGTGCGGAACGTCGCCCCGGTGACACTGAACCCGGCCGAGGCCGTCAGGCAGGCCAGCAGCACGACCGCACCCGTTGCGTTGCCGGCGTAGCTGTTCAGCGTGGCAACCCCTGATACGTAGTCGACACTGCCCACGGCGGTGCCGCCGTTGGTGTTGCTGGCCACGTCCCGGTACAGGATGCCGCTGCGGTCGGTGTACAGCGCGCCGTTCCAGCTGAACAGCAGCGAGCCCGGTACGATGGCCTCGGCCACGCCAGGCAGCAGCTCCACGGTGATCGGCGGTTGGGCCTGGCTGCTGGTTTGCGGCTCGGTGGTCACACCCGCCGCCTGTGCGGCGACGGACAAGGTGCCGCCGAACTGCTCGCGCACCTGCACCGGCGTGGTGATCAGCACCGGCTCAGTGACACGGCCCATCAGCCCCTGACGTGAAGCGTTGCTGTAGGTGTATTCCACATAGTCGTACAGCTGCGCGACCTGCAGCGTCACCTGGCCCGTGCTGTAGTTGATGGTACCGGCGCGCCCGCCCTGCCAGCCGCCATTGCCGTTGTCGTTCGCGCTGTTGGCCAGGTCGCGCTGGCCGTCGTAAATCGGCAGGGCGTTGCCGCTCTCGATCACCTGCCAGTTGATGGCCGGCGCGGCCTGCCGTCGGGTGGTCATCCAGTCCACGCGCACGGAACCGGGCTTGAGCGGCGCACCGGGAACGGTGAAGGTCGCCATGCCGCTGCCATCGCTGGAAACGGCCAGCGCATCACCCTCGACCGCGCCCTGTTGGTAGCTGTAGGCAATGCCGCCGGACGGAGTTGCAGCCAGCTCCATGACAATTTCACCCGTTGCGTATGCGATGGTGCCGGTGCCGCCGCTACCACTGAGCACACCCTGGCCATCGTCGGTCAGGGTGCGTTCGGTACCCGCCGTGAAGGTCACGGTGACCGAGCCCGGCAGCACGCCGCCACCTGGCAGGGTATGCCGCACTTCCAGCTTCGGCACCACGCTGCCACCAGCCCGCTGGGTGATGGCGTTGTCCGCTGAGCTGACGTAGCTGTAGATCAGCGAGCTGCCGACATCGGGCAATGCGTTGAGGGTGAGCGATACCGAGCCTGTGGCCAGGCTGATGGTGCCCGCGCCTTCGCCAGTCAGCAGGCCGTCGCCCATGTCCCGCAGCTCGTACCACTTGCCCAGCGCCATGTAGCTGACGGACAGCGTGCCGGCACGCGGAATGGCCTCGGCCAGGTTCAGCGTGTACACGTAGCCACGGTTGCCCAGGCTGATCTCCAGCTCGCCGGTGATGGTATCGCCGGTTGCTGCAGCACCGGGGCGGTAGCTGCCGGTGGCCGAGCCGGCCCAGCTGGTACCGGTGCGCACCAGGGTCACCTCACCGGTCTGGTAGTCCACACGCCCCGAGCTGATCCAGTTGCTACCGGACACAAAGCGCAAGCCGCCCTTGTTGTCGTCGGCGAAGGTGCCACCGTTGGCGGTGATGCTCAGGGTGCCCGGCGCGCAGCCGGTCCCCAGGAAGGTGCGCGACTCGCCCGCCACCCCACCGGCGGCAACGGTCAGGTTCACCGATCGCGCCGGCCCGGCCGGCAGGTAGAGCTGCCGCTGGTAACCGCCCAGCACGTCGACCAGCGCCGATTCCTTTGTAGTACTGGGCACCAGCTGGCTGTACACCGACTGCACGCGCAGGTTGAGCGAGCCGGCCGCAATGGCCTCGGCCAGCGGGCTGATGCCGTAGTAACGGGCCGCGTCCGCTACCTGGGTGCTGAGCACGCGCGCCTTGGCCTTGCCATCCAGTGCGGTGGCCGAGGTGCCGGCCGGTGTGACCTGGCCGCCCGGGTACTCGCTGAGCAGCGGCGCACTGATCGAGAGGTCGAGCCGGCGCCGTGTGAAGTTGACGAAGTTGCCGTTGCCGTAGTCGTAGGTGAATTGCTCCAGGCTGGCGTCCACACCGGTCAGGCGCACGTATTGCGCGGCAGTGGCGGTCACCAACTGATACACGTCGCCGATCTCCGGCACGCGCTGTTCCTCGCGCTGCACGCAAGCGATCGCACGCTGCCCGGCCAGCTGGGTACCCAGCAGATCGAACTGCGCGGTCGTGGCCGCCGCGACGTAGCTTTCGATGGCATTGCGGGCGTCGCGGCGCTCATCGGTCTGGCTGCCGGTGTTGAACAGCAGCACGCTCACGCGCGGGTCCGCCGGCGCCTTGGTGACGATGGCATGCGCGCCCAGGTAGGCATCGGCGTTCTGCGTCATCGGCCCGCCGTACAGCTTGCGCAGGTTGATCCGACCGGTGGTGCGGTCCAGTCGGCTGATGTCGGGGAATACGTTGTTGACCTCGCCGGATACCACGGCATTGCCGGTAGCACGGCCGCCGCCGTCGTCTTCATCGGTCAGGCGCTGGCTCTTGAGCAGCTTCACATCGGTGACGTTGATCGTCATGCCATGAATCTCCAGGCAACAAAAAGCCCGCACGGGGCGGGCTGGTCAGGGTTCGGGATCTGGTTGGGGTTCAGGGTCGGGCGGCGGGGCCACGGTGATCAGCCGCAGGGTCAGCTCGTGCAGCCAGTCGAGCGACGGGGCTACCCGGCGGAACAGCGGCGCGGCCTGCACAGCAGGGCCAGCGACGCGGTTCCAGGTCACGTGATGCGTGGCGCCGGTCGGCAGGGTCAGCAACATTACCCGCCCCGCCGCTGCCGCCAGCGCCTCCAGTTCGCGCACCTTGGCCAGGGTGAACCAGGCACCGCCGTTGCTGCTGAGGGTGATCGGGCGCCCGTACAGCTTGACGCCCTCCTGGATGATCAGCGCCCCGCTCAGGCTGCGCTCCTGTTCCTGTTCGACCGGGTCCCATTCCCATTCATCTATCCACTGCAGCTGGTCGCCGCCCAGGTCGGGATCGTCCGCCAGGTCCACGCTATCCAGGGTCAACGCCATTACAGACTCCTCAGCCCGGCGCTTTCGAGAACGCCGAGCAGCTTGGTTTCGTCGGCCTCACTTCGCACAGCCACGTCGACAACTTGCCGGCCCGGCACCTCCAGGCGGATCACCTTGCCGGGTGCCTGGGCCTGCTGAGGCGCAGCACCTTGCGGCTGTTGCTGAGCATCGATGCGCTTCTGCTGCTCTTCCCGCTGGCGTTGCTGCGCCGTTTCGGACTCGATCTGCCGAAGCATGCCAAGGGCCCGCGCGGCGTTGGCCACCGCTTGGCTGTCGCCCTGGGCATTGGCTTCCGCCATCTGCGCCTCCAGCTCCCGCCGACGGCTGGCAAAACGGCGCCGCTCGATGTCCTCGGTGCGCCCTTGCAGGTTGTCCAGCTCGTCCTGCAAGCCCTCCAGCGTGGAACGGGTGGAGTTGGCCATCTGCTCCATACGGTCCTTCGCGGCCTGGATCGCGCTTTCCAGCGTGCGCAAATCCGAGTCGTTGAGCAGGCTCATCGCATGCCGCGCCGAACTGGCACGCCGAACGAACTGCTGCACCGTGATGCTGCCGTCCTCATAGCCTTCCATCAGGCTCTGCAGGCGCGCCTTCTGCCCGAGGAACTGGATCTGCAGCTGCTGGCTTTGCAGCGCCGTCTGCGTCATCCACTTTCCAATCGCGCTCATGCCTACAGTGTTTGCAGCGGCCTGCATGTCATCCAGCGCTTCGGTCGCCCTTCGCAGCGAGCTGGTCGTGGCATCCAGGCTGCTGGTGTCCATCTCGATATTGGCGGTGCTCAGGCCATTGAGCCGGTCGAACGCCTCCAGCGCCGCATCGCTCATCGCCGCCAGGGGCTCGCGGGCGCGGGTCATGACGCCACCGAAGAAATCCTCCATGGCGCCCATGTCGCGCTGGGCTTCCTCGCTGCCGCGCCGCCGATCCTGCATGGCCTGGTCGCCGGCACGGCGCTCGGCTTCCATGCGTTTGCCGGATTCGCGGCGCAGCTGCTCGCTGGTGACGATGGCTTCCTTGTCGGATTTGTTTTTTTCGTCCTGGGCTTTTTTCGAGCCCTCGATGGCGGACTTGATTTCTTTCAGCCGATCCGCCGACCGCTTCATTTCAGCGTTGTACTGGGCACCGTCGATGATGCCGGTATCCAGCATGCGCTTGAGCGCCGCGTTGGCCGCTGCAATATCTCGGTCCGTCTTGGCATCCGATATTACCCGCTGCACATCGGCCAGCGTTTTCAGTTCCTTGCCCAGCGCCTGCGTCGTGATAGCAGCCTTGCCGCTCTCGCTCTCCAGCTCGCGAATAGCCACAGCCGCCTCGTTGTGGCCCTGCTGCCATTCATCCAGCGTTTTCGCGCCCGCACGGTATTCGGCCTCCAGCCGTTGTTGCTCCAGGCGCAACGTGGCAATTTTCGACGCAGCAGTGGTCGCCCCCTCACCTACCGTCACGAAGGCACGTTGCTGATCCAGAGCAGCAAGCGCCTTTACCATCTCGTCAGCTTCAAGGTTGGCCTTGTACAGCCCGGCCTCCACCTCGTCGAGTTCGGCGGCCGTCTCGGCAAAGCTGATTGCTGCCAGCGCGTTTTCAAGCGAGGCGATGTTGGAACGGAAGAACGACATGATGTCGTTGCCCGTCTTCTCCATCAGCCGCTTGTTCTCTCCGCTGGCACGGCGTACGGCTTCAACCTGGCGGGCCGCACTGTCCTCGGCTGACTTGGCCACGCTATTCCACGTGGCTGCGATATCCCTACCGTCCTGCGCAACCTGACCAGCCAGCGCCTTGAACATGCCAGCGGCGGTATCACGCGCGGATTCCAACCCCTTGACAATCTGCTGGCCGCCGAACGCATTCGGGATCGCCTTGGCCAGCAGCGACATGCCCGCCAGCGAGATGGTGACCAACCCAGTGAAGGCCATGCCGATGGCCGAAATACCGCCCGTGACGACGTTGACCAAGCCGCGAAACGGCGCCGAGATCATCGTGATCCAACGGCCAGTCGTATCAAGCTTCTCGCCGAAGTTATCCAGCCAGCGCGTGGCATCGTCCGTCAGTGTTTTGAAGTCAACTTCCAGCAGCTTCTTCGCGAACTCCTCAGCACGCTCCGCCGCGTCAATGAATGCTGCGCTCAACGCCTCGGCCAGTGCATCAAGCCGGCCGTCGTTGGCCATCTCCTCCAGGTAGTCACTCAGCTCCAACAGCTTGCGCTGCATGAACTCGAACGCACCGGCGTTCTTCACCCGCTTGGTGAAGTCGCCGATCTGTTTGTCGATTGTCTTGAGCAGTCCTTGGAAGGTGCCCAGTTTCGCCGCGGCCGCCGAGCCCCCGTAGGCCTCGGTCAGCATATCCATGATGATGGCTTGGGCTTCAGCCGTTTTGCCGGTGGCCTCCAACTGCTTGAGCAGGCGCTTCTGGTCCGCCTCGAACTTAAACCCCTGCCGACCCAGCGTGGCGATGGCTTCTGAAGGCGATTGCAACGCCCGCCCGACAATCTCCGCTGACTGCTCGACGCTGATGCCCAGGCGCTGCTGCTGATCGATAATGATCTGCATGGCGCGCGGGAACTCGGTCGCCGCGACATCCGTATAGGACAGCAACCGCGCTTGAGCAGACTGGATCTGCTCGGCATTCAACATCGAATTGTCTTCGAGGCTATCTGCCATGGCCTGCAGCTGCTGAGTGGTGAACTCAGCCTGGCGGCCGGTCGAGGCCAGGGCTGCTTCCAACTGCCCGAGCGCCTGCTGCTCTTCGGAGCCTGACGTTGCAACCGCACGGATGCCTTGAGCGACCAAGCGCAGGCCACGCTGCACGACCCCCAGCACCGCATTAATCGAAACGTAGGCAGCAACAAAGGCTATGGCCTTCTTCGCGCCACTCTCCATCGCCTGACCAACATCACCCTGCCGGGAAGCGTGTTCAGCCGCGGCCCTTGCCGAGGCGTTTTGCTCGCGCTGCGCAGCCTTGAGCTGGGTGTTGTTGTCGGTGAGGGCCTGTTTTGCCTTGTCGGTTTCCGCTGCCAGGCGCTTGTGTTCGTCGCCCAGCTTGTCGGTGTCGATACCCGCGGCCTTGGCAGCCTGCTGCTGATCGCCCAGGCTGGTTCGCAGGGTATCCAGGCCGCGCTGCAACTTGCGCGCTTCGCGCTCGGCCTCTTTCAGCGACTGCTGCAGGCCAGCGGCTTCTGGTGTTTGGTTAAGCGCATCGCGCAGTTCGCGGATCTGCAGATCTGCCTGTACCAGGCTGCGCTCCGTCTGCTCGACGGCGCGCTCGGTCTGCCGCAGCGCCTGGGCCAGACCCTGAGCCTCTTTGGCCTTGTCCAACGCCTGCCCTAGCTGCTCCGCCTCCTGCCGCAACGCATCGAGCGCCGCGCCCGACTTTTCAGCGGCCGGGGACAGTTCATCCTTGCCGCGCAGGACGAACTGAATCAGGCGGTCTTTAATGCTCATCCACATTTCTCCGGGCGAAAAAAAACCCGCAGGGGCGGGTTTCTTTTGAAGGTAGCTATCAGTTCCAGCCGGTGACGCACCCGCTCTGGTCTACATAAATGAATTGCATGTTGCCAGGGCCGCGATAATAGACCCACTGATCATCACCGCTCGAACTACGATTGATCTCACCGGGCGGGCCCCAGGCCTGGGTTGCCTGTTTTGCTGTCATGCCGGCGTACACCTGACCGCGCACAATTGCAGTTCTGATTTCTTGATCGGTACCACCGTCGCAAACAGGGCCACCAATGACATCGATCTGCCTGACGCCCTGTCTGGTGGGGGACGCTGGCTCTTGCACGACAGGCATACCTACCGGCCCGAGCGACATACCGGCACCGCCTTTACCCACTTTGATAGGCTCACCCACCAAACCACCAGGGCAGGTAGTCTGCGTGAACGTCACATGCCCATTTTCGTCTACACATTTGTTCAGCTTTGCAGCACTGACATCAGCGGCGGCAAGCATGAGGACAAGCAAAAGAAAACGTCGATCCATGGATATTCCTCCCCGTGCTCGGGACAGGAATCTAACATCACAACGCCAGTACCGAAACCCAGCCCTGGCGAGCAGGAAGCGCTCGACTATATGGTCAAGCGCTTCTCCAAATCTGAATAAGGCCATCCCTGGCCTATCTGCTTCACGCCGTGACTTTCTCAGCCTGGCGAATGGTGTAGTACTGCGACAGGTCATCGCCGGTGCGGGTGTAGTCCTGCAGCAACTCGAAGGTGACGCTGTAGGAGACATACTCCTCGCCATTGAGCGGCAACTCGGCGATGTCGTCGAATTTCACCCGCCACAGCGTCGCGTCGTAGGCCAGGCCGTCCTGCGCGTCGTTGAGGCCTGCGAAGTGCAGCTGCTGTTCGGTGGGCGCGGACTTCAGTATCTCCGCCACGGTAGCCTTGATCTTGGTGTAGCCGACGATAACCCCGCGCTCGCCGATCGTAGAGCCGGCAGGCAACTGGATGCCGTAGGGCGTGACGATGTAGTCGACACCCGCATCCATTTCATCACCCGCCGCCACGGTGATGGTGAAAGCATCATCCGCGACGAAAGCGCTGCTTCCCGCGGCAATGGTGAACGTCAGCCCCGCAGCGCTGAACGCCTCTCCAACCGTGCCGGCACCCAGCACCTGGTCGGCCGCATCCAACAGGCTGAATTCAGTAGCGCTGGTGAGCTTGGCGGTATAGGCACCCGATACAGCACCGTTGACGGTAACCGCACCGATGGTGCCATCGCCCGCATTGCCGGAGGCGGCTGCAGCGCTGGCAGCGGCCGGCGGCGAAACGACAGTGACCGGCTGGGTGGTATCAACCAGATTCTTAAACACGATGTGCTCGGCCGCGAGGCCACCGGTAGGATGGGCCTCACCCTCTACCGTTCCGGCCGACACGCCGGTGACCTGCGCGCGGATCACCATGGCGAGCTGCGACGGGCCGCAGTCGTACAGGGTGAAGCTACCGGTGATGCCGGTGATCTGGCTCTTGGCATTGTTGTTGCCGATGCCCGTGCGGTAGTTGCGCAGCGTCTTCTTTTCGGTGGCGTGCTGGATGGCCAGGGCGGTCGAGTTGCCGACCTCGACAACACCTCGGCGGCTCTGCCACGGTTTGGCGCTGGTCACGCCGAAGCCCATCAGCGAGCGGTCTTGTGCATGAATCATGTGGTTCTCTCCTTCGGCCGCTACTTGAGCGGCTGGACGTAATTGATTTGGAGGGGCATGACGTGTGCGGCCCAGCGCCGACCCTCACCGGGCGGCACAGGCGTCTCTTGCTGGAAGCCGGCTGACTGGACACCGCTGACGCCCTCCAGCCCGCACTTCATGCCGGCAGTTGCGACCTTGATGGCGAGCCGAGTGGCGCGCAGGCCGGCGGCGTACTGGCGTTTCTTGCTGACCAGCACGACGCTGAGCACCACCTGCTCGCGCAGGCTGTTAGGCATGCGCGGATGCTGGCCTGCGACCTCTTCGACGGTGCCGGGTTGCAGTACGATGAACTCATCCGGCAGGCTGGAATCGTCAGCGTCGAGCAAGGTGCGTACGTCACCCTCCTCCACGTGTTGAATTCCCTCCAGCAGGGCGATCAGCGCAGCGATGATCTCGCTCTGGACGTCTCGGATAGGCATATCAGGGCACCACGTAGAGAGTGAGCCAGTGGCCATCGTCAACGGCGATGCCGTCGATGTGCCAGGTTTTACCATCGAGCCGGAACGCGCCCTTGCGGTCGAATGGCTGCAGCAGACCCTTGCGGACGGTGATGGTCACCGTTCGATCGAGCATGCCGCTGACGGTATCGAGCCGCTCGACATCGCGATCAAGGATGGCCTCAACCCCCTCAGCCAACACCATGCCAGCAGCGTTGAGGTAGTCGGCGAGGCCATCGTTGAGGCTGGCGGCGATGGCTGTATCCATCGCCGCCAGCGCTTTACCGAAGCCCGACATCGTCAGGCGGTCAGCTTGATCACTGCGCGCGGGCGCGTGCAGATGTGCAGCGGGTTGGACTGGGCTTCGCCCATTACGCCCTTGTCGAACGGCAGGCGCTCCAGCTTCGCGTAGTGCGGCACGCCCAGGGTGTTGACCGTCTCCATATAGTTGGCCGGGGCGTAGACCGACTTGAAGAGATCCTCGACACCTTCCGGCACCAGGTAGGCCTCGTCGTCACCGACAAACGCGGCGCCGCCTACCTTGCCGCGGTAACGTACCCAGAGCACACCGCCAAAGGTGAAAGCCTGGCGGCGATCACCCAGCAAGCTATCCGCTTTGGTGGACTGCATGTAGACGTCCTTGACGGACTTATCGGCGATCAGCTTGGCCCAGAAGGTCTTGCCGCACAGCGCAACGGCGCCAGTGCCGGTGGCAGTACCCAGAGCATCGT
Source organism: Bacteroidota bacterium (assembly GCA_023387965.1). Lineage (GTDB taxonomy): Bacteria > Bacteroidota > Bacteroidia > Flavobacteriales > Flavobacteriaceae > Flavobacterium. The sequence goes on along the minus strand of JAEWHE010000005.1, from coordinate 24,841 downwards.
CCTGCATATCCAGCGCCTCGCCAGCTTTGACGCTGACATCGGCGGTACCGAACTGCATGGCCAGCGTCTGCTGGGTAATGCCGAAGCGCTGGAAGAGGTTCACCAGCGGGGTGGTGCCGTCGGCATCGACAATCAAGCCCTTGATGCCTCCGATGCGCTGGAACTCGTGGGTGAGCTCCAGTTGCTTGCGGGCTTTCTCGATGCGGGCGTTGACCACATCCTGCACGCCCTGCAGCTCGGTACGCGAACCGTACGCGCGAATGCCCTGGATCTCGTCGGCGGTGATGGTGAAGGTCTGCGGCAGGTGCACGGCGTTGAACGGGATCAGCTCGCGCTTGCTGGCGATAACTACGTGGCCCGGCGCGCCGCGTGGCGCTGCCGGAACCAGCGCGAGGACGTCGCCGTCCTTCTCGATCTGCTGGGTGACGCTGAGGCTGCCCTCTTCGTTGTACAGGCCCATCGCGGCGATCTGACCCGGTACCGGGTGCTCTTCGTTGATGGTCGCAACCAGGTTCGGGACGCTGAACGCCTCGTCTTCAAAAATGGAAATCTCGGCCATGGTGGGCTCCTAGAAATGAAAAACCCCGCAGCGGCGGGGTTCAGGGTTTCGGGTTGTCAGTTGCGTTTAGGGGCGGACCACGATGCCGAGGGCGAGCAGGTCGATTTCTCCGGCCGTGTCGAGGCCGGTGAGCAGGCGCTCGATCACTTCGGCGTCACGCACAATACCCACGCTACGCTGGGCCTCGGTGGACGCGCCTACCGGAGCCCAAAGGATGGCCGTAACGGTTTCGCTACCATCAGCAGGGTCTGCGTCCGGGTCATAGGGTGCGTAGTGTCCGCTGGCAGTCAGCTTGCCCAGCAACTGGCCAGCGGGCAGGTCCACGGCGGTCGCTGCCAGCGTGATTTCCTCGCGGCTGCGAGTACCGTTGGCCTCCGAAAGGAGGAATTCGCCGGCGTGGACGCCTTCAGTTTTGATGCTCATTTATGCGCTCCTTTCGAGGCGTTGGGTTTACGGCTGGCGTAGATCGCGCCAGGGTCTGCTGCTTTGGTGGATGGGGCGGGTTGGTGATCCGGCGCCGGGGGCTTGTTGTCGATTTCCACCTGGCTGCTATTGGCCACGATTTTCTCGAACAACTGGGCCCGAGCCTGGTCAACGTCGACGCCCGCCTGGATGAGCGCTTCGGCCTCATCGGGCAGCTTGGCCAGTACGCACAGGTCCCGCACCGCCTTGGCGCGAACCAGATGCTCCTGAACCACAGCGCGGCTCTTGAGGCCGCTGGCCTTGATCAGGATCGAGGCGACATTACCGAGGCCAGCGGCAGCACATTCAGCGGTGAGCTGTGCTGCCAGGGCGGCGGGGTCTGGCTCGTCTTCCGGTGCTGGCTCAGGTTCAGGCGCCGGATCAGGCTCAGGTTCAGCGGGCGGATTGGACGGGAGCTGATCGGTTACCAACGCCAACGCCTCCGGCGGTGCGTTCTGGTAACGGTTCAGAACTTTGATGTTCCCGAGCGCGGCTTTGACCGTGACGCCTGTCAGCACCTCGTCGACAAAGCCCGCCGCTTTGGCTTCACCGGCGGTCATCCAGGTGGTGGCGGCGATCATCGCGCGAAGCTCTTCATCACTGATGGTCAGCGCACGGCGCTGGTAGCAGGTGATGATGAGCTCAAGGGTCTTGTCGAGCAGGTCTGCGTACGCCCGCAGCTCACTACTCTCAACCCCCGACAACCAGTCGATGTTCGGGTTGTGAATCATGAACAACCCGTTCTCGGCCATGGTGACGCGATGCGCACCACACACAGCCACGGTGCCGGCGCTATAACAGGCGCCGACCACTCGGCCTTCACAGCGCTCGCCCAGATCCTTGAGCGCGTTGTGAATGGCGATGCCATCCATCAAGTCACCGCCGATGGTGGCGAAGCTGACGACGACTCGCGAGATACCGTCATCCAGCTCTTTCAGGTCCCGGACGAATTGCTCAGCAGTGATTCCCCAGTAACCGATTTCACCGTAGACCATGGCCTCAATCACTCGGTTACTGCCCTCACCCGCTGCGCGGACGCTGTACCAGTGTTCGCGCTGCTCCTCGTTGGGCCCGAGATTCTGGATGCGGGGAAAGGGCAGCGCGCGGCCGCCCTGCATGACCAGGGCAAGGCAGAGGCTCGCCCAGTATTTGCCTAGCGATTTCATTCGTCTTCCTCTCTTGGTGCCGGCAGATCCGGGGTGGTATTGCTGTCATAGGAAAGACCCAGGCGTGCGGCGCGCTCGTTGTCCTGGGCGTTTTCTTCGTCGATCTGTTCGGCGTCATAGCCAGTGCGCAAAACGTGTTCGCTGCGGCTGGCGAGCCCGCCCTTGATTTCCTTGAGCTTGCCGTCTACGTCCTGAACCGGATGAATGTACGGATGGCCCTGCGGTACCCAGCGGGTGCGCAAATAGTCGCGGCGCCGGCGGCTGTAATCGGGCAGCGTGATCGAGCCAGCCAGCACCGCCGCGTCGAGCCAGGCGATGCGCACAGGGCGGCAGAGCTGGAAGACGTAAACGCCGAATTGCAGCTGCTCGATGCGGCGACGGAAGTCGTTGAGCAACACCCGCAGCACGCGGTCGCTGATGTCGCCCATGTCGCCGGTCAACAGTTCGTAAGGCAGCCCGACACCGGCAGCAGCGGCCTGCAATTGCTGCCGCATGAAGTCGACATAGGTGCTACCGGCGTCTGGCGGATCGGAGAAGGTCACCTCCTCCCCTTCCATCAGCTCCTGCATGGAGCCAGGTTCGAGGCCTACGAGCGGGGCCCCGTCGCTATCGGCCTGGATCGGCTGGCCAGTAATGGGATCGATAGCAGGCCGCACGCCTTCCGCTGCCTTGCGGGTGATAAAGCCGGCAAACAGGTTGGCCACCTCCTGCCGGAACAGCACTGCGTCGTCGTAGTTGTCCAGCGATTTCAGGCGTAGCAGCACCGGTGCCAGACGCGGGACGCCACGCAGTTGGCCGCCTTCGGTGGGCTCGAAGATGTGCAACACCTGGTCGGCCGGGATTCGGTTCAGGGTGTTGAAGCCGATACCAGCGGTGAATGCGTCACCCGGGTGAGTGCTGTACATCCAGTACGCCACTCGCTGGCCGATGCCGTTGAACTCGATACCTGCGCGGACGATATTGCCGGCGCGCGTCTTGAAGTTCTTGTCGAGCGGCACGTACTCAGGCGCCAGCACCTGCAGCTGCAGTGGCACCGCGTAGCCGTCCTCCGGGCGGCGATAGCGTAGGCGCACGAAACACTCACCGGCCTCTTCGACCATTCGCGCGATGATGGCCTGCTGGCCGTAGAAGTCAGCGAGACCGTCGGCGTCGGATTCGTCCGTCCAGTCTTCCCACAGTTGCCGCAAGGCGGCTCGGACGGTGGCGTCCTGTATCGAGGCGCGAGGCGTAATACCTGTGCCGATGATGTTGCTGACCCGTTTGTCGATCGCGCTGTAGGCGTAGGGGTCGTTCTTTACAGCGGCGCGAGAGCGCTTGCGCAACGCCGGCAATGCGGGCAATGCGATGGCGTTCAGGGCGCCTTCTGGTGCATCCCAGCCCTGGGCACGGCGGCCTGTGCCGGCGCCCTCGTAGCTATTGCGGATGCGTTTGGGTACCGCTCGGATGCGTGTCATCAGATGCCCTTGCCTCGACTGTAAAGCCGCGTGACACGCGGACGGCCACGAGCAGCGGCTTGCTCGGCCGCGACCTGCTTGGCGTATTGCTCTTCAAGCATTCGCAGACTTGCCAGCTGTGCGCGGTCAAGCTGGCGATCGCCTTTGCGCACGGACTGGCCGTTTTCGAGGATGTCCTTGATCGACGCCCGGACGTCTGCCAGGCGCTGTTGGGCTTCGCTCATGTGTGCCTCTCGGTGCGGTCAGCGCCGCGTCAGGTAGGTGCTGCTGGATCGACGCCGGCCGACCGGCTGAGGCGATGGCCTCGGTGGAGGCGATGGCACTGCTGCCGGCTTGTCGCCGGACTCGGCTGCTTCCGTTTCGTCCTCTACCGGTGTCGCTGGAACGCGCTCGGCGAACAAGCTGCCTTGCGATACCGCTGCGCGCAGCCGGGACCATTCCGCTTCCTTGTTCCGGTGCAAGCCGAGGTAATGGGCCATGGCCAGGTTGTAAACCAGCAGGTCGAGGCCTTCGTTTCGGTCGGCCTTGCCCTTCACCCACTCGATTCGCTTGTGGCCTTTCACGTAGCGGGTGATCTTCCGCTCCGCTACGCATTGGTCGTAGAAGTCATCAGCCAGGTCGATGGAGAAGTGCAGCGCGCCTGGGCCGTCGAGCAGCGGGTAACGGTTGTAGATCCAGTCTTTGGCCGTGTCGGTGCCGATCATCCAGAGCTCGGCGCCCTGCTTCTCGGTTGTTCCTCTCCAGGTCACATCGACCTTGGAGGGCCGCTGCGCGATAACCGGGCGACCGGGCTTGCTCGCACCCTTGATGGCGAACACGTTGCGCCACCGGCGTAGCCGGCAGAACTGGTAAACCTCGTCGGTGTGGTGACCGCCGGAGTCAACTGCTGTCGCACAGATGGCCAACTCGACGCCTGAGCTGTGCCGATACCGCCTCTTCAGCCTTTCATCCAGCGCAGCCCAGGTACGCTCATCGGCCGGGTTGCCTTGGATCACCTGATGGTCAATGACCCAGCGCTCCATGCCTTCACCCCATCCAATGACCAGCAGTTCGAGACGGTCACCCTGAGTATCGACTGCGGCGGTCAGGATCAGCGCGCCCGTGGGCACGCTACCGAGGCGATACTCTTCGGCCCGGGCCTTGAGCTCGCTGGCCTTGGTCATCTCCTGCGCCGAGTCCCAGACTTGAGCCAGGCGGGTGTTGTAGAACACCTGCATCGGCTCGAGATCGCCACGCGCAGCAGCGAGCTGCGCCTTGGCGTACTGCTTGGCCAGGTCGACCCAGGCGAGCCAGCCGGGCGGCATGTACAGCGCGCTCAGTGTGAAGCTGACCGTTTCACCATCGCCTTCGGCATGAGCACGCCACTCACCGTTGGCCAGCATCTGGCCTTTGTGGTGCTCCTCGATCAGCGCGCCGCAATCAGGGTTGCAGCACAGATAGCCGGCCCAGCTGAAATCGTCGGCCCACTTGAGGTTCGTCCACTCCAGCACCTGGTGTTCGCCGCAGTGCGGGCATGGCACGTAGTAGTGACGCTGGTCGCCCTGCTGAAACAGATCCTCGATCCGGGAGACGCCCTTGATGGTCGGGGAGCTGGAGAAGTAGAACTTGGCGTTGCGGCCGAATGTCGTGCCTCGGGTTTCGGCCAGCTCGATCGGGTCGCCTTCGTTGTCGACGTCGACATCCCAGCGGTCGACCTCGTCGCCGTAGATGAAGCGCGCCGAGACTTCCGCGAGGTTGGCAGCCGAGCCAGCCGTGGTGGCGAACAGCGTGCCGCCTTCGAATTCCTTGGTGTCCAGAGTGTTGCGCGAATCCCGCGAGCGGGGACCGGCAACGCGGTCACGCAGCACAGGCGTGGCCTTGATGGTTTTGTCCACTCGGCCGCTGACGCGCTTGGCCAGCCCCAGGCTGGGCAGCAGCATCAGGATGTTGGCCGGAGCCATGTGGATGCAGCCGCCAATCCAGTTGAGGGCGATCTGCGTCTTCATCATCTGCGAGGCGACTTTCGTCACCACGCGCTTGGCTGGGTGACTCGGCGACAGGCAGCGCATCGGCTCGCGCGCATAGGGTGTGCGGTCGGTGCGGTACGGGCCGGGCTCGGCGGCGCCGGTATCACGCGGGATCCGCATGTACTCGTCGGCCCACTCATCAATCCAGAGCTCAGGGTCTGGCTGAAGGCCACGCAGGTACGCCGAGCGGTACTGCTCGGCACCGTCGGCGTATTGAAGATTCATGGCGTCAGTTCGGGTTCAGGGCCTGATCCAGATCGGCCTGACTCAAGCGGCTAGCGTCATCCAGCACGCGCCGCAGGTGGCCGATCAGCTGTCGTTCCAGTTCCCAGGGGTCGGTTATGGCCGCCAGCTCCGGGCCGATCTGCTTGGGCAGCCCCAGCAGCAGGTCCCGAAGTTGGCGGCCAGTGGCGAATGCAGCATTCTCGACAGCCAGACGCTCGACCAGATCGCCGCTGCTCTTGCGGGCTTCATTCTCGGCAAGCTGCGCGAGGAAGAATTCGCGCTGGGCACGGGCCTTCTGGAAGTCGTAAACGCCTGGCTGCGGCGACGCGGTGATAGGGGCGTCTGGCTCGATGTGCTCGGTTACACCCTTTTGCACGCGGTCGCGTTGGTGCCGCTCCGCTACCCCGGTCTTGCTGGGGTCAGCACTCTCGTTCAGCAGCTGCTCGGTTGCGGCGACGTCGACCCGACCATCATCGGCAAGGACGAGTCGGCCCTGCTTGCCCAGCTTCGACACGTAGGGCCTGGACCAGCCTTTGCGCGCTGCGAATTCTGACTTGCTCAAGAGCTCCATGGCGGCACCTGTTAACCCACGACACCACAACGGTTAACCCTGTTAACCCTGTTAACTAACTTGCCGGGCCTCCAGCTAACGCGAGAACGCGGCTCGAATTACCCTTGACCCTTCCGCCACCCCAGGGGCCCCCGGCCCATCCTGGCAAGTTCGCGCGTAGCACGTCACTAGCCCTGGCGCCCACGCCGCTGGCTGGACACGCGAGGCAGGTTGCCCGTCAGCGCATCGGCGATGGCCTTGTCGATGTTGGCTTCGAGCTGTGCATCGTTCTCAGCGGTGCGGCGCACCACGTCATGGAACTTGAAGAGCGTGCGGTACTGCGGCTGCCTGACGAACGCGAGCACCATGGCGAGGTTCTTGCCACGGCGCTCGGCGATGCCGATTGCCGTCTTGCCGCGCCGCAGCACGAAGTACGCCTGCGCGTGCCCCTTACGCAGGGAGCGCCGGCTATCGGTGGCGCTGTGATCCGAGCCATCGCGCCGCAACGCCTTCAAGCCCGACAGGATCTGCATCATGTGCCCACGCTGGATATTGCCGTAGGCGTCCAGGCGTGCACCTGCACCGGGGACGATGAAGCGCCCAGCCGGCAGGATGCCCGCCTCGCGCAGATACTTCTCGGAACGCCGAGTGATTCGCTCGCCGCCTTCAACCTGAGGCATCAGGTAATCTTCGGCGCTGAATGGGTTCTTCCCGCCCGACTCATCCTTCACCCATATCGCCGCCTCAGGATCAGCCGACGGCCTTGCGAAAAGGATGCGGGTGGAATTCAACGTCCAGGGCGTCGGGTCCTTGAATACCGATTGCATCTCGGCTCGAAGTGCCTGCCGTGCTTGATTGGCCGTGTGGTTCAGCGCATCGGCCAACGCACGGGGCGCAAGCCCCTTACCGAGCCGGTTCAGTGCAGCCAACGCATCATCCAAGTCGCGGGCGTGGATTGCTCCACGCACTACGCGCCGCCTCGGTTGCTCGGCACATCACACACACCCGCCTTCTTCGCCAGCCACCGCGAGTACAAGCCGCTGGCCACGTCAGCACCCAGGCACGCAACCACGCTGCCCAGCGCCGCCGACGTCAGCAGACTGGAACCCCAAGCCGTAGCCAGCAGCACCGTCGCCAAGCCGAACACCGCCGAGGCGCCGAAGCGCAGCAACACCCGCTTGATCAGCTCACCCACCGCCATGCCGGCCGCATCGGCTCGCCACATCTCGCCGGTCAGGCCGGCCAGGGCCACCAGGATCAGCAGCCAGGTGGGAAGATCGGCCAGCGACTGCTGCACCTGCTGTTCGGTCGACATGCGCGGTTCTCCAGACGGCGAATAAAAAGCCCGCATGGCGACGGGCAAAGGGCGATGGCGGCGCCATCAGTTAGAAACGGAAAGCCCCGCACGATGGCGGGGCTTTGTACTGGATGCTGTGATCAATAACCGGTAAGTACCGGACCGGGCCTGGGTCTCTATCCAACCGCGGTGTAAGTCTCGCCTCCACTGGAGACTATCCAAGAGTGCTGTTTCTTGACGTACTTCACGGAAACTCCCAGCTCTTTTCTAACGATGGTGATGGCGTACGTTGCTTGGTCCGTGAGCTTGTCATGTTCGGGGCTGCCTTGGACTAGCTTCTGCGAGTGGCTTTTGAACCACTGCCGTATCGATTCGATAGTTCTTCCAGCGAGGCGGACGCGCTCCGCATCGTCTCTCACAGACTCACGCCGTAGCTCTAGCCGAACCTCTCTAGCGAGGATCACGGGCCCGTTAATCGGGTCCGCTAAGAATTTTGTTCGCATTGGCTTCCCTGCTTCGTCGAGTTACCCAATGCTTACTTATATTTTCATAGAGATCAAATTGAAAGACAAAGCCCCGCACGATGGCGGGGCTTTGAGGGGTGACCGGCAGGGGGACCGGCCGTTGCCTGACACAGCAAGTAAGGCTCGTTTCGGTCGTCGCCTTGGCGCTGCTCTGACCTGTTATGCGCTTTGTACCCCTCGAACCCGGAGGCGTAAACAGCGAATTAACGCCAATGGCTCGCCACGGGTTCTGCACGGGCTCTGCACAGGCTCGCCACGGGACGGCGGCGGATTTCTGAAAGCGATTTTTTACGCGACGTACCTCCCGCCGTGCACCCGCTGCATACGCGCCCGGCGCTCCAGCTCAGCCTGCACCAGTTCATGCAGCCGCTGGACCCGTGCGTCATACGTGCTAGTCGAATTGATGCGCACCCGCCGCATCTGCTGCGCAACCGTCGGGATCGGGTCCGGCAGGTAGCGCACCATCGCCAGCTTCACCAGCTGCGTCTCCATGCAGTAAGGCGCCCGTCCCTTGTTGCCAGCCAGGCGCCAAGCCCTGGCCAACTTGCGGTCCTCACGCAGCCCGATCTGCTTGATGCTGCCGATAGCCGCATCCACCTCCTCGGCCACACGATCCACCGCGCCCGCCAGCCCCATCGAGCCGCGGCCAGATGAAGGCACCATCCCGCCGTACTGCATCGCCACCGCCAGCGGCGTCGAACCGCCCTCGCCCGGTGCGCCAAGGCCACGCCGGCAACGCTCTCCCCAGTGCTGCATCAACGCTTCCACTGCCTCGATCATGGCCTCACCTCCCCTGCAAAACGCAACCCAACACAAAAAGCCCAACCCAACACAAACCCAACACAGCCAAAAGCCTTATAAATCAATGCCTTCAAAGCACCTGTGTTGAGTGTGTTGGGTTTGTTGGGTTTTTCAGCCCTCGCATAGAGAAATTTCACTCCTCCGATCAAAGCGCCGTACAAAAATATTGCGCATGCGCGCGCGCGTGGCCAAACCCAACACACCCCACACACCGCCCGCAAAGCCCCGCCACTCGCGGCCTCGGCCTGTGCTGGGTTACGAAAACCAACCCGACACAACCCAACACAACCCAACACACATTCGCGCGCATTCATGCTGCAGCCGCCTTCAGGTGCTCCCACCTGTCCACGTCCCAGCCCGCCAGCCGCGCCTTTCCACGCCACGCCGCCACGTGCTGGCCAAGCGCAGCGGCTGCCAGAGATGGGGGCAGGGAAGAGTCCGGGTCACTGGGAAAGAAAAACGCCCCGAAGCGCCGATTGGCGCCATCCGTCCAGGGGATCGAGCGCGTCTTCTCCACCTCCGCACTGATGAACAGACTGAACTTCGTCTGGCTCATCGCATGCTCACGGTTGCGCTGGCACCACTCCAGAAACATCGCATACAGGTCCGTCGACAGGCACGCGCCCCAAAGCCCCTGGCCAAGGTCACCCGTCTGCCACTGATGCAGGAACGTCTGCCACCCCGCCCTGCTCAAAGCCACCAGCCGCTGCCGCGCCTCGGTGCGCGGCGGGCGCGTGCGCTGGTTGAACTCGCCCAGGTCCAGCGACAGCAACCAGCCATACAGCGCCGCCACCCCATTGCCGGCCAACTCCGCGCCTATGGCCTTCTGCCGCGCCTCCGGCAGCGTCTCCTGCGGCCAGATCACCAGCATCCGCCGATCGCTGTCGCTGATCGGCCACGGCAGAATCTCGTTCGACAGGAACACCGCATTCATATGGTTGGCTTCCTCCCAACCATTGATGAACTTGCTCTCCATCCGCACCGTCTTGCCGGTGATCAGATGCTTGATCTTGCCCACCTGGTTATAGCGCTGGTCCCGGCTCACAACCTCCTCGAACACAGCCCACAACTTGCGGCTCTGCCACGCGTTGAAGCTCGACTCCAGCTGCGTCTGCCCCACCGTCGCCGCGTAGATGCCGAACAACTGCCCGAACGCATCAGCGAACAACAGGCTCTTGCCCGAGCCCTCCATGATCGAGTGGGCCAGCACCGCCGTGTCCATCTTCGCGCCCATGTGCTGCAACGGGTACGCCAACCACTTCGTCAGCCAGTCGCGCGCCTCATCTTCGTGGTTGCACAGGAACGAAATCAACCACCGCAGGTTCTCACACGCCGCATCATCGCGAATAGGCTCAAGCGGCAACCCCTCGAACGTATTGATATAAACAGCCGGGTCCTTCGTCATCGCCGGGTCGAACACAATGTGGTCCACATCCACCGTGCGCCGCTCCGCCGAGTTCAGCCACAACGCATAGGCATCGCCCAGCGCCATCTTCACCGCGCCCTCCGGGATGCGCCGCTTCTTCTCGCGGTCCCACACATCCTTCGTCCCATCGATGTACACATAGCGCTCGATAGGCGTCATCCCCAGCGCCGTCGCCTTCTTGCCCGCCATCCGTCGCGCCTGCTCGATCTCCCGCACCGCATCGGCGCCGATCAGCTTCTTGTCCGCGTCATCCATCCACGCCTTCGCCAGCGGCTTCGTCACTAAGGCCTCGAAGGCGGTCTTCTTCATCACCGTCTTCTTGTCCTGGTCCCAGACGTGCGTCGTACCCTCCACCAGCACAAAGCGCCGCAGCACCTGCTCACCGGTCAACGCCGCCCCCTGCCCCCCCGTAGTGGAGGAGCCCGCCGGCGGCGCTTCATCGACTGATGGGGTCGGGGAAGGCTCACCAGCGGCCAAAGCAGCGTCCAGCTGCGCCACTACGGCCTCCAGCCCCTGGCTCACATGCAAGTCATTCCAGTCCCCGCCCTGCTCGCCCTCAGGCAACAGCGGGAAGGCCGGCACCCCGCCCACCTGCGCCGCTGCCGCCTCGGCCTTCGTCCGCCCGGGGTTGCCCGTCACGGCCGGGTCATCATCACCGGCAACCACCAGTTGCACGTCCGGGCAATGCGCCCGCAACGCTTGCGCAACGGCCGGCACGTTGCCCGAATCGATCGCCACCGCCACCGGCCAACCCTTGGCCATGTGCACACTGGCCGCCGTCGCATAACCCTCCGCTTCGGCAACGACATCGGCGCCGGCGAGCTCGCCCAGCACATGAAAGCAACCGGCCTTGCGCCCGTACTTCGGGAACAGCTTCGTCCCCTGCTCGTTGATCGCCTGCAGGCTCCACAGCTTGCCGGCCGCATCGCGCAGCGGCACCGCAATGGTCCCGGCCTTGAACATCAGAAAGCTGATCGAATCCGGCCGGGGCTTCGGCAGGTTCGCGAAGAATTCCCGCGTCTCGCTGCCCACCCACACATCGCAACGCTGCCGCGCATCATCGATGGCCAGCACAACCGTGTAATGGAAAAAACCCACACCAAAAGCCCCCACCTGCTTGCGCTCCAGGTAGGGGCTCACGCCATGCGGCTTGCAATGCTTCTCCCAGATCAGTTGGCAGGCACTAGCCACGGCCTCCCGCATCACCGCCAACCGCGCCTCATCCGCCTCGATCTCCGCCTGGCGCACGGCACGCCGGGCTTCCGCCTCGGCGTTCAAGCGCCGCTTCTCCTCGGCCGTCATCGGCTCGCGGCGCGGCGCCCAGCCGTTATCCTTCGCCAGCTTGATCACCGTACCCATGCCGGTCCCGCGCTTGCGGCAGCTCTTCCACACGCTGCGCGCATCGGCGGCCTTATAGCCGTCACCGGTCTGGCTCCAGGCATCCCAGGCATCGAAGCCCGCCTCGCCGAACTCGGCCTTCACACCCATCGCCACCGCCAACCAGGTGTCGCGGTCGTCGGCGTGGATGAAGGTAAGCAGCTCGGCGAGGTCGATAAGCGTCAGAGGGACTTTCTCAGACATCGCCCGCCCCCTTGACCACATGCAATTGCTCGCGCGCGAGCTTGGTGTTGGCGTCCTTGAGCATGTCGAGCACAAACGACGAATCCGCAACACCGAGATCAGCGACCATCGAGCCACCTACCGAGCCAATGAATGCCGCGTAGAGGGGCGCCCGCTTGGCCGGCGTATCCAGCCCATTCGCCAGCGCGATCTCCATAAAGGCACCTCCCAGCTGCTCCCACATCAAGCACCCGAGATCCGTCGCATTCACCTCAGCCACGCCGCACCCCCGCATCCCGCTTATCCAACAAGGTCTGGCAGTCGATACACGTCAGGCAGCCCGGTGCTGCTTCGCGGCGGGCCTGCGGAATCTCGACGCCGCACTCCTCGCAATGCGTAGAACTCGGCCCGGTTGGCGGTTGCGCGCGGCGCGCCAAGGCCACCTCCAGCAGATACTCGGCCTGCTCGTTGCCGCGGTCGATTACATCAGCCATGAGTCACCTCCCCTTCTGCAACGGCCTCGAGCATCGCCAGCTCCGCGCCGGCCACGATGCCCAGCAGCTGAGCCACCACCTGGTTGGCGTGGTAGCGCAGCGCCTCCACCTCGTGGGGCAACCAACGGTCGTCGGCCACACCCTCATGCAGGCTCTGCACGAAGTCGCCCTTGGCGCGCATCACCTGGGCCAGCCCCTTCAACGCCTCGCGCGAGGCGCGAACCGGCACCGGCACATACGCCACCGCACCGGCCGGGCGCACCAAGGCCGCCAGCAGGCGCGGGTCCCGCGTGGCGGCCACGATCTCCTCCAGGAATTCAGGGTGAATGGGGCGATTGTTGTTCGGGCTGACGCGCTTGTTCAGCTCGTCCGGGTCCATGCCGATGGTCAGCGCCACCGCATTCTGGCCCCCTGTTGCGTCGCGCGTGGCGCGGTACAGCGCCTGGCGGGTATTCAGCACCGGGCCAGCGCCCGGTAATAGATCCTTGCGGCTCATAGCGTTAATGCCCCCTTAACGCTGTAGCCAACCGCAGGGCTATTGCCCTACAGTTCGCTTACAGCTCGCGACCCTCCCGATACGTGCTGTGTCCTCGGGTCGCGGGTTGAGGCGGTCGGGGTGGTACCCGACTACCGGACCGCAGGAACCAGGGCTGACGCTTTGGTGAGTGAACTGCCCTTGGTTCCTGCCTCTACACAAGCCTGCCGCCTTCGCGACAGGCTTTTTTGCTTCTGGGCTGCTTGCCCGGCGCCGGCCCGATGGCGCTGGTGAGGCTCTCGGGCCGGCTCCCGCCGTGATACTTGGTTGTTGCTGTGCTGTGTCCTGTCGGCGGGATGTGATTCGTTATGCGCGGCGGTCGCCTTGGCGTCGATCAGACTCACGGCGCTCACCAGAGCGGCGTTCCGATGCCCTGCGAGCCGTCCCGCGCAAGTAGCCCCATTCGATATCCGGCCGGGTTTCCTCGCAAGGAATCTCCCCGTCCGAAGCGCGATCCAGCGCAATGGCTAGCGCAGCGTTTGCACGCCGATTGCCATAAGCCACCTGCCGCAATTGGCCTGGCGTGGTCTGGCAGCGCGTCGCCAGCGCCTGCAAGGCTTCTTTGTCGAGCGGGCGGATGAAATCGAGAAGAGTCATGTTTACCTCCAGTTGGCGACACATTAGCAATCGCTAAACAGGAGTGCAATAGCGTTTTGCAATTTACAGATTGCTAACACTGGACGAACATCGCGGAATGGATATCTACCAAGCACGTATCGCAGCCCTAAGCGCACTTATAGGCAGCTCATCACAGAAGAGCTTTGCCGATCGGCATGATCTGGACGCCTCCCACCTCTCTCAGCTGCTGAACGGCCACCGGAAGATGGGCGAACGAGCGGCGGCTAACCTAGAAGCCAAAATCGGCTTGCCCGAAGGGACCCTTCGCGCCCCGAAGATTGACGATGGGGCCTATCCAGCGAGCAGCGGCGCGCCGCTAACTGCTCAAGAAAACCGCAGCCCTTATCGAGTACTACCGGTAATTGGCTATGTTCAGGCAGGCGAATTCTGCGAAGCCATCGACAACTTCCAGCCCGGCGATGCTGATGAATGGATGGAGGCCTACGGCCCAGCGGGGGCCCATGCGTTCATACTGCGGGTGGAAGGCATCAGCATGGACCCAGACTTCAGGCCCGGCGACCTGGTTGTGATCGACCCCGATGCTCAGTGGAACACAGGAGATTTCGTGGTTGCAAAGCGCACCAGCGATCAAGCAGTGACCCTGAAGCAGATCAAGCGCGAGGGTGAACACTACTACCTTTTCGCCACCAACCCGGCCTGGCCACAGCGCATCATCGAAATGAACGAGGAGTGGCATATCTGCGGACGAGTGCGCCGCAAGATCACCGAGTATTGATCCAGTGACTCTTTGCTAAACTTCGAGCACTAAAATTTAGCATTCGCTATTGCTTTACTGTTTAGCGGTTGCTAATGTTGCCCCGTACCCCTCACCAAGGTTACGGAGCAAGCCATGGACACAGCACGTCACAACACCACCCGCTGCCCGGTGTTCCTGCACCCGGCAGCCGCAACGAATCCCCGTACCGTCGCCAGCATTCAGCAGGCCACCGGCCAGCTGATCGTGCTCGCCGACGGGCGCCCGCAGCTCAAGCGCAACACCCTGCCCGCCTTCGAGGATTTCGGCCCGTTTGACGGAGGTGCGGCATGAACCATCTCCTCATCGGCCTGCACGGCCTCGCTCGCACCGGCAAGGACACAGCTGCCGCCTACCTGACAGCTCAGTTTGCGCTGTACAGCTACGCCTTCGCCGACCCACTCAAGGCCGCCATCGCCCAGCTTTTCAGCCTCACCCATGACCACATGGAAGGCACGCTGAAAGAGGCCCTGCTGCCGGGGGTCGGCAAGTCGCCTCGGCAACTGATGCAGCTGCTCGGCACCGAATGGGGCCGCCAGCAGGTACACCCTGAGCTCTGGCTGCTGCTGGCCCAGCAGAACATTGGCTACCAGCTGGAAGTCGACCAGAGCCACTACAACGGCGTGGTGATCCGCGACGTGCGCTTCGAGAACGAGGCCGAGTGGATTCGCCGCCAGGGCGGGCATGTGGTGCACATCCTGCGCCCGGATGCACAAGCCGTAGCACTGCATTCCAGCGAAAGCGGCATTGCCATCCACGATAACGACTCCGTCGTGCACAACGAAGGCACCCTGGACGATCTCTATCGCCAGCTCGACCGCATCATGTGCGCCGCCGCATCCGCGCACCGCCATCGGTCGGTAGCCTGAGGCCCGCCACCATGAACCGCGACCTGACCCAAGCCGCCGCCGTGCTCGGCCTCGGCCCGCGCAAGCTGCGCCGGCAACTGCGCACGCTGGGCATCCTCGACCACGAGGGCAAGCTCGCCTCGGCCTACCGCGACAAGGGCCACCTGTACGTGGACACCCGCCAGCGCTGGAACGCCTCCATCAGCAGCTGGACCAGCTACGGCGTGGTCATGAGCACCGAGCGCGGCATCGAGTGGCTGGCCAAGCAGCTGGGCATCACCATCACCCGGAAGGACGTCGCATGAACACCTGCATTGATGACGCCATTGGCGCGCTCAAACTCGTGCCCCTGCACTTCAGCCACCCCAGCATGATCAGCCGCGCCACCCTCATCGGCGCTGCCTGCGAGGCACTGGCCCGGCTGGAGTCAATGCCCGCGCGCAGCAACGAACTGCTGGAGGCCTACCGCAAGGTGCGCCAGGTACTGCGCGACGGCGATACCGCCTACGTCACCCCCACCACCTGCCCCGAGCGCCCCTACGGCGCCGTGGTTGTAGATGCTGCCGGCCGGCTGGTGGCCTCCGCCACTGGCAAAACCATCGAAGGCCTCGCCGAACTGATCCGCCTGCGCCTGCCCGCCCAAAGCGAGGCACACACCGCAGAGGGGCGCGGGGAGACAGGAGGGCCGCAGGCGTGACCAGCACTTACCAACAACTCCAGCGGCGGTACGACCGGCCCTGCCTGCCGCTCGACGATGTGCGCCGCGAATACCTGCCGCACATCAGCAGCGATGAATACCTGATGGAGGCCATCCGCACCGGCACCATCCGCCTGCGCTACGTGCGCCTGGGCGGATCCCGGCTCGGCCCGCCCGTCGTTTACCTGCGTGACCTGGCCACCTGGCTGGACGCGCACGACCCGAGCAACACCAAACCGGCCACTGACCCGGTGGCGTAACCACTGCAAAAGGACACAGCACGTCATGAAACCTACCGATACCAGCGAGTTCATCAACAGCCTCAACGCCGGCGTATTCGCCCAGCAAGTGGGTCGCGCCCTCTCCGACGTCGCCGCCGGCGTGGTCGAGCACGGCAAGAAGGGCAAGCTCAGCATCACCTTCGAGCTGAGCCAGATCGGCGAAAGCAACCAGGTGAAGATCAACCACAAGCTGGATTTCACCCAGCCCACCAAGCGCGGCAGCAAGCGCGAGGACACAGCCCTCGACACGCCCATGTACGTCACCGCCAACGGCCTCGAACTGTTCCAGACGGACCCGACCGCACAGATGTTCAGCCGCGAAGAAGCGCCCGTAATCGCCCGGGAAGTCTGAGCCGACGCTTGACCCAGCAACACCCAAATCACTCACCAAGGAAGCAACGCAATGTCACTGACGAAAGAAACCATCCAGCACATCGAAGCCAACGCTATCGCCGCCCTTGGCGTTATGCCACAGCAACAGGTACCGACGATTGCCCTGCCGGATGACATGAGCATCCACAACCTCGAGCGCTACGCCGAGTACCGCGCCCGCTTCCGGGGGGCGCTCAACACCCACGCCCTGGCCGACTTCGCCCGCTACGTCGAGGGCCGCGACGGCGGCGGCGCACGCGGCTTCATCGATCAGGACCGCATGGCCTGCAGCATCATCTTCAACCTGGGCAATGATCAGCTGGCCGGCCACGGCGACGACACCGCCACCCTCACCCTCAAACCCACCGCTGCCTACAAGGCCATGTGCGGCGTGGTCGGCCAGAAGCTCGACCAGCAGACACTGGCCGAATTCCTCGAAGACTGGGCGCCCAACATCACCGCCTTCGCCGGCGATGAAAAACTGAACACCGCCCAAGCCATCACCGGCATCCGCAAGATGACCATCAAGGCCACCAGCCAGCGCGACAGCACTGTTGGCGATCTCAGCCACGCCCGCAGCGCCATGGATGAAATCGAGGCACGCAGCCAGGAAATCCTGCCCACCCGCTTCGAATTCACCACCGTGCCGTTCGAGGGCCTGCAGCCAGCCACCATCACCCTGCGCCTGTCCGTCATCACTGGCAGCGATGCGCCCGTGCTCAAGCTGCGCTGGGTGGCCGAAGAAGCCCAGCGCGAAGAGTTCGCCCGTGAGTTCAAGGGCGTGCTGGAGCAGCAGGTCGGCGGCTTCGTTCCGCTCACCATCGGCACCTTCCAGCTCGGCGCCTAAGCCACCACCCGCCGGCCTCACCAGCCGGCGAGCACAACCACAGGGGACACAGCACATGAACTTCACCACCTACCAGGTACTGGCTTTCATCGGCGCCATCGCCGGGATGGCCATCGTCTTCGGGCTGGGCTACGTCGAAGGTCGCCGCGCTCACCGAGTTGAGCTGTCGCGCGTCTGCCGCGCCCGAGCCGAAGAGATCGAGCAGTGGCGCCACCGAGTACAACGCGCCGAGCATGAGCAAAACATCAGCCGCCTCAACGCCGTCCAGGCTATTGAGCTCGTCACCGAAGAACGCGATCGCGCCACCGATGACGCCGCCGCCCTTCGCCTGCAGCTCATCACCGCCAACGAGCGCATCTTTGCCTTACAGGCCCTCAGCCTCAACGCCGAAGCCGCCGAAGACCTGGCAGCCATGGCCAACAAGCTCAGCTTGGCTGCAACTCAGTTCGGCCTGATGGGCGCAACCGACCAGGCCAACAGCGCTCGAGCGCTCTCCCTCAAGGCGCGCGACCTCTCGCAGCGTTACTACGCCGCCCAGCCGGCCCCTCAACTGGAGGCCGTAGCATGATCAAGGCCACCCACTTCATCGTCGATCTGGAAACCATGGGCAACGGCCCGCGCGCCGCCATCGCCAGCATCGGCGTGGCCGTTGTCCGCGAAGGCCTACTGACTGACAGCACCTACATCCCCGTCAGCCTCGAAAGCAGCGTGCAGCACGGCGGCGAGATGGATGCCAGCACCATCCTCTGGTGGCTGAGCCAGGGCGAAGAGGCACGCGCCGCCGGGCGCGCCGGAGCAACCCCGCTGCGCGACGCCCTGAATTACCTCACTGACTTCATCCGCAGCCACTCGCCCATGCCGAATGCCACTTACATCTGGGGCAACGGCTCGAGCGTCGACTGCGTCATCCTCCGCTCGGCCTACCAGGCGGCAGGGCTCGAAGCGCCCTGGCCATTCTGGAACGACCGCGACCTGCGCACCCTGCTGCACCTCTACCCAGCGGCAAAGGCGCTGCCCTTCGAGGGCACCAAGCACCAAGCCCTGGACGATGCCCGGCACGAAGCCCACCAGCTCGTCAATGCGCTGCAGCTGCACGCCGACCATTTGCGCGGCGCCGGGAAAATGGTCCCGCCCGCCGGATACATGCTCACCCCAGCAGAACCAACCCCGGCCATGGTCGCAGCCGCCGAAGAAGCGCACATGCCCTTTGGTGACATGCACATCGCCCTGCAATGCGCGCTGCACGCCGCCCTGCCGCTGGAGCAAACAGCATGACCTGGATCCTAACCCGCACCGGCCGCCGCTTCGACCTGCTCATGCCTAAGGCTAGCCAGGTCAGCACACTCGACATTGCCCATGCGCTGGCCAACATCTGCCGCTTCAACGGCCACACCAGCCGCCACTATTCGGTAGCGCAGCACAGCCTGCTGGTCGCCAGCATCGTACCGGCCGAGCACCAACTCGCCGCCCTGCTGCACGACGCCACCGAGGCCTACGTCGGCGACATGGTCCGGCCGCTCAAGGCGCTACTGCCGGACTACAGCGAAATCGAGAACGGCATCTGGCTGGCCATCTGCGAGCGCTTCAATCTCGAGCCAGAGCTACCCGCCTGCATCCAAGAAGCAGACATGGTCGCCCTCGCCACCGAACGCCGCGACCTCATGCCCGAGCACGGCGAACGCTGGCCGTGCCTTGAGGGCGTCACGCCAGTGCCGTATCGGCTGCCCGAATGGACCAGCACCCACGCCTGCATCCAGTACCACAGCAAGCTGCTGGACCTGCTGCAAACCACCCACCGCACCCGCGCCCTCAGCACCTGGGAACGCGTCGATGAACACCACGCAGGCGGCGAAGCGCCGCTGTGCATGTGAGGTGATGGGCATGGGTAAATCAATCGAGACGCTTCACGCATTCCGGGGCTGGGAGAAATCGCTCACGGCTGCGTGGCCGGCAGACGCCGATCACCCGCAGGACGAATGGGTCATCGGCGCTATCGATGAGGAAGGCAATAAATACGATGTCATTACGGTCGACGCCAATCAATACGATGCGCCAGGCGACTCGGAAAAGATTGCGCGAGCCCTTATCGCACTATTGGCCCAGGCATTCAGCGAGCTGCAGCCAGACAACCATGTTGAGGAAGTGCGCACATTGGTCGAGCCAGCCCCGGCGCAGGATCAGCGGGAGTCGGTCGAGGTGGTGGCATGGCTGCGGGAGTGGAAGGCCAGCAATCGCGGCGGCATCGACGCAGGGCTATCGAAGACATCTCTAGACGGCCTGCGCAAAAGCCTTGGGGCAGATGCGCAGATAGTGAGCGATGAACCCCTGATGACCGTCACCCAGCACGAACGCATCGTCACCGCACTTACGCGCCCCGCGCAGACCGATCAGCAGCCGGAGCAGGGCGAGGTGGTCGAAGCACTAGGAAGCATGACTTGTGCATGCCGCACCGCCAAAGGTGCCCAGCCATGACCCAACACCCCCTGCGCCGCCCGGCCACCCGCACCAAAGTGCGGGGCGTGCTGCAGATGAGCCTCATGTCTGGCGTCTGCGACATCTGCAAACGCCACCGCAGCGTAGGCAACCACCACACCTGCTCCGCCCAGCGCCAGGCCAAGTACCGCCACCTATGGGAGTCGCCCAACCAGGGCAACTGAAACCCCACCACTGCCGCCTCACCACCGGCAGCACCCAGGACACAGCACATGAACAACCTCTATCGCATCCACCCCCAGGCCGGCATGAACTTCCACGGCCTGGTCATCGACAACTTCGCCGGGGGCGGCGGCGCCTCCACCGGCATCGAGCTGGGCCTCGGCCGGCCGGTGGACATCGCCGTCAACCACGACCCCGAGGCCGTGGCCATGCACGACATAAACCACCCACACACCCGGCACTTCTGTGAATCGGTATGGGAGGTTGACCCGCGCGTGATCGCAGACGGCAAGCCCGTTGACCTGGCGTGGTTCAGCCCCGACTGCAAGCACTTCAGCAAGGCCAAGGGCGGCGCCCCGGTGAAGAAGGAGATCCGCGGGCTCGCCTGGGTCGCCATCCGCTACGCCGCCACGGTCAAGCCCAAGGTCATCATGCTGGAGAACGTCGAGGAGTTCGTGACCTGGGGTCCGCTGGCTACTGACGGACGCCCATGCCCAAAGAACAAGGGCCGCACCTTCGCAAGCTTCACCAACGCCCTGAAGCGCCTCGGCTACCAAGTCGACTGGCGCGAGCTGCGCGCCTGCGACTACGGCGCGCCCACCATCCGCAAGCGCCTGTTTCTGATCGCCCGCCGCGACGACCAGCCCATCGTCTGGCCGGAACCCACCCACGGCGACCCAGCGAGCGAGGCCGTCAAGGCCAAGCGACTCAAGCCTTGGCGCACCGCCGCGGAAATCATCGACTGGTCCCTACCCTGCCCCTCGATCTTCGAGCGCAAGAAGCCACTGGCCGAGAACACCCTGCGCCGAATAGCCCGGGGCATTCAGCGCTACGTGCTGGACTCCTCCGATCCATTCCTGGTGAAGGTCAACCACGGATACGACTACTTCCGGGGCCAGCCTCTGGACGAGCCGCTGCAAACCATCACTAGCAAACTTGGCACTGGCCTAGTCGTGCCGACCCTTGCGCCTTTCATCACCGAGCACGCCAACGGTAGCACCCAGCGCAACATGCCGGCCGACGCACCGCTGCGCACCATCTGCGCCCAGGTGAAAGGTGGGCATTTCGCCCTTGTGTCACCCACGCTTATCCAAGTCGGCTATGGCGAGCGCAAGGGCCAAGCCCCGCGCGTGCCAGGCCTCGATAAGCCGCTCGGCACCGCCGTCGCCGGCGGAAACAAGCACGCACTGGTGGCCGCCTTCCTCGCAAAGCACTACGGCGGGAACTACACCGGCCCCGGCAGTAGCCTGGAAAACCCTCTGCCTACCGCGACAACCGTCGACCACAACGCACTGGTGACCAGCCACCTCGTGAAGTTGCGCAACAACCAGCACAGTCAGGGCGTGACCGAGCCCATGCCCACCCTCACAGCCGGCGGCGGCCACGTTGGCGAGGTACGCGCGTTCCTGCTGAAGTATTACGGGACCAACGTCGGCCAGGATCTACAGGAGCCGCTGCACACCGTCACCACCAAGGACCGCCACGCCCTGGTCATGATCAAGGGCGAGCCCTACCAGATCGTCGACATTGGCATGCGCATGCTCGAGCCGCACGAACTGTTCGCCGCCCAGGGCTTCCCTGCCGACTACATCCACAACCGCACCGCCGGCGGCAAGAAGCTCAGCAAGGCCGCCCAGGTCCGCATGTGCGGCAACAGCGTCTGCCCACCGGTAGCCGCCGCCCTCGTCCGCGCCAACCTCAGCGCGCTGCAGCTCCGGGAGGATGCGGCATGAGCATTACCGCCCCAGTTATCCGCTACCACGGCGGCAAGTTTCGTCTCGCACCGTGGGTCATCCAACACTTTCCGCCGCACCAGGTCTACGTCGAATCGTTCGGCGGCGCCGCTGGTGTACTGATGCGCAAACCGCGATCGCATGGCGAGGTCTACAACGATCTTGACGGCGACATCGTCAACCTATTTCGAGTGCTGCAGGGCGCTACGTCGCGCGCCGCTCTGATCGAGCTGCTCGTGCTTACGCCCTACGCTCGCGATGAGTTCGAGCAAGCGTGGATCTTCACTGATGACCCAGTGGAGCGCGCCCGCAGAACCGTTATTCGAGCACAGATGGGCTTTGGCTCCGCTGGTGCCAGCAAAGGCACTACGGGATTTCGCATTGACTGCTACCGCCAGTACGGAAACGCGCAACAGCTGTGGGCGCGTTATCCAGAACAGCTGGCCATCATTGGTCAGCGTCTTGCCGGCGTGCTAATCGAGAACCGTCCAGCGAATGACATCATGGTTGCGCATGACTCTCCCTTAGCGCTGCACTACGTCGACCCGCCGTATATGCATGGCACGCGAGTGAACGGAGCAGCCAAGGGGCGCTATTACCGGCACGAATTGAATGATGCGCAGCATGCCGAACTGCTGGCGACTCTGGTCAAGCTTCAGGGCATGGTGGTTCTCAGCGGCTACCCCTCTGATCTTTACGACGACGCCCTGCAGGGTTGGACCAAGGCCACCACTACGGCACGTATTTCAGCTGGGCGAGGCGGCGCCACACGTACCGAATGCCTCTGGCTGAATCCGGCCTGTATGGCTGCGCTGAACCAGAGGGGCCTACCCCTCGAGGGGGTTGCATGACCTACTCCATCTTCTTCAGCACGGAAATGCCCAACGACATCGCCCAGGTCAGCGGTCGCCTGCCACGCAAGCCGCAGCGCTGGACGATGGAATGGCTGGTCAAGACGCCAGACGGCAAGACCCACGTCGACAACTCCCGAACCATCCAACGCGCCACCTATGAGGAGGTGAACGCGATCATGGGCACCATCATCGACGACATCAAAGCCGAGATCGGCGAGCTGGCCACCTTCATCAGCTACCGCCTGACCAGCCACGGCGGCACGAAAAAGCATCGCAAGGGAGGTAAGCGGAAATGAACACCGCATTTCTGCTGATGGCGCAGTACAACGGCCAGGCGATCATCCCGCTCGATCGGGTGTGCGCGGACTACTTCAGCCACCTGACGCCGGACAAGCTCCAGCGCAAGGTGGCCGCCGGCGAGGTGGATCTCCCGGTGGTCCGCATCGAGGGCAGCCAGAAGGCAGCCAAGGGCGTGCACCTCACCGACCTGGCGTCTTACCTCGACGAGCAACGGCGCAAGGCCGTGGCCGAGAATGACAAGCTCCACGGCCGGTTCAAGCGGGCCAGCTGATTACTGTTCCGCACTATCCACCCTGGCGCCCAGCTCAACGGGCGCCGCTATTATCTTCTCCAACCAATGCCAGCCGGCATATGGGTCGCCCCGACCCCGCAGATGGGTATAACGCCGCAGCGAATTCCAGTCCCGATGGCCAGACACGCTGGCCACCCGCGGAATATCCCAGTCCATCTCGAACAACCGGCTCACACCATCATGCCGAAGGTCGTGAAACCATAGGTCGTCCAGCTCCAGGAACTGGCCCGCCCGGGTAAACGAAGCGGAGATCGAGTCACTGTTGTACGGAAAGATTTCTTCACACTGCCTCGGCATGCTGTGCAGAATCGCCCAGGCCTCATCCGGCAGATGGCACCACACATCGTTGCCGATCTTCTGGCCTGGGTTCTTCATATCGCGAACCAGTACCGCCTGCCTCTTTTCATCCAGGTCGGCCCAACGGATACGCGTTATCTCTTCCTGACGCCGCGTGGAGAAAATGGCGAAACCGATGACCTTCGGCATGTTGATGGAGGTCGGCCGACGCTTCTGCATCTCGAAGAAATGCTCGAGCAACCTGTCCAGCTCTTCCGCCGCTGGCCGCCGATCACGCTCTTTACTCTTGGTACGCACCCCGAGCTTGCGCAATACCTTGCGCGCATCACCAACCGAGTGCGGGTCAACGTCATAGCCCCAGGCCGGCTTGGCCACCGATAGCACCGCACCAAGGTGAGCCAGATCGTTGCCAACGGTCTGCCCCTTCACGCCGCCGCCCTCTGGCCCCATTCGCCAGGTAGCGAACTCCACCAGCCGCTGGCTGTTCACCTCGGCATCGGTCAAGTCACCCAGCCAGGTGCTACCAATCGCTTTGAGTGTTGCACGCTTGGTCTTGCCCAGGGGCCGAATCCGTTCGTACTCCTCGAGGTACTGGTCGATGATATCTCGCAGCATCAGCGCCTTCCGATTCGCCCGCTCGAGCGCACCGGGCTCGGCCAGCTCCGTCTCCCGTCGCTTTACCCAAGCCTGGGCAGTCTGCTTGCGGTCGAAGGTCTGGCTTTCTTGGTAGACTACCTTTCCTTCGCGCTTGATCCTGATCTGCGCGGTATACCCAACCCCGCCGCCCTTGCGCGGCCGCGCCGTTATCGTCCCCATCCTTTTCCCCGGTGCTACACGCCAAAACGGCGTCCTACAATGTAGCACCGAGCCTGAAAAAATGGGCAAAAACAGGCGAAAACGAGCAACAATCAGACAGCCGAAATGCCAGAGAAAACCGCCTCAACGCCAGAAACCACGCGCCATGCACTGTCCCGCCGCTTCAGCGTGGCGCCGATGATGGACTGGACAGATCGCCACTGTCGCTACTTTCTGCGCCAGCTCTCTGGCCATGCCCTGCTCTATACCGAGATGGTGACCACGGGCGCGCTGATCAATGGCGATGCTGCGCGCTTTCTGCGCCACGACGAGGCCGAGCATCCGCTGGCGCTGCAACTGGGCGGCAGCGTACCGGCGGACCTGGCGGCCTGCGCGAGAATGGCCGAGGCGGCTGGCTACGACGAGGTGAACCTCAACG
>JAEWHE010000030.1 GCA_023387965.1 Bacteroidota bacterium | reverse complement strand
ACTCCAGTACCGGCTCAGGGCGATTGAAGCTGCGCCGGAGCAGAGCGCGCAGGCGGGCCTTGAGTTCGGCGACGTCGAACGGCTTGACCAGGTAGTCGTCGGCGCCGGCATCCAGCCCGGCGATGCGATCGCTGGTGGCATCGCGCGCGGTCAGTACCAGCACCGGGATCGGGTTGGCGCAGGCGCGCAGGCGCTTGAGTACTTCCAGACCGTCCATACGCGGCAGACCGAGGTCGAGGATGGCCAGCTCGAAGCTCTCGTGGCTCAGCGCATGCAGCGCGCTGGCGCCGTCCTGCAGCCAGTCGACCGTGTAGCCCTCGGGTTTGAGTGCGGTGCGGATGCCCTCGCCGAGGGCGCGATCGTCTTCCACCAGCAGAATGCGCATGTCGTTCCTGTCGTCTTTGGTGCTCGCGGCGTTGTTGTGCATTCAACGCCGCCGCAACCGGTTATTCCAGCTTTTCCTTGACCTGCGCGAGCAGCGCCTGGGCTTCCTCGCGGCGGCCGGTGTCGGCGAGTTCGCGGCCGGGGCGTGCCGGCGCGGCGAGCGCTTTTTCCAGCGCCGTGCGCGCTTCGCCATAGCGCTTCTGGCGCAGCAGAAAGTCACCGTGGAAATAGTTCGGGTCGATGCCGTTCGGATTCAGCGCCAGTGCCTGCTGGAACAGCGCCTCGGCCTTGTCCTCGTCACCGAAGCCGATCGGCCAGCCGGGCACCTGGTAGTAGAGGCTGGCCAGACTGGTATAGGCCGAGCCGTCGAGTGCCTGCGCGTCGAGCTCGATGGCTTTTTCCAGTTCCGTTTTGGCCTGCTTGACCAGGCCCAGCGCGCCGAGCCCGCCCTTGGCACCAGCCCAGGTGCTGAGCACGATGCCGTGCCAGATGTGTAACTCGGCGGCCTGCGGTTCGCCGACGACCGCGCTTTCGGCCTCCGAGGCAAGACGGGCGAAGGCCGCCTGGCGCTGTGCCGCCGGCAGCTGGTAGTTGATCTCCGCCCAGCGCGTCTGGATCTGGCGCAGCGACGATTCGCCGGCCGGGCTGAGAGCGAAGGAGGGTTGGCTGGCCAGCGCCAGCAGGACGCTGCAAAGAGTAAGCAGACGCTTCATGGATGTTCTCCGGTTGAGTTGGGCTGGGGTGCGGGCGGCCGCGGCTGGTCGGCACGGGCGAAGCGCTTGATCACCGGCAACTGCTTGCGCAGCGCCTGGTCGACCAGGCGCGGCAAGAGGCCGTTAAGGCGCACGAAGAGCTTTTCCGGCCAGCCGAGGTAGAGCTCCTCTCGCTCGGTGGCGATGGCATGGACGATCTGCCGTGCGACTTCTTGCGGATCGTCCATCTCTACCTTCAGCTCGTTGTTCATCGCCACCACGTCGGCGCTGTTCATCGCCGTGCGGGTGGCGCGCGGCGCGATGTAGAGCACCTTAATCTGGCTGTCGGCCAATTCGCGCCGCAGCGCTTCGGAGAAGCCGCGCAGGGCGAACTTGCTCGCGCAGTAGGCGGTGAAGCCCGGGTAACCGATGGAGCCGAAGGTCGATCCGAGGTTGACCAGCAGCGCCCGCGGTTGCTGGCGCAGCAGCGGTAGCAGCAGATGGGTCAGCTGCAGCGTGGCGGTGACGTTGACGCTGATCAGTCGGGCGATGGCGTCCTCGTCCTGCTGTTCGAGCAGGCTGAACTGGTTGATCCCGGCGGCATTGATCACGCAGTTGAGGCCGCCGAAACGCCGCGCGGCATCGAGCACCGTATGCCGGCTACTGCGCTGGGTGAGGTCGGCGCAGACCAGGCTGACCTGCCCCGGATAGCGGCGCGTCAGCGCTTCCAGAGCAAGACTGTCGCGTCCCACCAGTAACAGCCGTGCGCCGTTCGCGCAGAGCCGCTCGACCAGCACCTGGCCGATGCCGCCGCTGGCACCGGTCAGCAGGATTCGCGCGTCACGCAGTTGCATGGTCGTGCTCCGGTGCGCTCAGGCTGCGGAAGATGTCGCCGTAGAGGCGGTAGACGACGCGCGCGGTGTGCACCACGGCGGCCTTGTCGTCCTCGTCGTTGAGGCGGTTCATCAGCTTCTTGAAGAACTCGATGTGCTCCAGGTCCAGGCTGCCATGGGATGTCAGGTAGCTGAACGCCTTGGCCGGCAGCTGAAGTTTGTCCTGCAGCACGCCGGCGGCCTGGGTCGCCAGCGCGATGCTGGTGCCTTCCAGCACGTTGACCATGCCGAAGAAACTCGCCGGGTTGTGCCGCGCGATGCGGTCGTAGACGTAGGCGACCATCAGCTCAGTGGGCAGTGCCGGCAGGCCATGGCGCACCGCCTCGGCATCGCCGCCACAGGCGCGGATGTCGTTGAGGATCCATTCCTGATGGCCGATTTCTTCCTCGATGTATTCGGCGATCGCCTCGCGCAGCCATTCCAGGCGCTCCGGCAGGCGTGCGCCGCAGGCCATCAACAGCGGCACGGTGTGCTTGACGTGGTGGTAGGCCTGACTCAGGAAGGCGATGTACTGCGCGCGGGTCGAAGTGCCGGCGAGCGCGGCGTGGATGATCGGTGTGCGGAGCAGGTATTCGCGTGCATCGCTGGTCTGGTGTTGCAGTTGGTCGAAAAAGTCCATGCCGCGTACCTCGAAGTCAGGGAAAAGAAGGGCGTGAATGGTCGGTTGGTAGTGACTGAACAGGGCGTTGCGGCGCAGGCGGCCGTTGGCAGTGGCCAGGCCGTTGTCGGGGCAAAAGGCTTCGGCGGCGCGCAGCCAGTGGTGTACACGGGCGTAGTCCGGCAGGCCGGCATTGACCCGCTCGACCGCCGCCTGCAGCTCGGCATCGCTCAGCTCGGGGCGGCGAGGTACGAGCACGGCGACGTTCTGCGCCAGCGCCTCCCCATGCAGCCAGGCCTGGGCGATGGACGCCTGCTGTACCAGCTCGGCCTCCACCCACTCGGGATTGACGTTGCGTCCGTACGCGGTAACGAACTGATGCTTCTTGCGCCCGTGCAGGATCAGGAAGCCATCCTCGAAATGGCCTAGGTCGCCGGTGGCCAGCCACTCGCCGGTCAGTGGCGGTTCGCCGAGGTAACCGAGCATGTGCGGGCCGCGCACCAGTACCTCGCCATCGTCGGCCAAGCGCAGCTCGACGTGTGGCAGCGGCCGGCCGACCGTGCCGATGCGCCGCGCCTCGGGTGTGTTCAGGCAGACCACCGAGGCGCATTCGGACAAGCCGTAGCCCTCGAACAGCGGCAGCCCGAGGCGCTCGGCGCGCTCCAGCAGCTGCGGTGCCACGCGACCGCCACCCACAGCGATAAAGCGCAGCGATGCGGGTAATGGCACGCCTTGCTCAGCGGCGCTGACCAGCGCCAGCAATAGCTGCGGCAGAAGGATCAGGCTGTGCGGCTGGCTGGCCTGCAGCGTGGCCCGCAAACGTTGCAGCTCGAAGCCCGCCGCACCGCTGAAGCCGATCTCGGCCAGCGGCCGCAGTTCGACCCGCGCACCCGCCAGCAGCGGCGCATAGAGCCCGGCGATGTTCTCCAGCAGCGTCGCCAGCGGCAGCACGCACAGGTGCTGTCGCACGTCGCACGGCAGGCTGGCCTGCCGCAGGCTCTCGGCCACCGCCAGCTGCGCTTCGGCATCCATGCAGACGCCCTTGGGCTGGCCAGTGGTGCCGGAGGTATAGGTGATCTTCAGGGTGCCGTCGGGCACCGGCGTGACGGTATCCGGTTGGCGCTGTAACAGGTCGCCGGCGGTCGGACGAAAGCCGCAGCGCTCGCTGAAAGAGCTGACTGCGCCGATCAGGCAGTCGATGCCGGCATGGTTCAGCACATGCTCCTGCTGCGCCGGGGAAAAGAATCCCGGCAGCGGCACGCAGACCAGACCGGCGCGCAGCAGGGCCAGATCCCACAGCGCCCACTCCAGACCATTGTCCAGCGCCAAGGCGACGCGCTGCACGCCGAGCCGTTGCAGCTGGGCGGCGCGCGCCGCGACCTCGTGGCGCAATTCGGCATAGCTCAGCTGACGTGGCCCTTCGCTCAGCGCGATGCCGGCGTGCTGGTCGAGCGTCGCCCAGAAGCGTTCAGCTGCAGGCTGCATGGGGCACCTCCGTGGCATCGAACAGCGGCTGGTAGCCGAGTCGGGCGTAGATGCCGAGTTGCAGCAGGCGCTGGTGGCCGGGCAGGATCTCGCCGGCCATCAGCTGCGGGCGGCTGGCGTAGTAGCTGCCCCAGTCGGCCAGCTCATCGCCCATGCGCGCCGGATCGGCCAGACCCAGTGGCAGCGGATCGAGCGCGAGGCGCTGAAAGCTGTTGAGCAAGGCCGGCGTGCCGGTGAACACCACCCATCGAAAACCCTGGGCGACCAGCAGGTCGGTCAGCGCGACGATCAGCAGGCGCGCCGAGGCGTTGCCGAACGCAGCCAGGTTGCCGACCTCGACGATCTCCTCGCGCGGCACCGTATGCCCATGGCGCTGGCTCACGGCCTGCTCGATGGGTTCGTCAAGATAACGCTCGAGAAACAGCGGCCGACGCTGGGCGCTGCGCAGACCGACCGCCCCCTGCACCTCGCCGTTCTGGTCATGCAGGCCCAGCAGGCAGGGCATGAAGTGCCGAACCCGTGCCTGATAGTGCTCGGCGAACCGTTGGTGGATGAAGCGTTCCAGTGCTGCGCGCCGCTCGCCTGCATCGGCCTGCGCCAGTTGCAGGGTAAGCGCCGGCTCACGGCCGATACACGCCAGTACGTCAGTTTGATCAACCCAGGGCAGTTCCATCGGGGAACCTCGGTTAGAAGCCTGGGGCGATTGTTGGGCGGCAAACTTAAGGCAGCCTTAAGCCGCACGGCGCTAAATGCGGGGCTGGCGAGGCGACGTTTTTTTCACATCGTCTCGGCTATGTTCTGCGCCGCGCGCAGGCGTAATAAGCAGCGTCTGCCGTTCCGAAACTTCTAGCGAGTACCCCAGCGATGCGCA